>JAAHFN010000058.1 GCA_010672965.1 Oscillatoria sp. SIO1A7
TAGGCGCGATCGTAGCTGGGAATCATATTGTGGGGTGTGGGGTGTAGGGTGTGGGGTGTAGGGTGTGGGGTGTAGGGTGTAGGGTTTTTTTAGGGTGTGGGGTGTGGGGTGTGGGGTTTTTTTAGGGTGTGGGGTGTGGGGTGTGGGGTTTTTTTAGGGTGTGGGGTGTGGGGTGTGGGGTGTGGGGTGTGGGGAGACAAGGGGGGACAAGGGACAAGGGGGGACAAGGGGGGACAAGGGGGGACAAGGGGGGACAAGGGCGGAATAATTTCAGGACTTACGCAAACTATCCATATCTAGTATTTGTAGGGGAAATCCCCCCGCGATTCTCCTTACGGAGACGCTTCGCGATCGCCCCTATTCATAGAGTCTATGCGTAAGTCCTAAATTTTTTTCATCCTACCCTGCGGCAAGGGCTGAGCCCAATCATACTTTCTCCTTATCCCCATTCCCATTCCCACCCTACACCCCACACCCTACACCCTACACCCTACACCCTAAAAAAACCCTACACCCCACACCCTACACCCTACACCCTAAAAAAACCCTACACCCCACACCCTACACCCTACACCCTAAAAAAACCCTACACCCCACACCCTACACCCTACACCCTAAAAAAACCCTACACCCCACACCCTACACCCTACACCCTAAAAAAACCCTACACCCCACACCCTACACCCTACACCCTAAAAAAACCCTACACCCCACACCCTACACCCTACACCCTAAAAAAACCCTACACCCCACACCCTACACCCTACACCCTAAAAAAACCCTACACCCCACACCCTACACCCTACACCCTAAAAAAACCCTACACCCCACACCCTACACCCTACACCCTAAAAAAACCCCATACCCCACACCCTACATCGCCCAATCAAATAGATGATGTGCCAGTTGTAGTTTACTACAAGATGGAACCCGTAACTCGCGTCCTCGATTGTCGAGGAAAACCGCTTCGTTGGTGTCGCTGCCAAAGCCGGCTCCGGGTTTGTCGATGGGATTGGCGACAATAGCATCTAATTTTTTGCGCTGCAATTTCTCCATTGCTGGGGCGACAATATCTCCGGTTTGCGCCGCAAAGCCAATTAAGCGCTGATGGGGCTGCTTGCGCTTTGCCAGTTCTGCCAAAATATCGGGAACTGGTTCTAGGGGAAGCTGCGAGGGGAGCGATCGCTTCGGTAACTTTTCCGCACTGTAGGAGCTGGGTTTGACATCTGCTACTGCTGCCGCCATACAAGTTAAATCGGCATCGGGAAAAGATTCTAACATTGCCTGCTGCATCTGGGCGGCGCTGCTAGCAGCTATTGTTTTTACTCTAATTAAAGATGCTGTTATTGATGCGATCGCATTAGCATCCATCGAGCCGCATACTAGAGTAACTTCCGCACCGCGATGGGCTGCAGCTCGCGCCAAAGCCAATCCCATTTTGCCAGTAGAAGGATTGCCGATAAAGCGCACCGGGTCTAGGTATTCTCGGGTGCCGCCAGTGCTAATTAAGACTCGCCTGCCGGACAAGTCTCGCTTGCCGCCAGACTGGAGCAGAGATTCTAGATAAGGTAGAATTTCTTCTGGTTCTGCCATTCTGCCGGCACCGACGCGATCGCAAGCCAATAGCCCTGCTCCTGGGCCGACTCTATGATAGCGAGGGTCGAGTTGCACCTGCTGCCAATTCCTTTGCACCGCCATTTGCTGCCACATATCCGTATTCATCGCCGGTGCCAAGAGTATCGGACATTTAGAGGCGAGTACGGTATTGGTCAGCAAATTATCTGCCATACCCGTAGCGAGCTTGGCTAGGGTATTGGCTGTTAGGGGAGCGATCGCAAAAACTTCTGCCCATTCCCCCAGTTCTATATGCAAAGGTTTGTGGTGTTTCGCCGCCCAGAAATCTCTATCGATGTAAGCGGGATGCCGGCACAAGGTCGCCACCGTTAGCGGCGTTATAAATTCGCGAGCGCCATCAGTTAGAATTGCTCTAACCTGAGCCCCTGCCTTGGCCAAATTGGAAATAACTTCGCAAACTTTATACGCGGCAATCCCGCCAGTTATGCCAATTAGAATTCGTCGGTTTAGCATAGTTAGGGTGTGGGGTGTGGGGTTTAGGGTGTGGGGAATTGGGAAGAGCGGAATTGGGAAGAGCGGAATTGGAATCAATAATTCTGTCTTTTTTTGTCTCCCCACCACACCCCCTACCGCCACACCCTACACCCCACACCCCACACCCTACTTTGGCAATTATGCTTCGTCGTAGGCTTCTATATCCAGGAGATAGGCATAGGGTTCTGCTAGCTCGGGACGCTGGAAAGCGATCGCCCGCAGCTTATGCCAATCATTCAGCCCGTCAAAAACATTTTCGTATTCGTCTAGCTCCAGACGAGCAGCCAGTTTTTTGACCTCCTCAACTGTCAATGCCGCCAGATCTAGGTTGCAAATGCTCGAAATTATCATCAGCTCGCCCCTCTCTTTAATTAGATCTGCTTACGGATGTCGCCGCATGCATTGTGTCGCATATGTCCGATGCGTTATATCGCATGCATTGTGTTGGATATGTCGCATACATTCTGTCACATCCATTCTGTCGCATATGACACAATGCATTGTCTCGGACAGATTATACAGCAAAATTATATAGAACAATTTTGCCGTACAGTTGCTTTCCCGCTGTTTGGCGCTTAACCTTTTTCTATCATACTAGAATTTTGTGCTGATAAGGTCTCTAGGACAAAATCCCGCATCAATTGAATTTCTGAGGGTATAATTTCGTGGCCCATATCAAATTCGCGATATTGCACTGGCACTCCCAACTGGGCGAAAACCTTCTGAGCCTGAATTGCTGCGCTTAGGGCCACAACTGGGTCTTGCCTACCATGCATTATCAATGTTGGAGGACTTTTCTCCCCAGCGGGTTGAGGCTCGTCGTGGAGATAGCCGCTCATAGAGACCAATCCGGCAACCGGCGATCGCAGTCCTACATCCAAAGTCATAGCACCGCCTTGGGAAAAACCGCTGAGGATGGT
The DNA here is from genome assembly GCA_010672965.1 of Oscillatoria sp. SIO1A7. Taxonomy (GTDB): domain Bacteria; phylum Cyanobacteriota; class Cyanobacteriia; order Cyanobacteriales; family Laspinemataceae; genus SIO1A7. The sequence goes on from JAAHFN010000058.1 coordinate 3,030, forward strand.
TCGAGACAAAGGCACCCCGGTAGTTTCTTCCAGAGAACTAAGGAAGTCTAGCAACAATTGGCGACTTTCTAAAAGACCCCGATACTCCCGAGTTTCTAAGTCGTACCACATCTTGCCCCCGGGAACTTGAGGATGGGAAAAGGGGGCATCGGCACAGATGAATTGGCAATCGGGAAGGTTTAATTCTTGGCATAAGGGAGCCAAGTCATGGAGATTTGCTCCCCAACCGTGCAGCAATACGATCGCGGCAGTGGCGGATTTACCGTTAGCTGGCGGTATGTTTAGGAATTGTAATGACACTAGCTTTGCTCCTATATAATATAGAAATAGCCATTTACTACTAGCTATTTGCTATTTTTATACTATCTGGACTTACGCAAATAGTATGTATCTAGGGTGCCGCACCGCGCACCAAATGCTAAATTTACTATTAGATATGGCAAGAAAGCGTAAGTCCTAATTATATGGATTATGGGTTGCTAAATCTTATAGCAATTCATTGTCGCATTTTTCAGTAACCTCGGGCTAGATTGGCATTGCCTGCGATAAAAATAGGAAATAGGGGGAGCATTTCAATTTCGCATCCAGCCGCAGCAGCGCCTATAGGCGTAAGCCCCGCCTCCCAGGCGGCTGGCGCGGCTACACAAACTCTCGCCCTCCGGGCTGCCCTCTTACAAAAGTGAAATGCTCCCAAAATAGGAGTACCCAAATCAAATAAGACTATGAACGAGAATAATTTCGATCGGAAACTAGAAGGGATGAGACAGTTGGTAGAGGCAAACAGTCAGGGGCTGGGCGAACTGCGGGAGCTTCAGAAGGCAAACAGTCAGGGGCTGGCCGAACTGCGGGAGCTTCAGAAGGCAAACAGTCAGGGGCTGGCCGAACTGCGGGAGGCGCAAGCAATGCTGGTGCAAATATTTTCCGGGCAGCAAGATAGCTTCCAGGAGTTCCGGCGCACGACCAAGGCTACTCTAGACCGGATGGAAGACAACCAAGAGCAGACCAATCGCGAATTGGTCGTCCTTCGACAGGAACAGGTAGCCCTACAACAGCAACAGGTTTCCATGCAACAAGAACTGATTGCCTTGCAGCGGAATCAGACGGGAATCCAGACCGAAATCCGGCGAATTCTGGATACTTTATTAGGACCGGAACAAGAATAATCCAAAATCCAAAGCTACATCCCAATTCTGGGGCGAATGCCAAGAAAGCCCCTACGCATACCGGCAATGCTTGTGCTGTTGGCGTAGCCCCTATGCCCAAGGCGAGGGCAGGCTATACTCAAGGCCGCCCTGCCGGCTGAGGGCGATCGCTCCCTCGCGCATCCTCAGTTATAGCACTATAGATTAAGGTGTTTGACAGGAATCAAAACGCTATGAGTCCTTAAACTGGCAAGACTTTGACGCGCCGGCTGACTGCTGATAGCTCAGAGCTGACTGCTATAACGGCCAAGTCCCGCAAAGCGCCAAAACCGAAAATAAACCTTACGTTTTCTAAGGGAGTAACAAGACTTGGGCTTATGCTGGTTTCATAGGCGATTTGCGAGGGAAGTTCTGAATTATGGCGCGTCTGGCACTGCTGAGTACATCAGATAAAACTGGTTTAATCGAATTGGCCCGTCATCTGGTTGAGGATTTTGGATACGACCTCATAAGCAGTGGCGGCACCGCTAAGGCTATCGAAAAGGCTGGCTTGCCCGTAACCAAAGTTTCCGACTATACTGGCTTTCCAGAAATATTAGGCGGCCGGGTAAAAACTCTTCATCCCCGGATTCACGGCGGCATCCTGGCACGGCAAGACTTGCCAGAAGATATAGCGGAAATGGAAAAAAACCAAGTTTTCCCCATAGATTTGGTTGTAGTGAACCTCTATCCTTTTGAGCAAACGATCGCCAAGTCAGAGGTCAGCTTCTCGGAGGCCATAGAAAATATTGACATAGGCGGCCCGACTCTAATCCGGGCAGCAGCCAAAAACCACACTTACGTTACGGTTCTGTGCAATCCTTCTCAATACGAGAGCTATCTAAAGGAACTGCGGCAGGGTAGGGGCGAAACAACTCTCGGATTTCGCCAAACTTGCGCCCGAGAAGCATTTTGGCATACGGCAAGCTACGACCAGGCGATCGCCACCTATCTCCTCAATCAACCGATCGTCGGCTCTTTAGAAGAAACAACCCTCACCGCTGAGTTTGGGATTGCCGGAACCCAGATACAATCCCTGCGCTACGGCGAAAATCCCCACCAACAGGCCACATGGTATCGAGTTGGCGCTCGCAATACTGGCTGGGCCGCCGCCGAAAAGCTCCAAGGCAAAGAACTCAGCTATAACAACTTGGTCGATTTGGAAGCAGCGCGACGGCTGATTGCCGAGTTTCCGGCGGACGAACAACCGGCAGCGGCTATCCTCAAACATAATAATCCCTGCGGCATGGCCTTGGGCAGCGAGTTGGTAGAAGCCTATGAAAAAGCCTACGCCGCCGATTCTATCTCGGCTTTTGGGGGAATTGTCTCTCTCAATCGCCCGATTGACGCGCCAACTGCTGCAAAAGCTGTCCAGACTTTTTTGGAATGCGTCGTCGCCCCGGGCTGCGAGCCAGATGCCGCAAAAATTCTCAAGAAAAAATCCAAGCTGCGAGTGCTTATTTTACCGGAGTTCAACAGCGGATCGGCACAAACGATTAAGGCGATCGCCGGCGGTTTTCTGGTTCAGGATGCCGACGAACGGCCGGAAACTACCGGGGAATGGCAGATTGTTACCGAGAAAAAACCCAGCCCCGACGAACTGGCAGAATTGCTTTTTGCCTGGAAAACTGTCAAGCACGTTAAGTCTAATGCTATTGTGGTAACTCGCGATCGCGCCACCGCAGGCATAGGAGCAGGACAAATGAATCGCGTTGGCGCTGTCAATATTGCCCTAGAGCAAGCAGGGGACAAAAGCAAAGGAGCAGTCTTGGCCAGCGATGGTTTCTTCCCCTTCGACGACTCCGTTCGCGTTGCCGCCGCCGCCGGAGTTACAGCTATAGTTCAACCCGGTGGCAGCCTCCGCGATCGCGCCTCAATCGATGCCGCCAACGAACTGGGTATCGCCATGATCTTTACCGGCATGCGTCATTTCTTGCATTAGACTTTTCAGGGGTATCGAGAGGGTGTAGGGGCGATATAGCGTTTCTCGAATAAGTGTAATAAACGATCGGACCCTAGAAACGTAGAGGCGACAGCATCCCTTAGAGTCGAGCCGTTCCATTGCTCCCCACAGTCCCCACAGTCCCCACAGTCTGCCTTTTTTACGGGACTTACGCAACGACACTATCTATCGAGGCGATCGCGTTGGCGGAGCCTGCGCGCCGTGGAGCGCATAGCGTCTGGGCCCCTGAGAATCGCTTTTTGGATTGCCCCTACAAATACTAGATATGGACAGGCAAGCGTAAGTCCTGTTTTAGCAGACTCTATATAGCGCTAAGCGCAAGTCAAAACTCAAAGGTCTCAAGGTAATAAGTAGTCTCTGACTAAGGAACGAGGGTTTATAAGGGATTTCCAAATAAATATCTCTTCCTCGCTTCGCCGTAGGACGGGCGGGACGCCCGTCCTACGAATTGGGGAATTTATTTTTTGGAGTTCCCTAAATGCTCGTTCCTTAGTCAGATTATACCTTTGACTTGTTACCTTGAGACTTTTGACTTGCGCTTAGCGCTACATATTCGAGCAGACTGCATATATTGTGCTGTCCGAGTCCAATAGATAGAAGTAGAACGAATCGCACGGGCTCTGCCAACGCACAAGCCCATATAGCGTCTCTCAAATAAGTGTAATAAACGATCGGGCCCTAGAAACGTAGGGGCGACAGCATCCCCCAAGACCATCTCTGCTGTAAAACGGGGACGATCGTATTGGGATGCTTCGCCCTAGTGGCGCGTCCAGCTTAAAATTGTGGCAAACTACCTCAATAGCCCCCCAATTTATCGGGGGGTTGGGGGGATAGGTGCGCTGTCGCGGATCGAACCCACAATTTTAACCGTCGCCAAGCCAATAGACAGGTCACATCAAGAGCGAGAAACGCTATAGCGTCTCTATAGGAGCGTCGAATTACCAATCCCAATGCAATCACCAATGCAATCACCAATGCCAATGCAATTACCAATGAGTTGACAATCTCCAAGATAATTCCCAATTACCAAGAAAATTTACAACGCAATTACCAACAAAAATAACCCTCTTATGACCGCTTGCCAAGACTAGAATATTTTGTAATGCAGCCCAATGCTAAAGCAAGGCAGTATTTCTCAAATTGTAATAAACGAAGGGCGTAGGGGCGATAGCATCCCCAAGATAATCTCGGCTCTAGAACGATCGACGCCCTACTGGGATGCTTCGCCCCAGATAAATTAACATCAATTTGAGAAATGCTATAGCAGTCAGCCTTTAGGTAGCTGTTGGGCTCAGCCGGCTGCCCGTTGGGTAGTTTTTTGCCCAATGCCACTCACCCATAACGAAAACATAATTAAGAGAAAGAGATGGATTTTTTAACTCAAGATTCGAGTTACGATCGGGCAACAACGGAACTGTTACTTCCCGATTCTCCGCTAAAGAATAATGTCTCAGACCCCCTGAGCTTTCCCGACAGCGGCAAGGGCTTTGGCTCGGGACATACTGCCCTATCTCCGGCTGAGGAAACTTTCAATCCCGAAACCTTAGTGGCGGACGGACAACAACTTATAGATGTGCTGCCGGAGCTAAGAAACTTCGAGCAATCCAATCTCGGCCAGAAGGGCGATTCGAGCGGGCTAGGTTTTGCCCCCGTTCCTAATAACGATCCGCTAATTGGCGTCGCGCTATTGGGGCAAAGCAGCTCAACCGAGGCGATGGAAAGAGATCCCCTTACTGGAGTCTCAACTCTTGCCGACAGTGCCGACCCAAACATAAGACAAGCCTGGAAACTGGCAACCGGAAAAGATACGATAATCGGCATCGTCGATAATGGAGTGCAATCCTCGCACCCAGACTTAGCGACCAACTACCTCGAAGATCTCAGCGCCGATTTTAACGAAGACTTCGATTCATTAGAACCAGGGGAAAATACTACTACGGCAGAGGAGCAGGGCTGGGGGTGGGTCTGGAGCCCCTACCAGGGGGGTTGGCTGTGGAGGTTCACCCCAGGCCGTAACTATCGTGGGTGGGGATGGGGGTGGACATCGGAGCCCAGCTCCGATCCCCAAGCTTTAGCACCAGAGCAGCATGGCACGGCGGTAGCGGGCATTACTTCTGGCAGCGGCAATAATAATGAAGGCAGATCCGGAGTTGCCCCAGACTCCCACTGGGCGAATCTGTCCCTAACTGCCGAGGACATTACAGACCGACAGATTGCCGCCGCCCTCAGCCACGAAAACCAAGAAATAGACATTTACAACAACAGTTGGAAGCCCGGAAGTGCCAAGTTTTCAACCCCTCTGAGTTCTCTGGCCTTGGAGGAGGGAACCAGCAACGGGCGAGATGGCTTGGGCAATATCTATGTTTTTGCCGGGGGCAATGACGGCTTGCTTGGAGAAAATGTCAATTATAATTCTCTGGCCAGCTCTCGCTACAGCATCGCCGTAGCTGCCATAGATGCTAATGGCGAGCAAGCTTCGTATAGCGAACCGGGAGCATCTCTATTAGTCTCTGCCTATTCCGGCTCTTCGACCACAGACCTAACCGGGGAAGCGGGCTATAGCTCCGGCAACTATACCGATAATTTTGGCGGCACTTCTGCAGCGGCGGCGCTAACCTCGGGAGTAGCAGCCTTAATGCTCGATGCCAATGCCAATCTGACTTGGCGCGACCTGCAGCATATTTTTGTAGAAACCGCACAACAAAACGATGCCGCAGATGAAGACTGGACGACCAACGGAGCGGGCTACTTCGTAAACCACAAGTACGGCTTTGGGACAGTGGATGCGGAAGCAGCAGTAAAGGCAGCTCTGAATTGGACGCCGGTAAGCGAGGAAGTTTCTTTCGCTTCCGACTGGCAACAAGTCAATCGCGCTATTCCCGATTACGATACGACTCGCCTCCTGGGCTCGCAAGTCACCGAGCTGATTGCCCGCGAAAGAGAAACTCTCTCGGATGCGGAAGTAGAACTCCTGCACAATATTCCTCGGGTCGGCAACGACTTTTTCGAGACTTCTAGCATCCAAGTTGCCGATGATATTAATATCGAATGGGTGGAAGTGGAGTTGGACGCCAACCACAGCTTACGGGGAGATTTGAAAGTAACCCTAGTTTCTCCCGATGGCACGGAATCGGTTTTGGCAGATTTGCACGGCGACCCCGGAGACTCCTCGGGCGAGTATAAATGGGCTTTTACTTCGGCGCGCCACTGGGGAGAATCATCCGTTGGAGAATGGACTTTGAAAGTGTCCGACGAGCGCGGCGAAGAGGTCGGCACCTGGAATAGCTGGAAGCTGAACATTCACGGCACCTAAAGGTAGGCAAGGGGGCAGGGGGGACGGAGAGTATTGGTAGGGGCGATAGCATTCCCGAGACAAGCTTTGCTATTAAGTAAACTTCTGCCTTGGAATGCGCGGGCCCCAGAAAACCTCCGAGCGCATCAAAAATATCGATTGAGGGCGAAGCATCCCATGACATGAAATTTTTGCTAATAGCCAAGGTTGTCTTGGGGATGCTGTCGCCCCTACGGTCCCTAAAAACCCCAGAAACCCATGCCGCCCACCGATCGCATCAAAAATATCGATTGAGAGGGTAGGGGGCGTAGGGATTGTAGGGGCGATAGCATTCCCAAGACAACCTTTCTTATTTAGATAAACTTTTGCCTTGGAATGCTTCGCCCCAGAAACCCATGCCGCCCACCGATCGCATCAAAAATATCGATTGAGAGGGTAGGGGGCGTAGGGATTGTAGGGGCGATAGCATTCCCAAGACAACCTTTCTTATTTAGATAAACTTTTGCCTTGGAATGCTTCGCCCCAGAAACCCATGCCGCCCACCGATCGCATCAAAAATATCGATTGAGGGCGAAGCATCCCATGACATGAAATTTTTGCTAATAGCCAAGGTTGTCTTGGGGATGCTGTCGCCCCTACGGTCCCTAAAAACCCCAGAAACCCATGCCGCCCACCGATCGCATCAAAAATATCGATTGAGAGGGTAGGGGGCGTAGGGATTGTAGGGGCGATAGCATTCCCGAGACAATTTTTGCTATTTAGATAAACTTTTGCCTTGGAATGCGCGGGCCCCTGAAACCCATGCCGCCCACCGATCGCCCTCCGGACACGCTCCGCACCGATCGCATCAAAAATATCGATTGAGGGCGAAGCATCCCATGACATGAAATTTTTGCTAATAGCCAAGGTTGTCTTGGGGATGCTGTCGCCCCTACGGTCCCTACAAACCCCAGAAACCCATGCCGCCCACCGATCGCGTCAAAAATATCGATTGAGAGGGTAGGGGGCGTAGGGATTGTAGGGGCGACAGCATCCCCAAGACAATTTTTGCTATTTAGATAAACTTTTGCCTTGGAATGCGCGGGCCCCTGAAACCCATGCCGCCCACCGATCGCCCTCCGGACACGCTCCGCACCGATCGCATCAAAAATATCGATTGAGGGCGAAGCATCCCATGTCTAAAGATTTCTGCTAATAGCCAAGGTTGTCTTGGGGATGCTGTCGCCCCTACGGTCCCTACAAACCCCAGAAACCCATGCCGCCCACCGATCGCGTCAAAAATATCGATTGAGAGCGTAGGGGGCGTAGGGATTGTAGGGGCGATAGCATTCCCGAGACAATTTTTGCTATTTAGATAAACTTTTGCCTTGGAATGCGCGGGCCCCAGAAACCCATGCCGCCCACCGATCGCGTCAAAAATATCGATTGAGGGCGAAGCATCCCATGACATGAAATTTCTGCTAATAGCCAAGGTTGTCTTGGGGATGCTGTCGCCCCTACGGTCCCTAAAAAACCCAGAAAACCTCCGAGCGCGATCGCGTCAAAAATATCGATTGAGGGCGAAGCATCCCATGACATGAAATTTTTGCTAATAGCCAAGGTTGTCTTGGGGATGCTGTCGCCCCTACGGTCCCTACAAACCCCAGAAACCCCACCGATCGCGTCAAAAATATCGATTGAGAGCGTAGGATGCTGTCGCCCCTACGGTCCCTACAAACCCCAGAAACCCATGCCGCCCACCGATCGCATCAAAAATATCGATTGAGAGGGTAGGGGGCGTAGGGATTGTAGGGGCGACAGCATTCCCGAGACAAGCTTTGCTATTTAGATAAACTTCTGCATTGGAATGCTTCGCCCCAGAAACCCCACCGATCGCATCAAAAATATCGATTGAGGGCGAAGCATCCCATGTCTAAAGATTTCTGCTAATAGCCAAGGTTGTCGCTCGGGATGCTATCGCCCCTACAACCCCTACAACCCCTACAACCCCTACAACCCTACAACCCCTACAACCCTACAACCCCTACAACCCCTACAACCCCTACAACCCCTATTTCAAATTTCTTACAAATTTGGCACCCTATCGGGATTTTCTAGATCGTCTTCCCAGCTTAGAGGATTATTAATAATGTATTGGCGTATCGAATGCAATGATTCTTGGTTGCGGTTGATGCGATCGTAGAAGTTGCGCTGCCAAATTCTTCCTTTGGTGCCACGAAGGCGATTGACGCGGCGGGTTGAGACGGATTTAAAATTTTGGATAATGGCAGAAACCGAGCCCGGTGCCGTGCCATTTGGTCGGCGGTTTTCTTGCCAGGGAGGTGGAGGCTTGCTATCCAGGCGTTCGTTTATCCATAAAATCCCGTGGACGTGGTTCGGCATCACCACGAAGACATCGAGGGAGATATGTCTAAAATAAAGGGGCAGTCTATTCCAAACTTCTATGACGGTCTGGCCGCAAGCATTGGCATACAGGATACCATCGACAATTTCCCCAAAAATAAATTGCCGCTTGTCAGCACATATAGTTATAAAGTAGGCACCCGGGGAAGTGTAATCGTATTCCGGACAGCGAGTAGAACGTCTATGGTGTTTGTTCGGGTCGAATCTATGTTTTTTCATCTTTTTCCCCGAGATGGTACCCTTGATATGCCTAGGCCAAAAGCGAAGCATCCAGGGATTTAGTTTCTTTTGGCAATGATACCAGATACGGTTGATACTCGACGGGGGTAGATGATTTTTTTATGGGTTCCTTAATTGAGTCGTAGGGATCGTATGGGTCGTAGGGGCGATAGCATCCCCCGAGACAATTTATGCTCAAGAGAAAAAATCTCGCGCCTTGGGATGCTTCGCCCAACCCATCGCGAGCGAAAGAAAAAAATTCGCGAATTGCTCCAGGTAGTTTCTTTTGGCAATGATACCAGATACGGTTGATACTCGACGGGGGTAGATGATTTTTTTATGGGTTCCTTAATTGAGTCGTAGGGATCGTATGGGTCGTAGGGGCGATAGCATCCCCCGAGACAATTTATGCTCAAGAGAAAAAATCTCGCGCCTTGGGATGCTTCGCCCAACCCATCGCGAGCGAAAGAAAAAAATTCGCGAATTGCCCATGTTGTTGATAACCGAGGTTGTCTGGGCGAAGCATCCCAAGGCGCGAACCTAGGGTCCACGCATCCCAAGGTGCGAACCTAGGGTCCACGCATCCCAAGGTGCGAACCTAGGGCGAAGCATCCCAAGGCGTTAAAATTTCTGTTGATAGCCGAAATTGTCTTGGGATGCTGTCGCCCCTACGCCGAAATTGTCGTTATTGTTGAGATCGCCCCTACGCCGAAATTGTCGTTATTGTTGAGATCGCCCCTACGCCGAAATTGTCGTTATTGTTGCGATCGCCCCTACGCCGAAATTGTCGTTATTGTTGCGATCGCCCCTACGCCGAAATTGTCGTTATTGTTGCGATCGCCCCTACGCCGAAATTGTCGCTCGGGATGCTGGGGATGCTGTCCTTTCAAGGGTATGTTTTTTGTAATCTTCCTGGCAGGAGCGCGGTCGGTGGGCTGCATAGGTTTATGGGGCCCGCGCATTCCAAGACAATCATCTTCTTTAGTAGCATAAGCTGTCTCGGGAATGCTGTCGCCCCTACGCCCAGGGTCGCGTCCTCGATAGCTCTCAATAATGCCCCACCCCGAAATTGTCTCGGGATCGCTAGGGATTTTCTGGGACCGCTGTAGAGGCATTACCTCTGCTGCTATACAATATATAGCGGTTCTCGCGCTTGATGTGAGGTGTCTGGGGGATGCAATATCCCAATATGAGGGTTGCTGTTAGGAGCTAAAAGATTGTCGCTCATGATGCTGTCGCCCCTACGTTTCTAGAACCCGATCGTTTATTACAATTTGAGAAACGCTATAGCGGTTCTCGCGCTTGATGTGAGGTTTCTGGGGCGAAGCGGGCCCGCGCATCCCAATACCGTTATACAGCCGAGACGGTTGCTCTTGTTGCTGTCGCCCCTACGTTTTCGTTCATTACACTAATTTGAGAAACGCTATATATGGCTACATGGTACATGGCTACATGGCTCATCCAATGTCCAATTCCCCAATTATTAACTACTGGACTGTCTGCCTTAAAATTGTAGGGAGCGGCCCGGGCACGAAACCCAACTATACCAATTGTTGCGTTGGGTTTCGTTCCCGGGCCGCTCCCTACAGCTACAGACAATTTTAATTTTTCCAATCCACTACATCCAATTCCGCTCTTCCCGATTCCCGATTCCCAATTCCCAATTATTTATCATGTCCAAGCTAAGGCTAAAAACTCAAAACTCAAAACTCAAAACTCAGAACTTTCCCAAATTCTGGCTGGCCAGTCTCTATTGCCTCTTAGCGGCGAGCCCCGTTGCCGCACAACCAATTTTGCCCGATGCGACTTTGCCGGAAAACTCCCGGGTCAGGCTAGAAAACAATACCTTTGTCATCGAGGGGGGCACTGAGGCCGGTGCTAATTTATTTCATAGTTTTGAGGCTTTCTCGATTCCTCCGGATCGTGCAGCTCTATTTAACAATGCTGCCGGAATTGAGAATATCTTCAGCCGCGTTACCGGCGGTTCTATTTCCCAAATCGACGGCAGCATCGGAGCCAATGGCAGGGCGAATCTGTTTTTCCTCAATCCTAACGGTATTGTCTTTGGCGAGAATGCCTCTCTCAACTTGGGCGGCTCCTTTCTGGCGACAACAGCGAGCGCCGTTACCTTTGCCGACGGCAGCCAGTTCGGCGGGGCGGAACCGCAAGCGGCACCATTGCTAACGGTCAGCGTTCCCATAGGCTTGCAGTTCGGCGCTTCGCCCGGGGATATTGTCAGTCGATCTGGCTTCGGTTCGCAGAGTTCGGAAGTACCACCGAGTCCTCCTCCCGAGAACCCTTCGCCCGGAAACGTCGATCTATCTGGCTTTGTCGGTTCGCAGAGTCCGGAACTGCTCCCTCCGGGTCCCCCTCCCGAGAACCCTTCGCCCGGGGATATTGTCAGTCAACCTGGCTTTGTCGGTTCGCAGGGTTCGGAACTTCCTCCGGGTCCCCCTCCTCAGAACCTTCCAGTTGGCCTTCAGGTGCTACCGGGCAATAGCTTGGCGATCGTCGGTGGAGAGATTGACATAGAAGGAGGAATCCTGACCGCACCCCAGGGAAGAATTGAGCTAGGAGCGGTTGGCGAGAATAGCAATGTCAGCTTGACCCAAAGCGGAGCCAACTTAACTTTGGCATATGATGGCGTTGATAACTTCCAAAATATCCAGCTTTCTCTGGAAGCCCTGGTGGATGCTAGCGGATCTCGCGGCGGCGATATCCAACTGCAGGGCAAGGCCGTTGACCTACTTGAACGCTCGCAAATTATTGCCGAAACCCAAGGAAACATCGACGGTGGCGATATTACTATTGGAGCAGAAAACTTAACCCTGCGGCAGGGATCGACCATATCGACTTCTACCTCTGAGTCCAGCAGTGGTAATGGAGGAAATCTGATAGTTAAGGCATCGGAGTCTATAGAAATTACTGGCGACGGGCAAGATAGTTTCAGCTTTTTGGGGACTGAAACTTTTGGGCTGGGCAGCTCGGGGAATTTGAACATTCAAACCCGACGTTTGCTCGTTGGCAATGGAGCAGCTCTTTCTGCCTCTACCTTTGCTGCCGGCAATGCTGGTAATATTTTCATTCGCGCCAATGACTCCGTAGAGGTAAGCGAAATAGGCAGTATCTTTAGTCAAGTCGATCTCGGCGCGACTGGAAATGGGGGAGATTTAACGATTGAAACGACGCGGCTGGCAATCCAAGATGGAGGACTGGTATCGGCCGGTACAGTTGGTTTGGGGGAAGGAGGAAATTTAACTATAAATGCCTCGAAATCGGTGGAGGTGACTGGTGCTTTGTCTGACGGTTCGTTTCCGAGTGCTTTGTTGACTGAAACCAGAGGAGCTGGTGATGCAGGAGACTTAAGCATTACTACCGGGCGGTTAATTGTCCGGGAGGGGCAGGTGCGCGCTGCAACTGCCGGTACGGGTCAGGGAGGAAATCTGACCGCGAACGCCTCGGAATCGGTGGAAATAAGCGGGCGCAGTCCCGATGGGCTTTCGGCCGCTGCTTTATCGGTGACGGCGATAGGAGCTGGAAATAGCGGCAATTTGACTGTTAATACGGAGGAACTGACGGTGCGAGATGGGGCGGCAATATCGGCGAGAACTTCTGGGGAGGGAAACGGAGGAAATATCGTCGTTAGCGCTTCGGAATCTGTAGAAATAATCGGCGCAGCTAATGGGGAACCGAGTCGCTTGTCTGCCGGTACGGTGGGTAGCGGAGCTGCTGGTAGCGTTGCAGTTGCCACGGGGCGACTGACAGTTCGAGAGGGAGCAGAAGTGGGCGTCAATGGTATTCCAGAAGAAAATGGAGCCGGAATAGAAGAGTTAGGAGCGGCGGGGAATCTAGAGGTAGAAGCTGAAGAAATTTTTCTAGATGAGGGAACTCTAACTGCGGAAACGACAACGGGCAGGGATAGCAATATTACTCTTAACTCAGATGAGATTCGCCTGGAGAACGGCAGCAGGATTACTACCAATGCTCTGAATGCGGCGACTGGCGGCAATATCGAGATAGATACGGACATTTTAACGGCTATTCAAGACAGCGATATCACTGCCAACGCCCAAGAAGGCTCCGGCGGTCGAGTCGAAATAGAGGCGGTGGGAGTATTTGGAGCTACGGCGAACCCACCCCTAACCCCTCCCAGGAGGGGAAGCTCTAATACGAGCGACATTACCGCTACGTCTGAGGCCGGGCCGGAATTAGATGGCATTGTCGAAATCAACAGTCCAGATGTTGACCCGACTCGGGGATTGGAGGAGTTGGAAGATGAGGCGATCGACACCAGCAATCCCATTGAGGAGAATCTCTGCCAAGTGGGGGGCATAGGCAACCAATTAACTATTACTGGACGCGGCGGCATACCTCGCCCTCCGACTGCCCCCCTTGTTCCCTGGATTGTTTGGCAGGATACGAGTTTGTTCTGGGTGCCGGAGAAGCCGGTTTTGGGAGACCGGGGGAGTGTGGGAGGTGTGGGGAGTGTGGGGAGTGTGGGACCGGGGGTGACTGGGGAGCCCAACGACAGGCTCAGGGCGAACGGGGGGGGACTTCGGGTGACTGGGGAGCCCAACGACAGGCTCAGGGCGAACGGGGGGGGACTTGGGGTGACTGGGGAGCCCAACGACAGGCTCAGGGCGAACGGGGGGGGACCGGGGGTGACTGGGGAGCCCAACGACCGGCTCAGGGCGAACGGGGGGGGACCGTGGGTGACCGGGGGACTTGGGGACTTGGGGACCGGGAGAATGCCATTCGCCCCTACACCTGCGAGTGCCGTTGGCGGTTTGTCCGGGCGAATCCCATTCTCCCCTACATCTGCGACATCTGCGACATCTGCGACACCTGCGACATCTGCGACACCTGCGACACCTGCGACACCTCCCACACTTCCCACACCTCCCACACCTCCCACACCCAGATATCGGAGGTTGCCGGTTGAGGCTCGGGGATGGGTGGAGGACGATCGCGGTAAAATTATGCTGACTGCAAATCCTCCGGGGCTGGCGATTCACGGTGCTTGGTCGAACGAGCTTGGCTGCAATACTCCGGCGAGCAACAGTTTATCGAATCCTTTGAACGCTGTAAATGATTCTCTTCCCAGGAGTATAAAAGTGCGGCGGTTTCGGATTGAGGGCAATACGGCATTGAGCGATGGAGAACTAATCGAAGAACTGAAGCATTTTTTAAATAAACCGCTTTCTTTTCCGGAACTGCTGGAATCCCGTTCCCTAGTAACAAAACTCTATACCGAGGCAGGGTATATCACTTCCGGGGCTCTGATTCCCGAGCAAGCTTTCGAGGATGGTACGATAACAATCCAAGTAGTGGAGGGGAATTTAGAGGAAATAGGTGCTACGGCTTCGAGGGGATCTGAGGAAAACTATATTAAGAGCCGCTTGGCAAGAACGATAGAAAATCCGGTGAATCGAGTGCAGCTTTTGGGAGCGTTGCAATGGCTGCGAGAAGACCCCGCTATAAAGAACGTCCAGGCGGAACTGTCTCCGGGGGTTGGAGGCGGGACGAGCATTCTAGATCTAAACATCGTCGAGGCCAACCCCTGGCAGGGGGAGGTGAGCTTGGATAACGGTCGCGCCCCGAGCGTGGGCTCTTTCCGGCGCGGGGCAAGGCTCGGTTATAAAAATCTATGGCGCTTCGGCGATCGCCTCGGCCTCGCCTATAGCAATACTGACGGCAGCAATAGTTTTGATTTTCGCTATGCAGTGCCGGTCAACTCTAGCAACGGCAGCACTTTAGAGCTGGCTTACAGCAATGCTTCGAGCGATGTGGTAGAACCGCCTTTCGATCGCATAGATTTAGCCGCCGACTCCCGAAGCTACGCGGTGACTTACCGCCAGCCGTTGTTGCAACGAATCCGGCCAATCGAACAGGGAAGCGATCGCTCTTTTCGAGAAGAATTTGCCTTGGGAATAGGAGCGAGCCGCCGGGAAAGCCAGACTTCCCTGCTGGGCTTCAACTATCCGGTTTCTCTAGGAGCAGACGACGAGGGAAAAACCCGCATCTCGGCTTTGCGCTTTTTCCAAGACTATACCCGCCAGAAAGACAACGAAGTTTTCGCCGCGCGATCGCAATTCAATCTCGGCATTGGCTGGCTGGATGCCACGGTCAATGACAGGGAACCGGACAGTCAGTTTTTTAACTGGCGCGGACAGTTGCAGTGGTTGCGCCTGCTGGGCTCGGAACCCTCCGGCTCTCCCCGGCTTTTGGTTCGTTCCGATATCCAGCTCTCGACAGAACTGGTGCCTTTAGAACAGTTTAGCTTGGGAGGCTTGGGGAGCGCGCGCGGATACCGACAGGATGCTTTGCTCGCCGACAATGGTGCTTTTGCCAGCGCAGAACTTTGGTATCCCGTCGCCAATTGGCAAAAAGGGCGATCGCTCGTTTATCTCATTCCTTTTATAGATACCGGCGCGGCTTGGAATAGCGGCTCGCGACCGAACCCGGACACCAATATTCTGGCTTCGGTGGGTTTGGGCTTGCAACTGGAATGGAGCGATCGGCTTGTTGCCCGCTTGGACTATGGCCTGCCTCTAGTAGAGCTAGATTCCCAAGAGCGAACTTGGCAAGAAAATGGCTTCTATTTTTCGATTCGGTTTAATCCATTTTGAAATTATATTAGGGCATTGGGCATGGGGAATTGGGAATTGGGAATTGGGAATTGGGAATTGGGAATTGGGAATTATAGCGTTTCTCAAATTGATGTGACCTGTCTGGGCCCGCGCATCCCAATATGAGAGTTGCCGTTAGGAGCCCCGAGATTGTCGCTCATGATGCTGTCGCCCCTACGTTTCTAGAGCCCGATCCTTTATGACACTTATTTGAGAAACGCTATAGGCAAAAAAGCTTATGCGCTCCCCGGCTACGGCTGCGCCAACAGCTTATGCGCTCCCCGGCTACGGCGTAGCTCTTCTGCTTTTAGCATGACCGCTGACCGCTGACCGCTGACCGCTTACCGCTTTCTTAGCTCGGTCTTACGGTCAGGTTTTGAGGGCAAATTAAATCCAAGAGGGCAACCACATCCGCAGCTTCCAATCTTGGGGCGATAAGGGCAATCCCAGATAAACGGGCATCCAGAAGATAAAGGCAAAAATAATTAGCAAGATAATCCCGATCGCAGTGGCACGAACAGATAGCAGGGAACTGCGCAGCGATCGGTCGATAACAAAAGCGATCGCCAACCAAGCAAAGGCGCAAGAACCCATATATAAATAAAGAAATAAGCAGCGATCGACCGCCGCCCAAGGCAGCCAGTTAGCCAGATAGTTTGCCAGCAAGTAAGAAATTAGGGTGTAGGGTGTGGGGTGTGGGGTGTGGGGTGTGGGGTGTGGGGTGTAGGGTGTGTGGGGAGTGTGGAAAGTGTGGGAAGTGTGGGAAGGGCTCTGCTGAAAATTTTCTTCCCTCTCTTTCCTACACCCTACACCCCACACCCTACACCCTTTCCAAGCCCTACACCCTACACCCCACACCCTACACCCTAGTTTTAGCAATAGCCAAGCTAACAGCCCAATGGCAGCAGTGGAAAACCACCATAAGGCTGGATTGCCCATTGCTAGGACATGGTAGATTTT
Organism: Oscillatoria sp. SIO1A7; assembly: GCA_010672965.1. Taxonomy (GTDB): domain Bacteria; phylum Cyanobacteriota; class Cyanobacteriia; order Cyanobacteriales; family Laspinemataceae; genus SIO1A7. The sequence goes on from JAAHFN010000058.1 coordinate 19,677, forward strand.
GGATTCGCCATTGGCAGCAGAAATGTTTTGGTAAAAATAGACGACCGGGCGGATCGTTACAGGCCAACCGTACCAAGCAGAGCAATAAGGATGCACGTCTGCTCCGGTTCCTAAATGGCGATGATATCCCAGAATTTGTTGGTGAACTTCCCAAAATCTGTATTCTGGATTGAGCTGCAGGTGAGGAATCCAAACTAGGCTATAAACTATTGCGGGGATAATTGCTAAGTTTATGACTGCGGGCAGAATTGGCAGATAGAAGGGAGGCGGGAGCATTTCGGTTTTGGAACTAATAGCCCTTTTGGGCTTCGTTCGTGTAGCCGCGCCTTTAGGCGTTAGGCGGCGTTGCGCCCAAGCCGCTGCCCAAACTAGATAGGCTCCGAGGAGAAATCCCAATCCATTCCACTTGACCGCTGCGGCAGCGCCAAAGTTAATACCCGCAGCTCCTAAGTAAATCCAGCGCCGCTTGCCGGTTATGGCGCATCCGACGAGAAAACAAAGCTGGCCTAAGAGACCAAAGATAATGAGATATATATTAAGTAGAGCATAGCGCGATTCGACTAAAAATAAGCCATCTAAGGAGGCAAATAGAGCGGCAAGGAGAGCATAGCTGCGCTGTCGATTTAATTGATAAGCGATCGCAGCAACAACTAGAGGAATTAAGGAGCCGGTCAAAGCGTTGAGCCAGCGGTAAGTCCAGGGGGAGAGCGGCGAACCGGCCAGGTTGTTGTGCGGTTCTTGCGGGAAAGGCAGGTGAGTTCCAATCCAAATACCCAGAGCGATCGCATATTTCCCTAGGGGCGGCTGACTGTCAAAAAATTTACTTCCGCTCAGATACGAGTTAGCAAATTTAACAAAATAAGTTTCGTCAAAAACCAGAGTATTAAACCGGCTTAGCCCCCAAAAGCGCAGAGCGACGGAAAACAAAAATATCCCCGCCATACCCAGCCAAAACCAAGAGGTAGAAAATTTAGATATTTTTTTAAAAGCGAGCATAGCAATTGGGCATGGGGCATGGGGCTGGGAAGCGGTCAGCGGTCAGCTCTCAGCGGTCAGCTAAAGGCACAGAGCAGCAGAGCAGCGATCGCGCCTCTTGGGCATTGGGCATTGGGCATGGTCGATCGCGGGGACATTACCCCCCTACAAAATATTAGGTATGGATACTTTGCGTAAGTCCTAAGCTTATCGGTAGGAGGCAAAGCTTGTCTATAGTTGTTTGACAAATGTTCCATAAATCCCGTAGGGGCAATCCAAAGAGCGATTCTCAGGGGCCCAGACGCTATGCGCCTAAGGCGCGCAGGCTTCGCCAACGCGAACGCCCCGGTTGGTATGTGGCGGGCACGGGGCGGGCACGGGGGCACCGCCCCTACAAATAGTGAGACTGTTTAACCGGGTTTGATATTAGGCGTAGCTTGCGCGTAGCACATAGGGTCCCGATGCCCGATGCCCGATGCCCGATGCCCGATGCCCGATGCCCGATGCCCATAGGATGTATAGTCTAAATTGTTTTATGCCTGCGACTCCGAGCGATGTCCCAACGCTATCCCCCGACTCCGCCAACTCCCCAACCGCAGCCAGAGGTAGGTTTCCTTGGTGCGATCGCCAGATTTTTCCAATTTGAGGAACGCCAGACGAACTTCCTGACTGAAGCGATCGCGGGAGTTACGACATTTATGACAATGGCTTACATCCTAGTAGCGAATCCAGGGATTTTGTCCCAGGCAATTTTTCTGGAGACTTCGGGAGATTTATTCAGCGAATTAGCTATTGCCACCGCCATTGCTTCGGCGATCGCCACTCTCATCATGGCCTTGTGGGCTAACTACCCTTTCGCCCTCGCCCCGGGAATGGGACTAAATGCTTTTTTTGCCTTTAGCGTCGTTCTCAAAATGGGCATCGATTGGCGAGTTGCCCTTGCGGCGGTACTCTGCGAGGGGATAATTTTCATCCTGCTGACCCTCTCCAATATTCGCAGCGAAATTATCAAAGCGATTCCCTTGTGCCTCAGACAAGCGATCGCCGCTGGCATTGGCTTATTCCTGGCCTACATCGCCCTTTCTTCGGACCCAAGTAGCGGCGGTGCTGGCATTATTATTGCCGACCCCACCACAAAAACAACTTTGGCACCTTTTAATCAACCCTCCACCCTAATAGCGATCGCCGGAATTTTAATTACCAGTGCCTTCGTAGCCCGCCGCATCAAAGGAGCCCTGCTCTGGGGAATTTTCGCCACTGCGGCCTTGGGCTGGATATTTGGCGTCGCCGCAGCCCCGACAGGAATTGTCGCTTGGCCGGAACTGCCCGTAGATTTAGCCGGACAAGCCTTCATCGGCATCGGCAAGTTAAGCGCAGAGAACATCTGGGATTTCCTGGCGATCGCATTTGTCTTCATGTTTGTGGACCTGTTCGACACTGTTGGCACCTTGGCTGGGATAGGCATCCAAGGGGGATATATTAATGAGAAAGGGGAGCTGCCTCGCGCCCGGGAAGCGCTGATGGCAGATGCGATCGGTACTACTGCTGGCGCTATTTTGGGAACTTCCACCGTCACTACTTATATAGAATCGGCGTCGGGCATTTCTGAGGGGGGTCGCACTGGTTTTACCGCCGCGATCGCAGCCCTTTTATTTCTCGGCTCCATATTTTTCATCCCCCTTCTCTCGGCAATACCGGCTTTTGCAACCGCACCAGCACTGCTTATGGTCGGCGTTTTGATGATGGGCAACGTCAGAACCATTCGTTGGCAAGATCCTGCCGAGTCGATTCCCTCGTTTTTAACTATCCTAATTATGCCTCTAAGTTTCTCCATTGCCGAAGGTCTGGCGATCGGCTTCATTGCCTATCCTTTAATTAAAACCTTTCAGGGCAAAGCCGGCGAAATTGCAAGCGCCGTCTGGGTTCTAGCTTTTGTCTTCCTACTGCGATTCGTCTGGATTGCGATGAGAGGATGAAACATGGTGGCGAAAACCGGAGTCTTGGCTGCCAGAGTATTCAGGACTTATATCAAGTCAGGTTAAATACTCACAGAAAAAATTTTGAATCTCCCGTAGGACGGGCTTCCCGCCTGTCCGGTTGGGCTCTTTAGGACAGGCGGGACGCCCTGTCCTTGCGCAGAAGCTTTTTTTTGGGGCATTCAAACCGACATGATATAAGTCCTAGTATTTTCAGGGTTAGGAATTAAAAATGATTAAAAAAATTATAAGGTCATGGAAACGAATCGCTATAGCAACTTTGGGCTGGGTTCCGCTGGCGATCGCCTCAAGTTCCCCAGCAGTAGCAGAGAGTAAGTTTAGCGACATCCAAGACCATTGGGCCGCGAGCTGTATCGACCTACTAGCACAAAAGAGAATTCTCAATGGCTATCCAGATGGAACCTTTCGCCCGAATGCCTCGGTGACTAGAGCAGAATTTGCCACCTTGCTCGATATTGCCTTCCCCGATGCCGAGTCGGTACGCGAGCCGATTAGATTTGTGGATATACCCACGAACTTCTGGGCGGCGCGGCCGATTGAAGCAGTTTATGAAAGAGGATTTCTTGCCGGTTACTTGGGGAAAATTTTCAACCCCAATCAAAAAATTCCTCGGGTACAAGTCTTGGTAGGTTTGAGCGCTGGCTTAAAATATTCTCCCAGCCGGGTTGCCGCAGAAATCTTAGCAGGAGCATTTGAGGATGCTGGGGATATTCCCGAGTATGCTAGAAATGCGATCGCAGCCGCAACGGAGCGATCGCTAGTCGTCAACTATCCCAACGTTAGCCAATTCAATCCCAATAAAGAAGCAACTCGCGCCGAGGTAGCGGCCTTTCTCTGTCAAACCCTGATAGACGGAGGGTCGCCGGTGTTGGCCGAATATGTGGCTCGCCCAGATGCGATCGTGGCCACAACAGACCCGAACCGCACCCCAGGACAGAATCCCGGATCGGAAACTAATCCTAACCCCGGGTCGGCAGTAGATCCGATTTCCACCCCAAGACCGAATCCAAAACCTCAGTGGAGGAATATCGGAGAGCTGCGTGGAGTTTGGCTTACTAATATTGATAGCGATGTTTTGTTTTCTCGCGAAGGCATTGCTAGAGCCATGCAACGTCTGTCTCAGCTCAATTTTAATACCGTTTATCCGGCAGTTTGGAATTGGGGATATACCCTCTATCCCAGCCAAGTGGCAGAACGAACCTTCGGGCAGAAAATAGAACCAGACCCGGGTTTAAAAGGGCGAGATATCTTGGCAGAAATTATCCAGCACGGGCGCGATAAAGACTTGCGAGTTATCCCCTGGTTTGAATTTGGCTTCATGGCTCCGGCGGATTCCGAATTGGCAAGGAGTCGGCCAGAATGGATTACCAATCGCTTCGACGGCACCCAGATAAAAATGGAAGGCGACCACCCTCGGGTCTGGCTCAATCCTTTCCATCCCGACGTACAGCAGTTTATTTTGGATTTAGTCCTGGAAATTGTTACTAAATACGATGTCGATGGCATCCAATTTGACGACCACTTTGGCCTACCATCGGAGTTTGGTTATGACGAATTTACCGTCGCCCTATACAAAAAAGAAAATGGCGGCCAATCTCCTCCCGAAGACCAGAAAGACCCAAAATGGACTCGCTGGCGTGCCAATAAAATTACCGAATTCAAAGAGCGCGTCTTTAAGGAAATTAAAGAGCTAAAACAGGATTGTATCATCTCCTTGTCTCCCAACCCCCAGCGTTTTTCCTATGAATTCTTTTTGGCAGACTGGGAAACCTGGGAACGGCGCGGCTATATAGAAGAACTAATCGTGCAGATCTATCGCGACGATCTGAATATTTTTATTCAGGAATTGGAGCGACCGGAAGTGGAGGCGGCGCGAACTCATATCCCCGTTGGCATCGGTATTTTATCTGGCCTGAAAAATCGCCCGGTGTCTATGGAACAGATTCAAAAACAGTTGGAAGTAGTACGCGAGAAAAAATTTTCTGGCGTTTCCTTCTTCTTTTACGAAAGTCTCTGGAACTGGGCTCCGGTCTCCCCGGAGTCTCGGGAAGCTGCTTTAGCCGAACTGTTCCCGGAAAAAATAAGCGCTCCCAGTTTAGTCGAGCAGCAGACGGAATAGCGGGGAGTGTGGGGAGGGTGTGGGGTGCTCTTGTGTGGGGTGTGGGGTGTAGCGGTAGGGTGTAGGGTGCTCTTGTGTAGCGGTAGGGTGTAGGGTAGGGTGTTGACTCTGAGGATTTTCACCCACCTTGCTTAACAGGGCTGCCTCAAACAGATTATAATCGAAATGGCTCAACTGTGCAGGATTGTACAAACCCCAACGACAGTTTATGCAGTATCTAATGACAGCGATTTTAGTTGTCGCAAGTTCGCGCTTGCTTGCCGATTCTCAAGCTCGCTCGCCTGAAGCTAATGATTCTCATATTAATGCCAGCTTTACAGTAATAAACATATAAACTGATTTCCTGGCTTTAGCTGTTTGTAACATTAATTAAATCTCAGTTAAAGTAGAGATAAGGTGTTGCCCAGAGTGCTATGTTGGCCTAATTATGACCCGAGTATTGTCTGCAAAAATTCCTTAGTTAATATCTGAGAATATCGCCGATGCTATTTAACTCTTACGAGTTTATATTTCTGTTTTTGCCGCTTACCTTAATCGGATTTTTTACTCTGAGCAAATATCGTTTAACAGGAATCGCCACTGCTTGGTTAGCGATCGCATCTTTGGTATTTTACGGCTACTGGAATCCGCCATATTTAATCCTACTGGCGATCTCGATTACCTGGAATTATCTCATGGGCGATCGCATCAGCCGCATTGAACCGGGTAGCCGACGGGCGAAAATACTACTTTGGGTAGGGATTAGCTTCAATCTAATTTTAATCATTTACTACAAGTATGCCGGTTTTTTGATAGGGTCGGTGAATCAGGTAATCAACACCGACTTGCCGGTGTCGGACATTATCTTGCCTTTAGCTATCTCATTCTACACATTCACCCAAATCGCCTATCTGGTAGATGCTTATCGCGGGGAAACCAAAAATGCCCGTTACGATTTTCTGACTTACAGTCTGTTTGTCTCCTTCTTTCCCCAACTAATTGCTGGGCCGATTCTGCGTCACGATGAACTGATTCCGCAGCTACGTCGAGGGCGATTTTTTATTTTGGCCGATAAAAATATTGCCCGTGGGTTACTCTTATTTAGTCTGGGACTATGCAAGAAAGTTTTAATTGCGGACAATCTTTCCCGTTGGGTGGGGCCAATATTCGCTAATGCGGCGGATGTCACCTTCATTGAAGCATGGGTCGGTGCCCTGAGTTATAGTCTTCAACTATATTTTGATTTTTCTGGTTATTCGGATATGGCGATCGGTTTGGGGTGGCTGTTTAACATCAATTTACCGATTAATTTTAACTCCCCTTACAAAGCCACGTCGATCTCTGACTTTTGGCGACGCTGGCATATGACTCTTTCTAATTTTCTCCGGGATTACTTATATATTCCCTTGGGTGGCAGTCGCAAGGGAGAAATTCGGCGCTATGTTAACTTACTGATAACGATGCTGTTAGGTGGACTGTGGCATGGAGCTGGCTGGACTTTTGTGGTCTGGGGCGGACTACATGGGGTGTATCTCAGCATTAACCACTGGTGGCGAAAGTGGGAAATTTCTTTGCCCAAGTTTTTTGCTTGGCTAATTACCTTTATAGCTGTGGTGTTTAGTTGGGTATTATTTCGATCGCCAACATTCTCCGATGCCTTAGAATTGTTGCAGGCAATGGTCGGCATGAAAGGACTTGTTTTACCCGGGGAACCAACAGGCAAGCTGTCTATGTTGACTCAATTTGGCATCCAGTTGCCAGGGTGGCGATCGCTCGTCTATATTCCCGAAACTGCTGGCAAACAAAGCTTGACTTTAGTGGTATTAGTTGCACTGATTTTCGCAACAACTTGCTTACCCAATACCCAGCAAATTATGGAGCGCTTTAAACCTACCTGGTGGTGGGCTGTGTTTGTCGGAGGTCTGACCGCTTATTGTTTGCTATGCCTCAATCAGGTTTCGGAATTTCTTTACTTTCAGTTTTAATTGTTCGCAACATGATTAAAAAATACCGTCGATTTACTTATCTTTTTCTCACTGCTGCCTTGTCTCCCTTGTTGGCGATAGGATTTTTCAATGGTATTGTAGATCCATACGGTATATTCAATAGCCCCAAAATTACTGGATTTAATCGACTCAAACCGAAACATTTAACCCAAATTAGAATGTTTAAATCTAGCGAGATTATCCGGCAAAAACCCAAAACTGTTTTGCTAGGTTCCTCCAGAGTCGATTTTGGCTTATATCCAAAGCATCCTAGTTTATTGAATCCAAAATCAGGTTATAATTTAGGAATTCTTGGAGGAAATATCTATGAATTAAGGCGCTATTTAGAGCATGCGATTGCCAATCAACCCGACTTGCAAGAAGTTATTTTGGGAATTGATTTTTTTATGTTTAACGAATATAATCCCAAGATCGGCGATCGCACCGATGCCAGATTAGGAAAAACTCATCTAACCAAGCAAGATACCTTGGACGTAATTTTTTCTTTTGATGCGATTGAAGCCAGCTTAGCGACTCTGAGTGCAAACCAAGCATATTCTAATCGTATTGTTTACTCCGATAGGGGAATGAGAAATTCAAAAATGCTCGCTAATACTATCAAAAAATCTCTAACTTTTATGCCAAAAGAGAAGGTATTTCAGCGCAGAATTAAAGAATATTTTTCCCAAGAAAGATATTATAAAAAATACCGACTGCATAAGAAATATTTAGCAGATTTTAAATCGATTGTAGGAACTTGTAACAGCAATAAAATTAAGCTAAAAGCTTTTATTTCGCCAATTCATGCAAATCAATTAAAAGCTATTAAAATTGCTGGTTTATGGCCTGATTTTGAGACATGGAAGCGAGAAGTTGTCACAATTACTCCCCTGTGGAATTTTTCAGGATACAACAGCATTACCACCGAACCGATTAGCGAGTCTATGAAAACCTTTCTGGATAGCGCTCATTACAGTAAAGAAGTTGGGGATTTAATTTTAACTCGGATCTTAGATTATAAAACGGAGCCGGTTCCAGATGACTTTGGGGTTTTACTGACCCCAGATAACATTGAAGCACACCTGGAAAAGATTCGGGGCGATCGCGAACTTTGGGTAAAAAACAATCCAGAAACAGTCCAACTACTTCTGGATATCAAAAGCGAAGTTGCAGGAACAGAAGAAAATTAGCCCTTATGTTTATATGCAACTTGCAAAGCCTGTCTAAAGTTAATTATCTAACATAATATAAGTTTAAAAAGTTACAATATTTGTAGGGTCATTGCCTCTAAAAAATGTGACTTTTAAACCCACATTACACAGTACAAAATGTAGTAATTTTGAAAGCTAGGACTAATAAATACGAATACTCAATTAATTTGACTAAACCTGGCGTATTACAAGTTAATTACCTAAAACAAAGAAAGAAAAAATTTTCACGCTACGTAGGGCTTGCTGTATAAATCCAAAAGCCCGGGGTGTGGGAAGGTTGGGGTGTGGGAGGTCGCCTACGAGGTGTGGGAAGTGTGGGAAGAATTAAATAAAATTCTCCTCTCCCCCTCTCCCCACACTCCCCCCTCTCCCCACACTCCCCACAGCCTTTTTCAGCAAGTCCTAAGTAGCTGCCCCTCTTTCAAACGGGGGCCAATGCCCCAATTCCCAATTCCCAATTCCGGTTTTTACTGTGTCGGGGGAGATCCTAAGAACGATAGAATAGCAAAGAGGTTTTTTTGCCGAGAGTGGTAACAACAAGTGCTAAACACACTTTTAGCTGATTTTCGGATTATCTTCGAGCGCGACCCTGCAGCTCGCAGTTGGATTGAGGTTTTGTTTTGCTATCCAGGGCTGCAAGTGCTGCTGTTTCACCGCGTGGCCCATTGGTTGCACCAGGTGGGCATTCCGTTTCTACCGCGCTTGCTCTCCCATATTGCTCGCTTTTTGACCGGAATAGAAATTCATCCAGGTGCAACAATTGGTAAGGGTGTTTTTATCGACCACGGTATGGGGGTGGTGATTGGAGAAACTGCGATCGTGGGAGACTACAGCCTGATCTACCAAGGTGTCACTTTGGGCGGTACTGGCAAAGAAAGCGGCAAGCGCCACCCCACTGTAGGCGAGAATGTGGTGGTCGGTGCTGGTGCCAAAGTTTTGGGCAATATCCAAATTGGCAATAACGTTCGTATAGGTGCTGGCTCCGTGGTGTTGCGGGATGTGCCGTCTGATTGTACCGTGGTCGGCATTCCCGGTCGGGTCGTCTATCGCTCCGGCGTTCGTGTGAATCCTCTGGAACACGGACAACTGCCGGATTCAGAGGCCGCTGCGATTCGCAATTTAGTGGATCGAATAGAGACCCTAGAGCAGCAACTGAAAACTTTGCAAAACCAAAAAACCGTAGCAATAGCTGCAGCGATCGCTTCTAGTTCGGTCTGCCTCCCTGACGGAGCCGATGCTTCTGATGGAGCCGAGCTAGAGGCCATGTCGCTAAATTGTCGGCTTAAGGACAAAGCAGTTCAAGAGTTTTTAGACGGGTCGGGAATCTAAAGCGGCGCGCCCTATTCCGGCTACTTACATCCATTGAAATGCTCCCAATCCCTAACAATCTCTAAGCCAATATGGCAGTATTTATATATAATGGTTTAGAGAGCGTTGTTTTGCAGAATTTATTAGTTTTTAAAGAATAATTTTGGTGCCTCTAGAAGAGAATAATCTGCAAGACTTGACTGTTGGTCCGCTGTGTAGCTAGCCCCTCGAATATCTTGTGTCAAATGTTTTATAGGGTGCAATACTAAATCCATTTTATATAGATCCGATGTTCTAGACCCGATGTTCGCTAGCCTTTGGGTGTTAGGTGTCAGTGGGATAAGGTCCCCTCTCAAGAAATTTGGCAGAAGAATTTATTGTGCGCGATCGCGCAACAGGCAGATACCGATGTAGCAGTAGCTTTTTCCCGGAATTTGCCATTATTATAGGGTAAATAATATCAAATCCGGTTAAACAATCATAGTAGGGGCGGTGCCCCCGTGCCCGCCCCAAACCAATCGGGGCAACCACGCTCGGGAAAAGCCCCTACAGTACGGTATTTATGAGTAATTAACCACATTTTATATAAGTAGGGGGCATCTAGGTAGTCGCAAAGTAAAAAAAAATGTCTGAACGCACCAAAAACGATAATCCTGAAGAATTTGCCCCAACTAACCAACCAAAAGCCCAGAATGAGGTTCGCGTTGGAAAAGCTCCCTCACAAGAATCTCATTCTTTCAATTACGAAAAGCAATCATCGGAGGATTTAAAAGCTGTCGCCAAAGGTTTGATGGTTAATTTAATGTGGTCTTTAACAGGGCTTGACAGCAAATCCGGGCGCTCCCAAGACAAATAGGATTGCGGAAAGGGAAGCATCGCTAGGGTGTAGGGTGTGGCGGTAGGGTGTGGCGGTAGGGTGTGGCGGTAGGATGTAGGGAAACGTAATGCTATATATAGCACTACCGATTAAGGTGTTTGACAGTTACAAGATGCGTGCGAGTGCGCTTGTTGGCAGGACTTTAGCTGACTGCTGACTGCTGACTGCTAATCGCTTACTGCTATATTTTTGTACTCTCCCCCCAAGCCCATGAAAACCACATCGCCCAATGTAAGAGTACCTATCTAACGGCTGCTCTTGCATTGGGCATATTACGCATAAAAAGCTCTAGGGGGAAGAATACCTTAACCTCTGCGAAAAAATTGCTTGAGAATCTCTAGGGGCGGTCTATCCCAAACGTCGATATGTTCGTAGATTAGCCCTTCGGAATTCAGTTTATAAGTAGAATAGCCGTTGAAGAGGAGGCGCGCTTTCCAAGGCAGACGCAAGACGCCCCGCACGGTCCAATTTGCCATAATCGTATCGGTGGCGGTCGCTTTGAGGTCGTGCAAGTCGAAGTACAGCTCGGTAAAGAATAGCTGGCCGTGAAATCTGAGCGTCCAAAAAATAATTCTATAGTTGAACTTCCATTTAAATGTATTGACCGGATCTTTGAAATAGATATCCCGAGTGTAAATATCGTAAGATATGTCGCGATCGAATAGAGTCGGTAAATCCAATTTTAGGGTTGCGATCGCCCGTTCCACTTGCAATTGATAATCGTTCATCCTCAAAACATCTCTATAGCAGTAAGCAGTCAGCTGTCAGGCTCCAAGGTAATTTTGAATTTTGAATTTTGAATTTTAAATTCCGCGCATCGGCACTAGCCTTACTGTCCGATTTTCAAACAAGGAACATCTAGGCCGACTTCCACCAGAGCATCCTTCCATTTATCTAACCTAGTTTGGATTCGGTCTTTATTTTTAGTCGATGAGCTAATCGCTTCGTTAAATTCCGGATCTTGGCATACTTGCTTTAGGGACTTAATTATCTCCTCCTTTTTGCCTCTAATGACCTCAGAATCTAGTAGGGCAAAATATTGCATTATGGCATCGTAGATTGCTCGGTTGATAGATCTTTCCCATCCCTGGTCGAGATTATAGCGTCTAAAAGCCTGCTTCTCAAAAACATAGTCAACATCATCTACCACTTTGCGGAAAATCTGCCGATGATGCTCCAGGTTTTCTGGAGGCATCTCCATCCCTTTTTCTAGATAATTATCCAAAAATCTAGCCAAATTACCTTTATACTCCCTGCCACTGAAGTGAAAAGCAAAAAAACGCAAAATCAACTCGCAGTCTTGCATTCTCTTATCAATAGTGCTGACATTGCGAATTTTCTGGAAAATTTCATCTTCGCAAAGTTCCTGGATAAGATTGTTTAAATTGCCTCTATAGACGCTATTGCGTAGTTCTTGAGCATTTAAAGGTACGAAGCCGCTATTCAAGCGCTCGAATACGTCATATTTAATATGCGGGTGAGATTCTTTGAGAATAACTATGCAGCGGATAGTGCGAGATTGGAGCGCTCGCTGTTCTATCGGCGCTAAGTCTTGAAATTTCTTGCGGTTCAGCTCTGGCAGGACTTTCAAGCGACGGAGGCCGTACTCGTTATTGAGAAATCTATAAATAGCAGTCAGGCGCTGCTGCCCGTCAATAACGCTGTAAGCGTTGCTATCCAGTTCGGCAAAATAGCAGACGGGAATGGGAACGTTTAGCAATAAGGACTCTATCAAGCGACTGGACTTGGCGAAATCCCAAACTTGCCGCCTTTGGAAATTATCTGCGAGAATCAGAGAGCCCTCATCTACTTGATCTTTCAGGGAACGGATGATAAAGTCATAGGGTTGGGTGACGAGTTTCCTCCCCTGAACCGGAATCTCTATTTCCGGCATCTCTTCCTCGTCTTCGGCGTCAAACTCTTGTATCGGTAATTCTTGGATATGTTCGTTGGGAGCGATCGCAGTATTGTCAAGCATCGCCGACTCCTTCTATCTATATATTCGTTTTCGATACCTAGTGTAACAGGGGAAGGGCGATCGCCTCCCTACCTTGGCAGATATTTTTCTGCCGAGAACTCCTGCACTGCCACGCTACAGACTGCCATAGGGCGTTATGAGGCCGGCGATTAAGTCGCTCTAACTAGCTCTTCAAGTTCTGAAACCGCCCGGTCTAATTCTTCTATCAAAGGATTGGAACCCTTGGCATGAAAGGCTTCTAGCAGAGAACGATAATACCAGAGGGTGCCATCTTTGCCTCCTTTAAAGCGCTGCCAAACTTTTTCTCCAAGTTGCCGATAGTCCTTGAGAATAGAGCGGACATTGTGCAGTTTATCGGCGGCACAGACCAGCAGAACCGAGGGCTCTGCTGCCGAGATGCGGGCGATGTAGGCTTCCTTGCGCTCTCGCCACGGCGGCTTCGGTGTTTTGTCGGTATCGGTGCAGCCTTCGACAATAGCCGCGACTTCCCTGCCAAAGCGGCGGCGAATTTCTTCTCTAGTAGGGGGCCCGCCTTGGTCTTCGATCGCATCGTGCAGTAAAGCAGCTATGGCTTGCTCCTCATTTGCCCCGTATTCTAAGGCAATACTAGCCACCCCCAGCAAGTGCGTAATATAAGGTATGCCCGAAGCCTTGCGCGTTTGTTTGGCATGGAGACGAGCCGCATAAACCAAGGCTTCGTTAAATCTTTCTGAGAGCATAATTTTAATAAGTTTATAGCAGTAAGCGGTCAGCGGTCAGCGGTCGGTGGGTCAGCGGTCAGCACAAGCATTGCAAGGAGAGCGTAGGGGCGATTTCGCGCGATCGCTCCTACGCTATTACTCCGGTGAGGACACTCGGACAATTTGCTCGATTTGCCCTGCAAAATAGTCAGTACGATAGCCGAGCTGTCTGGCTAAGTCTAATCCTTTTTGAAAAGCGGCCAGAGCTTGAGGATAATCCTGACGCCGTTTATAGATTTGGCCGATTTGGTCGTAAGTATTCATCATGCCATAGAGATTGTAAGCGCGGCGATCGACAATTAATAAAGCTTGATAGACCTGGAGGGCTTCTGCAAGCCGATCGCGAGAACTATAAATACTGCCAATTTGTTCTAAGGCAACTCGGGCTAGATAAAATTGCTGCAGACTCCAGGCCAACTTATAGGCCGCTCTCAAGTGCGGCAAAGCCTTGTTGTCCCGACCTAGGGTTTGATAGTCGCTTGCGATCGCCAGTTGCAATTCCGGCACCCGCCTCAACTCTTCGGTATCGGTATAAAACTGCACCAATCTTTGGCGCATGGCGATCGCTTGCTCGAATTGTCTGCCCCGAGCATAAACCCGAGCCAGTTCTAGGACATAGCTGATTTCAACAGAGCGATCGCTACTGGCCTCGGCCAATGCCAGCAACTCCTCGTAAGCCACGGCTGCCCCAGGATAGTCCAGGCGCTCCAATTGCAGTCGAGCGATTGTTTTCAGAGTCGCCTGCCGAGCTGGCATATCCTGGCGATTGCGAGCATTGGCTAGAATTTCCTCATAAACCGCCACTGCTAAAGAACGCTCTACCACCGCTTGATAAGCTTTTGCCAAAGCTTGCAGCATCTCCAGGTCGCAGCGATAGACTCCCCGAGAAGATGGATTGGAGACGAAACTACTGCAATACTCTATCTGAATTTCTTCTAAGCGCTGGGCAATAATTTGTACCTGAGTCAGTAACTGTTTATTCCAGGCAACTGCTCCCACCCGAGCCAGAGCTTCTATTTCTTCTAGGGGCCCGAGGTAGCGCCGCAATCGCAGTTCTCGGTTCCAAATCTCAAAAGCCTCTTGAGTATTTCCCCCTGCTAGTTCCGCAGCGGCTTTGACATTTAGCTCGTCCAATGCAGTTCTGAGGCGATCGCGCTCTTCGGGAGGGAGCATCCCATTCTTGGGCTTTTCTGGCAGTAGCGGATCCGGTGCCGTCTCTTCCAGGGGATTCGGAGGCGACTGCTCTGCCCGCGATCGCTTCTGGCTGGCCAGTGCCCCATCGACTGCTCCTAGAGTTGCGCCAAAAAAAACAACTGCAACCAGCCCAAAAGCTGCAATCTGCCTCGAAACCCTATCTTTCATGCTTCGCGATTTCTTGAGACTCTACCTAAGACTCTACCTAAAACTATAACGAAAGGCATCCTTAGACGTTTCTGGCGATCGCTTGAAACCCTTTCCCTAGGTAGGGCTTGCTGAATAAATATAAAAGCCCGCGAGAGAGGGAAGGGTGGGAGGTGTGGGAAGGGTGGGAGGTGTGGGAAGAATTAAACAAAATTGTCCTCTCCCACACTCCCCCCTCTCCCCACACTCCCCACACTCTGCCTTTTTCAGCAAGCCCTAGGTATAAGAAGTCTCGCTACTCGCTACTAACCTTTGATGCTCGCGCCTCCTTCTAGCTGGGCCAGCTTCTCAGTTAATGGCTCGACGATTAGTTTATAAATTTGATATATACTGGAAACATCCTTCAAGGGAAAACGCTTTACTTGCCAAAAACCGTTTAGCTCCGATCCAAGATTATTAGGATAAAAACGACCTGAAATCCATCCGTCAGATTCTTTTTCCGTAGTTGTTTCAATGCGTATCCATTTCCAAATCATTGTAGCAACGTCATAAACCCGAGTTTCTGGATTGGTAGGCTTGGGTTCGGTAATAGCAATCCAGCATTCAGGTTCCTCTGCATCAGCTAAATTAGGATCGTCGCATCCTACCCAAGTCCAGACAAAGGCTATATACTGTACCTGCTTTGCCGGACAATCATCAATGGTACTATCGTCATCTAAACGATCTGCATTAACATAAAAGCGACCCAACCAAAATGGTAGCCCTGAATCATAAGGCTCCTTATGATTAAACAAAGTATAGTTATCTAATAACATATACTCGTAATCGCAAACTGAGAAAAGCTGATTTTGGGATATGGGTAAGAGTTTTCTTGCGCTATCGCCTGATGCTAACCTGTTATCTACAAGCTTAAACATACTGCTAACCTGCTGGTGATAAGCCAGCATTACCTTGTAGCTGTCAGTGACTCGCTCCACAATATCTTTACTCATCATAAGATTTTTCTCTCCTTAAAAATAACAAAGTAAAGCAAAGTCGCCTCAATCAAAGTTAAGCTCTAGCCTTTGATGCTCGCGCCTCTTTATAACAGGACTTACGCAAAATATCCAGATCTGATATTTGTAGGGGCAATCCCCCCGCGCACCGGCAGGGGGATCTAGCTATCGCCCCTACTCGTAGCGTAGATGCGTAAGTCCTATATAAGTCAGACGATCGGTTAACGGATTATAGCACTATGGGAGGGGTTAGGTATTTTTTGAAGGTAAAGCGAGCTTAGAGCTTATAGGGGCATTTACAAAATCGGTTGACAATAATGCGATCGCCCCTTTATACTTATTGACTGCTTGTGTTAGACCTACAAGAAAGGACGAACCAGCGATTGGAACCCTTGGCAAATAAAAAAATTAGGAAATTAGGTCAACCACGCGATCGCCTCTTATCATTTTTGAATGCTTGTTATGAACTATACTAGTTTAAATAGTCTGAATGGAGTTATCGTAAGGGAGTCTGCCATAGATGGCAAAGGTGTCTTTGCTACTCGGAGGTTTGAAATTGGCAAAACTGTAATTGTTGGACAAATAGAAAAATATGCAGTGCCAAATAGCCCTTATGCTACACAAGTAGGTATTGGAAGGTATGTTATTTATAAAGATCCCGTTCCTATGTTGAACCATTCTTGCGAACCGAATTGCGGTGTTGTAGCTAATCAAACAGGCGCTCATAATTTTGTGGCTATAAAAAACATTATGCCCGGTCAAGAAATAACTATTGATTATGCAATGACAAATTATAGCGTTGACTACTTATCAACGCCTTGCTCCTGCGGTTCGCCAAAATGCCGCAAGTATATTTCTGGATGGAAGGACTTATCATCCGAAATTAAAAAAGCATATCTAGGATTGGTTGACCCGTATCTTATTGAGATAGATAGTAGAGGTTCGATATTGTCTAATGTCAAGTAGAAAAAGCTTTGAACCAGATACAAGAAACATTCATTAAAGAAGAGATTGCTATGACAATAGGCAAAGATACTATTATGGATAGAGCCGCTGAAAGCTATAAGGTAATGCTGGCCTATCAGGATTGGGTCGAAAATATGTTCAGGACGCTGGATAATAAATTAGCACTTGGGGAAAACGGAAAAAAACTTTTGCCAATGCGCAAAAACAAGCTTTTTGTCACTCCAAATGATTATGTATTATATAATTATGCTTTATACAATGGCCAAGAACTCTATAATACATGGCTACCACCGTGGGTGGGTCGCTTTTATGTTGATGTAGATTGCTTGAGAAAAGACGATACTCCCATTGATGATTATCCGGCCAAGCAGTTACAGTATATAGCTTTTGTCTGGACTTGGCTAGGAGCCAAAGATGAGTATGTAGCTGATACGGAAGAACCTGAATGCTGGATTGGAGTTGTCGAGCCAAAGCCTAACGATCCTGAAATCCGCGTTTATGACGTTGCTGCAAGTATCTGGGCATCTATCCGAATTGAGAAAGCTACAAAAAAAGAATCTGAGGGATGGATTTTAGGTCGTTTTTACCCTAATAATTTTAGCTCCGAGTTAAATGGTTTTTGGCAAGTCAGGCGCTTTCCTTTGAAGGATGTTTCTAGTATATATCAAACCTACCAGCTAATCGTTAATCCGTTAACTGAGAAGTTGGCTCAGCTAGAAGCAGGGGCAAGCATTGAAGGTTAGTAGCGAGGGGAGTATCTTAATTTAGACAGGACTTACGCTTTCTTGTAGATATGCGCCCTAAGTGTAGGGGTCAACGGCCGTTGACCCCTACCTTTCGGAGCGAGGTAATGCGTAAGTCCTGAGTTTAATGCCCACGGGCTGACTAAGCAATTTGACTTATATTTTTTCAAACAGATCATGCAGAAAGTTTTAGCTTTATGGGCAGTTCCCAGATCGCGATCGAGTGCATTTACATGGATGATGAAAAATCGAGGCGATTTTGTTGTTTTGCTAGAGCCTTTTGGTAAATCGGCTTATTATAGTGAAGACAGAATTATTCATAGATACACAAATATTATTGAACCAAACCCCGAATATAACTATGAATTAGTCTTGAAAAAGATAATCTCGAAATCTAAAAAAGAAAGACTTTTTGTTAAAGATTTTCCTTACTATTTTGTCCATATAGTCGATCGGACATTTTTATCGCTGTTTCAACATACATTTCTGATTCGAGATCCGGCGGAGATGCTACCTTCCTATATTAATAAAATGCCGGACGTGACTTTTGAGGAAATAGGTTATGAACAGCTATATCAATTTTTTGAACGAGTAGCTAGCTTTACAGGGGAGATACCTCCTTTAATTGACGCGGACGATTTGGTAAATCACCCTACATCTACAGTTAGGCTTTATTGTGAAAAGGTCGGTATTCCATTCATGCCCGAAGCATTAAGTTGGGAACCAGAAACAGACAAAATTCAAGAACTAAGTTGGACGGAGGGACATTGGCTAGATACTCTTAGCGTTTCGCGGGGATTTCAGAAAAAAACTAACCATAACTATTTAAATGTTAATGACAGCGATCGCTTAAAGTCTCTTTATGACTTATGTCTGCCATATTATCAAAAGCTCTATGCCTATCGACTTAAAGAACCTACCAAAAAATAAAACAAAAGTTTAATAGGGCTCCTGCTCGGGCTCTCTTGGATCTATGGTGGCTTCGAGTCCATAATTTAGTATCGTATGTAACTTTTCCACCCTAAAATCCAGGGAGAGCCTCGGGAATCGCAGCGCTACCACAGCGCTCTGGGCTGCGTTACGGGCAGGCGGCGATTTTTCCCAAGCCAAAGTCAAAAATCCACAATCCACAATCGATCGGATCCGCAACCTAAATTCTCCATCTACTATCCTAGATACCAGTTTTATGAGGTGGATTTGTGGTGCTACATCGTCGCCAACAACTGTTTTTCCCTTGGCTATTCGCCCTAGTGCTGGCCCTTTTTACCCTGCTGGCAGGCTGTAGCCTACCGACAATCTCGGCCCAGGAGCGACTCTTTCTGGACATAAGCCTAGAATTTTTAGACGACTACACCCTTCCCAAGCAGAGATATGAGGGCACCTTAGTGGGAGGGCTATCTGGAATTACCTACGACCGACAGAGCGATCGCTTCTATGCCCTATCGGACGATCAAGGAATCTACGCCCCCGCCCGCTTTTACACCCTCAAGCTAAACTTGGATACCAACGAACTCGGTACTCCAGAGATTAAAAACATCCAAATAGAAGATGTCACCTTGCTCGCAGATGCCGACGGTCAAACCTATAGCAACGGGGAAATCAACCCAGAAGGCATTGCATGGGCAGCTCCAGACAAGCTTTATATCTCCAGCGAAGGGGTCACCGATAAAAACGTTGCTCCTTTTATTAGCGAAGTAGATCTAGAAACCGGACGGTGGCAGCGGAGCTTGCCCGTACCCGATCGCTATATAGCCAATGCCTCTGGGGAGCAACGGCAGGGAGTGCAAGAAAATCTCGGTTTTGAATCTTTGACAATCAATCCTCGGGGCTTTGGCGATGCCACCGTAGATCCCTATAACCTATTTACTGCCACCGAAGCACCTCTAGCCCAAGACCGGAATTCAGCGGGCTTGGATTCCGGCTCGGATTCACCGCAACCTGCCAGAAATCGGTTTTTACAATATCTCATCGGCGACGGTCCGCCGCTGTTACTAGCAGAATATGCCTACCCCCTAGACATCGGCGGCAGATGGAGCATTATTAATAGCTTGACTGAGTTATTGGCCTTGGATAGGGGAGGTCATTTACTCAGTTTAGAGCGTTCCTTCGGTTTGGTCGGCTACGGAGCCAAAATTTTCCAAGTCACCACCGCCGGCGCTACGGATACCACTTCCATTGCCAGCCTCCAGAACAATAATGTTCAATCCTTGCGCAAACAATTAGAGCTGGACTTGGGCAATCTGGGCATCACTTTGGACAATCTGGAAGGGATGACTATCGGTCCGCGCTTGGCCGATGGCACTCAAAGTTTGATTTTGGTTAGCGATGATAATTTTAACGACGACCAAGCGACCCAGTTTCTTTTATTTCGCCTCTAATTGATATGCTAGCTGAAAACCTTACATGCGTAAGGTTTTCAGCTAGCATATCGCGGCTGTTACTGCATAAGCAGGGTCGGATGTATCAACTTATCGATAGACTTTTAGGACAACTGGTGTTTAGCTTTATTAATCCCTGCTATCAGCGCATCTACCTCCCCAAAGGTATTGTAAAAGGCTAAGGACGGACGTACAGTGCCGCTCACGCCAAAACGTTCCATTGTGGGTTGAGCACAATGATGACCAGCGCGCACCGCAATGCCTTCGCGATCGAGGAATTTCCCAATATTCTCGGGGGAAATATTATCAAGGACAAAAGACAGGGTACTAACCTTGCCAGCGGCTGTGCCAATCTGGCGCAACCCGGGAATGGCCGCCATCGCCTCAGTCGCATAAGCCATCAAAGCTTCCTCATGTCGAGCCGCTGCTTCCAGACCTATCTGATTGAGATAGTCAATGGCTGCCCCTAAGCCAACTGCCGCTGCCAAGTTCCCCGTCCCTGCCTCAAACTTGGCCGGAATGTCATTAAAGGTCGTTTTCTCAAAGGTGACTTTATCGATCGTGTTGCCACCCCCTTGCCAGGGTGGCATCTCTTTGAGCAAAGACGCCTTGCCATAGAGAACACCGATCCCTGTCGGGCCAAAGAGCTTGTGACCCGAGAAGGCATAAAAGTCGGCTCCCAGTTCCTGGACATTAGTGCGGAAATGGGGCACTGATTGCGCTCCATCAACCACAACAATTGCCCCATAACGATGAGCCATTTCTGTCATCGTTTGGATCGGGAGAACAGTTCCTAAAACATTAGAGACATGACTCAGGGCGACAATCTTTGTCCGCTGGCCGAGCAGTTTTTCATATTCGGACAGCAAAATTTCACCCCGATCGCTGATGGGAGCAACCCGCAAAACAGCCTCTTTTTCCTGAGCCAGAAGCTGCCAGGGCACAATATTCGAGTGATGCTCCAGAGTCGTCAAGACAATCTCATCGCCAGCACCAACGTGTTTCCTGCCGTAGCTCTGGGCCACCAGATTAATCGCTTCAGTTGTTCCTCGGACAAAGATAATTTCCTGGGCTAAACTCGCACCCAGAAAACGTTGGATTTTCTCTCGCGCATCCTCATAGGCATTGGTTGCCCGCGCAGCCAATTGATGAGCCCCCCGATGCACATTTGAATTATCCCGTTCGTAGAAATGAGACAGAGTGTCGATGACACTCTGGGGTTTTTGACTGGTCGCCGCATTATCCATCCAGATCAGCGGCTTGCCATGCACTTTTTGGTGCAAAATGGGGAAATCCCGTCGTACCGCTTCCACATCAAACCCATCAGTTGGCATTTGAGTCCCTTTCTTATCTGCCGATGCCTCCAATGGTTTTGACTTTGGTAAAAAGTAAAAATTGGGAGTGCTCCCAGTGGGCGTGGGAACTGCCATCGGCGGAGCAGTCAAAGTCTCATGCAGATCTGTTTCGCTCTTCGGAACGTGACTCGCACTCTGTGTCAAAAAGTCTAGCTGCCCCACCTCATGGGGCAGAAACTCCGTAGCACTCTGTTCCCCTAACGCTTCCATACTACTAAAATCCCCCGAGGCTCGTTCTTGCCCCTGGCGACCTTGCTTCTCTGTTTCGGGAACAGGCTTTTCCGGAAGCCTCCGGTCCATTCCAGGCACTGTGCTGTCTGGAACCGCAGAGGAACTGAGGTCGAGAATAGAGGAAACATCCGGCAAGAAGTAATAATCAGTATCGCTCTCGTGGGTCAAAAGCTCTGATTGACCCGATTGCTCGGATGTGGGCATTTTCCCCTGCAACCCGTCCAAGTCACTTTCAAGCCCCGGTGACTCTGGAGCCTGTCCGCTACCCCTTTGCTCTTGTCCGTCAGAGACAAACTGTCCAGAGTCTGGCAATGACATCAAATCAAGGGTCGCTGTACTCTGAAGAATGGGACTTCTCGCTTGTTCAAATACCCGTACCAACTCAGCTTCGCTGGGCATAAAATCCCTGGGGTTGGGATCCCCCATGCTGGCGAGACTGTTGAAGGTCTCTACGGAGTTACTGGGCTTTTGAATACCTTGGCTCTCCAGTTCGGCAACCCGCGTTTCCGGTGCGGTCCCACCGTTTTCAGCAGTCTCATCCGCCCGCACAGGAGACAGATCGGGTGCCACCACTGAAGCGACTTCTGGCAAAAAGTAATAGCCCAGACCGCTCCCATCCTGCGTCGGCATTGATTGCCCGGATGGGATAGATGATGGTGTTTTTTCTTGCAAGTTAGGGGAGGGAGCTAGGGTCTGGCCGCTAGCAGGTTGCATTAGTGCCTCAGAAGCGAGTGACTCTGAGTAGTAACCCGGACTGCTCCCATCAAGCGTCGGCATTGATTGCCCAGATGGGATAGATGTTTTTTCTTGCAAGTTAGGGGAGGAAGCTAGGGTCTGGCCGCTAGCAGGTTGCATTAGTGCCTCAGAAACGAGTGACTCTGGGTTTTCGCTTCTGGCTGGTTGCGTGGGTGCCTCTGAGGCTCGGGGAGCTGGGGTCTGGCCAGGAGCCAGTTGCGTGGCTGTCTCAGAGGCGGGGGAAGCTGAATTTTTCGAGGCCAGCAGCATCTGCTTCCCTGGCGCGATACCCTGCATGGCCTCAGGCATCGAGGGCATTGGGGGAAGCTGAGCTAGAAGGTGGTTAACTAGCCCATCCAACATCTGCGGATCTGATATATCCCCAACACTTGAGAATTCGAGCTGTCGATCTTCCTGAGGCGACGAAGAAAGATTCAAACCAAGTTGCTCATTCATAGTTATGGTAGGTTGTAATATCTACGTTTTCTAGAACCCCCAGAGCATCGGGCACCAGGGCCGCCACTGAAAAATAGACCGTCACCAAGTAAGTGGCAATTGCCTTGTCGCTAATGCCCATCAAACGCACCGATATACCAGGCGCTTGCTCTCCAGCTAAGCCTGTTTTGTACAATCCCACCACTCCTTGAGCAGCTTCGCCCACTCGCATCAGCAAGATATTGGTTTTCCCTTCCCCAGAAATATTTAACTTGTTGCTGGAAATGATGGGAACGCCGCGCCAGGTCATAAAAGGCGAGCCCATCAGATTGACGGTGGCAGGTGGAACGCCCCGGAGCGTGCATTCGCGACCAAAAGCAGCGATCGCTTTTGGGTGAGCCAGGAAAAATGCTGGTTGCTTCCACACCTTCGAGAGCAGTTCATCCATATCATCTGGGGTTGGTGGCCCTGTGCGAGTAGGAACTCGCATTGAGGGGTCAGCGACATTGAGCAAGCCAAACGCATTGTCAGGGTTGCCATTGCCATCATTGTTGATGATTTCCTTTTCTTTGCGTTCCATTAACCCTTCAATGGTCAGGCGTAACTGCTCTCGCACTTGATCCGTGGCATTGCTGTAGAGGTCCCCTACCCGGGTGTGAACGCGCAAGACAGTCTGGACAATACTTAGGGGATACTCCTGGGGATGGTCATCATAGTCAACGAAGGTTTTGGCGATCTCTGGCTCCCCTTCGTGACCGCTCATAATTTCTATATCTTTTTCTCCTTCCTCGTTAGCGGCGACTTCTTCTGTAATCCTGACATCCCGGCGGTTAACTCGGTATGTCCCCCCCGATACATCAACCCAGGGGAGAAGCTTGAGCAACCACCGAGGGGTCTTAGCCCGCATTTGGGGGGGGGTTTTAGTGGTGGTGGCTAGATTTCGGGCCGAGCGAGTACTGATACTTTCTGTCATAATGAACCCTCTTGAATACTGTGGTTGTCGAGTCTATGGGGGCAAGCACAACAATAGGCCATAGGTTTTGACTCTTCATCGGTGCTAGGTAGGTTTGACTATGCCCCACACACGCAAAAATCTCAAAAGCCGATTTTTTTCGTCAACTTGCTGACTTGACTCAAGGACTCAAAGTCCCGCTATAGCAAGCCTCCTAAATGAGTGCAACTGGGCGATTTTAATGAAATCCTTACCAGACAAGGGTTTCCACATTCGGTTTCTCCCAGAATTTTACACAAGTGATTTAGGTTCGCTATAGCAAAAATACTATAAAGACCCTTGTCAAGGGACAAACAGAATTTTTGTGAAGTCCCATGTCGGGCACCGCCCGCCACCGGCCAACAATCTCGGTTTTGAATCCTTGACCATCAATCCTCGGGGCTTCGGCGATG
Source organism: Oscillatoria sp. SIO1A7 (assembly GCA_010672965.1). Lineage (GTDB taxonomy): Bacteria > Cyanobacteriota > Cyanobacteriia > Cyanobacteriales > Laspinemataceae > SIO1A7. Next base: position 43,429 of record JAAHFN010000058.1, read on the forward strand.
CCACCGTAGATCCCTATTTGAAAGTCATGTATTGTCTGTAAGGAGTTGGCAATAGATAATAGCAGGAGCGATCGCGCCTTTTTATAGCCGAGTAAAATTAGAGCTGGAAATCGGTATGTCATGGAGTGCCCAAACCTGATACATTGACCGAGTATGAGCAAGCAAGATCCATATTTATGAAAGTTTTAGTTATTGGCGGCGATGGCTATTGCGGTTGGGCAACCGCACTCTACCTTTCAAATAAAGGCTATCAAGTCGGCATATTGGACAGTTTGGTGCGTCGGTACTGGGATTTACAACTCAAGGCGGAGACCCTGACGCCAATTGCACCTATAGAAAAACGGTTGGAATGCTGGAAGGGGGAGACCGGCAAAAGCATCGAGCTGTTTCTCGGGGATATAACCAACTATGATTTCTTGCTGGGCGCGCTCAAAAAGTTTGAACCAGATACTATCGTTCACTTTGGCGAGCAGCGATCGGCTCCATTCTCGATGATCGACCGGGAACATGCAGTTATGACTCAGGTTAACAACGTTGTTGGGACCCTGAACATACTCTACGCGATGAAGGAGCATTTCCCAGACTGTCATCTAGTTAAGCTGGGTACGATGGGCGAATATGGAACTCCCAATATTGATATTGAAGAGGGCTACATTACCATCGAACACAACGGCCGCACCGATACTCTCCCCTATCCCAAACAGCCGGGAAGCTACTACCATCTGTCCAAGGTCCATGACACCCACAATATCCAGTTTGCTTGTAAAATTTGGGGTCTGAGGGCCACAGACCTGAACCAGGGGATTGTTTATGGGGTTCTCACGGACGAGACTAAAATGCACGAAACGCTGATTAATCGTCTGGATTATGATGGGGTATTTGGAACCGCTCTCAATCGGTTCTGCATCCAAGCGGCTGTGGGGCATCCTCTAACGGTGTATGGGACAGGCGGTCAGACTCGCGGCTTCCTGGATATTCGAGATACTGTACGCTGCATGGAATTAGCGATCGCCAATCCTGCCGAACCAGGTCAATTGCGCGTCTTCAATCAATTTACCGAGATGTTCAGCATAGAAGAATTGGCTCTGAAAGTCAAAGATGCAGCCACCGCTATGGGGCTCAAAGTAGAAATCAATAATCTCGATAACCCCAGGTTCGAGCTAGAAGAACATTACTTCAATGCTAAAAATACCAAGCTAATCGATCTGGGTCTGGAACCTCACAATCTATCGGATTCCCTAATCGATTCTCTGTTGAACTTCGCCATCCGTTACAAAGACCGCGTGGATGAAAGTCAGATTTTACCGAAAGTCTCTTGGCATCGTAAATAAACAGCAGGATTTGATAATGGAGAATTGAGGATAGAGGCAAAAGCTATTCATTATTCTCCATTCTTTATTAGAATTGCGTTTCCGGTCAATGAACAAAAGACAGGCTGTTATCTTGCTTTTTACGATTCTGCCCGGTCTGATGGTTATAGCTATATGTGCCTATTTCCTATTACCAGAGTGGCCTAGAGTATAGCTATCATATGGTCAAGTGGCTGCCTCTTCGTCCTCTACCTTGAATCAATTGACAATCGCCAAAACCGCACGGGAAATTCACAGAATAAAAAATTGTTTTGCCGAAGGAGTGGGCTTGCTATTGGGCGGGGTAATTTTATCAATTGGCATTCTAGGAATAGTATAGCGCTACGCGCAAGTCAAAAGTCAAAAGTCTCAAGGTAATAAGTAGTCTCTGACTAAGGAACGAGCATTTATAAATGTCTTAACCCATTTGCGTAGTGCTATAACGCAAGCCTCGGCAAAAGAAACTCGGCAAAAACAGCGATAGGAATCGGCTTTAAGCAGATAGTAGAAAAATCTCAACTATGCGCATAGCTCTATTTACCGAAACTTTTTATCCCAAAATCGATGGCATTGTCACTCGCTTGTGCCAGACTGTTGACTACCTACAGCGAGCTGGCGATTCGGTTCTGGTAGTTTCCCCGGACTACGGAATCACAGAGTACAAAGGTGCTAGGGTTTATGGCGTCACAGGCTATCCCCTGCCCATGTATCCAGAACTGAAGCTAGCGCCGCCCAGCCCCTCCCTGCGCCCGGTGTTAGAGGAGTTCCAGCCAGATTTAATCCATGTGGTGAATCCAGGAATCTTGGGGTTGGGAGGAATCTATTATGCTAAGGCGCTGAAGGTTCCTTTGGTCGCGTCCTATCATACTCATCTGCCCAGGTATTTGCACCATTATGGTTTGGGGATGCTCGAACCTGTAATGTGGGAGCTGCTCAAAGGCGCTCACAATCAAGCGGAGCTGAATTTATGTACTTCTAGCGCGATGGTGGATGAGCTGCGCGGGCACGGTATTTTGCGGGTAGATTTGTGGCAACGAGGGGTAGATACGGAATTGTTTGAGCCCGATTTGACCAGTAGGGAAATGCGATCGCGCCTCAGCGATGGGCATCCAGATAGTCCCTTGCTCCTCTATGTCGGCCGTATCGCAGCGGAAAAACAAATAGAAGCGATTAAGCCGGTACTCGAAGCAATACCGGAAGCTCGTCTGGCTTTAGTAGGAGATGGCCCGACGCGATCGCAGCTAGAGGAACATTTTGCCGGAACCCCCACCAATTTTGTGGGCTATCTTCGCGGGAAAACCTTGGCCAGTGCCTTTGCCTCGGCGGATGCCTTTATCTTTCCTTCCCGCACGGAAACCCTGGGTTTGGTCTTGTTAGAAGCAATGGCAGCCGGCTGTCCGGTGGTGGCAGCGGGAACTGGCGGCATTACAGATATTGTCACCGATGGAGTCAATGGCTATCTGTTTGACCCCAATGACGATCGCGGCGCAATTGTCGCTACAGAGCGCCTCTTAGCTAACCAAGCAGAACGGGAGACCCTACGCCAAAAAGCTCGCGAGGAGGCAGAACGCTGGGGTTGGTCCGCAGCTACAGCTCAATTGCGCCAGTATTATCGGTCCGTTCTTTATCCCCAGTCGGCGCAGAGAGCGGCATAGGGCCATTGTAGGGTGTAGGGGGTAGGGTGTAGGGTAGGGTGTTGACTCTGTGGGTTTTCCGACTCGTTGGCTACCAACGGGGATCGCGCCGGCTCGAAAATCCCGAAACCCTCTCTTAGTAAGGATTTCAGCCCTCTCTAGACGCGGTACAAAAACTGCATGAAATCCATCTTTGTCTTTCCCCACAGAGTCAACACCCTAGGTGTAGGGTGTGGGGTGTGGGAAGTGTGGGAAGGGTGGGAAGTGTGGGAAGGGTGGGGACTGCTGAAAGTTCTCCCCTCTCTCCCCACACCCCACACCTAGGGTGTTCACTCTGGGACTCATCAAAAGAGATGGTTTTCATACAGAAAATATGCTAAGATGAAGGCTCGCCAGGAAGACAAGACTATTGGCCCTATTTTGAGACAAGACTATTGTCTCAAAATAG
>JAAHFN010000059.1 GCA_010672965.1 Oscillatoria sp. SIO1A7
TCTGAGCCGGTCGTTGGGTCGAAGCCTGTCCGTTAGCGTAGCTCTGGGCTTCGACCCAACGACCGGCTCAGGGCGAGCGCCCGAACGGCGAATAAAGGTTATTATTGCGTGCAGCTTCATAAAGAATTGGTGTCAAACCAAAAGGCGATCGCTCCGGTTATGAACCTGATATCATTGTTTTGAATAAAGAAATTATTGGGGCGGAACCTCGGTGGGAAAGCGAATCGAACGTCGAAAATGCCGATTCGGTTAAATTAATCGTCGAGGTTGTCTCAACTAATTGGCGCGACGATCGCTACAATAAATTTCGAGATTATGAAGAAATGGGTATCGAAGAATATTGGATTGTAGATTATGCAGCGTTGGGGGCGAGAAAGTTTATCGGCAACCCCAAGCAACCTACAATTTTTGTTTGTAATTTAGTTGATGGAGAGTATCGGATGAATCAATTTACGGAAGATACTGCAATTGTTTCGCCGACTTTTCCTGAGTTAAGCTTATCCGCAGAAGAGATTTTTGCTCTGGCTTTATAGAAAAAAGTCTTCGCTATCTAGTGGACTGTCTGCCTTAAAACTGTAGGGAGCGGTTGAGGCACGAAACAAGGACGCAACGATTGGTATAGTTGGCTTTCGTGCCTCAACCGCTCCCTACATTTACACACAATTTTAGATTTGCCAATCCACAAGGAGCGATCGCTCAGTATTGCACTACCAAGACAGCTTAGGACAGTCACAAAACGCTCATGAGTCCGTATGGCAAGACTTTAGCTGACTGCTGAGCAGTGATAGCTGATAGCTTACTGCTATATGTGGTGTATGATGTATTAGGTAATTCCCAAAAATAAATTATCCTGCTTCGTAGGACGGGCGGAGCGCATGTCCAGAGCATAGAGACTTTTCCGTTGCCTGTCCTAGGGGGAAGCGAGGGAGAAATATTTGGAAATCCCTTAGCACAAGTCAAACCAGAGCGTAAATCGTACATGGTCGGCAAATTATGCCGAGGGATAGCGGGCGATCGCAATGGAGTTGGCAGGGAAATCATATAGTTTTGATATCTTGGATAATGGAGTGGTAGGTTGGCGAGCCGGGGTCAGAAAGCCGGAGTCAGAAAGCTTATCGCGACAGTTTTTTGGCTCGGCCAAAGACGCCAAAGACAACGCCAATTAAAGTGCCGAAATCGCGGAAATTTACCAAAATAGAGGGAATGGGTAGCAAAGATTTGACTAACAAACCCAACATCACGCATAGCACCAAAGCCCACAAGCTGGGATTGTTAACGAGTCCTACTACTCGCCGCCGTTCGCCGATATAGACCGCCAGGGCTCCGACTCCTACTGCTGCAGCGATATAGACGATCGTATTCAAGGGAGGTGTGTAGATTCTCTGGATAATTTGGCGGACAATAGGCGAACTGCTATAGCCCCAGCCCACTAACAGCTCTAGCGGAATCAGAATAAGAGTAGCGATTATGGCAATTTGGAATAGCTCTCTCCACGGCAAATATTTAAGTTTGTACATAAAAGTTAATCCCCAAAATATACAGACTATTATACAGTAAATATAACAATTGGGCATTGGGCATTGGGCATTGGGCATTGGGCTAAAAAGCTTTCAGCTTATGCGCGGAGCGCGCAGGCTGCGCTCTTCTGCTTTTAGCATGACCGCCTCCTGCTGACCGCTGACCGCTGACCGCTGACTGCTTTCTTGGGCATTGGGCATTGGCATTGGGCTAAAAATTAGGGTTTAGTGGTAGGGTGTAGGTAAAAGAATGTAGAGTGTAGGCGGAAACTAGGCTTAATGCTTATCCTCCTTGTCTCCAACATCTCCAACCCTCCGCTCCCCAACCCTAACCCCTCCTCGGAGGGGAGTGCCCAATGCCCTATGCCCAATGCCCGATGCCCAATTCCGCTCTTCCCAATTCTCAATGCCGAATTACCTAAATATGAACTTCATCAATTTGATTGGATTTTTAGCTGCTATCCTCACCACCATTGCCTTTGTGCCACAGGTGATTAAAGCCTGGCAATCGCAATCCACCAAAGATGTTTCTCTAGAAACGATTGTTTTGTTCAGCACCGGAGTTTTTCTCTGGGTAGTTTATGGACTTTATATCAATTCTGTACCGATTATCCTTGCCAATGTCGTGACTCTGATGTTAAATTTAATTCTATTATTCCTGAAGCTCAAATATAAGTAACCCCTGCTGCCGATGACTGTTTCCGTCTTTGACGCCGAACGGCTATTGTTTGCCCCAGCTACTCCAGAAGCCAATGCGATTCCCTTAATCTACGCTTTTCCCAACGAATACAGTATCGGTATTACCAGCCTGGGCTATCAAATTGTTTGGGCTACTTTGGCAAAGCGCAGCGACCTAGAAGTCAGCCGCTTATTTCTCGATACCCGGGAATCCTTGCCAGCAAAACCAGAATTATTGGGTTTTTCTCTATCTTGGGAACTGGACTATGCCAACATTCTCAAGATTTTAGAATCTCTAGAAATTCCCCTTCGAGCTGCCGATCGCGGTGACGCCCATCCTCTTGTTTTTGGCGGCGGCCCAGTATTAACGGCTAATCCAGAACCTTTTGCCGATTTTTTTGACCTTATATTATTAGGAGATGGGGAAAATATCCTGGGTTATTTTATCGACGCTTATCGGCAAGTCCGCGCTGCAGATAGAAAAACCCAGCTCCGGCATCTCGCGCAAGTGCCGGGAGTCTATGTGCCGGAATTGTATGAAGTAAAATATACCGAACCGGACGGAGCGATCGCATCGATTCAGCCTGTGGATACAGAGATTCCCGCCCGAGTCGCGAAACAAACATATAAGGGCAATACTCTTTCTGCTTCCTCCGTAGTTACGGAAAAGGCAGCTTGGCCTAATATTTTTATGGTAGAAGTGGTACGCAGTTGCCCGGAAATGTGCCGTTTCTGTTTGGCGAGCTATCTGACTTTACCTTTTAGAACTGCTAGCCTAGAAGGCTCTTTAATTCCAGCGATCGCTCGGGGCTTAGAAGTCACCGATCGCATCGGTTTATTAGGCGCATCGGTAACCCAGCATCCTGAATTCGAGCTTTTGCTGGATTATCTGAGTCAACCTAAATTCCAAGACGTGCGGCTGAGCATCGCTTCGGTGCGGACGAATACGGTTACCGAGCAGCTAGCAAAAACTCTGGCGGAGCGAGGTACGCGATCGCTGACTATTGCCGTAGAAAGCGGTTCGGCAAAAATTCGCCAGATCGTCAATAAAAAACTCGACAATGGAGAAATAATCCAAGCCGCAATTAATGCTAAAGCTGGCGGGCTAAAAGGTCTAAAACTTTATGGTATGGTCGGGATTCCCGGGGAAGAAGCGGCGGATATAGAGGAAACGGTAGCTATGATGCGATCGCTGAAAAAAGCCGCTCCGGGATTGCGCCTAACTCTCGGATGCAGCACCTTCGTTCCCAAAGCCCATACTCCTTTTCAGTGGTTTGGAGTCAATTCCCAAGCCCAAAAACGATTGAAACAATTACAAAAAGAACTCGGACGAATGGGCGGTATCGAGTTTCGCCCCGAAAGCTACAATTGGTCTGTCATCCAGGCATTATTATCCCGAGGCGATCGGCGTTTATCCCATCTCTTGGAATTAGTGCGCCACTACGGCGACTCCCTGGGCAGCTATCGCCGCGCCTTCAAAGAACTGCGCCAGCAACTCCCGCCCCTAGAGTTTTACGTCCATGCCGACTGGCCGCAGGAGCAGGTCTTGCCCTGGAGTCACATCCAAGGTCCGCTAGCAACCGCCGCCCTCCAAAAGCACCTAGCAGATGCGAAGAGCTATTTTACCGCCACTGAATCGGGACTTATACAATAAGCAGTCAGCAGTCACTGCTCAGCAGTAAGCAGTCAGAGACTATACTATTTCTCAAATTGATTGCGATCTAAGGAAGTCTTGGGCGAAGCATCCCATTACGGGAGTTACCGTCCGGGGCGCCTCGAAAAGTCGCTCGGGATGCTGTCGCCCCTACGTTTCGCCCATTATATTAAACTTATTTGAGAAACGCTATACTTTTGACTTATTACCTTGAGACTTTTGACTTGCGCGTAGCGCTAGATCTGTAAATACTGCGAATAAAATAGAAATGCAAAATACGGCGGAATATATCTGTGCCTATTGCGGCGAAACCAATTTAACCTTTATAGACTTCAGTGCTGGCAGTTACCAGTCTTATATAGAAGATTGCCAGATTTGCTGTCGCCCTAACGTTCTTTATATCCGCGTCGATGAGGATACCCTAGAAGTTGCGATCGATACAGATTATCAAGAATAAGGCATGGGGCATGGGGCATCGGGCATCGGGCATTCATAGCGGTCAGCGGTCAGCTCTCAGCAGTCAGCGGTCAGGCACAGAGCAGCAGAGCAGCAGAGCAGCAGAGCAGCAGAGCTTTCTTGGGAATTGGGTGTTGGGAATTGGGAATTGCTGACCGCTGACTGCTGACTGCTGAGAGCTATAGCAGATTCCGGATTCCATAGGCTAGGATGAGAATCTCATAGATATTACTAACAAAACCCTACACTCAGATGAAAAACAAACAAGCCTGGAAGATCGCCCTAGCCAGTATTGGTGCCTTTTTGTTCTTCTCCCCCTCCGTCGGGGCTGCCCTGAAAACGAGCAATCTTGAAGAGACTTCTGCCGAGGCTCGCCCCAGCGATATGCCGGTGCAAGTAGCCCAAGCCTATTGCCCCGATCGCTCTGGAGGACTGCCTATGGTTGATTTTTTTGAAACGGATAATTTTTGGATCTATATTTGCCAAAGCGAAGGCTTATATTACCACGGAGTTGAAAAGCCAGATGGTAACAACTATATCACCCTTCCCGCTTATGCAGAGGAGGGCACTGGGTATGTAGCAGATAACAAAGGATACAGTTATATTGTCAACGGTGCCGCTCTAAGCATTTATCGGGACGGATATCTCATCCAAAAAGATGCGGTTCATCAACACGAATAAAGCTATAAGCGGTCAGCGGTCAGCTCTCAGCAGTCAGCTCTCAGCTCTCAGCTCTCAGCTCTCAGCTCTCAGCTCTCAGCGAGAAAGCTATTCTCCTCAGACGCGATCGCGAATGGAGAGAAAAGGGTCAGCGGTCAGCGGTCAGCGAGAAAGCGATTCTTCTGCTCAGACGCGATCGCGAATGGAGAGAAAGCGATCGGCTCCGAAGCGATCGGCTCCGAAGCGATTCTCCTGCTCAGACGCGATAGCGAATGGAGAGAAAGCGATCGGCTCCGAAGCGATTCTTCTGCTCAGACGCGATCGCGAATGGAGAGAAAGCGATCGGCTCCGAAGCGATTCTTCTGCTCAGACGCGATTCTCCTGCTCTACTTTTAGCTGACCGCTGACCGCTGACCGCTGACCGCTGACCGCTGACCGCTGACCGCTTTCTCGCTGACTGTTCGTAGGTTATGATAAGAGCGATCGGGTCATTACTTAAAACTGAATTATCATGCTCGACCTCACCAAACTGGCACGGCAAATGCAGGGCATTAGCGATCACTTGCTGAAAGAGGCGAAGGCTTCTAGCCAAAGACTGGAAGTCGCTCAGAAGTTGCGCCAAAAAGCCCAATGGCGACAGGCAGAATTAATTAAGCGGCGAGAAGAATGGCAACATCGCATGGCTTTTAGCGCTCCAGTACCTCTCGAACCCCTGCTAGTTCGCCCTTATGTTGAAGTCGCTCCTCCCATCCATACGGTTATTGCCACCGATGGTTCTCAGATATCTCCCAACCACCATGAAATCGCCTACTGCTATCTCATCAATGTCGGTAGAGTTGTCTTGCACTATGGCGAAAGTCGCCATCCTCTTTTAGATAGCGTGCCCGAGGTATTCTATAGACCAGAAGATCTCTATGTTTCTCGCCAATGGGGGATAAAAACAGAAGAATGGATGGGCTACCGGCGCACTGCTGCGGAGGCGACGGCTTTGGCAGAGCTAGCCAGTCAAAATCGCAAGGGAGGTAATGGCAATAGCTCTCTGAAAGGATACGCGCCAACTCTGGCAATGGTTGATGGTTCTCTGATTTACTGGTTTCTAGAACCTTTACCTACAGATGCGCGGGAATTGATTTTATCGGCAATTTTTGATGCGTGGCAGCAAATGCGAAGCGATCGCGTGCCTTTGGTGGGCTATACGAGCGCTTCTCGCAGCAGCGAATCTCTGAGTTTTTTGCGCTTGCAAGCTTGTCCCTATCCAGAACCTGATTGTTTTACCCATTGCCCGATAGAGCCCGATTCTGCAAGGCGATCGCAGGCCAATAAAGCTCCTTGTCAAATATTCGATCCCCTGCGAGATACGACATTTTGGGCTTCAGTCTTAGAACCGGGACAGCGCAGCCCTATGTTCCGCAGTTCTGCTCGCATTCTGGATCTCTATGGCGAAGAAAATATAGTTTATTTCTGCTATCTCCACGTCGGACCGGAAGTCGCCCGGGTGGATATTCCCGCTTGGGTCGCCGAAGATAAACCCCTGCTCAATTCCGCCCTGGGTTTAGTGCTGGCTCAAGTGCAAAAAGGATACGGCTATCCAGTTGCTCTGGCGGAAGCTCACAATCAGGCGGTGGTCAAAGGAGGCGATCGCTCCCTTTTCTTTGCCATGCTCGAACGCGAAATGATTAAAGCAGGTCTTAAAAATGTCGGCACTTCTTATAAAGAAGCCCGCAAGCGAGGCAGTATTGCTTAGGGGAGCGGTCAGCTTTCAGCTTTCAGCTTTCAGCTTTTAGCGGACAGCTCGGGCAACGGGTAGGGTGTGGGGTGTGGGGTGCTCTTGTGTAGGGAAACTTCATGCTATTTCCCGAGCGCTGTCCGGGGCTCGAAAGTCCTACAGGGACGGACGTTTCGGGATTAAGAGAGCTAACGATACCCATATGTCACCAGTGTGGTTAAAAAGCCTCAAAATCAACACCCTAGGCAACGGGCAGCTCGGGCAACGGGCAGCCGGCTGGCGCTTTTGGCAGCGATCGCCTTGCAGTTAACCTCTTGCTGCGAGTATATAGCGTTTTTCAAATAAGTGTAATGAACGATCTGGTAGGGGCGACAGCATCCCCGAGACTGCCTGGGCTGTAGAACGAGAGTTTCGTATTGGGATGCAACGCCGAGATATCTCACATCAATTTGAGAAACGCTATAATTATTTAGAGTTGCTATAGCGCATCTCAATTATTTGCGTAAAAGGTAGAGTTCCTTGCTTGCTCCCCAATTGGATAGCAGCGCTCTGCCTGCAAAGGTGGAGCGGGACAGCCCGGTCTTGACTGCCTCTATAGTAATTTGACAATTCATTTAGACGCAGTATAGATGCTAAAATTAAGAGAAGCGATCGCTCTCCAGCCGAAATAAAAACAAGGACCTATAAAAATATAGGAATTGTCGGCGGTCCAGCTTATTCTAAGCCAGGGTGAGAATCTGATAAACGTAAATTGCATCAGAATCGGGAAAATTATGCCGGAGTTCTGGTACATCCCCAGAATGGTTGAAAAGATCTGAATCTGGGGCGGCATGCAAAGCGAGTCGCTGATTCTAAAGCGCAGAGGCTAAATATAGCGTTTCTCAAATTGATGTGAGGTGTCTGGGGCGAAGCATCCCAATACGAGAATCCCCGTTCTACAGCCGAGATGGTTGCGGGGGTGCTGTCGCCCCTACGTTTTCGTTCATTACACTTATTTGAGAAACGCTATAGCTGGTGCTGGTGTAACGAGTGCGCAATCTCCTGCAAAAACGCGCCTTGAAAATGAAGACGCATTTGAGAGCTTAGCTCCGAGCAGTAATCAATATAGCTATCTTAAGAAAGAAGCAGCTTGCTATGAAATTAGTTTATGTTTTATCTTCATCCTTAATCCTGGCTGGTACTCTGGTTTCTTTTACCCTTTTGCCACGGACGAATTCGCTTGCTTCTGCTGTAGGCTTGGGAAGGGCGGAGGAGAACATTTCATCTAACAGAGAAACTAATTATCCAAATCAAATCCTATCTCAGCTCTGGCAAAACGAGTTGGCAGAGAACCCAAAAGGAGTCGGCGGTTTATATGTAAGCTCGGAAGAGAGAGAAATACAGGTTTTTCCTCTAAAGCATACTGAGGTCAAAGCCAGAATTGCCGGCAATCTTTCCCGGGTAGAGGTGACCCAGAGCTTTGAAAATAATTTTAGTAAGCCCCTAGAAGCGATTTATGTCTTTCCCCTACCGGACGAAGCAGCGGTAGATGATATGGAGATAAAAATTGGCGATCGCATTATCAAAGGGGATATTAAAGAACGCGAAGAAGCCCGAAAAATATACGAAGATGCCAAACGCCAAGGGCAAACTGCTGGTTTATTAGAACAACAGCGAGCCAATATATTTACCCAATCCCTAGCGAACGTTAAACCGGGAGAAGCAATAGAAGTTACGATTCGCTATACCGAAAGCTTGCAATTTGAAGGGGGAGAGTATGAATTTGTTTTCCCAATGGTAGTAGGTCCTCGCTATATTTCCGGCGATCGCCTGGATGGCGCGGGCAATACCAATCGCGTTCCCGACGCCGCCGAAATTACTCCACCAACTCTATCTCCTGGAAAGCGATCGGGTCACAATATTGGCGTAACTGTAGAAATAGACGCTGGGGTGCCCGTAGCTAAAGTTAGTTCTCCTTCCCATCAAATTAATACCTCAAACGCGGGAGAAATTCTTCGGGTAGAACTGTCCAAACAAGATGCCATCCCCAACAAAGATTTAATTTTGCGCTATCGCGTAGCAGGAGAAAAAACTGCTGCCACGGTTTTAAGCCAAGCAGATGCTAGGGGCGGTCACTTCGCCTTGTATCTCATTCCAGCCTTGGAATACCAGCGCAATGAGATTGTGCCTAAAGATGTTGTTTTCCTGATGGATACCTCTGGCTCGCAATCCGGCGACCCTTTGGCAAAATCGAAGGAATTAATGCGCCGTTTTATCGAGGGTCTCAATCCAAACGATACATTTACTATTATTGACTTTGCCAATACGGCGACGACCCTTTCGGCTACCCCTCTGGCAAATACTCCTCAAAATCGCCAGCAGGCTTTGGCTTATATCGATAGCCTCCATGCCAATGGAGGAACAGAACTGCTCAATGGAATTAAAACGATGCTGAATTTTCCAAAAGCACCAGAGGGTCGCTTGCGCAGTATCGTATTAGTGACCGATGGTTATATCGGCGATGAAGCGAAAGTTATTGCCGAAGTGCAGCGGGGGTTGAAACCGGGCAACCGCTTGTATAGTTTTGGGGTGGGCAGTTCCCCTAACCGATTTTTGCTAAATCGTCTGGCAGAAGTAGGGCGAGGTAAGGCTCGGGTGGTGAGCCAAAACGAATCGACCGCTCAGGTTGCCCAAGAGTTTTCCGAGCAAATCAATAATCCGGTACTGACCAATATTGAAGTGGTTTGGGAGGGTGGGGGTTCTTCGCCGGAACTTTATCCCATGTCGCCGCCGGATTTATTTGCCCAGCAGCCGTTGGTCTTGTTTGGACGCAAAGGCGATCGCGTTTCCGGGCGGTTGCGAGTAAAAGGGATAACTGCCGGTGGCCGACGCTACGAGCAAGTTTTTCCAATTAACTTTGAAAGCGGCGGCAATCCGGCGATTCCCCAGCTTTGGGGTCGATACCGAATTAAAGAGTTAATGAATCAAATGTATGGCGGGGAAACTGTTAGCGGCGTTAAGGCGGTGACAGATACGGCGCTAGCCTATCGCTTGCTTTCTCAATACACGGCTTTTGTCGCGGTGAGCGAGGAAGTTCGAGTCAACCCCGACGGCACGACCGAGCGAGTGGAGGTGCCGGTAGAGTTGCCAGAAGGGATGATTTATGAGGAAGTTTTGGAAGGTCGCCGAGGCGCCAAACCCCAAGCCAATAGCGCTCCAGGACGCACTCAAGGACAACCTGCCAGGAGTCCTATTGGGTCAGTAAATGGTGTCGGGAGCGTCCGAGGCCCAGGCTATCCCCAACAGCCCCAACAGACAACGGTTGGCGGAAGCCGAGGAACTGTTGCCAATCCACCGATCGCCTTCGAGCCGCCGGAACCCGAAGCGATCGCTCTTGGGCGGATTGAGGCAATTAGTGGCGACGGATTGGATAGCAATGCCCTCTCCCGCTTGACTCGACACCTAGAATCAGCAGCTATTCCTGACAACATTAGCGGTGAAGTCGTCTGGGAACTGACAATTCGCAATGGGCGTGTGGTGCGAATTGTGTTTGACGATATTGTTTCTACTGTCAGCGAGCGATCGCTACTCAATGCTATTAAAGATGCGCTTTCTTCTTGGCAATTCCCTCAAGCAACTCCTAATAAAATTCGCCTGAAGCTGCAGATTAAACCGTAATAAGCTGTCGCGCCTTAGATTATTAGGCAGGAGTTACGCATTAACCCTATATCTGGTAGGGGCTATTCGCGAATAGCCCCTACATTTAGGTATGCATCTCTACGATTTGCGTAAGTCCTGGAAATGTTATAGCAGTAAGCAGTCAGCTTTAAGCTTTCAGCTTGAGCGTCAAAGCCTTGCCAATTCAAGATGTTGGCGTTTTGCAACTGTCCTAACCTTAATCGGTAGTGCTTTTTTGTAAAAAAAACAATCAGCAACTATTTACGCATTAAGATAGTTAATGCAATATGGAACTCAAGCCGAGAGGCGATCGTGGGGGTGATGATGGACCCAAAAAAAGCTTAAGCAGAAAAATACTTTCGTGCTATTATAACCCTGGGACAGTGGGTTAAGTTGGGGGATGGACGAGTCCCAGGCTTTTTGAAAAAGAAGCTAGCGCTATCGAGGTATTGATATGAGTGGCAGCAAGTCGAACCATTCCAGAACTTCCTCTCTCATAGGGGAGAAGGAACTATTGCTAGGGTCAGACAAGGGAGAGACATCCATTCTTTCCACAACGGTTCCCATCGAGGCGATCGTCCTGAGCGCATTTCGACCGAGGCGCTATTTTGACCCCAAAGCTATGGAGTCTTTGGTAGAGTCTATCGAAAAAAATGGCATTCTCCAGCCACTATTAGTTAGACCCTTAGAGGCTGAGAAATACGAGCTAGTAGTAGGGGAACGCCGATATTTGGGAGCCCGGAAAGCAAAGCTGGCGGAGGTGCCGGTGGCGATACGGTCAATTAGCGCCAAAGAGGCACTGTATCTGGCTTTGCTGGAAAACCTACAAAGAGAAGACCTGAATGCCGTTGATGAAACTGAAGGAGTTTTGCAGTTGTTGGCTTTGGAGCTAGAACGGGATTTGGAAGAAGTGCCCCCTCTGCTCTACCGTATGAAAAACTACAGGACTCAAAAATCAAAGTCTGCTCTAGGGGCGGCTGTAGGGGGCGATCGCCTCGATTTTGATTTTAGGGGAAACGTTTCCCCTAACGGCCGGGTTGACTCTTCTAGGGGAAACGTTTCCCCTGACCCAGAGTTCGAGCAAATAAAGTTGGTTTTTGCCAGTCTGGGCACGAACTGGGAAACTTTCATTAGGACCAGACTTCCCTTGCTCAATTTGCCTGCTGGTCTTCTGGAGGCCGTTCGTACCGGACGCATCAAGTACACGAAAGCGCAGGCTATTGCTCGGGTGAAAGATGAAGAAAAACGCCGGGAGTTGCTTGAGAGGGCGATCGCCGATAAATGGTCTCTTAGCAGAATCAAAAGCTACATCAAATCCCTACTCGACCCAGAACCAGAGCAAGACAGTCTCTCCGAGCGTCTGGACAGCACTTACAAGCAAATCAAAAAAAGTCTCAAAAAAGATCGGCAATTGTGGCAAGATTTTCAAAATCGAGCCAGATTGAAGGAAATCTTAGAAGAACTAGACCGGCTCTTAGGGAAGGCTCCCGATTCAAGCCGGGCCGAAAACGAAGATTCTGCCTCTCCCGTCCCGTAAATTGGAGCCAGAAACCCGGTTGTGGAGCCAGAAACCCGGTTGTGGAGCCAGAAACCCGGTTTTGGAGCCAGAAACCCGGTTGTGGAGCCAGAAACCCGGTTTTTTCAAAAATACCTTCGCCAAAAGGCAAAACCCCCTTGTTTGTAGGGATCGGCTCGGGAACCAACCCAAAAAATGCCTGTTCGTCGGCCGACGCTCGCACCGAGCGTGAGCGCGAAGCTCTCCCCCCAACCCCCCGCGCTCATTGGGGAGCCGCCTACGGAGTGTGGGGAGTGTGGGGAGAGGGGGGAGAATTTCTTCTGGTTCTTCCCACCCCTCCCACCCTTCCCACTCTTCCCCATCTCTCTTGGAGCCCCCCTTTTTAAGCTTTTTAAGGGGGGTTGGGGGGATCGTCCCCTGGGGCAAATAGGCGTTGGTATTGTTGAAAAACCCGGGTTTCTCAGATATCGGAAATTATCTAAGATTGCTATATATATTTTGAGACCAAGAAGATAAAAACAAGGCAGTGACCAATTCTAAAGATCTCTTAGAACTCGAACAATTCCTGAATTTAGCTAGGGGATTTTTGTCGGTTTTGTCGCGGCACTGGTTATCTGCCGTATCTGTTTTTGGTTCTGTTATGGTGTTGACAGCAATACAAGCTTTTTCGGAAGAGCCTGTCTATAAAGCAACTGGAAAGCTTCTTTTTGAGAGGATTAGCGGTACTTCCTCCCTAACAGGGGGGGGAGCAGAAAAGCTTGGCAGGTTGGATATCTTGGCTCCCGAGAGCGACCCTCTTTTGACAGAAGCGGAGGTTATTCGTTCTCGAACGGTTGCAGAGTGGGCGATCGCGGCACTCAACCAGACAGATAGCGGGCATTCTACTTTGGCAAAAGATGAAGGTTTCTGCAATCCAGAGCGCCCATATCCGATATCGCCCATGCCCCATCTCACCTTTACTCCACGCCAAATTGGGATGCGATCGGGCGAACTACTATCGAACGAGCTGGCGACTCCCCAGAGTAGCCTAAGACCCGAGGTATTTTTGAGCCAGCTACAAGTCCGGCGCATTCCGGGAACGGACATTATGGAGATTTCCTACATAAGCAACTCGCCCCAAGAAGCTTTCCAAAGGGGTAACGCCCTCATGTTAGCCTATTTAGAATACAGCAATAGTGCCAGACAAGGGGATATAGGCGAAGCGCTTATAAATCTTGAAGGGCAGGTCGATAGAGCCGAGAAAGAATGGAAGGAAGCCGAGTTAGAATTGACAAGCTTTAAAAAGAGCAAAGTATTGGTCAATTTACAGAGACAGGCAGAATTAAAACTGAGACATATTCAAGAAATAGAAATACTTATCGAAAAATTGGAAGCAGAGCTGAATGCTGTGACATCTCAGTTTGCATCAATTCAGAATCAGTTAGGACTGGATTTAGAGCAGGCAATGGTAGCAATTTCTGTAGTTCAGGATCCGGAATTACAGGCCACAATTAAAGAAATACAACGCCTCAAAGTCGAGTTGGCCGCACAAGAAACTCGTTTTAAGGATAATAATCCCATAATTGACGAGATAAAAGGCAAAATAAATGGCTTGCAAAATCTTCTGAAAGAGCAGGTAAACGCTATTTTAGTAGTACCAGTCACAGATATAGACGAAAAGTTACAAATCGGTATTTTGCGTCAAGGCTTAGTTGAAAGACTTGTTTTATTAGAGGCACAGCGTACAGGATTAAGAAGTCAAATTGAAGATTTAAATTATTCCTTACAAAGGCATAAACAAATAGTGGATGGGATTCCAGATTTGGAAGAAAAACAACGGGAGCTAGAACGCAAGCGCGACATATCTCAAGCTACCTATTCTAGCCTTCTCAGCAAGCTTCAATCCCTTCAGGCTTCCAAAGAGCAGAAGGTTATCAACGCCAGAATTCTAGAATGCGCTCTACTTCCTCAAGGTCCCGTTCCGCCCCGCACTAAATTAAACCTGATTTTGGGGGCAATCTCAGCTTTAATGCTGTCAGTAATAATTGCTTTTGTAGTGGAGCTAATAGAGCTGGCATCTAGAAACCTAGGTTCCAAGCCGACTAATACCAAGTCCGGTTAATTACCCATACAAAAAAATTGCAAAATCCCGTAGGACAGGCGTCTCGCCTGTTCTTTCTGCTTGGAGGGACAGGCGAGACGCCTGTCCTACGGGGAGGGATATTTATTTGGAAATCTCTTAGAGGCCGAGCCATCTGCGCAGTAAATCTCTCAACAAAAGACCCAGCAAAAACCAGGGCTCTATCAAATAGCGCTGCCACAACCGTCGGGGTTCTGTTATCAGCCGATAAAACCACTCTAGCCCTATGCGCCCGAGCCAGCGCGGGGGAGTGGGAATGGCTCCCGCCACATAGTCGATGCAGCCTCCACAGGGGAGTATAACATTGGTCTGAATGCGAGCAGAGTTCTCCAAAATCCAGCATTCTTGCTTTGGCATTCCCATTCCTACCATTAAGATCTGGGGACTATAGTCGTTTATTTCTGCTAGCACTCGTCGGTTTTCTTCGCTATCGGAGGCAAGATCGAAGTAACCGTGAAAAGTTTTAATTTGCAATTCGGGGAACTGGCACCTTAAAATCTCTGCTCCTTTCTTAGCGATACCGGGCTTCGAGCCTAAGTAAAAAATACGCCACTTTTGTTTTGCCGCCTCTGCCATCAAGGAACCGAGCAAATCTACAAAAGTCACCCGGTGTTCTCGGCGTAAGGGAAATCCGAGCAATTTTCCTAAGAAAACCAACGACATCCCGTCAATGTGAGAACAACGAGCCTGCGCGTAAAATTGACGCATTTTAGCAACGCGGTGGTAAAGGTATATGCTGTGCAAGTTGTGGTTAGCAATAATCCAGCGTTGCTGTTTGGCAATTGCTTTGGCAATCAGGGCGTTTAGGTCGCTTAGGGTCAACGGATTTACCGCGACGTCCAGAATGCGAAACGACTGCTTAGCGACTGAAGTTGGTAATACAGCGTTAGTATTCATGTAGCGTATTTTTTCAATTATTTGGACTATTTCGTATAACAAAGAAGCCTCTAGTTTATCACAAGAGAATATTAGGTCAATGGCCTCAGCAAAAACCCTGTGTTACCTTGTTTTACCTAGGACTTACGCATCGACTCAATGACTAGGGGCGCTCCCGGGGGCACTGCCCCTACAAATACTAGATATGGACAGTTTGCGTAAGTCCTATTACCAAAAGGCTGCTACAAATATTTCTTTCCTTCGTATTAGTCCGGCGGGGGTTGAAAACCCCCGCCTATATAGCTCAGGTCGTCTTAAGACGACTCAAGGCCGCTGTCACAATCCTTAGATCT
The DNA here is from genome assembly GCA_010672965.1 of Oscillatoria sp. SIO1A7. GTDB lineage: Bacteria > Cyanobacteriota > Cyanobacteriia > Cyanobacteriales > Laspinemataceae > SIO1A7. The sequence continues at coordinate 15,213 of JAAHFN010000059.1, forward strand.
TAACTATTTTCGACTCATGCAGAGTGGGTTTTAATCCACTTTATTTAGATAGGTGGGGGTTTCAACCCCCGCCGAACCGTGCTAATAGCCGGAGTTTATCTTGAGAATAGACTCGATTTGAGGAATTAAATTCATAACCCGACTTCTCCAACTATGATGAGTCACTATGTCATTGCGAGCCTTGCGTCCCATATCCGGTAGCGCTTGCCAAGAGTTATAAGCTCTCATCAAAACCTGCTTTAGATTCTCTTTGTTGCCCGCTTGAAATAAAAAACCCGTTTCTCCATCTCGAATAACTCGGCTTGCATCCTCAAACCTAGAAGCGATCGCTGGTTTAGCCATAGCCATGTATTCGTAGAGCTTGAGGGGCGAGAGGTACATCTTCCCTATTTGTAACTGGATTTGTCCCGAATAGCCCAGATCGAATCCGGCTATATACTTCGGAACTTCTGCCCAAGAAACCTGACCTAGGAATGCTACATGCTCTGCAATACCTAGCTGCTGCGCTTGTGTCTGCCAAGCTTGCCGCATGGCACCATCTCCTACTACCACAAGGCAGATGTTAATGCTCTCTAAACGTAAGTCGCGAATTACTTCTAGCAACAAGTCGAGACCTTGCCAAGGGTACAAGCGACCTACAAAGCCGAGGGTAAAATCTTTAAAGATTGGCGATCGCTGCTGCTGTTCGGGATTGAATAAGGCGGTGTTTGCGCCGTTGGGAACTACTAATACTTTCTCAGGAGCAATGCTTGCCTCTCTTACGACGATTTCTTTTAGCGCCGAGCTAACGCAGACTAAAACATCTGCTTGTTGGTAAGCCTTTAGCTCCAATCGGCGTGCGAGTTGTCCGAATACCAAGCTTTGGCGATCGCATTTGGCTTCGTAGAACATTGGGGCGTTGGTTTCTAATATCCAAGGGATGCCATGCCTTTGGAAAATCCAACCCAAAGATTGTAATGAGGAAAAACGCTCGTAAACCCAGCCGACCCGATCGCCCCCTGCGCCTAGCTGCTGCCAAGCCCTGCGAGCATTGATGGCACCGCTGCCAAGGCGCAATAAATCTACGGCTAATTTTCTAGCAAACCCACTACTAATAAACTGCTTCGATCCTTTGGAAATCCACTTTTGGGGAACGCGATCGCCAATGATAAAGCGCTTGACCTCCCAGTCTAGGGATTCAAATGCCTGGATAACCCCAAGAACGTGGGCGCGGGCTCCGCTTTCCTCGGCCTCGGGGCGAGTAGATACCCGAGGAGCGGCGCACAAATAACCAAGTCTATTTTTTGGGTTCACGAAATGTTCCTCTTTAGGGTTTAGGCTAGAACGAGGGTGTAGGGTGTAGCGTTTAAGGTGTAGGCAGAAGAGCCGAAAATACGATATTTCTTTCTTCCGCCTACACCCCACGCCCTACACCCTACACCCTAATTAAAACCCCTACACGCTATACCCTAATTAAAACCCCTACACCCTACACCCTAAACCCTAAACCCTAATTCTTAAAGCTCTCCTCGTAAAACCGCTCGGTAAATATCTTCTAGAATCCTAGTCTGGCTCTGTAAATTAAACAACTTACGCACTCGCTCTTGGCCATTTTTGCTGAAGTGCTGCCAAAGGGTTTCCTCGTTTAGCAAGCGCAAGATATATGCAGCCAGCCCTTCTACATCTCGCTCTGGTGCGAGAAAACCAGTTTCGCCATGAGCCACTGCCTCGGGAATACCACCGCTGGCAAAACTGACCGCTGGCAATCTCATCGCTTGGGCTTCTGCGAAGACAGTGCCAAATGCTTCGGAAGCGCCCGACTCCAAAGTAACGCTGGGGACGCTGAATACTTTAGCTCGGTTCATCCAGGTTCTTACGACTTCTGGCGGTTGCGCTCCCAGAAAACGATAGCGCCGTAGCGAGTTGGCTGCTATTTTCTCAAGAGCTGACCGCAGCAAGCCATCCCCAATAACTACCAGTTCCACATCGGGCCTTGCCTGCTGCACTCTAGCCATCGCCCGAATTAGAAATTCGCAGCCTTTGACTTCAACTAAGCGCCCTACAAAGAGAACAAACGGCTGACGCGGCAGGGAGCGATCGGGCTTAAACTGATTTATGTTAATTCCTATGTAGTGGACTATAATCTTCTCGGGCGGAAAGCCTTGGGCTAGTAGTTTAGTTTTGATAAAGTCGGAAACGGCAATAAATAGGCGAGACTCGCGCTTGAGGGTTTCTCGACGGCGCAAATACAGGCGATGGCCGTAAAACGATCGCCTTGCATACTCGTCTTTTATGGTAGCTGCGAAGCCGTGGAAGGTGACAATCGAGGGAATTTGCAAAAATTCCCCTAAGGGAAGTGCCAAGGCACCCCCGACTCCAAAGTGAGCGTGAATTAAGGCGGCTTGCAACTCTAGGAAACTTTTGTAGAAACTAGGAGCTATATTCCAGACTTTAAATAATCCCTCTGCCAGTTTGCCCCGGACTCCGCCCCCGTTCGCCACTCGAACCCGTTCTCGGGGTAGAGTTAATCCTTTCTCTAACCTGGAACCTACATAGTAGGGCACAAAGTTTTGTAATGCTTCCCCTTGGGCAAGTACAAATGTTTCGGATATCGGGAGCAAGTGGTCGCGGTAGATGATGATGTTAGGACGTTCGGACATCAGATTTGTTTGGGCGGCTTGTTTGGAGGCTGGTTTGGGCGGCTAAGTCTGTTCTAGATTCAAGCGATAGTATAGTGGCTACATAGAAAACCCAAAAGATGCTGTTGCGAGCCATGACTGTAGTTTCACTCAAATTGTAAAGCAAAATAAAGGTCATATACATTAATGGCCAAAGACCTTCTACTGTTTTGGTAGTTAGGAAATAGGCGATCGCTCGGGGGATTTGGCGCAAAAACCCTAGCCCCCATGTCAACAGTCCTAACAAACCTAATTCGAGCCATAAATTTAAAAACCCATTATGGGCTTGTTCGAGGCCGTCCTTCCAAGAGGTACGAATCAATATTTCCTCTGCCTCGCTGCCCCAGCCCAGCCAGAATACTCCATATCCGTAACCCAGCCAAGGACGCTGAAGAATTTTTAACCATACTTCTTCCCATACCCGCGCCCGACCCGTGAAGGTAATATTTTTACCTAATATTCCCAAGAAGATTTCGAGGTTTTCCGCCAGCAACAGGGCTAGACCTCCTCCCACCAAGGCTGCAAGAAGTAGGTAAGGCACCGCCAAAATATAGTGCCAGCGCAAGGCATTATAGATGAAGAAAATAGCAATAACCAGCACCAAGACTAATAATGCTGTTTTAGAGGCAGAACGCCAAACCATAAACACCGAAAGAGCCAGACCTGCCCTAGCGAGCCAACGATGCTTTTGCCCGCTACGGGATAGAATTAAAAAGACTACTACACTCAAGCACATTAAGCGACCGAGAGTGTTTCGGTGGGAAAAAATTCCCCGCCAGCCCCCCGACTGCAAGCCGTAACTTGGTAGAGCGATCGCAAACAGTAGGCTGAATAGGGCTGAGATACTCAGTGTCCAAGCCAACCAATGCAGTTGTTCTTTGAGGCTATAGCGCCTTGCCAAATATACTCCAAACAGGGTTTGTCCTAACAGCATTATGCTGCGGCGCAAGCCCAGCGCCGGTTGGTTCGACCACAAACAGGAAGTCAGGGCAATCCCCATTAGAACCCATAAATGCTTGGAGCGCGCTGCCACCCGAAGATTCTGCTGCCAATAAGGAACGAGTAAAATCATTGCCAGTAGATAGACCGCAAAATAGATCGCTTTCATTTTCGGATGAAAAGTGAAAAAGGCGTTTGTCAACAACAGCAGCCGCAAAAACATTAAGGACTTTTCTGCTAGCCAGAGCAGGCATAGAAGATTGTTACGAGACATTTTCTCTGGAAATGCTGGAAATGGAGAATGGGGAATGGGGAATCGGTCAATCGGAGCGGCAGGGAAAAGTGAAGAGTGAAAGGTGAATAGTGAATAGCGAACGGGGGGTTTGTTTTCACTTTTCACTACACCCTACACCCTACACCCTACACCCTACACCCCACCCTACACCCTACACCCTACCGCCACACCCTACACCCTAGCCCTAGAGGGAATCGACAGCATCGCCGCCACATAAATTATCCAAAAAATGCTGTATTTGGTCAGCAGCGTACTCTCGGTCAGATTGTACAATACTGTAAAGCTCATTAAGGTCAGCGGCCAAAGACCTTCTCCGGTTTGGACAGAACGGAGCCAGCGAAAAGCTTGTGGCAGCTTCCTCGCAAAATGAAGCGCAAAGGTTAATACTCCCAAACCACCAAAATCAAGCCACAAATCTAAAAAACCATTGTGAGATTGACCGCCTATGACCAGGGAACTTCCGGTTGCCCGCACGATATCTTGCGTATTCTGCGAATTTGACCAGAAAGCACTGTAGCCGTAGCCCAACCAAGGATATTGGCCTATTTTCGCCAGCACTATCTCCCATATAATCGTGCGCTTGCTCAAGGTGATATCTTTTCCGAGCAAACCCGTCACGATTTCCAGATTACCGAGCAGCCACCAAATTACACAGACTCCCAGAACAATTGCAGCTAGCAGCCAGGGTAAGGGAATTGGATAGTAACGCCGCCAAACTTGGTAGCCGAATAGGAGAACGAGAATGGCGAGAAAAACGACTAAGGCAGTTTTGGAAGTCGAAGCCAACATTAGAGTAGCGCTAAAGCCACAGCCAGCCCAGGCAATCCAAGGGTACTGGGTACTGCTCCGAGCCAGAATCAGAAATACTACTGCACCCAGACACATAAGGCGACCGAAAAGATTTTGGTTGCTATAAATTCCTCGCCATCCGCCCCAGTGGATTCCATAAATAGGCAGCGCGATCGCGAGCAACAGGCTCAGAACGGCTGCAATGCCAAACATCAAGGCTAGTAGCTGAAGCTGCTCTTTGATGCTGTAGCGCTTGGCTAGGTAAACTCCCAATAGGGTTGTCGCGACCAGACCTATGCTGCGGCGCAGAGTAGTTGCTGGCAGATCCGACCAGAGAACGGATAGCAAAGCTAGCCCGACTAAACCCCATAACAGCTTATCTCTTGAAGCCACGCCAAGAGCGCTTTTCCATTGTGGGACGAGTAGCAGTAAGGTGACAGCATAGATTCCCCAGCGAATAATCTTCCATACTGCATCTAACCTCGCTAGTTCTGCCGGAGTAGATAATATCGGATACAGCTGTAGAAGTCCGATGATGGGATAAGTAAAAAACAGCAGTGCGAAAACGACAAATAGCCGTTCGGCAGTTTTTAGGGCAGAGGTTGGCATAATTTCGTTCATTTTCTTATTTTGTTGAAGATCCCCCCAACCCCCCTTAAAAAGGGGGGCGTATAGGATTTCCCCCCTTTTTAAGGCTTTTTAAGGGGGGCTAGGGGGTATCTAGCTTTAGGTAGGAACTTTAGTCACCTTATACTGTGGTAAAAGCATCGAGCCACTATTTCCAGTTTGGCCAGCCAGGTCGGGACAGACGACCAATAGAGTCGGACAATTTCCATCAAATCGGCATCAAGTCGCATGTAGCGCCAGTAACGCCCGATTCCTTGAGCGAATGCGTTGTTGGTAAATTGCTCTAATTCAGGGAAATTGAACCGGAGCCAATAAGCCGTTAAGATTTGAACATTGGCTTTTAAGCTTTGGTTGTTTTGTCTGAGGGTGTAGGCGTTGTTAGCATGGAGTCTTTGGCAAGCTAATTCTCGATTGTCAAAAAAACCTTTGGCCAGGTATAGGGAGGCAAGTTTTAGGTAATTATCGCTAGCAATGAGGATAGATTCTGGCATGGGGAGAATTAGTTTGAGAAGCGATCGCGAAAAACACAAGCCGGAGGTAGCAGGGGGAGTAAAGCGCGGCTTGCCCTTTTTGATGGCTTCTCTAAAATCGCACGGGCGTGAGGAATGCTCCGGGCTAATATTAAAAGATTTACCAGCAGACATATCTACCAATCTAAGCGGGTGAAAGCACCAACCAATATCTGGATAGCCTTCAAACAAACCCGCGACTTCTGCTATCTTGTCCGGCATGAAGATGTCGTCAGCATCTAGCAGACAAACAATATCCCCCGTACTGGCTGCAAAACCTGCGTTAAAAGCCGACGCCTGTCCGCCGTTGTCTTTCAGCACTGGGATTATTGTCTCTCCGTAACTGGCGATAATATCCCGGGAGTCGTCCGTAGAACCGTCATCGACCACAATAATTTCATTGTTGGGATAAGTTTGATTTAAAGCGCTGTCAATGGCCTCGCGCAAAAAGCGATCGTAATTGTAGTTATTTATAACAATACTAATAAGCGGTTTATCCTTCATTGACCCGTGCTTTAACCTTATTTTGGAAACCAGCCAAAAAACCTCGCATTTCCCGCAAAGAGCCAGGCCATAGCAGGGCAACCGGCAAGCTTAGAAAAGTCCAAGTTCCAAGCTGCTGCCAGAACAGGGGCAAGCTCGTCCCCGCCCACCAGACCCCAGCCAGTCGATAGTCGGGAGCATCGGCGTAGCGGGCGATATAAGCGTGAATCGCAATATAGCTGAGAATGGCCAAAATTTCTGCCCCGCCGTATCCAATTAAACCCCAGCGAGGGACAAAAAAATACGCCCCTCCAGCAAAGAGAACGATATGGATGATATGGAATGTCCCGACCTCCCAGTTACGCTTCAGCACATAAAGAGTCGCGGAGTGGAGATTAAATAAAGCGTTGGTTAAATAACTCAGGGCGACGAACGGGTAAACCTGGAGAATGGGAAGCCAGTTTTTGTCTGCAAGTAAGGGTAAAAGCCAGGAGCTGGTAAGACCAAATGTTACTAGGATTGGTCCGACGGCAAGAATTTGCAAGCGCATTCCTTCTGCGATCGCTTGGGAAAGGCGAGTTCGATTTCCTTGCAAGCGACTGAGAGTAGCAATAGACAGCCGCCAAGTAGCAGTTTTCACAAAACTCAGCCTCTCGGCAAACTGCACCGTTAAATCAATATAGCCTGCTGCTTCTTTTCCCAAGAATGGCAACACTATCAATGGGTTAACCAGTTGGCGCAAGTTCCAAACCCACATCGAGCTAGAGTAGCCTAGACCGTACCCTACCATCTGTCGTATTAGCGTCCAGTCCCAATAAAAATGGGGGCGGTATCGCGTAGCTCCATACAGTAGCGCTAAAACTACTATTTGCTGGCTCCACCACCCGCCCACTGGAGCCCAAACGCCCAAGCCCGAAAATGCCAAGGTAAGGGCGGCTAAATAATAGACTATTTGACCGATAAACTCAGTTATAGCAACCTGACGATAATTTAGGGCGCGTTCGAGCCGAGCTAAAGGAACTAGAGCGATTAAGTGAAATGGCAACCCCAAGAACATACTTCTGATTACCGGGCTGAGTTCTTTGTATTGTGCCAATTGTTCCAAAAGGGGCAAGCTGAAAAATGCCACGAAGCTAACCAATATCCCTAAAACCAGCAATAGATTGAAGGCTTGGTTATAGTCGCGATCGCTTTCTTCGCCTTCATGTCGAATTAAGTAAACCCCAATCCCCCATTGAGTCAGTTTGTAGCAGTATGTGTAAATTCCCAATACGGCTGCATAGAGGCCGTAGTTTCCTGGTCCAATCGCACGGGTTAGAAGCAGAACTCCCCCAAGGCCGATAACCATACCTAGACCTTGGCGAAGGGCAAGATATGTACCCCCACGCAACACCCTAATTCTTAGGCTCATATTAATTAGTTAATTCTTGTCCTCTGTAGAAGCAAGCGCTCCCGAAGTGATTTTTACCATAATAGCCCGTTGGTTAGACAATACCTTCGCCAAAACGCAAAAACACCTTATTTGTAGGGAGGGAACCGGGAACGAAACACAACAAATGCGAGGTCTAATACCAACGTCAGATCCCCCCAACCCCCCTTTCCAAGCGATAAATTGGGGGGCTTCAAGAGAGATGGGGAAGAGTGGGAAGGGTGGGAGGGGTGGGAAGAACCAGAAGAAATTCTCCCCCCTCTCCCCCCTCTCCCCCCTCTCCCCACAGTCCCCACACTCCCCAATTAATCGGCCAATTAATCGGGGGGTTGGGGGGATCTGACGTTGGGGCAAATAGGCGTTGGTATTGTTAGATATAAATTGTTTTGCTTAAGCCAGACCAACCAATACAATTAATTAACCGCCAAAGTTGGATAGACCCTACCCACTCTGGCGGCTTATGCCAAATTGGCCAAATTGCTAATATAAAAAAATCGGGCTTCCCCGTAGGACAGGGCTTCCCGTAGAACGGGCGTCCCGCCTGTCTCAAAAAGGGAGGGACTTCTCGTGTCGCCTATCTTACGGTCGGTTCCAAATGGCGCGGGCAACGAACCAAATTCGATATTACTAACAATTTGCGTAAGGCTTGGTGCCAATACTCAATGCCCAATGCCCGATGCCCTTATTTAGGGTCGCCTACGGTGTAGGGTGTAGGGTAGGGTGTTGACTCTGTGGGTTTTCCGACTCGTTGGCTACCAACGGGGATCGCGCCGGCTCGAAAATCCCGAAACCCTCTCTTAGTAAGGATTTCAGCCCTCTCTAGACGCGGTACAAAAACTGCATGAAATCCATCTTTGTCTTTCCCCACAGAGTCAACACCCTAGGTGTAGGGTGTAGGGTAGGGTGTTGACTCTGTGGATTTTCACCCACCTTGGCTACCTACGGGGATCGCGATGAGAATGAAAGTACCGAAACCCTTCTTCGAGTAAGGATTTCAGCCCCCTCTGGAGACGGGACAAAAATTGCATGAAAACCCCCTTTCTCTTTTCCCCACAGAGTCAACACCCTAGGTGTAGGGGGTATTTATTTCTTTTCCCTACACCCCACACCCCACACCCCACACCCCAGTTATTGCCCAATGCCCAATGCCCAATTACCCACACCCGACACCCCACACCCGACACCCCACACCCTACACCCCACACCCCACACCCGACACCCTAACCCCCACACCCTAATTATTAAGGACAATTCATAAGCAGATCCGCACGAATAAATCCATTAATAGGAGAAATCAACTCTACCCAGTCGCGAGGTTCTCCACTTTTATCTCGGATAAGCTCATAGTTGGGAACTAGAGTTACTTCGCCGCCCGGTTCTATCCCACCTCTATAAGTAGAGAAAACTGAAGCATCGGCTCGCACCTGAGCCTCTCTGCTAGTGAGATTGGGAGTGACTTGGCGACAAAGGCTTCCCGTTCTCGGGGAGGTAGTTTCGGTTCTCTGAGGTATTGCTTCGGGGCAGCGAATCAGACTATTCGCCGAGACAAATCCAGATATTGGAGAAATAATCTCCACCCATCTGCGGTCTTGTCCGTTTTTATCTGGAATTCTTTGATAATTGGGGATGAGAGTTACCCTTTCTCCAGGGCTAATGCCACCCCTGCGTGCGGAGGAGCTAGAGGCATCCGCTCGCACTACTAAACCTTCGGGCGCTACCAGAGTATTTGCTTGGCGGCAGAGGCTTGGGTTTGAATTTGGGTTTGGGTTTGGGTTTTGGGAGGTTGACTCCTCGCAGTTTTTCAAATTACTGGGGGTTCGGGGATAGCCGTTGGAAATAAATCCTCTGACAGGAGATTTGATTTCTATCCAAGTCCGCCCATCTGGCCCCTTAATTTCCCTGTGATCTTGAATTAAAGTTACTCGATCGTTTAATTCTAAACGACCCCTAGCTGGGGCGCTAGGGTCGGGTCGCTCGCGGGCGACTAAACCATCCGGCGCTCTGACGATGCGACAGAGATTGGCATTCCTCTGAGCCAGTTGAAAAGAACGATTCTCTTGGGGAGACCCCGGGCGATCGCTTTGGGCTGTAACGGGAGGGCAGTAACTCAAGAGCGCGATCGCTGCTACCCCGAGCCACCTTACTAACCATCTATTTTGTATAACTTTTTTCATATGCGAGCCTCCAAATGGGAGCATTTCAATTTTGCACGCTGCCGCCTGACGCCTATAGGCGTCAGCCCCGCCTCCCAGGCGGCTGGCGGGGCTACACAAAACAAGCGCCCTCCGAGTTCCCTGTTACAAAAGTGAGTAATTTTGGCAAAAGCCGGGAAAAAACCATTGGTAAATCGGTATCGTAAGTGTCTTTTTTTTTACGTTATCATTAGTAAGCGTTCAACAAAGACATTCCTTACGATTAGGATTGAACAAAGGCGCGATCGGGAGCGATCGCTAAATACTCGTCACGAATAGAGCCACTGCAATTTTAGTTAATAACACCACAAGCCAGACGCGGCCCACCTCCCCCTAGAGGCTTGGGATCGTCAGAGAAGTTGTCACCATACAGATGAATCATCAACGATCGACCTCGCACATCTTCCACTGTCAGCCGAGGGGCGAGAACAGGAGTAGTAGCATTACCCTCCACACCATCTACATATAGGGGGGGTAGGTCGCCCAGATGTCCATTACCGTAGGGACCTTCATGCCGACCCGTTTTTTCAGGGTCGTAGTGACCGCCTGCAGCCAGTCCCGCAACCATCTTGCCATCTTTCTCTTTAGGACCGCAAGCTGGATTTTCATGAACGTGGAAGCCATGAATGCCGGAATTTAAGCCTGAGACATCGGGAGTTAATAAAAGGCCATACTCGGTATCTTTGAAGGTCACCACACCTACAGCTTCACCAATACCAGTTTTACTGGTCAAGTGCATCGGCACGGCAAGTTCTGCAGAGCGGGCAGCAGTAACGGTAATTACAGCGAATACTAGGGCTAAGATCGGGATTAGACGTTTCACCTGTTTCATGTTCAAAAAACACTCTTTATTTGACTCAATACCAATTTTATTTGCTTGGGCTAGATGTTGGTATGTCTTGCATATCGCCACACACAAACGTTTTCAAAAACTAACTAGGTCGGCGCAAGAACTGTCTAGCGAATAGCTCCATCAAATTGAGCTAAATCTTTCTCTGCAAGGCTTTTAGCCTACTCTTAGTGCAGACAACTTTATCTAACCCTTTGTAATTTAGCAGATATTATAGCACGATATAAGAGTTTTTCAAGGGTATTTTATGGCGCGATCGCTCAATATTGGCGGTTGGAGTACATATAAAGTTAGAGTAGTTACAGTGCTTGTAGGGGTTCCTCGTGGCCGCCCCGGCCGCCCCGGCTGGTCTGGGGCGGCCACGGGGAACCCCTACGGGATTTATGAGTAGTTAATCGGATTTGATATTATGATAGTTAGGCGCAGAAATTTTCTTATGTTTTTGGGGGCTAGCGTTGCTACTGTAGCCTGCGGTAGCGGGCAAGAAAAAGAGCAGCTATCCACTCCGAATGCACCAGCCCCCAAGACCGATGGGACGGATGCAGGCTTAGAGCTGCTGAGAGGTCCGATGCCCCTAGAGAGCAATCGCATTCCCCCCGAGGCACAAGTAGAAGCATTCAGTAACTACGAGGTTATAGACGACCTGGTATTGCCAGAGGGCTTTACTTACGATGCGATCGTCGCTTGGGGAGATAAATTAGGAGATTCTCGCGCCGGCTACAACAATGACTATCTCTCTTTTGTCCAGACGGGCAAAGACGAAGGATTTCTGACTATTAATTTTGAATATATCAGCGGCAAAACCTGGAGAGAATCCTATCCTTTGGTACTGCAAAAATCTCTACCCTTTGAAGAGGTGATGTCAGCAGTCAAAACCAGTAATTCGGGAATTAACGCCTACCGCTTGCCAGACAAAAAACCGCTCAAAGGGAAAATTCGCGATATTTGCCAAGAAGCCTTAGAAGACCAAGGCATCGGCATTATCTTTTTGCGACGCAATGCCAATGGAAGCTGGGAGCGAGTCGATTCTCCGGCGGAGCGTCGCATTTCCGGCATTTCCGGTCTGAAAGGACGCTATCTGAAGGCAACCGGACCAGGAGTAGCGATTTTTAAAAAACAAAAGAAACTTGGCTATGACGATCGCTTGGGGGAAAAAATTGTCGGCACTTTTGGTAATTGTGCCGGGGGGACGACTCCTTGGGGAACGGTATTGAGTGCCGAGGAAAATTTCCAAGCCCAAGTGCCCGAGCCGGTCTATGCCGATGGCTCTGCTTTTGCCCCAGACAATCTACCTTTCGTATTAGATAGTTACAGTATTTACGGTCAGGGCAATGTTTTCGGTTTAGCCGGTAATAAGTACGGCTATATGGTAGAAGTTGACCCGGCGGATGCGGGGGATTATGGCACGAAGCATACTTGGTTGGGACGGTATCGCCATGAAGCAGTGGCAGTTCGGGCGGAGGCGCAGAAACCGCTAGCAGTATATTCGGGCTGCGATCGCCGTGGCGGTCATCTATATAAATTCGTTAGTAAGAACAAAGTTAGCAATCCTGCGGATAAAGCTAATTCTCGCCTCCTAGAAGATGGAATGCTTTATGCGGCGATTTTTGAAGCCGATGGCACTGGCCGCTGGATTGCCCTAAAACCGGAAACTCCTATTAATCCCGTATTGCCCAGCAAGGTTTTTGGCAATGCGGCGACTTTACCCAAGCGTCCCGAAGGCGGTTTTTTTGTAATCAAGAGCGACAAAGAAGCGATCGCCTTTAAAAATAAGTACAAAACTCTCGGCGATCTCTACGCCGGCAATGCTCTGGAAAAACAAGGAGCAATTCTGATTGACGCTCACCTTGCTGCCAATGCAGTTGGCGCTACCACCACCGCTCGTCCAGAAGATACAGATATCGCCCCCGACGGCCAGCTTTATATTGCTTTTACCTCCGGCTTATCCGGTAGGGATGACGGGCCAGATAAGCGTATTTTTAAAGCACCGAATGGAGAAGCCTGGGAATATGGCTGGATTATGCGCTTGATGGAAGATAATAATGACCCCGCCTCAATGACATTTAAATGGGAAATGCTGGCAATGGGAGGCGAACCTGCCCGAGGCGGTGCCGGTTTCTCGAATCCCGATAATCTCTTAATCGATCGCAACAAAAATATCTGGATGGTCACGGATATTTCTACTACCAAACATAACAATCCTATCGATCCTAGTCGGAGGGGTTGTTTTGGCAATAATTCTATTTGGGTTATCCCCACTTCTGGCGAGACTGCGGGGGATGCTTATTTATTCGGTATCGGACCGATGGAATGCGAAATCTGCGGGCCGTTTTTTACCCCCGACCAAAAAACCCTATTTCTGGCGGTGCAGCATCCCGGAGAAATAAGCGGAACTCGCCAAAATGGTGCCCATCAATCCCGCAAGTTTCTAATGAAAACAACCGAGGGAAAAGATTTCGTGCAAGAGCGTCTGGTTCCTATTGGTTCTAATTGGCCGAGCAAAAAAGATAACGACCCGCCCCGACCGGCAGTAGTTGCGGTGCGGCGGTTGGATTCTGGGAGTTTTGAGTTTTGAGTTTTGAGTTTTGAGTTTTAAGTTTTAATTTTGATTGATTGCTAGCATTGGTCGAACTGTTCGGGCTGCAACGAGGCGATCTCCGCGATACCCTAAAACAAAAAAAACCCTGCAAAGGCTATTGCAGAGCGTCCTTTTTAAGTTGAAGATCGGTCTAGCTTCGACTCGACTTGCACGCGGCAAGGGTTGCCAGCCAACTACTCCTTCTTATCCCTTATCCCTTTTTGGCTTTTGTAGTTAACAGGTGCCAGAGCGTCACCGCTGTTACTAATGCCTCACACATAAAGCGAACGAGCAAGGTAACGCGACTAATAAGCTTATCTGAAACCCCTCGCTCCTTCATTTGCTGGAACTCCTCCTGGAGATCGCCGCAGAGTTCTTCTACAACTCTTGGAGTTTCCGCAGGGAGTTTCTCCTTGTTGTTCTGAGAGACAAGTATCGAAAGCATCAAGCTTGCCACAAACTTTGTGACCTTGTAGACCATCTTAACGGCTGTAATAGCCTGGCCTATTTCAATGACTGTCTTGACTAATGTAAAACTAAAAAACACTTTAGCTAAATGTTTTATCCAATCAATTATTTTATTTATTTTTATATTAACTATGCTTGAAAAATTACACAAATCTTTACCCCACAATCTATATATATATGGTCTTGTTTGACGTTGCGCACCCTGCATTTGGAGCCCATGTGTAGGTCCTGCCCTCTTGTTTTGGCTGGGCACCTCCTTGAGCCGATGGCGGATACACTCGCGCTTTTACCATTGAGGGGTTTATGGGTCCTAAGCCAAAGGTCCTTGACTAAAAGTGCAACAGCCTGTCTCTATTATATAGTATAAACATTTTGTACTGAACAAAATTGACAATAAAGCGAATAGTATATTACAATGGTCATGTCAAGAGTTAGTAGAATAGGTCCAACAGGGACAAGATCGATCGCACGGACACTGCGATCGATCTGACTAGACCTATAAATCCAAAAAGCCCCTCTTTGAAGGGGGGGTTGGGAGAATTTTGCGCAAATTGTACAGCTCTACTGTTTGCGTAAATCCTAACGGAGTGAAACTTGAACTGTGGAGTAAAATGATGAAAACGAAGTTTTTTACTGTTGCAAGGGAAAACTACGCTCCCGATAAAGTCGACGCTTGCATTGGCCCACCGTTATCTGCGTTAGAAGAGGATTTGCTAAGCGCAATTGGAAATGGCGAGAAGTACGGGCTCGAAATTGCCAAGGCTCTTACCGACGCGAACGGGAAAGTGCGCCAGTTTTCCCCCGGTTCCCTTTACCCAACTCTTCGCCGGTTAGAATCTAAAGAATACGTCGAGTCTCGCTGGGGGGACGATGATGACGGAACCGATATGCGAGGCGGCGCCCGTCGTCGTTACTACCGGGTTACTGAGTCCGGTCTAAAAAAGTTGTGGCAAACCCGCGACTACAGGGATCGTCTAGTTCTCGAAAATTTTAGCTTAGAGCCAGTGACCTCTTTTAGGCATTAAGTACATCGACAAAATTATTTACACTCGCTTGCTTGCTGGTACACTCGTTTCAGCTTCAGTTCCGTGTGGTTAATTTTGTGCTACTACTTATATTTACTTCGTGATTTCATACCCTTTGCCATTTATAAAAAAAAGGCAGAGGGTACGGTCTTATGTCAACACTTACACTTGGAGACTTGCCCAAAAATAAATACTAGACCTTATTTTTGTATGGTGCTTTGCCTCTATCCAAAAACAGGTCACCCGCTATCCATCTGTTGCCAACATCTGCTTTGCGATTCCGTCACTCCAAGCACCGATGGGGATATAATTCAAACCAGGTAATTCTGGAAGCATATTGGTTGATGATAAATAGCCTTGTTTGGCTAACTAGCAATTTAGTTTTCGGCGTTCTGGTGCTAACCAATCCGGCTGTAGCGCAAGTTATATCGCAAATTATACCCATCGGAAGCACTGGATCGTAAAGGATGAGCCAAAAGCTTTTTGGGAAACATAACCAAGCAGATAAAACCTCCCAAAAGCCCAATGCCAATAGCCGCCAGGGTCATCGCCACGGTGAATTGCAGACCCAGAGTACCAGTCATAAGTACAAACAGCGAGGGATCCATCAATGGGGATGAGAGCCAAAACGCCATCACCGTTGGCAGCGGTACCCCAATAGACAATAAGGCCGCAATCAGGGGAATAATGCTGCAAGAGCAAAAAGGCGATAAGGCTCCAGTTATAGCAGCAAAATGCATAAGTTGCCATGATTTAACTGCTTCCTCCGCAATCAGAGATAGGGCATCGAATGGGTAAGACTTCAAGTGCTTACGAATCTCGTCCAGCCTCAAACAGACATAGCCAACCATCTATTGACAAGCATTTTCATGCTTGTCAATAGATATAGCAATAGATGGTTTGGCCACGATTGCCGCCCCATCAGGTTGATCGAGCTCAACCGGTTTAGGTAGGGTTTGCTGAATAAGTCGAAACAGATCGGATAGGAGTCAATGATTTGTCTTAAGTCTATCTAATGTGAGAACAAGTGAGTTTTAATTCCAATCCTTCGGGATTGCGATCGCGTAAATAGACCACAATATGATGGTAAAATCGATACAAAAAAAGACAAGCATACCTGCCTTGGAGCAGGGTGACAAGATTCATAACCAAAAAGGTAATTGCAATAGCTGTTTCGGAGGTATCGGCAAGTTTAGTCATAACCTTGTTTAGACCAAATCTTCTTTTCCCCTGTCCAAATTTTCCCTCAATCGCGTTACGAATTCGTTCATCTTCTCTCTCTTGTTTTTTTACCTTTTTGTCGACATTTTTGGGCGGCCTTCCTAAAGGAATTCCGCTTATTCTTATTCCTTTTTCCTTACACCAAATTCGATTCTCTCTCGTCCTATATATTTTATCCACATGAACCGATTCTGGATAATGTCCGGTATACTCTTTGTATGCTTCTATTTGTGCCTTTAAATCTCCACTTTCATTATAATTATTCCAACTTAAGCGTTCTAAAAAAACATAACCATCAAAATAGCTTGCTGACAATTTTGCTCCAAACTCTGTATCGGCTCCTGCCTTTCCTCTTTTAATTGGACGTATGTGAGGTTGAGACAGACTTACTATTCTGTCCTCTGTTCGTTCTTTGTTATTTTCCCACATCCAATGCATGTTGACGGTAGATTTCATTCCCTACCAACAATCTCCTGTATAGGCCGCGACTAAGCTTTTCCAGGCTTGCACCCTTGTCTATTAAGTCCTCTATGTGGTTGAGATTTCTTTTAATGTATTGCAGTTGTTTCTTTTGAGCTTTTCTTCTTTCTTTTCGCGACGTTCTTCGCTTTTTCGCTATAGCTAAATAGTCTTTTCTGGCCTTTTTTCTATAGGTTCTTGGTTTTTTATTTAGTTCTCCTCTTAGAACCTCATATAAAATATCTATGATTTTTTCTGTAACCTTTCTGACTTCGTTTAATAACCCAACATCTGTCGGATATTTTATGTCTGCCGGTCCTACAGTGGCGTCTATCAATAGTTTCCCTCTATTTGCCTTTCCGCCTTCGTCATCAGACTTTTTTTCAGAGCGCAACTCCTTTTCTTCTCTGGCATTTTGAACCATTTTTTTATTTACTTCTTGGATTATACTCGCGCTTATTCTTTTTCTAAAATGAACCATCGTTGAAGAATCAAACGGTGCTTCGTTACTGTAAGCTTCACGACCAATAAAATATTGTAAATATGGGTTTTCCTTTATTTGTTCTACAGTTTCTCTATCGCTTATATTTAATTTTTCCTTAATTATTAAGGATCCTAACGCCATCCTAAATGGCTTCGCTGGCGCTCCCATCTCTTCTGAAAAAATTTCCGCATATTTCTCCTCAAACTCCGACCAAGGAATTAGCTGAGCCATAATCACCCAACGATTATTCTCACATAAGTTCCATTCTGGAGGTAGCGCAAAAGCTTTTGTACTTCGAGCGTTTTCTTTTTTTTTCCGATACATATTTTGCCGTTAAATGCAATATTTTTTCCTATTATACCCCTTTTTCGCTAATGCGATCGCATTATTGGCAGCTCGATCGCCTTACAGGTTCTACTTTTTGTCATTTTTCAGCAGACCCTAGGTAGTCTGTCAAGGTAGTTTTGAATAGTTTTGCAATCCTTGCCGGTGCTCAATGCCCATTGGGCAATATCCAATTCTTTCTTGACAGAATACTAGGCTAATAGCTAAAAAACTGCAACCTTAACCACAACCACAAACACCACCAGAAACAAGTTCTTTTTCTCCTGAGTCGGCTGAGTCGGCTGTCAGGTTACTATCGGGATCGGTGTCAGCGACCAGGAGCGCAAAGATTTCCCACTCATTCCCATCAGGATCGGTCACCCACACCTTATCCTGCAGAGCATAGCAGCAAGTATTATTTAGTTGCTCCCGCAAGTTCAGACCTATTCTCTTGAAGCGAGCGATCGCTTGATGAACTTCTTCCTGCGTCTCAACCTGAATGCCCAGATGGGACAGGGCACCACCTTGTTGATGTCCTGGGTTCAGTTCTACTCCCTTCCCACTCTATGATTGAATATAGTAGTGAAGTAATAAATGGTGCATTTCAATGACAGACCTATCGCCGAATCGAACTAAGCAGTTCCAATCCCTCGACTTTGATATAGAACTGTGGCAGAAATTATATTACAAACATCAGCAAACCTATATTCGTAAACGCCTTGTTGCCATCAAACACCTTCACGAAGGCCAAAGCAGATTGCAAGGCACGTAAACTGATGAAATGTTCATATAATACCTTAACCAGTTGGCTCGATAAATACATAGAGGGTGGCTTAAATGGTCTAGTTGCCCCCATTAAACATGAAAATGCTCCTCAGAGCCCCAGTCCAGAACAAAAGCAGGAAATTAAAGGCATTATGCTAGAAGAGACACCTAAGCAGCATTGTTTCTCTAAAAATATATTAACTGCAGATATCATTATCTCCCTCATCAAATCAAAATGGAATGTTTCATTGAAAAGTAGTAGAATCTATGAAATTTTTAAAGAAATCGGGTTATCCTATCAAAAAGCCCATCGAGACTATGCCAATGCTGACAAGGAGGAGCAGAAGGCATTTGTTGAACAGTTAAAAAAAAGCTAGAAAACATTTTACCTAAAGAAAAGATTATTTTCTTTGATGAATTTGCGGTCTACGATCGGCCAAGGAGCGTTTTATGCCTGGGCTGAGGTCAATACTCGACCGCAGATATCTAGCGACGAGAAACGCACCCGTCATAAAGTCAATGGATTTCTTGGTGTTGATGCTATCAGTGGCAAAGAACACAAGATGTTTGAATCCAGATTCAAAGTCGGAAGATGTGGCCAGTTATATTGCTCTTTTATGCGATGATTTTTCTCAAGAAGGATACGACTTGCTGACAATCTACATGGACAGAAATCCGACTCACAAGCAGAAAATGCTGAAAAAATTGAAGGTATTACTAGCAGCCCTTGGTTTGTCAGATAAAATCAGAGTAGAAGTTAGGCATATTCCTGCTTACTCTCCTAAATTGAATTTGGCTGAATATATTATCCATCAAATACGGCTTCAAATTCTTCACCATATGCCAGTGGATACGACGATAGCATCTATCGAGTCAGAAATCGAAAGCTACTTGCTTGCACAAGCAACTTCAAACACCACAGCAAATTCAAAACACTATCAACCATATTTGCAAATTAGGTACTCAATCATAGAGTGGGAAGGGAGTAAGCTCAGGTTCAGAGCCGGATTGTCCAGATCGAACTTGGCATAATCTGCCTTGTACTTGATCGGGGACTGACCGAGCATGGCCTTATAGAAATCAACAGACTTCTTTATATCGCTGACATTGAGAGCAACATGGGTTTTAAAGGTACTCATTTGGCAAACTCCTGAAATTTATTTTAGGACAAATTTTATGAATTTGGACTGAGGTCATCGACCCCCCGGCAACAGTTTTCACTTAAGTAGGCAATTAAAGAATTCATTTGGTCGTAGTTGGCAGCATAGAGGATGTAACGCCCATCCCGGGAAGAGCTAACTAACCCAGCCTGACTTAACTGCTGTAAATGAAAAGAGAGAGTCGCTAGGGGAATATCCAAAGTTTTCGCTATTGTCCCGGCGGGGAGCCCATCGGCCCCTTGCCTGACTAGCAATCGAAAAATGGCAAGTCTGGAACCTTGAGCCAGGGCAGCCAAAGCTTTTACGGCTTCTTCGCTTCCAAGTTTTGCTTCCATATTTCCAATAATATCGAAATATAATCTGAATGTCAAGCCCGAACCGTAGCGGGCTCGTTCGCTAGTTGTTCGAGCAGCTCAACACGATCCCTTAGCTCGTCATAACCTCAATAGCAACGGGATCGACAAAACTGGCCTCTAAACCTGGTGACTTCAACCTTACCCCGGCCCAGTGCCCGGGCAAACCCTTCAGCCATCTGGAACGTGAATTTTTCTTGCAAACGAACATGATGCGTTTCATGGCAGCTCCTTGTAGTTAACCAGGACTTCCGCAGAGGCCCCCGTTTAGGAGCCTAAAAGGCACATCGCTACATATGTTTTAATTCTTCATTTCCAATAATATCGAAATGTTATGCAAATGTCAACCCGATTGAGGTTTAGTAAGATTAGCAATTTTGTTATTAAATAATTATTTATATTTTATTTTTTTGCAATTAAATATTTATCATTATATTATATAATGATAAATTAGTATAGCCTGCTGCTTCCAAAGTGGCATTACGTTCTTAGCGTTCAATTCTCTTCCAGTCCGCGATATTCCAAGTATTTCGATCCCAGGGAGTTAAGTCGAGCCCAGCGAGAGAATTGCTAATAGCGATCGCCTCTGCCCGATGGACAATTGGCATCACTACCACCTCATTCACTAGCAAATCGTTCATCTGGATAAAAAGTTCTCGCCGTTTTTCTGGATCTAGTTCCTTCTCAGCCTTCTCCCAGAGAGCCTCATAAGCTGGATTGCAATAGCGAGCATAATTTTGTTTAGACCAATTATTAGACTTCTGGGGAATATCGTCGCAAAGATATCCTTTCATATAATTATCGGGAATAGGTGCTTGGTTGCCGGTAGTAAACATTTGCAAATCCGACTCAAAGCGAGCAACTGTATCTGGGTTGGCCGGATCGCCAGAAAAGTAAGTGCTGGCATCGATGCTCTTGAGTTCTACCTCTATACCAATCGATTTTAAGGATTGCTTGATAATTTGCTGAGTTTTTTGTCGCACTGGGTTGATAGAAGTCTGAAAGACTACCTTCATCTCTACCCCATCTTTGTCGCGAATGCCATTGCCATTGCTGTCCTTCCAGCCCGCTTCGTCGAGTAAAGACGCTGCTTTTTCTAAATTAAATTCATATTTAGTATTTTTAGAATTGTATGACTCCGGCGAGACTAGGTAATTAGTCGTAGCTTTGCCAGTAGATCCGTAGAGCTGGGTAGCGATAGCCTCTCGGTCGATCGCCAAATTAAACCCTTGGCGAACTTTTTTATCCGTAAAAAAAGGATGGGGAAACTGGAGGCTAGAGCGTTCTCCATCTGCAGTCATCCGATTGGGGTCGGTTTGATTGATTAAAATCCGCTCTGCCTGGGAACTAAAGATAGCAACCACCTTGCCCTTGCCCGCTGCTTCAAATTGTTGCAAAACTTGTGGTTCTACTTGGAGATTATAGGCATAATCCGCATCCCCCGTCTGAAGAACCGCTCGCGCTGCCGACGCCGAATCGCCACCGCCTTTAAGAATGATTTTCTCGAAACCCATGCGATCGCTTTCTCGGAAAAAGGGATTTGGTTCGTAAACCACCGTATCCCCCGGCTTGAATTCCACCACTTTGTACGGACCAGTACCTACCGGCATCAAATTATACGGTGCTTCCCGAACATTAGCACCATTGTATTCTTTATACAGGTGACGCGGCAAAATCATCCCCTCGATGCCGACAAAAGGCAGCGACCAAGCTGGGTTCGGTTCCTTAAAATTAACTTTTACTGTATAGTCGTCGATCGCTTCTACATTCTCGATGCTTTCATAAACTGCAGCAGTATTGCTAGCAACCTCTGGATTAACGAGAAATTCGTAAGTAAAAACAACATCGGCAGCAGTAAAAGGCTTGCCATCAGACCACTCTATACCCTGCTCTAGGTTCCAGATTACTGATTTGCCATCTGCAGCCACCAGGCCATTTTCTAGAGTCGGTACTTCCGCAGCCAGAAATGGCACCATTTCCCCATTTTTGTCGTAGCTAGCCAGGGGTTCTAGGGTAATGCGACTGGCCTCCGAGTCTTTAAAACCATTAGACAAATGGGGATTGAGAATAGTAGGCGCTTGCCAGTAAAGCAACTTAAGGGTTTTCTCCCGTTCCTCATTAGAAGCTGGGCTCTCGGGGGAGCAAGCGGCCAGCAAGCCTGCTAGTGGCAGCACTAACAGAGGAAGCATTAATAGGGGCATTAAGCAAAAGCGACTCTGAGTCAATTTGTTCACGGGTTTTTTAGCGTATTTTTTCATGGGTTTCTCGCAGTCAGCCTCGCGACTATACAATTTGCATACCTTAGCAATATAGCAATACAGCAGTCAGCTTTCAGCCAGAAACCCGGTTTTTTGAACAATGCCTTCGCCGATCTGAAAAACTTCCTGGTAGGGGATGTAGGGGCGACAGCATCCCCTTGACTATCTCAGCCTTAAACGGTAACCTCCTTAATGGGATGCAACGCCGAGACTCGCCTGGGAGCCCCGAGACAACACCGTTGCTATAAGGCGATGCATCCCAGGACCCGCGCATTCCAACACAATAGATTTTTGCGAAGAGAGCAAAAGTTATCTCGGGAATGCTGTCGCCCCTACAGGTTATTAACGACTGGGAAATAGGCGTTGGTATTGTTGAAAAAACCGGGTTTCTCAGATATCGCGAAATCTGGCGATTTTGTTTGGCGACATCTGCTATAGCATAGGCATTTTTGGTTAGGGCAATATTGTTGTTTGCCTGTAGGGCAAATGGTGAAATCGCCCCTACAGGCAAAGCTTGTTCTGTTGGTGCGGAGCTGCGCAGAGCTTAAAGCTGACTGCTAACTGCTGACTGCTATACTATAATACGAATCGCCATCCGAAAAAATCGCTCTTAACATGGGAAAAGTTACCGCAACCATCAGTCTGACAAACCATATTGATGAGATTTTGGCAGAAAGAGGGTTTATCCCCTCAGAGCAAATACGCTCGATTATTCTCCATGACGTTATCGTTGATACCGGAGCTTCCGATCTCTGCTTGCCCGAAGAGGTTATATCAGAATTGGGGCTCCCCCTAGCCGGAGAAATTGAAGGCAATACCGCATCAGAGACTAAAATTTTCCGTATGTTTAAAGATGTCACTCTTGTAGTTGAAGGACGGGAAAGGACATTTAACTGCGTAGAGCTGCCAGCGGGAAAAGAACCTTTACTTGGTTACTTTCCCTTAGAAGCCTTGGGTTTAGAGCCAGACTTGACTAAGCAGCAATTACGAGTTTTGCCCAATCAAGGCAGACAAAGCTATATTCGCGTTTAAAGGGAGAGTTTTGATTTTTGATTTTTGATTTTTGATTTTTGATTTTGAGTTTTGAGTTTTAGTTTTAAAATGGGCTTAGAGAGATCGCTAAAAGTAATATCAAATCCCCACAAAAAAATTGGTAATCTCCCGTAGGACGGGCGTCCCGCCTGTCCGAAGCGCCTGGTATAGACTCTTCAGTTGCCCGTCCAATCGGGTTTGCTTTTTTTAAGGCTATTAACCGGATTTGATATATATAAGTTGGCCGATCGCTGAAAGCTTATTGCCGATCGCTGAAAGCTTATTGCTGACCGCTGAAAGCTTATTGCTGACCGCTGACTGCTGACCGCTTATTGCTGAAAGCTTATTGCTGACTGCTTTTCAAAATTTTCCCAAATCCCCAGCTTGTTGTACTGTGACGATAATCAAGCAGACAAGCAAGAAGGAGACAAGTAAAGATGAAACGCAGAAAATCCCTCGCTACTTTAGCGATCGGTGCCGCGACTGCCGCTGCCACTGCGGCTTGCGGGTCTAGTAGTGGGCCAGCAGTACAAGCTAATAGTCTGCCAAACGTCCGCTGGAAAATGGCTACCAGTTGGCCAAAGTCTCTCGATACTATCTATGGAGGCGCGGAAACTCTGTGCGATCGCGTTTCTCAGATGAGCGGCGGGCGATTTCAAATCGAGCCCTATCCCGCCGGGGGAATAGTAGGCGGATTAGAGGTACTCGATGCCGTTGAGAGCAGTACGGTTCAATGCGGCCATACGGCCAGCTATTTTTACATTGGCAAAAATTCTGCCTTGGCCTTTGGCACCTCCGTACCCTTCGGACTCAATGCCCAGCAGCAGAATGCATGGCTCTATCATGGCGGGGGATTAGAAGCGATGCACAAAATATATACCGACTTCGGCATTATCAGTTTTCCCGCTGGCAACACTGGCGCGCAGATGGGCGGCTGGTACAAGAGAGAAGTAAAGTCCCTAGCGGACCTCAAAGGTTTGAAAATGCGGATTCCCGGCTTGGGCGGCAAGGTCATGGACAAGTTGGGCGTCAATGTCCAAGTTCTACCAGGGAGCGAGATTTTTCTTGCTCTAGAACGGGGGGCGATCGATGCAGCGGAGTGGACTGGCCCTTATGATGACGAGAAGCTGGGCTTGAACAACGCAGCAGAGTTTTACTATTACCCGGGTTGGTGGGAACCGGGCGCGACCTTGGAGGTGCAGGTTAACTTGAGAAGTTGGAACAAACTGCCCAAGGAATATCAAGAGATATTTAAAACGGCGGCTTTCGAGGCCAATGCCAGTATGCTAGCTCGGTATGAAGCGCTCAATGGGCCAGCATTGAAAAAACTCGTTAGCGGCCAAGGTAAGACCAAGCTCAGATCCTACTCTCCAGAAATTCTACAGGCGGCCTACAAAGTATCATTTGAGCTGTTCGAGGAGGATGCCAACAAAAATGACGCCTTTAAAGAGGTGTACGAGCAATGGAAAAAATTTCGGGAGCAGGTTTATCTGTGGAGCGATACGAACGAGTTTAGCTTTGCTCAATTTGCTTATAGCCAATTGCCGCAGAGTTTGCGCTCTTAGGAATAATCCTGGAAAAGACCTTTTTGAATCCTATTCGGAGGGACAGGCGAGACGCCTGTCCTACGGTAAGGGTTTTTTTAGAGCAATTAACCGTATTCGCTCTAATTTCACAAAAAATATTAATCCTGAATCATTGAAATTTACCCGCATCTCGATACCCGGATATGTTCTTTTTTCGGGGTTAAATTTTTATTTAAATTTTATTATTTAAGGGTTAGAGCTTTCCTCTAGCTACAGCGGTTCTCAAATGACTGTACTACCGTAGCAACAATGTACGAACCAATTCTGAATGTCCTGTGGTGAAACTAGCTCGAAAGCTTTTTCTGTAGCTTCTTGTAATTCTCGGTATGTTCGAGGTTTCTGAGAACGAAGACTTGACTTAACCTTAGACCAAAGATTCTCAATTGGATTCTTCTCGGGAGAATAAGGAGGTAAAAAAATTAGTTTTGCTCCAACTTCTTCGATTGCTTTCTCAATTTCGATTCCTTTATGTATGGTACTATTATCTACCACTACATGAACCCCTTTCCATAGCTTAGGTACTACCATCGTTATGATGAAAGCTTCAAATATTATTCCATTGGCCGCCCCTAAAATATTAATAGAAGCAATGATTCCTTTTTCAGAAATCGCACGAAAAAGTCGAAACATTTTTACCTCTTTGACTAGGACAATCTCCCCGGGCTCTTTGACCTTTAAGCGCCCTAGCATACAACCTCGTAAAGGCTAAATTTAATCCCGATTCATCAATGAAAACCAAGTCTTCAGGCGGTATAGAGCTAATTTTTTCCCAAAACTCTACTCTCAGTTTTTGCACTCTCTCTGTTTCCTTTTCGCTTGGGTGCAAAGTCTTTTTTTTGTAAGTGGATTTTAACTTGTTAGTCATCCGTCCCATTGTTGCTCTACTAATTGCAACTCCGGTTTCAATTTTGATTATTACGCATAGTTCTTCTAACGTAGCATCATTGTTTTTTTCTATTAATTCGGCCAAAATTGTTATCTGTTCGGGATTTAACTTTAGCTGAACGCCTCCCCTAAAAGGCTTTGGCCCTATTTCTCCTGTTTCTCTATACCGCCTTAACAGCTTGGTTATAAAGCTTTGAGAAACTCGAAACCTTTTAGCTAGTTCTTTTTGAGTTATTTCTTCGTTTTGATAAGTCTCTATAATTTTTTGTCGTAAATCTAATGAATAGGCTTTCATGGCAGGGTAATCGCATCTAAATCAGAGGTTTATAATCTCCATATTGCCCACAAAGTTCAGCAATAAATAACCAAAACATGCCTAAAAATATTATAAAGTAAGCCATAAAATAGCTTATTTATTAGTTGTTAATTTTGCCAGGTTTTTTTGTTAATGTTTTCAATAGTAATCTCACAGCTCAAATATCAGCCTGTCCCAACATAACCTTGAGCGCATAGTCATTATCTAGAGCGGCGCTAAAGCGTTTCATTGCCAGACTCTGCTTCGAGGGCTCTTGCTTGAGTAAATTGATACATAAGCGTCGCAAAAGCCCCATATTCTCAGCTCCATGTCCGGTTCTAATTCGGCTGGAGTCTTCTTTAAACGTCACATCTAATACCCAATGGAGACTGTTTTCAACCCCCCAATGAGAGCGAATTGCTTTGGTTAAAACACTTGCATCAGCTTGTATAGAAGTGATGTAAAAACATACTTCAG
>JAAHFN010000006.1 GCA_010672965.1 Oscillatoria sp. SIO1A7
CAAGATTAAATATGAATGGCTTCCAATAGACGCTTATTGTACCTGGGAAATTTTTGTTGACGCTATTGAAACAATTATACGAGAATTTGGAGAAACTTATGTAATTAATTTTGATTAACTACTTATTCATTCTTGAAAAATTATCTGTAAGAGACCCACCCACGCCGCCCGCAGGAGGGGAAGAATGGGTCGGCTTCCCCTCCTGCGGGCGGTGTGGGTGGGTTGAAAGTATGTCCGGCAGCGAAGTCGTAGCTCTCAGATATCAGGCGATCGCTCTTGTATCAAAAAAGAAATGCTGGGTAATTCTCTTTTATAGCAGTAAGCAGTCAGCTATCAGCAGTCAGCTTTTAGCACAAGCCTTGCCGTTACTAGCAAGGAGCGAGATTTGAACTGTCCGTTCCTTGAGTGCGTAGTGCTATAATTCTCCAGCATTTCAAAAATTATCGCATTGTCACCAATTCCTCTGCAGTGGAAGGATGAATTGCAACGGTGGCATCAAAGTCTTTCTTCCTCGCTCCCATCACAACGGGAATTGCCATACCTTGAATAATCTCGGCGGCGTCTTTGCCAACAACATGAACGCCCATAACTCGTTCGGTTGGGCCGACAACTATTAGCTTGACCATCACTTTTTCGTCAGCGCCGGTGAGGCTGTGGAACATGGGGCGGAATCGAGCGCGATAGACTTTCACTAGATCGCCATATTTTTCTCGCGCTTCTGCTTCGGTCAAGCCGACGGTGCCCGCTTGTGGCTGGGAAAAAATTGCCGTAGGTACGTTGTGATGGTTTAGATAGCAAGGCCGATGACCAAATATCGTATCGGCGAAGGCTCGTCCTTCAGCGATCGCCACAGGAGTTAGCTCCATTCCGCCAGTGCAATCTCCCACTGCATAGATATGAGGCTGGCTCGTATTGCTATCTACTTTAACGGCGATCGTATCGTTGACTACCTCGACGCCAGCATTCTCTAATTGCAGTCCTTTTAAATTCGGCTTGCGACCCGTTGCCGAAAGAACTGCATCTACCAAAAGCGGATCTCCATCTCCAGAAAGAATCACTTTCAGACCCTCTGGGGTTTTTTCAATTTTCCTTACTACCTTCTCTGTCACGATATTAATCCCGTGCTTTATCATCCCTTCCTGGACATTGGAGCGGATATCTTCATCAAAGCCCCGCAGAACTTGGTCGCGACGGATAATCTCCGTGACTTCAGAGCCCAAACCATTCATAATTCCGGCAAACTCGACGGCAATATAGCCGCCGCCAATAATTGCCAACCGCTTCGGTTGCTCTTGGAGCAGGAACATCTCCCGGGAGGTAATGGCATGTTCTATGCCAGGGGTATCTAGCTTATGTGCTTCTCCCCCTACTGCGATTAAAATTGTGTTCGCTGTAATTTTGCGATCGCCCACCTCCACCGTATGAGGATCGATAAAGCGAGCGAATCCCTCAATTAGCTCTACTCCTGCCTTTTCCAGAGCGCCGATATGCATTTTGCTCAGACGCAGCACTTCTTTCTGGACGGCATCTATCATTTTTTTCCAGTCAAAGCTGGGTTCTACTTCCGCCCAGCCATAGCCCACCGCATCTTCATATAAATGGGAGAAGCTGGAGGCATAGACCATTAGCTTTTTAGGCACGCAGCCGCGAATTACGCAAGTTCCGCCCACTAGGTCCCCTTCGATAATGGCGGTCTTGGCTCCATAAGAAGCGGCTCGCTTGGAGCCAGCTAGGCCCCCAGAACCAGCACCAATCGTTAATAGGTCGTAATCAAAAGTCATTTTTAGCCTCATGCGATCGCTATCGGGGCAGAGAAAATTCCACCCCTACCATCCACCATAGAGGAGCTTTCTACCCCCTTGCATTATATAGGGCTTGCTGAAAAAGGCAGAGTGCAGGGAGTGTGGGGAGGGAGCATTTCAATTTCGTACCCGGACGCCTAACGCCTAAAGGCGCGGCTACACAAAACTTAGCCCGGAGCGGGCTACCGATTGCAAAAGTGAAATGCTCCCTGTGGGGAGGTGTCGGAGGTGTGGGGAGAGGGGGAGAGAGGGGAGGTGTGGGGAGTGTGGGGAGAGAGGGGAGAGAGGGGAGAACTTTCAGCACACTTCCCACCCTTCCCACACTTCCCCACCCTTCCCACACTTCCCCACCCTTCCCACACTCCCCACACCTCCCCACCCTTCCCACACTTCCCACACCCCAGGCTTTTGGATTTATACAGCAAGCCCTATATATATAAGAGGCAATTTTTCAATTGGACCCTATTGACTGGCAGCCAATAGGGTCCTTTTATATATACAAATTATTTATACTCTTTATAAGAAAGCGATAAGTCCTGAGAATATTTTGGCTATCCTAGATTTTTGGTAACTTGCAACTCCAATTTAAGAAAATTTCAAGGTTTGCTCTGCTCTTTTTGAGTAATTCTGTATCATATGTAACTTTTTGCACTATATTCAAGAAAGCCCTTATTTTTTTTGAAGTAACTATCGATTTTCAATTATTCTTCAATAGAATTTATTTGCTACATTAGCAATCAACTCAATTTTCCAAAAAAGCGTTAGATACCGCCCCAGAAAACCTTACAAAAATTTTGTAAAGATAGGTTGAAAATGTGTTAAACTCGATCGCGAACGATCGATACTGCGCCTTTCTTCATAGCAGTTGGATTATCCTTATGTGTTTTCACAGATATTAAATTAAGTAATGCTACCGAGAAGAATTTCCTCACCATTACTGATGTAGTTTTAAAGCTCTGAAGGCTATCATTGTCGATAGAGACCACAAACTTCTTCGGATGCACCGGGCATAATATTATTTTAAAAAGTTTAAGAATAAAGAAAATCGAAGACGGCACCAAATACGATTTAAAAGGTCCTCGATATATCCGTGTTTCTTCTATATATTACTGTTATTGAAAATTAAGCCTTTTGGCTGACGAAATTAAGTTTACAATACTTAATAATGTAAATAAGAGCAGAAGGAGCGATCGACCCAGATAAAAACAAAACCAGCCTTGCAGGCCACCTCCAGCCCAAAGACAAGGGATAGAGTTTATATACCTAAAGCAAAGCCAATTGCAGTTATATTCTTAACGATCTCTTCCAGCAATTAGTAAACTACTTGACTTACTAAGAGTCTAGTCTATAGTAATGATAAAAGGAGCAAGCATAAATGATAACTGCGGCAGCAATGGAAAAAACGGCAATCCCATCTGAAACGAAAACTAAGTCGTCAAAAGAAAGGTCAGCGCAGAAAGAGGCGTCGCCACTAAAGATTTTGCAGAATATAGTGCAAAAAAAGATTTCTGGCAGGTTGACGGTGCGCGACCCGAATGACGAGTCAATTTTTTGGCGCGTTCATTTTGGCAATGGTAAGGTGCATTTTGCTACTAGCGCTATGGGTAAAAGGGAGAGGTTAGAGTATATTTTGCAAAGGTATTGTCCGGGGCTAGACTGTAAATCAGCGGGAAGGTTTAAGTCGGATTACGAGCTAATTTGCCATTACTGGAAGGCAGAAAAACTGTCTTTGCAGCAAGCGCGCAAGCTAATGTTCGTGCTGAGCCAGGAAGCATTCGTACAGCTATTAGCTTTACCAAAAGCAGTCGTCCAGTTTGAGAAAACTGTAGGACTAGATCCGATTTTGTTGTCCGTGCCTCTAAAAGAGGTAATTTTGCCTATGCGAGGGACTATAAATCAGTGGCAGCAACTGCGACCGGAAATCAATTCTCCTTTCCAGCGGTTAGAGCTAAAGAACTTGGAAGAACTGCCCAACCTGCTGTGGCAAAAGGTGCGGGACATTAAATACATCCAAGCTCTGGGTAAAATTCTGGCTAAGAATCTGTCTTTGTACGAACTCGCCCGCCATTTAAAAACCGATACATTATCTTTAGCTGCTTTGTTGCAGCCATTGGTGCGAGCCGGAGCAGTAGAAGTAAATCCCTATCGCTGTCCTCAATCTAACAGCGGACCGATTATTGCCTGCATTGATGACAGCAGTACGGTGCAGCGAAACGTGAAAATGATTTTGGAGGCAGCAGGCTTTCGGGTGCTGGGAATCTCAGAACCGGCAAAAGCCTTGAGTGCTTTAGCTCGTTATAAGCCAGCGTTGGTATTAATGGACATAAATATGCCAGAAATAAACGGCTATGAACTGTCGCGCTTGCTGCGACAGTCCGACCAGTTGCAGGAAGTTCCGATTGTTATGCTAACTGGGCGAGATGGCTTGATTGATAAGTTGCGGGCTCGCATGGTAGGCGCTAATGACTATATAACTAAACCCTTTGAGCCACAACAACTTTTGGCAACTGTTAGGGACCACCTGGAAGAACCTAAGAATCGATTGGAGCCTATGGCGAGTTCTGGCAATATTGGTGGGGTGCAGTTGGCTTATAGCTAATACAGCAGCTCTCAGCTCTCAGCTCTCAGCTCTCAGCTCTCAGCTCTCAGCTTATGCCTTGAGCTAAGCTGTAGCTTTTCTGCAGGACTATTCCAGAAGCTTTGACTAGCTGTCAATTATCAAAGATCGAGTATGCGTAGTGCTATAAAGCTCGCGATCGCTCTTCTGGACTAGAGACAAAGCGGTGCATCTTCCCTTTCCTCTCCCTTTCTTCATTTCCATCCCCAAGAGCTACAGAATAATACTGGGACCTCAACATAGACCGTTACAAGTTAGATCGGCAAGATCCTCGCTGTATGGGTAAATTATTAAAAAATAGAGTAATATTAAGAAATAATTTAAAAGAAAAATTAGGGGACAAAGCTGGCCTTTGTCTAAAAATCCTTTGGCGAAAAATGCGCTAAGGAGTTCCCTCTAAGTAAAAAAGCGGGCGATCGGCTTTGTAGAAAAAAACTGAAATCTGGCTGCACGACTATTTCTCGATCGAAGTCTCTATGACAGTCTCGATTGAAATAGTCGGGCGTGCATGGGAGCGCTTGAGGTGATTCGGGGCGACAAGCTTAATAGATATGGAGGTTAGGGGAGGTCCGTTACAGAGTAGAGAGTAATAATGCCAGCAAGCATTTGGAGACAGCAAGCGGGCTAACCCATTTCTTTGAAATGGGGAAAACATTTTCGCGCTTGGGTGTCCAGAAGAATAGCTGGTCTCAAAGGGACTTGCTCGGGAGCATTTCAATGAATGCAATTGCCTAAGCTAAGGAAGAGCGGTGTAGGTTGGACCCGCCATCAACGAAACCCAACAATATAGCGTTTCTCGCTCTTGGTGTGAGATATCTGGGCGTTGCATCCCAATACAAGACTCTCGTTCTACAGCCCAGGCAGTCTCGGGGATGCTGTCGCCCCTACCAGATCGTTCATTACACTTATTTGAGAGTGCGATTCGTTTGGGTGGGTTTCGTTGATGGCGGGCCCAACCTCAACCCAACCTACTGGTTACAAAAGTGAAATGCTCCCACTTGCTCTCAAGCGGACTCAGAACCAGCACTTCGCGCAAACTACAAGGGAGAATTGCTAGCTACTCCGCCCCCAAAAGCCGATCGCCAATAGCGAAAAAAAGCTGTTTTTGGTGTATCTATGACTGTTTCTTTGATATCAGAGCCTCAGAGGTCGGGAGCTACTCCGATGCTGGTTCAGCCTTTTCAGGCCCTACAGACCGTTGCGGCCAAGCAAATGTCAGGTCGCTTGAGCTTCCGGGCTCCCCAAGAAAGTCAAGCCCTTTGGCAAATATATTTGGGAGGTGGCAAAATTCATTTTGCTACCAGTACCATAGGTCAGCGAGAACGCTTGGCTTATTTTCTGCAATGGTACTACCCGGAGCTGCAACCCCAAGCATTGCCAAAGTCTAGCTGCGACTATCAGTTCGTTTGCGATTGCTGGAAAGAAGGCCAATTGTCTTTGGAACAAGTTCGCAAGCTCTTGTTTTGGATGATTCAGGAAGCGATCGTCCAGGTACTGGCCTTGCCTAAATCGGTACTGAAATATGACAAAACTGCGGGACTCGACCCAATTCTGTTGTCGCAACCCCTCAATAAGGTGGTTCTGCCCATGCGAGGAGCTATAAAAAATTGGCAGCAGTTGCAACCGGAGATTAGTTCTCCCTTTCAGCGACCGAAGGTAAAAAATATCGAGCTTATTCCCAAAGTGATTCGGCAGCATACCCAGAACCTTGAATTTATAAAATCTCTAGAGATAGTTCTGCAAGAGGGTCTTTGTCTTTATGAAGCAGCTAGAGCTTTAAAAACTGATGCTTTAGGAATGGCCCGTTTGTGGCAGCCGCTAGTGCAGGCCGGAGCGATCGCGATGACTTCTTATGTCGAGAGCTGTTGTAGATGTCGGCAAGCCGACGATCGCCTGGTTATTGCTTGCATAGATGACAGCCTGGTATTGCAGCGGAATGTGGCAGCAATTTTAGAAGCTGGAGGCTACCGAACGATTTCTATCACCGAACCTGCTAAAGCATTAACTGCTTTAGTTAGATATAAACCAGCTCTGATCTTAATGGACGTTGATATGCCCGATATCAATGGCTACGAACTTTGTCGGATGCTTCACCAAGCGTCGAGCTTGAAGAATATACCAATTGTTATGCTAACCGGGCGAGAGGCTATGGTAGATAAATTGCGAGCTAGGATGGCAGGGGCTAAGGGATTTATAACCAAGCCCTTTAAACCGATTAAGCTATTGAGCATGGTTGAGAAAAAACTTTCAATTCGTCTTGCTTTGGATACTGAAGGCGAGATGAAGAATAATATAGCTATCGGGGAGAAGGGCAAAGGGCGATCGCTGTTGCCAAGATTGTAGCCTAAATAGAATAGCATAGCATTTTTTTACATAAAGGCAGATTGGGACTAAACATGAGTGAAAGAGTATTTTGATATTCAATTAGGCAAACGGGCTCGCTTGGTGCTACCATCGGAAGTGATGGCAGAAACAATAGCTGTCGAACGAGGCGCAATTTGTCCGATTCCGGGAATAACAGACGCTTACCTGGGAGTTTTGTATCGACGCGGTCAATTATTATGGGTATTGGATTTGGCTGAATTTTTGAGCGCATCGATGGGACTTAAACTCCCTCCTTTGCCCGAGGGGGGATTAACCATGTCTGACCGGCTGACTCTGGTTGTGTTAACAGAGCCTAGCTCGGGGAATAATTCGGGTAAAAATTCGGGTAAAGACTCGGAAAAAAAAACAACTGATAGTAGCGCTCGGAAGGAGGCATCGCAGCAATCTCAAATTATCTGCGCGGTATCGGCTGTCAGGGGAATAGTTAGTTTACATCCAGGGAGTTTTGAACCGCTGCCGCCGAAAGCAAAAAGAGTGGTGGGAGGTTATTTTTCTGGTTTAGCAGAAATTCAGGAGAGAGGGGAAGACAAAACAACAGCTATTGCCGCCGTTCTCAATGTGGCAGCTTTATTTGCTGGACTTGAAACAAATGGCAAGGCTTAGGAGGCAAAATGAACGGGACACTCGATAGCAAGATTTTAGAAGCGATCGCCCGAGAATCGCGCCAGAGCTTTTTGACGGAAGAAGCGCCAGAGCATTTATCTGCCCTCGATCGCGGTATCGAGCAATTGCGCTCCGGGGATGCAGATTACCCAACTATAATTCGCGCCGCTCACTCTCTCAAAGGAGGGGCGGGGTTAGCGGGAATGCCAGAATTGTCGCGTCTGGCTCACAAGGTAGAAGACTTGCTCATCGCCCTCCAAGAAGAGCGGGTAGCAGAATTAGAAAAAGGCCAAAAACTGCTCTGTGCGGGTATGGAATGTATGGGCGAGATTCTCGTCCTCGCTTTTAACAATAGAGAAGCAGAAGCAGGGGAGAAAAAAGCTGAAAGTCTCATTGCCAAGCTAGACGAGTTTGTAGAGTCTCTCCCAGAAACCCCCCTAGAGGTAGCAGTCCCCAAGGGCGAAATTAATATTTTTCTGAAAACAGTTCTGGAAGCCGATTTAGAAGAATGCCTGACAACTCTGGAAAAAAATCTGGCTGCTCTGTCTCCGGGTCAAGCGGCACAAGAACTTCCGTCAGTGCTGCTGGCGATCGCTAACTTTTTTGAAGAAATAACCCTTTTAGGACAGACTCTCAATCTGACTTGGCTAACGGATATCGCTGGTCATCTGAACGAATTGCTCGACCGGGATGACCTGACTGCAGAGCCACTAACAATAGCGATCGCTCAAATCCGATCGCATCGAGCTGAAGTTTTGCGATCGGGATTGGGGGACTTGGGGACCGGGGGACTTGGGTTGGCAGCGGATGGGGTAACGGATGGAACGGATGTGGCAGCGGATGGGGAGCAGGGAGCAGGGGAAGGCTGGGAGGATTTGACAGCGGATGGGGTAACGGATGGAACGGATGTGGCAGCGGATGGGGAGCAGGGAGCAGGGGAAGGCTGGGGGGATTTGACAGCGGATGGGGTAACGGATGGAACGGATGTGGCAGCGGATGGGGAGCAGGAAGGCTGGGGGGATTTGGCAGCGGATGGGGTAACGGATGGAACGGATGTGGCAGCGGATGGGGAGCAGGGAGCAGGGGAAGGCTGGGGGGATTTGACAGACCTAGACCTGGGAGCAGGGGAAGGCTGGGAGGATTTGGCAGACCTAGACCTGGGAGCAGGGGAAGGCTGGGAGGATTTGGCAGACCTAGACCTGGGAGACCTGGGGACCGGGGGAGGGGGAAGTGTGGGAAGTGTGGGAAGTGTGGGAAGTGTGGGAAGTGTGGGAAGTGTGGGAAGTGTGGGAAGTGTGGGAAGTGTGGGAAGTGTGGGAAGCATAATCCGTTCTCCCACGCCTCCCATTCCTCCCACGCCTCCCATTCCTCCCACACCTCCCCCCCTCACCCAGTCTCCCCAGGAGCCGGAGGAGCTGGAGGAAGATCCTATAACTTTAGAAGAATTTACTCTAAACTCCCCAATTCCAGAACGGTTTTTAAAATATATGGTCGTTGAATCTACGGCCGAACCGGATTTTGCCACTCTGGATCTGCGGGTGCCGGTATTGAAGGTAGATAGGATGACCAATAATGTCGGGGATTTGTTGATTAATTACGAGCGGTTGTTGCAGAGTCTGAAAAACAAGTCTAACCCAGATGCAAAAACAGAGACGAATCAAGAGTGGCAAGGGCTTATCGGAGAAATGCGCGCCGATATCGATCGCCTATACCAGGATTTGATGGAATCGCGGATGGTGCCTTTCGAGCAGATTGCCCAAAAGTTTAAAGTCCCGCTTAGAAACCTCAAACAGCAACATGGTAAAGATGTCGAGTTGGTGGTAATCGGCAAAGAAACTATGGTGGATAGGGTGATAATGGAGCAGTTACAAACTCCTTTTACCCACTTGTTTCGCAATGCTTTCGACCACGGGATAGAAAGGCCAGCAGAAAGAAAAAGTCAAGGCAAATCCTCTTGCGCCACTATTACTCTATCGGCAACTATACAAGGACCGGTGCTGGCGATCGCGATGGAGGACGATGGGCGCGGTATAGATACGGAGAAAGTCTATCGGCGAGCTAAGGAAAAAGGACTTATCTCCAAAAAATATAGCGAAACTAGCAACGATGAAGTTCTCCAACTTCTATTTGCCCCTGGATTTTCTACGGCAGCGAAAGTAACTGACTTATCCGGTCGAGGGGTTGGATTGGAGATAGTCTTGGAACGAGTCGCCCGGGTGGGAGGCTCTATCCGAGTAGAAACGGAGCTGGGCAAAGGGACGAAGTTTACAATCGGGATTCCCTTAACTCTGAGCGTTCTTCCTTTGTTGCTCTGTCGCGCTGGCGGGAGAACTCTGGCGATTCCCGCTCGGGATCTAAAAGAATTAATTAATTTAGCCGATACCCGGGAGTCGGCAGTTCTCTGGCAAAATCAATCCCTGCCTGTATTGTCTTTGTTAGAGATTCTGCCTTATGGGCGCTATGAAAGAGCTATCCAAAAAAATAGCGGCTATCCCAGGTCTGGAGAGAAATCCATGCAAGGACTGGTTCTGGATGCGAGAGGGGAGTTGGTGGTATTAGCTGTAGATGCGCTGCTAGAAGAACGGCAATTGGTACTGAAACCTTTTGATCCCAAGGTCTCAGTGCCTCCTTATGTGGCCGGTTGTACTGTCTTGGGCACCGGCGAAGTGGTTCCGGTACTATCTCCCTATTATTTAAGAGAGTTAATCAATGCTCGTCTCGATAAGTCAAAAGTCAAAAGTCAAAAGTCAAAAGTATCTAAGAGCGATCGCCCGGAGCTTGCCTCTCAAGCCCAGACTGCAGCCGATAAGTCAAAAGTCAAAAGTCAAAAGTCAAAAGTATCTAAGAGCGATCGCCAGGATATTGCCTCTCAAGCCCAGACTGCAGCCGATAAGTCAAAAGTCAAAAGTCAAAAGTCAAAAGTATCTAAGAGCGAGCGCCAGGATATTGCCCAGACTGCAGCCGATAAGTCAAAAGTCAAAAGTCAAAAGTCAAAAGTATCTAAGAGCGAGCGCCAGGATATTGCCCAGACTGCAGCCGATAAGTCAAAAGTCAAAAGTCAAAAGTCAAAAGTATCTAAGAGCGAGCGCCAGGATATTGCCCAGACTGCAGCCGATAAGTCAAAAGTCAAAAGTCAAAAGTCAAAAGTATCTAAGAGCGAGCGCCCGGAGCTTGCCTCTCAAGCCCAGACTGCAGCCGATAAGTCAAAAGTCAAAAGTCAAAAGTCAAAAGTATCTAAGAGCGAGCGCCCGGAGCTTGCCTCTCAAGCCCAGACTGCAGCCGATAAGTCAAAAGTCAAAAGTCAAAAGTCAAAAGTATCTAAGAGCGAGCGCCCGGAGCTTGCCTCTCAAGCCCAGACTGCAGCCGATAAGTCAAAAGTCAAAAGTCAAAAGTCAAAAGTATCTAAGAGCGAGCGCCCGGAGCTTGCCTCTCAAGCCCAGACTGCAGCCGATAAGTCAAAAGTCAAAAGTCAAAAGTCAAAAGTATCTAAGAGCGATCGCCAGGATATTGCCTCTCAAGCCCAGACTGCAGCCGATAAGTCAAAAGTCAAAAGTCAAAAGTCAAAAGTATCTAAGAGCGATCGCCAGGATATTGCCCAGACTGCAGCCGATAAGTCAAAAGTCAAAAGTCAAAAGTCAAAAGTATCTAAGAGCGATCGCCAGGATATTGCCTCTCAAGCCCAGACTGCAGCCGATAAGTCAAAAGTCAAAAGTCAAAAGTCAAAAGTATCTAAGAGCGATCGCCAGGATATTGCCCAGACTGCAGCCGATAAGTCAAAAGTCAAAAGTCAAAAGTCAAAAGTATCTAAGAGCGATCGCCAGGATATTGCCTCTCAAGCCCAGACTGCAGCCGATAAGTCAAAAGTCAAAAGTCAAAAGTCAAAAGTATCTCAATTCAGGGTTTTAATGGTGGATGATTCTCTTTCTATCCGTAAGTCTTTAGAAAAGCTGCTGCCTCTAGGGGGATTCGCAGTCACAGCTTGCACCGATGGTCGAGAAGCCTTGGCAGTATTAGAGCGATCGCCAGAAGCATTTGACTTAGTTCTCTCGGATTTAGAAATGCCCCATCTCAATGGATTTAAATTATTGAAGCAGATTCGCTCTCGTCCCCAGTGGCAAAACTTGCCCGTAGCCCTACTAACTTCCCGGGATAGCAAGGAATACCGGCAAAAGGCAAAAGAACTCGGGGTAACGGCATATTTTACCAAGCCCTTTCAAGCAACCGAGTTATTGCCCGCCCTACAAAAGCTGGTCATGTAATCTTAAGTCTTGAGTTTTGAATTTTGAATTTTGAGTTTTGAGTTGTGTATAGTAGGTAGGTGCGCATTACGCACTAAAGCCTATATGTATAGCACTACCGATTAAGGTGTTTGACAGTTACAAAATGCGCTTGAGTGCGCTTGTTGGCAGGACTTTAGCTGACTGCTGAGCAGTGACAGCTAATAGCTTACTGCTATACATAGATTTATGTTAGATAGCGTCTTCCACTCGCTGCCATGCTAACTTGGCCGCGCCGGCGATACCTGCTTTGGCTCCAAGCTCAGCGGTAATTATTTGTAAGTCTTTGCGGCTTTCTGGCAATACCCGCCGCTCGATTTCCGTCCAAGTCGAGGGCAAAAAGAATTCGGCACTAGCGGCAATTCCTCCACCAATAACAATAGCTTCGGGGTTTAGGACATAAATAGAGTTTGCCAGACCCGCACCGAGCAGATGCCCGTAGTTTTTCCAAAACTCCAAAGCGAAGCTATCGCCTGCCTTAGCAGCATGAGCCAGTCGATCCGGTTCCATCCCGCTCTGTCGCCGAATCCCCTGCAAGGAAACATACTGCTCTAATGACCCTCTGTTGCCGCTATGGCACTCTGGACCGTAGAGATCTATGGTGATTAACCCCAACTCCCCCGCCGTGCCTTTGGGTCCCACGAAGAGCTTCCCATCCAGAATAATAGCACCGCCAACCCCAGTGCCCAAGGTAAGCATGATGAAGTTGCGAAATTCCCGTCCGGCTCCGAGCCAAGCTTCTCCCATGCCAGCACAGTTAGCATCGTTGGCCAAAACAACGGGCTTATTGGTTTTTTCTTCTAACCAGTCGTCTAAGGCAACATTGTCCCAGTTGTCTAAATTAGTGGAGACATGAGCCATACTGACGACGGAACTAACTGGCCCTGGAGATCCTACACCGATCGCGATCGCAGCTCCTTCTGGGTCAACTCCCGCGATCGCCTCTAGCATTGTTGCCAAAACCTTCTCTGGGGTCGCCGGACGTGGCGTGGCGACTCTAGTATCCTCAAGACAAGTGCCATCGGAACTAAATAGTCCTAACTTAATGGCGCTTCCTCCCAAATCTATACCCAGAACGTAAGGGCTGCTATCTTTTGTTGCCGAATCCCTAGCTTCTGTATCCATATTGCTCCTTACAATGGTTCTATACCATCAGGACTTACACAAATTGCCGGATCGAAGGCTAAATATAGTGTCTGGTGCGCAGTGGCGCGTCCAGCTTAAAATTGTGGCCAACTACCTCAATAGCCCCCCTTTTTAAGGCTTTTTAAGGGGGGTTTGGGGGGATAGGTGCGCTGTCGCGGATCGAACCCACAATTTTAACCGTCGCCTTGCCACTGCGCACCCTACAAATAGAGTCTTTGCGTAAGTCCTAACCATTTTTCTTTTTTGCTACTACAGTTTCTATCCCCCCCAACCCCCTTTTGAAAGCCTTTGAAAGGGGGGCTTAAGAAAGACTACAAAAAGCAATTCCGCTCTTCCCAATGCCCAATGCGAACATGCCCAATGCCCAATGCCCAATGCCCTAATTTCCCAACATCGCTTTTTGTCCCTCGGGAGAGAGAGCATAACCCAGAAAATATTGAGCTGCTGGATTGGGCGGGTTTTTATAGGCATAGTACAGTTTCCTTTGGAAAGGATAGGTCGCTGCTTCTCCAGTCAAACCATCGATCGCCACCACCCGTACTGTTTGTTGGTTCGCGACTTGAGCGTAAGTGGCATAGCCAATTCCGTCAGTTTTTAGCTCTCGCAACAAAGGCGTTGTAGCATCTCGCTCCATAGTCGTGATGTTCGGGGTACTGCCAAACTCGCCGCCACCTAAAATCATTTCTTTAAAAGTCTGATGGGTGCCGCTAATGGGCGGTCTGTTAATAACTCGAATCGCTCCGGAGTTTCCTCCCACCTGAGACCAATCCACAATCTGACCTTGGAAGATCTGTTGCACTTGAGTCTTGCTTAAGCCCGTGCGAAAAGGATTGTCTTTGCCCACGACAATGGCAACTCTATCTAAAGCAATGGGCAAGGCGATTAAGCCCTGACTTTTTTCTGATTCGGTTAGCGGTCTAGATACGGCGGCAATATCGGCGCTCCCCGATATCAGCCCCTGAATTCCTTGGGAAGAACCTTTGGCTTCGGTAGTTACGGTGGTGCCGGGAAACTTTTGCTGAAAACCATTTTTGAGATTTTGATTAATGGTCACCATGCTTGTAGAGCCATCGACTCTAATTGTCGTCCCTGCTGCTACGGCGTTGGGTAGAGAAAACTGAGGAGTAGTAGGAGGCGGGGCGGTAGGAGGCGGGGCAGCAGGAGGCGGGGCAGCAGGAGGCGGGTCGGGAGGATCGGACTGGCCAATATCCGGCGGGTTGCCTTGTCCTTTGGCAAAAAACCAATAGCCACCAGCGGCGAGGAGCAGAAAGATGACGATATAAATAACCGGCGACGGTCCGCGATTCTGTGCCATAAGTATTTACTCCTAAACTCTTCATTTAGCGGAAAGCAGTCAGGCTATTCTCCTGCGCAGACGCTGCGCGAACGGCGGGCCCAACCTACAACTACAAGTGGGTTTTTCCCCGATCGCAGTACCCACCCCCAACCCCCTCCCGAGAGGGGACTCCGAAACTTTGGGGTGGTTTTTCCCCGATCGCAGTACCCACCCCCAACCCCCTCCCGAGAGGGGGCTCCGATCGCTCCCTCTGCGGGTACTTTTATTCGCAGAATTCACCTAAGTCACGGGGAAAAATAGCTGCAAATAAGTGGATAAAAGCGCTTCGCCCCAGATGGCGCTAATGGCAGCACCGAGGGCGAGGAAGGGACCAAATGGCATGGGTTGGCGGCGAGACAGCAAGCCAAGGGCGATCGCTCCGCCGCCGACAAAAGCCCCCACCCCACAAGCGAGGAAGCTGGCGACTAGCAAATATTTCCAGCCCAACCAAGCGCCAATAGTGGCGGCTAGTTTGGCATCCCCTGCTCCCATTGCCGTTTGCCCGAAAAAAATCGAGGCCACTATCGAGATAATATCGAATAACCAGATTCCTATTACAGCTCCAGCGATTCCCTTCATTAGGTATCCCGCCGCGCCGCTCAGGCTAGAGGTTATGGCAAAACCGTTGGCTATTTGAAAGACCAAACCTGCTACCAGTCCAGACTGGGTTAGGGGATTCGGTAGGGTCATGGTGTCGCTGTCAATTAAGGAGAGAACCAAGAGCCAGCTAAAAAATGCCCAGTAGCCAACCATGAGGGTCGGCGTTTGGACAAACATAAATAATATAAGAAGGAATAAGAGTCCGGTGCTGGCTTCGACGATGGGGTAGCGCGGGGAAATGGGACTGCGACAATGAGCGCAGCGTCCCCCTAACCAAATCCAGCCGAATACCGGGACGTTTTCGTGCTTGCGCAATTTGTGAAAACATTTGGGGCAGCGAGATGGTGGCGACAGAATCGATAACCCAGCGGGTATTCTATAGGCCACTACATTTAGGAAACTGCCGATGGATGCTCCTAAAGCAAAAACAATCGGCACGACTACCGCAGTAATTATAGGCTCCATAGCGATCGCATTTTTTCGATAATATAAATACATTTAATTGATATTTTAGCCCTATCCTCTTTGGCCTGCTCTAGCTAAAAATCTCTATCCCCCGATCGCGATATTTTAATGCAGCTCAGAATCTATTGACAGTCTATCGGCGAGGGGATAAGCAAGGGAGCAGATTGATGATTTATTAATCAACAGACCGACTGCGATCGCCCCTATCTAATACAACCCTGATTCAATCATCTCGAAGGGGATAAATGATTCGCTCATCAACAGCGCTGGTCTTTTCCTGAAAATCATGTGACCCCTTTGAGTAAAGCGATCTACGACTACGCCTAGAGGGCGATTCATCCGCTCTTGATGAACCTGGTGGTGTCTGTTATATATATACCTTGCTGTTTTGAGCAAGCTTGGATCCAGCAATTGCGGGGTCTCAATAAAAACATTCGTATTATCCGTCCATTGTTGCGAAGCGTACATTATTTACTTACTACAATCCGACTTTAGTCATTATTCTAAGACACCGCCGGCAGAGGGCATTGGGCATTGGGCAATAACTGGGGTTTGGGGTGTGGGGTGTGGGGTGTAGGGCAATAACTGGGGTTTGGGGTGTGGGGTGTGGCATTGGTCGGCACAGGTCCTAGGAATAGTTAGATCTGGGAAGAAAGTATAAGTCCTGTTGAGGATGGCTTGTTCCAAGTACCTAAGTCCCTGAGTTCTTAATTCCCTAAGTATCTAAGTCCCCAAGTACCTAAATCCTTAAGTACCTAAATCCTCAAGTCCTCAAATCCCCAAGTCCTTAAGTACCCCGTTCCCAATCCTCAAGGAAGCGATCGGGCTGAGGAGTGAGAGAGCTATCGAAGCCCAATGCCCAATGCCCAAAGCCCAATGCCCAAAGCCCAATGCCCAATGCCCAATGCCCAATGCGCTATGCCCAATTCCACCGCTGAAGGCAATAAAAAGGTGAAGATGAAAAAAAATTCATCTAACTTTAATGTAATTTTAATAAAAATGAATAACAATATATACTATTACGTTAGATCCATTGCACTCAATGCCGTAGAGTAGTGAGGGGGGCAGACCTTGCCCCTTTTTTTGTCTCTTTTTTGCCCCTCTCAGAAACGAAAGAAACCCGGTTTTTTGGAAAAACCGGGTTTCTGGCTTTTTGGGGAAGAGTCGGCTTTCTGTTTGTTTACCAACGCCAGATCCCCCCAACCCCCCTTTTTAAGGGGCTCAAGACTATTGCCCCCCTTTTTAAGCTTTTTAAGGGGGGTTGGGGGGATCGTTCCCTGCAGGAAATAGGCGTTGGTGTTGTTGTAAAAACCCGTTTTATGGCCTTTTTTCCGCAAAACATGGGTTTTTTTAAGGGTTTTAGCTATCTAGCAAATTGTATGAAATTAAGTTTGTAACTTTTTTTGTAAAAAGACTTTACAATAT
Organism: Oscillatoria sp. SIO1A7; assembly: GCA_010672965.1. GTDB lineage: Bacteria > Cyanobacteriota > Cyanobacteriia > Cyanobacteriales > Laspinemataceae > SIO1A7. The sequence goes on from JAAHFN010000006.1 coordinate 16,657, forward strand.
AAAAAGTGATGCTATACTAAAAATATCGAAGAAAAAGGGGGCATTTAAACCCCCGTTACTAGCCAAAAAAGTAAAATGTCAAATTCTAACTGGTTGGATAGTTTAATTCTCAATCCGGACAGCGATCGCTCTGTCGGTCGCAACCTGAGCCGCGAAGAGCTTTTTGTCTTAGCGTGGTTTATGTTCAACCAAAAGGACCGCACTTTCGAGAATATGGCTCGGGAATGCAAGCTCAGCGAGGAGCAGTGCCAGGGCGCTCTGCAAGAGTTGATTCGCGCGGAGATAATTCGCTTCCGCTAAGCGGGCCAATTTGACCCAATACGGGCTCCCCTCGGAGCCCGGTTTTTCGCTCATACATTATTATATAGCGTGCCCCAGACAAACCGGGGCGATCGCGTTGGCGGAGCCTGCGCGCCTTAGGCGCATAGCGTCTGGGCCCCTGATAATCGCGGGGGGATTGCCCCTACCCTTTACACAAGTGTAGAAAAAACTTGTAGGGGCACCGCCCTTACAGGTTGCCCCGTGCCCCCCATCTTCATTCTTCGCCTTTCGCCTTTCCCTTGGCGGCAAGCCATTTTTCGATTAAGGCTTGATGGCGCTTACTTTCAGATCGCTTTAAATATTCTATGGCAATGCGACCCGCCGCCGGATTTTGCGAACATTCCTCTAAAAGTAAGTCCAAGGTTTGCTGAAGTTGCAGTCTTTCCGAGCGTTGGCTGGCTATAGCTCCTACTGCTATATTCGCTCCCAAAAAGCCTAGGGTTGGCGGCACAAAAGGAATCCACCAACAGGCCAGAAAAGCGAGATAGGAACCAACCGAAAGAGTCGCCCCGGCAATAAAAATAATTAAAATCAATTTGCCCTGAGAATGCCAGTATCGCCAGCTAAGAGTCACTCCCAACCACGACCAAACGGCTGTCCACAACCATTCCACCAGATCCGGCCAAACTCGAATTAAAGGGCTGCGTCCGTCTAGAGCCGCACTGAGAAATTGGCTTACAAAATTAGCGTGTAACTCAACGCTAGAAATTTCATGTGGAAGTTTGAAGGGGGAATAATTGCTGTAAGGCGTCTCTAAGAAATTGTGGGTGCTTTTGGCAGTAGTGCCAATTAGAACGATGCGATCGCGCACTAGCTCTGGAACGACCCGTTCCTCCAGTACGTCAATCGCCGATACCATAGTAAAACTATCCTGGGTTTGACGAAAATTAGCCAGCATTTGGTAGCCCCCAATGCCCAACCTCACATACCCCCCATAGGTCTTATCACTAGAATATAAAGGTTGAATTATACTCTGACCTAACTGATGGCGATCGTTGGGCAGTCTTTGAACCGTAATTCCTTCTGCCTTCAGATACATCAAAGCCAGCTTAGCAGAAAAGCTTAAAACTATCTCTTCTTTTCCACGAATTACAGAAACTACATTTCGTCTTATTTTTCCATCTATGTCATCGATTGTATCGCTAAAACCTACACGGTTGTCTTCGCTGAGTATGGGTGGGGGTAGAATTCTATCTCCTAAAATGCTCTGAACGCCAATTAAGTTAGGCATAGTAGCAAATGCCTGCTGTAGCTCGGCATGACCGTATCCTACTGGCCATTCTCGAAAAAAGTTCAGGCCAATAACGCGGGGTTTATGAGCTTGCAGCTTTCTTAGCAGGTCTGCCATTACTCCATCACTAATAGGCCATTCACCAATCCCGCGCAAGTCCTCATCATCAATTGCCACAATAACCACTCTTTCCTCCGGCGCTTCTAGAGGTCGCGCTTGAAACAGTTTGTCTAGAGCTGCCAACTCCCAAGACTGCAATACTCCAGTAGAGCGCAATGCCAGCACGAAGCCAGCAACGCTAAGACTCATCAAAAATGTCCATAATTTGCCAGCTTTTTGCTTTCCGGGTTGCTTGGCTTGCTGTCGCGCATCTGCCAAAAGTTGATTTCCTTGTTCTATGATTTTCTTCGCCTGCCTCTCCGCATCCAGAGTCATTTGCGCTTCCATCTTTTCCAGCTTTTCTCGCTGCTGCAGGTCTGCACTCGCCTGAATAAAATAGCGTTCCATAGAGCTGAGTTCTTGGTTGCGCTGTTGCCGCCAGCCTTCCGCTTCGGCGAGGAAGTAGCCCCGCAAGAGTGCCCCTTCGTCCCGATCGCTCTCTTCCCATTGCCGCACCAACACCCGCAATCGCTCCTGCCAAGTTCTAAAGCTGCGATTGTTCTCAATCCACTCTTGCAGCCTTGCCCATTTACTAATCAAAGCTTCGTGGATAATTTCTACGGAATTGTTGGCTGGGTTTTGCTCTAAATTTCTCCCCCGAAACGGAGCGGAAATCTCCCGACCTCCGGTGACGACTAAGCGAGCATCGGCCAGCTTTTTGACCAAATTCCAATTATCCGCGCCGACTTCATCCGCCGTCGCCACTCGGCGCATATCTTCCGTTCCCTCGCCGGGATGGACGAGCTGGATAAAAATTCGCCTCGCTCGCTGCCTTTCTTCCGGGGTTAGTTGCTCGAAGGTGCGATCGGCGTGCTTGGCCAGCGCCTGAGTCACGCCGCCAATTTCGTCGTAAGCGGCATTGGTCAGAGTGGTATTGTTAAAAGCCGCAGCGCGCATTTTTTGCCATAACTGCTCTAGGGCAAATTCGAGCAAAGGCAAGTTGCCCGGTTGGTTTCTAATTTCTTCTAGGATTCTTTCGGTCAGTCCTTCTTCTATTGTCACCCCCAGTTGCTCTGCCGGAGAAGCGATCGCCTCTTGCAATTCTTCTTCGTTCATCGGCGGCAGGCTTAGGACATGGTGCTGGAGGGCATCGGCAAAGGGACGATAAGATAGCGCTTGCCCGAAAAAATCCGCTCGCAAAGTCAGCAATAATTTAAAAGAGTCGTTAGAGGAATCGGCAAGAGCGATCGCTTCCAGCAGCCGATCCAGAAAACTCTCTCGCTCTTGCTGGTTCGGGCAGAGGGCGAAGAGTTCCTCAAACTGGTCGATAACCAGCAGCAGCTTTTTGCCCGGATTGTCTTTTAAAAATTTTGCCAATCGCCCTTGAAACGAACGGGGGAGCGATCGCGGGAGCCGCCGCAGTTCCCCGGCCAATTGCTGGATTTGCCGATAGCGATCTATTTGGGAAATTGCCTGGGAAATTGGCGGCGAACCCAGAGAAAGCATTGCCCCAGCCAGAGCGATAAAAGGTTTATCCCCCGGACGAAAGGAGATAATTTGCCAAGGGGACCCTATGCCCTCCGGACAGGCTTCGCCTACGACAGGCTCAGGGCGAACGGGGGAATTGGAGACAGGGGGTCCAACGACCGGCTCAGGACGAACGGGGAGTCCTATGCCCTCCGGGCAGGCTTCGCCGAAGCCTAAGATCGCCGTTCGGGCTGAGTTTGCGTAGGACGGGCGTCCCGCCTGTCCTTCTACCGTTTCTGGGACAGGCGGGACGCCCGTCCTACGGGGAGGAGAATTGTTTGCGTAGGACGGGCGTCCCGCCTGTCCTTCCGCGCCTCCTCGTCGCAATTCGGGAACGAGACCGGCAAAAACGACGCTGGATTTCCCCATTCCCGAAGCGCCGACGAGGGCTACTAGAGATTTTGTCGCGACTGCTTCGACCAGTTCCGAGCGAACAAATTCTTCGCGTCCCCGGAAAAAGCGGGCGTCTTCTTCCCGGAAAGCAAACAATCCTTTATAAGGACAAATTTCTGTGGGTCGCCGTCCCAAGTCCGACCATATCGGCGCTGGGGCGGCGGCGTTTTGACAAAGAACCGGGAGCCAACTGCTACAGGGAAAGAGATCTTCTAAACCGTCGAGCTTTTGGCGCGCTTCTCGCACGGCCATAGCTAAGGATTTTCCCCCGGCAAAGGCGGCTAGAAAATATTGCAAAAATCGCTTGGCTACTCCGTCGTGGACGGGTTCGCGCATGGCAAGGATTTGGGGAATTTGCAATTCTTCCAGTTCCCGCACTAATCCCAATCCGTCGCAAGAGTTAAAAATCGCTATTTGCAAGCCGCTGTCTATGGCTTTTTGCAAGGCATGTTTTAAGTCAGCGATCGCCAGATATTCCGGCGAGTCTTGTTCGTTAATATTTTCGTTGATATAAATCCGCCCCGCAGCTCCCCGAGTTTCGCTATGGCCGCCAAAAAAGATAATGTCCCAAGGCTTTGCCCACAATTCATCGTTAATCTCCGAACGCAGGGGCTGTTCCAGAACTGTCAGCTCTGCATCGGGCAATTTCTGCAAAATTCCCAAGTCTTCTTCGATGCTAATTCCCTGACTGTTTCCTAAAATAGCCAAGATTCTGACTCGCTCCCGAAGCGTCGGCGTTTTGGGTCGCGCCGGTTTCGAGGATTCGGGAGAACTCAAGACTATTTCTATAGCGCGATCGCTTTCTATTAATTCCCACAAATGCCAGGGAATACGCCGCAAATCTACCAGAGTTTCTGGGTTTGAATGGCGCAGGCGCAGCAGCACTTGCACCGGCTGCTTCTCTGCTTGCTGCGATCGCTCCGACTTATCCGATAAACTCGCCGATCGCAGCCATTGTTCTCGAATTGGCGAAAAGCTATAGTGCTTCAACCAGTTATTAAGCGATCGTCTTACTCTGTCTGCTTTTTCGAGGCATTCCCGGGTAGAGACTTGGGTTTTTTGGGCTTTTGGGGTTTTAATTCTGCCCCTTTTAGCCAGCCAGCGGCTATATTCTTCCTGCCATTCCCGATAAAAATGGAGCAACTCCGGGTGCGGCGGCAATTTAGCGACAGTTTCCGAATCGGGAGATTTTCCTTCTTCGCCAATTTTCAGGGTTGCTTCAAACCCTTGCTCTAGGTCGCCATTGAGTTCTAGGACAAATAGTTGATTCATAGCTATTGTTTTAGGGTGTGGGGTGTGGGGTGTGGGGTGTGGGGTGTGGGGTGTGGGTGTGGGGTGTGGGGGCATTTCAATTTCGTATCTAGCCGCCTAACGCCTATAGGCGTAAGCCCCGCCTCCCAGGCGGCTGGCGCGGCTACACAAACTCTCGCCCTCCGGGCTGTCCCGTTACAAAAGTGAAATGCTCCCGTGGGGTGTGGGGTGTGGGGTGTAGTGAGCAAGCTTTTGCTTGGGTCTTTGACTATATATAATATAAGTGTCAGGTGCGCTCCTAGCACCCTACAAATTGCTCAAGTCTCCTTACTCTTGTCCTCCCCACACCCTACACCCTACACCCTACACCCTAATTAAAGATGCCTAGAAGTATCAGCTATCGCGAAGAACTAATTGAGTCGATAAAAGATCCTTTAGAGGCTGCTCCTTATATTGAAGCTTGCTTGGAAGAGGGAGACCCAGAAGTCCTGCGGCTAGCGCTTGAAGATGTAACCGAAGCCCATCGCCGAACTAGCAAACTTTCCGATCGCGCCCAATTGCTTTACGAGGAATGCGATCGCATGTTGTCGGAGAAAAAAGCAGAAGAAATTTACTGCCTCAATGCTTTGCTCAACGAACTCGGATTTCAGCTCGCGGTAACGGCAAAAGAGACCCAAGCAAGTAGCGAAATCGGCAACGGTTATTCTGGCGACGCTCTTTAAATAGCCAATCATGTTCCAAGAAACTCGCAATTTTGGCTTGCTATATATGTGGCGTTTGGTGCAAGTTGCGCACCCTACACACTACTAATTCTTCCCCACACCCCACACCCCACACCCCACACCCTACACCCTCTAGCTCGTCTCTACGGTAAATTTCTGAACGATCGCCGCTTCCCCGAGAGCGACAGTAATAGTAAAGCGATCGCCAGGTTCGCCGGTAAACTGCAATTGAATATAGTTGTCCAATTCTCGGGATTCCGTTTCTAAAATAATAGCTCCCGACTCGTCGGCCAAAACCAACTTCACTCCCGCTGGCAGATAGGGTTGCCCTTTCCTTTGCCCTTTCTGGGGATGCACCTGAGCCAGCAGCTCGATTTCGGAATTATCGGCCAAAGCGGCGAGAATAACCAAGGCCAGGGATTCTTGCTCCAGTTGCATTCCCAAGTCGATAGTGCGACCTCGGATAATTGCTAAATCCGGCAAGGCAAAATTGGCGCTTGAATTGCCGCTTGAATTGCCGCTTAAATTGGCGCTTGAATTGCCTCTAAAATTAGGACTCGAATTGGCGACTCCTCGGCCGAAACCAAAAGCCAGTTCTATTTGTTCGGGACTTAGCAATTCTTCTATTGTCTGCCAGCCAGCAGCGATCGCGCCGTCGAACCAGCGTCTCAAGTTAACGGCCAGCCTGCTTTCCTCTCGCAGTTCGTGCAGGTGAACTAACATACTTTCCAAAGGTTGCAATTGCTCTAGGGGCAGCTCCTCCGTTGCGACGGTTTTGACAAATCCCAAAAGAGTTCCTTGGCGCAAAGAGTCGTCAATTCTAACTGGCACATAGCCGATTCTATCGTCCATAACTTCTTCTGGAACTCGGCAGATGGCTTCGTTTTGCCGCAGGGGGCGACATTCCAAGCGACCCAAACCGGCGATCGCCAAATCCGCCACATCTTCGCAAAGTCGCAGGGCAGGATTCCAGCTATCGCTCCCTGCCAAATTCGTCGAAATTTCCATTAAATCCAAATAGTCTTTTACCGCCAAAACGGCCAAAGTATTAAAATAGACTTGCTCTCGCTTGCGATCGTTGGCAATGGGTCTGCTCGCATCATGGGCTAGGCGTCGCGCAGAAGAGGCGATCGGCAGCCACAAAGATTTTTCTCCGTTTTCGGTTTGATTTTCATTACTATAAGCCACTATCGATCTCCTTTACTCTCACAAGATTAGGACTTACGCAACTTGTCGGATCGAACTCTATATATAGGTTCTGGTGCGCGGTGCGACACCCTACAAACAGCGTCTATGCGTAAGTCCTAAAGATTTAAGTAGGGGCGTAGGCGGAGCCTGCCCAAGGAGGGCATATGGCATTCGCCCGGAAGTTTTGCTTGTAGGGGCAATTCCCAATTCCGCTCTTCCCAAGAAAGCTCTGCTGCTCTGCTGCTCTGCTGCTCTCGCCTTTAGGGACTTGCAAGTTAATAATGTACCGGTTCAAGGGCTATGTCCCGGAGGGCAGGCTGCGCCTACGACTCCGCGAGCGCCCGAACGGCGGCGATCGTCCGCGATCGCCCGAACGGTGACGGTCAAAGAACGCTCTTGGACTGGTACTAAATTTGCTGCGCAAGTCCCTTAGCTGACTGCTGAGAGCTGACCGCTGACCGCTATGAATTCCCAATCCCCAATCCTTATCAATAACCTTCATGGGTGACAAATTCTTGCAATCGGGGCTTGCACTGACGCCGGTAAAAACTGTGAATCGTCGGTCGAGGCAGGTTAAATTCTGCAGCCAGATTATCCCAAGTCGTCTCCGGTGGCAGGCGGCGCAAAATGAGAACTTGGCAATTTACTTGGGGACAATTTCTGACATGAATGCGGCGCAAATCTCCAGTATCGTCGGCTTCCGCCCATTCCCTAATTGCTTCCTCTAAAGGTTGCAGCTCGGCGGGGGGCGGAGCGGGCAGATCCTCGGCGGGATTAATCCTTTCGCCAGATTCGCTTACCAACTCGATCGCTCTTCTCGATCGCTCCTTCGCCTCCTTGCGCCGCAAATCTTTAAGGCAACCTTTGAGATAGTTATTCAGCCAAGTAGTGACGCTAGCTATCTCGGGGTCGTAGGCTTTGTGGGCGGTAATCGCTTCGCAGAGATTCCGGGCTAAATAGAGCCAGGTTTGTTGCAGGGCGTCTTCATAGTAAGGCACGTTTTCCCACCATAACTTGCGCGATCGCGCGATCGCTCGCACCAGCTTATCCAAGCATCTCTGGCGATCGATTGTCTTCGGCGGATACTGGCAAGCAGATGCCGCCAACTCTTGAAACTGATTTTTATTTGGACTTGCATTTCGGTTTGGATTTCGGTTTGAAATTGGGTTTTCGTTCGGGCTCTTATTCATAGGCTGTTTGTCCCATCCCTACGACCTTGGCAACGCGAGCCAGAGCTAGACCAATATAGTGGTCATATCAAATCCGGTTAATTACCCATAAATGCCGTGTCCCCGTGCCCGCCCCAGACCAACCGGAGCGGGTACGGGGACACCTACAAATATTGTAACTGTTGAACCGGATTTGATATAAGCTGTCGTACCATAAGAATTGAGTACGATTAAAAGCCCCTAAATGGCGCGCTTTTCCGCTCTATTGCGGGTTTGGGTATTTCCCGTCGCGATCCTGGATTGCTGACTTAAATCAAATGCGTAACGGCTTACTCTGGCCTTTTATTTCTTGGAGGCAATAAAAAGCTGCCCGCTTTTATCTTTTCCTTCTACTTTAAAGCCGGCTTGATTGAAAATATCTTCAATTGCTTCTTCCTTAAAAATTCTGTAGATAAGCCTCTGTTGAGCTAGGATGCGCTCGTCATCTTCTTTTTTAAAGTAAAAAACCTTCTCGATACAGTTTGTTGTTGTGGACTCAAAGATTTCTTGAGAGTACACTATTCCTCCAGGTAACGGTTGGTCATAAGCATCGTGTACTCCTTGAACGTTAGTGATAAATAGGCCGCCATTTTCGAGACAGTTGGCCACATTTTGCAGCGCTTGCAGGTTACTTTCATAGTCAGGCAGATGCGTATAAAAATCGCAATCGCTGCCTGTATCGACAAAGGCACAGAGTCCGCCGTTGGAAATGGCAGCATCAAACCGCTCGGGAATCGACATGGAAAGAATGTCCGCTTGAAACAGTTTAGCGCGATCGCCCAATCGCTTTTGGGCAATCTCTAACATTGCTGGAGTGTGGTCTATGCCCGTTAAATTATACTGAGGGTCGATTTCTAACAGTTTTTCCAAAAGCAAACCCGTTCCCACTCCAATTTCAATAATTTTTTGGCTCGGGGGTACGAGGGCCGCGATATCCTTAGCAATTTTATCATGTTGATAGTAGCCACTGGTCATCAACAGATCGTAGTAATCGGCGATCGCCGTGTATTCATTCATAGTCCCTGAAAAAATTCTCTGTTCGCTACGGCAATAGTATATCAGTTCTGTATGGTGCGATTCGTTAGAGCCTGTGTTGCCGCTGTAGGGCGGGATGAATCCTGTGCCTTGGTTTCCCGATCAATTCCATCCCGTTTCGACTCCTGCTATGTAAGACGCGATCGATCGCGTCTTACATAGCAGAATCGGTGACATGAAACGCCCCTACAGTGCGCTCGCGGCGGAGCTGCGCCAAAAGGCTTTCCCATGAAACGCCCCTACAGTGCGCTCGCGGCGGAGCTGCGCCAAAAGGCTTTCCCCGGGCTGCAATAACTTATGGTTGCCTGGAGCGAGTTTGTTGCATTTGGCGCAAAAAAATTTTTTTTTGCTTTGCCGAACGGGGCAGAGACAGGCGGGTAACGATGCGAACTGGGGGAGCGGACTTCGATTTGGTGGCGGGACTTCTGTTTAGCGAGGCGTCACAATGCTTGGATAAGCTAACCGGAGTTTGGAAATGGGCCCAACGACCTGCTCGGGAGGGAATTGGGAATTAAGCGAATTTGTCAGTGAGCATGCAGGGAGTCAGCGGTATGAACAGGCGGGACGCCTGTTCTACGGAGAATTGGCAAAAATTATGCCTGGAAATTAGAAACGCCAATTCTCCCCATGCCCATGCCCCATGCCCCATGCCCAATTCCCAATTCCCCTATTTAATATTTCTAGTTTTGGTTGGTGGGGGCAAAAACTGAGCGTAACCTCTGGGAACGGTGTAGGGCCAGGGGAGGTTGATGGGCTCTTCTATGGTTCTGGTATAGGTAGAGCGCTGGGGTTGGACTATCAGAGCGATCGCGCAAACAATGGCAACGCCGCCGCCGATTACTACCAAAATTATCACCATGCCCCCTATGGCCCAGAATATGCCGGAATTAAAATTGGCCTGCTGTTGAAATGGAGCTGCGATCGGTCGAGCCTGTTGTGCATTCATAGTCACAACCATCCGTTGCTGCTCTTGCAATTGGAGCATGAGCCGCTCGGTATCGAGCCGCTGTCGCTGGAGTTCGGTTTTGAGGTGTTCGGTGGCTGCCTTTTGGAGTTCGAGTTGAGTCGCGAGTTGCTGAGTATTGCTCTTTTGCTGTTCTAATTTATTGTCAAGCTCCGAGGACGCATTGCCGCCCGGTGCCATCGGAGATGCTGGGGCGGGACCTTGGGGAACCGTAATTGTCGAGGGAGCATCGGGCTGGTCGCGTCGGGGGTAAAAAGGAGGCAAATCGTTACAGAGCCCTCCTTTGAACAGCAAGAGAGCTACAACTCCGCTGACTGCACACCCTGCCAAGAAAGCCGTAGTATCGCTCATTATCCTTCCTATAGGGGGGAGAGGTCTTGGAGATGGAATCTCCTAAAAATAGCACGAGTTTAACCGGACTGGCCTGGGTTTAGCAGGGGCAGTCTGTTGGTGCCATATCGGCTTTCGAGTGGCGGGCTGGTTTTGTTGGTCTGAGTCTAGGGGGCATGAGTGGGGTCATAAATACTTCTCTATTTTTACCAGACTAAGGAGAGATCGACAAGGGACTGTGGGACGAACCGGAGCGATCGCCCCATTGGCAGCTTATTCTTTTGTATATCCAGACGCTCTTGTAAAATTTAGTTGTATTTTGTGGATTGCGCTGAAACGGCTCCAAATTTCATTGCGGTCCCCTTATGCCAGAGAGCATCTATTGCTTACTGACGATCGGTAGTATAGCAATAATAAATGGGTTTACAATCTGATTGATGGGTCAAAAACCCGTGTTTTTTAAAGAAACTGGGTTTCTCGGGAGTGCGAATGACTTAGCATTGCTATAGAATTGCAAGCTAATCGGATTTCAGAGAAAAGTCGGATAGCCAAGATAATTATTTGTTGCTTATAACAATTAGATCGGGAGAAGAAATGAGACTGGAAGAAATCTTAGAAAAGCATATAATGGTGGATTTGGATACAGTGCAGAGCGATAGAGAACTGCTAAAGCAAATCCAAAGACATCTAAATGCGGCGGGATTGTATCCTGGTGGCGACTCGATCGACGGGCTTTATGGGCCTGTCACGAAGGGGGCGCTGGTGAGTTTCTGCAAGCAGGAAAACCTGAACAATATGAAAACCCGGTGGTTTGGTCGATCCTTCGCCGGGGCGCTAAAGAAGTATAAAGTAGAAGAGGCGATCGCTGAGGAAGGAGCAGACAATGCTACTCCAGAAAATATAGAAGACAATAGCGATCGCATAGTCAGCGCTGAAAACGTCAGCGATGAAGACAACGAACTATTCCATATTTTCTTGTCGGCAGAAGACAAAGAAAAGCATGGCGCTGAGAAACTAGCTTTTCTGGACAAGGGGATTGAGAAATCTCGATATAAAGAAGATATAGACAGCTATCCCAAGCGGCTGGAGCAGAAACCGGACGGGAAAGAGATAGTTTCTGCCTTGAAATCCAAGGATGGGGATGCTAAAGATTCAGATGCCTTCGAGCCGTACCCGCATGTCGGCGTAATCCCGAAAATAGACAACAAGGGTCTCGACTTTCTCCATAAAGATGTAGAAAATGCCTGTGTTTGCATTGGCAGTTTTGTCGGGGACGAGCTGGGAGCTAGCTGGCTGGGGAGAAAGGCTTTAGATAACGATCAGTATTGGAGTAGCACGAAAATCCTGGGTATTATCAATCTTATTGGCCAAGCGAATAGGAAGTATCCCAATAGCCGGATGGAAAATTGCATTGTTAGAGGCAATGGAGAGGCAGAAAGCTTTTCTTTTGAGGATTTGGCCGAGGATGTGATGACCTACGGGCAAAAAATAGGAACTTCAAATTCCATTGCGGCGATGTTCAAGCGATTCGAGACTTATTACGGTCTAGAGGATTGGACGCGGAAAATGACCGGCAATAATACCTTAGAGTTTCGAGGGATGTATGGAGATAGTCCTTTTTTCAATTGGCCGCAACTGTTCGACACGCGATCGCAGCACACTCTGGTAAAAGGGGCTCCAGAAATAGGCAGAGGCAGTAACAATCTATCTGCCTACGATTTAACTCGGGTTCTCTCGATGCTGGCATGGCATTGCTACCTTCCCAAAGCAGCGAGGCTGCCGGGATGCCAATGGCATAGCTTGCAAACTCTGGTGCGGGCAATGGGCAAAGACACGGCTCGGTATGCAGATGTGGCAATCGACCAATTGGGACTAAACAAGGCGATCGCATCTCCAGTCATTCTCTCCAAATTAGGATTTGGCATTAGCGATTCCCGGGGTTCAATAGAACTAACTTACACTGCTTTCATACAGTTTATAGATAGCAGCTCTAAGTCAGAAAAAGGCCAATCTAAATTAAGAACCCTGGCTATGACCTTGCGAATTGCTAAGCAACTGGCAGGCGACGTCAACGCTCAGGCCAGAGAGGTAGATGCTCGGATGGCGACGGAAGTAACACAAATTCTGCGACGAGTAGTAAGTGAAGAGTTGGTTTGACGGGAAATGAGAGTTTTGAGTTTTGAGTTTTGAGTTTTTAGTTAAAACGTAAAGGGGCAATGGAGTCGATTCCCCTCTTGGGAGGGGTTAGGGGTGGTTTTTATTAATAACATACTGGATTTGTTGTTATTACAATAACTAGAGCCAGAAACCCGGTTTTTTGAACAATACCTTCGCCATTTTGCCCCAGGGGACGATCATCGCATTTGTTGTGTTACTCGCACGAGTTGGCTGCGCCAACGTTCCCGGGAGGAACCTACAAATAAGGGGTTTTGCCTTTTGGCGAAGGTATTGTCCAAAAAACCGGGTTTCTTACAGTTGCTAATGATGGGCGATCGCTCTAATAACTCTCAATCTCTCAATCTAATAACCCACCCCTAGCCCCTCCCAGGAAGGGAAATGGAGCCAGAAACCCGGGTTTTCAAAAACCCCGGGTTTTCTTACAGTTACTAATGATGGGCGATCGCTCTAATAACTAACAACTCAAAATTTAACCCTCAAAACTCAAATTACAAAACTTATAGCGGTTCTCATCAAATTGATGTGAAGGTTGTATTGGGCGAAGCAACGAGAGTACGGAAATTACCGTTCTACAGCCGAGATAGTCGCTCGCGATGCTGTCGCCCCTAAGGGTTTCGTTCATTACACTGAGTTGAGAAACGCTATAACAACTCTCAAGCTAAGAACTCTCAAGCTAAGAACTCTCAATCTAACAATTGGCCAGCCAATTCAAAATTTCTTGATTGGTTTTTTCGGGATACTCGTCATAAGCACAATGACCGGCATTTTCCAACTCGACTAATTGTAGATTGGGATTGAGGTGGATGAGCTGGCGAAAACCAGAAAGGGGCACGACGCGATCTTCTTTGCCCCAGAGTACGAGTAGGGGAACTTGTAACTCGGGAAGCATTTCTCTGACTGTTTTGGAGCCGTAGTCCGGGTCGCGGAGGGAGCGGGCGAGGCGAGAAAGTACATCTAGAGCGCCTCGGTCTCGGGGCGGCTCGGCAAACATGGCTACTAATTCTTCATCTACTAGCTCTGGGCGTACATAAATTATTTTTTTGAGAACCAATCGCAAGAAAGCAGGCTGACGCACGAACTGGAATAGAGGCCAAAGTAGCGGTGCAGAGGCAAAAGTTCTTTCTATTGCCCTGGCGAAGGCGGGAGGTTGGCTGGCCTTAGCTTCTGGCAGAGTTAGCAAGACCAAACCTTTTGTCATTTCCGGGTATTTGCTAGCAGCGGTCAAAGCTACCAAAGCGCCCAAAGAGTGACCGATAATGATGGCTTTTTGGCCGATGAAGGAGCTAAAGAAATCGTAGGTTAAATTGGCCCAGAGGTCGGTGTTGTAACGAGCGGGTGCTTTTTGAGAGCCGCCAAAGCCGAGGAAGTCCAAGGCATAGATAGCATGATGTTGGCTCAGGGGCATTAAGTTAGCGCGCCATTGCCCCAGGGCAGAGCCAAACCCATGCAGGAAGACTAGGGGTAGGGGATCCTGAGCTGTCCTTGCGGGTCTAATGTAGGTATAGCGAATTCGCCAGCCTCGCCAAAACCAATCTCGCTGGGTCCCTAAATGACTTTTATTATCTTGTGTCAAAAGCGCTTTGTCCTTTATCATGTATGGGAATTGGGAGGGGGTGTAGGGTGTGGGGTGTGGGGTGTAGGGTAGGGTGCCCTTCTCTGCGGTCTTTTCACCACATTGACGACTGACGGGGATCGTGCCGGCGCGATCGTACCGAAAGCCTCTAACAGTAAGGATTTCAGCCTTCTCAGAGTACGGTAAAAAAATTGCTAAAAGTTTCCCTACACCCTACACCCCACACCCGCTTGTGTAGGGGAAGAGAGAAGGGGAAGACAAGGGAGAAGGGGAAGACAAGGGAGAAATTTCGCCCACACCCTACACCCTACACCCTACACCCCCTCCCAATGCCCAATTCCCCATTCCCTAATATATTTTTTAGTCTATGAACTCATCGTCCCCCACAACCAAAATCCTGGCAATCATTAACGGGAAGGGGGGTGTGGGCAAAACAACCACTGCTATTAATCTTGCTGCTGTTTTTGCGGAAAAAAAACGCATCCTCTTGGTGGATGCAGATCCTCAAGGTTCGGCGAGTTGGTGGTTCTCTCGCAGCGGCAAAAGCTTGAACTTTGATATTGCGCAAGAGACGAATGCCAAACTTTTGGGTCGTTTGCGCAAGATAGAAGGATACGATCTAGTGGTGGTAGATACTCCGCCGGCACTCGCTTCCGAAGGACTGGCAGCGGCGATCGCCAGTAGCGACTATGTGGTATTGCCCACCCCCCCAGCACCAATGGACCTCAGCGCGTCGATCGATACCGTCCGGGAAGCGGTTATGCCAATAGGAGTTCCCCATCGAGTGTTGCTGACTCGGGTAGATTCCCGAAGTTTGCGAGAGACCCTCGAAGCACAAAACGCTCTGATGGAACTGGGAATCCCTGCTTGTCTGGCGTTCGTGCGTTCTTACAAGGCCCACGAACGGGCTGCCCTAGACGGGGTGCCGATTACTAAGTGGCGCGGGAAAAATGCCAAAGAGGCCAAGGCGGATTATCTCCGGGTGGCCGATGAATTAGAACGCGATTGGAGAAACTGATGGCTAAAAAACGTCTTGCGGATCTGCTCCGAGAAGAAGCCCAAAAAGCGCCAGAGCAAGATTCAGCTAAAGAAGCAGCAAAAGTCCCGGAGCAAGATTCGGCTCCAGAGGCAGCGGCCGATCCAGGAGAGGAATTGGCAAGCTCAAAGGAAACAAACGCTGAGTTGGAAGCTGCGATCGCCGAATTGAATGCGGCACGGCAAGAAATAGCCGAGCTTAAGTCTTCTTTGGAGGAGCAAAAGGCGGCGATAGAGTCTGCCGGAGCCAAGGAATCTCAGCAAGAGCAAGAAATAGCCGAGCTTAAGTCTTCTTTGAAAGAAGAAAATAAACGGGCAGGCAAACTGGAAAGTCAGTTAGAGAAGGCTAACGAGCAGAATACAAAGCTACAAGAGGATTTGAAAAAATCCAAGGGCGAGCTGACTCGCTCCCAAGCGGAACTTGAAGAATCCCAGCAGCTTAACCACCAGCTAGAACGAGAAGTAGCTCAAAAGGAAGCGGATTTGTCAGAGCGGGAGACCATCCTCAAGAATCTCCAGACAGATTTACAGAAATCTCATCAGCTTAATCAGAAGCTGGAAGAGGCTAAGGCAGAACAGCAGGAAGATATAAAAGAACTAAAACTACGGGCGATCGATCTGGAGGAAGAATTGAAATCTGCCAAGGAGGCGGCCAGCCAGCTCGCGGCAGCAAACGAAAAGCTCGTACAAGAGTCTGACGATCTGAAAGAGACGCAGGAAAAATCGCCTTCGCAAGGGTTAGTCGTAAGGAAATATAGACGACCGATATCCAACTTTGAAGCAGTAGTTAAGGCCAAAGATTTATCCAACGAGCAGCTAGGTTGGTTTGATTAGGGAATTGGTGAGAGGTTTGAGTTTTAAGTTTTGAATTTTGAGTTAAAGAAACCCGGGTTTTTGGAAAAACCGGGTTTCTAACCCCTCCAGATACTGCGAGAAACGGGAGCATTTCAATTTTGCAGATCTGCCGCCTAACGCCTAAAGGCGCGGCTACACAAACAAAGCCCTTTGGGCTGACTAGGTGCAAAAGTGAAATGCTCCCCGAGAAACGAGAAACACGGTTTCTCTTTTCCGCAGGCACTACCCCAGAGGTTGGCAAATGAACTATACTAATTGAAAAGCAGGATATTGCCATGACGCGATCGCCGCACGATGGCTTTGCAAAAGACTATCTGGAAAAAATACTCATACCCTTGGGCCGATTTCAGGCACCCTTGGAGGTAAGAGACGAAGCCCGCCAAATAGATATCTGGTTCATACCTGCCAAATATCCAGCAGCGGACCCGTCCCAATTCGGACTTCTCGCGGCCATAGTCGAGAAAGAATGCTTGCTCGAACCAGTTCGAGCGGGGCTATCCCCAAATGAAATCGATAACTGCAATCGCAGGAAGCTAATTTTCTACGGGCTCCTGGAGCGCAAAGCAGCCCGGGAAAAGAAAAGCATTACACGCTCGCAATACCCTTTCTTGTGGATTTTATGCCCAACGGTATCCGCAGAGGTGCGGGAGATGTTCGGGGCCAAAGAAAAAGAAGGATGGCCTACTGGAGTGTATTTTGCACCCACAGGATACAGGTTCGCTATTGTGGCAATCAACCAGCTCCCGGAAACCAGAGAAACCTTGTGGTTAAGAGTGCTGGGCAAGGGGGGCGTACAAGAGCGGGCTTTTGAAGAACTCAAGAAGCTGCCGCCAACCGATAGTTTGCGCCGCAATATATTAGAAGTCGTGGGGATGTGGTACTCCACTCTCGTTGGCAAAGCCAAACCAACCGATGAAGAAAAGGAGCTAGCTATGGAATTACATCCAACTTACATAGAATGGCGAGAGGCCATAAAAGAGGAAGGTCGCCAAGAAGGCCAACAAGAGGGCCGCTCAGAAGGGCGAGTCGAGACGCGGCGTCAGTTTATCGAAAATTTCCTTACTGCCCGATTTGGTTCTTTAGACGAAACTTTGAAGGCAGCTATAGAGCCGTTGCAAGAATTGCCGGATCCGGAGTTGACCCGCCTGATGCTCGAATTGTCCAGTTTAGACCGAGAAGAGTTTTTGGCTCGCTTGAATGGTGAGAGGTTTGAGTTTTAAGTTTTGAATTTTGAGTTAAAGAAACCCGGTTTTTCCAAAAACCGGGTTTCTGGCCCCAATGCCCCATGCCCAATGCCCCATGCCCAATGCCCCATGCCCAATTCCCGCTTTGCTCCCATATTAGCCCTCATGTTATGGTCTGGCCCAGTGGCAGTAGCGATCGAGCCAGAACCGATCCTCGTCGCCCAAGACAATAGCCAGACCGCACCGCTATTGCAACAAGAAGGAAGCCTGTCTCCGGGGGATAGGACCCTAGATGATGGCAAGCTCTACGACAGCTACAGTTTTCAAGGTCGAGCCGGACAGACGGTGACAATTTCTGTAGAGAGCGACGAATTTGATACCTATTTGACTTTGCTCGACGCCGACGGGGAAAAAATAGCAGAAAACGACGACAGCGCTGGTAATAATAACTCGGCGATCGTCGCGACCTTGCCGGAGGATGGCAGCTATGAGGTTATTGTTAATAGCTACAATGCTAATGGCCGAGGTAAATACGCTCTAGAAGTTAGGCCGGCGACTGAAGCAGATATCCGCCGCGCTGCTGCAGATCGCCTTTACCAAGAAGCGAAGCAACTGCGCGGGCAACGAACGCCAGAATCATTACGAGGGGCAAGAGACAAACTGGAAGAAGCACTACTTATATATCGAGAGTTGGGCGATATAGCAGGAGAAGCCCTCACTATCTACAGTATTGGCACAGTTTATTTCGACTTCAAAGACAAACAGGAAGCCTTATCGTACTACAACCAAGCCTTGCCCCTTTATCGGCAAGCAGGGGATGTCTCGCGAGAAGCGACTGCCCTCAACAATGTTGGCTGGGTTTACTCCTTCTTCGGAGAGAAACAGGAAGCCTTATCGTACTACAACCGAGCCTTGCCCCTTTATCGGCAAGCGGGGGATATCTCGGGAGAAGCCATCACCCTCAACAATATTGGCAAGGCTTACTCAGACTTAGGAGAGAAACAAGAAGCGTTATCCTACTACAACCGAGCCCTGCCCCTTTCTCGGCAAGCGGGGGATATCTCGGGAGAAGCCCTAACTCTTAATGGTATTGGCCTGCTTCACTCCAACTTAGGAAACAAACAAAAAGCCTTATCCTACTACAACCGAGCCTTATCCCTTTATCGGCAAGCGGGGGATATCTCGGGAGAAGCCGATACCCTCAACAATATTGGCGCGGTTTACTCCTTCTTGGGAGAGAAACAAGAAGCCTTATCCTACTACAACCAAGCCCTGCTTCTTAGCAGGCAAGCGGGGGATATCTCGGGAGAAGCAGTAACCCTCAATAGTGTTGGCCTGCTTTACTCAGATTTAGGAGAGAAACAGGAAGCCCTATCCTACTTAAACCAAGCCCTGCCCCTAACTCGGCAAGCGGGGTATATCTCGGGAGAAGCCACTACTCTCAATGATATTGGTTTGGTTTATTCAGATTTGGGAGACAAGCAGAAAGCCTTATCCTACTACAACCAATCCCTGCTTCTTAGCAGGCAAGCGGGCGATATCTCGGGAGAAGCCATCACCCTCAGCAATATTGGCAATGTTTACAGAGACTTGGGAGACCAGCAGCAGGCGTTGTCTTACTTAAACCAAGCCCTGCCTCTTGCTAGGGAAGCGGGTAATAAGGAAAAAGAAGCAACTGTTCTACATAATCTTGGCAAAGTTCACTATTTCTTGGGAGACCGAGAACGGGCTTTATCTTACTTAAGCCAAGCCTTGCTGTTCGATCGCCAAACCGGCTACAAAGCAGGAGAAGCCGCCACCCTCAACAGTATTGGCGAAGTAGAATTTGTTTTGGGAGACAAACAGCAAGCCTTATCCCACTACAACGAAGCCCTGCCCCTTTCTCGGCAAGCGGGCGATAAGGGACGAGAAGCCATTATCCTCAACAACATTGGCGAAATAGAATACTCCTTGGGAGACCCACAAGAAGCTTTATCCTACTTAAACCAATCCCTGCCCCTTCGCAGACAAACCGGGGACAAGGGAGGAGAAGCAAAGACCCTTGGCAATATTGCCAAAGTCAAGCGCGCCCGAGGCCAGCTAGAGGAGGCTCTAAATAATATTGAAGCGGCAATTAAGATAATTGAAAATCTGCGGACAAAAATTGCCAGCCAAGAGCTGCGCACTTCTTACTTTGCTCAAAACCAAGATGCTTACGAATTTTACATCGACCTGCTGATAGAGCTGCACCGACAAAATCCCGATCGCGGCTACGACGGTCGAGCCCTCCACGCCAGCGAACGGGCTCGGGCTCGATCGCTCCTAGAACTTCTGGAAGAGGCGGGGGCGGATATTCGTACTGGCGTAGCTCCAGAACTGCGGGAGAAAGAACGCCGCTTGCAACAGCGCATCAATGCTACGGCTTCTCGGCAAAGCGAATTGCTCTCCGGGGAAGGCGATCGAGCAGAAGCCGTTAACAAAGAATTGGCTAATTTATTGCGGGAACTAGAGGAAGTCCGAGGGGAAATTCGCCTTAGCAGTCCTGGCTACGCTGCCCTGACCCAGCCCCAGCCCCTACAACTAGAAGAAATTCAAAAACAAATTCTCGACGAACAGACCCTGCTGCTGCAATATTCTCTCGGAGAAGAACGCAGCTATCTTTGGGCTGTCAGCAAGACGGGCATCGCCACTTACGAGCTGCCGGGACGAGAAGAAGTAGAAAAAGCCGCTCGCAATTTTCGCGACTATTTAACCATTCCCAGCTTAAGAATCCGAGGCAAAAGGGCCGCGCAAATAGCTGGAGCCTTGAGCGAAACGATCCTCGGACCGGTTGCTTCCCAGCTCGGCGACGGACAATACGATCGCTTGCTGATTGTCAGCGACGGAGCCTTAAATTACATTCCCTTTGCTGCTCTTACAATACCCAAAGCTGCAAGGGAAGCAGCTTCGGTTCCCAAACCTCTAATCGTGGATTATGAAATTGTCAATTTACCATCCGCCTCAACTCTGGAAATTTTGCGGCGCGACCTGCGCGATCGCCTAAGTTCTGCCCCCAAAACCGTTGCTATCCTCGCCGATCCGGTTTTCGATGCAGAGGACGATCGCGTTGCCGGCAATGCAGAAGCAGATGTGGCGATAGAGCCGATAGAGCCAAAGGAACCAGAGCAAAGAAAACCGGAATTGGCAATACGGGGAGTATTAGAAAGAGCTGCAAGAGCTGCTGGGATTGAATGGAGGAGACTGCCGGGAACCCGCGAGGAGGCCAAGGCGATTATGGCTTTAGTTCCGCCGGGACAGCGCCAAGAGATGCTCGATTTCGATGCCAGCCAGGAAATGGCGAAAAATCCAGAACTGAGCCAATATCGCATTCTCCATTTCGCCACCCACGGATTTGCCAATTCTGAAAATCCAGAGCTATCGGGAATTGTCATGTCTTTGGTGGATGAAAACGGCAGCCCGCAAAATGGCTATCTGCGACTGCACGATATTTACAATCTCGAATTTGGGGCAGAGTTAGTGGTACTTTCTGCCTGTCAAACTGGATTGGGCAAGGAGATTCGCGGCGAAGGGCTGGTGGGTTTAACTCGCGGTTTCATGTATGCTGGAGCGCCGCGAGTGGTAGTTAGTCTCTGGAGCGTTGAAGATAGGGCGACGGCAGAGTTGATGGCTATCTTTTATCAAAAAATGCTCGAAGAAAATCTGGCACCAGCGGCAGCCCTGCGAGCCGCCCAAATCGAAATTTGGCAGCAAAAGGAATGGCAGAATCCCTATTATTGGGCTGCTTTTGGGTTGCAGGGGGAGTGGCGGTAATTAGGAGTTTTGAGTTTTGAGTTTTGAGTTTTGAGTTTTGAGTTTTGAGTTTTGAGTTGGACAAATTATTTTTGAAGCTGCAACAAATAAAGCAAATAAAGACTTTATTCACCGTTCGGGCTGAGCCCTGAGCCTGGTCGTTGCGGTCGAAGCCCAGTCCGAGGTATAGGCTATGCCCCAGAGGGCAGGCTTACGCCTACGACAAGCTCAGCCCGAACGGTGAATTTGTTGCAGCTTCATACAGAAATGATCTTAAAGCTCTTCAACTTAAAACTCAAAACTCAAAACTCAAAACTTTAATCTAGGTCCGTGGCGGGGCTTCTGGTCTCCCAGGCCCATTCCACCGGGCGAGAATCCATAAAAAGGAGATAAGATATCCAAGGACATTGTATCCGGGTTGGAAAATCTGGGTGCTAGTGTGGGGTGCCCGGGGACAATAACCGACTAAAGCAGGTAAATATTGCTTTAAGGCTAGGGTGTTGACTCTGTGGGTTTCCCTACAGCCTACCGCCAGACCCTAATTTAGGGCCAGCCTGATTTCCTGCCTGGGTGCGAAAAGGGAGCAATATTATTAATGCTGAGCTTAGAGAAAACCGATTTAAGTCAATTAGATCGTGAAGGTGCTTTGTCGCCTCTACCATTAAAACGCCCTTTATTGACCATCGGTCACGGGACGCGAGACGAGCAAGGAAGGCAGAGATTCCTAGATTTTTCTGCTGCCTACCAGGCGCTAGACCCTTCCCGTCCGGTGGTGCCTTGTTTTCTGGAGCTGACTGGCCCGACGATTCAGGAGGGAATAGAGCAATGCGTGGCTCAGGGCTATCGGGAATTCTCGGTTTTGGCAATACTGCTGTTTGCGGCGCGACATAATAAGTTCGACGTGACTAACGAACTCGATCGCGCCCGAGAACGCTATCCGGAACTGAAGTTTCACTACGGCCGGCCTTTTGGAGTTGCGCCGGAAATTTTGGATTTGTGGCGATCGCGTTTGGAGCAACTAGACGGTCCTCGCTTCAATCCGGAGCAAATCCCGCGATCGCAGACGGTACTTTTATTTGTAGGACGCGGCTCCAGCGACCCAGATGCCAATGGCGATACTTATAAAATGGCTCGGATGCTCTGGGAGGGCAGCGGTTACCAAACTGTAGAAACCTGTTTTATCGGCATCACTCACCCTCGCCTAGAAGAAGGCTTCCGCCGCGCTCGCTTATACCAGCCGAAGCGGATTATCGTCTTGCCTTACTTTTTATTTACTGGAGTTCTGGTTAAAAAGATTTTCCGAGTAGCGGCGGAGCAGGAGGAGCAATATCCCGATGTTTCGATCGCCTGCCTGCCAGAGATGGACATTCAGCCGCAGTTGCTAGATCTGCTGCGCCAGCGGGAAATAGAAACCCAGGTTGGACAAGTGCAGATGAACTGCGAAATGTGCAAGTTTCGCTTAGCAGCTTTGGAATCCGGCGACGCGCATAACGGGCATAGTCACGGGCACAGTCACGGCCATAGTCACGGCCATAGTCACGGGCACAGTCACGGGCATAGTCACGGCCACAGTCACGGCCACAGTCATGGGCATAACGGCCATAGTCACGGTCACAGTCATGGGCACGAACATTCTCATGCTGCTGAAGATCCCTACGCGAATCCGGAGCAATACCATCAGCGCATTTGGCAAGCGCCGTAAGAGGGAGTGTGGGGAGCCGCCTACGGAGAGAGGGGAGCCGCCTACGGAGTGTGGGGAGTGTGGGGAGCCGCCTACGGAGTGTGGGGAGTGTGGGGAGAATTTTTTCTGGTTCTTCCCACCCCTGCGACCCTTCCCTCTCTTCCCCATCTCTGCCTAAAGACCTCCCACACCTCCGACCCTTCCCACAAGTCCCAAACTTCCCACACGTCCTACACTCCCCACATTTCCCAAAGGAAACCCACCCGCTGCCGCGATACCATCAATTGCGTCGTCAGCGGGTTTTTGGGCTGGGCTATCTTCCCATCCGGGCTAGCTTAGGCGTGCCTTTCCAGTCAATTTTTAGGTTTAAGGGACTGCCCCTGCACGGAATTCGCGCATTCAAAATTCGCCAGGACTTACGCTCATGTCTCTATATCTGGTAGGGGTCAACGGCCGGAGTACCCCTACACAAAGGGGCGCATCTGTACAAGCCGCGCGTAAGTCCTGTTCGCGCATTGGCGAATTCGCGCATTCAAAATACCTGCCGCCCTGGACTAGATGCAAGGCAAGCGACCTCGCCGGCAATTAGGGAGCGATCGCCCCATAGCCCCTGTCGCAGGGCAAGCGAGCAGCCCGTGCAAAACAAGGTAAGTCCTTGTAGAATCAAGAAAAGGTAAAGAGGTCCTCGCCCAAATAGGGGAGTGTGGGGAGAGGGGGGAGTGTGGGGAGAGAGGGGAGTGTGGGGAGAGAATTGTCTTCCAAACTTCCCACACCTCCCACACCTCCCACATTTCCCACACCTCCCACCCTTCCCATACGTCCGAAAGTCCCCACATTTCCCAAAGGAAACCCACCCGCTGCCGCGATACCATCTATTGCTTCGTCAGCGGGTTTTTGGGCTGGGCTATCTTCCCATCCGGGCTAGCTATTGGAGGCGTGCCAATGGACAAGTTTGCCCCAAGTCCAAGGCATACCCCTAGCAGTCCGTTTTTTTTGAGGGGGAAAG
The DNA here is from genome assembly GCA_010672965.1 of Oscillatoria sp. SIO1A7. Taxonomy (GTDB): domain Bacteria; phylum Cyanobacteriota; class Cyanobacteriia; order Cyanobacteriales; family Laspinemataceae; genus SIO1A7. The sequence continues at coordinate 40,206 of JAAHFN010000006.1, forward strand.
TTTGTCGAGTGAAAATGCCTCCTTGCTAAAGTTTACTTTTGTGAGTTTCAAAGGGTCGCGGCTAGCCGTGGCCCTGATTTGTATGCCCCCTCATGGGAAGCTATAGATGTATATTACCATAGTTTTGCGAGAATTTCAACCTCATAGGCAGAAATTTTCTGGACTTTCTGCACTTTATTCAGCTTGTGCAAGGCTTGTATAGCCAAAGGCGATCGCCCTGTTGCCCCTGTCTCGGACATGCCAGCGATCGCAAAACAAGATTATTCTTTCTATATATATAGCACTACAGACCAAGGTTAGGACGGTTAGAAAGCGCCAATAGCTAAGCTGGCAAGACTTTGACGCTCTAGCTGACCGCTCTCTTGCTGACTGCTTACTGCTATATTAGGACTTACGCAAATTGCCTTGTGCGCCCTAATTGTAGGGGTCAACGGCCGTTGACCCTACCAGATATAGAGCTAATGCATAAGTCCTGTATATAAAATATAATTCCTTCTTCCGGCTGGCGATCTATTGTCATTAGAACTTACGCAAATTGTCTTGTTAAACCCTAAATGTAGGGGCAATTAGCTATCGCCCCTACCAGATACAGGTTTAATGCGTAAGTCCTGGTCATATAAAACAGGACTTACGCATACCCGGAAAGCCAATACTATCCGTAGGGGTACTCCGGCCGTTGACCCCTACCACATATAGAGTTAATGCGTAGGTCCCGGTCATATAAAAGTCATGTCATTTCTTGAGTGTGCCCAACTTTTCTGCTTTGCAGTAAATTTTCTGGGGAGTTTCGCTAAAATACCGGAACAAAGCGGGACATAGCCACCCTTCCATATTTTTAGCAGTCCACCTATACCAATGCCCGCCGTATTCTTCTCGCAGCCAAGTCAGTTCTGCTTGGTATTCGGGGAAAGGGTTTTGGGAAAAGAATAATTTAAATCCCCATTTGGCGTTGGGAATATCTGCAACCATAAGATCGAGCATTTGAGGAATGCCGCTTACAAATGGCTCGCGGATGAGTCCGGCGCGATCGTCGTCAAAAACCCAAGTCTCTTCATCGAGATAGGGATAAATAACCATAATGGTATTAGACATATCCAATTCGGTTAAAAAATTACACTCGTAATAAAGGTGTAGGGATGTAGGGGCGACAGCATTCCCGAGATAACCTTGGCTTATAAGGAAAATTTATTATAATGGAATGCTTCGCCCTAGAAAGCCCGGGAACCCAACGACAACATCAAAAAGGTTATCAAATTGATGTGAGGTTGCCAATTTATGTGAGGTTGCCACCGGCATTGCATCCCAGTACGAGAATTACCGTTATACAGCCGAGATAGTTGTGGGGATGCTGTCGCCCCCTACGTTTTGTTCGTTACACTTATTTGAGAACCGCCATAATGATAAAGATATAGCGGTTCACACGCTTGATGTGAGGTTTCTGGGGCGAAGCATCCCAGTACGAGAATTACCGTTATACAGCCGAGATAGTTGTGGGGATGCTGTCGCCCCTACGTTTTCGTTCATTGCACTTATTTGAGCAACCCTATCTCCGCTAACTGCTTATCGTGAATTGCGATCGTAAACCTTAGTCATAAATCGATCGAAGCTCATCGTGCCGGATAAGGGTATAGAAGTTGTCGGCTCTAAGCCAAACTGCAATATTACCGCTTCAATTTGTTTTTTTTCGTAATCGGCGGTCGCAGGAGACCAGATAGGTTTAGCGCTATCAAACCAAACTAAGCGATCGTATTCGGGGCTTGCTTCGTTAAGAACTTTTTCCAAGGCTGGAGCCAATTTGGAAGCGTCTCCGGCCAAGAGCGTTACCGGCATTTCTGAAGGAATATAATAGGCCAGCCGCAGGACATGACCCCAAGCCCTAGAATTCATGGCAATTAAGGTAGGCTTTGTCGGTGTGGAGGCGATCGCATCTGTCAATTGATGGAATGTAGAGCGGGATCTAAGAGTGTAGTCGCCAATGCTAATGGCCAAGTATAGCCCCAGTAGAATACTGGCTACTAAGGCGCGCGATCGCCCAGTTGCTTTTTCTATCCAAGCGGCGATTAGCAGCAAACACCCGGGCAAGATGAAAATTACGCTTCTTCCCCAGCCAAATCCTAAAGTAAATTTACCACCAATGACATCTGCTGCTAAGGCGAGCAAGAGGGGAAAGACTCCTAACAAAAGAGCAATTCCCAGAATTTGCCGAGCCCCCCGACGCCACAGAGCGATCGCTGCTATAGCCAAGACTGCGATCGCTCCTAGACCGGCTAAGAAGGCGATCGTGGATGGCAGGCTCGTTATCCAATCTCCAAGCAGTAAATGAATTCCGAGAACTTCTGCCACATCCCGGGAGTGCTTGAGCATTGCTGCTAAGAATCCAGGGGAGGCGTCAAAGCGACCAAAGTCAGCATTGCGCAATTGCTGCCGAGTGCCCCAGAGGAGCCAAGGAGTTGTAAGCAAAGCCCCAATCGCTACGAGCAATCCATGCTGCCACCAGTGCCGCCGGTCTAGGAATAGAATCATCGCTCCTAGGACGACTAGCCAATATATAAAGAGATAAAAGGTCATGCAGCCGGCTGTCACTGAGAAAATTAGCAGCAAATTCCAGAATAGTAGCGCTCTGGTTTGGGTAGATGAGGTTAATTCTGTATGGGTGTGGTCAAAACCCGTTGATAAAGATGGGATACCCCAGTCGGAGGATCCCCCCGAACCCCCCTTAAAAACGCCATCGGCAAGTTTGCCCCCCCTTCCAGAAGGGGGGGTTTGGGGGGGATCCTCTGCAACGACTTTTGACGACGCCCATTCTGGATTTGCTTTTATATTTGGGGCAGGAGCTTGCAGCTTGATTACTTCCAGGAGAGCCCAGGCACTTAATATCGTCCAAAGTACGAGCGGCCCATACATCCGCAAGTTTAGGGAGTGAAATAAATAGAAAGGATTGGCGGCTAAGAGGGCAGCGAGTATAAGTCCGCCGCGATGTCCCAGAACTACTCGACCCAAACCATAGGCACTGGCGATCGCCGCCACGCTTTCGATCGCGCCGAGACTGCGCGTTGCCGCCTCGCTATTGCCGAACAGGCGCAGCCAGAAATGCTGGCTGAGGAAAAACAGGGGCGGGTGGGGTTCGCCGCCGGCGAGTCCTCTGAGCAAGTTGGCGATCGTGCTGAAGACATTGCCAATTCCCGATTCCGGCGGCAAGCTCAACAGTTGCTGCAAGTCGGCCAAGAGAACCGGCGCATTTTCCGAGGGGCTAGAGTAGGCAATTTTTTGTCCGGTAAATAGAATTAAGGACAATACTTCGTCATACCAAAATTCGCGGTTGCCGAGATTGACAAAGCGCCAAAAAACCCCGAAGGCGATCGCTGCCATTAGCAATGCCTCTAGAGATAAAGGCCGAGGAAATGTAAGTTTAGGTATTCCTTTGCTCATAGGGAATTGGGAATTGGGAATGGGAAATTGGGAATGGGAAATTGGGAATGGGAAATTGGTTAATCTTTAAGGCTTAATGCTCAAATTGTAATAGTTTTTTGAGAAACCCGGTTTTTTCAACCCCCCGGGTTTCTGGCTAGTTTCTGAGAAACCAGTTTTTTTATAAACCCGTTTTTTTCAACAATACCAACGCCTATTTCCCGGGCGTTAATTGTAGGGGCGACAGCATTCCCGAGACAATCTTTGCTCTTTTCGCAAAAATCTATTGTATTGGAATGCTTCGCCCTGGGTTGCATAGCCGTCTGGGGCTCGCGCATCCCTGTATAATAACTTTACCTTATAGCAACGGGGATGTCTCTGGGATGCTGCTGTCGCCCCTACATCCTTTGCACCAACGCCAACGTCAACGTCAACAGTTCAACCCAACCTACGAATCAAGGGGTTTTTGATTTTGGCGAAGGTATTGTTCAAAAAACCGGGTTTCTGGCTAGTTTCTGGCTAAAATCTAAGATAATGCCAAAAAAACAGCTCGAACCCCCGTGAGTGCGAAAACAATTGATGCAATCCTGAACAAGGCCCTAGCTGGCGAGGATATATCTCCAGAAGAGGGAGTGGCGCTGCTAGAACAGACGGAACCTGCTGCCATCGAGGACATTAGAGTAACTGCAGACGCTCTGCGCCGGGAGCAAGCCGGAGAGATTGTCACCTATGTTATCAATCGCAATATCAATTTTACTAATATCTGCGAGCAGCACTGTAACTTTTGCGCTTTTCGCCGGGATGCTGGCGATCGCGGAGCCTATTGGTTGGACTGGGGACAAATAGAGGAAAAGGCAACTGATGCTGTCAGGCGGGGAGCTACAGAAATCTGCATGCAGGGAGGTCTCAATCCCGAGGCCAAGGAAAAAGGAACTAAGGAAAAGGCAAATTCTTTGTCCTATTACCAAAAACTCATCCGCACGATTAAGGATAAATTTCCCCAATTGCACCTGCATGCTTTTTCGCCTCAAGAAGTGCAATTTATTGCCAGAGAAGACGATTTAAGCTACTCGGAGGTCATAGCGGCCCTGCGCGAGGCGGGAGTAGATTCGATGCCGGGAACTGCGGCGGAAGTCTTGGACGATAGGCTGCGGCAGGTTATTTGTCCCGAAAAAATTAACTCTGCTACCTGGCTGGAAATTGTCGGGACTGCTCATAAGCTGGGGATGCCGACTACTAGCACTATGCTCTGCGGTCACATCGAGACTCCACAACAGCAGATAGGGCATTTGCGCTCATTGCGCGATCTGCAACAAAACGCAGGCGATCGCGGCTATCCTACGGCGATTACAGAATTTATCTTGCTCCCCTTCGTTGGCGAAAAGGCTCCAGCCCCCTTGCGCCGTCGGGTTGGACGAGACCAGCCAATCCTAGCAGACAGCCTATTACTGACAGCAGTCGCTAGAATTTTTTTAGGTCGCTGGATTCCCAACCATCAACCAAGCTGGGTAAAACTGGGGCTAGCGGGAGCTACGGAAGCCCTCAACTGGGGGTGCAACGATATTGGGGGCACCTTGATGGAAGAACATATTACTACGATGGCAGGGGCCCAGGGAGGTAGTTGCCTGGAAGTCTCTTCCTTGCAAGCTGCAATCGGCGAGGTTGGCCGCCCCTACGCCCAAAGGGATACGTTGTATCGGCATTTAAAATAGGATTTACGCATCTACGCTACGGGTAGGGGCAATCCCCCCGCGATTATCCTTACGGAGACGCTATGCGCCTAAGGCGCGCAGGCTCCGCCAACGCGAACGCCCCGAAGAATATCAAATATGGATATTTTGCGTAAGTCACTATAAAAGCTGAAAGCTCTTAACATTTCCTGCCGCGTTAGGCTAAGCCTAGGGTGTGGGAGGTGCCGGGGGTGTGAGGGGCGTGGGGCGTAAGGTACTGTAGGATAGTGTAAGATTTAGGGAAACATCGCTGCTCCTAAATGTAGTTCTATCGATAGGACATCTTGGCGGCTAGGGGGTTTAGGGATTTGAAACTGGGAACGATCCTCTGGGAACGATCCTGATGGGAAAGTCAATAGACGCTCCATAGCCCCAAGGTCAACAGCCGCTTTTGTAGGGCACAAACGAGTTTTGAGTTCTGAGCTTAAGAGTTTTTAGTTTTATCAAAAATTTAAAACTTAAAATTTAAACCTTAAAACTTAAACCTTAAAACTTAAACCTTAAAACTTTCCTAAATTAGCACCCCCTTGTCAATCTCAAATTCTGGGCATGAGTGTATTATGGCAGCGCCGCATCGATCTGACGTGGCAGGCTCGAAATCTTTGGGTATCATTATTCCTGGTTGGCGCTACTTTGGCCGCCAGCTCCACAGCTTATTTAAGCTACCAAGTCGTGCGGGGCTTAATTCTAGAGAATATTAAAGAAATAGCCCTATTGAAAATCCGGCATGGAGGCGAGGAAGTCGATAGATGGCTGGCCTCTCAGAAAAGAGACGCAGAAATACTGGCCAATACTCCCACGCTACGGACTATGGATTGGGAGGCGATCGCGCCTTATTTCAATTCAGAATTGCAAAGAAGACGAGACTTCACCAGTCTGTACCTGGGCTATGCCGACGGTTCTTTCTACAGCACTGCCAGCAAGGCAAGGAAAGAGAGTCTGGGAAACAGCCTACATTTTAGCGAAGCAATGGCAGGGAAAATCTCAGTTTCCGCATCACTTCTAGATCCCTTGCGCAATTCACTTCCCCAGGACGATCGCAAGTTGCCGGGTCGTAAGGCCGCGCCGGCGCAAACTCTACAGCTAGAGTCTGGTGCTACTTGCGCGTCCTACATAGAGAGCCTATGCGTAAGTCCCGTTCCCAAGATTGCTATCTTGGCTCCGATCCGGTTGGGAAAAGGTAGCAATTCAGAGGTTATAGGCGTGGCTGGAGGAGAGATTAATATAGAACCGATGCTTGAGGCGATCGCCAGCCTAGAATATGGAGCTGGAAGTTATGGATTTATCCTCAATTCTGTAGGACAGCCAATTTTGCGACCGGAAGAAGGTAGCCTCGAAACCGGACTCGAAAGCAGCCGAAAAAATCAAAACGATCGGGAGAGTTTTTTAGATCCTAGGGAAAAGCTTTGGCAAGGCATAGCCTCCCAAATGATAGCCGGAAAAAGCAATATCGAGCTAGTAAAACTGAATGGCCGGTGGATTTATTTGGCTTATGCTCCTCTAAAGCAAGTTGATTGGTCAGTTGGCTTAGCGATTCCTCGCGAAAATCTAGAAAAAGAACTCAAGGCTCCCACTTTTGTGGCTTGGGTAGTAGGCGGGCTGCTAGGAGCTGCGACCCTGGCAGTTTTGCAACTGTTGGTAGTTTCTGAGCGAGCGAGAGTTTTTGCCGATCGACAAGCATTGCTTAACCGCTTGACCGGGCGGATTCGCGCTTCCTTAGAGTTGGAGCAAATATTGCAAACGACGGTTGAAGAAATGGGAACTATGCTGGATTTAGAACGGGTGGCTTTTGGCTGGTATGACTCTCAAAAGCAAACCTTAGCAATTCAGTGGCAGTATCCCGAGCTAGATAGCGATCGCCTTAAAATACGACTCGACAAGGACGGGCTGCAAGGCGATTATCTAACAGTCCCGGTAGCAACAGAAAAGGAAGTGCTGGGGTATTTGCTGCTGGCAACTACGGAACGCAAGTTTTGGAGGCCAGCGCAAAAAGAACTGCTGCAAGCGGTGGCGGATTCTTTGGCGATCGCCATTACCCAGTCTCAGCTTTACACCCAGACCAAAGAAGAAGTCAAGCGTCTGGCGATCGCTCTAGACCAAGCCGCCTTAGTAGCGATCGCAGACGCTCGGGGCATCGTCACCTATGTTAATGATAAGTTTTGCGAAATTTGCCAATATTCTCAGGAAGAATTGCTAGGACAAGATTATAGAAAGCTTCCCACCCTGGAACCTTCCCAGCATTTATTGCAGGATATGTTCTGGAGCGAGAATCGCAACCAAATCTGGAAATCGGAGGTAAAACAAAGGGCCAAAGATGGCATTTATTATTGGGTAGATACCACTGTCTTTCCTTTTCCTTACTCAAAAGGAATGTCTCCCCAACATTTGATTGTATCCTTTGATATTACCCACCGCAAATGGGCGGAGGATCAATTGCGCTATCAAGCCTTGCACGATGCTTTAACTGGGTTGCCCAACCGTACTTTATTGATGGAGAGGCTCAGAAATGCGATCGGCGAAACCAAACTCCATCCCGATTATAAATTTGCGCTCCTGTTCCTGGATCTCGATCGCTTTAAAGTAATTAACGATAGTCTAGGACATCTGATGGGCGATCGCTTGCTAGAAGCCTTTGCTCGCCGCTTGGAAAAAAGCTTGCGCGATACAGATATAGTTTCCCGCTTTGGCGGCGACGAATTCCTCCTACTCCTAGAGAATATCCAATCTCCAGAAGATGCAACCAGCATGGCCGATAGAATTCAGAAAGAGCTGACATCTCCCTTTAATATATCTGGATATGAAGTCTTCGCTACTGCCAGCATTGGCATAGCTCTCGGTTCCAATCGCTACCAGCAACCGGAAGATGTAATTCGCGATGCAGACACCGCCATGTATAGCGTCAAAAGCAACGGCAAAGCGGACTATGCTGTATTTGACCAAGCTATGCACGATCGCGCCGTCCAGCTCCTCAAGTTAGAACAAGATCTGCGGCGAGCCGTAGATCGTCAAGAATTCCAACTCTACTACCAGCCGATTGTCTGCCTGAAAACGGGTAAAATTGCCGGATTTGAAGCTTTGGTGCGCTGGCAGAATGGCGAGAGTTTAGTTTCCCCAGTAGATTTTATTCCTTTGGCAGAAGAAACCCGCTTAATCATCCCTCTTGGTAAATGGATTTTGGCTACAGCTTGCCAGCAGCTAGCATTGTGGCAGCAAGAGTTTCCCCAGGAGTCTTGCACCCTGACTGTCGCGGTAAACGTATCTGTGGTGCAACTGAGAAATGACTTTATTTTTATTCTCGATCGCATTCTCCAGACAATCGGTACAATTTCTCCAGGTTTGAAAATAGAGATTACCGAGAGCGCCATGATGCAAGATGTCAAGATAACTCAAGCTTTGCTGGAGCAACTGCACCAGCGCCAGGTGCCGGTATCTATTGACGACTTTGGCACTGGCTATTCTTCTCTTGCTTATCTTTCTCAATTGGCGATCGACACTTTGAAAATAGACCGTTCTTTTGTCAAGGAGATGAATCTAGAGCCAGAACAGCTACAAATTGTCAAGGCCATAGTTACTCTGGCTCGCAGTATCGGAATGGAGCTGGTTGCAGAGGGTGTGGAAACAAAAGACCAATTGGAAAGATTGCAAGAGTTGGGATGCCAATACGGACAAGGTTACTTTTTTTCCCGTCCCCTCACTGCTGAAGGAGCAACGGCATTGCTATCAGAAGGGTTACCATTATTTTAAATAATGCAGTAAGCTATTAGCTGTCAGCAGTCAGCAGTCAGCTAAAGTCCTGCTATTATCTAAGTCACAGTATCTGTAGGGGCAATCCCCCCGCGATTCAAGGGAAGCGGAGACGCTAAGCGCCTAAGGCGCGCAGGCTACGCTCCCCGCGAACGCCCCAGAGCAACCGGGGCGGGCACGGGGAACCCCTACAGATGCTGTAACTGTTTAACAGGATTTGATATTAGATTGTAAATTTGACTGCGGACTTTGCAATCAAATTTACAACTAAATTTAGTTGCGGACTTTGGATCTATCTTCGCTAAAATTGCATAAGAAGCAACTACCACTAACGGATATGAGATAGACCCCGAACTCCAACTCCGAGGAAGAATTTGCCGAAGCCTCTCAGCATTGGAAACTAGAAAAACTATACGCAGACTTAGCTGCGGTCAATAAAATTTGGGCACGTCATACCAGAAGGTATCTGACCCGAGAATAAAAGGCGCATTTGCGCGGATTGCTCTGCGGCTATAGTCCCGATGAAATTGCCGAAAAGATCCACAAAGATATAAGTCGAATTAGACCGCAGTTCGAGCGCCTCTCTCCTTTAGGGAAAGAGACTTTGTACGGCCTCGCTCTGGAACGGCATCCGGTGCAGCTCGATACTTTAAAGGAGAACCTATGGTCGAGGGTTTCGGGGAGCAAATTAATCCAAGCTATCCATTCTCTGTTAAGGCGATCGCTCGTAGAAAAAGCTACCGAAAACCAACAGGTCTGGTTTTCCCTCCAGCCCGTGGTGATGAAATATATCCGCGATCGATTGATAGAGCAAATCTGCCAAGACGTGCTAGCGGTTCTGAGCCAGCGATCGCTCTCTTGCCCCAGCCTGCTCGGGAGCCGGCTGATACTACAGTTTCAGTCCCGCCGCCAATCGGATTATAAGGCAGCCAATTACCGATCGCTTTTAGAGGCGATCGAGACAAAGTTGCGCTCTCTATTCAGGTCCGAGAATTCTGTTAGTCTAGAAGAGGTACTGGAGCAAATTTTAATAGCGATCGACAGTTAGCGGTCCGCAGTTAAGGGGAGGAGAAAAGCAACGATGACGCGACTTATTTACGACCAGTTTTCCAAGGATTTGCTAGAGGAACTTTTGTCCCCTTACGGCCAGGTCCATCCAGCTCAAAACGTCGCTTCAGAAGTGCTAGAAATAGACGTGTACTTTACCCCCAATCCCCAGTCAGAAGATCGGGATGGGCCTTTGGGACTATTAGGACGCTTGGCTCTCGGGAGTCCAAGCCCTTCTTTATTTGAACCCTTTCGCAACGCAGCCACTGAGGATGAAATCCTCTCCTGCATCACTAAACTGTCCCTGGCACGCAAGAGTTTACAGCGCGAGGCCAACCGCCAGAAAGTCAAACTGCAAAAGCAGGCATTGCCTAAGTTATGGATTCTGACCCCCACGGCATCGAAGGCCCTATTGAAAGGTTTTAGAGCCGAGGAAGACGAAAAGGTTTCGGGACTGCATTGGCTGGCAGACTCTTTTAGAACTGCTATTATAGCTATCCATAAGCTACCCACCACTCCAGAAACCCTTTGGTTAAGACTGCTGGGGCGAGGAAAAGTTCAAAAACAGGCTCTAGACGACCTGGAGGGACTTGCCCTAGACGACCCACTGCGCTCCAATACGTTAAGCTTGTTCTATACTTTAAAGAAACATTTGGAAGCGCAAGTAAATTTAGACACTAGCGATCGGCGGTTAGTTATGAGATTAACACCTCTTTATCAACAAGAACGCGAACAAATTTTGCGCGAAGCAGAGCAACGAGGTCTCCAACAAGGTCTCCAGCAGGGCCTCCAGCAGGGTATCGAACAAGGTATTGAACAAGGTATTGAACAAGGTATTGAACAAGGTATCGAACGGGGTATCGAACAAGGTATCGAACGGGGTCTCCAGCAGGGGGAGCGTCTGATTGTAGAAAACTTGCTCTTGGCCCGCTTTGGCGAATTGGACGAAGGATTGGCGGCAATTATCGAGCCAATTATTGCTTTACCGCCCCAAGAGTTTACGCCCTTACTCCTGCAGCTATCCCTGGAGGAACTTTTGGCTAGGTTTGGCCGAGAAAATTAAAAACGGGAGGTTACAAGCCTATAAGGGATTTCCAAGAAATAAATTACCCAATTCGTAGGACGGGCGTCCCGCCTGTCCGGTGCCGAGAGGGAGAAATATTTGTTTGGAAATCCCTCTGGGAGCAGGAGGTTTTGCAGCAGTATTTGAAGTATTTTCATAGGGACATTAAGCCAAAGAATATCATGCTCGCTCGGGACGGACGCTTGGTGCTGATTGATTTTGGAGCCGTCCGAAAACTTAGCGAGACAATGCTGGCCAAACTGAGTGGGGAACAATCGGAGATTACCCGTCTGATATCGTCGGGCTATACGCCTCCAGAACAAATGAATGGCAAGGCGTTGCCCCAATCGTATTTTTATGCCCTAGGTCGCACTTTTGTTCGTTTGCTCTCCGGTAGAGAGCAAAGTTATTTTCCAGAAGACAATGAGGGTCAATTGCTCTGGAGAGATAGCGCCACCCAGATATCGCCACACCTCGCTATTTTGATTGAGGATTTGATGTCGCCGCAACCAGCATGGCGACCAAAAAATGCAGAGGAGGTTTTGCAAAAGATCGAGAGAGTAGAACTGGCTATTAAAGAGGGATGGCCGCCGATACCTTTCAAGGCTGGGGACGAGATGGCTCGACCCAAAAGATTTACGACAGGGGTTAAGCTGGCTCTGGCAGGAGCGGTATTGCTGGGTCTCATGGGGTTGAGAGCGCTGTCGCCCCAAATTGCGATCGCCCTCAACCGAGAAGGATTCAAACATTATCAAGAACTCCGCTGGGACGATGCCGAGTTTTACTACCGCTTGGCGCTTTTATTCAATAGCGACTATCCGGTCGCTCGTTATAATATAGGACTTGTTGGCGATCGCCGACAAGAATACGATCGCGCCCGCAAGGAATACCAGATAGCCATAGAAGCCGGCTATGTCCAAGCTTATAATAACCTGGGGCGCTTGGAGATTCTGAACCAAAACTATGCGGTAGCGACGACTCTTCTCAAAGAGGGAATCGAGTTGCAGGAACAAAACTACCCCAAAGACTATAGCCTAAGATATAGTTTTCTTAAAAACCTGGGCTGGGCGGAGTGGAAAAGCGGTAACGGTGCTGCAGCTAATCAGCCCGCGCCAAACCCGCCTGCTCGACCCCAAGCCAACTTTGCGCTGGAACCCCGTATCCGGTGCCAGTGGCTATAGGGTAACAGTAGAAGATGATTTGGGAGATATCTGGTGGGAAACGGAAACCGCTGGCACGGAAATCTCATATAATGGCAAACCGCTGGAAAGGGGAAAAAACTATATCCTAATTGTCGAAACGGACAATGGTGCCGCTTCCGATGAAGGGTTGCCCGGGCTGGGATTCTCTCTGCTGAATGCAGATGACGCCCATCAGGTTAATGCTGTAGCCAATCTGCTGAAAGAAGGGGAATTAACGGAGGAAGCCGAAGCCTTGCAACTGGCTCATCTCTATACGGGATACAAACTGAGAGCAGAGGCGATCGCTACTTTGGAAGCCCTGGCAGAAACAGGAGCCAAAAATATCGCCGATCGAGAACTCGCACTTCTTAAAAACTACATTGACAGACAACCCACAGAGGAAGAAAGAAGAGAACACGGCATTCCAGATGACTTAGAGGTTACGCTCAATAATATCTTCATGTTCGGCGATGCTAAGGGAGTCAATCATATGGAACTATTGATTGGGGGCACTATGCTCCTCTCTGAAGAGCCAACGCCGGAGGTCTTTAGCGTCGAAAATCTGCGCCAAAAGATCGTTGGCTTGCTTGAAAAGGTCAATAGCCTAACTCCTGGGCTGATGTCTTTCTTGAAAGACGTTGAAGAACTAGATGGGGCAAATAACATTGGCGATGAGTCCGCTGCTTGGAAGCTGCAAGGCAAGCTAATCGGCTTCCCTTTACTCCTCGATTTGGCGATATTTCGTAACGGCAAAATTGTTGTATTCACCGGAATGGCTTATTTTGATAACACTGTGAATACTGTCGAGGCTACCGAAATCGCTCGCCTCCTAGAAAGCCGTATTCCTAGATAATACCAATAGTTAGTGTAGTGAAAAGTGAATAGTTAAAAGTGAATAGGGAATTACAATTATTTCACTTTTCGCTTTTCACTTTTCATCCCCGATCCTTCCGCCTTCATCCTTCATCCTTCATTCAATGCCCAATGCCCAATTCCGCTCTTCCCAATTACCCCATAGGTCTTCGCTCTAAGATTCCCGAACCAAATACCCGTCCCAAGTTCAAATAGTCAAGGTGGACGTAGCCAATATGACAGTGGCAGGTTTGATTGCTACAGGTGCGATCGCCCAGCGCCCTTTCAAAGTTCGGCTCGTAGATATTGCCGATCGCCTCTTTAATAAAATGACAGCGCCGCATAGTGCCGCTCCCATCCACAGAAATAACCGACGCACCGGCACGACAGGACTTGCCATAGGAAGGATAATAATGAGTATTCAGATGATAAAGCGGGTCAATAGACTCAAAAAAACGCCTATCCTCTTCTGAAAGTTGCGGCAATTCTCGCTTCACGGCGTTAATCCAAAGATAGATATGAGAGGGCAACTCCCGACGCAGCGCCGCAATTTCTGACTTAAACTTGGGAAAGCCGACTACACCAGCGCTAAAGCGGACGCCGCGCCGATCCAATTCCAGACATTTCGCCATAAATTTTTCCCGAGGAACCCATTCCGGGTGAAAAGTTGACCAAAGAGCTAACTTTTCTTTATTGCATTTTTCGACCCAATCGAGCTGGCAAGAGAGATTGGTTTGAATTGCTGCTTTATTGACATTGGGCAGATGGCTGAGCTTCGCTAGTGCCTGCTGATAAGCGGGATGAATCAGAGCTTCGCCCCAAGGAGTAAATAATATCGAAAACTGGTGTTGTCTCTGGGTGGCTATCCAGTCGGTAAATCTTTCTAAAGCTTGCCGATCTATAGACAACTCCGCTGCAGTTTGTTGCCGCTTGGCAAAGGGACAGTATTCGCATCCGTAGTTACAGCTAACCAAAGAACCGCGATAGAGGATAGTGAGGTTCATAGGGGAATTGGGAATTGGGAATTGGGAATTGGGAATTGGGAATTGGGAATTGGGAATTGGGAATTCTGTAGGGTTTGCGCTCATAAACCTAAAAAGCCGGGGTGTGGGAGGTGTGGGAGGTGTGGGAGGTGTGGGAGGTGTGGGAGGTGTGCTGAAAGTTCTCCCCTCTCTCCCCACACTCCCCACACTCCCCCCTCTCCCCACACTCCCCCTTCGCCCGAGATCGCTTGAATTTAATTGAATAGACGTTGATATAAAAAAAATTTCATATTAAAATAGATTCATTAAAACTCAGCCAAAGCAGGACCCATTTTGCAGGGGGATTGTGGGAGAGGTATGCGCGCAGTCTGCTAAAACACCGATAGCAGTAAGCATCGTATTAATTTTAGGGGGTTTTTATGAGTCATCCTGAAGAGGAGATTGCGCCCTCGGTCTGCGCGGGCAAGCTAAAAACCCTAGCAGACTCGACGAGACTGGCGATTCTAAATAAGCCATTATAGCATTCAGTTATTAGCTGTTATATGTCAGCTTTCAGCCTATTGCTAATAATTATAGCTTTCGTATTTTTAACAGGACTTACGCATGGGAGCATTTAACTTTTGTAATGCAGCAGCCCGGAGGGCTTTGTTTGTGTAGCCGCGCCAGCCGCCTGGGAGGCGGGGCTTACGCCTATAGGCGTCAGGCGGTGGGCGTGCAAAATTGAAATGCTCCCCTTACGCATTACCTCTATATGTGTAGGGGGGATTTCACCATTTGCCCTACCAGGACTTACGCATTACCTCTATATCTGGTAGGGGTCAACGGCCGTTGACCCCTACAGGGCGCATCTATACAATTTGCGTAAGTTTTACCTACATTTGGCGTTAGATTTCCATGCTCTGCCTAAGTCCTATTTAAATTGCCCTAACCTTACTGCGTAGCGCTAGCTCTGAATAAAAAAAATGCTAGGAAATAATGGCATAACAGATAGAAAAGAAATAATATTAGTTTGGCTGTTGCGGGGGATGGCTATTGTTTCGGGGCTAATCCTGCTGCCGATCGCCGGTTTTTTATGCTGGGAAGCTTGGCCGATTTTAGAAAATGTCGGACTATCGCGGTTTTTAAGCGATTCTTCCTGGCACCCGACCAGCAACGAGTTTAATCTGCTTCCCATGCTTTGGGGAACTCTGCTGGTGGCGGCGGGGGCAGTTTTCCTAGCTACGCCGATGGGAATTTTATCGGCTGTCTTTTGTCACTACTATGCTCCCACTGCGATCGCCTATTTCTATCGCCGTCTAATTGAGTTGCTCGCTGGCATTCCTTCCGTAGTCTATGGATTTTGGGGCTTGGTGGTTCTCGTTCCTATTATTGGTCGCCTTCATCCCCCCGGTCCGAGTTTATTAGCAGGAATTTTAATTCTGACCCTGATGATTTTGCCGACAATCGCCCTAGTCGCCGATGCCAGTCTTGCCAGCATTCCCCCTGTCAATTATCAGAAATATCGAATTTCCTCTGCGGGAACATGGCATAAGCGATCGCCAACAAATCGACAATCGAGTTGAAGCAGCTCTGCGGGACGTGGGCTTATGGGATGAGGTGAAAGACCGGCTCAAAGCAGGGGCTTTTTCTCTCTCTGGAGGTCAGCAACAGCGGCTAGCCCTGCAACCAGAGGTTTTGCTCATGGACGAGCCTTGTAGCGCCCTCGATCCAATTTCTAGCGAAGTAGTAGAAAATTTGATTGTCAGCTTGCGAGGGAAATATACAGTAGTAGTCGTGACCGATAATCTGGCTCAAGCCAAGCGAATTGCCGATGATGTTGCTCTCTTTTGGGTTCGCTCTGGAGCGGGAGAGCTAATCGAATCTGGCTCCGTCGAGCAAATTTTTAATCACCCACAAGATTCCCTGACTAAAGCTTATGTTAGCGGCAGGCGAGGATGATTGCGATCGTAAGTCTCGCAAGGATTTCACAATATAGCAGCGAGCCGATTATCCTGTAGAGTTCAGCAGGTTCCGACAGAATCCAAAATCGCGATTATCCAAAATTAATAACGCTCCGGAAGTTTGATACATAATAAGACAGGTTGCTTTGCGATCGCTTCTCTATAAAATAAAATAAACCCAGGGTGCCTCCGGGAGGTCCAAGAGCTAAGGTAATGGGGGAGTGTCGGGACTGTGGGGACTGTGGGGAAAATTTTCAGCAGTCCTTCCCACCCTTCCCGTGCCCAATTCCCCATTCCGCTCTTCCCAATTCCCCATTCCGCTCTTCCCCATTCCATTAAGAGACATCAACAATGACATTGGTAAATTCCTTCCAAAAAATAGCCAACAACACCGGCGGCTTTGGCACCCTGACAAATAACGATCGCTTTGGCACTTCGGTAGCGGCAATAGGCGACCTCAATAGTGATGGCATAACCGACCTGGCCGTAGGCGCCCTCACAGACGATACGGGGGGAACCGACCGAGGGGTGGCTTATGTTTTATTTATGAACGCCAACGGTACCGTGGCCTCGTCGCAGAAAATAGCAAGTAATACCGGCGGCTTTGGCACTCTGACAAACGGCGATTTCTTTGGCGCTTCGGTAGCGGGAATAGGCGACCTCAATAGCGATAGTATCCCCGACCTGGCCGTAGGCAGCGTTCATAACGATACGGGGGGAACCGACCGAGGGGCGGTTTATGTTTTGTTTATGAACGCCGACGGTACGGTGGCCTCGTCACAAAAAATAGCCCATAACACTGGCGGCTTAGGCACTCTGGCAAATATAGATGAGTTTGGCATTTCGGTGGCGGCAATAGGCGACCTCAATAGCGATGGCATCCTCGACCTGGCCGTAGGCGCACGCCTGGACGATACTGGGGGAACCGACCGAGGGGCGGCTTATGTTTTATTTATGAACGCCAACGGTACCGTGGCCTCCTCCCAGAAAATAGCCCATAGTACCGGCGGCTTTGGCACCCTGGCAGATGGCGATCGCTTTGGCCGTTCAGTAGCGGCAATAGGCGACCTAGATAGCGATGGCATAACCGACCTGGCCGTAGGCGCACGATTTGACGATACGGGGGGAACTGACCGGGGGGCGGTATATGTGTTGTTGATGAACGCCGACGGTACGGTGGCGGGGGAGCAAAAAATAGCGGACAACACTGGCGGCTTTGGCATACTGACGGATGGCGACGAGTTTGGCATTTCGCTAGCGGCAATAGGCGACCTCAATAGCGATGGCATCCCCGACCTGGCCGTAGGCGCACGCCAGGACGATACCGGGGGAACTGACCGAGGGGCGGTTTATATTCTCTATATGAACGCCAACGGTACGGTGGCCTCCTCGGAAAAAATAGCCGACAGCACAGGCGGCTTTGGCACCCTGGCAAATGGCGTACGCTTTGGCACTTCGGTAGCGGCAATAGGCGACCTAGATAGCAATGGCGCCCCCGACCTGTTTGTAGGGGCTCTCGAAGATAATACCGGGGGAGGCAACCGAGGGGCGGCTTACGTTCTCTTTCTGAACGCCGCCCCCACTTTGGCGGCGACCCCAGTTAACCTGACCGACATTAATGAAGACAGTGCCAGCCCCGGGGATGCAGTCAATATCGCCGCTATTACCGGCCTGATTACCGACGCGGATGCTCTTGCGCTCTCGGGAATAGCAGTAACCGGGGCAGACAATAGCAATGGCAACTGGCAATATTCCATCGACAGCGGCGCAACTTGGAGTAACTTTGGCACGCCGTCGGACGCTTCCGCCCGACTGCTAGGGGCGGCGGCAAATAATCTAATTCGTTTTTTGCCCAATGCCGACTATAACGGCAGCGCCGGAAATATTACTTTCCGAGCCTGGGACCAAACCAGCGGAACTGATGGCGCTACGGCGGATACCAGCAGCAATGGAAATACAACTGCCTTTAGCAGCAACACGACTACAGCGACCCTGACGGTTAATCCAGTTAACGACGCCGCTCCCACTTTAACGGCAACCCCAGTTAGCCTGACCGATACTAACGAAGACAGCGCCAGCCCTGGGGATGCAGTCAATATCGCTGCGATTACTAGCCTGATTGCCGACGTGGATGGGGACCCTCCAGGAATAGCAGTAACTGGCGCGGACAATAGCAATGGAAACTGGCAATATTCCACCGACAGCGGCGCAACTTGGACTAATTTTGGCGCGGTTTCGGATACTTCCGCTCGACTGCTAGCGACGGCGGCAAATAATCTAATTCGCTTTTTGCCCAATGCTGACTATAACGGCAGCGCCGGAAACATAACTTTCCGAGCCTGGGACCAAAGCAGCGGCAGCGATGGGGCTACGGCGGATGCCAGCATTAATGGGGGCATAACTGCTTTTAGCAATGGAACGACTACGGCGACTCTGACGGTTAATCCAGTTAACGACGCTCCCAGCTTTACCGTGGGAGCGAATCAATCGACGACCGCAGGAGACGGTGCGCAAACTGTCAGTAACTGGGCGACGGGATTTAGTGCCGGACCGACGAACGAAGCGGCTCAAACGCTCCAGAACTACACAGTTAATGTCATTAGCAATCCAGGAGTTTTTAGCGTTGCGCCGACTATCGACAATGCGGGCAATCTTTCTTATACGCCAGTAGGAACAATTTCCTCTGGCACCACGGCAACTGTCCAAGTGACAGTGGTCGATAGCGGCGGTACGGCATCGGGCGGCGTCGATACTTCGGCAACTCAAACTTTCGATATTACGGTTAATCCGATTCCCGACATAGTAGCGCCAACAATAGTCAGCTTAGCGCCCCCGGATGACGGCACGGGAGTCGCCCTCAACGATAACCTGGTTGTAACTTTCAGCGAGAATGTCCTAGCAGGAACCGGCAATATGGTCATTCGCCAACTGGCAGATAATTCCATAGTAGAGACTATCGACGTTAACGCGGCCAATATTACGATTAGCGGCACGACGGCGACGATTAATCCAACTAGCGATTTGCTCTCCAACACCTCGTACTATGTAGAAATAGATGCTGGAGCTATAAAAGATACGGCCAATAATGACTTTGCCGGGATTAGCGGCAATAGCACCTGGAACTTTACTACCGATAATATCGATGCTGTAGCGCCAGTTATAATCACTCTCAGTCCCGCCGACAATGGGACTTTTGTGGCTCCGGGGGATAACCTGACGGCAAGCTTTAGCGAAAATGTTATTAAAGGTACGGGGAACATTACCATTCGGCAAGTTGCCGATAATGCTGTTGTCGAGGCTATTAATATTAGTTCGTCCCTGGTAACGGTCAGCGGCAGCACGATGACTATTAATCCGACTAACGATTTGGCCCAGGGAACGGATTATTATATAGAAATAGATGCTGGGGTAATTCAGGATTTGGCGGGAAATAATTTTGCCGGAATAGCAGGCAATGCTACCTGGAATTTCAGCACCGCCCGATATGCAGCAGATATTACTCCTACTAATATCGCTGCAACAGAAGGAGGAGCGACAGGGAACTATAGCGTAGTCCTAGCCAGTCCGCCGACGGCACCAGTAACTATTAGCTTTACGATCGATAGCCAAATAAATGCGATCGCCCCAATTAGTTTCGATAGCAGTAATTGGAATCTGCCCCAAACTATAACGGTGGCGGCGACGGACGATGGTTTGGTGGAAGGAAGCCACGGCGGAACTATTAGCCATACTGCTACAAGTGCCGATGCGAATTATAACGGAACCCGGATCGCCAATGTAACGGCTACTATTACCGACAACGGCGCGATCGTCCCGCCAGCACCAGCCCCGGCACCAGCCCCGGCACCAGCCCCAGCCCCAGCCCCGGCACCAGCCCCAGGGCCAAGCGAAAATACCATCTCCCCACCCCAACCTGTAATTTCTTCCAGTTCCTTAACGGCGATCGCCGGTATAGCTGGAGTTCTGCCCGTTGGCAGTATTGACCTGATAGAAGGGGCAGGAGAAGATATTTACAAATTGACTTTATCAGCTCGACCCTCGGCACCAGTAGCAATAACTATTACTGCCGACCCCCAAGTAACGACGGACTTGGCAACAGTTATTTTTAATCCCGATAGCTGGGACGTATCCCAAACTGTAACGGTGCGAGCTACAGAGGATGCTATTGCCGAAGGATTCCATAGGGGTAATATTTTCCATACCGCCACCAGTACGGATCCGCAGTTTAATGGCTTGACTCTGGCTCTAACAGCTAATATTGCCGATAACGAAGGACCCGGTAGGCGGGCTGTTGCCCGACGAAACAATGCCTCGAATAAAATAGCGGCTTTGCGTGGCGGAGATAATCGCATTTTCGGCAGTCCCCAAAAAGATATTATTCACCTGGGCAATGGTAACGATATTGTCCGGGCGCTGGCAGGCAACGATATTGTTTATGGTGCCGGAGGGAGCAACTATCTGGCCGGGGGAAAAGGAGAGGATATTCTTTATGGGGGAGAAGGCAGCGACCATTTAATTGGCAATGGGGATAGCGATGCTCTCTTTGGCGGGGGAGGGAGCGATCGCCTGATTGGAGGTACTGGCAACGATCGCTTATTTGGGGAACAAGGGAGCGATCGGCTTGTTGGCGGGCTGGGAGCCGATACTCTCACCGGAGGCCCGGGGGCAGATGCTTTTGCCATAGGTATTGGCACTGGAGGCTCGACTATTGAAGCTGCTGATATTATTGTTGACTTTAGCCCCGGCGAGGATACTATCGACTTAATTGGTTCGGTGACGTTAGAGCAACTTGACATTTTCCAAGGTACGGGTCAATTTGCTGCCGATACCGTAATTCGCCACCAGGGAACCGGGGAATATCTGGCGGTCTTGTCGGGAATCCAGGCTGAGGTGATAAGCTCGGGCAATTTTGTTTAATATGAAAAACCCGGTTTTTTCAAAAAACCGGGTTTCTGGCTCCCAATTTATATATGAGAAACCCGGTTTTTTCAACAATACCTTCGCCAAAACGCAAAAAGACCTTATTTGTAGGGAGCGACTCGGGAAAGAAACAAACGCAAATTCCCGATCGGAGGCCAACGTCAGATCCCCCCAACCCCCCTTAAGAAGATGCTGTTGGCGAAATATTTCTTAACATGCTGAAAGTGTAGATTTTGCGTTGGGTCCGTCAAGGAATGTCTTGTAGTTTTGTAACGCTATCGACGGCAAAATAAGGGTTTCGAGCGTTAACTTGTATTTCGCCAACAGCATCTTAAGAAGGGGGGCTTAAGAGAGATTCAGAGCTTAGCCCCCCTTTTTAAGGGGGGTTGGGGGGATCGGAACCTTCGGTAAATAGGCGTTGGTATTGTTCAAAAAACCGGGTTTCTGGCTCCCAATTCCCAATTCCGCTCTTCCCAATTCCCCATACCAACATATTGGCCAATTTTACAGTAAAGTACATCTATGAAATTAGCTCGCTTGTTCTTGGCAGCGCTACCAATAACTGCTTGCTGGGCAGCCCCCGGGACTCTAGCGCAATCGATTGTACCAGCGCCAGATGGAACCAATACCGTTGTTACTCCTACGCCTCTAAATAATACGGGTGTTGCAGCCCCTAATCGCTACGATATTTTGGGGGGGCAAATCTCCGCCGACGGTGCCAATTTGTTTCACAGCTTCGATCGCTTTGGGCTAGAGACGGGAGAAATAGCCAATTTTATCTCCAATCCCAACATAAGCAATATTCTCGGGCGAGTAGTAGGCGGCGATGCTTCGATTATTAATGGGTTGCTCCAGGTGAGCGGTGGCAACTCCAACCTATTTTTAATGAACCCGTCCGGCATTGTCTTCGGGCCAAATGCAAGCTTAAACGTCCCTGGAGATTTTTTGGCGACAACCGCCACGGGCATTGGATTCGAGCGAGGCTGGTTTAACGCTTTGGCTCCGAACGATTATGCTGCCTTAGTAGGACAGCCCAGTATTTTTGAGTTTGGCAATCCCGCACCCGGAAGCATTATTAATGCTGCCCAATTAAGCGTTAATCCCGGCAAAAATATTGTCTTGCTCGGGGGCAGCGCTATTAGCACCGGCAGTCTCAATGCCCCGGACGGAAATATTGCGATCGCTACCATTCCCGGCCAAAACCGAGTTCGCATCAGCCAACCAGGCCATCTTCTCAGTTTAGAAATTACTCCTATTGCCAATAATCTATCCCTTGCCTCTCCTGCCAGTCTGCCCCAACTGCTGACCGACCCAGATATCGGCCATGCGACGGGGCTAAGCATCAACAGCGCCGGAGAAGCAATCTTAACTGGTTCTGGCTTGCGGGTAGAAAGCGGCGATGTAGTAATTAGCGACAGGCCATCGAATCTCGATAATTCCCAAAACTCAATTCTCAATCCTTCAACTTGTGCCAATGCCCAATGCCCAATGCCCAATGCCCTATCTATCAATAGCCGTACTGCTACCTTGTCGGCTTCTAGGAATCTAACCTTAGTCGGCAGCAAGCTAATAACTTCTGGAGATTTGAACTTTATAGCCGAAGGTACGGTAAGAATCCGAGATGGCAATAACTTTTCCCAATTCCCTCCTGAGCCGGACGCCCAGCCCAATTCCACCCACCCACACCGACCGGAACCCACCCCTAACCCCTCCCAGGAGGGGAGAGGGGAGTTCCCAATTCTCAATTCCCAATTCCCAATTCCCAATTCCCAATTCCCAATTCCCAATTCCCAATTCCAGGCGATCGCTGGCGGCAATCTGACCATTCTGGGTAAGGAAAAAATCGATATTCTGGCGCTGAGTAACGTGCGATCGGGCGTTATAACTAATACTCCCTTTCAAGCTGGAGGAGATATTAGCTTAACTAGCGGTGGCAATATTTTTGCAGATTCCCATTTTGCGGCGGGGGGAAGTTTCTCGATTCTGAGCTTGGCGGGAGAGGCGGGCAATGTCGTTAGTTTGTACGATCCTATTATTAGTGCCGAGGGAGATGTAGTTTTTGGAGACTATACCGGCGTGTCCCTGAAGGTCGAAGCTTCCGGGGCAATATCTGCTAGAAATATTGTCATAACTGGAGCCGATACGACCCTATCCGGTTCTTCCGATCCAGACGCCGCAATTTTGGCCAGTTCGCCCGCCTTAATTCTGCGATCGGGACTGGCAAATCTAGCGAATACCTCTAATATTTCTGAAAATACTATTGTAGCGGGAACTTCTTTTTCTAACCCATCCACAAATCCATCGGCGGGAGATATTTCCGTTAGATCCATATCAACCCCGGGCGGTCCGGTTATTTTAGACTCTGCTGGGGAAATTATTATTGATGAAATCGCCAGCCTTGGAGGAGAAATTCGCCTCAACGCCAATGGAGCCATTACCGCTTTCGGTGCCCTAGACTCCAGTAATAACAATAGTAATAATGGCGGTACTATTAACCTAGATGCGGCTAGCATTGCTATAGATATTGTTAACTCCAGCTCGCTATCGGGGGTTGGCGGCAATGTCCTCCTTAATTCTCAGGGCGATATCGACTTGGCGTTTATTAATGCCCAAGGCGGCGGTGAGGTGGATATTACGGCGGCCAATTTCTTCCGCGCTAGCAATACCTTTAGCGATCGCAATGGTAATATTGCGAGTATTTCTACAGTCGATGGGGGCAGCGGCGGCGCGATAACAATTCGCCATGCAGGCAGCATCAATACTCCTTTTATTATCGGAGATGCAACTATCAACGGAACTACTGGAGCCATTACATCTGGTTCGGAAACTATTGCCCCAGAATTCGCGGTGCCGGTTCCCCCTAGTATTAACGTCCAAGGGAATATTACGATTATCACCCCCGCTCCCGAGCCAGAAATTCCAGAACCAGAGCCGGAGCCAGAGCTAGAAATTCCAGAACAGCAAGCAGAAGAAGCACAGCCGCAACCGGAAGAACCAGTACCTGACGGCCAAGCAAATCTTGACGACGAGCAACCAGCCAATCTAGACGATAGCCAAACAAATGGCGATCGCCAAGGAAATCTAGACGAAGAACAACAAGCAAATCTAGACGATAGCCAAACAAATGGCGATCGCCAAGGAAATCTAGACGAAGAACAACAAGCAAATCTAGACGATAGCCAAACAAATGAGGATAGCCAAGGAAATCTAGACGAAGAACAACAAGCAAATCTAGACGATAGCCAAACAAATGGCGATCGCGAGCAAGCAGCAGATGCTGATAGCGCGCAACAGAATCCCGATAGCGCGCAACCGAATCCCGATGGCGCGCAACCGACAAATACGGACATATCAGCGGATACCGGAGAAGACTCCGATAGTAATTCTTCATCAGCTCTGGATGCCCAACTCGATCTTAACTTAGGAGGCAGCGACGCTTCTACGGGGAATAACTCCCAAGAGGCGGGGATTGAAAGCAATTTCTCTCCCTCCTCTTCGGAAATAACCAGCAACTTGACTAATACGGAAGCGCAGTTAGGTAGTATCGACAATCTTAAGGACAATGCCAATTTTGTGGAAACAGACTTTTTTCTCCGCGAGAGTATAGGTTTACTCGCGATCGACCCGGGTGTATTCCCCCCCGGGTTGCGACCCAATCCTCAGCTTGTGGGGTTTGAAGCTTTTCCGAGCTTAGAGAATCTCGCCCCAGAATTAGCGCTAGAATTAGGGGGAGAATCCCAGGGTAGTTTTGTCGAATTTGACGGTCAATTTTCAGTATTAGACGCTGACTTGGCGGCTTATGACAGTCAGCTAGCGATCGCCAGTCCGGCTGGCAATATTTTGGGGTTAGATATTGGCGCATCGGGAGATATTGGCGCATCGGGAGATACTAGCCCATCGGGAGATATTAGCGACTCGGGAGATATTAGCGCATCGGGAGATATTAGCGACTCGGGAGATATTAGCGCATCGGGAGATATTAGCGCATCGGGAGATGTTAGCGCCTCGGGAGATATTAGCGCATCGGGAGATGTTAGCGCCTCGGGAGATATTGGAGCCTCGGGAGATGTTAGCGCCTCGGGAGATATTGGAGCCTCGGGAGATATTGGAGCTTCGGGAGATACTAGCGAATCGGGAGATGTTAGCGTTTTTGATTTCGGAAACCCCGAGGAAGCCGTCTGGCAAGTGGAACAATTGCGGAATCAAGAATTTGAGGACTACCTGAGCGTCCGAGCAAATCTCGATCGCGTAGAAGTGGCGATCTCCAAGTTCCAAGAAGTTCTCAATGACGCGGAAGCAGCAACGGGCAAAAAATCGGTGGTTATCTATGTAGTGGCTCGCACGGAGCAATTAGAATTGGTAATGGTAACCGGACAAGAGGTGCCAGTTCGCCGCAGCGTCCCCGAAGCTAACCGAGAGACAGTCTTGGCCGTGGCAGATCGGTTTCGCGGCGAAGTCACTAACCCCCGCAAGCTAAAAACTACCAGTTATTTAAAACCAGCCCAGCAACTCTATCAGTGGATTATCGCTCCCCTAGAACCAGAGCTAGAAGCCCTTGGAATAGATACTCTGCTTTTGTCGATGGATGCGGGATTGCGTTCTCTACCAATGGCAGCTCTCCACGATGGAGAGCAATTTCTGGTGGAAAAATATAATTTCGCTCTCATCCCCAGCTTCAGCTTAATGGAAATTGGCTACCGCTCCCTCAAGGATGCCAAAGTCTTGGCATTCGGCGCTAGCGAATTTAGCGACAAAGCTCCGCTTCCCGCCGTGCCGATAGAACTGGCAACGATATCGTCCGAATTAGGGGCGAACGAATACTTCCTCAATGAAGAGTTTACCCTGGATAATATTCTCGAAGAACGACAAGAAAATCCCTATCTGATTCTCCACCTAGCGACCCACGCCGATTTTCAGACAGGAAAGGCAAGCAATTCTTATATTCAGTTTTGGAATGATAAGCTGAGCCTAGACGAAATTCCCATGCTGGGCTTGAAGAACCCACCCGTTGAATTGTTGGTGCTTTCTGCTTGTCGCACTGCCTTGGGCGATCGCTCTGCCGAGTTAGGCTTGGCCGGGCTAGCAGTGAAAAGCGGCGCTAGGTCGGCGCTAGCGAGTCTCTGGTATATTAGCGACGAAGGCACCTTAGCCCTGATGGTCGAGTTTTATCGCCAGATCAAAACAACACCGACTAAGGTTGAAGCCTTGCGAGAAGCTCAGATGGCTTTCGTGCGGGGCGAGGTCAAAATAGAGAACGGCCTGATTAAAGATATCAACAGAAAAGAAGCGATCCAATTGCCCCCGGCACTGGCCGGATTGACAAACGAAACTCTATCCCATCCTTATTATTGGTCGGCTTTTACCCTGATTGGCAATCCCTGGTAAATTTAAGTTTTAAGTTACTTTAAATCGTAGTAATCCATGAGCTGGCGCGATCGCTCCGAAAACAACCAAAAACCAATAACATCCGATCGCTCCAACCCAGTTGCAGTCAAGCGCAAGATATCGCCATCCCAATCGGCCAAACCTAAAGGCATTAGCTCCGACAATTCCGGCAGGTCGGCGAAAGCATCCGTAGCAAAGCGCTGGCGATATGCGACTAAATTCAATCCTTTCTCAGACAACAAAGATAGCAAAACGTAGCGGCGGCGGCGCTCTTCCCCATCCAGTTGAAATCCATAATTGGCAAAGTCGAAAGATTCGTCCGGCGTTTTAATAAAACTTTCTAGAATATGGCGGATTTTTTTATTATCTACGGCGTAGTTGCTGGAATAATGCCAAGATTCGGTATAAGAGCGAGCGCCGCAACCGAGTCCCACCATGCCATCTGCCTGACAGCAATAAACCGGCCCGTTGGCTGCTAGGGCGTGGCTGGCCCGAAACATCCGCATGGAGACTTGGGTGTAGCCTTCACCGAGGAGGAGCGATCGCCCTTCCCGATAGCAGGCGAGGCGAATATCGTCCCATTCCCGTCGCGATTTTCCCATCCCCGTCAGCGGGCGCACATAGAGAGGATAGAGGTAAATTTCTTCCGGCTGAAATCGCAAAGCTTGGCGAATCGAATAGAGCCAACTTTCTATGGTTTGTCCCGGCAAACCGTACATCAAGTCAATATTAATAGTAGGAAAATTAGCTCCTCGCATGAGAGTCAGCGCCGCTTCCACTTGGGAGGCTTGCTGTCGCCGCTGGACTGCCAAGACTTCCGCATCGATGAAGCTTTGGACGCCAATGCTAACTCTGTCTATGCCGCGATCGCGCAACAATTTTAGCTTCTGGCGATCGACGGTTTCCGGCGAGACTTCCACGGAACCGGGAATATCGGCTAATCTAGCTCCCATCGTCCCTTCTGCCAAATCGAGAATTGCTTCTAATTGCTCCAGAGGTAATAGAGTTGGAGTGCCGCCGCCGAGAGCAAATCGCGCAAACGACGCCTCGCCTAAAGCTAATTTTACTCGCTGCGCCTGTCGTCCAACTGCGATCGCATATTCCCTAAAAAATTCCCGATCGCCGCTAACGGTAGTAAATAGGTTGCAAAAGCCGCAGCGCATCTCGCAGAAAGGGATATGAATGTATAAAAATAGCGCCTCTCGGTTTTCCCCAGACCAGAGTTGCCCTAGGGAAACGGGTGGGGCGATCGGTCTATAGGATGTTTTGTGAGGATAAGAATAGACGTAAGCTTGGTAAGGAGACTCTTGAAGGAGCTGTCCTAGGGGCGGGCGATCGGTTGGTTTGGGGCGATCTATAATAGTAGTCATGTTAAACTAGCAGATATAACAACTTTAGAAACCCGGTTTCTTCAACAATACCTTCGCCATTTCCCTGTAGAGGCTCGATCCCCCCAACCCCCCTTAAAAAGGGGGGCTAAGCTCTGAATCTCTCTGAAGCCCCCCTTTTTAAGGGGGGTTGGGGGGATCGAGCATTAGTAAACGAACAGGCATTTTTTTGGTTAGTTCCCGAGCCGCTCTTTACAAATAAGGGGGTTTTGCCTTTTGGCGAAAGTATTGTTGAAGAAACCGGGTTTCTTGGCCCCGACTTTTATAATTGACATTCAATGGAGCCAAAGCCAGAAAACCTCTCGATTGAAAAAACTATAACTCTTTTTCGCCCCGTCGGTCAAAAAGAAATGGAGCTAATTCGGCAAAGCGGCAATATAGCCTTTCCCCCTCGCCTTCCCTTTCAGCCGATTTTTTATCCCGTTCTCTACCAAGACTATGCCGTGCAAATTGCCCGAGATTGGAATACCAAAGATGCAGCCTCGGGATATGTGGGCTATGTGACTCGCTTCCAGGTTCGGGCCGAATTCTTGCACCGCTATCCCATCCGCACTGTCGGCAGTTCCCAGCATCGGGAATACTGGATTCCCGCCGAAGAGCTAGCCGAGTTTAATCAAAATATTGTTGGCAAAATAGAGGTTATTGCTGAATTTAGACCTTAAATATGCTTGATTTTTAAACTAAACTGCGATCGGCGACTCTACTACGATATCTTCGTCGTCTTCTTCTTCGACTTCTGTGGCATGAGCTGCGTAATATTCCTTCATCCACTCCTTATTAATAATATTCTTTGAGGGAACGTGAATTGGCAAAGACCCCCTGGCCAGATTCCAAGGATCTTCTTGGTGGGTCATTCGCTCTAGCTCGTAAGCATCGCAGGCGAAATAGACATCCGTTACTTCTTCTAGAAACTGAATGACTTCCCGTGGCAGACGGGGTTCGATAACCTCTTTCTGGATTGGCTTCCAACTGAACTTTTTATACTCCTCATACAGGGCTCGGATAACGGATCCGTGAGGCCATGCCTCAAAGTCTTCCTCAAACAAGGGTTCGCCATGAATCGCCAGGTGCCAAGCCTGGGCATAATAGACCAGCTTTTGGAGTTTGAGATTGCTCAAAAAAGAGCCTACATCATTGGCAAGCCAGATGAAGTAGTCGGCCACATCATAGCAAGTCAGCATTGCCAGCACCTCCTTTTGCGGATAATTATTATATAGCGGTTCTCAAATAAGTTTAACGAACGAAACGTAGGGGCGACAGCATCCCCGAGACAATCTCTGCCGTAGAACGATAACTCCCGTAATGGGATGCTTCGCCCAGAAACGCCCGGGCAAACTCACATCAATTTGAGAACTGCTACATTATAGCGCCTTAAGCCGCAGTTATTTTATAGCACTACGCATGTTTGATTAGGGCAATCTCATTGGTTACCAAAGCTACGCTCCGACAATGCTTGTACCTATCGCTTGACTGCTGACTGCTGACTGCTTACTGCTATAATTCAAAATAAACTCAGAATAAGGAACCGTCCAGACAACGGGGTGACTGAGGCGATGACCTCTATAGCCATTTTCGCCGCAAGCAGTACCGTGGTCGGAGCAGACAATACAAAACGTGGGGTGTCTAGCTCGCAAAGCATCCCAAAATCGGCCTAGCTGACTATCCACATATTCCAAAGCGGCTGCATGGGATTCTAGAGAATCTTCTGTAGCTCCGGCAAGATAGAAATAATTAGGCTGGTGCAAAGCCGAGATATTGATAAATAAAAATAGGCGTTCGTCTGGGGGCGTCTGGGTCAAAATATCTAAAGCTAAATTAATTTGATTTTCCGTGGACTTCGAGTCGGTTACGCCCAGCTCCCGACTCCAGTAACTCTCGGCAAACAGTCCGGGCAAAACGCAACTGAGAGGATTGAGCTTGTTGAAGAAACCCACCCCGCCAATACAAATAGTGCGATACCCTTTCGCCGCCAACCCGGCAACTATATTTGCTCCATCGAGAATGCAGGTGCGATCGCTCGTAGTGCTGCTGCCTTCAAAGCGCAGAGCAAATAGGCGCGGGTGAATGCCCGGGGCGATCGGTGTAGGTAGAAAACCGGCAAAAAAAGCCTGGTGGGCGGCATAGGTGAAGTTGCCCGGAGAATGGCGCTTTTCCCATCCTGTTATTGGCATTACCCCGGCCAAGTTAGGAATGCGTCCTTTTTTGAAAAGCGCATCGGCTACGTCATAGCGCAGGGTATCTAAAGTCATCAAGAGAATATCGTAATTGCCTACTATTTTATTTGCGTCTATCATCTGCCTAATTCCTACCTCCTTACTGTAGGACTTTCCGCCTCCTAAAGCGCGATTATCCTTACGGAGACGCTAAGCGCTTGCGCGCAGGCTACGCTCCCCGCGAACGGTAAAATGGCGTTAATTTTACCCATTTTCCCCACACCCCACACCCTACACCCCACACCCTAGGCTAGATAAAATCGCTTGTACTTCGCTGGCGTAAGTATCCATACCATTCCAAGTAATCCCCGGTAACAAATCGCCAAAAGCGTTGATTTCCAGGATAGCGTGTTGGCGGAAGTCGGGATAAACCAGCAGGTCGATGCCGCAGTATAAACTATTCGGAAATAGGGCGGCGGCGGCTTCGCAGGTTTGCTTCATTTTATCCCAGTTTTGCCCGCCGACTTGGGCGAGAAATTCTTCTAAGTCGCCGCGATCGCTTCCTAAATGCAGGTTGGTCATCGGACTGTTGCCCAGACGCACTACAATATGCCGCGCTTGACCGGCGATCGCGACTACCCGCAAATCAAAAGGGCGATTTTGCAGTCTGGCTTTAGGCAGCCATTCCTCAACTTGCACCCCTTCCTTACAGAGCATATTAATAATGTCAGCCACAGCCTCTCGCCTAGTGTAAGTGCGAATCTTGCGAGAATTATAGAAAATTGTTTTATTCTCCTGTCGCACTCGCTCTACCGTAGTTACCGCCACTTCGCCTCTGGGACTGACGCGATAGGCGACAACTCCCGATGCCGAGGAACCGTGGGCGAGTTTCACAAAAACCCGGTGACATTGCCGAGAATTCATAGCTTCGCGCAATTCCTCATAAGAGCCGATTTTGCCCAAAGAACGAGGGATGGGTATGCCGTTGTTTGCAAATAACTGCTGACACCGGGGTTTATCAAACATAGCGGCAATGTCGGCGGGATCGTTCATAGTCCGGCAGCGAAGTTGTTTTTGCGATCGAGCGAGCAGATCGCGCCAGCCCAGATACCATTGGCGCGGGTAAAGAATCCGCCCTTTGTCAAACTCTAAGGCCAGAGCCTCCGCCGCCCCTATCCGCTGATGCTTGCCCCCATCCGGCTCATCCTGCACCTGGGCACCGGCAGCAATAATTGCTTTTTCTACAGCAAAGTTTTTTTCTGGAGAATCAAATCTGATAATGGTATCGGGAGCGTCGAATTTTTCCAAAGTATCTCGACCGGCAATTAGGTCGGAGTAGTTGACTATTGTTGCCGGAGGAATGTCGAATAGTTCTAGGGCTTTTTGCAAGAAACCAAGGCGGCGGTTTTCGGGATTGGCGATCGCGATAAATTGCAGCGGCATGGGTAACGCAGATTAGTTCGTGGGTTTTTGGGGTTTAAAAAATAGAAAGCATGAATTAAGTTTTTTTATTTAACACTATATATAGCTAAAAATTTATCTAGTAATATTTGGCAAGGTCAGCAACGGAGCAGTAGCGTTTGAATCCATAATCTTCTTCGTAATATGGTTGTTTCTGGCGATCGGCGATCGCTTGGCAGTCGAGCTGCTGGAGCTGCTTGATGATATCCTCGGATAGGAAATTTTCAGAAACATTGAGAATATCTAGCTGGTTTATCGCCGGAGACTCTAGCAACGCTAATGCTCCCTCGTCTCCCAAAGTGCCCATCGACAGGTCTAGCACGGCAATCTGTTGCATAACTGGAGCTTCGACCAAAGCCACTGCTATTTCGTCGGTGTATTCGCTGTTGCGCAGACCCAAATAATTCAGATTAGTAAATAAATTTCCAGATATAATTGGTATGAGATCTTCAACGGACGAATCTATTCCGTAATAATAGTTACCTAGCCACAACTCAAAATGCTTTAGGGCGGGCAAATCCATGACGCAAATCTGGGCAATAGTTTGGCGACTCAAACCTCCAGTTTCAATAGCCAGTATTTCTAAATTGTCATGCCATGTGGAACTAAAGGCCAGGCCATTACCGCCACGGACTTGAAGCATTTCCAGCTTGGGATAAGCTTCCAATACAGGACTGACATCGCTTTGTCGTATCAAGGAAAGATCGGTACCTCCAAGTCCAAGATCTCCTAGAAATAGCGCCTTAAGACTTGTGAGCTTTTCCGTAGCAGCAACTAGCATATCAATAATAACGCTAAAGCTATTTGTTGAAGGCATGAAACTTATCCACCAGCTAATAACCAAAGCTTCAAGTTTGTTAGCTTGCGGGTCTTGCAGTAGCCCTGCCAACTTGTCTGTCATCTCTTCTTTTTCGTAATAGTCGCATCTTAGAGCATAGGCAATCCCTGCTGGATCGACAATGCTAGTCTCTGGGTCGAACTCCTCGACTTTACGATTTGCAAATGTCTTGGTATAGTAGAAAAACTCATTTTCTACTGGAAGGTCGAAGCGCTCGAACAAGTTCCAAGCCTTATACTCTTGCAGAGCCTGTATCGCTTGAGGTTCTTTTCTTTGGCGCAAGAGCAGATATGCTTGTTTTCGCACCCGCTTTGATTTGTCCTGCAAAGCCCGAGCGACTAAATTCAAACCAGCTTCGCCATAGTTGAGACAGTCGGCCAGAGCGGCAATTCGCGTTTCTACAGCGGCAGAACTCAAACGGTGTTTCGCGCCTTCGAGCCCTCCCAAAACAACACCGGCGACGGGGGCTGGAGCTGCGCCGCCAAATACGGCATCATCTTGTTTGGGTTGCTTAGGATTATTAGACATAGTTTTCTAGATTTTATAATCTGGATTTTAGAGGGAAATAAATCTATAGTATTACTAAATGGGTTACGAGCCCGAGCCTCCGCCAGAAACCCGGGTTTTTGAAAAACCCGGGTTTCTTTTAATACTAGATATGGGCATTACTCAGCAACAGAGCAGTAGCGTTCTTCTTCATCCTCATATTCATCCTCTTTCTGTTCGTCGGCAATAACCTGGCAATCTAGCTCCTGGAGTTGCTCGATGCTATCCTCTGATAGGTAATTTTCCGAAACATTGAGAATATCGATTTCGTTTATCGCCGGACAATCCAGCAATGCTAATGCTCCTTCATCTCCCAAAGTGCCCATCGATAAATCTAGGATGGAAATTTGTTGTAAAATTGGTGACTCGACTAAAGCCGCCGCTATTTTGTCGGAATATTCGCTATTGCGCAACCCCAAGTAAGTCAGATGAGGGAATAAATCGCCAGCCAAAATTGGCATTAGGTCTTCAATAGAAGAATCACCTCCGTAACAATCGCTACCCAACCACAATTCCAAATGCTCTAGGGCTGGCAACTCCAGAGCGCAAATCTGGGCAATAGTTTCCCGACTCAAACCGCCAGTTTCCACAACCAGGATTTCTAAATTTTCCTGCCGCGCTGGGCTGAAGGCCAGATCGTCCCCGCCACGGATTTGCAGCATTTCCAGATTGGGATAAGCTTTTAAAATAGGACTGATGTTGCAATGTCGAATCCAGGAAATTTCGTACTCTTCGCCAGAAATATCTCCTAAAAAGAGAGCTTTGAGATTTGGCAGCTTTTCTTTAGCAGCAACCAGGGCATTAACGAGCGCGCTAGAGTCATCCCCCGACTCCAATAAGCTTACCCACGGACCAAATACCAAAGCTTCGAGCTTGCTGGCTTGAGGGTCTTGCAGCAACCCTGCTAGCTTGTCTGTAATCTCAAGGAAATCGTCATATTCGCATCTGAAAGCGTAGGCAATGCCCGCCGTATCGCTAATGCCTATTTCAGGCTCAAATTCTTTAATTTCTCGCTTGCCAAATATATTGACATAATCGTAGCTATATAGAGAATTCAGCGGCGAGTAGAAGCGCTCGAATAGATCCCAGGTTTTATACTCTTGCAGTGCCCGTACTATTTGAAGTTCTTTCCTTTGGCGCAAGAGCAGATATGCTTGTCTGCGCACCTGTTTGGATTCGTCCTGCAAAGCCCCCACGACCAAATCCAAACCAGCTTCGCCATAGTCGATAGCCTCGGCCAGAGCGCTAATCCGCGCTTCCACAACTGTAGAATTTAAGCGCTGTTTCGCTCCTTCTAGTCCTCCCAAAATAACGCCGCCGCTCTGGTTTGGAGCTGCGCCGCCAAGTACGGCATCGTCTTTTTTAGGTTGCTTGGGATTATTAGACATAGTAGCTTTATGGATTTTATACTTTTGAATTTTGGATTGAGGAAAGTAAATCTATAGTAGCAGTCTTAAATGGCTTATGAGTCCGAGCCGGAGCCAGAAAAAACGGTTTTTCGAGCCAGAACCCCGGGGGGTCAAAAACCGGGTTTCTTAATTTAATTCTAGCGAATGGCTATACATGAGCATTACTCGGCAACGGAGCAGTAGCGATCGCTTTCATAATCTTCGTCGTCTTCATAATCTTCGTCGTCTTCGTAATCTTCCTCTTGGTTTTCGGCGATAACTTGGCAGTCGAGCTTCTCCAGCAATTCGACCGTGCTATGGGCTATATAATTCTCTGCGACATTGAGAATGTCGAGCTGGTTAATAGCGGGAGACTCCAGCAAAGCTAATGCTCCCTTATTGCCCAAGGTGCCCATCGATAGATCTAGAACGGAAATTTGTTCCATAACTGGCGAGTCAACCAAAGCCGCCGCTATTTTGTCAGAATATTGGCTGTTGCGCAGACCCAAATAAGTCAGATTTGGGAATAAGTCGCCCGCCAGAATTGGCATTAAGTCTTCAACCGACGAATCTCCTCCATAATCGTCGCGACCCAGCCATAATTCCAGATGCTCTAGGACGGGCAGATCCAGAGCGCAAATCTGGCTAATAGTTTGGGGACTCAAACCGCCAGTCTCGACAACCATTATTTTTAAATTGTCGTGGCTGGTCGGACTAAATGACAGACCATTACCGCCCCTAACTTGGAGCATTTGCAAATTTGGATATGCTTCTAATAGAGGAGTTATATTGCTCTGCTCGATCCAAGAAATTTCCGATTCATTGTAAGTAATATCGCCAAGGAATACAGCTTTGAGATTGGTTAGTTTATCCTTAGCAGCGACTAGGGCATCCACGACAACGCTTGAGTCTTGACCTCCGTAGTCACCCCATAAGCGAAATACTAGGGCTTCAACCTTGCTAGCTTGGGAATCTTCAAGTAGAGTTGCTAAATTGTTGGCAATAGCGTAGGCGATTTCCACCGGATCGGCAATGCCAGATTCAGGGTCAAACTCTTGCACGTTCCGGTTGGCAAATCTGGTGACGTATTTGCCTCGATACCCTGGATACTTCTCGAAGCGTTCCACAAGGTTCCAAGTTTTATAATCTTGCATAGCCTCTGTTACCTTATTAATCTCTTACGATAATAACCGCAGCTAGACACCCAGTAATGCGGGCATCGGGTTTCTCAAATATTGCTAATGATTTGGATTGCTATATTTTTGAACGCCATAGCAAATAAACCTATCGCCTTACTGGGGATATAGCACTACCGATTAAGGGAACGGACAGTTACAAAACGCGCATACATACTTAGATGGCAGGACTAATGCTGACTGCTGAGCAGTGACTGCTAATAGCTTACTGAGAATATCTTTTCAAATAGGGTTACTGGAAACAATGGCCCAATCTTATTTTAGGCGCGTCACTTGTGGGGTGACACTCCTCATAGCAGCTATTGATACATGTGCTAACCTAAGTAATAACCATAACGATCTTTATTAATAACTTGGGAGGAATTGCCCAGGATAATGTGGCGACTTCTATGGGGAAACCCGTGCCGCAAAAAAGACCTGCCAGAAAAAAACTGCCGGAAAATTTACTAGCAAAAACAGGACCCTGGCTACCTCCTTCTTGGAAAAAACCGAGTGCATTGCCAAACCTCTTTGACAATGCTGGCTCGGACTATCTACCCTATATTGAAGAACGCTGGCAATTTAAACGCTCTATGCTACTTTACAGCAGTTTGAAGAAAAAGTCAACATTAGATCGATTTAAGCGCCAAAAATTTTTGCTGACTGCGGGATAATGGACCGTTACCCGTAGATACCGAGTTTTTTCGGCGTGCTAGGAGGGTAGATAAGGGGCCTTTATTTAATGCGATCGCGAGCCAATATCCCAATATTGCACTAGGCATTAAGGAGCCCCTCAATTTTTATCTGGCCAAAGCGCTCTTTGCGGCAATAGTCCTGCTGAAAGCTGACCGCTAAAAGCTGACTGCTATAACTATCTTTCGGCTTTATCCACAGAAGCATTGCCAACGCCGAGGGTAAACTTTAAGGGAAGACTTTCTGGGATGGCTTTGGCAACTTCTCGATAAACTTGGTGATTGGTGGGAAGAGATACAGTTTCTTCTCCTACTTGATAGCTAAGGTGATAATCTACGTCTTTCAAGATCTCGGGCTTGCCGTGTTTTTCACCGGATTTCTGTCGCTGCTCCAGATCCTCTAGGGTGGGACGGGGGGGTAGCGCGGGCCACCAAAGACCTTTATCGTCAGGGCCAGTGAAGGCACCTTCTGGCTTCTGACCGTTGCGATTGACCAAGGAACTGGTGCCAAAAGTTTCTTGGCGAGGGTGTTTGTCTCGGGGTGTGGAATATTCGACCAGCCAAGTATATGTAACCTTGGCTGTGGCTTCATAGCGATCGGTAAGTATGCTGTTGCAACCGGCAAGTGCGATCGCCAAACTGCTACAGCTAAGAACTGAGAAAATATACTTATGAAGTCTGGTCTTTGGGGGTCTGCAAGACATTCCTTTAGAGCTTGGCTTATCTAGATTTGTCGAGAATGCAGGGCTCGTTGGAAGAGCATTGGTGGCAACAGGGGAATCGCAAATGTTCGTCTTCATCAAGAAATTACAAAAATTCACCATAACTTCACAAAAGCTTGATGCAATTTGCGCGCGTTATATCCTATTCTGTACCCAATACTCAAAGGCAGCTTTGGCACGCTGTCTGCGATCGGGGGACAATTAGGAAGGGATTGTTGCCCAAACTTTTTATTATGGACCATCTCCTCAATGGGCTCCCCAACTCCTAGAGGTGCCAAATCCTAGAGGTGTTGGATCGCGCCTTGCCATTCCAGTAAGTTTTTTTTAGGACTTACGCAAATAGTCAGCTCTATCGCTATATATAGTTTCTGGTGCTACAGTAGCACCCTATGAATAGCGACATGAGCGTAAGTCCTGTTTTTGGTTGGGTGTGGGTGCGAGTCGATCGCAGTCTGTGGTGAAAACGATTTGCGATCGCGGGCATTATTGGGTCCTTCTGCAAGGGTAAGATCGTTGCAGTTTTCGGCTACTCGGAACTGCAGAACTCAAGGAAAGCCTCGAAAGAACTCAGGCACTCGCGCGATCGCGTCGCCAACGCCCGAAAAAGAATATGTCCAAACTGACTTTCGGGACGTTAGACCTCCAAATGGCCTTTTCACGCCCCAAATTTTGGATAGCTTGCGCCAATGGAGCTATAGCCAAGTTATGTCGTGGTGCCAGAATACTGGTGCCGACCCCTAAAAAGCGGGTGTGGGGTCTGGGGTCTGGGGAAAATTACTGTTATTTTCCTTAAGACCAAGCCCAAATCCTGGGCGCAAGTCGCGGTTATCAATTCGTGACAGTCTATAAGCTATGGAGCCAAAGGGGTCTAAAAAACCTTGGGTCTTAAGTCAAATGGCAAAAATTTTGGGCAAACTGGAAAACCAGAATCCAAATATCTGGTAATTGATGTAAAAGTCAACGCGATATTTTATGAAAAAAGAGGGCATTAGACAGCTTGCTGGCAAATTACCCTCGCAACTTCGATTGGACTCGATTACAATTGAAGCGATGGAGAGAAGGGCAGCCTATGCCATTAACCCCAGCAACCATAACCGGAAGCAGAGCAGGAGCGAGGATCCTTAAGCCAAGGAGTAGGGCTCAAATGTTGAGTTCTTTATCTAATCCCTCCTAACTTGCTAAATTTTGATTAGAATAAGCATGCCGTGCGAATGCGGTGTATAGAGCGTCAAACAAGGTTGAAGGCTTAAGACAATACAAACGACGATCGTCCGCTAAACCCGAGAGCAAGCTAATATCGATCTTTGGCAGGGGAGGTTTCTGTAAGGAGGTTATAACAGAGGTAATAGGACAGAAACTTAAAGGAGAGAGCTTAAAGCAGCCCGAACGATGGGAAAGTCTCAAGTCAGAGCCCAAAAAGAGAAATGACGAAGAGAGGCTATAACCCCCCACCCCCCCCTACTAAGGAAGTAGGATTCCCGAGGTGGATATAGCAGAGGAGCGTATGTGCCTCTCTCGTCGAATGGAGGGTCGATAGATAGGCGAACGAGTACGGAGAATAGGGAAGCGATAGCGAGAGCGCTTCGCGCACCTATGCCAAGCCAGATAAGCTCCCGTCAGGGACAATAGGGGACAAACTGTAAAGCGTAAAAATGAGGAAAGGGAAGAAAATGGGTGCATTGACGCTTGTAGCATCAGATATCCAGGCTCTTATGCCAAAACCGCAGCTAAGAGTTTTTGGGAAAAACGCTCGCTTGCCTGTCAGAACTGACGCGAGCGTTGCAGTAAGTATCGAGCCTCCCAGTCGAATGCGATAGAGCACTCGAGCGATCGCTCCCGAAAGCGGGCTCGCCCTGGCGCGATCGCGTCAGTTATGACGGATTTCTGGATAGAGCAGAACTTCTCGCTAGAGAATTTTGGGGAACTTCCCTAGGGTGCAATTTTTGTCAAACAGGCTACAATCGAAAATACGAGCTGTTCGGCCGCATCAAACGCGGCTTCCCTTGACAAATGCAACCCATCTTTAGCGCTGGAACAAACAATCTTGTTTCGGGGGCAGTCCCTGGGAGTTGCTTCTCGTTCGGATCCGCTCAATGTATAGATGTTGCCAAGACGCTTTGCATAAAGAGCCCTTGAGCCCTTCTGGAATCGTCAACGCGCAACGAGAGTGCGTTTGCGACTCTGACGACGAGCAATGGCTATAGCGCCTAAAACGCTTGTTAAAACCAGTTAGTGGATAGCTATTCTAAAAACAGACTCGAATAGACTGTCCAGATAGTTGATTGTTTAACTAAGGAGCATGAGGAACGCGGCATGATCCAGGCTAACGAAGTACTGGCACCCATCGATCGGTCAAATCTAAAAACTATGCCGGAGTCAGCGATAGAGTTAGAGCATCTATCGATCGTCGATGAAAACGAGTGGCAAGCAAAAGCATCGGCCGACTCGGAGGATTTGTTGGACAAGCAGTCCGAAAATATTGAGGCGAATAAGTCTGCAAAAATTCGCTCGGAGCAGCGCCGCAAGACGAACGCCGCCAAGAAAAAACACTATACCGAAGACTCGATTCGCCTGTATTTACAGGAAATAGGCAGAATTCGGCTGCTCAGGGCAGATGAGGAAATCGAACTGGCGCGGAACATAGCAGACTTGCTGGAGCTGGAAAGGCGGCGAGACGATCTATGGGACGAATTGGATCGGGAGCCAAGCCTTGCAGAATGGGCAAGCTGTTTCAATATGCCCCTGCCAAAATTTCAGAAGCGGCTTCATATTGGACGGCGGGCAAAGGAAAAAATGGTGCAGTCAAACCTGCGTCTGGTAGTTTCCATAGCCAAAAAATACATGAATCGAGGCTTGTCGTTCCAAGACCTGATTCAAGAAGGGTCGCTGGGTCTCATCCGAGCAGCAGAAAAGTTCGACCACGAAAAGGGATATAAGTTTTCTACCTATGCTACCTGGTGGATTCGTCAGGCAATTACCCGAGCGATAGCCGACCAATCTCGCACCATCCGCCTTCCAGTTCATCTGTACGAAACCATCTCCCGGATCAAAAAAACAACCAAACTCCTATCTCAGGAAATGGGTCGCAAGCCGACCGAAGAAGAAATCGCAACTAAGATGGAAATGACCATCGAAAAGTTGCGATTTATTGCTAAATCCGCTCAATTGCCCATCTCCCTGGAAACCCCAATTGGCAAAGAAGAAGATTCTCGCCTCGGGGACTTCATCGAGTCCGATGGCGAAACTCCAGAAGATCGAGTTTCCAAAAATCTTCTGCGCGAAGACCTCGAAAGCGTCCTAGACACCCTCAGTCCCCGGGAACGAGATGTTTTGAGACTGCGTTACGGGTTAGACGATGGCCGTATGAAGACTTTAGAAGAAATCGGCCAAATCTTCAATGTCACCCGGGAGCGAATTCGCCAAATTGAAGCGAAGGCTCTGCGCAAGTTGCGCCATCCCAATCGCAACAGCATCCTCAAAGAGTACATTCGCTAGCAGGTTAATCTGCGGTTCTTCTTGGGTTGTGGGTAGCGGCGATCGCAAGATACCCTACCCTCCCTACCCAAATCTATATGGTATAGCAGTCAGCAGTAAGCTGTCAGCAGTCAGCTCTATCGCAGGATTGCCGGGATGATTGCTTTGGCAAACATAATATTGCCCTAAGCAAATATGCCTATTGCTAGAAAAACGGCGTTAGAAACAGCGTTTTTATAAGGCTATATCCCCTCAAAATATGGTATAGCAGTCAGCAGTCAGCAGTCAGCAGTAAGCTCGATCGCTCTTTATGCCGGGATGATTGCTTTGGCAAACAATAAGATTGCCCTAAGCAAATATGCGTAGTGCTAGAAAAACGGCGTTAGAAACAGCGTTTTTATAAGGCTATATCCCTCAAAATATTGCGGTTAAGATGCTGGCTTCAAAATTCGGCGGCAAAATTCGGCGGCAAAATTCTGTGGCAAAATTCTAGTGCGGTGGCAAAATCGCTGGTTTGCGCTGGATACTCCAGCTTGGGTCGGTCAATAATAACTAAGCGCAGTCCCAACTCGGCGGCTAATTGACGCTTTACATCTTCGCCACCTGGAGCGCCGGATGCTTTGGTAACTACCATTTGGATCTGCCAGTGCTGCCAGAGGGATCTTTCCAGTTGGATGGGTATTGGGGGACGGAGGGCGATAAGACGCTCTTGGGTGAAGCCAGCGGCTAATGCAGTTTCTAGGGCAGTGACTGAAGGCAAAATCCGCGCAAAGAGGGTACAGCGGTCTTGCCAAGGCAAGAAAAGAGGTAAGGTGCGGTATCCTACAGTCAGCAGCACTCGGCGTCCTTCAAGGGAGCGGCCAGCCAACAGAGTCTCAAAGTTGGCAACAAATTCAATTTCGCCGGGAACAGAATCAAAGGAATTTTTGGAAGGTAGATTTTTATCGGTTTCTATGTCTGAGGCAGCTATTGTCGCCAAAAAAGGTTTTGTATTTTCCGTTTCTATATCTTGTTTCAAACGATCGCATTCTATGTCTTCCTGTTTTTTTGCCTCCCGTACAGAAGGGCGCTCGTAGCGCAAGTAGGGAATTTGGAATTCGGCAGCAGCAGAGATGGCTAATTGGGAAATGGCGATCGCATAAGGATGGGAAGCATCTAAAATAGCAGCGATTTCCTCTTCGTGTAAAAAGCGGCCGATATCCTCAGCATCTAGTTTTCCCACAAACACGCGAATGCTCTTGTCTGCCGGATAGAGCGATCGCGCCGAGCTAGCTGTAACCGAAACAGTACAGGGCAGCCGAGATTGATAAATGGCTCTGGCCAACCGTCCGCTCTCGCTCGTCCCGCCAATCAACCATATCCGGCCTGGGTTTACTCTATACCTCATCTGGGTTTAGGTATTGGGTCATACATATCTTACTAAAATATCTTGGATATTTGGCTAAGATATTTGGCTAGCAATGGTAAGAACCATCTTGTTACTTACCCTTAAGTGCTTTATTAAAGTTCTTACGATAGGACTTATTGGTAGTTACCAAAATTGGCCATAAAAGGGTTAAAAAAATACGGCGTTCGGTAAAGTTAGTTCTGCGAAACCCTTTCCAAAACTTCCATGCTCCACCAGTATAAACCACAAGCATTGCTAATAAAAGTAATTCTGGCATAAGCTCATTCCGATAAAACAGCAATTATTTTCCATTCGGCCGTATAAGAGGCCGTACAAGACGAACAAAGGCCAGCAGCAGCCCAATTGGCTCTTATTGCTAGCGATCGCTTGGGAGATATTTTAATTCTAGACTAGAAGAGGCAAGAGATACGAGGCTGCGATCGCAATACAATCGAAAGGCGGGGCGAGAAATTATACCTAAATAAATATACCTATTCTGTCAAGAAAGAATTGGGCATTGGGCATCGGGCATTGGCATTGTAAAAATTACAAAATTATTCAAAGCTGCACCCTACAAATAGTATCTTTGCCTAAATCGCGATCGCAACTCGGAGTCGGTTGGTATCGTAGCCCACGCCCTACCCCAGCACAGGAGACTACAGTAACATCAGTGCATTAGGTGACAATAGGAGGAAATATGCGAGCAGTGTTGATGGCTGGTGGTTCCGGGACGCGGCTGAGGCCGCTAACCTGCGATCTCTCCAAACCAATGGTCCCAGTCCTGAATCGACCGATCGCCGAACACATTATTAATCTCCTCAAGCGACACAACATCACGGAGGTTATTGCGACTCTACATTATCTACCGGATGTAATGCGAGATTACTTCCAAGACGGCAGCGACTTTGGGGTACAGATGACCTACGCTGTAGAAGAAGATCAGCCCTTAGGGACGGCGGGCTGCGTTAAAAATATTGCCGAACTGCTAGATGGAACGTTTTTGACCATCAGCGGCGACAGCATCACCGACTTTAATCTAGTAGAAGCGATTAAATTTCACAAGGCAAAAGGGTCAAAGGCGACTCTGATTTTAGCTCGCGTTCCCAATCCCATTGAATTTGGGGTGGTCATTACTGATGAAAGCAGCC
Organism: Oscillatoria sp. SIO1A7; assembly: GCA_010672965.1. Taxonomy (GTDB): domain Bacteria; phylum Cyanobacteriota; class Cyanobacteriia; order Cyanobacteriales; family Laspinemataceae; genus SIO1A7. The sequence continues at coordinate 82,831 of JAAHFN010000006.1, forward strand.
GGATTCGCCGCTTTCTAGAAAAACCATCAACCAGCGAAATTTTTTCCGATACGGTCAACACGGGCACCTACATTTTAGAGCCGGAGGTATTGCAATATCTGCCGCCCAACCAAGAAAGCGATTTTTCCAAAGATTTGTTTCCCTTGCTGCTCGACAATGAGGAGCCGATGTATGGCTATGTCGCCGAAGGATACTGGTGCGACGTGGGGAATCTAAACTCTTATCGGCAAGCGCAGTACGATGCCTTGCAGGGTCTGGTAAAACTGGAAATGCCCTACGAAGAGCGTTCTACCGGCCTGTGGGTCGGTCAGAATACTTATTTAGATTCCACAGTGAAGATTGAGAAACCAGTGCTGATAGGGGATAACTGTAGAATTGGGCCAAGGGTGCGAATCGAGGCGGGAACTATTATTGGCGATAATGTCACCATTGGTGCCGATGCCGACCTAAAGCGTCCGATTGTTTGGAATGGGGCGATCGTTGGCGAAGAAAGTCATCTGCGAGCCTGCGTTGCCGCTAGAGGAGTGCGGGTCGATAGACGGGCGCATATTTTGGAAGGTGCGGTAGTCGGTTCTCTATCTACTGTCGGAGAAGAAGCCCAAATCAATACGGCAGTTCGAGTCTGGCCGAGCAAAAAGATAGAATCTGGAGCGACGCTGAATATAAACTTGATTTGGGGCCATACTGCCCAGCGCAATCTATTTGGGCAGCGGGGAGTTTCTGGACTAGCCAATATTGACATTACCCCAGAATTTGCGGTTAAGTTGGGAGCGGCCTATGGCTCTACATTAAAACCTGGGGCCCAGGTCACGGTTTCCCGAGACCAACGCGGTATTTCCCGGATGGTAACTCGCTCTTTGATTTCTGGATTAATGTCTGTGGGCACTAATATCCAAAACCTGGAAGCAACGGCAATTCCTCTGGCCCGCTCTATCGTCCCTACTCTCTCGGTAGCCGGTGGAATGCACGTCCGAGTCCATCCAGACCGGCAGGGTTATCTATTGATAGAGTTTTTTGACGAGCAAGGCATTAATATTTCTAAAGCGCGAGAGAAAAAAATTGAGGGAGCTTATTTTAAAGAAGATTTTCGGCGGGCGCAGATTAACGAGATTGGCGGTATGGCCTATCCCAGCCAAGTGCTAGAGCTTTATAGCCGTGGATTTGAGAGAAATTTGAAAGTTGAGGCGATTCGCAACAGTCGCGCCAAGGTCACTATCGATTATATGTATGCCGTGTCTGGAGCAGTGCTGCCAGTGCTGTTGGGCAAGTTTGGCTGCGACGCGGTGGTACTCAATGCCAGCCTGCGTCAAACCCCTCCTTCTCCCGAAGAGCGCGAGGGTTTGCTGACTCAACTGGGTCAAGTGGTAGAGGCAGTCAATGGCACCTTTGGCGTCCAGGTTTCGGGAAATGGAGAAAAGTTCATTTTGGTAGATGAAACCGGAAATTCGATTCGGGGCGAGATGCTGACAGCGCTAATGGTTAATATGATTTTGACTTCTCACCCTCGCGGAACTGTAGTAGTGCCGGTACATGCCTCTTCGTCTGTGGAACAGATTGCGCGCAGGCACGATGCCTCGGTAATTCGCACGAAGGACAATCCCACGGCTCTGATGGAGGCATGTCATGGCAAAGAAAATGTGGTACTTGGAGGCAGCGGGGATATGGGATTTATTTTACCTCAGCTCCATCCGGGTTTTGATGCTATGTTCTGTATTGGCAAGCTTATTGAAATGCTGACTCTGCAAGAGCGAAGTATGGCACAAATTCGCTCGGAACTGCCCAGGATTTGTCATAAAAAGTACACGGCACGCTGCCCTTGGTCGGTGAAAGGAGCTTTGATGCGCTATTTGGTGGAAACTCATCCTCCCGAGTTTTTGGAGCTAGTGGATGGGGTAAAAATTTTTGACCCGCTTGGGGATAACTGGGTGTTGATTTTGCCCGATGCTGGGGAGCCTCTGGTGCATATTTTTGCGAACAGTAGCGATCGCGAGTGGGTGGAAAAAACTTTACGCGAGTATCGCACGAAGGTGCAACAATTTATAGATAGCCACCAAGCAGGAGAAGAGGTAGCTGACGCTAGCTAGTCTTTATAATAGGCTGGCCGGATAGGCGCGCTCGAACCCCGTTGGCGCGCCGAAATTGCCCCAAAATATCCAAACTCTATAGCAGTCAGCTTTTAGCTGTGAGCGGTCAGCCTTCACCCAAAGTCTTGCTAGTTATAGCTTTCAGATTTTATAGCACTACGGATTCGGGCATTCGCCCTCTTCCTTGTCCCAAGAGGCTGTCCGTTCTCTGAATCCGTAGTGCTATAAAATTGCCCTAGCCCGCGTGCGCGTGTAGCGCTAATAAATTTGCGATCGCTCTTCGTAAGGCCGGGAAGGGTTCTTTAGCCATAATCGTTCGCTAGAGCGTTTAGCTGCAAAAAGAAAGAGACTGCCCCGGAAGCGCGCATCGCAAGATTTTTTTGTTGCCTTATAATTGTAAGATTGGCTTGACGTACAAGTAGGAAAAGTAGGATTTATGAATAGCTTCATTCTAATGGCGGAAATTGTTCGCGATCCGGAACTGCGTTATACCGGCGACGATCTGCCCATTGCAGAAATGTTGGTCAAGTTCTCCACCATGCGCTCTGAGGAACCGCCAGCCACTTTAAGAGTAGTGGGATGGGGAAATTTAGCCAAGGAGATAGAGTCTCGCTACAAGGAGGGGGATTTCGTTATTATTCAGGGGCGCTTAAGCATCAATACTATAGAACGCCGAGAGGGATTTCGAGAAAAACGCGCCGAAATGGTGGCCAGTCGAATTTACCCGGTGGAAGCTCCCCTAAATATGGAATCAAGCCAAGCAATACCGAAGCCAACTGTAACTTCATCTGCTCCGACGGCTAAGGTGGTTGCTTTGAATCCGCGTCGAACTACAGGCGATTCGGGAACCCAGCCGGGAAGCGGCTCGGTTTCTGAAGCTCGATCTCGATACAAGGAGCAAAAACCTAATGCTTCCGAGGAATTCAGTTACCAATCCCCCTCAGAGCCGGCTCCAGGGACCAGTAGTCCCCCGGCACCTCAGAGTGAAGAGGATTTAGACGAAATACCTTTTTAGGGAATTGGGAATGGGGCATGGGGCATGGGGCATTGGGCATGGGGCATGGGGCATGGGGCATGGGGCATGGGGCATTGGGCATTGGGCAAAAAGCTTATTGCTTTCTGCCAAGCCAACGTAGGGGCTTTCCGGCCGGAAAGCCCCTACAGCCCAAGCCGATCGCCGAGCGCTGAGTGCCGATCGATCGCTGAAAGCTGAGCGCTGAAAGCTGAGCGCTGAAAGCTGAGCGCTGAAAGCTGAGCGCTGAAAGCTGAAAGCTGAAAGCTGAAAGCTAAAGGCTATACTAGGGAAATCAACTCGACGCCAAAAACTTCTGCGAAGACAGCGGCGATTTGCTGGCGAATCTCATTGAGGTCAATGCCGGAGACGAACTGAGCCAAACTACCTATTGGTTTGTCGGTAATGCCACAAGGCACGATCCGCTCGAACCCTTCCAGATGCGGAGAAACGTTCAAGGCAAAGCCATGCATGGTAATCCAGCGGCTGACTTTGATGCCGATCGCCGCTACTTTTTGCCCTCGCACCCAAACCCCCGTGAAACCTGGGAGGCGATCGCCCTTTAAATCGTACAGAGCTAGCACCCGGATTAAGATTTCCTCCAATTGGCGCAAGTACCAATGCAAGTCTTGCCGGTAATATCGCAGATTCATAATCGGATACCCCACGACCTGACCCGGGCAATGGTGGGTCACTTCGCCCCCCCGCTCCACCCGGTAAACCGGCAAGTCTAAAGTAGCGGGGTCAAATTTGACAAATTCTAGGCTAGCCCCTTTTCCCAAGGTATAGGTGGGGGGGTGTTCGAGCAAAATTAATAAATCCTCTAGGCTTGGGTTTTCGCGACGGGCCGCTACTAAAGACTGCTGCCAAGCCCAAGCCTCTGCATAGTCCACCTGGCCCAGGTTGTAAAAGCCACAGGGGCGGCGATAAACCGAGGGACTCACAGACGCTTCCTTACTGCCGATCGTGCCAAAAATCAAGGGGGTATTGCCAAAAAAGTAAGAAAATATAGCTGGCATTACATCACGAATTTTCAAGGAATGCAACAAATTTTAAAGAAGTACCTAAAAACTGAGGCATCTACAAGGCGATCGTGGTACGCTGGAAGTATAAATAAGATTTCTCAGTCGAGGAGGGCGCGTTTTAACCGGGCGGTATAATTGAGTTAGATAGATAGGTTTCTAAGGAGGCGATGGATCTGCACTGCGCAGGCAATGAATCTGCTGCGCGGGCAATGAATTTGCTGCGCATAAGCCCGCTTGGCGCAATAGAATGCAGATTGGGCGTTTTGGGCGCTAGAGTTATTACCCGTAACTGCTGTTGCCGTGATGGATAAATGGCTGTAAATTACGGATAGTTGCGATCGCGGTTACTGTAGGCAGAATTAGCTCGGTAACTTAAGGGTAGAATGGCCTAGAATAGTCTAGAATCGCCAAAAGACAACAAAATCGATAGTTATAAATGATGAATTGTTGACCTTGCAGAGGATAGGATCTAGAAAGTCGCAGCTTTTGGCTCCGTTGTTGCCGAAGGAAAACTGAAAAACGGACGTCAAATAATAAACGCGCCTTTAACGGGCGCTAAGAAAAAACGCCAAAAAAGGCATTTATTGTAGGGAAGCGGCAACACCCGCCCCGCTTCCCCCCATCTAGGCAAAACTAAAAAGTCTCTGCGTAAGTTCTGAGAAGGTTTGACCGAATCGCTTATTTAGAATGATGGGTTCTTCAGCGGAAAGAGGTAATATGAAGCTGGTTATTCATGGCAAAAATATTGAAATAACCGATGCAATTCGCGAGTATGTAGAGCAAAAAATCGAAAAGGCAGTAAGTCACTTCGAGCAATTCACCTTGGAGGTGGACGTACATCTGGGCGTTGCCAAGAATCCCCGGATTGATGCTCAAACAGCGGAAGTGACTATTTTTGCCAACGGGACGGTGATCCGTGCCGAAGAAAGCCGCGACGATCTGTATGCCAGTATTGATGTAGTGGCTGATAAGATTGCTCGCCGACTGCGCAAGTACAAAGAGAAGCGCTTTGGCAAGAAAAAGCATGCCCAAAATGACTTTGTCCAGGAAGTCCGGGAACTAGAAGAGCCGCCAATTGTGGTAACGGATTTAATCGGCGATCGCACCCCCGAACTCCCCAAAGAGGTGGTGCGCACTAAGTATTTCGCCATGCCTGCCATGACCGTGGACGAAGCTCTCGAACAGCTCCAGCTAATCGACCACGATTTTTATATGTTCCGCAATGCCGCTACTGGCGAGATTAACGTTATTTACGAGCGCAAGAGCCACGGTGGCTATGGATTAATCCTGCCTCGGAACGGGCACGATAATGGCACAAATGGAAAAAAGGCATCCGTTGCCTCTCCTGTCAAGTCCCGCAGCGCGAAAGCTTAGTTAGGGTGTAGGGTGTGGGTTGTGGGGTAAGAGGGGAAAGTTTTGAGGTTTTAGTTTTGAATTTTGAATTTCAAGACATGAGAGCTTGCTGTTCTTAAATTTAAAACTTAAAACTCAAAACTCAAAACTCTCTAATGCCCCATGCCCCATGCCGCCATGCCCATTACTAATTGAGTTCCGATAAAAGTTTATCTACTTTTTCCAAACCCGCTGTGTTGTCCTGCTGCTGATAAAGATCGCGGGCTTTTTCTAGAGATTCTATAGCTTCTCGGGAACGCGATCGCCCGTTTAATCCTCTGGCCAAACCATAATAGGCGTCGGCATTGTCTTCCTCTATTTCTAGAGCCTGCCTATAGGCCAAAATTGCCTGTAGGTGTTGCTGCTTTTGAAGATAAATTTCGCCTATGGCTAGCTGGGCTTCGACAAAATCTGGCGTTAAGCTGGCGACCTTTTTATAAGCGACAAAAGCACCATCGATATCGTTTTGTTTCCAAAGCAGGCGAGCTAGGCCGATCTGAACATCGGCATTGCGCGAGTCGAGCTGGGCGGCTTGTTTGTAGGTAGCTAGGGCTCCGTCGATGTCCCCGCTAGCCTGGAGCAGTATGGCTAGATTGAGCTGAACCTCGGTATTGTTCGGGTCTATTTCGGCAGCCCGCTCAAAAGTAGCGATCGCTTCGGGAATTTTCTCTTGCTGCACTAAGGCTTTGCCCAAAACCAATTGGATGCTGCTTTGCCCTGGGGCCAGCCCCGCTGCCTGCTCCAAGGTCGAAATCGCTTCTTCAATCCGACCCCCTTCCAGGAGGGCTACACCTATATACTCGTAAGCTCGCCAGTGTTTTGGATCCCGAGAGGTAACCTGTTCGTAAATCTGCAAAGCGCCATCGTAGTCCTTTTGCTTGAGCAGTACCACCCCCAACCCCAGATAGGCATCCAGGTTATCGGGGGCTAGTTGCAGGGACTGACGATAGGCCGCTTCGGCGCGATCGTATTCTTCTAAATTAGCCAGAGCGAATCCCAAGCCGTATTGGAAATCGGCATTGTCGGGTTCGAGAGTCAGAGCCCGTTGAAAGGAATCAGCAGAGGCCGAGAAGTTCTCTTGACGGGCCTGCAAATAGCCTATTCCGGAGAAAATGCGGGCATTCTGGTCGTCTAGGCTCGCCGCTTGTTCGTAAACTTCGATGGCACCGGCAATATTGCCAGAATCTACTAACTCCCGCCCTTGCTGTAAGAGCTTTTTGAGGTCTTCGCTGGCTGGCTGGCTATTTTCAGACTCATTTGGGTAGGCCCGCACCACCGGCGGAGTGGTAGCGGCGATTCCTCCTAACAAAAGCAGACTTGCTAAAAATAAGGCTTGTTTTTGCACGGGCTATTTTTGACCTTTTGCTAAAATTGCTAAAATTTGGCGCTCTGCCTAGTATCCTGGAAAACGCGATTAGTCTTTCGACAGTTGGCTCCGAGTGTCAGGATTTGCCTAGGGTGTGGGGTGTGGGGTGTGGGGAAACTTCATACTACACCCTACCGCCAACACCCTAGATGTAGGGGCGTAGGCGGAGCCTGCCTTTGGATGGGCATATGGCATTCGCCCAATCTGCGCCGGGATCCTAAATTGAGGGTCCGCTATGCGCCCCAGAGAGTTAAATAAAGAACTGCGTTAGGTGACCCACGGATAAGCAAGATATGATTTTAACAACGACCGACACCATTCAAGATGCAAGCGTAGCATCTTATTTAGGGATTGTTACCGCTGAAGTGGTTTATGGTAGCAACGCCCTGCGAGATTTTTTTGCCGGGATTCGCGATATTATCGGCGGACGCACCGGCTCCTATGAAGAGGTTTTTAAGAAAGGACAGGAAGAGGCGATCGCAGAACTGGAAAGACGAGCCAGCCGTCTCGGGGCCGACGCAGTGATGGGTATTGAAATGGATACCGGCACAATTAATGTAGATGACAAAGGAGCCTTGCTTCTCATTACGGCGATCGGTACTGCAGTTAAATTGAAATAATCGCTATAGCATTTCTCAAATTGATGTGATATGAGGTTGTCTGGGGCGAAGCAACGAGAGTAAGGGGGTTACCGTTCAGAGCTAAGAGATTGTCGCTCTTGTTGCTGTCGCCCCTACGTTTCGCGCATTACGCTTATTTGAGAACCGCTAATAATCAACAATAGTTAGTAAGCAATTAATACGTTATTGATTGCTTTTACTTAAACATACATAGCATACCATAGGACAAGAAAACGTAAGTCCCGACCTTAAACCTATAATTGCAAGCCCCAATGCCGACTTTTTACCCGATGGGAATTGACCGAGTTTCGACTCTGTTAGCTGGAAAAAAATCGCGATCGCAACCGATTTCTCTAGCTTTTGGTCAATCGGATTTCCCAATTCAAGAATACGTTGACCTGAGTTTGCATACAAAGGATCTAGAAAAGGTTCTGGGTTACGGGGAAATTGGCGGACAGATGTCACTGCGGGAAAAGATTAGCAGTTTTTATGCTTCTAACTTAAACGTGGATATCCCAGGGGCACGAATATTAATAACTGATGGGGCGACTGGTGCCTTAGTCTTGGCATTGGGGCTGCTGGTGCGCCGGGGTAGCGAAGTCATTATACCCGCTGTCGGATATACAGCTTATCCGCGAATAGTGCAAATGTTTGGTGGAATTCCCATATCGGCACCGCTGGATGCAGAGTTTAACCTTTCGCGGCACGAACTGCTGGATTTGATAACAGCCAAAACCGCTGCTATTATCCTGAACTCCCCGGGAAATCCTTATGGAAATATCGCGAGTCTGGAAGTTATAGCAGAAATTGCCTCATTCGGCATTCCAGTTATTTTCGATGAAGTTTACCAGTTAATAACCTTTGCGGGTAGTTTTGCTCCTAGCGGGACGCAACTGCCTGGGGAACATTTCGTTGTCAATGGGTTTGCTAAATCTTTTGCCGTTCCGGGATTGCGTATCGGTTTTCTCATCGTGCCATCAAGCTTCGCTGAAGCTGCCCAGAGTTTGAAGGTTTTGTTGAATATTTGCCCGAATCTTCCGGGACAACTGTTGGCAGAACGATTGCTAGAGCGATCGCCGGTGCTGCTCCCTGCTCATCGAAACTACTTGCGCGGCAGCCGGGATTTGTTCTTGGCAGCTTGCGATCGCTACTCTCTCTCGGCGATCGGAAATTCCCAGGCTGGATTTTATGGTATTGTCGAGCTGCCTAAAGGCACGGACTCGATGGAGGCAGCATCGATCCTAGCCCGAGACTATGCAGTTGCCACTGCTCCGGGAACGGATTTTGCCAAAACTGACCCCGGTTTTTTGCGCGTCAACTTTACTAAAAGCCCGAAGGATGTGGAGGAGGGATTGCGGCGCATAAGTGAGTTTCTTCTGTTGTGACAACCCAGTTATTCAGGTGTGGAGAGCTTCAGCCATTTGATTTTGTCAAGCAAAAATGAGCCTAAGCTTCCTTACTTGCAAAAAAATATATTATTTTTGGGCGAGGCCATAAAGACAATTTATGCCACTGCAAATCCCGTAAATTGTCGCACATAAGGCTCTCTAAATCCCAAAACAATATTTGTTTTTGGTACGCCTAACTCGACCAACTGGTTGGCTATGCCTTCTTCCGTAAAATCTTCTTGAATCCAGATTTTTCCATCCTTAATATCAATATGAATCGAGGAGCCATAAATCCTTTCGTCGCCACGCCAGCCAACAGATAATAACAAATAGCTATCCCTTTTGCGATCGAAAACGACTCTAACTTTATCCGCGTCACTTGGATCGTTCTCGGTGGCATGTTTCTCGATTATTTTTTCGATTATATCGCGGTAATCTATTCTTTCCATAACGCTATCTCCTGCTTATCGGTAACAAAAACCAACAATTTCATCTGCAAGCTTTCTATTATTTCTCGAACGAAGCTATCTGCAAAAAAGGTTTGATAAACGACTTGGGCATTGGGCATTGGGCATTGGGCATTGGGCATTGGGCATTGGGCATTGGGCATTGGGCATTGGGCATTGGGCATTGGGCATTGGGCATTGGGCATTGGGCATTGGGCATTGGGCATCATAAAAAATAGCGCCCCTATTCAAAAATAACTTGACGGACTACTAGCATTTTACCAGCAATGCTTGATAATCGCGAGGACTTACGCACTAACCCGATATCTGGTAGGGGTCAACGGCCGTTGACCCCTACACAAAGGCGCGCATCTCTACAAGCCGCGCGTAAGTCCTAAGATTTCAAAGCGATCGCCCTTATAGCCCCTTATACCCAGGAACCCTGAGCCCCTACCAGATAAGCGGGTTAATGCGTAAGTCCTGTATATGTAACCATAGATTCGCTAGGCCGTTAGCAAAAAAAGGGAGAATGCCAGCATGAATAGAAGACAAAGACGAAAAGCCGCTAAGGGCAAAAAACGAAATAGTCCGGGAATGGTTCCGGGAATGGTTCCGGGAATGGCTCCGGGAATGGCTCCGGGAATGTTTGCTCCCGGTTCCAAAGTTCCTCTCGATCCGCTGTCTATGGCCCTGGCTCTACACCAGAGCGGACAGCTCGCAGAGGCAGGAAAAATTTACGAACATATTCTGCAACAGGACTCGAAAAATCCCAAGGTTTTAAATAGTTTCGGCGTTCTCAAGCAACAACAGGGGGAGACAGAAGCGGCGATCGCTCTGATTTCCGAGGCAGTCAGAATCGAACCCAATAATATCGGCTTTCTCAATAATTTAGGTAATGCCTATCGGGCGGGGTCTCGGCTCGATGAGGCGATTGACTGCTACCAAAAAGCCCTGAAGCTGGATGGCTTTTCGGCAGCTTCTTATCTAAATTTGGGGATTTCTTTTGTGGAAAAGGCTATGCCCGCCGAGGCAGGGAATGCTTTTGAAAGAGCGATCGCCCTGGAGCCGAATTATTTCCAAGCCTATCTGGCTCTGGGAGATTTGTTGCAATTGCAGGGAAAATTAGCAGAAGCTATAGCCGCTTATCGTCAGGCTCTCTCGATTCAGCCGAAGTTTTTTGAAGCTTGGCTATCTCTGGGGATGGCGCTCTATCGCCAAGGGGATTTGACTGGATCTCAGCAAGCGTACCAAGCAGCTTTGGAAATCGATCCTTATTCTACTAAGGGGTTGTCGAATATGGCGGCAACTCTGTACGAACAAGGTCGCATCGATGCGGCGATCGCTTGCTATCGTGCGGTTATCGATTTAGAGCCTACCTCCGCTGAAGCTCATATTAATTTGGGGCTGATGCTGAATCAAAAAGATGAAGAAAAAGAGGCTATTGCTTCTTTCGAGCGGGCGATCGCGATCGAGCCGCAGTCTGTTAAAGCTTTGGCCAGTTTGGCGGAAATCGAGAGCCAGCAATATCGCTGGTCGGATGCCATTAATATCTATCGCCGCATACTCGATATCGACCCCAATTCCGCAGATGCCCATGTGAGTCTCGGCGTTGCCCTGCGGCAAACGGGAGATCTGGAAGAGGCGATCGCAGCTTTGGAGCGAGCCCGCCAAATCCAGCCGGAAAATGTCAAGGCTTACGCTCATCTCGGTCTGGCGCTTCAAGAGCGATCGGAATTATCGCCGGAAGCTGCTTCTATTTTTAATTATCCCGAGCTAGTTGCTAAGTTTCCCTTGAGCGAAGTGGAAGGATGGGAAAGCGTTAGCGCCTATAACGCCGACTTGAAACACTATATCTATAACCATCCGACTCTATTGCCAAACCGTTTTGGCAAACCGCTGCACAACGGTCGCCAAACTTATGAAATTTTTGAAGATTCCGCGCCAGTCATGGCCGCCCTGCGCCGGATAATTCAAGGCAAGTTAGAAGAATATTTTCAGACAAGGACGCAAAACTCAAATATTCCCTATTTCCAGAATCGCTCTTCGGCTTGGAAGTTGAGCGGCTGGGCTGTGGTGCTGGAGCCCCAAGGCTTCCAAGGAGCGCATATTCATCCCGAGAGTTTTTGCAGCGGCGTCTATTATATTTCTATTCCCGATTCCGTCGCCGCCAGCGAAGATCGAGGCAATTTGAAATTTGTCGAGCTGTTTCCCGGGGAAGAGGACGAGCCGGCGGAAGTCGAGAAATATATAGTTAAACCAGAAGAAGGTTTGCTGGTAGTTTTTCCTTCCTACTTTTGGCACGGCACAGTTCCCTTTGAGGGAGAGGGCGATCGTATTTGTATTTCTTTTAATACTATTGCTGTTTAGGGCATTGGGCATTGGGCATTGGGCATTGGGCATCGTAGGGGCGAACGGCCGTTCGCCCCTACACCCCACACCCCACACCCCATACCCCACACCCTAATTTCGCCCACACCCCACACCCCACACCCCACACCCTAAATTCCCCCACACCCCACACCCCACACCCCACACCCCACACCCCACACCCCACACCGGAAAAGCGTCGCGTAGGGAAAGAATGTAGAACTCCGTGGACGCCGTATCAAAAACCTAAGCAAAGGAGGTGTTTTCACTCAAAAAAATTCTCTCTCCAAAACCCACGCTGCGGCGGGGTAAGCCAATGACTCCGGGCAAGTAGTCTGTTGGCTTACCCCAAATAGCAGCGCTAGTTGGGAAACCCGCCCAAAAACACCGCTGACTGGTTCAATGAGCGGCAGCGGGTGGGTTTCCTTTGAAAGAAAATTCACCCTAGTTTTCACCACTGGCCTTAATAAGAGCCAGAGGGGCTTAGGAGCCGAGGGGCCGAGGAGCCGAGGAGCAGAGGTCAGACGGGGCAACGTTCAACCCTCCGCTTACTCGCTTCCTTGCTTCCTCCGCTTCCTGCGCTCCCTGCGCCGCGATAGAGCCCTTTGCTTCCGCGATCGACGATCGCGATCGCCTGCCAGCAATCGCGATAGAGTTAGCTCCGCAAGGAATGGTTGCGGAGCGATCGCGCCAACGCGGCTATTTGCACCAGGGAAGAAACTAGGGGTAGCACCTCCTTGCTTTTTGTAGATTCTACAATGACTCGCTTTTGGATGCCCTCGTATGCGGACGGAGGGCACATGGTCCCCCGTGAAGCAAAAAGTCTCAAGGTAATAAGTAAAAATTCCTCCTGAGTCTTGAGGCAAAAGCATTTTTACTTTTGACTTATTACCTTGAGACTTTTGAATTGCGGTAAGCCTAAAGTTTGAGCGCAAACATACTATTTTTTTGAAAAAAGGCTCGGCTTATCATATGGTTTCATGTTGCTCTTTTGGCGAAAGTATTGTCCAAAAAAACCGGTTTTCTGGCCTAAAGCTTGAGACGAAAGAAGCCGAAATAAAACCGGTTTGGCAACAATACTTTCGCCATTTTACCTATAGGAAACGATCCAACCACCCCCCCTTTTTAAGGGGGGGCTATTGAGCGGCTTAAGAGCTGAGCTACCCTTTTTAAGGGGGGTTGGGTGGATCGGGCATTTGTTGGGTTTCGGTTTTCAAAATATTCCACATCAAAGCAAAATCTAGTTGCACTTAATTTGGAGGAATATCGTGGCTTACGATAACGCTTGTAAATTTTTAGCAGAAGAATATCCACAAGACTTTGCCCGTCACTTCTTGACTGGTACAGCCACTAAAGTCGAAGTCCTGAAGACAGAGCTAATTGTGGAACCGATTCGAGCGGATTCTGTAGTTTTTGTGCGATCGCACAGTTCCATAGGGCATATAGAGTTTGAGACTTTGCCCAAAAGCGATCGCACTTCTATCCCGATGCGAATGCTGGATTACTATAAGCAGCTAAAGCTTCAGCACAATACTCAAATCGACCAGGTTGTCGTTTTTCTAAAAGAAACCAACTCCCCCCTAGCTTTTGAGAAAGAGTACCGAGACGAAAATACTTGGCACCGTTACAATGTCATCCGCCTGTGGGAGCAAAACCCAAAACCCTTTCTGGCCAGCCCAGCTCTTCTACCGCTGGCTCCCCTGGCTCGCAGTAAGACCCCAGAAACCCTCCTGGAGCAAGTAGCTGCTGAGGTTGCTAAAATACCGAATGAGACCCAGCGGCAGAATATTTCCGGCTGTACCCAGATTCTGGCAGGGCTGCGCCACAACAAAGATGTAATTAGTCAACTATTCCAAGGAGACATTATGCAGGAATCAGTAATTTATCAGGATATTATCCAAACTGGAATCCAAACTGGAATCCAAACTGGACGCCAACAAGAAGCGGTAGCATTTGCCAGCCGTCTGATTGGGCGACGGTTCGGGGAAATTGCTCCAGCATTCGATAGTCAGATTCAGAAATTATCCAGGGAACAATTAGAGCTTTTGGGCGAGGCTCTGTTTGACTTTGCCACCGCTGAAGATTTAGCGGCTTGGTTGGCAGAGCGCGCCGGATAAATTGGCCAGAAACCCCAGAAACCCGGTTTTTTGGAAAAACCGGGTTTCTTTTTAGGGCCAGAAACCCGGTTTTTTGGAAAAACCGGGTTTCTTTGTTTTTTGGAAAAACCGGGTTTCTTTGTTTTTTGGAAAAACCGGGTTTCTTTGTTTTTTGGAAAAACCGGGTTTCTTTGTTTTTTGGAAAAACCGGGTTTCTTTCGCAAAAAAAGAACTTCTATATTAGCGGGAACCAGCGATCGAGAAGCAGATTCATAAATTATCCAGAAAACGATTTGATTTTGCCTTGACAAATTAGCGGCTTGGCTGGCAAAGCGTGCTTAACTAAGACCAATTCTTTATGAAGCTGCACGCAATAACGACTTTTATATGCCGTTCGCCCTGAGCCTGTCGAAGGGCTCCATGCCCTAATTTTCAAACTTTCGCAAAACGGCCTTCGGATCGCTCTCTATCTCCTCCGTATTCGGATCGAGGTCTATCTCCGGTTCGAGTTCTATGACCCTGCGAAAAATCCGTTCTGCCTCTTGAGTCTTACCCTCCTTCGCTAGGTCGGCAGCTTCCGATAGCAGGCTGGGATGGACGGGTCGGTTCCGGCAAGTTCGGCGATAAGATTCTAGAGTTTCGTTCGTGTAGTTCTGCCATTCCTCAGCGCTTAAATTGCGACTGACTCTACGACAGGTTTCCGCCATTAAATCTTCAGGGTATATGAAGGAAATCTTAACTATGCCGTCGGCGCTCCGGGTGGCCAAGTATTTGTTATCGGAGCCAAAGGTGATGCTGCGGACATTCCCCTGGTGAGCGATTTGAGCCAGTTCCTTGCCGGTAGCTACTTCTACCAAGCGGGCGGTATTGTCAGAGCTGCCGGTGGCCAGGTATTTGCTATCGGGACTGAAGGCGATCTCCCAAGGACCCTGGCGAGGAATTTGAGCCAGTTCCTTGCCGGTAGCCACTTCTACCAAGCGGGCGGTATTGTCATCGCTGCTGGTGGCTAGGTATTTGCCATCGGGACTGAAAGCTACATACAAATATTTTTCTTGGATATAAATTAAACCCACTTCCTTGCCGGTAGCGACTTCTACTAAGCGGGCGGGACTGTCAAAGCTGCGGGTGACCAGGTATTTGCCATCGGGACTAAAGGCGATAACCCAGATGTCCTGAAGAAGAGTTTCAGCCACTTTATTGCCGGTGGCCACTTCTTCAAAGCGGACGATATTGTCCGAGCTGGAGATCAGGCGTCTGGTGGTATCGGGATTAAAGCCGGTATACTTCTGAGCAATATTGGCTACTTTCTTGCCCGTAGCAACTTCTACTAAGTTGGCAGTGCCGTCCACGCTGGTGGTAACCAGGTATTTGCTATCAGGACTAAACCGTGTAAAATCCATGTCTTTTTGAGCCATATTAGCTACTTCCTTGCCCGTGGCAAGCTCTACCAAGCGGTCGGTATTGTCCGAGCTGGCGATCAGGTATTTGCCATCGGGACTGAAGGCGATATGCCAAACTTCCCCCTGGTGAGCAATTTTGGCTACTTCCTGGCCCGTGGCAACTTCTACTAAGCGGGCGGTATAGTCCTCGCTGCCGGTGGCTAGGTATTTGCCATCGGGACTGAAGGCGATATGCCAAACTTCCCCCTGGTGAGCAATTTTGGCTACTTCCTGGCCCGTGGCCACTTCTACTAAGCGGGCGGTATTGTCCGAGCTGCGGGTGGCTAGGTATTTGCTATCAGGACTGAAGGCGATACTATAGATCTCCCCCTGGTGAGGGATTTTGGCTAGTTCTTTGCCCGTGGCAACTTCTACTAAGCAGGTGGTATTGTCCGAGCTGCGAGTGGCCAGGTATTTGCTATCAGGACTGAAGGCAATTTCCTTGATGCCTTCTTGGTGAGCAATATTGGCTACTTCCTTGCCGCTAGCCACTTCTACCAAGCGGGCGGTATTGTCCGAGCTGCCAGTGGCCAGGTATTTGCTATCAGGACTGAAGGCAATTTCCTTGATGCCTTCTTGGTGAGCAATTTTGGTTATTTCCTTGCCCGTGGCCACTTCTACCAAGCGGGCGGTATTGTCCGAACTGCCGGTGGCCAGGTATTTGCCATCGGGACTGAAGGCAATTTCCCTGAGAGAACCTACCACTTCTACCAAGCGGGCGGCGGTATAGCTGCCGGTGGCTAGGTATTTGCCATCGGGACTGAAGGCAATTTCCCTGACTTCCCCTTGATGAGCAATTTTGGCTACTTCCTGGCCGGTGGCAACTTCTACTAAGCGGGCGGTATAGTCCTCGCTGCCGGTAGCCAGGTATTTGCCATCGGGACTGAAGGCGATATTCCAGACAACTCCCTGGTGAGCAATTTTGGCTACTTCCTTGCCGGTAGCCACTTCTACTAAGCGGGCGGTATTGTCCGAGCTGCCGGTAGCCAGGTATTTGCCATCGGGACTGAAGGCGATACTATAGACATACCCATATTCTTGGTGAGCAATCTTGGCTATTTCCTTGCCGGTAGCAACTTCTACTAAGCGGGCGGTATTGTCCGAGCTGCCGGTAGCCAGGTATTTGCTGTCGGGACTGAAGGCAATTTCCCTGACTTCCCCCTGGTGAGCAATCTTGGCTATTTCCTTGCCGGTAGCAACTTCTACTAAGCGGGCGGTTTTGTCCGAGCTGCCGGTAGCCAGGTATTTGCCATCGGGACTGAAGGCGATACTATAGACATACCCATATTCTTGGTGAGCAATCTTGGCTATTTCCTTGCCGGTAGCAACTTCTACTAAGCGGGCGGTATTGTCCGAGCTGCCGGTAGCCAGGTATTTGCTGTCGGGACTGAAGGCAATTTCCCTGACATTTCCCTGGTGAGCAACTTTGGCTAGTTCCTTGCCCGTGGCCACTTCTACCAAGCGGGCGGCGGTATAGCTGCCGGTGGCCAGGTATTTGCCATTGGGACTGAAGGCGATCGCCCAGACTGTCCCCTGGTGAGCAACTTTGGCTACTTCCTTGCCCGTGGCCACTTCTACTAAGCGGGCGGTATTGTCCGAGCTGCCGGTAGCCAGGTATTTGCCATCGGGACTGAAGGCGATATCCCTAACTTCCCCCTGGTGAGCAATTTTGGCTACTTCCTGGCCGGTGGCAACTTCTACTAAGCGGGCGGTTTTGTCCGAGCTGCCGGTGGCCAGGTATTTGCCATCGGGACTGAAGGCGATATCCCAGACATCCCCCTGGTGAGAAACGCTAGTTACTAAATGTGGTAGCAAGTCCAAGCTCTTGCGCAAAGTAATATCGGCTCGCAGGGGAGGTATCCCCAATTTCAAAGATTCTTGCATCGACTCTACTGCCAGCAAACTGCTCGTTTCCAAACAGCAAGATAGGTCTCCAATAGACTCTGCCGTGGCTGCCCATTCCCGAGCTACGGCTTTTTTTTCCGAGAGATTGGCCTGCCATGCAAATATTCCCGCTACTCCGGTTAGTGCTGCTAAGACAATTGAGGCGGCGACGCTGACTCTGACAGTTCGCTTTTGAAGACGCGCCGCTTTGGCTTCCGCTGCAGCGAGTTTTGCTTCTAGGTCGAAATCATATTTCTGGCGAATCGGCTGGACGAAATAATCGTGAACTAATTGATAGCGGTCTTGGGGTTCTTGGGGCAAGCGCAGGACTAGGCCAGAACCGATCGCAATTGTCAAAATTAAATCCAACTGCTGCTCTAGCCCAAATCGCCGTTTGCCTTTTTGGCGGCGTTCCTGCAATTCCAAAGCTGCCAGCAGATCTGCTCTGGTTCTCAGGGGTCGCCGTTCTTTTTCATCGGTCAGGGAAGCCAGCACCTTCCAAGCAGCATCGCTATTTTCCTCGCCGCAATCCTCCACCGTCCCTGCCAGCCAGCGATCGATTAATTCTTCCGTCGGCTTTTGCCCCAATTGGCGATAGGCTGCCAGAGCGGTAATTTTCTCTTCTTCCAACTGAGCCCCGGCGACCTGCATTTCGATCGGGCGTACTTCTTGCAGCTCTCCGGCCAAATCCCCAACCAATGCCGGGATTAAATCCGGCTCTAGTGGTAAATTGACTGGTGCCGTTAATTCGCGAATAACCTCCTGCGCCTTAGCTGGGGAAAAGTTGCCCAAGTAATAGCGGCGGTTTTTTTCCAGCAGGTCTCCCCTGATAAACTCCAGCTCCGTCCAGCGCTCGAACTCGAACAACTCATATATATAGTCTTGCCGCAGGGACAAGATTGCCTTTACATAGGGAATCTTCTTGCCATCCAGGCAATCTTGCAGAAATTGATAAAACTGACGTCGCTGCTCCGGTTCGGGACAAGCGAAGAAGAATTCCTCAAATTGGTCGAAAATGAGAATAGTCAGGCATTGGCGCTCTCCGTTCTGGCGCAAAATTTCTTTTATTGCCGCCAAATCGTATTGCTCTCGGGCAGGGAACTTGATTCGTTGCGACGCAGCTTGCAATGCTTTGCCCAGTTCCGCCACCCAGTCGCTATAAACCTTGACTACAACTGGCAGGGCATGACGGTCTTGAATCGGTTCCTTTTGCAATTTCGGCACTAATCCGGCGGCGATTAAGGAACTTTTGCCCACCCCCGACGGCCCGTACAAAATAATTAGTTTGTGGCGCTCTTGGCTGAGGCGATTCTGGATTAACTCTCTTAAATCCCCTTGCCGACCGGAAACCGCTGCTATCTCGCCTGATGAAAAATCAGTTGCCTCGCTTTGGTATTGCGGTTGCAGTTGTCCCGCACCAATAAAAGCGCGCAAGCGATACTGATATTGCAGGGCTCTTCTTTTTTGCTTAATCTCAAAAGCTTTTAGGTAATGCCCTTCCTTATAATAAAGCTGGCGCAAGATTTTCAAAATATCCACATAGCCTTGGGGATGCCAATGGGGTTTGATTTCCTCGCGAACTTCATTTAACTTTTCAATAGCCGCCGAAGTTTCTCCCAAACCGTCCAGAGCTTCGGCCAACAAGCGGGCATACCATGCCTTGTCCTTGCCAGCGATCGCCCTCATTTCTGGTTTCGGTGCTTCTGCGATCGCCAGCTCTGGATTAGCTTTTTCTAATTCTTCTACTCTAGCGATCGCCGCCTCTGCCTGCTGCCTAGCTTCCCGATAGTTCTGCTGCGCCAGCGCCACTTCCGCCAAAAAGCCACAGTCCCGAGCCCAGCCCAAATTATCTCCAGCGCTTTCGTGCCACTGCTGACCCTCGCGAGCTTTTTCTGTCAGCGCCGCCCAGTCCTTTAGTTGCAGCAAGACTTCTTGCAATTCGCCGATAAAGTTCGCCGCCAAGTCGAGACGGTTAGCCGCTACTAAAATATCCAGATTGGTTTCCAGGCTTGCCCGCGCCTCCCGCCAGTTTTCTTGTTCTGCATAACAGCGCGCGATCGCAAACTGCAATATCCCGGAGCGAATTGTATTGTTTTTTTCTAATCCTTCTTGCTCTTGCCAAAAAGCCAGACTTTTACGATAGTGGCGCAACGCCGACTGGAAATCGCCATTGGCAGCCTCAAATTGGCCCGCTAGAAATTCTAAATCCGCTGCTAACTCCGGCGGCAAATCCACCCCGTCATCTTGCAGTGCTTTTCGAGCCCGCTGGATTTCCGATCGCTGCCTTGGTTGCAGCCGTAATTTTTTTGCCCCTGCGGCTACTTGGCCATAGGCGATCGCGGCGCTCTCTGCCAAAAACTCGACTAACTCTGGCTCGCCCAGCGTAAATTCAGTAGCGATCGCCCAACTATAAACATCGGGAGCCCAGCGCAACATCGACTGCAAAATATCCTCATCCATCCAGACCAGCACTGGAAACAAGCAATTTTTTTTAAATTTCTCCCGCTCTTGATTGAACTGCGCCAGGACATCTTTTAAATTAGCATTGCTTTCTAGGCCGACCAGGGAAACTGCAGCGGGAGTTTTGTCAGTTTTTTCCCTTAGAGCCGCAAGAGTCGCGCCGTAGAGACTGGCACTCGACGGCTCCAGGTTAACGATTTCCATCTCCGGGCAGCTCTCTTGTAATGCTTGCAGCAATTTCTGCCGCAAGCTGGCATAGCTGCATTCCACAAAGCGCAGAGAAAATCTACCCTCGGAGCGAGCGAGCGATCGGCTTAACTTGCCTAGGGATTTTTGATGGCTGGGATTTAGGCTTGTAGTTTCCATAGCGCTCTTCAATTCTTGGGACAGCTCGTGTCGCCCCTGTTTTTGACATTTGCTTACTGGATGAGTTGCCATTCGCGAGCATCGACGAATAGGACAAATGCCGAACATTTGTTGTAGCAACTACAACCTCATTGCCTTCATTTGCCAGCAATCTGGCCTGAGCCGCTAGAATAACATCTCCATCTAGGGCTTTGGGGTCTGCAGTTGGCTTTCCTACCCGTCGAGCCTCAGCCCAAAACTCAGCCGCCAGAAGCATCGCTTCTGTAGTAATGGGCAGGTATTGAATTAGGGTTTTGAGCAAGTCAAGTTGCCTAATTCCTGCTGCTTTACCCGCACGGAGCAATTCGCGTCGCACCTCATAGTCGGCGATTTCGGGTAGCATCACCTCGTAGCCCAAAGGCTCCAAGGAACCCAGCCAAAGTCGGCACTCCCGGCAAAGGGGCGTGGCCTTGGGATTGGTTGCCATTCCCAGAGGACCAGAATCTAGTAAAACTATTATGCTCATAGGTCTATATTGATACAGGATCCTCTTCTAGAGCCTTACGCAGAATTTCCCAGGTTTCTTTTTGCTCCTGTTCGTCTCCCTCCTCTTCCCACGATCGCAGCAATTCGCTCAAAGCCTTCTGCCGCGCTGCCTTCTCTACTGGGTCGGGATTCTTAATCTCGTCCATTGCCCTCTGCCAAGCATCTTGTTGCGATGCCGGTTTCAAGGCCTTTCGCCAAAAAGGCGAATCATCTGGAGTAAATTCGGCCAGTATTCCCTGGGAATTTTCTCAATTTCCCGCATCAGGTCTTCTGTGGTCTTTGGGGGCAACTCCTGTAATTTGGGGGCATCAATGGTATTCGGATCGGACATAGTTACCTCCATTAAATCGTTATTTTTGATTTTAGCGCCCATCCTACGCTTTTTTTGGAAAGGCGAGACGCCCGTCCTACGGTTTTTTGGACAGGCGCTCCGCCCGTCCTACGGTCAGGACAATTCCTTGCATTCGAGCAAAATAGGATTTACATCAAACCACTCTCCGTCTTGCCTGTGATTGTAGCCAAATACAAACAGGCTGCGCAACAAAGTTTCATATTCCTTTTCTGCGATAACCTCCTTGGTTTCTCGTACTTTACGGAGTAACTGCCACTCTTCGGAGTCTATAGCTCTGGCGAGGCGCTGGCGTTCTTGGCGCAGCACCACCTCTAGAGTATCCCGGGTTATAGGCAATTCCTCTTGCTCTTCCAAACAAGAAAACAGGAATGACAGCAACTTGCGAACGTGGCCGCCGCTCGCCTTGCACGAACGGATAAGGGTTTCCTGGCGATCGAAGATTTCTGAAAGCGAACCCAATCGCCCTTGCGGGGACAAATCGGGAAAAGCTCTGGCCAGCACCATCTGCTGGAGCAACTCCAATCCTTCCGAGCAATCGCTGCCGTCTGGGAAACGAACCGGCACCATTGGCAAAATCTCCGTCCGGCGTCCCCCGGCCATATCGTTTTCCAGCGCTTCCCTGGCATTGGAAAACATCAAGACAAAGGGAATCGTATATATAACGTGACAGTCGAGGCGGCTCAGTTCTCTGCCCCGAGTGCCAAAGAGATACTCGGGCAGGGTTTTATCTGAATTATTAATCCGGCGATTGTCGAGTTTTTCCAAACTATCGACGATCGCCACCAATCCTTTTTTGCCCATTGCCGCCAATTGCTTGCGGGCTGGCTGTAGCAAATCTTCGTTAATCGCCTGAATGAGATTATCGGTGCGCGGTTCTAAATATTGGCGCAAGCGACTCCGCGCCTCGCGATTGTCCTTAGTTTTGGCGGTAACTTTGGCAAATCCCGCAGACAATTCAGCTTCTACCCCCAATGTCACCGGCGTTTGCAAAAAATCAGCGGCTTCCTTAAGCAAATTGCTCAAATACCGGGAACTGGCCGGAACCGAAGCCTGCTCTAGGGCCAGGATAGTTTGGCGGGCGATCGCCAGCAAAATATCGCTGACTTCCACATCCTTCATATTCAACTCGTCGCTGGAGTCGAAATAAACTACCAGAAAGTCCTGCTGCTCCAGATATTTTTTGAGCCGCAACAACTCAGTAGATTTGCCGCAACCAATATGCCCCGTAAACAACTGACAAGTCTGCTCGGGATGCAGCCGCAAGATTCGGTTAGCCAGCTTTTTCACTGCCTCCCCACCCCGCGTCGAGGAAAAGTCAATGTAGTATTTCTTCCCTTCTTCCCTATCCAGCCGCAGCGTCCCCGCCGGGTCGCACGCCCGAAACAGCCGATTTAAATCCGTTGGCATCTCCTCTGTCCCCTCTCCTCGCGCCGCAATAATAATTTTAAGTTGAGAGATGAGGAAGTGTGGGGAGTGATAAAGTCAAAAGTCAAAAGTCAAAAGTCAAAAGTCAAAAGTCAAAGGTATTTCCAAATAAATATCTTTCCAGGACTTACGCAAATAGTCGGATTGATAACTACATCTAGAGTCTGGTGCGCAGTGCTAACTCTACAATTAGAGTCTATGCGTAAGTCCTATCTCTCCTTCGCCTTCCCGTAAAACAGGACCAGCGAAAAGTCTCGGTAGCGGACTTTTCGGAAGCCCGTCCTACGAATTGGGTAATTTATTTCTTGGAATTCCCAAAAGCGAACAGTGAATAGGCGATCGGTGAACGGAGAGTGTTTCTTGACTTTTGGCTTTTGGCTTTTGACTTTCCCCTGGTCCCCCAGTCCCCAAGTCTGCCGGTCCTCCCAAACAGGGGAACCCCAACTAAATATGGGGGGTCATATAAGGTATTTGTCCCTAATCTCGTCATTAGCAGACGGGTGTAGCAACGCTTGCAATCGCTATAGAGATAAAGAATTGTGAAGAATTGCGAACCAATTCAGGCTCCCGTGCCAGGGAGACAAAAGCGGCTCTGAGTGCGGAAGCCAAGCACTTAAACTAGGAGAATCGGCTCTTACCCTGGCGGGCGACTCGATATCGAGCGATCGCACCGGACGCTCGGGAACGAGCGGGGAAGATTTATCATAGACTTAACCACATTCGGGCTTGCTAGTTATGACTTATTGCACTAATCCCGATTGCCAAAATCCACAGAATCCAGATATAGCAGACTTCTGCCACAGTTGCGGGTCGAAGTTGCTTTTGAAAAATCGCTATCGCATCGTACATCCTCTAGAGAGGGGAAAAGATGGCGGTACTTTTTTGGCAGTCGATGAAGATCGACCATCTCAACCCCTATGCGCTATCAAGCAGTTTGTTCCTGCTGACGGAAAAAATAGCTCGCACGCTGATTCGATGCAGTTGGAGGAACTGGGTCAACACGCTCAGATACCGAAACTTTTAGCATCCTTTAATGATGAGGGCCGTCAATATTTAGTCCAAGAATATATTGAAGGTAAAACTCTAGGGCAGGAATTAGCAGAACAAGGGACTTTTAACGAAGCAAAAATCCGAGAACTGCTGGCCGATATGTTACCGGTGTTACAGTTTCTGCAAGGACGGGAAGCAATTCACCGAGACATCAAGCCAACAAACATAATTCGTCCGAGCGAAGGTGGCAAGCTGACTTTAGTTGACTTGAGTGCCTTTCAAATAAACTCGGGGCTGGGTCGATTTAAATCTCAAAAAACAATAGGAAGTGCAGAGTACGCAGCGCCAGAACAAACAAAAGGGGAAGCGGTTTTTGCCAGCGACCTCTATAGCTTGGGCGTTACCTGTCTGCATCTGCTAACCGGACTCTCTTCCTTCGACCTATATGATGTCCAAGCAGAAGTATGGGTCTGGCGGAATTGCCTCAAGGAGCCGGTGAGCAAGCAGCTCGGTCGGGTTCTGGACAAACTGACTCAGCGCGATCGCAAGCTCCGTTATGCAACGGCTGCTGACGTTATCAAAGACCTAAAATACGCTCCAGTTCAAGACTATCTGCCTCCTCCGAAAACCAGGTTTGCCGCAGCCTTGGGCGGAGCGGCATTGGCGCTGCTATCCGTAGCTATGGGGCATCGGATGCCTTCTCCGACGCCGCAAACTTTTTCGGAGCCAGAGCCGCTTTCGACTCTGCCAGAAATTCCCTACAGTCTGCCAGAACTAGACCAGCTACCTCCTAGCCTGCAGAAACAAGTGCCGCCGATGCGGACTCTGGCCAGCACTTCTGGGCCCGTATGGTCTGTGGCTGTCAGTCCCAATGGCAAGGCGATCGCCAGCGGCAGCACTGACGGAACTATCCAGATTTGGAAAGTGGGCAGCAACAATCTCCGGGTCCCCATGCGCACTCTCTATGGCCATTCCGAGCCGATTTGGTCTCTGGCAATCAGCTCCGATGGCAAACTACTGGCTAGCGGCAGTGCCGACAAGACTATTAAAGTCTGGAATCTAGCCACTGGGGAATTGCTGGATACTCTCAAAGGACATACAGCGGGGATTTTCTCCGTTGCCTTCAGCCCCGACAGCCAGCGCGTCGCCAGCGGCAGTTTTGATAAAACCGTTAAGCTTTGGCAAATCAATACCGACAAAAATTGGCGCTTTGCCGGTAACTTGCTCCATACCTTTAGCGGTCATAGCCAAGAAGTTCAATCGGTGGCATTCGCTCCAGACAACCGGACTCTGGCCAGCGCCAGTACCGACGGAACGATTAAGCTCTGGAATTGGCGCGCCGGAAAGCTGATGCGCACTCTGACAGGCCATAAAGATTCAATCTGGTCTGTGGCGATTAGCCCCGATGGCAAAACTCTGGCTAGCGGTAGTTGGGACAAGACGATTAAGCTGTGGGATTTGAAAAAGGGCACCCTCCGGCGCACCCTTTACGGTCATTCCGAACAAATTCACTCTGTCGCCTTCAGCCCCAATGGCAAAACTCTCGCCAGCGGCGACTTGGGCGGCACTATCAAACTCTGGAGCGCCTACAGCGGCTGTCAAAAAGGAACCCTTAAAGGTCATACTGATTGGGTTGAAGTGGCTTTCGCCGCGAGCGGCAAAACTCTAGTCAGCGGTAGTTTTGACGATACTATTAAGCTGTGGCGATTAAAACAATAGCGATCGCTGGTTTGTTGTTAGTCATAGTTAGTTTTAAGGTGGGCAATGATGCCCACCTTATTTATTTATTGGGCATGGGGAAGGGTGTAGGGCATGGGGAAGGGTGTAGGGTGTGGGGTGTAGGGTGTAGGGAATTAATAATTTTCCCAAGTTTTCCCCTTCTCCCAAGTCTTCCCCTTCTCCCAAGTCTTCCCCTACACCCTACACCCTACACCCTACACCCTTCCCCATGCTATTCCCAAAATCCTCGAATATCGACATTTCCCCCAGTTACAATAACGCCAATCCGGGCATCCGGGGCTCGAACTGCGCCTTGCAGAAGTGCTGCTGTAGCTAGAGCGCCGGTAGGTTCGACAACAATTTTCAATCTTTCCCAGAGAAAAAACATAGCATTGACAATCGCCTCTTCCGATACCGTCACCATATCGCGGACGTAATGCAGCACTAAAGGAAAAGTAAATTGTCCCAAAGATGGCGTGCGGGCACCGTCGGCAATAGTATCGGGATTATGTACTGTTTGCAGGGTTTTGCTATAGAAAGACCGCGTCGCATCGTCTGCCCGCTCTGGTTCCGCACCGATAACGCGACATTTCGGAGCAAGAGTATTGGCCGCTATGGCAGATCCAGAAAGCAATCCTCCCCCGCCGCAGCAGACTAATAAGTAGTCTAGCTCTCCGACTTCTTCTATTAGTTCTTTGGCCGCAGTTCCCTGTCCCGCTATTACCTGCTGATTATCAAAAGGGTGGATGACCGTGCGATCGCGCTTGGCAACAAGTTTTTCCAGCAGTTTCTCTCGGGTAGTTTCTTTTCGGTTATAAAAAATAATCTCAGCTCCGTACTCCCGGGTGGCAGTTTTCTTCACGGCTGGAGCATCGTCTGGCATGGCGATCGCTGTTTTTATATCGAACAGGTGACCGGCAAGGGCGATCGCCTGAGCGTGATTTCCAGAAGAATAGGCCAGCACCCCTGCCTCTTTTTGTTCTGGCGAGAGTTGTGCTATTGCATTGTAAGCCCCGCGAAACTTAAAAGACCCGGTTCTTTGGAAATTCTCGCATTTAAAAAATACTCTAGCTTGGGTCAATTTATCCACCGTACTGGAGGTCATTACGGGGGTGCGATTAGCTCGATCGGACAAGCGACGAGCCGCCGCCTCGATATCGGCATAAGAAACTGGTAAATGGGCGGGAATAGTTCCCTGAGTATTAGTCATTATAGTAAGCAGTCAGCGTTCAGCTTTCAGCAGTCAGCTATAGAGCAGTAGTATAGCGTTTCTCAAATAAGTGTAATAAACGATCGAACCCTAGAACCGTAGGGGCGACAGCATCCCTGAGAAAATTTCTTAGCTTCTAACGGCAACCGTCATATTGGGATGCTTCGCCCCAGACACCATCAATTTGAGAACCGGGCGTCCGCGACTTTAGTCATTTGACTGCGATCGCTTTTGCTTGGCTGTCAACCAGTCTATACCCACCGCGCCAGCCAATCCCACCCCATAGGCGAGAAAATCCCAAATTTCAAAGTGAGAGCCAAAGATAATTTCGGCGAGAAACGAGCCATTGTTGGGAGTCAGGCCAAATAGTTGTGCGAATTCTATACTGACGGCGATCGCTCCAATGGCGATCGCTCTCAGATATGCAGCAGCTTTCCAAAACAAACTCAGAACAAAATATAAAAACGCCACCGCTACCACATCGCCCACATAATACCGGAAAAACTGCCAATAAAGTCCTTTAATATCGGCATAAATTAGGATAGCGATTCCCGCCAATAATGACATTAAGGCCGGAATCAAAAAGCGCTTCTGCATAAATTTTGGGGTGTGGGAAGTGTGGGGAGTGTGGGAAGTGTGGGAAGTGTGGGAAGCGTGGGGAGCGTGGGAAGTGTGGGAAGTGTGGGAAGTGTGGGAAGCGTGGGAAGCGTGGGAAGTGTGGGAAGTGTGGGAAGTGTGGGAAGTGTGGGAAGTGTGGGAAGTGTGGGAAGTGTGGGAAGAAAAATCAATGCCCAATGCCCAATGCCCAATGCCCCATGCCCCATGCCCCACACCCCACACCCTACACCCTAAATTAGATATCTAAGTCTTTGAGATTGAGATATTTGCCGTGTTCTTCGATAAATTCGCGCCTCGGAGCTACCCGATCGCCCATGAGAATAGTAAAGATGCGATCGGCTTCAGCGGCATCCTCAATTTCCACTCGTTTGATAGTGCGGGTTTCTGGATTCATCGTCGTATCCCAGAGTTGGGCTGGCATCATTTCACCCAAGCCTTTGAAGCGTTGGATATTGTAATTGGCATTCGCGGGAAACTCGCGCAGTCGCTCTTCTAGGTCGCGATCGCTATAGCAGTAGAAATGATTGCGACCTCGCTCCACCTTATACAAAGGAGGACAGGCAATATAAATGTAACCTCCATCTACAAGAGCGCGCTGATAGCGATAGAAGAAAGTCAGCAACAAAGTGCGGATGTGGGCTCCATCAACGTCAGCATCAGTCATAATCACGACTCGGTGATAGCGCAGTTGCGAAGCATCGAATTCTTCACCTTTGATACCCAAGCCGATCGCCGTTATCAGCGACTGAATTTCGGCATTCTTATAAATTTTGGCATCGTCAGTTTTTTCGATATTGAGGATTTTGCCTCGCAGGGGCAGGATAGCTTGGAAGCGGCGATCGCGTCCTTGTTTTGCAGAACCGCCCGCACTATCCCCTTCCACCAGAAATATCTCGCTTTCTTCTGGATTTTTCGTGCTGCAATCCGCCAGCTTACCCGGTAGGGGAGAAGACTCCAAAACTGATTTGCGGCGCACCTGTTCCCGGGCGAGGCGAGCGGCTTCAGCAGCTTTGAAAGCCTGGATGGCCTTCTCTAAAATAGAATCTATGACATTGGGGCGAAACTCCAGATACTCGGTGAGAACTTCTCCCACCAATGACTCGACAATTCCGCGTACTTCCGTATTGCCCAATTTTGTTTTTGTCTGACCCTCAAATTCTGGTTCCGGCACCTTAACGGAAATAACGCAGGTGAGACCTTCGCGAATGTTCTCGCCGCCGAGATTGGAGTCTTTTTCTTTGAGCTTGCCACGCTTGCGAGCGATCGAATTCATCGTTCGCGTCAGCACCGCCTTGAGACCTTCTAAATGAGTTCCCCCATCCACGGTGCGGATATTATTAGCAAAACCAAGAACGTTATCGCTATAAGCATCGATACACCACTGCATGGCAACTTCAACTTGCACGTTATTGCGCTCCCCCGAGATATAAACAATCTCTTCGTGCAGGGGTTGCTTTTCCCGGTTCATATAGGCTACATACTCTCGGATGCCGCCTTCATAGATATAGCTATCCATCCGGGGTTCGTCCCGTCCCAGCAAAGCAAGGCGGTTGTCAGTCAAAGTAATTTTTACCCCAGCATTCAGGTAAGCCAGCTCCCGCAAGCGTCCTGCGATCGTTGCATAATCAAACTGCGTACCCGTGGTAAAAATTTCTTTATCTGGCAGGAAGCAAACCGAAGTGCCCGTGCGGTTTTCTTTGCTTTTTTTATTTTGGAGTTCATCGACGGGTTTGCCCTGCTTGTAGAGCTGGGTATATACTTTTTTATCCCGCCAAACATTAACCTCTACCGATTCGGAGAGGGCATTAACTACCGAAACGCCTACGCCATGCAGACCCCCAGATACCTTGTAACCACCGCCACCAAACTTACCTCCGGCGTGGAGGACGGTCATCACTGTTTCTAAAGCAGACTTGCCCGTTTTGGTATGGGTATCGATGGGAATTCCCCGACCGTCATCGGTCACGGAGACAGAACCATCTGCATTAAGATCCACTTCTATGTGGGTGCAGTAGCCAGCCAGCGCCTCATCGATGGAGTTATCGACTACCTCATAAACGAGATGGTGCAGTCCTCTCGGGCCGGTAGAGCCAATATACATCCCCGGTCTTTTCCGAACCGCTTCGAGACCTTCTAGAACTTGAATCTGGTCTGCGCCGTAAGTGGTGGTCATAAAAAAATCGCTCCAATAGAGGGGATTTTTGCCCCTATTTCGCTTGAACAGGTCAAAAACTCCCCAAATTATAACACAAAACTCCTATTGGCGACGATAGCTGAGTCTGTATCGAAATTTTTTTAGGGGTTCGAGACAAGGGGACAAGGGGCAGGGAGGCAGGGGGCAGGGGAGCAGGGGGACTTGGGAGGGTTCTGAGTTTTATCTGCAGATTTCGCTCCGACAATTTGCGTAATTACTTTTTAATTTTGAGTTTTGAGTCTTGAGTTCGGGACTTACGCAAAGATTCCATGAGTAGGGTGCTAGCGTCGCACCAGACTCTAGATGTAGAGTTTGACCCGCAATTTGCGTTATTTCTGGAGTTGGAGCTTGAGGATAGTAGAGGGGTTGCAAAAAAGGACCCAATCGCAGAGAGACAATGGGATTTTGTGCGGGATTATATCAAATCCGCTTAAACAGTCACAGTTTGTAGGGGTTCCCCGGGAGCGCCCCGGCCGCCCCGGGAGCGTCTGGGGCGCTCCCGGGGAACCCCTACGGGATTTATGTGTAATTAAGCGGATTTGATATTATTAGAGGATTCCAAGAAATAAATTACCCAATTCGTAGGACGGGCTTCCGAGAAGTCCCAGCCCCAGGACAGGCGGGACGCCCGTCCTACAGGGAAACGATGGAGAAGTATTTATTTGCTCAAACAGAGCTGACCGCTTATCGCTTTCTTGCTTATCCCTAAAAAATTCCCTGAAAAATCTATGCCTGGATTAATAGTTATTTGCGGGCCGACTGCAACGGGGAAGTCGGGATTGGCCTTGAACCTAGCTCAGCGCCTGGGTTCGGCAATTCTCGGTGCCGATTCTCGCCAAACCTATCGGGAGTTTGATATCGGTACGGCGAAGCCCACTGCTGCGGAACGAGAGTTGGTGCCCCACTATTTAATAGATATCTGCGATCCAACCGAAACTCTAACGGTTGCAGAATACCAAGAGCAAGCCCAAGCAGCGATCGCCAAGCATCTCCCCAAGTCTGCTCCCCCTTTGCTAGTGGGAGGCACGGGTTTATATATTAAAGCAGTGGTGCGGGGGATGAAGATTCCTAGAGTTCCACCTCAGCAAGAACTGCGATCGCAACTTTCCTCCCTCGGCCAAAGCCAATGTTATGCAATGCTCCAACAACTAGACTCAGAGGCCGCAAAAAAAATTCACCCCAATGATGCCACCCGGACTTTACGAGCTTTAGAAGTCTATTATGTTACCGGGCAACCCATGTCGGAACAGCAGGGAGAAAATCCCCCAGATTATCCTATTTTACAAATTGGTCTCGATTGCGATTCCGAAGCTGGCGATCGTCGCATTCAAAGGCGCACCGAGCAAATGTTTGCAGCCGGTTTTGTCGAAGAAGTCGAATATCTCTGTCAAAAATATGGGTTTGATTTGCCCTTATTGGATACTCTGGGCTATCGAGAAATCAAAGAATCTCTGGCTGGCAACGGAGATAGGGCGGCATCTTTAGAAACAGCGAAAGAATTGACAGCGCTACATACCCGTCAATTTGCCAAGCGCCAGCGGACTTGGTTTCGCAGATATCCCGAGATCCAGTGGTTTGATGCGGATCGGCCGGATTTATGGGAGCGAGTTTGGGAGCTAGTGCAAGAGTTTAGAGGATTTCAGTAATGCGACTATTTAACTACGGCAACACTAAGATGCTTTCTGTCTCTCTATTTTCAAACTCAATTTGTCAAAATTATCTCTCAAAATCAAAACAATATTTGACGTTGGACTGTTGCCGGTACGAAGGTATATGAATTTGGGCGGATGACCGTAAACTAAACTACGCTGATGAAAGTCAGAGTCTTTGGAAACAATCGCAAAACCATTTGCCTTTGCGTATTCCCAAATAATTTCATCATCAGTATTCGTAAGTCCCAAGGATTTGACATGCTCGGAACTAGGATACAAGTCGATAATCCTGTAAACAATCCGGTCTGAGAGGTTTTCGTCTAGTAGCAGTTTCACAGCGATCCCACAAATAGTTTTTTCTCGCGATCTGCTGCAAAAGCAAGACAAGCCTTGATGTCTTCTGAGGTGAGTTCGGAAAAATCTTCCAAAATCTCTGCTTCGGTCATGCCACCTGCTAAATATTCTAAGATGTCATAAACAGTGATTCGCATTCCCCGAATACAGGGCTTGCCACTGCGTTTTCCCGGCTCAATTGTGATAATATTTTGGTATTCCATTAGATATGTTTTTACAGGTTAAAAAAACGATATGGGTAATGAGGCATATTGTCAAGTTGAAGGAGCGATCGCTCTCGTTAGCAATATCCTAGCACGGGTCGGGCTAAGCGGCTGTTTATTTATCAGTCTTGCTATTGCAATAAATTACAATAGCACTGCCAGCGGCGATCGCATATCCCTATAATAACCTGCTATACATTTTCGCGAATCTCAATTCCCGAGAGTCGTCCCTTAAGTGGTTCTTATATCAAATACGCTTAATTAACTTAACCTAAAGAAGTTAATTCTTGCGTAGGACGGGCTTCCGAAAAGTCCGCCATAACGGCCAGGGACTTTTCGGAAGCCCGTCCTACGGGATTCCAAATTTTTTGTGCCGGTATTTAACCGAATTTGATATTACTCATCTTCTAAAAGCACGAAACATCCCAAATCGGCAAAGACCCGTGCCAAATGCGAGCCGCATCAGCAGAAGCGTCGGGACTTCTCGCAAAGATTTAATCAAACCAGATAGACCAAACCTTACCAACCCTTGAGGTCGGGCTACTCCTTGCCAGATAGAATCTAGCCAAGAAGGCAGAGTTTCCCCGGTCCAGTCTGCTGTAATGACCTTCTCTTCCGTTAATCCCGTTGCTTCTAAAAGCTCGGAAAAGCCTTCTATGCTGGCAAAGGCCGGATGAGACCATTGGTCTAGCAGTTGGCGCATGACCGGGCGTTCCCAAAAATTGAGCGGATTTTGGCGATCGTCCCGTTGATTCCAATCCGCAACAACCAGAATACCACCGGGCTTGAGTACCCGCATTAGCTCTTTGGCAAAAATGGCTTTATCGGGCATATGGGGTCCGGCTTCTATCGACCAAACCACGTCAAAACTGGAATCTGGGAAAGAAAGCGCCATCGCATCATCCACCTGAAAATTCACATCCAGGTCTTGTGGAGTTAACTCCCGAGCCCGTTTCACTTGTTCGGGACTGATGGTGATACCAGTAACGGCGAATCCATAATCTTTTGCCAAAATGCGGCTGCTACCCCCAATGCCGCAACCAACATCTAAAACAGTGGTTTTTGGGGGCAATTTTTCTAAACCGCTCCAATTCACCATTTCACGGACAAAATCGGATTTAGCGGCTAGAAAATCCTTGCGTTGCGGCGGCGAGCCATAATGTCCTAAGTGGATGTGTTCGCCCCAGTAAAATTCTAAAATACCGTCTTCCGTCCATTGGTCGTAAGAGTTGGCGACGGAGCTAGAGGATTGATACCTGCGAGCGGTAAGCAGATAAAGCGCGATCGCTACTACCAAAACTAAAAAAACTAGAAAAAATAATAAATTCATCTTGGTGAAGACCTAATTAATTGACAATTTTGATAATTTTCTGCAAGCTCCTCTTAATTCGCACGGCCAATCCAGATGAGAAGGCTAAAATAAAGTTATCGTGCTTGCGGGACATCGAGGGGCGTTCCTCTGCTGGTTGCGAGCTTTGAGTCAGAGCTTCCATAGCTTTTTTCTTTTCAAATGGGTGGATGGCGGTGGGAATTCTGCCCATTCTTTGCAAATGCGATCGTAACATATAGGTGGGGTAAGGGGTAGGTTTTTCAGGTAAAAGAAGGCGTTTTTTTATCCTAGGCATCAGCAGGGGGATAGAGGTGCTGGTCAAGACGCAGCAGAGAGAGAGTCTGCCAGCAGGGGAAATGCCAGCAGGATCGTGCCTTGATAGAGGGCAAATCCACCTATAACGGCGATCGCTATCCATAGAACGACAAATTTGCCGTCCTTAATCTTCTCGCCGTCAAGCGATCGGCTGAATGCCATGATAGGTTCGGCGGAAAAAAATTTCCTCGAAGGGGTTGACAAAGAAGTCAGAGCAAGGTTATAGTGCTAATGCAGGGTTTAGCCAAGGGAACGACCGCATTTGGCTATGACAGGTTCATAAGACAAAAAGTTTACCCGAAGGCTTGGACAAAGGACTCTGGGCAAGGTTATGCTGCTTCTGTAGGATTTCGCCAAGCGATCGGCTGAAGTCCCTGCGGGCCGGAAGTCTTAGAATGCGGGCTTTCCCGGCTCAAGAGCCTTTTTGCGGTCCTATAATTAAGGTCAACCGCATGCTAACCATAAGTGCCCATAAGTGCTTAGGCTCCTAAACGCTTACCCTGTAAGCAGTTCAAAAATGCGTTTTACCCGTCCAATAACTAGGAGAAGAAAAAAATAATAATGCAAAAACTATGCAAGGTGCTAGTGGCATTACTCGTTGCCGTAGCTCTAACTTGGATTCCTTCCTTCGCTTCAGCTCCCGCACTGGCTGGCTCAGACACTCCTGGACTCCAGTTTGCAATTCAGCCTGGAACGGGGAAATTTGTCCAATTCCAAACCAGTCCCATTGTTGAGGGGGAACCAGTGGTCGTCTCGTTTGACTCGCTACGGGTGTCAGATCTTTCAAGTCATACCACAAATCCAGAATGCGGTTCACTTGAAGACCTAGATCTGGTAACAGGCTACGTCATGTCTGGTGATAGCGGCGATATAGACTCATTCCCACTGGTTGGGGGCTCCCTCAAGCTTGGAGCGTTTACTACCCCTGAGTGCTATGAAGGCAGTGAAGAGATCCAGATTTGGTTCATTGGCTACGACGAGGATGGGAGTAAATGTTACGACTCGGCTTTTAGCAAAAATTACCATTTTCCAGTAATTTGCCAAGAAGAACAGTTGAGTGAGGAAGTTCTCCCCGAAGAAGAACAGTTGAGTGAGGAAATTCTCTCCGAGTAAGGCCACTTAGCCTTCGCTAGTGCCCAATGACGAGATACTAGCTTTAAGAAGAACAGCCACGGCACCTTGTATTAGCCGTGGCTGTTCTCCTATTTATTAATTTTGTCACATACTTACTTAAAGCGATCGCCCTTTAGCCAATTTTTGCTTAAAATAAAAACAATAGTCCAACAAAAAACAAAATGACCCTCGCACCCGTTATAGCAGAACATATCGAAATTACCCCTGGCACTTGCGGAGACAAACCTCGCAAGGCAGGACTATCGCATAACCGTTCAAAATATCGCGATCTGGCACCAACGCCTAGGAATGCCTCCAGAGGAGATTATCTACCACCATCCCACCATTACTCTGGCTGATGTCCATGCAGCCAAGGCATACTATTACGATAATCTCCAAGAAGTCGGGGAACAAATTCGAGAGGGAGAAGCTTTTGCAAAGCAAATGCAGGGAACAGTCCTTCTATAGTTGAAAAAATTATCAAGAGAGATCGCGTTAGAAATAATTAAATTCCATCTCGATGAAAGTGTCAGTAACGCGATCGCGCTCTGGTTTGGGACTGCGTGAATTTGATGTCACTACCTCTCCTGAAGAAGGACTCATTGGTGCATCGGACGAAGAACAAATCGCATTTGCTTTGTCTGGCAGAAGAGTTATTTTTACATTTGATGACGATTTTCTGCAACTCCATCAAGCAGGGATAACTCATGCAGGTATCGTTTACAGTCGTCAGGGAAGTCGATCGATATAGCATTTCTCAAATAAGTGTAATAAGCGATCGGGTAGGGGCGACAGCATCCCCCTTGACCATCTCTGCTGTAAAACGGGGATTCCGATCTTGGGATGCTTCGCCCAGACACTTTCCATCAATTTGAGAACCGCTATAGGAGAAATCATACGCAATCTCATCTTGATTTGGGAATGTCTAGATTCAGACTATATGATGGGGCGCGTTGAATTTATTTGAAAATAACGATCGCCCCATAATCTTGCCAGACTGACCAGCCACACTCCAGTGGGATTCTTGTTTTAGACGAGTTTGCTTAGTCAGTGAGATTTATTGCTATCTATCCATCTGCATCCTGCTGCTGCCGAATTTCAAAGGTATATGGGCCGAAACCTCCGACTTGCAGATCCTGCTTATTGGGTTCTGCTTGCAGTTTAGGACCGTCCGCCCGTACTGCCTTGACCTCCCAGTCAAATTTTTGAGAGGATTCGGGATTATCGGAAACAACGACAAATTTGCCGTCCTTAATTTTCTCGCCGTCAACTGACTGAACTGCGATGCGATCGAAGCCGTCGATGTTGGTCAATACAATAGTCCTTTGCTCCTTGCGGGTAAATGACTCGAAATAATGCGGCAGAGCGATCGTTGTCTTTCCATTGCAGAGCTGGGACGTACCGCGATAGTAAACCGCTCCCTCTGGTCCTTCGAGAGTGGCGTGAACGATATACTTATCTTCATCCAAGGGATGATCGACGATAAATGTCTTAAAGACGCCGGACGAAGTGTTCCAAATTTGAATTGCTCGCTCGGTATTGCCGTAGGTTTTCTGGTCGTACTTGAATGCGAAAACACCTTTGTCACCACCCGTGCTGAAGCCTTGAATGCTAGCAGCAGCACTGCCTAAGTCACGGCCAGAAACGACTCCATCGACCTTCACATCACCATTAAAATTTGCAGCCTCGCTCATTTTAGAACTCCTTAATTTGGATAAATTGGTCGTGCTACTTTGTCATGTCAGTAGCGTAAGCCTCCTGCGATCGGAGGTTGAGCGCAACGCTATCATAACTGCGAGCTACTTAAACCAAAAAGTAATAAAACTTTATTTTTCTACCTACATGAGTTTACAATGTTACCAAGGATACAATATAATTTTATTCTTAAGAAAGCTTACTATCGCAACCCTGAAAAGCTATGGAGCGATCGCCCTCTAGCCAATTTTTGCTTAAAATAAAAACAATAGTCCAAGAAAAAACAAAACACCCGCGATCGAAAATGGAAGACGATATGCGAACAGAATATGACTTGCAAGCTGGGGAATTATTGGTAGGAATAGAAATTTTAGATGCTAAAGAGGTATTGGGCTCGGGACAGGTTCCCAAAGTCGTGCTTTAAAATATCCCTTTTGCCGTAGCTAGCTGAATTGACTAAGAGCCGATCCAAATTTTTAAAATCGCGATCGCGCAAGCACTGACAAGTCAGTTCGGTAAAGAATTTTTGTAAGGAGCAATCGCGCCGTTAGACTACTACCAAATCAAAAGGTTTATAATAACCAAAATGCCACGCTGCTTTACTTAACATAAGAAGGAGCCAGCCGTTAAAACAACTGCTCTTCATCTGGTTCTTCCCCAGCCAGCACTTGCATCAACAGCTTCAGATCGAGATACATTGTGCGATATGGGTTGGCGGGCGGTAGCGGCTCAGTTGGATCCGCGAACTCAAAGCCTAGCTTGCTGTAAAAACCAGATGTATCGTAGGGTGGGTCAACTTCAGAATCGTAGAGAGCATCTACTGTGATGAATTTCGCCCCAATTATAGGAACTACTCCATCAAATTTTCCGGTATTAGCCATTGTTCTTAGCTTGGCGGCGACGACTAGCAGCAAGACGTTTGGCTAGGGCAAGCATACGTTCGTTGACCACTGCTCCGCCAGAATCGATCGCTTCGAGCAGTTTCTTAGCGGCAATGCCTGAAACAGGCTTAGATTGTGTTTGGAGAGGATATTTCATAATGGCATATGCGATTTTAACGTCCATTATAGCAAGTAATGACCTCTTGATGCTCGCAGTCATTGTCTAGAACCATATGCAGGTCTGGAAACAGTTCCAGTTTTTGCTTGCGCGCCAGCTCGGCCAATGCGGACTCAAAAGCCATCACCTCCGAGAGGCGATCGCATTAGTCGATTCGCCTGCAAAATGCTAATTCAAGTATCTTCGCTCATCTTCTATATTCTACATATAGACGCAAAAGCCCTGCCAATAGCAAGCATTTATGTCAGCCGCAGTTATTAGGCTAAGTGAAGATTAGATGCGCGTTGCGTACCCTACTTGCTGGTATAGTAGTAAGATGCGCGGCGACGGCTACTTGCTACCAATGCGAACATGCCCAATGCCCGATCCCCAATAGCCGATAATTTTAGCAATCCAATTGAGGAATGCCCATGCTCCTAACCCGAGATAAGACAGAACAGCGCAACTGGAAACCAATCGTCAAAGAATTCGAGCGAGCCCTAGGCAAGGATGGTGTAGTGCGACGCAAAGAAGAATTGCTCGTCTATGAGTGTGACGGTTTGAGCAGCTATCGCCAGCGTCCGGCAGTGGTGGTGCTGCCCCGGACTACAGAACAAGTAGCAGAAGCTGTAAAAATCTGCGATCGCCACAACATCCCCTGGGTAGCGCGGGGGGCAGGGACCGGCCTATCTGGCGGTGCTTTACCCATAGAGAACTGCGTTCTAATCGTTACTGCCTTAATGCGCAAAATCCTATCTGTCGATTTGGAAAACCAGCGAGTAGTAGTTCAGCCCGGGGTTATTAACAACTGGGTTACCCAAACCGTCAGCGGAGCCGGATTTTACTATGCCCCAGACCCTTCCAGTCAAATTATCTGCTCGATTGGCGGCAACGTTGCCGAAAACTCCGGCGGAGTTCACTGCCTCAAATATGGAGTAACCGTCAATCACGTTATGGGTTTAAAACTGGTCGTCGCCGATGGTTCGATTGTAGAAGTCGGCGGCGAAATACCCGAAATGCCCGGTTACGACCTGACGGGTTTATTTGTCGGTTCCGAAGGCACCTTGGGTATCGCCACGGAAATTACCCTGCGCATTCTCAAAGCGCCAGAAGCGATTTGCGTTTTGCTAGCCGACTTTACCAGCATCGAAGCCGCCGCTAAGACAGTATCGGATATTATTGCTTCTGGGGTTATTCCCGGAGGCATGGAAATTATGGACAATATAAGTATCAACGCTGTGGAAGATGTAGTGGCTATGGGTTGCTACCCCCGGGATGCAGCGGCGATTTTATTGATAGAAGTCGATGGCTTGCAAGTAGAAGTAGATGCTAATAAAAAGCGGGTTGCGGAAATTTGCAAGAAAAATGGGGCTCGCGATGTAACTACAGCTAGCGATGCGGAACAGCGCCTGAAATTATGGAAAGGTCGGAAAGCTGCTTTTGCCGCCGCCGGACATATGAGTCCCGATTATTACGTTCAAGATGGTGTTATCCCCCGCACCGAGCTACCTTTTGTCTTGAAAGAAATTGAGAAGCTCAGCCAACAATATGGCTATTGCATTGCTAATGTCTTTCATGCCGGAGATGGCAACTTGCATCCTCTAGTCCTTTACGATAATTCTATTCCGGGCGCTCTGGAAGAAGTGGAAGAAGTGGCCGGGGAGATTCTGAAAATCTGCGTTAAAGTTGGCGGCAGCCTTTCTGGGGAACACGGGATTGGTGCGGACAAAAAATGCTATATGCCGGAGATGTTTTCCGAAACAGATTTAGAAACTATGCAGTGGGTGCGTCAAGTTTTTAATCCCAAAGGCTTGGCCAATCCGGGCAAGATGTTTCCGACCCCGCGCACCTGTGGGGAAGCGGCACGGGCTCCGATGGCTGAAAAGTTTAAAAACGTGGAACTTTTTTGATTTATTCGTCGTCTTTGCCTAAGAAATACTCAAGCAAACTGTAGTTACAGAAGCTGGGTTAAGAGCGATCGCAGGATCTAACGCCCCATAGGTAAGCGAAAAATTAAGGCCAAAAATAGCGCGAAAATACGGCATTTCTTAGCATAGCTATTCTGGATCTAGTAGGGTGCGACACCGCTTTACCCAAAAAAGCTCCAACAGGAGAAATTCCATGTGGGTCCTAAAACCGCCCGATTAGCTGAAGGTGGTCTTAGGAGGAGTTACGCATAGACGCTATTAGGACTTATTACGCAAATTGTCCGATTGAACTATGGATCTGACGATTTGCGCAAGTCCTGTCTTATAAAGTTGCACAGTGCGGCACCTTATATATATATATAGATAAATAGATAGCTGTAAAAGATCCGATTATGCAGCGACAGGACTTACGCAAATAGTCGGAGCTATTCTATATATAGCGTTTGATTTTTTTCAACCTCTACATAAAGAGTAGATGCGTAAGTCCAGAGGCGGGAGAAGAGGGCAGCACCCTGTTAGGGTCATACCCGCCTTGTCTCGGGGCTGGTTGTGGGCTATAGATACCAGTAAGAAATGAAAAACATTATTCATCGGGTTTAACCCCCTTATACGATCGTGTTAAATACGAAATATGTCGATGGGTTGGCACTGAAATCTTCCTTTGAATGTTTGTTGGGAAAGTTTCAGGTAGAGCCAAGAGCAGGGAAAAGACTCTTGTTCGATTTGGTACGAGCCTATTCTGGCGGTAGCCGGTTTTATCACAATCTGGGTCACGTCCAGGAAGTTTTGCAGAGGATAGAACAGCTGCGCAGTCTCGCTAGCGATTTCCCCGCTATCCAACTGGCCGCTTGGTTTCACGATGCTATCTATGACCCAACAGCCAAAGATAATGAAGAAAAAAGTGCCCGTTACGCAGCAGATGTGCTAGCTAGGTTGGGGCTGCCAGGAGTCACGATCGATAGGGTATCCCAGATGATTTTAAGTACCAAGCACCATCAGGCAGCCTCTGAGGATATTGACAGTCGGATTCTCCTCGATGCCGATTTGGCAATTTTAGGAGAAGAAAATACAGAATATCGCTTTTATGCAGTCGGCATCCGCCGCGAATATTCCTGGCTCTCTGATGCAGAATATTCCCAGGGAAGAATCCAGATATTGCATAATTTGCTAAAACGAGAGCGTATTTATTTTACCGAAAGCTTTTTTGAGGTATTAGAAGAAAGAGCAAGGAAGAATATGCGCTTGGAAATAGAGGCTCTATATAGGGGAGGCGAGGGATATTCCCCATTTGTCAGTCGAAGGGAATTCGAGGCTTTTCGGAAAAAAAGCGCCTAAAAGGAGTGTTGAGTGTTGAGTGTTGAGTGTTGAGTTTTAAGTTTTGAGTTATTAGCTCGTACCAAATCCGTCGGCGAGAGCCGGTATATTATTTGTTTCTGCCTTGTAGTAGGGGCTTTCCGGCCGTATGCCCGGGACGGCAGGCTCCGCCAACTGTTCTACGTCAGTTCGCCCCTACGACCGTTTAGTGCGGGCGATATGAAACGCCCCTACCCAAAAATTAAAATTTCAGGTAATACTGTACCTATGCTCTAGGCTAGACGAACCGGAAAATATATTGTTTTGCTTTGCATACTGCCCGGTATAGTGAACTCACGATACCTATACAACTTTCAATCTAATAACTTTCAAGCTAAGAAATCAAAACTTAAAACTTATATCAAATCCGGTTAAACAGTTACAATATCTGTAGGGGCGGTGCCTAGGGTGTTCACTCTGGGACTCATCAAAAGAGATGGTTTTCATACAGAAAATATGCTAAGATGAAGGCTCGCCAGGAAGACAAGACTATTGGCCCTATTTTGAGACAAGACTATTGTCTCAAAAT
>JAAHFN010000060.1 GCA_010672965.1 Oscillatoria sp. SIO1A7
TCAGTCACAGTTTGTAGGGGTTCCCCGTGCCCGCCCCGGTTGGTCTGGGGCGGCCGGGGCGGGCACGGGGAACCCCTACGGGATTTATTTATGAGTAATTAACCGGATTTGATATTACTTTTGACTTTTAACTTGCGCGTAGCGCTATACAGCCGAGATCCAGAGCGGGCATGCTACGTTTCTAGGGCTCTATCGTTTATTACACTTATTTGAAAACCGCTATAGAGATCTTTGACTTTTAAGAGTTTAAGTTTAATTCAAATTAAACTTAAACTTCAAATTTCTAATGCCCAATTTTCATTTGTTAATTATTGATTGTCTTATGAACTTATGCATTAATCCTGACTGTCCCAAACCCGAAAATTCAGAGGATAATCTATTTTGCCAAGCTTGCGGCTCCGAGTTGCTTTTGGAAGGATGCTATAGGGTGGTTCGCCTACTTAGCGACAAAGGCGGGCTGGGCAATATATATGAAGTTAGCCATAGAGGTATCTCTAAAATTATCAAAGTTTTAATTAACAATCAGTCCAAGCAGGTGCAAGCCAAAGCAGTGGAATTGTTAGAGCGGGAAGCGCGGGTGTTGCAGCAGCTAAAGCATCCTGGCATTCCTCGGGTGGAAAACTACTTTCTTTTCCATCCCAAAAAGAGCCAAAAACCCCTGCATTGTCTGGTGATGGAATATATCCGGGGCATGGATTTGGAGGAATATCAAAAAAATCGCGACTATCGCCCTATAGATGACCAAGAATTGGTTTTAGATTGGCTGCAACAACTGGCTAAGATTCTCGGCGTCATCCACGGCCAGCAGTTTTTTCACGAGGATATCCAACCATCGAATATTATTCTTAAGCCCGACGGCCAGTTGGTTCTGATTGACTTTGGCGCGCTGGGGGAAATCACTCGCTCGGTTTTGTTGCCAAAGGGAAGTACCCACATTTATACCAGGGGCTACGCCGCTCCAGAGCAAAAAGAAGGACGCGCCGTGCCGCAATCTGATTTTTATGCTCTTGGCCGTACTTTTGTCTATTTGTTAACTGGCGATCGCCCGACAGATCCGAAGATTTATAATTCTGGCCAAGATACTCTCAACTGGCGTCCCCATGCTCCCGGTCTATCCGATCGGTTGGCGGATTTTATAGATTGCCTTATGGAGCGCAAGGCCGATCGCCGCCCCGAAAATACCCGGGAAATTTTGCAAACTTTGACCCGAATTAAATTAGATTTTTATCCGCCACCGTTGCCGCCAGTAGTCCAGCCCGTACCGCCTACAGTTCCGAGCAGACTGCCTACAGTTCCGAGCGTTCCGAGCAGACCGTCTAGAGCAAGTCGAAGAAATTTTATTACAATTGCAAGTTTTACAGCTATCGGTGCTGTAGCTACGGCATTTGGTCGGCAAAAAATGCAGGGGATTTTGTCAACTTCTAGAAAAGTATCGATGGATAGCCAGCCAGTTTCTTTTGAACCAATTCCCGAACCAGAGACCAAATATAATCTGCTGTCAAGGTTTGAATTTCAAGCAATAACAGTAAATGACATAGGCCAGGAGATAGATCGCCAGCGCCACAGTGCTGAGTTTTTTATAGAAGATTTGGGCAATGGGATTATTCTAGAAATGGTCTCGATTCCCGGCGGCACCTTTATGATGGGCTCGCCGGACAGCGAAAAAGATAGCGATTCGGATGAAAAGCCGCAGCATAGGCTAAGGGTGCCTGGGTTCTTTATGGGCAAGTACCAAGTAACCCAGGCTCAGTGGCAGGCGGTGATGGGCAATAACCCTTCATATTTTAAAGGAGAAGATCTGCCGGTCGAGCTAATAACTTGGTATAACGCAGAAAAGTTCTGCAAAGAACTCAGCCAAAAGACAGGGCGAGCTTATCGCCTGCCCAGCGAGGCGGAGTGGGAATATGCTTGCCGCGCCGGAACCACGAGGCCATTCCATTTTGGCGCAACAATTACTACCGACTTAGCTAACTACAACGGCAATTATACTTACGAGCGAGAGCCTAGGGGTAAATATCGCGAACAGACCACTCCAGTTGGCAGCTTTCCCGCCAACGCTTTTGGGCTGTACGATATGCACGGCAATGTTTGGGAATGGTGTCAGGATGCGTGGCATGACAATTACCAAGGAGCGCCGACTGATGGCACTGCTAGGGTTGCAAATAAACAATCTGGCGATCTGAGAATTTTGCGGGGTGGTTCCTGGTTCAGTCTCCCCGGTCATTGTCGAGGGGCCTGTAGAAATGATAATGGTCCAATCTTTAGGAGGTGGGATAGCGGTTTTCGTGTAGTCCTATCTTCGGCGCGGGGCTTTTAGATATCCCAGGCGATCGCAGTCGGGGAAATATGCGATCGCAGTCGGGGAAATATGCGATCGCAGTCGGGGAAATATGCGATCGCAGTCGGGGAAATATGCGATCGCAGTCGGGGAAATATGCGATCGCAGTCGGGGAAATATGCGATCGCAGTCGATAGGGGAGATATGCGATCGCGGTCAGTCGGGGAAAT
The DNA here is from genome assembly GCA_010672965.1 of Oscillatoria sp. SIO1A7. Classification (GTDB taxonomy): domain Bacteria; phylum Cyanobacteriota; class Cyanobacteriia; order Cyanobacteriales; family Laspinemataceae; genus SIO1A7. The sequence continues at coordinate 2,509 of JAAHFN010000060.1, forward strand.
ATGCGATCGCAGTCGGGGAAATATGCGATCGCAGTCAGTCGGGGAAATATGCGATCGCAGTCGATAGGGGAAATATGCGATCGCGGTTAGTCGGGGAAATATGCGATCGCGGTCAGTCGGGGAAATATGCGATCGCGGTCAGTCGGGGAAATATGCGATCGCGGTCGATAGGGGAGATATGCGATCGCAGTCGATAGGGGAGATATGCGATCGCAGTCAGTCGGGGAAATATGCGATCGCAGTCGGGGAAATATGCGATCGCAGTCGATAGGGGAGATATGCGATCGCAGTCAGTCGGGGAAATATGCGATCGCGGTCAGTCGGGGAAATATGCGATCGCAGTCGGGGAAATATGCGATCGCAGTCGGGGAAATATGCGATCGCAGTCGGGGAAATATGCGATCGCGGTTAGTCGGGGAAATATGCGATCGCGGTCAGTCGGGGAAATATGCGATCGCGGTCGATAGGGGAGATATGCGATCGCAGTCGATAGGGGAGATATGCGATCGCAGTCAGTCGGGGAAATATGCGATCGGCGAATCGCCCTACAACATTGGAATAGGTTAGGACAGTTACAAAACGCGCATACATGCTTAGATGGCAAGACTTTAGCTGACTGCTGACTGCTGACTGCTGACTGCTATAATCGCCGTGCGGCAGATTGCGCGCAACCCAAGATAGATAAGCTGAGGTTAATTTAGCTGGTATGGGAGAAAGGCAAGTCGAAGGTCGAGCCCGCTTTCGGGTGGGTAATGCTTTTTATCGCCCGGGCTCCCAAGTGGCGCGAGACTTGGGGGTTTTGGCAGGGGCAGTTTACCGCCAAGAAACCGGCAGGCTCAGAGTGTTGGAAGCGATGGCCGGTTGTGGAGTTCGTTCCCTGCGCTACTGGCTTGAAAGTGAGGCGGACTCGCTCTGGGCAAATGAAGGGAATCCAGATATTGGCGAGATTTTGCGCGAGAATTTGGCGGCTCCAATTGAAGCAGGACTTGCTCGGGTGACGCACCAGAATGCTAATTGGGTTTTTTTTGATTGCCACAATCGCCGCGATTATTACGACTTGGTGGATGTAGATAGCTTTGGTTCTCCCTCGCCCTACCTGAGTACCGCTTTGTGGGCAACCAAAATCGGCGGCTTAATTTATCTGACGAGTACCGACGGGCGCAGCGCTACGGGTCGTTTGCCGGAAGGGAGTTTGCGAGCTTATGGAGCTTACGCGCGATCGCACCCTGCCGCTCGGGAACAAGGGTTGCGCTTGTTAATCGGCAGCGCTCAGCAGCAGGCAGCCGCAAAAGGATTCGGCATCGAGCCGGTCTTTTCTCTGCAAGTCGGCGAAACTTATCGAGTGATGCTGCGTTTGGTGGCGGCTCAATTGCTAACTGCTGAAAACTATGGCTTTCTCGGTTATTGCCACAATTGCGGCGAATATCAAACTATTTCTTGGCGCAAGTTGGGGCGGGCAATTTGCCTGCGCGACGAAAAACCCCTGACTCTAAGCGGCCCGATGTGGTTGGGAAACCTGCACGACCGAGAGCAATTAAAACAGATGAAGGAATTAGCTCGGGAATGGAATTGGCCGCAGCGAATCCAGTTACTTAGCGCGATGGAAGCGGAAGCAGATTTTCCTCCTTATTTTTACACTTTGGCAGAAATCGGACGGCGGGGAAAAATGGATATACCCAAGCGAGAGCTATTAATGACCGCTTTGCAAAATCTCGGCTATCGGGTTAGCCCGACTCATATTGACCCCCAGGCGATTAAAACCGATGCTTCGCTTTGGGATTGCATTGCAGCGGCGAGGGTTAAACCTGGCAATTTGCGTAAGTCTTATTGAGTCCTGCTGCATGTCGGTCCCCAAAGCAACAAATTGCTCGGGAAAGCTGTCCTTTAAACTTCTTATATATATAATGTATAACGCAAGCCTCCATAACTTACCTGTAAGGAGCGCAACCCTGCATTTGCAATATAATCCCTGGCCCCAGAGTTATATACCCCGCAAGTGCGGGAGCGCCCCAGTTGAGGATAGGTGAGGATGGCTACTGCGGTTGCAGCCTAAAAGATACTTAGGCTTCTCGAATGTTCATATAATCGAACTAAAGGAAGGGCAATAATGAGCGATTACATCATTGGCGGTTGGACTCAATATACAAACAAACCGGCTCCAGAAACGTTTTCCTATGTTATGTACGGCATGATTACCAACTTGGAGGGGCTCACTTCCGGTACTCCTAGCTCACCCGGTTGGAGTCCGGCATCAACCAGTCCTCCTCCGGCGAACGGTCAGGTAATGTGGACATACGGCGGCGCTGGATGTACCCCTCCGAATATGCCCACCGACGACAACATGAACGCCATCCTGGATGCTACATTCAGCCAAGGATGGGCCGGTGTTGACTTTGATGATGAGTGCAGCATGAATTTTCCGATGCTAATCAATACTATGGGCGAACTTAAGGCGCAAGGGAAGGATACCAGCTATACCTTCCTGGCCGGCTGGGACTACAACAACCCGAGTCCTGGCTCGCCGGGGGAAGCAACTAACCTAGCGGTTCGGGAAATTGCAGCGGCCGGCGTGGCGGATCGTATGGTTCTGATGTGCTATGCAGATGAAATGTGGTCGATGCCGGATATCGTTGCTAACGTCGGTCCGGCGATACAACGGACTATCGATCATGGGGTGCCACCACAACAGGTGATTCTGGCCTTGACCCCGGCGGGTCTTAACGATGAAAATCTCAATTACTTCCTCGATCAAGTCATCTCAAACCAGATCGGCGGCCTATTCATCTGGGAATTTCCAAATCTCGATCCCAATGATCTTGCCCTAATTGAAGAAAGACTAGGAATCGTCTAGGAGTTGGCAAGCACCCGGGGTGGGAGTTCTTAGCTTAGGAGTTCTTAGCTTAAGAGTTCTTAGCTTAAGAGTTTTAAATTAAACATTTAAAACTCTTAAGCTAAGAACTCACAACTTTTCCAATACCCCACACCCCAAACCCTACACCCTACCGCCACACCCTACACCCTAATTTCTACCACTGACTATAAGGATGTTTTGCTAAAGCAGAATTAAAATATCTGGGGTCGTCGGAGACTTCTTCGCCAATCCAGTCGGGCAATTCAACGATTTGGCGCTCGCTTTTGAGTTCCACTTCTGCCAGAATTAAACCTTGGTTGGCTCCGTGGAATTCGTCGATTTCCCAAATCAAATGGTGGAGGGGAATTTTATATCGAGTTTTTTCAATTAAAGTTGGTTTGCACAAAGTATTAAGCATTTCCTCGGCGTCTTTTAGAGGAATGGGGTATTCAAATTCTGCTCTAGTCCTGCCAATGGTAGGACCTTTGATAGTTAGACGCGCTTCTTTGCCGAAAACGCGGATGCGAACTGTTTTCAGTTCTTCTGTAGCAATGTACCCTTGACGATAAACAATTCCGGAGGAGAGAAAACGCCACCCATCTCCGGTTACTAAAAATTTGCGCTCTATCTCAATAGCCATATTCGGGAGTTGTCGAATTTAGATCTTCAGTCTGGAGCGAACAATCGCCGCTATTGAACGGATATGCCAAACCGAATCCCTTAATGACTGGCTAGAAAAGCTTCTACCTCAGCAGCAGTAGGTTGGGCTGCGATCGCCCCGGGTTTCATTGCGGTCATTCCCCCCACCGCACTAGCATAAGTCACTATTTGTTTGGCAATTTCTGGATTGTCCAGGCAGCGAATCCCCTGCTGGCAAATCTGATGGACGATTCCGGCGACAAAGCCATCCCCGGCACCAGTCGTGTCTGCTACATCTACAGAAAATGCCGGTAGCTTCCCTTCGTTTTCCCCCAGGCAATAGGCGCAACCCTTATCTCCATTTGTCACCAAGACTCCCTCGACATCCCCGAGACGATAAGTAATCGCGCCCGGGTCGGCGGTGCCAAAGAGCCATGTTGCTTCTTCTTCAGTTGTTTTGAGGAAGTCAACCCGTTTAATCAGCTCGGAAATCAGGGACGGGGCGTCAGCGGGATTGGGCCAGAACATATCGCGTCGATTTATATCTAATAAAACCTTGATATTGTACTGCTCTGCTAGCTTTAGGGCGCGATCGATAGCGGAGCGAGTTTCGGGATAGGCTAGTTCCAGAGTGCCCAAAACCAGGAATTCGGCATTTTCAAATAAATCTACTGGCAACTGCTGGGCTTGCAGATAGGCATCGGCAAATTCTGCAATCTCTTCAAATAAATCTACTGGCAACTGCTTGGCTTGCAGATAGGGATCGGCAAATTCTGGTAAGCCCCGCTTCCCAAAACCGGCAAAAGAGCGATCGCCTTGTTGCGATCGCACTACATAGACTTGGCGGGTGGGAGCCGTTTCGTGGCGCTGTACTCCAGAGCCATCTACTCCTATTTCTTGCAAAAGCTTAACGAGAGACTCTCCCGATTCGTCCCGTCCGACGCAGCCAATAAATCCTGCTGGGGTGCCGAGCTTCACCAAGGCACAGGCCACATTCGCCGGGGCTCCCCCGGGATATGGGGTCCAGGATTCTACCATTTCATATGGTTGTCCCAATCGATCCGCCAAATAATCAAATAGGATTTCACCCAGACACAAAACGCGGGGATAGCTCACGCTTGCACTCCTCTTTTGCAACATACGCTAAAGCTTACAGCCTAATTCAATTCTTAGCTTGCCTCGGATCGGGTGGGAAGTGCGTTGCATCTATTGGCGGGAAAAAAATTCACAAAAATTAAAGATTCTCCGAGATCTGCCAATACAAAGCATTGGCAGTCGAGGGGCGATGCAACCTGGGAAGGCTGGGATAGTTAGGGCAGAAGGGATTGAGGGGCTTTTAGGTAGGGCGGTTTCTAGAAATCTCTCTCCTATTGCTGGCCGATGTATCCCCTGAAAAAGCGCGCGATCGCAGTTGGCTTGAATATGAATCGTTGGCGATATGACCTTAAACTGACTAAACTATTAGGTACATATACAGATTAAGGAATTCGGTATGGCTGGCGGCGAGTCTCAGACCAAGACAACCCTTTCGGATCGAGAACTCCAAGTAATAGAACTGGTAGCTGCTGGCTTGACTAACCAGGAGATTGCAGATCGGCTGGAAATAAGCAAGCGCACCGTTGATAACCATATCAGCAATATTTTGACCAAAACCAGAACCACCAACCGGGTGGCTTTGGTGAGGTGGGCGCTCAAGTCGGGCAAGGTTTGCATCAATGAGGTCAACTGCTGCACGTTACCATATACCAACTTGATTGTGGATATAGGGCCAATTAATGGAGCGGGGGGAGCTATAAACCATAGCAACTTAAGCGACTTAAGCGACTTAAGCGACTCCACCGCAGTAGGCTAGGGTGTAGGGTGTGGGGTGTAGGGTGTGGGGTGTAGGGTGTAAGGTGTAGGGAAATTTCCTGCTATTTTCGCACTCCCGCTCTTTTGGCAGGAAAACCAGGCTGTATGGGTGTACGGGGTAACGAGATTGGGGACGATCCCCGCTCGTCACAAAAACGACGAACAAGCCTCGCAGATCGACACCCTAGTAGTAGTAGCTAAAAAAGCAACCTTTTCCAAGTCAGGAGTAGGACCCAATGGAGACGGGTGATTCAACAAGCCAGAAGGATGCAGGGGAAAAGCAAAAGCAATATAAAATTCCGGGAGTGCCCCTGGCGGCCTATCGGGAAATGGCAGCTCATCTGCGCCAAGTCCGAGGTGTGGAAGTCGGTCTAATTCCCCAGCATTCCAAGAATTTTGATTATAACCAAAGCCAGATAGCTGGTCTGTGGATTCAGTCCGATTCGGATATGGAGCCAGCAGAGCTACAGCGTTTGGAGCAAATCCTGGCTTATTACGGCGATCGCTTTGGCGCTTGGGAAATCTGCGGCCAAGAAGGCAACCGATGAAACTCGCGCCCTCGTTCGCCCTCGTTAGCTATAGCAGTCAGCAGTCAGCAGTCAGCAGTCAGCTCAGAAACCCCGTGCAGTGCTATACTCTCAATTCAGAGAAGAGCCTTGCTCTGGGTAGCGGCCTTAAGGGGAAGCGAGAAAAATAGGCTTTCGGCAAAAACACGGCAATTGGTAATCGCGATCGCAAGCCGCAATTGGTAAGCTAGCCGCAATTGGTAAGTGCGATTGGTAAGTGCGATTGCTCGCCGCAATGGTTACCGGCGCTAGAAACCGCACAATGCAAGCCGGTAGCATAGCAAGGATTCGGTAAAGGATTCCGTCAAGGATTCCGTAAAGGATAGATAGGCAATATAGCACTACGCATATTTGGTCGGGGCAATTTAATTAGGACTTACGCAAATCATCAGTTTTAACTCTATATATAGGTTTTGGTGCGCAGTGCTACCCGCAGTGCTACCCCTACATTTGGAGCCTATGTGTAAGTTCTGTTAATGTTTGCGCTCCGGGCTAGTAACGGCAATCCTTGTGGGATCGAGCTGACTGCTGAAAGCTTTCAGCTTACTGCTATATAGCTTTGGAGCTTGACCGCGCAACATCTAATAGCCCAGAGTAGCTATAGGCCGACCCTCTTTTTTAGGGGGCAAAAAATTAAGTAAATGTTATATGGGTACGATTCAAGCATTGCGCGGAACGCGGGATATCCTGCCAGAGGAGGTAGGTTATTGGCAAAGAGTAGAGGCAACAGCTAGAGAAATTCTCGGTCGAGCGGCTTATCGAGAAATTCGCACGCCGATTTTTGAGGCCACATCTCTGTTCGAGCGGGGCATAGGCGAAGCCACCGATGTGGTGGGCAAAGAAATGTACAGTTTCTTTGGTCGGGGAGAAAATAAGCAATCGATTACCCTGCGACCGGAGGGAACTGCAGGAGTGGTGCGATCTTATATAGAAAACAAACTTCACGCCCAAGGAGGGGTGCAGCGGCTCTGGTACATAGGGCCGATGTTTCGCTACGAACGCCCCCAAGCAGGACGCCAGCGGCAATTTCATCAGATTGGCACAGAAGTTTTGGGCAGCGCCGACCCCCGTGCCGATGCCGAAGCGATCGCTCTAGCTGTCGATATTCTCCAAAGTTTGGGGCTGAGGAATCTGCACCTAGATATAAACTCTGTCGGCAATGGGGAAGATAGACAGCGCTACCGACAGGCTTTAGTAGAATATCTAACTCCTTATAAAGAAGAACTAGATGCGGACTCCCAAGATCGCCTCGATCGCAATCCCTTGCGGATTCTCGATAGTAAGGATAAGCGCGTCCGAGAAATCGCCTTGGATGCGCCAAAAATAATCGACTATTTAGGTTCGGAATCTAAAAGCAAGTTCGAGCGAGTGCAAAAAATGCTCTTGGATTTGGGCATTTCCTATGAAATTAACCATCGCTTAGTGCGGGGCTTAGACTACTACACCGATACGGCATTTGAAATTCAATCCGACGACCTCGGCGCACAAGCAACAGTATGCGGCGGCGGTCGTTATGATGGATTAGTTAAAGAACTCGGCGGACCGGATACCCCTGCCGTAGGTTGGGCGATGGGTCTGGAGCGCTTGATTTTGCTCCTGCAAAAGTTAAGCGAAAAACCAGCAGCAGCTCTAGATTTTTATTTGGTTTCTCGGGGAACTGACGCCGAGAGTCAGGCTCTGTTGTTAGCGCAAAAACTTCGTTCTGCCGGATTTTCCCTGGAATTAGACCTTAGCGGTAGTGCCTTTGGCAAGCAATTCAAGCGCGCCGATAAAAGTGGAGCCCTAGCTTGTTTGGTTTTAGGAGACGAAGAAGCAGCGAACCAAACCGTACAGCTCAAGTGGTTGGCTTCTGGGGAGCAAAAGGCTATGACTCAAGCAGATTTATTGGCAACTACTGAGGAACTGCGCCGCCAAATGGATTAATTGGGGTGTGGGGTGTGGGGTGTGGGGTGTAGGGAATAGTGAGTGCTATATAATATAGAAACCCAGTTTTTTTAAAAAACCGGGTTTCTTGGCTCCAAGTTTTAAGTAATATCAAATACGGTTAAATACCCACATAAAAAATTGGAATCTCCCGTAGTGGCAAGGCGACGGTTAAAATTGTGGGTTCGATCCGCGACAGCGCACCTATCCCCCCAACCCCCCCCCCGATAAATTGGGGGGTTATTGAGGTAGTTTGCCACAATTTTAAGCTGGACGCGCCAGTAGGACTTGACTTTGTTTGGGGCGATTAACCGGATTTAATATAAGTAGATCAATTGATATTGATATGAGGAGGGGAGGTATGCAGCGAGAAGAGGCGATCGCAATTTTGACTGCCAATCAGGAAGAGATAGAAAAGTTAGGCATAAAATCCCTATCTCCCCTATCTCTGTTTGGCTCGGTGGCACGGAATGAGGCTAAGGCCAACAGCGATGCTTCAGAGTTTTAAATTTTTAATTAAACAATTGCAACTCAAAACTCAAACCTTAAAATTTAAACCTCTCCCAATGCCCAATGCCCTTCGGCCCGATGCCCAATGCCCCAATGCCCTGCTATATCATGGAAGGCAATAGAGAATTCAGGGGCTCGGCCTAGCAGGGGCCAAATACCACAGAGGTAATGGACATTTCCCAAAGCCCAGTCTCCTGTCTCTATTTTAGATTGATTGATATAGCAGTAAGCAATCAGCAAGAGAGCAGTCATGCGATCGGCACAAGCCTTGCCGTTACTAGCAAGGAGCGAGATTTGAACTGTCCTAACTTTAATGCGTAGTGCTATATAGGAGTTTTGTACTGTGGCCAGAAAAAATAATTGCTTAAAGTTGGCACTATTGGGGGCGAGCTTATCCGTAGGACTACCTTGGCTTGCTAGTATCTGGACGCCAGATCTCGCCCCAGCCCGAGCCGAGGAAGCAATAAGATCGGAAATAACTGATGATATTTTAGAAATCCGCTTCCAATCTCCTCCAGGGCAAGGCGACCCCGGTCCCAGTTCCGATGGGGGAACGCGCACTGGGGAAGGTCTTGGCAGACAATGTCCCCAAGAAGACAGTCCGCCAGAGCTACCCATGACTATGTTGCTGCCAGAGACGAAAATGGGGCTGACTGTTTCGGAGCATCCCACCTTTTTTGTCTATGTGCCTGCTACCCAGGCCAAGATGGGAGAATTTGCGATCGCAGACGAACACGATCTTTACGATGTTTACTATACCAGTTTCCCCCTGCCCAAGGAGCCCGGTATTGTTCGCTTGACCGTTCCAGAAACCGCAGATGCTCTTGAATTAGGCAAGAATTATAAGTGGTATTTTGTAATAGTTTGCGACCCAATAGACCGCATGGCCAATCGGTCTGTTTCTGGATTTATTAAAAGAACCGAGCCTCTTGCCAATCTGCCAAATACCAATATTTCCGATAGCTCGGCGAAGCGATTGTTACTAGAGCTATCGCGCTTCTACGCCAAACACGGAATTTGGCACGAAACTCTAACCAATTTGGCCGAACTCAGACTGTCTCAGGCACAAGACCCGATGCTAGAAAAAATATGGTCTGGCTTACTACAGTCCGTAGGAGTCGATGCCAAGATTGCCAGCCAACCTATAATTGAATGCTGCAGCGATCGAGAAGATGCTAATTCTTCTAAGTCTCAAGTCAAAAGTCAAAAGTTACAAGTCAAAAGTCAAAAGTTACAAGTCAAAAGTCAAAAGTTACAAGTCAAAAGTCAAAGGTAATAAGTCAAAAGTTAACAGCTGACTTGGGCGCGATTGCGCTATGCCCTGTCCTCTGTCCGGCTACGCTCCCCGCGAACGGGCTTTCCGGAGGGAGCGTTTCTTCAATGCATGACTTATTACCTTGAGACTTTTGACTTGGATTTTATATTAGGCAGCCAGTCTTTGCCTGCGAGCGGCAATGGCTTTATCCAGCATATCCAGGGAGCCCGGAGGTAAATTTGCTTCTAGAGCCAGTAAAAGTCGTTCCCCCAGTGCTTTTTGTTTGGGGTCTTCCCCAGTTTGCAGCACCGCCTCAATCCGCGAGCGGCACCCATCCACCAGTTCCACCAAGCTATTCAAGCAGCGGTTAAACTGCTGTTCGGTCAGGATAGCATCTTCCAGGGGAAGTATAATAGAGGCTCTTATTTCTCCATCCATGGGGTCGTATTCCCAGCGCAGCATCTTGGTTTCCCAGGAAATAGCCAGGAGGGTTTGCAGCAGCACTCCTTTATATATATGGTCTTGGACTTGCAGCAACTGCGGGACTGCTAGTTCCATATACTGGCCATCTTCCTGGAGGTCGATGAGGATGGGAAACGGGAATGAATATGCCGATACGATGCAGGAATTCTCGGCATCTATCTGGTATTCCACATCGGAGCGATCGAGATAGCGGGCAATTTGCTCCAGGGTTGCGGTCATAATATTTCTCTTTATTGCCTGTTGTCTTCCAAGTTTCTTTTAGGCAATTTATGAGAATTTTATGCAAGGGGACTTGGGGACTTGGGGACTGGGAGAATTGGGGACCGGGAGACTTGGGGACTTGGGGACTGCTTTCAAGGGTATGTTTTTTAGATTTGGCATTCAGTGCCCGGTGTCGAGTATCGACCCTGGGCGTAGGGGCGACAGCATTCCCGAGACAGGTCTAGCTATTAAATAAAAATATTGTGTTGGAATGCTTCGCCCCAGAAACTAATGCACCCCACCGACTGCGCTCATTTAGGAGATTCCTTGAAAGCTTGGGGACTGGGGGAGGGAAGGGCGCAAGGGCGCAAGGGCGCGGGAAGGTGCGATCGCCCTTGATTCAGCCGAATTACAGAAGCGATTTCGTCTAAAGAACCAGCGGCAACTCCATCGCCAGTTAACCTTTGGGAACCGCCGTGAAGTTTCTCTACACCGATGGCGGCCCCACACCCTAGCCGTAGGCCGGTCGTGCAAGGCTTCTCGGCTGCGGGATTGCCAGAATTGAGAATGCATCCCGGCGCGGTTAATATAACTTATTAGACTGATTGGCTTATCCTGTATCTGTGGCACGACAATTCAGATATAATGATAAATCAAGGCTCTCGTAACAATTATTTGGTATCGCATACAACCTTTTCACCCTCTCTCCAGGAGAGAGCCTTATTGTCTGACATCAACAGGTGCTACTCATGTCAAACGTTATTAGCTCGACCATTCAGTATTATTTAACAAACTTTTGGTGTGGCCTGACCCATAGCTTCCGTCCCAAAGCCCCGACCAAACCAGACTATCGCGATATTTACACCTCTCCCAAATACCATGTCAAAAAAGCAGGAAAATGCAAAGAGGGCTCTTACATTGAAACTTATGTGCCAGAGACGCCATTTTTAGGAGAAAATGGCAAGCCAAAGGCAGTAATATATTTACATGGATTTGACTTGGGAGCCTCGCAAATTTATCGCTCTCACCTAGAACATTTAGCTAAACAAGGCTACTACGTCTTTTATCCCAACTTTCAAACGGGGTTTTGTTCTTTCCCTAATTCGCCCTGGAAAACCGTACTCGAACTGGCATACGAAGTAGTTGGCGATGGTTTGATTGACTCCCAAGAGAAATGGCTGAAAAATGCACTAAAGAGCGTTAGCTCCGCCTACCAAGCAGCTAATTTGGCCGACGTTCCGGTGGATACTTATCTATTTGGCCATTCTTTAGGTGGGTTGTTTGCTCTGAGTTGGGCTTATTATATTGAAAAAGAACATCTTCCCGATAACCTCTTACCCCAGCAGGTGCTTGTGGCGGATCCGATTCCCAATACCAGTGCGGCTAATATACCCGGGGCATTGGGGGATTTTCTTAAGAAAATTACCGATGATGTGGATGTTCAAGTAACCGGGGCTGCCTTAACGATGCCCGTAGCCATCTTGCATGGCAATGATGACTGGATCGTACCTAAAGATAAATGGAAGCAACCATTTACTTATATCAAGACAGAACAAAAGAAAATGTTCTTGTCTTTCACCGACGATCGCGGCTGTCCGGCTATGTATGCCAACCACGAACAAGCCACAGTGGATACCAGCTTTTTTGATTCGTTTTTGGCTCTGACGGTTCTCGATGGCGTGGGAGTGGAAAATGATTTGAATTGGCGTTACATCTGGTCTGGCCTCGATCGCGTCATTCGCTATGGGGAGCGAGCCGACTTGCTTAGCTTCGATATGGGCACTTGGTCTAACGGCCAGCCCGTGCGCGGTATTGAGGTTTTTCTGGATTCAAGCAATCCTTAAGAGAATTCCAAGAAATAAATTACCCAATTCTTAGGACGGGACTAGCGAAAAGTCCGGTGCCGAAAGAAAGGGAGAAATATTTCTTTGTAAATCCTTAAGTTATTGTCGTTGAAAATAAAAATGAGACTTTCTGGTTGGGGCGATTTCGCGCTGTCGCCCCTACATAAACAGGACTTACGCATTAACGCTATATCTGGTAGGGGCGACTTCACCATTTGCCCTACATTTAGGTCTGCATCTCTACAATTTGCGTAAGTCCCGATCGAGAGCGATCGTAACTTATCCTATTTCAGTCATAGGCAATTCAGAACGAGGGTTAGGATAGATTGCATTTCACCATTTGCCCTACATTTAGGTCTGCATCTCTACAATTTGCGTAAGTCCCGATCGAGAGCGATCGTAACTTATCCTATTTCAGTCATAGGCAATTCAGAACGAGGTTTGGGATAGATTGCCTGACTTCTCGGTTCCACAACTAGATCTAAAGATTCCATAACCACTGCGCCGATAAGGGCATAGCTCTTGCTCGGTTCCACGATCGCCTCAAACCAACCCATCCTGCCACAGACTTCAATTTGTATAGCACTACGCAAATGAGTTAAGACATTTATAAACGCTTGTTCCTTAGTCAGAGACTACCTTTGACTTTTTACTTTTGACTTTTGACTTGCGCGTAGCGCTGTACCGCTCCTACTACTGTACGTTTGGCCGTTTCTTCGTTCGCATCGTTCGCATACTTCACTAACTCCGTTCGGATTGCCGGAAATTCAAACTGCCGCGCTATTTCTCCGGGAATGACTAACAAAATAGACCCCGTATCTACTTTCGCAGCTAACTCTACTGGGCTTTGGTTTTTCAAGGTATTTATAATCGTTATATTTGTCGAAACTATATCCATAATTTATTGCCTAAATTTATGCCCCTCATCGGCAAATCCAATCTTCCTGCTCGAACTCGTGACGACATTGGGTTTAAAAATCTAATGGCCCCACAAAAAACCTGACCTATATATAGCGCTACGCGCAATTCAAAAGTCATGCATTCAAAGGTAGTCTCTGATTAATGAACGAGCATTTATAAATGTCTTAACTCATTTGCGTAGTGCCCAATCCTTAAAAATCGAGCCGATTTTTAAGGATTGGGCTTGGGCATTTAACATTACTTTACATATTACTGGGCCGCCTCTCAGGAAGCAAGCCTCATATATTTATATAAAAGTTAAACTATAAGCTTTTATTTTACTTTTGCATTAGAAACTATTGGGAAAAAGATAGTTGCACTTAAGGTTTTTTAAAGTAAACTCTAGTTAATTAAGAAAATCTAAACAATAGATTTGGCTCCATATAGGAGCGGGTCCGTTAAGCGGGCCAAGCCAGAATCGATAGGGTTCAATATATGCGGACCCAGACAAGGTAGAAAAAATTTAGGTCCCTCAATAGAGGGTACGCAGTAAAACCCAAATTAATTTAGTAATGAGAACCAATCATGCAGCTTGTCAATAAGATCCATTTTAGAAACATACGCGGGGACATGTTCGGCGGTCTGACCGCAGCCGTCATTGCATTGCCGATGGCCTTAACCTTCGGTGTTGCCTCCGGTGCTGGCGCAGCATCCGGTTTGTGGGGAGCGGTCTTAGTTGGATTCTTTGCTTCTCTATTTGGCGGGACTGCTACCCTCATCTCCGAACCCACTGGTCCGATGACCGTGGTTATGACCGCCGTTATTGCCAACTTAAGCGCTGCCGATCCCGATAACGGTATGGCTATGGCCTTTACCGTCGTTATGATGGCTGGGGTTTTCCAGATCCTTTTCGGGACTTTGCGCCTCGGAAAATACGTCACGATGATGCCCTACACCGTGATTTCCGGCTTCATGTCCGGCATCGGCATCATCCTTGTCATTCTCCAATTCGCCCCGTTCCTCGGACAAGCCAGTCCCAAGGGAGGCGTTATCGGAACCCTGCAAGCCATTCCGGAACTGCTGGGTAACATCCAACCAGCAGAAACCGTACTGGCAGCAACGGCAGTCGCCATTATCTGGTTCTTGCCTGCCAAAGTCAAACGAATAGTTCCCCCTCAATTGCTGGCACTGATTGCTGGCACGGTCTTGTCCTTGGTCTTGTTTCCGGATGTGGATATTCGCCGCATCGGTGAAATTCCCACCAGCTTCCCCGAGATGCAACAGCCGACCTTCTCCTTCGACCAGATTCAGCTCATGTTCGTGGATGCCGCTGTCTTGGGTATGTTGGGCTGTATCGACGCGCTATTAACCTCTACGATCGCCGACAGTTTGACTCGTACCGAACATGATTCCAATAAAGAATTAATCGGACAAGGTTTAGGTAACTTAATCTCTGGCTTGTTTGGCGGTATTGCTGGAGCTGGAGCGACGATGGGAACCGTCGTTAACATTCAAGCTGGCGGACGAACTGCTCTATCGGGTTTGACTCGCGCCGGTGTCTTGCTAGTGGTTGTCTTGGGTGCTGGTAAATTAGCTGGAACGATTCCTCTGGCAGTCTTGGCCGGGATTGCTCTCAAAGTCGGTATCGATATTATCGACTGGAATTTCTTGAAGCGGGCGCATAAAGTTTCCATTAAAGGTGCGGTCATTATGTATGGGGTGATTGCCCTAACCGTGCTGGTGGATTTGATTGCAGCCGTCGGCATTGGGGTCTTCATCGCCAACATCTTGACTATCGATCGCATGAGTTCCCTGCAAGCGCGCTCCGTTAAAGTAATTACCGATTCCGATGACTCCATCCAACTCGATCCCAACGAAAAACGCTGGCTCGATGAGGGTAACGGTCGCATCCTCCTGTTCCAATTAAGCGGCCCGATGATATTCGGCGTGGCCAAAGCGATTTCCCGCCAGCATAATGCGATCGGCGACTGCGATGCTATAGTCTTCGACTTACAAAACGTCCCCTATCTCGGCGTTACTGC
This sequence comes from Oscillatoria sp. SIO1A7, assembly GCA_010672965.1. GTDB lineage: Bacteria > Cyanobacteriota > Cyanobacteriia > Cyanobacteriales > Laspinemataceae > SIO1A7. The sequence goes on from JAAHFN010000060.1 coordinate 17,574, forward strand.
ATCTTTAGCTCTGGAAAATGCCATTAAGGAAGCAGTAGAGAAAGAACGCCAGGTCTTCATTGTCGGAGCAAACGAACAAACCAAACGCCGTCTCAAAAAACTGCTCGCGGACAGTTTCCTTCCCGAGAATCGGTTCTATATGGATCGGGCACAAGCTTTACAGGATTCAGTGGAGGCTATCTTCCCGCAATCTCCCGACCTTAGCCTCAACTTAGATTCGCCAGCCAAAATCTAAAGAATGAAAAATCAAAAATTCAATAGGTCAATTGTCTGATGAATTTAAGGATCTATGGTGCGACTCAAATCGCACCATTTCTGTACTAAGGAAGTTCGGAAGATGGGGGCTCGTAGCAATTCATCGTCCCTTGTCCAATGCCCAATGCCATCCCCCCTTTCAAGGGTATGTTTTTTATAATCCTCCTTTTTGACGGGTCGGTGGGCTACATGGGTTTCTGAGGCGAAGCATTCCAATACAATAATTTCTGTTAATGCCCAATGCCATCCCCCCTTTCAAGGGTATGTTTTTTATAATCCTCCTTTTTGACAGGTCGGTGGGCTACATGGGTTTCTGGGGCGAAGCATTCCAATACAATAATTTTTGTTATGGAACAAAAGCTGTCTCGGGAATGCTGTCGCCCCTACACTTTAATACCCGATCGGACTTATCAAAAAAATCAAATGTAAAAAACCTACCCCTGCTCCCTGTCCCCAAGTCTCCCTGTCCCCAAGTCCCCAAGTCCCCAAGTCCCCAAGTCCCCCCACACCCTCAACTATGTAAACAACCTACCCCTGCTCCCTGTCCCCAAGTCTCCCTGTCCCCAAGTCCCCCCACACCCCACACCCCACACCTATGTTTCTCCTAGAAGCCTGCATTTTCGCAACCGTAATGTGCGGATTTTTCGGAATCATCTTTAAAAAGAACTTGATGATGAAAATCATCTCGATGGATGTGATGAGTACCGGAACTATAGCCTACTATGTGTTGGTCGCCTCCCGAGGGGGATGGTTCGCTCCGATCGCCTCGGAAAACCCGCACGCTCCTTACGCCGATCCGGTTCCCCAAGCAGTAATCTTAACGGCTATAGTGATTGGCTTTTCCATCCAAGCGCTGATGCTGGTAGCAGTTATGAAACTCTCTCGCGACAATCCTACTTTGGAATGCAGCGAAATAGAAAAAAATAATATGCCATAATTGCCCCATAATTTCCTCCCGTACAATGACTTCTATGACTGCCGTAACGATCGCCTGGATAGCCCTCACTCTTTTTATAGGATTCACGATTTATCTGGTTCCGAAAGTAGATCGCTATCTGTCTATTGTCGTCGCCTTGGCTTCCCTGGCCTACGGACTGGGGAGAATTTTCGATAATTCACCTGTTAACTTGCAACTGCTGGATCGTTTTGGGGTAACCTTAACGGTCGATTCCTTAAGCGGCTACTTTATCTTAACGAATGCTCTGGTGACGGCAGCGGTCGTTCTCTATTGCTGGCAAACTGATAAAACGGCTTTTTTCTACACCCAGCTCGTCATTTTACATGGCAGCGTCAATTCTGTTTTTATTTGTGCGGACTTTATCAGCTTGTACGTTGCCTTAGAAGTCATTAGTATTGCGGTATTTTTAATAATCGCCTATCCCCGCAGCGATCGCTCTATTTGGGTGGCATTGCGCTACTTGTTCATCAGCAATACAGCAATGCTGTTTTATACCATAGGAGCCGTACTCGTCTATCAATCCAGTCATTCTTTTGCCTTTGCCAGTTTGAGTCAAGCACCGACAGAGGCGATCGCCCTCATTTTTGTCGGCCTGCTCACCAAAGGAGGAATCTTTATTTCCGGTATGTGGCTTCCTTTAACTCACTCGGAATCGGAAACACCCGTATCTGCCTTGTTGTCGGGTTCGGTGATTAAAACTGGCGTCTTTCCAATGGTACGCTGCGCTCTAACGGTCGAAGAAATTCAGCCAATGGTTGGTATTTTTGCGGTCGGGACGGCATTGCTCGGCGTCGGTTATGCCATCTTCGAGCAGGATACGAAACGGATGTTGGCTTGGAGTACGATTTCGCAATTGGGATTTGTGATGATCTCGCCGGCAAACGCTGGTTTCTACGCCCTAACTCACGGCGTTGCCAAAGCATCCCTGTTTTCGATCGCTGGCAATTTACCCAGCCGCAACTTGCGCGAATTGCAACAAACCCGAATTCCAACTCCAGTTTGGATCGCCTTATCCATCGCCGCCTTGTCCGTTGCCGGTTGTCCTTTATTGGCTGGTTTCGGAGCGAAAATATTGGCGCTCAAGCAGCTAGATTACTGGCAGGCGATCGGCGCTAACCTTGCTGCGATGGGAACGGCTCTGGTCTGCGCCAAGTTGATTTTTCTTCCCCACGGCAATCCAGAAAATCCAGAAAAAGCAAAACCCGTTAAACTCGGTCTCTGGTTGGCGGTAGTTCCTTTACTCGGCGTACTGGTCCTAGCCAATGGATTCTACTTGCCAGCCTATACTGCTGCCAATCTTCTCAAAGCCTCGGTCTCCATTGGCATCGGCTGGCTTATATATTTTGTTATTTACTGCTCCCTGGCTCGACGCTTTACCTTTAAACTCCCAAGAATGTTCGAGCAGTTCGATCATCTCATTGGGATTATGAGTCTGATGTTAGTCTTGCTTTTTTGGATGGTGCTAGAATGATTGGAATTCTCGATATCTTATTGCGGTTGACGATTTGGTTTTTGCTGACTGCCGACCTCAGCTTGCCCAATATCTTTATTGGCGTGGCGATCGCGCTTTTGTTGCCGCGCAGCAGCTACATAAAACCGGGCATAATTAAAGATTGGTTGCGGGTGTTGTGGGAGGTCATCGTTGCCATTCCCCAAGCTTATATAGAAGCCTTTGAAATTATGATTTTCCCCCATAATGGGGAAGACGTCGTACTGGAAAGAGTCAAGCCCAATCGCAGCCCGGGACTAATTTTTTTAGATATTTTTCTAATTACTTTTACACCAAAAACGATTGTCTTAAAATGCCGCGAAGACGGTTGGTATGAAGTTCATCGCATCCGACGGAAGAAAAAGGGCGATCTCAAATCCGGGCGATCGTTATAAAAGTCTTGCGTAGGAAGGGCGGAGCGCCTGGGAGCTATCCCCGGGGAGGGACAGGCGCTCCGCCCTTCCTACGGGGGGGTTACCTTCCTCGTTGTAGGGGCGAGAGCGCGAAATCGCCCCTACATACCGATGCCCTAGGTAGGGACAGGCGAGACGCCCGTCCTACGGGGGTTTACAAATTTGTTGTGTGGGGAAGATTAGATATGAATTGGATTGTTATTGCCATGATTTTAGCCCTGCTGATTCCCATCTACGAGGCGTGGCAGGATGACGATATTTGGCAAAAAATGCTGGCCTTTGCCAGTATTGCTACCAAAACATCAATAGCCATTTTGGTTATCTCCGTCTTGCGAGATGATTGGACTATCGGGGTGGTTGGCGTATTAATCTTAAGTGTCGGCAATGCGGCTTTAATGCTCTTAGCTCATTTACTCAGACGGCTGAACGAGGTATGATACAAACTAACCTAGGGTGTAGGGTGTGGGGTGTGGGGTGTAGGGAAACTTCATGCTATTTTTCCGTTCGCGCCCCGCGTCTCCGTAAGGAGAATCGCGCTTTGCGAGCCGGAAAGTTCTACAGGAACGGAGGAGTAGGTATGCTCGTCGTGACGATACCCAATGGTCGCAAAAACGACGAACAAGCCTCCATCACTAAGCTATTACGCATTTAAATTGGTGACCCATACCGCAACGCGACACCCGCAACCAAAGAGCTAGCACGCCGGGAGAGGTCCCTTTTTCTCCCAATCTAAATGCGCGACAGCTTAACACCCTACCCCTAACCACTCCCAGGAGGAGAACCCGATTTATTCCCCTGCTGGGAGGGGTCAGGGACTTTCAAGGGTATGTTTTTTATAATCTTCCTAAATGAGCGCAATCGTTGGGCTGCATGGGTTTCTGGGGCGAAGCATTCCAATACACAGGTTGTGTCTAAAGGCAAAATATGTCTCGGGAATGCTGTCGCCCCTACGATACTGGATGGGAACACTTCACTTTTGCAACCAATAGCCCTCTTGGGCTTTGTTTGTGTAGCCGCGCCTTTAGGCGTTAGGCGGCAGCGTACAAAATTGAAATGCTCCCTACTGGATACCGAGCGTTGAATGCCAAATATAAATAAAAAGAGCTTAGATAACTAAGATTTGATATGATAACAACTATATTGGGTTACTTCTGTATTGGACTTGGGGTTTTCTTTTGGTTTTGGGGAACCTTTCCTCTGCTGGGAAATCGCTCCGTTTTATTCAAATTACATAGTCTATCTGTTGCCGATACCCTCGGTTCGATGAGTATTATCGTCGGACTCCTGCTCAAAATACCCCGAGAATGGCCGCTATTGGTTTTGGCGCTCATCTCCCTGGCCATCTGGAATACGGTTTTAGGGTACGTCTTGGCTTATTGTTCTAGTTCTGGAGGTCAAAGATGACGGAAGATTTTTACATATTAGCGATCGCAGCTCTACTGCCCCTCACCGCTTGCATGCTAGTTTTTCAGGCCAACCCCTATCACGCTCTAGTTATTCGCGGCATTGTAGGGGCGATCGCTGCTTTAGTATATACCCTTTTCGGTGCTGCGGACGTAGCTTTGACCGAAGCATTAGTGGGGACGATGCTATCGATTACCCTCTACGCCGTTGCGGTGCGATCGTCCATGAGCATGCGTCTGGGTATACTCGAACCCGACTCGCAAGAGAGCGATTGTGCTGCGGATACGCTGGGCGATCGCCTAGATCCAGAATTGCTCTCGGGGTTGCGCAAAGCATTGAGCAATTACCATCTCCGTCTCGAACTCGTAGAATATGCCAGCCTTCCCGCCCTGCAAGCGGCTTTAATGGCAAAAGAAGTTCATTCAATTTGTCTTTTAGCGGAGCAGTTTTCCAACGGCGCATCGTATCATAACGGCCTGCATACTACCGGCGATCGCCCAACATACCAAATCCAAACCCGAGTCCAACGCCTTTATGAAATATTGCAGGGCAAACTAGAACCCAATTTAGCCAACTTCAGCTACGTCCAGCCGGCGATCGGCCAGGTCTCTGTCAAGAAAAAAACTGAAACTCCCGTCCCAGTGGAGGTGAAATAATGAAATGGATTTACCTTGCTGCCGGAATAGCCCTATACGTCAAGATGCTGGTATTTCCGAACTTGGAAATCGACCCAGCAGAATGGGCTATAGTCGATTGGATAGTAGAAGATACTGGAGTTCCCAATGCAGTTTCCGGCATTATTTTTAGGAACCGACTCTACGATACGATTTTCGAGGTAGTCGTCTTCACGATCGCCATTATGGGCGCAAAGTTTCTGCTCGCCAACGAACAACCCTCCTGCAATATTTATCAATTTAACGATCGCCCCTCCATCGTACTGGCGCGATTGGGCGCTACCATCACCGCCTTAGTCAGTATCGAACTAGCCATCCGGGGACATTTAAGTCCGGGCGGCGGATTTGCGGCGGGGGTTGCTGGGGGCACGGCGATCGGTTTGGTTGCGATTACCTCTTCCTCAAAATGGATGGAGGAAATCTACAAGCGTTCAAAAGCTGCCATCTGGGAAAAAATATCGGTTTTGATTTTCATAGTCTTGGCGATTCTCTGCCTAGTAGGCATAGAGTTACCTCAGGGAGAATTGGGTGCATTAGCGAGCGGTGGCTGGATTCCCTTGTTTAATCTATTGGTGGCTATCAAAGTTGCCCTGGGTTCCTGGGCTGCTATTTTAATATTCGTCCGCTATCGAGGCTTGCTTTGAAATTAAATTATTATTATAGCAGTCAGCAATCAGCTTTCAGCTTTCAGCTTATGCGCGGAGCTACGGCTGCGCCCCCAAATCTCCGCAAACCGCTCGCCCGCAAAGCGCCCCTCTGCCCCAGGCCGCTACGCACCGATAAGATCGAAATAACAAAGGGCGATAGCTCCGAGCGTCTTGGCAGATGGGCAGGCATCAGTTGTCCTAAAATAGGAGTGTCACGCCAAAGCATGAAGTAAAAGGAGGCCAACAGTGGACAGACAAAGTTATTTGCAGTTCTTGATGCAAGTATTGCGGGCAACCCACGACAGCAAAGGCAACTCCGAAGTCATATATCCCCTACTGCAAGCAAACCTAGACAAACTCGACGAAAACTTTATCACCGTCTTGCAAAACTGGGCAGAGGCAAAACTATCAGAGGTGGAATCATCCGCAGCAAGAAGCACCGCGATCGATATCTTCAAACTCAGCAACCTCATAGGTGATTTTCCTCTCGGCAGCAAGAGGACGAACATGGAAATTAGTATCGTTTGTTACGAAATATTGCTGGCAGTCTTGAGTCGCGATAGCAACTCAGAAATTTGGGCAACAACTCAGAACAATTTAGGCATTGCCTACAGTGATAGGATATCCGGCGACAGGGCAGATAATCTGGAGATGGCGATCGCTGCCTACAAAATGGCCTTGCAGGTTCGCACAAGAGAAGCATTCCCCATCCAATGGGCAACAACTCAGAACAATTTGGGTAGTGCCTACAGCGACAGGATATCCGGCAACAGGGCAGATAATCTGGAGATGGCGATCGCTGCCTACAAAATGGCCTTGCAGGTTCGCACAAGAGAAGCATTCCCCACCCAATGGGCAATGACTCAGAACAATTTGGGGAGCGCCTACAGCGACAGGATATCCGGCAACAAGGCAGATAATCTGGAGATGGCGATCGCTTCCTACCAAAAGGCACTACAAGTTTACACTCTTGAGGCACTTCCCATCCAATGGGCGACGATTCAGAACAATTTGGGCATTGTCTACCGCAATAGAATATCCGGCAACAGGGCAGATAATCTGGAGATGGCGATCGCTGCCTACAAAATGGCCTTGCAAGTTCGCACAAGAGAAGCATTCCCCACCCAATGGGCAATGACTCAGAACAATTTGGGTGGTGCCTATAGCAAGAGAATATCCGGCGATAGGTCAGAAAATCTGGAGATGGCCATCGCTGCCTACAAAATGGCCTTGCAAGTTCGCACAAGAGAAGCGTTCCCCACCCAATGGGCAACAACTCAGAACAATTTGGGTCTTGCCTACAGCGACAGGATATCCGGCGACAGGGCGGATAATCTGGAGATGGCGATCGCTGGCTACAAAATGGCTTTGCAGGTTTACACAAGAGAAGCACTCCCAATCGATTGGGCAATGACCCAGAACAATTTGGGAAGTGCCTACAGCGACAGAGTGTTCGGCGACAGGGCAGAAAATCTGGAGATGGCCATTGCTGCCTACAAAACGGCCTTGCAAGTTTACACAAAGGAAACATTGCCCATTGAATGGGCAGTGACTCAGAACAATTTGGGTGGTGCCTATAGCAAGAGAATATCCGGCGACAGGGCAGATAATCTGGAGATGGCGATCGCTGCCTACAAAACGGCCTTGCAAGTTCGCACAAGAGAAGCATTCCCCACCCAATGGGCAATGACTCAGAACAATTTGGGTGGTGCCTATAGCAAGAGAATATCCGGCGACAGGGCAGATAATCTGGAGATGGCGATCGCTGCCTTCCAACAAGCCTTGCAAGTTTACACAAGAGAAGCACTCCCCATCGAGTTGGCAGCGACTCAGAACAATTTGGGTCTTGCCTATAGCAAGAGAATATCCGGCGACAGGGCGGATAATCTGGAGATGGCGATCGCTGCCTTCCAACAAGCCTTGCAAGTTTACACAAGAGAAGCACTGCCTGTCGATTGGGCAATGACCCAGAACAATTTGGGGAGTGCCTACAGCGACAGGATATCCGGCGACAGGGCGGATAATCTGGAGATAGCGATCGCTGCCTTCCAACAAGCCTTGCAAGTTCGCACAAGAGAAGCACTGCCTGTCGATTGGGCAACGACCCAGAACAATCTAGGTCTTGCCTACAGGGACAGGATATCCGGCAAGAGGGCAGACAATCTGGAGGCGGCGATTGCTGCCTTCCAACAAGCCTTGCAAGTTCGCACAAGAGAAGCACTACCCGTCCAGTGGGCAGCGGCTCAGAACAATTTGGGTATTGCCTACTGGAACAGGATATCCGGCGACAGGGCAGACAATTTGGAGATGGCGATCGCTGCTTACAAAATAGCGCTACAAGTTCACACTCTAGAAGCGTTTCCCATCCAGTTGGCAGCGACTCAGAACAATTTGGGTCTTGCCTACAGCGACAGGGTGTTCGGCGACAGGGCAGACAATCTGGATATGGCGATCGCTGCCTACAAAATGGCCTTGCAAGTTTACACAAGTGAAACATTCCCCATAGATTGGGCAATGACTCAGAACAATTTGGGTCTTGCCTACTGGGATAGGATATCCGGCAAGAGGGCAGACAATCTGGAGAAAGCGATCGTTGCCTACAACATGGCCTTACAAGTTCGGACTCGTGAAGCACTACCCGTCCAATGGGCAACGACTCAGAACAATTTGGGTCTTGCCTACAGCGACAGAGTATTCGGCGACAGGGCAGATAATCTGGATATGGCGATCGCCGCCTACAACATGGCATTGCAAGTTTACACAAGTGAAACATTCCCCATTGACTGGGCGGCGACTCAAAACAATTTGGGTAATGCCTATCTCTACAGGATGTCCGGCGACAGGGCAGAAAATCTGGATATGGCGATCGCCGCCTACAAAACGGCCTTGCAAGTCTACACTTTAGAAACACTCCCTAGCGATTGGGCAATGACTCAGAACAATTTGGGTGTTGCCTACGGCGACAGGATATCCGGGGACAGGGCAGAAAATCTGGATATGGCGATCGCTGCTTTTCAAAGCGCCCTGCAAGTTCGCACTCTAGAGGCAAATCCCATAGATTATCTCCAAACTAACGGCAACCTCGGCGACCTTCACTTCATCCGAGACGACTGGGAAGCTGCCATTGATGCCTACGAAAAAGCCATAACTGCAGTCGAACTCAGCCGCAGTTGGGCAAGTAACGACGATCGCCGCCAAAAAGTTATGGCGGAGGCAATTGCAGTTTATCAAAAAATCCTGCAAGCCTATATCAACATAGGACAATTTGATCGAGCCATCGAAACAGCAGAACGCAGCAAAGCCCGCAACCTAGTCGAACTGCTCGCCAACCGAGACCTCTATCCTAAAGGCGACGTTCCCCAAGAGATAACAGATCGCTTAGATGAGGTGCGAGGAAAAATTCCCTCGTTGGAAAGGCAATTACAAGTAGTGATAGAGAAGCTCTCGGGAAATGGCGAACAGCGACAAGAGCAGCGAGCTTCACTAGAGGAGTTGCAGCAACGACTGCAGGAAGAACTACAGCAATCTCGGCAGCAGCGAGATGAAGTCTTGAATCAAATCAAGCCCTTCGATCCCAGTTTCAGCTTGACCCAAAAGGTAGAAGCGATTCGGTTCGAGGAGATTCAAGGTCTGCTTGACGAAAACGCTGCCATTATTGAGTGGTACGTCACGGAGGTTCAACTAATTACCTTTGTTGTCACTCAATCCTCAGTGCTCGGCATTTGGCAGTCAGAGACAAGCGATGTAGAAGATTTAAACAACTGGCTAGACGAATATTTACAAGATTACGACAAACCGACAAAAAAACACTGGTCGGAAAACTTGCCCGATCGCCTCCAGCAACTCGCAGGAATTCTGCATTTAGAGGAAATACTCAAACGAATCCCAGATAATTGCCAAGAACTTACTTTGGTCCCGCACCGCTTGCTACATCTGCTACCTCTGCACGCCTTGCCTCTACCAAACCAACCAGATAAATGTCTTCTGGATAAGTTTTCCCAAGGCGTTCGCTATAACCCAAGCTGCCAGCTTTTACAATTGACCCAAAATTGGGAACGGTTGAACTTTAGCGATTTCTTTGGAATTCAAAATCCAAGTCAAAATCTCGCCTACGCCAGCCTGCAAGTAGAGACGATTCGCCAGCAGTTCGACTCAACAGAAGTCCTGGTAGAATCAGCCGCAACTAAGGCAGCGTTGATGGATGAGGAAGGTTATTACCAAAAATGGCTGCGCGCTTCCCACTGCGTTCACTTTGCTTGTCACGGTAAATTTGAGGAAACCTCCCCCCTAGAGTCTTACTTAAAACTAGCTAATGATGAACCTCTGACTTTAGGAGAAATTTTTAGTTTCAATATCGACCGATGTCGCCTTGTTGCCCTCTCAGCTTGCGAAACGGGTTTAACCGATCGCGAAAGCGTTAGCGATGAATACGTTGGCTTGCCTAGCGGCTTTCTATTTGCTGGGGCTCCTAGCGTAATTAATAGTCTCTGGAAAGTAGATGAGTTGGCAACTGCGTTTTTAATGATTAAGTTCTATGAAAACCTAAAAAAATATCCCCAACGAGAAGCTGGGGATGTGGCGATCGCCCTTAACCAAGCCCAAATTTGGCTCCGAGATTTAACCCGTGACGATTTTCAAAAATGTCTTAATCAATTCAAAACCGAAATTGATAAAATTTTTGCCTCTCTTCCAACAGAGGGCAAGCGAAAGATTGCCAATAAGTCCTTAGAGAAAGTAAGCGATCGCCAACCCCGTCCTTTTGCGAGTCCCTTTTATTGGTCGGGTTTTATAGCAACGGGACGTTAAGCTATCATTGCTCCTTGCATAAGTTCCTCAAACCAATTTCTGATAGTTTTAACAAACAAGCCGTGATTAAAGGTAGAGGAGCTGGTAAGAAGAGTTGAATAATATCAAACACATCCTTGAGATCGCGCCATTTTTCTTCGTCTTCCTTTGGTTGGCACAGACGTTTTTTCGCTCTTTCCACCAGCTCTTCTAATAAAGAATCACCCATGAGAACTGATTCCCCAGCCTCAACTGCAATCAGGGTTGTAGCATCTTCTAAAATCCAATCGCACTCCCTGAGATTGTCCTCTAGAGTAGAGAGAGATTCCTGTATTTCTGGAGTTCCTGCCAATTGAGAACGAAACTTGGCGAATTCTTCCGGCGTAACTGTAGTCATAGAGTTATTCTGGCCTTGCTTAATTTTCGCTAAGACCTTTATTTTAACAACAGAAAGCGAACCCAGACCCAATCTGGCTCGCTCTGTAATGGGTCCCATTGCGAATCGCTACCCGGTTTTCAGCTAAGCAAACAGGAAAATCGCTCTTGTTTGCCCAATGCCCAATACCCAATGCCGACAACCTGGCAGCGGATTGGCAACGGATGTAGCGGATAAACTGGCAGCGGATTGGTAACGGATGTAGCGGATAAACTGGCAGCGGATTGGTAACGGATGTAGCGGATAAACTGGCAGCGGATTGGTAACGGACGTAGCGGATGAGCTGGCAGCGTATGGCTAACGGATGTAGCAGATAAATGTGCTAAATTATTATTGACTGGGAATAAAAAGAGAGCAATGCGAGTCAAGGACATGATGGTTAAAGACATGACCGTTGGCGAACTACAAGACTTGGTTCGCCATACTATCGAACAGGCTCTAGACGAATTTTTTGTAGATCCCGACCGAGATCTAGAAATTCGAGAAGAAATCAAGCAGCGATCGCTCGAATCGCGGCGGCGCAGGGAAACTGGAGAACGCGGTATTCCGGCTGAGGAGGTAGCCAAAAAACTGGGCTTACATAGGGTCTGCTGAAGAATGGCAAAAAGTAGAGCCTGTAAGGCATCGGAGGGTTAAAAGTGCGATCGCGCGATCGCAGATATAGGTGTAAAATGTGAAAAACATTGGTATTTGCCGCCATTCATGTAGATAAAATTTTAGAACAAACGAGAACCGTAATTGGTGTAAGGAAAGGGGAATAAGAATAAGCAGACCTGCTTTAGTAAGACCGCCAAAAAATGTCGATAAAAAGGTTAAAAAACAACAGAGAGAAGACGAAAAAGCTCGTAATGCAATTGAGGGAAAATGCAGGTCTTGGGAAAAGAAGATTTAGTCTAAACCTAGTTATGACTAAACAAGCCCTGACCTCGGAAACAGCTATTGCAATTACCTTTTTGGTTATGAATCTTGTTGCCCTGCTCTCCAAGGCAGGTATGCGTGTGTTTTTTGTATCGATTTTACCATCATATTCCTGTCTTCCGGCGCGATCGCAACCCGAGGTATTGGAATAAACATCAGTCTTTCTCACTTTAGAGATAACTTAAGAAAAATCATTAACTCGTACCCCAACTTTTTAGATTTATTCAGCAGACCCTAAGTATGGTGAGTCCAATTCCAGAGCGCAAATGCATAACAATTGTACCTTTGGGAAAAGCTGCCCCATTCCTTTTTTACTCTTGTGGTGCGTAAAATTTAGTTCTGTGGTGTCCTGAATTGCTAAAATAGTTTCATGTTGCTTTACTCTATGAAGCGTACTTTGTTCGTGGCTATCGCGAATCGCTTCTGCAATAAAGATGTGGATTTGCCCAAAAGTCATAAGCTGCTTGGGTTCGGGCCCAATCTTCACAAGCCTGTGGTACCGTAGCATTGGGTTGTTCTGCTAAATCTGATACAATTTTTACCAGTCTTTTGTTCCGACGGCGATCGCCCAAATCAGCAGATTTTAGTTCCTCTTCAGCCCAAGACTTCATAGTTTTTTGTCAATGGATATTTAAACTTTGCTGCTCTCTACAATCTTAGCAACACCATAAACAAGACTCGTTAAGGTTAATCATTATTTTACTTTTGGCACGATCGCGCCAGAGCCGCCTAGCGCATCTCGTTTTGGACTGAAACAATGTTAACTTTTTAAAATTATTTTGTTAATTTTTTAAAAGCGATAGACTCAAATCAAGACTGTGTAAGAATTTCACATTGTTAAGAAATATGTGAGTAAGGCATAGCTTAAGAAGGGGGGCTAAGCTCTGAATCTCTCTTAAGCCCCCCTTTTTAAGCTTCTTAAGGGGGTTGGGGGGGTTGGGGGGATCGTTCCCTACGATAAAATTGCGAAGGTATTGTCCAAAAAACCGGGTTTCTCATACTTGAAGAAACCGGATTTCTATATAATAGTTACTCACAAGCCCCAGAAACCCGGTTTTTTGGAAAAACCGGGTTTCTATAAGTACCGAACGATCGCTAAAAATTTAGGTTAGAGTTAGCTATGATTTTAGGATTTGACCCGGGACGTCAAAAATGCGGGATTGCAGTTATGGCTGCAGGGGGAGAAGTATCCCTGCATCGAGTTGTTTCTTCTGACTCGGCGATCGCTACTATTGAATCCCTTTGCCAAGAGTTTCCGATTAATCTCTTAGTGATGGGCGATCGCACCAGTTCTAAGGAATGGAAGCAAAAACTGCTAGATGCCGGGTGGGAGCCGGAGAAAATTGCGATGGTGGATGAAAACTATAGCACCGTAGAAGCATGCGATCGCTATTGGCAAATGTATCCTGCGAAAGGTTTGTGGCGCTTAGTTCCCCAAGGAATGCGACAGCCGCCAAAACCAGTAGATGATATTGTGGCTATTATTTTGATTGAAAGGTACTTGGCGAAACAGGCGACGGCGTAAAGTCAAAATTCAAAATTCAAAATTCAAAATTCAAAAGTAGGGGCAATCCTCCCTTGCCCCTAAGCTCCTGGACAGAGGCTCCCTTTCATTCGTTAAAATTCGTTGTCATTAAACACGGGAGGCCATAGCTCGCTTATGGGTAATTCCCAACCGGGGAAAAGTTCGGGAAGCGTTAAAATATCTTCATTTTCTAGCACAAGCGGTTCGTCTGCAGAGCTGTAAACAGTAACGGTCAACTCGTCGGGATCGATGAGAATGCCGACTTCCGCTCCCAATTCTAAAAATTTACGAATTTTCGTTTCTAGAGACTTGACGCGATCGCTCTGCGATTTGATTTCCACAACCAAATCCGGCACCAATTCTGCAAAGTAACGCACGCTTTTTTTCAGACGTCCGGCGCGGACGAAGGAAACATCTGGGGCTTTCAGATTACTGTCGGGCATGATGAACCCCCCTGCAGAGTCAAATACTCTTCCCAAACGGCGGGGGTAAACCCAGTTGCCCAGCAAGCGGCTAAAAATAACTCCAATTTCGCTGCAGATAAGATCTGACGGCTCCACAATATGAATTATCCCGTTTTCTAATTCTAGTTGGTAATCTAAGCCCGCCTCGGCCAAGGTGCTTTCAACTTGTTCTAAGTCCTTAACTGTCATTAGAGGCATAAGGATAATCTCCTCCCGTTTTGGCTGATATTTGACGACCCTTTGGATGATTTTGAGGAATATATGTAATGAATCTTTTGCTAGATACTCATGCTTTTGTTTGGTTGGTAGAGGACGACCCAAACCTGCCAGTAGCTACAAAAAATAGAATCGAGGCAAGCGATCTTTAGAGCTGGGCGCGAATGGTGAAGAAATAATCGCCGCCGGCTTCGAGCTGATAATCGAATTTTTCCAAGAAGCGTTTTAGAGGTTCTTGGATTAAAGCTCGCCCTCGGGAAGGAGCGATCGCCAGTTTGCCGCCTCTGAAACTCCATTGAAAATTCCAAACAAACTGACCGGCACTAACTTCTCCCTCGATAGTGCCTAATTGCCAAGACTGTTTCACAACCCGAACATGGGCATTAGTTTTCGGTAAAGGACTCTTACTCACTCGAAAAGTAAATTTCATTCGACTGTACGGCCATTGTAGAGACTCATTGTTTTCTCTACTCCCTCGCGGAGGCTAAGTTCTACGGCCTCCACCACAATTTCGAGAACCTGAGAAATCAGCTTGCTTTCCTCTGGGGAAAATTTGCCCAGAACGTGGCCTATAGTCTTTTTGTCGTTTCCAGCCAAAGCGGGTTTGCCGATACCAATCCGCAAGCGAGGAAAATCTTGGCTCCCCAGATGGGCGATCGCCGACTTCATACCATTATGGCCGCCAGCAGAACCCGACAGCCGCAGCCGCAGGCGTCCCACTGGCAGATCCATATCGTCATATATAGTCAGCACCGATGTCGGTGGGATTTTATACCAATCGGCGACAGCTCGGATTGCCTCTCCGGAGCGATTCATATAGGTCAGGGGCTTCAACAAGCGGATTTTGCCACCCCCTCGGCTGGGTGCTTCGGCAAATAGACCTTTAAACCGGCGGTTTTCGGACCAAGACATCTGCCAGGAACGAGCCAAAGCATCGACGGCGGCAAAACCGATGTTATGCCGCGTTTGGTCGTATTTTGGTTCTGGATTCCCCAAACCCACAATCAACTGAGGAAAAACCAAGTCCGGTACTGCTTTCGTTGCTGCCATTGCCTGAAGGTAGTTTTTTGATTAGGACTTACGCAAAATATCTATATCTAGTATTTGTAGGCGCAATACTCCCGCGATTGCCCCTATGCGTAGATTCCATGCGTAAGTCCTGTTTACGTTCGCGCCTATTAAAGGTCCTCAGTTTTACAGGGCGACTAGCTCTGTGCCGAAGAATTAGAGGAATTTTTTTCAGAGCCAGCGGCGATCGCCGTAGGTTCTGTTGCCGGAGCGGTTTCGCTCTTCTCGGTGGTATCCAAACGCTGTACCTCTTGCTTGAGTTCCGTTTCAAACTCTCGCGAGGCATCTTGGAAACCCTTAATCGCCTTGCCCATGCTCCGACCGATTTCCGGCAACTTCTTTGGCCCAAAAACTAAAAGAGCTATAACCAGAATGACAACCATTTCCGGCAGGCCCATCCCAAAAAAATTCACGCGCCTTCCTCCTACAACCTTTGGCTCCTAGTATAAATCTGACTTTTGTCTTTGGGTGGATTATTGGCGATCGCTTTTAAAGGGAGACAAGGGAGACAAAGGGGACAAGGGAGACAAGGGGGACAAGGGGACAAGGGGACAAGGGGGACAAGGGGACCTTTTCAAGGGTATGTTTTTTAGATTTGGCATTCAGCGCTCGGTATCGAGGACGCGACCCCGGGCGTAGGGGCGACAGCATTCCCGAGACAGCTTGTGCTATTAAAGAAAAACTATTGTATTGGAATGCGCGGGCCCCAAAAACCATGCACCCCACCGATTGCCCTCATTTAGGAGATTGTAAAAAACATACCCTTGAAAGAGGGGACTTGGGGTCCATAAAAAATCCCGGCAGAACCGGGAAAAACAAAGAAGGCTATAAGGTATTCCAAGAAATAAATTACCCAATTGGTAGGACGGGCGAGACGCCCGTCCTGGGTTTGGGACCCTCGTGTCGCCCGTCCTACAGGGAAACGAGGGAGAAATATTTATTTGGAAATCCCATATATTTCAGCTAGCGATAGAAAAAACTAGCCGCCGAGGTTCGTCCAATCCACATTGACTCCCTCAATCAGCAGAGAGGAGTTGTAGATTTGCAGGATGATCAGCAAGAAAACGAAAAATAAGCCCATAAAGACCGCCATTAGAGGAGTGGTGCCCCAGCCGGGGGCGACCTTACCGTATTCGGCGTTCAGGGGCCGCAGTATATCTCCCAATCCAGTTCGTTGTGCCATAGGTTCGCTGTGAACGAGTTCCGACTAAAATTTTTAATTTTTGTAATATTGTATAAGAAATAATAAGAAAAAACGCTTAATTCATTAAAAACATGGAAACGGGAATGATTATCAGTGTTAGCATCGGTGGCTTGCTAGTAGCTATTACGGCACTCACCATCTATACCGCCTTTGGCCCTCCTGCCAAGGAATTAGCGGACCCCTTCGACGACCACGAAGACTAAATAGAAATTGGGCATGGGGCATGGGGCATGGGGCATGGGGCATAGAGCAACCTCCTTTTCCTTGCGCCCAACTCTCCAAGTGCCCAACTCTCCAAGCCCCAGAGTCCCAATGCCCAATGCCCCATGCCCAAATTAAATACTAGCCGAGTTCGCCTCTACCACTGGCGTAACTCTAATTTGGCCCCGGCGAAAGTCCGGCAAATCGTACTCAAGACGCCGATCGCCTTCCACGCGGCCGTCGGGCATAATTGCTAAAATTACCCTTGCTTCCTCCAGATTGACATTGCTCAGGTCGGCTCCATACATATTCACGCATTCTAAATTAGCCCGAGTTAGGTCTGCTCCAGTCAGATTGGCTTCTGCCAAATATGTCCCAAACAGATTGGCTCGACTCAGATTCCCCCGACTCAGATTGACCTGCTTTAGGAAAGTTCCTAAAAGACAAGCTTCGCTAAAATTGGTATCGGTCAGATTGGAATCTTGCAGATCCGCTCCAGTAAGGTTGGCACCTCGGAAGTTGGCATTAGGCAGTTGTGAATTGCAGAGGTTAGTCCGAGTTAAGTTTGCCCCGCTAAAGTTGGGTGGCTTCGGCTCCTCTCCACCTAAAATTACCCCTTGCAAGCAAGCACCGCTTAGATTCGCCCCAGTTAGGTTTGCTTCCCCCAGAATCGCATGAGTTAGATCTGCATCGCTCAAGTTTGCATAGGACAGGTCTGCCCGAGTTAGGTCTGTCCCGCTCAGGTCTGCCCCGCTCAGGTCTGCCCCACTCAGGTTGGTTGCGACCAGATCTGTACCCATCAGATTGATTCGGCTCAATCCGGCTCGGCTCAAGCTAGCGCCACAAATCTCCAAGAGCAAAAAATCTCGCTGTCCTCGACCGTAAAGGCGGAGCAGTTCTTGCCCATCGATTCTTTCCATGCTGACTGTCTCTCAATATTTTTAACTAGATGAATGTTGCTACAGCAACATTCATCCCCATTTTGTTTTGCTATTGACTCTTGGCAAATCCGGAAAGTTTTTGCTACTTTCTCGAATAATTAGGCAAGATTTTAAGGGTAATTCAATTTTAACAGGTTTTTTAAAAAACCGCCACCTCGGTCGCGCTCTTGCTGCTCGGGGATGAGGTTATATCAAATCCGGTTAATTACTCATATATAAATCCTGTAGGGGCAGAGGGGAGCTTGGCTGCCCCAATTGGCATTGGGCGGGCGGGGCGGGCGGGGCGCTCCCGGGGGCACCGCCCCTACAGATATTATAACTGTTTAACCGGATTTGATATTAGATATTCATCTTCTCGCTCCTCGAAAATTTTCCGCGAAAAATCTCCAGAGCTAACGCCATTGAGATAGGGCCATAGCTAGCTAGCGATCGCAAACCTAAAATAAGTCTTAAAAAAAGCAAAAATTATATTTTTTTGTTTATATTTAAAACTGATGTTAGTATATGTTGCAGAGGGTAAAAACACCAAATATAATTGGTGCAAAAGTCAAGAAAGATGAATTATAGTAAGAGTAATTGAAGGTGCGATATCGCATCGTTCTAAAAAAAAAGCAACGAAATTGTTTTGCCAACAAAAAGGATTAAAGAATGCAACCAAGAGACTGTCAAAGCCAAGGTTTCCAAAAAGCTCAGCGCGGTATCGGTAAATTTTTAAGCTCGGCATCAAAAGACATACCTAACTTAGAAGGTAGCGGGACTAATGCCACTGAAGCTTGGTTCTTGGGCACGAAAGGAGAAAATGCCGACGAACTAGAAAGGCTGATTGCCGAAGCGATTCGCGACCAAGCGTTTTGGCGCAAGAACTATCATCCAGGAGACCCCAGTGCCATAACCGAACAAGTAAAGGCGGGGGAAGAATACGTCCGCACGATGGCAGATCTGAAGGAGAATTATCGCTTATTGCTGGCTTTTCTGAAAAAATCGGTTCCCTTCTTCAGTATGCGCTATCAAGGGCACATGAATTGGGATGTAACGCTTCCTTCAATTCTGGGCTACTTCGCCGGGATGTTATACAACCCAAATAACGTCGCTTTTGAAGGATCGACAGCAACCACATATTTGGAAATGTTGGTTGGAGACGATTTATGCCGAATGCTGGGATATGAAATGCCGGATGAAGCAGCGATCGCCCAAGGTGCTATTCGGCCTTGGGGACATATCACCAGCGGCGGAACTGTTGCCAACATAGAAGCACTTTGGTCGGCGAGGAACCTGAAGTTTTATCCCATCGCCCTAAAAGCCGCACTAGAAAAAGAAGAATCTCTGGCGGCGGCCAAAGATATTGCAATTCCGGATTTAAGCGGAAAAACAGAACAAAGTATCATCGGCCTGAGCCTTTGGGAGCTGCTAAATCTAAGAGGCGATGATATTCTGGCTTTGCCAAGTAGGATTGCAAACTATGGAATTGATAACGATACTTTAACAGAGGCAGTCTCCAAGTATTCCCTGCAAAATATAGGGATTTGGGATTTTGCGCGGAAATTCCTGGATATTGTTGATGACCCGAAGGATTTGAGCCCGAATAAGATTGGCGGTCTGCCTGCATTCCTAGTGCCGGGAACGAAACATTATTCTTGGCCGAAGGCAGGGGCGCTGCTGGGAATTGGCGCGGCGAACCAAATTAACGTTCCGGTAGATGAAGATGCGCGCTTGAGCGTTGCCGAGATGGAGCGTATTTTGGAGGAATGCCTGCAAAAGCAACAACCTATATTAACTGTTGTTGCCGTAATTGGCAGTACGGAAGAAAGTGCAATTGACCCGATCGCCGAAGTCTTGGCAATGCGGGAGAAGTTTCGCCAGCGAGGGCTAGAATTTACCATCCATGCCGATGCTGCTTGGGGGGGCTATCATGCTGCAGTAATTCGCGATGACTTCGGGCTGCCCGATGCTCGGGATGCTCGGGATGCTATTGCCAAACCAACTAATACTACAAGCGAACTAATGGCGACGATGTTGAACGAGTATGCTGTCCAGCAGTTCCAAGAACTAGGAAAAGCAGATTCGATTACCGTCGATCCTCATAAATCGGGCTATATTCCTTACCCAGCCGGAGCGCTCTGCTACCGAAACTCAGCCATGCGCGATTTGGTGACATTTAAGGCACCCTATATTTTCCAAGGTGAGGCAGAACCGACAGTTGGCGTTTATGGGGTGGAGGGCTCCAAACCGGGAGCTGCTCCGGCTGCAGTCTATTTGAGCCATCGGGTTATTCGCCCGTCCAAGAGCGGCTATGGCAAAATTATTAACCGGGCTTTGTACGGTTGTAAGAAACTGTACGCCCGATTGCTTTGTATGGCAGAGGCAGAGGATCGTTTTGTTGTCGTTCCCGTGCCGCGACTGCCGGCGGAAATTGCTGGAGGTTCCGCCTCAGAAGTCGAGCTGCAGATGCAACTGATTCGAGAGGCGATCGATGGCAAGACTTATGAAGAAATTGCCGGCAATAAAAAGGCGATCGCGCTGCTGCCAGAAATTGGGCCAGACCAAAACATCCTTATCTATGC
The DNA here is from genome assembly GCA_010672965.1 of Oscillatoria sp. SIO1A7. Lineage (GTDB taxonomy): Bacteria > Cyanobacteriota > Cyanobacteriia > Cyanobacteriales > Laspinemataceae > SIO1A7. The sequence goes on from JAAHFN010000060.1 coordinate 37,733, forward strand.
GTTCAATTTTAAAAATCCAGACGGAACGCTAAATACTGATTTGGATGCGGCCAATCGCTTGAATAAACAGATTTACGAACGGCTGAGCATAAACCCCGGTGACGATATCTACAGTTATGACCTGATTGTCAGCACGACAGATATCAGCGCGGAGGAATACGGAGATGAGTTTATGAAAAACTATTGCGCTCGTCTTCTGGGAGATGCTAAGGCGATCGCACAAAAGGGCTCTATAATCACCGTGCTGCGATCGGTCATTATGGATCCTTGGGTAACGGAAACCACAAAAGGCTCGTTTATCGACGTTCTCGAAGAGGAGTTTCGCAAGGCTGTAGAGACAGTCTTGTTCCAAAATCTAATCGGCCAAATATTATTTGACAAACTTGACACGGATAAGAGTAATTCTATAGAGCGCAATGAGATTGAGGATACTCTGCAAAATATGGGCTATGGCGAGGAATTTATCGACAATTTTTGGCAAATGACCGATATCAACAATGACGAGCATATCTCTCTTGATGAATTTATTGCCAAGTGGCAAAAGCTATCGCCACAATCTTGATAAGCTCGAATCCTATTGATTAGAAATGGGCATTGGGCATTGGCCATCGGGCATTGGAGAGTTTTGAGGCGTAAATTTTAAGTCTTGAGTGTTAGGGTTGAATTTTGAGTTGCAAATCTTCAATTTCAATTTAAAACTTAAACTCCGACCAATGCCCGATGTGCCATGCGCCATAGCCTGTCCTGAGTGATGTAGGTTGGGGCCGCCATCAACGAAGCCCAACCTACTGCTTGCAAAAGTGAAATGCTCCCGCAGCCACAGGGGGACTGCCCCTAAAAATAGTGGAATTATTTAAACGGATTGGATCTGACCATAGCGATCGCGGGCGGTAACCCCGGGCAACCAGAGCAGCCCTTACAAATACTGGACTTACGCAACGACAAAGAGCGATTCTCCTTGCGGAGACGCTTCGCGAACGGGGCGAACGCTCTTGGGATTGCCCCTACAAATACTAGATATGGACAGGCAAGCGTAAGTCCCGGAAATACTGGAACTGTTTTAACGGATTTGACATCAAACTATCTTAGTAGCCTGTCAAGAATTGGGCATCGGGCATTGGGCATCGGGCATTGGAGAGTTTTCATACCAAATCCGGTATAGATAGGATGCGATCGATCGCTGCCGCCTAACGCCTAAAGGCGCGGCTATACAAACAAAGCCCTTTTGGGCTCTCTTGGAAGAAAACATCCTTTATAAACCGGATTTGGTATCAGTTGTTAATTTTGAGTCTTGAGTGTTGGGGCTGAATGTTAAGTCGCAAACCTTCAATTTAAACCTTAAGCCTTAAAAGACCAATGCCCGATGCGCCATGCGCCATGCCCAATTGCCAATTCTTGACAGAACGATTAAGAGAAAAGGAAAAGCTTGCTGATGTTTGATGTCGAGATCGGTCTTTTTGGAGATAGCCCAACTGATATTAATTTGCCAGCGGTTGCCAATCCGAAAGACGATCGCTCGTTAAATTTGAGTGTTTCTGGGGAATCTGCCTTTGGTTTGCTGCCCCGAGAGAATCTGCCCCTGGAGAATGCTACCGTAGAGAGCCAGCTTCTAGAGAATCTGACCCAGACTGCGCCTCTAGAGAGAAGTCTGGAAATAGCTGGCAATATCGATCCGCTTTCTGGCTTAGCGATCGCCGAGCCCACTGGATTGACTGGAGCCGAGGCAGATATTTTATTTGACCCGGAGCATTATGCTCGGGCGAATCCAGATTTGGGGCAAGCAGGTCTAACTGCGCCGGAGCAACTATATCGCCATTGGCAACAGTTTGGTTTGCCAGAAGGGCGAGCCTTTTCTTTGTTCGTGCAGCTCGATTATTATGGAGCGAACAATCCAGACCTGGCAGCAGCGGGCTTGAACGCGCCGCAGCAACTGTACCGACATTTACAACTTTTTGGACTATTGGAAGGACGGGAATTCTCGCCTTGGGTCGATTTGGATTATTACTTAGATGCTAATCCAGACTTGCGAGCGGCTTTTGGCAGCGATACCAAGCAGGGATTTGCTCACTTGCAAGCTTTTGGCTTTTCCGAGGGGCGGCGATTTTCTCCGAAATTCGATTTAGACTTTTATTTGGAGAACAATCCAGATTTGCAAGCAGCTTTTGGCAGCAACAGGCAACAGGCGTTTAAGCATTTGCAAGGGTTTGCGATCGCCGAAGGGCGTAAAATGTTGCCTTTGCAAGAGCCAATCGAGCAGCCAAGCGATCGGCCAAGCGAGCCGGCAAACCAGCCAATCGAGCAGCCAGCAAACCAGCCAATCGAGCAGCCAAGCGATCGCCCAGTGCAAGAACCAGTAAACCAGCCAGTGGAAGAACCAGTGCAAGAACCAGAAATATTGGCGGATAGATGGGAACTTTATACTGTGAAGTCTGGGGATACTTTGGCGGCGATCGCCGAGTCCCGAACTGGCAATCCCCAAGATTACCAGGCGATCGTCAATTATCCAAATAACGATATTGAGAATCCCGATTTAATCTACCCCGGCCAGGAAATTTGGGTACCGATCGCTACTGAGAATAATAGCGGCGGAACTGACTTTAACTTTGACCGCGATCGCCTATTTGCCGTCGTTCCTCCTTCTATCCTGCCCTATGCAGAAGAATCAATTCCTATAATTCTCTCGGAAGCCGAGTCCAGCGGCGTCACCGATGCGGCGCAGCTTGCTTATATTCTGGCCACCGCCGAACACGAATCCCTCTTGGGACGCTGGATGGAAGAATTAGCCGACGGTCGGCAATATGAGGGCAGGCGGGATTTAGGCAACACTGAACCCGGAGATGGGCCGAGGTATAAAGGACGCGGTTACGTTCAGATTACCGGGCGCTTTAACTATACCGATTGGTCGAATAGATTGGGAATTGACTTGGTTAGCAATCCAGAAAGAGCCTCGGAACCAGATATTGCTGCTTTGGTTTTAGTTCGAGGCATGCGGGATGGCACTTTTACCGGCGCTAAACTAGACGACTATATTAATGAAAACCAAATTGATTTCTTCAATGCCCGCCGGATTGTCAATGGTTTGGATCGCGCTGACGATATAGCTGCTATTGCCGAGTATTATTTTCAGGCGCTAACTTAGGACAAGAAAGCAGTCAGCTCTCAGCAGGAGGCAGGAGGCAGGAGGCGGTCATGCTAAAAGCAGAAGAGCGCAGCCTGCGCGCTCCGCCCATAAGCTGTTGGCTTTTTTGCCCAATGCCCAATGCCCAAGAAAGCAGTCAGCTCTCAGCAGGAGGCAGGAGGCAGGAGGCGCAGGGTAAACGCATCTAAATTAATTTTAATTTCCTTACGAACCCTTGCATAGATGTTAATCGAAAAATAATAGAGATAGTCGAGGGAAGCCAGCTAAAACAATATTTAATTTTTGCTTTAATTGTAA
>JAAHFN010000061.1 GCA_010672965.1 Oscillatoria sp. SIO1A7
TCGTTACGTTGGGTTTCTTTCCCGGGCCGCTCCCTACAGTTATGCACAATTTTAGATTTGCCAATCCACTACGCGCAGGCTCCGCCAACAGACAATCCGCAGGCGTAGCTCTTCTGCGGTCAGCTTTCGGAATTTCTATGGTTCCCGCAAAACGTAGCCAACGCCTCGTACCGTTTGAATCAAGCGTTTTTCCCCATTTTGTTCGAGTTTGAGACGCAAATAACGGATATAAACCTCAATCACATTGGACTCTCCCATAAAATTAGAGCCCCAAACATTCTCCAAAATTTGCTCTCGGCTCAGAATTTGTCGGGGACTTTCCATCAGATATTTGAGCAATTCGTATTCCTTCATGGTCAGGGAAATCGCCCGCCCCTGGCGCGAAGCTCTGCGGATAGACAGCTCCAAAACAAGGTCGCCAAACTGCAGCTTTTCTGTATTAGTCGGTTCCGATTGCAGGTAGAGCCGCACCATATCCAAAAAATCGTTGGTGCGATAGGGTTTGAGGAAATAATCGTCGGCTCCCGCTTCCAGGCAGGCCACTCTATCTTCCAAAGTATCCCGAGCCATTAACATAACGACCGGAACATAATTCCCGCTTTTGCGCAGCTCGGAGCAAAACTGCAATCCCGATTCTTGTCCCAGCATACGCTCGACTACAATTAAATCGGGCCGGGCTTCGCTCCATAGCTGCCAACCCATCTGGCCGTCATAAGCGAACAGGGGTTTAAAACCCGATTCTTTTAAATCCAGGCTGACGTATTCGGCCAAAGAGCGATCTGGTTCTATAACAAGGATGCTTGGCATTTTATTAAGGAGTATTTTATTCATGGGTAATAGGGCATTGGGCAAGTTGGAATACGATCGCGGCTAAATCTTCACTGGCACCTATAGTATCCATGACTTGGATAGAGATGTTGGTATATTTTTGACGCAATTGGCCGACGGACTGAGCGATCGCTTCTGTAATACCGCCAGCAAACAAAAAATAGGGTATTATAACCAAGCTTTTCATCTGAGTTTTGGCCTGAATTTTTGCTTGAGAACTAACACCATCGCTCCCAACTAAGGCTAAGTGAGGGCTGCCAGTTAATTCTGCAACTCGTTCCTCTAAGGTCGGCGATATAGACCAGAAAGCGATCGCCACTTCTATCCCAAATTGGCATCCTATTAGATCGGCTATTTCTACTACACATTGGTTTGCGCCTGGACGGCGACTGCCGTGGGATAGCAGAATCCAGCTTCGATCGGATGGACGCTCTTCTAGGTGGGATATCTTAGACGCCAATAACTGACTCAGCGCCAGAATGTTTGTTCCCAGGTAAGGACGCAGCTCTATAGTTATTTGCGGGTCAAGCATTTCCTGGGTCGCTGCCACTTCTGCCGGGATATCTTCCATGACATGAACTCCTGGGTGCAGAAACACTGGCAATACTTGAATCCGGCTGCATCCATCCTTAGCTGCCCGAGTTGCAAATTCGGCGATTTGCCGGTGCAAGGGTAGGGGATGTAGCTCCAGGAAAGCGATATGCACCAATGGAGAAATGCCGCCCAACCGGAAGCGCCCATAAGAACGAACCAGGGCACCAAGTTGCTCTACGGCTGCTTGATAGCTCTGGTTCCGGCTGCCGTGGACGACTAAGATATAGGCCGGGGCAGATTTCGATGCGGCAAATTGCGATGAATCAGATTGCGAGAGAGTTATTTTGAGGCGATCGCCATACATATTATAAGGACTAACTGCCTTGGCTTAGTTACTCCTAAATCCTAGCAAAACTAAATAGATAAATCCGATCGGCTCGTTTCCCCTCAGATATTAGGTCGCCGTTATTTCGCTAGTAGGATTGCCGAAAGTTACTCCTAAATCCTCCTAAATCCTAGCAAAACTAAAATAGATAAATCCGATCGGCTCGTTTCCCCTCGGATATATAGCGGTTCTCGCGCTTGATGTGAGGTGTCTGGGGGATGCAATATCCCAATATGAGGGTTGCCGTTAGGAGCGCGCGATCTTGTCGCTCATGATGCTGTCGCCCCTACGTTTCCCCAAGGCGATCTTTTATTACACTTATTTGAGAAACGCTATAGGTCGCCGTTATTTCCCTAGTAGGATTGCCGAAAGTACCCCTAAATCCTAGCAAAACTAAATAGATCGATCCAATTAGCTCACTTCCCCTCGGATATAGGTCGCCGTTATTTCGTTAGTAGGATTGCTGAAAATTTCTTGAGTATCATTATATTCTACCAAGTAACCAACCCGTTTGCCTTTATCGTTAGTATCGACATAAAAGAACGCAGTGTTATCCGAAACCCGACTCGCCTGCTGCATATTGTGAGTAACAATAATAATGGTATATTGCTCCTTAAGTTCGTGGAGAACTTCTTCAATCCGCAGGGTAGAGATTGGGTCTAGAGCCGAGCAAGGTTCGTCCATGAGGAGAACCTCTGGCTGAACGGCTAGAGTACGCGCTATGCATAACCGCTGCTGTTGCCCGCCAGACAGAGCAAGACCGCTTTCCTTAAGTTTGTCCTTTACTTCGTCCCAGATAGCAGCTCGTTTGAGACTTCGCTCGACCAACTCATCCATATCCCCCTTATAGCCATTAATTTTCGGACCAAAGGCAACATTATCGTAAATCGATTTAGGAAATGGGTTTGGTTTTTGAAACACCATGCCAATCCGCCGCCGCACTGCAACCGGATCTATTTCCGGGGCATAAAGGTTTTGGCCGTTATAAAATATTTTGCCGGTCAAGCGAAAGCTATTGATTAGGTCATTTTGACGGTTGTAACAGCGTAGTAAAGTGCTTTTACCGCAACCACTAGGCCCAATGAAAGCTGTAATCTTATTTTTAGGAACATCTAGAAAAACATCGCGCACGGCCAGAAAGTTACCATAGTAAACGTTTACGCCTTCTGCCTTTAGCAAAACTTCGGTTTCCTGAGATTTTTGCTTTTCCGATTCGTTCGTGGTTGGAGAGCCCGAAGACATAAAATAACCCCTCTATCTTTATAATTTACAAATCTATCCAGACTGAAATATATTTTTTTTTGTAAGTATAGCACTACGCATTAAAGTTAGGACAGCTCAAATCTCGCCAAGGCTAGTAACGGCAAGGCTTGTGCTGATAGCTGACTGCCGATCGCATGATTGCTTACTGCTATAGCGATCGCCCCCGTTGATTTTTCAATCCTATCCAGGGCAATTTTCCAATCCTACTACCCAATCGGCATTCGCCTGTAGAATAGCTCTTGCCATTTTATATTGCCGATTGACAACTTCAGCAATCTACGGCATAGTCGCTGTTCAATTACAACCTACCTATATAGCACTACGGATTAAGGTGTTTGATAGGAATCAAGACGCGCCTTTTGCTTGAAGTTGCAAGGCTTTGACTAAAGCTGACCGCTGACCGCTGACCGCTTACTGCTATATATAGAGCAATTTATGTGGAGAATACAGGAAAATAGTAAAGAATAGATTAACAAGAGGATAATTTCAGATTCTTATTTGCACCATTAGCGATTTCTATTATAGAGTTTCTCAAATAAGTGTAATATTGAGAAACGTAGGGGCGACAGCATCCCTGCACGTACCTCAGCGCTCCGAACGGGAATTCCCGTACTCTCGTTGCTTCGCCCAGACACCTCACATCAAGCGCGAGAACCGCTATATTAGGGACGAAACCCGAAAAAATTTAACAGTTCTTTAAGGGTTGACTTGCAGCAAAAAAGATAGGGACCAAAGTGGGGAGTGTGGGGAGAGGGGGGAGAGGGGGGAGTGTGGGGAGTCCTGCTCCTCCCTCTCTTCCCCATCTCTAGTTAGGCAGAATTGCTCTTGGGAAAGTCAAGGGCTCGCGGAGTTTGGTAAAATTGCCAACGCTTCAGTAAGTAAAAAATAAAGGGTTGCAAGTGTTAAAATTGCAGGTATCAGAATCGCCGAAGACTGAGGTTAGCGCGGCAGAGTCAAAATCGGGGGACAGAAATCGGGAGCAACTGCGAACATGGCTGCTGTCTCTAGCGGAACGTATTATTGCCGGGGAAGCGATCGCCCGGAAGGAAGCGATCGCCCTTACTAAAATAGAAGGTAGAGAAAATATATTGCTGCTGTGCGAAGCGGCGGACAAAGTGCGCTCCTCTTGCTGCGGCAATACTGTAGATCTCTGTAGCATCGTCAACATTAAATCCGGCAATTGCTCGGAAAACTGTTCTTTTTGCTCTCAATCGGCGCACCACCAAGGGGTAGGCTCGCCAACTTATGGGCTAAAATCCACCGAAGAGATTTTAGCGCAAGCCAAGGCAGCAGAAGCGGCCGGGGCTCGCCGATTCTGTTTGGTTTCCCAGGGGCGAGGGCCAAAATACAATAGCCCTCAGTCCGGGGAATTCGAGCGTATTCTAGAAACTGTAAAGCGCGTTATTGCCGAAACTAATATAAAGCCCTGCTGTGCTTTGGGGGAGGTGACGCAGCAACAGGCAAGAGCCCTCCGGGAGGCAGGAGTTACGCGCTATAATCATAATCTGGAGTCTTCTGAGGAGTTCTACTCGGAAATCGTGACAACCCATAGCTGGCGCGATCGCGTAGAAACAGTAAAAAATTTGAAGGCCGCAGGAATTCAAGCCTGTACCGGCGGCATTATGGGCATGGGCGAAACCTGGGAAGATAGAGTGGATTTAGCTTTGGCCCTGCGAGAACTAGAAGTCGAGTCCGTGCCGCTAAATCTGCTCAATCCACGTCAGGGAACTCCCTTGGGAGACCGACCCAAGCTAGATGCCTATGAGGCTTTGAAGGCGATCGCTATTTTTCGACTCATACTCCCCAAACAAATTATCCGCTACGCCGGTGGTCGGGAAGCCGTCATGGGCGAACTGCAAGCCCAAGGTTTAAAAGCAGGAATTAATGCCATGCTGATAGGTCACTACCTAACCACCCTGGGCCAACCTCCAGAAAAAGACCGTGCCATGCTTGAGGAACTCGGTCTAGAAGGCGGAGAGACCCCGGTTCCTCTAGGCTAAGCTAATCTCTCAATAGGGCATTGGGCATCGGGCATCGGGCATCGGGCATGGGCATTATTAATTTGGGGCCATAGGAAAAGGCAGACATCCTCAGCCTGTCGTTGGGCCAATTCCCAATTCAAAACTCCGGGGCGCTCGAACTCAAAACTCCAAACTTAAAACTTAAAACTTAAAACTTAAAACTCTCCCAATGCCCTTCGGCCCAATTCCCAATGCCCAATTCCGCTCTTCCCAATTCCGCTCTTCCCAATTCCCAATTCCAACGTGGCTGCTTCCCTTGAATTTCTCTGGGCTCTGATTGGTTTGCTTCTAACAATTGGCGGCACCTTTCTAGAAGCCTCTATGGCAATTCCTCCCTGGGGTTTACTAGATAGAGGGATTCCCATTCACTCCCTAGGCGTTACTTGTCAGGTGGGAGCAGTGCTTTTGGTGGGATGTCTCGGTGGCAAAAATGCTGGAGCCCTCTCCCAAATTGCCTATCTAATTTTAGGCTTAACTTGGCTGCCCATCTTTACCAAAGGCGGCGGTCTGGATTATCTCAAAGAACCTACCTTTGGTTACCTGGTCGGATTTATTCCCGCAGCTTGGGCTTGTGGCGCTCTAGCATTTAAAGCTCCTCCACGCCTAGAATTCCTCGCTTTTAGTTGTCTGTGCGGTCTGGCGATCGTGCATTTGGTTGGTGCCAGCTATCTATTTGCACTCTACTCATCCAGCCAAGAGCTATTAATGGCAGCAGCCTTTCAATATTCGATCGCACCCTTGCCCGGTCAGTTAGCACTGGTCTGCGCTGTCGCAGTTATTGCTAAATTCGTGCGCTCCTTATTGTTTTATTAAATTGGGCATGGGGAATTGGGCCGAAGGGCATTGGGACACGGGGACACGGGGACACGGGGACACGGGGACACGGGGACACGGGACATGGGAACATGGGAAGTGTGGGGAGAGAGGGGAGAATTTTCACTTCTAGTCCTTCCCACACCTCCCACCCTTCTCTCTCCCCGGTCCCCGAGTCTCCCCATCTCTCCCAATGCCCTTCGGCCCAATTCCCAATGCCCAATTTAAAGATTTATAACTAACCTGAATTCCATATGAGATTGAAAAATCGCTTCTTCTGGATTGCTGCCGCTATCAGTCTAGTCTTAGACCAGGTGACAAAATACTGGGTATCGCAAAACTTTCAGCTTACAGATACTTGGCCTCTGTGGCCGAAAGTATTCCATTTCACCTATGTAACCAATACTGGCGCAGCATTTAGCCTATTCCAGGGGAGCAGTTGGTTGCCCTGGCTGTCCTTAGGGGTCAGTCTGGCCTTGATGGCAGTGGCTTGGTTTGGGCCGAGGCTGATCTCTTGGGAGCAAACTGGCTATGGTTTAATTTTAGGGGGCGCTTTGGGCAACGGTATAGATAGATTTCTCTTCGGCCATGTTGTCGATTTTCTCGATTTTCGACTCATTCGCTTTCCGGTGTTTAATGTGGCAGATGTCTCTATTAATATTGGCATCATCTGTTTGCTGATTGTTGTTTTTCAGAAACCGCCAGCATCGACTCTAAAAAAGAATTAATAATTGGGAATTGGTAATTTTTTTAGGTTTAAGTGTTAAATTTTTAGTTAAAATTTACAACTGAAAACTCAAAGCTCAAACCTCAAAACTCAAACCTCAAAACTCAAAACTCAAAACTTAAAACTCAAAACTTAAAACTCAAAACTTATAAGTGGGTAGAGTAACGCGGACTGTGGTATAAGAAGCTGCCCGATCGCTTTCAATCGCAAAAGTACCGCCATGCAATTCTGCCAAGCGCTTGACAATAGCCAGTCCCAAACCAGCTCCTTGTTGCTCGTAGATTTTGCGGCCGAATTGCATATAGGCTCCGACCTCAGCAATCTGTGCGGGACTCATGCCGCGCCCGCGATCGCTTACAGTCAAAACAAATTGTTTTTTTTCTAATTTGCTGGTAACTCGCACGGGAGTTCCCGGCTCGGAAAACTTGAAAGCATTGTCAATTAGTTCTTCCGCTAGTTTATTCAGTCTTTTTGCAGAAATTTTTAGGGGAACTTCAAGAAGTTCTAAATTTAAGTCTTCCTCTCGTCTAGCAAGAGTTGCTAGTTTTATAGCCCGATCGCGAATCAGGCTTGTGGCATAAGTCACCTCACAATCATCCTGAGTAGCCAGTTGGTCTGGCTCGCTAGCAAGCATCTCCAATTCCGCATATAGCAAAAAATTCTGAATCATGTGGTGTAGGCGCTCTCCAGAATCCAGAATAATCTGACCCATTTCTTTTATTTCTGAGGAACCTAGGGAATCGCTAGACTCTACGAGCAGTTCGGCAAATCCAAGAATAGCATTAAGAGGGGTTTTCAGTTCGTGGGGCATTGACAAAGCAATGCTGTGGCGCAAAGCATGGAGTTTTTCTTGGGATTTGCATTTCAAGATATCCTGCTTTTTCAAGCGAGTAGCGATCGCTTGCACCAATTCATCAGGCTTGCAAGGTTTAGTAATATAATCATCTGCACCTAAAGTCATTCCTTTGCGGGCATCTGGCTTCTCTGATTTTGCCGTCAGAAAAATAAATGGAATAGTTGCAGTGTCTGGATCCTCCTGCAACGAACTGAGAACTTCATACCCATTCATACCGGGCATCATAATATCGCAAATGATTAAATCCGGCTTTTTCTCTCGGGCCAGTTGCAGGCCGTTGATGCCGTCGCCTGCTGCAATTCCCTCCAATTCCTCTGCTTCCAAAAGCTCTACAATATTTTCCAGAATACTTTGCTCGTCCTCAATAACCAATATTTTTGCTGTCATTTTTTTTCTATTTTATACCAATGCTTGACCCAAAAGACTATTATATAAAGGTAGAGTTACTGTGAATGTAGTGCCGCTACCCAGAGAGCTTTGAGCGGCAATCGTGCCTCCGTGAACTTCTACCGATCTTTTGACAATTGCCAATCCGAGACCGCTACCGGGAATAGTCCCCACGTTTTTGGCTCGATGAAATAGCTCGAAAAGTCGCTCTTGGTCTTCTGGAGGAATACCAATACCTCGGTCTTGTACCTGCAAAACTGCCTGTCCCTTTTTATATGTCAATGTCAGCTGCACCGCGCTGCCTTCCGGCGAATACTTAATCCCATTGGAGAGCAAATTGCTCAAAATATGGCGCAATAGTTTCTCGTCCATCTGGGCTGAAACTCTACTTTCTGTCTTACTAGAGAAAACTAGAGTATGATTTGCGCCCAAACCCTGCTGAATTTCTTCCAATAGATTTTGACAGAATCTATTTAAATTTAAAGGAGCTGGGTTAAATTCAAGTCGGCCAGCTTCTGACTTACCAATTAACAGCACATCTTCTAATAAGCTTGTCATCTGATTAACCGCATTTTCAATTCTCCCTATGTGCTTTTTTATTTCTTGTGGTTTCTGTTTGTGAATATATTTGCTCAATAAGTCTAGGGAGAATATAATAGTCGTTAAAGGGGTTTTGAATTCGTGAGATGTTATCGAAATAAAATTTGATTTTAGTTCGCTTAGTTCCTTTTCTTTGGCTAGAGCATAGCGCATATCCTCTTCTGCCTGAAAGCGATGGGTGATATCCACACAAGAGCCAATGTAACCGGCAAATTTGCCCTTTTCCTTGGCCTCCTCTTCTTCTAAAGAATCTGCACTTAGAAACCGAGGAACGCCGGTATCCAAAATCCAGCGATACTCGCCATCGGCGCGCCGTATCCGATACTCTATTTTAAAGCTTTTGCGAGCCGCCAGAGAAGAAAGGTAGCTATCCAGGTAGCGGCTTTTATCTTCGGGATGAATGCTATCTAACCAAGCAGAGCCTAATTCCTCCTTCGAGGAGCGACCCGTAAAACTAAGCCAGGATTGATTTAAAAAAGTGCAACGAGCATTGGCGTCGGTCATCCACAACATGACGGGGGCACTATCGGCTACCAAGCGGAAGCGTTGTTCGCTCTCGCGCAACGCCTGCTCGGCTCGGACGCGATTGGTAATATCAGTAGCCACGCCAATTAAGCCAACTACTCGATCGCTCTTATCTCGTAGGGGTGTTGCTCTATGGTCATAAACAAAACCGCCGACTTCTTCAATCCAAGCGCCATCAGCACCGGCGAAAACGCGACAAATCTGTTCTAATATTTCTGGTTGCCGGCGATAGAGATCGATAGCCGACTCTCCAACAAGCTCATTCGGCTTTAATCCCAAAGACTTTAGTCCCTTGCCTTCCGATAGCACGAAGTTTCCCTGGCTATCTAAGGCATAAAGCATAATGGGGGTATTGGCGACTACGGTACGCAAGCGTTCTTCGCTGGCTCGCAAAGCTTCCTGGGCTTGCTTGCGATCGCTAATATCTGTAGTAGTACCGAGAATTTGCTTCGTTAGCCCTTCAGGGGTTCTGGAGAAAACCGTTTCCCGAGAACTCAACCAGCGCCAAGAACTATCCGCATGTCGGAGCCTATATTCTATCTCAAAGATTTGATTATCCCGAGCCGTCGCTAGTCCAGCATGGTATTCTAGAACAGCATTTACATCTTCGGGATGTAAAAGCTCGGGCAAAATTTGTTCTCCCATCTTTTTTATTTCTGCCGGACTATAACCAAGAATAGAGGCTGTCTGCCGATTGCTGTAGATATTGCGTCGTTCGACCAGATCGTAGATATAGAGAATATTGGGATTGGTATCCGCAATCTGTTGAATAAAATGCTGGCTTTCTTGTAGAGAGCGAATTAGTTCTGTCTTCTCTTGTTCGGCGCTAACTCTGTCGCTGATATCTCGGACGATCGCGCAATTATAAGCTTTGCCGTTAAATTCTATATAGTTAACACTGACCTCGACGGGAAAAATACGACCGTCTTTATTGCGGTGATGCGATTCTAACTTTAACGAACCTGCTTGCTGGAGTTCTCGCCAATGTTCCGGCCACAATTCAGCGTTAAAATTCGGGTCGATATCCCATACTCTCATCCTCAGCAATTCCTCTTGGGAATAGCCGAGACTTTGGCAAGCAGCCTGGTTAACATAGATAAAGCTAGCATCTAATCCGCTCCAGAATATAGCGTCGGCGGTTCTATCCACGGAGAACTGAGTCAATTGCAATGCCTCTTGCGCCTGCTTGCCCTCGGTTATGTCCGCATGAGAGCCAGCCATCCGATAGGGTTTGCCCTCCTTATCCCGCAGCGCTTTGCCTCGGGCGAGAATCCAGCGATAGGTTCCATCCTTGTGTAGCAAGCGGAACTCTTGTTCGTAAATAGGCGTTTTTCCTTCTAGGTGTTCGTTGAGAACTTTAAAAGCTTGGGCTTTATCTTCTGGATGGAGGCGATAAGACCATTCTTCAAACCGATTGGCAATTTCACGATCGCCATATCCCAACATACTCTTCCAGCGAGGAGACAAATAAACCAATCCCGTTTTTATGTCCCAATCCCAGATGCCTTCAGAAGCTCCTTCTACTGCTAGGGCGAATCTTTCTTGACTTAGCAGCAGGGCTTCTTGGGTTTGCTGCCTTTGAATGGCACTGACAAAAACCTCGCCAACGGTTTTAAGCAGAGCGATCGCCTCCCCGGACCAGGCTTTGGGCATTTGCAAGCAATCCAAGCCCAAAAAGCCTCTTGTCTCTCCCCCGACAGCCAAGGGCACCCAAACCAATGATTTAATTCCCCAATTCACTATCAGCTTTCTTTCTGCTTTCGCTGCCAAAGGTAGCTCATCTATAGCTCGGCATAATTGAATCGTATCCAGGTTGTTAAACCTATCCATTACCCACTTAAAATTAGTAATTGATAGTTCTTCAAACATATTGGATAGCGACTGACTGCCTGGAGACAGCCATTCGTAGATTTTATCGCTTTTGTTTTGACCCGCAAAAAATAAAACTATATAACTGCGCTCTCCCCCTATTTTTTCGCCAACTGCTTGCAGCGCTTTGTTTATGCCATCTTCTATCTCTAAGGGAGGCAAATCAATAAACTGAGCCGAAATATTGGCTATCAGATTTTCAAGCTCTACTCTATATCGTAAGGCTTCCTCTGCTTTTTGAAGCTGGGCAATTTTATCTTGCAATTGCTTGGTGGTTTTTTGCAGAGCTTCAGTCCGCGCTTCCACCCGCATTTCTAACTCTTGATTCGCGTTTTTCAGGGCTGCTTCGGCTCTTTTGCGGTTCTCGGCTTCCATTGCCAGAGATGCGATATCTGCAATAGAACCCGCAAAGTTAATCTCGTCCGTCGTCCAATGGCGTTTTTGCCCGTGTTCTTGGCAGATTACTCCCACCATCTTGCCATCTAACCATATAGGCGCATCCAACATGGAAACGATGCCGCTTGGGATTAGATAGTCAGGATAAAACTCTGAAGTTCGCGAATCTTGGCAAGCGTCTTCCGCTGCGATCGCCCGCTCGGATTTTAGGGCTCGAAAATAAGCTGGATAGCGAGCTTCTGTTAGCTCTATTCCTTGAGAATGGCGCTTTTTGTCAGATTCGTAAAGATCTAAGCAGCGAATCCGGGAGCGGTCTTGGTTATATAGCCAAATGCTCGCTCGCTGCACTTCCAGGGTGCTAGCTGCTACTTCTGTAATTTCCTGTAGAGCGGCTTCTATATTGGCACTGCGAGCTATTTTGTGCTTGACCAATTCCATCAGACTTTGATGGTGCGATCGCATCCGGTCAGTTCGCTCTTGTATTTGCCGATCCAGAAAAGCGTTTTGCCATTCGATCGTACAATCTGCTTCTAAGGTCTGGAGCAGACTGTCAGAAGTAATTGCCCCGACCAATTGGCCATTATCGTCTATTACCGGCAGGTGGCGAATTCGATGCTGTCGCAAGCGCGACAAAGCGACAAATATATCCTTAAATTCCGATTGCTTCAGGGTAACGACAGGCTGCGTCATTACTTGCTCTATCGACAATTTATCTAGATTTCGACCCGAGCAAGTTAGCTCCAAAGCATCCCGCTCCGTGAATAAACCAACTAATTTTTCCTCCTCCATTACTAAAACATAAGAGGAGCGATCGCGGCGATCGGCGGGAGCGGACTTTTGCGAAAAACCAGGTCTCGAATTTTTAGACAAGCCAGACTCTGGAGTTTCAGCCAGCATTGGCACCGGAATTGGAATTGGCCTGCAACCGGATCCTGCTTGGCTCATCAGAATGAGAACATCCATCAAGGGGGTCTCCGGAGCGACCGTCAAGGGTAATGGGTCAATTGCCTGCTGAAGGACTAAACAGGATTTTGGTAGGTGGTTTTGCTGCATGGTTGGTGCAGTTGACATTCTCACAAGGGTTTAGTACCGAGTTATTTGGGTATTGTGACACCCTAACTCGATAATTAACTCCGTAAATTTTGTGATGGCACCCTAAATCAAAAATTTAATACCGTAAATTTTGGGATTGTTTGTTAAATGCGATCGGGACTTACGCCAAAACTCTCTTTCTAGGACGCCCGCCTAGCACCTAACGCTATAAATAGGGGTCGAGCTGACGAGCAAGCGTAAGTCTCGATCTATATTTTAGTAGCGTCGATCGCCATCGGCGCTCCTTAGCAAGCCGCCTCAGAGCCTAAGAGCGATCGCCCAAAGCAATATTCTTTAAATAACTATAGCAGAGAAATCTAACCATCGCCTTTACCCAGCTTTTAACCACGCAGCATTATCTATTATTTGACCTGAGTTAAAGCTAGTATTTCCCGAGTTAACACTAACTATTATAAATAGTTATAGCATAAAAATAAAAACCATCGTTTCCCATCCAGAAGAGGCAGGGGGCAAGGTGCAAGGGGGCAGGGTGCAAGGGGGCAGGGGGGCAGGGGGAGTGTGGGGAGTGTGGGGAGTGTGGGGAGTGTGGGGAGCCGCCTTGCCCCGAAGGAGCGGCTACGCCTACGGAGTGTGGGGAGATTTTCTTCTCAGACAGGACTTACGCATTCCCTCTATATGTTAGGACTTAGGCAACGGCACTACGGAGAGTGGCAACCACGGGGGGATTGCCCCTACAAATACTAAATACGGACAGTTTGCGTAAGTCCTGTATGTGTAGGGGCGATTTCGCGCTCTCGCCCCTACATTTAGGGTTGGATTTCCA
The DNA here is from genome assembly GCA_010672965.1 of Oscillatoria sp. SIO1A7. Taxonomy (GTDB): domain Bacteria; phylum Cyanobacteriota; class Cyanobacteriia; order Cyanobacteriales; family Laspinemataceae; genus SIO1A7. Next base: position 13,081 of record JAAHFN010000061.1, read on the forward strand.
TGCTCTGCGTAAGTCCTATCAGACTCAGCTTAGGGATTTCCACACTTTCCACACTTCCCACCCCTCCCACACTTCCCACACTTCCCACCCCTCCCACACTTCCGACCCCTCCCACACTTCCCACACTTCCCACACTTCCCACCCCTACCCCGCAACCTGCGATCGCAATATGCGGTTACAATTAATTTGAGTAGCAACTCTCTGGAATTTTTTCCCAGGCTTTTGTTTCTGCATAGTGTTGCCCTGGCGCCAGTTCCCCATGAGTCCACCCCAGCCCTCCAAACAGCCCAATACTATCGTTAGCGTTTTGACCCAAGCGGTGCAGACGGTTCAAGCTCAAGTGGCTCCCAAGCTAAAGCGAAATGCTAGGGTGCCCGAGCTTCAGATTCGGCAGCCCGGTGCGGCGAAACCAGAGATTCACAAGCTTTTGGGAGACAGACATATTTTGGGGCGATCGTCCCAGTCCTGCGATATCGTCGTTCGCAATCCTCTGGTAAGTCAGGTTCATCTGTCTTTGTCCCGAGACAGCCATGAACCAGATATCCCCTTTACGATTAAAGACGAAAAATCCACCAATGGCATCTATCGGGGTAAGCGACGAATTACCAACAAGATGCTGCACCACGGAGATAGGTTTACTCTCGGTCCGCCAGAACTGGCAGAAGCAGTCGAGATTAAGTACATAGATCCGCCACCCTGGTATATCAGGCTATTTCGCTGGACTGCTTATAGCGCGGGCGGGATTACGGCAGTGGCAGCTCTGGCTGTTGCTAGCGAGTGGCAAAAATTCGACGTGCGACCTTTGCCAACCCGGAATACAGGCCCAGTGGTGGTGTACGCTCGGGACGGAAAGACTCCCCTCCAACCTCGCTACAATACAGTCCACCGAGAATATCGGCAGTTATCGGAATTTCCCGAATACTTGCGTAATGCGATCGTCGCTTCGGAAGATAGCCGCTTCTACTGGCACTTGGGAGTCGATCCTATAGGAGTTTTGCGCGCTTTAGTGGCCAATTATCGACAGGGGAGCATCCGCGAAGGGGCCAGTACCCTGACTCAACAGTTGGCTAGGAGCTTGTTTAGAGACTATGTGGGGAGCGAGGATTCTGCAGCTCGCAAAATCAGAGAAGCTCTGGTGGCTCTAAAGTTGGAGACTTTTTATTCTAAGGACGACCTGCTGCTGACTTATTTAAACCGCGTTTATTTAGGATTCGACCTTTATGGGTTTGACGATGCGGCCCGCTTTTACTTCGATAAGCAGGCTCGGGATTTAACTCTGTCGGAGGCGGCAACTTTAGTGGGAATTCTGCCAGCACCGAATAGTTTTAATCCAGTGCAGGATCGCCAACTGGCGGTTAGATACCGCAATGGGGTTATCTATCGGATGCAAACCCTGGGAATGATTAGTCAGGAAGAAGCCGATAGGGCGCGGCGATCGCTCATTGAAGTCAGTCCCAAAGCAAAAAATATCATCAACAATACTATTGCCCCCTATTTCTATACCCATGTTTTCCGAGAATTGGCCGATTTGCTCGGAGAACAAGTGGCTAGAGAGGGGAATTTTATTGTGGAAACTGCTCTCAATCCCCGGTTGCAAGCAAAAGCAGATGCAGCTTTGCGCCAAGGAGTCGGCACCGCAGGCAGCGCTAATGGCTTTTCTCAAGGAGCGATCGTAACTCTGGATTCCCGCACTGGGGAAGTTTTAGCCCTAACCGGCGGGGTCGATTATCGGCAAAGTCAGTTTAATCGCGCTACTCAGGCACAGCGACAACCGGGATCGACTTTTAAAATTTTTGCCTACACGGCGGCGGTGGATATTGGCATTAAACCGGAAACTACTTATTCTTGCGACCCTCTGCCCTGGCAAGGGGTATCCTATTCTGGTTGCGAGCGCAGTAGCGGACTAACCACTATGTCCCGTGGCTTGGCTCAGTCGGAAAATGCGATCGCTCTTCGAGTTGCCAAGCAGGTTGGTTTGGATAAAGTGATTCAAATGGCTCGACGCATGGGAATCAAGAGCAAGCTCAGCCGCGTCCCCGGTTTGGTTCTCGGCCAAAGCGAAGTAACCTTACTAGAAATGACCGGTGCTTATGGGGTGCTGGCAAATCGCGGTAAATTCAATACTCCCCATACTATTAATAGAATTCTCGATAGCAGCGATTGCCAAAACCCTAACGATCTCAAAAGTTGCCGGGTAATCTACGATTACAAGCAATTCGCCGATACCAATATCCAAACAATTTCACCCGCAGCAGCGAACGCGATGACTCGGATGCTTCAAGCAGTTGTCTCTGGAGGTACGGGTTCTGGCGCTTCTTTCGGGATGAAGGAAGAAGCCGGTAAAACTGGAACCACAAACTACGGGGTGGATCTTTGGTTTGTTGGCTACGTTCCTAGCAAGAATATAGTCTCCGGGGTATGGCTTGGCAATGATGATAATAGTCCTACTTATAGTAGTAGCGCCCAAGCGGCTCGGCTCTGGGGAGACTATATGAAACAGGCGATCGAGCCCTGACTTGGGAGTGTGGGGAGTGTGGGAGGGGTGGGAGGTGTGGGAGAGGTGTGGGAGGTGTGAGTAGCTGCGATCTAATATATCGCTACAGCTACGATTATGGAATGTAGCGCTACGCACAAGTTAAAAATCTCAAGGTAATAAGTCAAAAGTATAATCTCACTAAGGAACGAGCATTTATAAATGTCCTAACTTATTTGTGTAGTGCTATACAACGAAACAGGCAACTGGGGACGACTGCCACAGACATAAAGTACCAGCCATCGATTTCTCAGTCATAGTAGCGAAGTCATTGGTAAGTTATTAAATAGGCGATCGAACCTTAAGGGGAGCTTTGTGGTACGGAGTGTGGCTTCGACCTTTCGGCTCTTGGGCTTAATGGGCTTAATTGCCTAAACCTCACACCCTATGCAGATGAAAATGCCTACAAAAATGAATTAAAAATGAAGTTAATTTTAAAAGTAAACTCTATTGTGATTGTATTATTTCGAGATTGTTTTATGTATAAAAAAAGGATATAAAATACTAAAATACTGGTTGCTTTGGGCGATCGCCAAGAGAGCAATTTAGAAGGAGCTGGCAGGATTGGTTAAAGTTTTGGTAAAGTTTGCTGCTAAGTCTTGACTTCGATGAGAACAAAGGAGACAGTCAAGCACGGTAAATAAAATGTAAGAGTGGACTGATGAAAAAATTCTCAACAGCTATTATTGGCGCTACGGCGATCGCTCTTGGTACCTTTGCTGCTGCGGCACCGGCCAAGGCACAGAGCTTGGCTCCAGTCACAGGGCAAAATTACACGGTAAACTTTGACACCGATGCCGCAGGTAATCCACTCTCTGCGGGAACCAAGATTAGCAACCAGTGGCAAGATTACGGACTTACCATTTCCAATGCCGATCCCGATCCCAATTCCCTTGATTTAATGCTCTTCAACAGCAATTGTATCGCTTCTGGTCCTGATAAAAACTGTAGCGGCGACGATGGCGATTTGGCCACTGGGCCATCTTTTGGCACCGCACCTCAAGGGAACGTCCTGATTATTAGCGAGGATGGCGACTCTAGCGATCCAGATGACAATGCCGGGGGCGGCACCATAATCTTCTCGTTTACCGAGGCTGTTTCTCTGGATAAATTAGCAATCCTGGATCTTGACGAACCCAGGCAAGGATATATCAGAGCTTTTAACGCTGACGGTCTGGCTCAAGAATACAGGATGAGCGAGGGAACTCTTGTGAATCCGGCCCACCCAGGCAACAACTCTCTCCGGGAGTACGACTTTAGCGGTCTGGATCCTGAGTCGATTACCTCCCTTGAAGTTGCTTTCCCGGGAAGTGGTGCGGTTTCCTACCTAGAATTTACAGGTCCGTCAGAAGAAGTGCCCGAGCCTCTGACCGTTTTGGGTCTAGTAACCTCAGGAGGATTCCTGGCTGCAGCGCGGCAGAAGCGCCGTCGCAAAATGAAGAGCTAATTGGAAAATAATTGTCTTAAGTGACTTTTGGGAAAGAAAGTACCGCTTTCCCGGCCTGTCGGGAATAGACCAGTTATTATAGTTCCCCTCTTGGGAGGAGTTAGGCAGCCTCGGGGGCTTTTCTGGCGGCAGCTCGGCAGAAGCGACGGCAGAAAGTAGCGGGCTAATTGGCAAGATTTGCATTTATTCTCGGTCGTCCATAAAAGATGGGGTAGCAGACTTTTGCTGCCCCATCTTTTTTTGATAGGACTTATATCAAGTCCGGTTAAACAGCAGTCATAGTAGTAGGGGCGGTGCCCCCGTGCCCCGTGCCCACCCCGGTTGGTGTGGGGCAGCCACGGGGGACTGCCCCTACGGTACGGTATTTATTTATGAATAATTAACCTGATTTGATATAAGTCCTGACTAAAAACAAGAGCGAATTTCTCCCAAAAGCATCAGTAATATTACGCATTACCTCTATATGTGGTAGGGGTCAACGGCCGTTGACCCCAAAACTTAGGGCGCACAAGACAAGAAAGCGTAAGTCCTACCAAAAAAAACCCACCCGCTGCCCGCGACAGGGTGCAAGATCGGCGGGGGTATTGGGGTGGGATATCTTCCCGGCGGGTGCTATTGGAGGCGTGCCAACGGCCGACTTGCCCGAGAGTTCAAGGCTTACGCCGCCGCAGCCCGGTTTTTTAAGGGAGAAATCTTTTCGATTGAAAATACCTCGTTTCTAAGGTTTTACTTTTTTTCATTTGAAGGGTCGCGGCTAGCCGTGGCCCTGATTTATGCACCCCTTAGCTAGGGAGCTATACATCCATATTAGCATCGTTTTTCTCGAATGTCAACATTAGATCGAAAAATTTTTCGCGCCTTTTGCACTTGCCGCACCTTCTGCATTGTCCTATACCCTAATGTTACAGCCTCGGTCGCGATTACTTGAGCCCCAGCTAACAGATTTGCACTGCACTACAAATATTATAGTCATTTCAATTAAGTTTGATACAGCCCGCGTTCGCGCAAGAGCGTGCCCGCAGGGCTTTTTTTTGGGGCATTCAAACCGACATGATTAGGACTTACGCATTAACCCTAAATGTAGGGGCAATTTGCGAATCACCCCTACATTTAGGGTTATATTTCCAACTCTGCGTAAGTCCTATTGTAGAGATGTGCCCTATTGGTAGGGGTACTCCGGCCGTTGACCCCTACCTTTCGGAGCGAGGTAAGGGACTTGCAAGTTAATAATGTACCGGCTATGCCTGCGCAAGTCCCTAATGCGTAAGTCCTGTTTGAGCTTGGAAGACTGGGAGGCACCCGAGCTATCCTGTTAGATAGGGCGATGAGGGCGACAAGAAAATTATTGTAATGGCCCTATAAATACTGGGTATATTTCTGCCAAAACCTATTGAATCCCCTGAAAACCCCTGAAAAGACCCCTGAAAAGATTTGTACTTTCCCTCCAGTTAAGATGAACTTGGAATCCCTGCGCCGCGAAGATATTATGGAGTTGGCGGATAGCGCCCAGATTTTTCACCAAGGCGAGGAGTATTATGAATCTGGCGCAGTTTATAATTTTTCCGCGTCGGGGGCGACGATCGCCGCCCAAGTCCGCAGCGAAACAGGAAGCTATACCGTAAAAATTGATGGCTCTGCCGGTTCGCTACAAATCTACTGCAGCTATCCCTACAAGGGACGAGTATGCCCCCATGCGATCGCCGTCCTTCTCTATTATTTAAATAGCAAAGAACTAAATAGCAAACAACTAAATGGCAAAGAACTGGAGGCGATCGATGTAGAGTACATTGCAGATCCTCTAGAGCAGACTTTAGAAAAAATGACCCAGCAAGAGCTGTTGGGTTTAGTGCTGCAACTATCCCGAGAAAAAAACGAAGTGCGGCGGGCGCTATTGGCTTCGGTGCCTATTCCGCCTGCCAGGATTCTTCAGCAACCAAGACAAGAGCAAAAGGTAAATGAGTTTAAGTCAGCAATCGAGCGGTTGTTTGATAACTTACTTTATGAAGAAGACTACCGCGACGCGATCGAAAATGGCAGCGCCAATTACAGCGACCTATTAGATGTCTTTGAAGCAGCTAAGGTATTTAATCCTTTAGACCAGCTAGAGATTTTTGGCTATGCAATAGCCTTGGGCAATGAAACTTTGGAAGAACAGCCAGTAAGCACCCTAGAAATAGAAAAGGCTATTAGTCTATTTGCCGAAACTCTTGCCCTACTGTCTTTATCTACAGAAGACAAGCAAGACTATTTCAATGTTTTACTAGAAATCCTAGATTGGACTATGAGCAGCTATGGCAATGTAGCCGCAGCCATAGAGCAAGCTTTGGAAGTTATTTGTACGGCTCCAGAAGATTACCGCTATCTAATTCATCTATTTGAAAGTAGCAGGTATCGTCAAAGATATCAATTAATCCCTCGCTATTACATTAAATTAGGAGAAGACGAGCAATACTTGCGCGATCGCTATTCTCGCCTGGAAACAGAAGCAGACTATATGGAACTGGCGGAATACTGGCAGCTTAAGGGCGATAGAGAAAAACATTTACAAACCTTAGAAGCATGGCTAGCTCGGATTTTGGAACAAGAGCGAGAAGCCTCTCGGGCTTGGTACGACTGCTATCCCACTGCGGCGATGGAGAGCTTGGCCATCTGGCCTGCCCTAACAGAAATTTATCAAAACCAACAGCAGCATCATAATTTATCGAAAGTTCTGGTGACATTGGCGAAAAATCAATTGGTGACGGCCAAATTGTACGGGCAGATTGAGGCGATCGCTGTTCCCCTAGGACAATGGCCGGAATTACAGGAAATACTGATAGAGCGCGCCGCCGAGAATCCCGAAGAGCTGGCCAAAATCTTTATTGAAGAAAGAGATTGGGAAGCGGCGATCGAACTCGCCTATCAAAATATTGACTCGGAAACCGTGCCGGTACTGGTCGCTGACAGCATCAAAGCCTATTATCCCGAAGCCTCGATTGACATTTACCAAGAACTGGTACAGCAACATATCGATCGCGAAAGCAAAGGAAAATATCGCATTACTGCAGATTATGCCGATGCGATTAAATTTATATATCTAGAGCTATTGCAAGATGGGGACAGTTGGCAAAAATATAAAGAATCCGCCAAAATTACAGCAGCCCAAGAGCCTTGAAAGATTGCATGGGGCAGGGGGCAGGGGGGACAAGGGGACAAGGAGACAAGGGGACAAGGGGAAGGAGAAATGGGAGCATTTCACTTTTGTAACAAGGTAGCCCTCCGGGCGAGAGTTTGTGTAGCCGCGCCAGCCGCCTGGGAGGAGCGGCTAAGCCCAAGGGGCGAGGCGGCAGCGCGCAAAATTGAAATGCTCCCGGAGAAATTTGCTTCCCGCTCCCTGCCCTCTTGCCTCTTCCGATGCCCAATGGGCAGGTATGGCGCCCCATGCCCAACTCCTTAACTTATATTTATATCAAATCCGGTTAATTACCCATAAATACCGTAGGGGTTCCCCGTGCCCGCCCCGGCCGCCGCAGACCAACCAGGGGGGCATTAGCTCGGGCACGGGGAACCCCTACAAACTGTGACTGTTTAACCGGATTTGATATTACCACTTCAAGAACGCGGCATCCGAGCCTTGTTCGCGGCGGATTTTACCATCCTTCTCAAACCAGGCAATAATTTGTTTGGCATCCAGTTCCTCCATTGGCACCCCCGCATCTTTAGCAATTTGCCGTAGCAATTTATGGGAAGAAATAGTCAATCGGGTTAAAAACTTTTCGTGGGCTGCAAGCAAAGCTGCATCTACTGCTCCTGACTCCTCTAGGGTTAAAAATTGCGCGGTTGTTTCCTGGGGTTGCGTCATATATAGCAATCCTAAATCTAAATAGTTATAGTTAAATATTTATTCGCCTTAACCGAATCCAATAATTTTGCTACTGCTACTCCTCGGCTTGGGAAGAAATCAAATAGCCGCAGCGATGTTCGCCATCAATCATCCAGTAGGTTCGCTCCACTGTACAATCCTGCAGGACCATTGCAAACATTTCTAATTCATGGCCGCATACGCTGGGAAAAGACTCGGCAACATTAGAAATGGCGCAATTATGCTCGACAATCAAGAATTGAGGCCGATCGCTATTGCCATTGGATTCGACCGGACGCCACTCTGCCATATAGCCTTCTGCTTGGCGGAGTTGCACTAAAGCAGTCAGTCTATCTTGTATGGGGCCGTTTCCGAGGCGATCGCGATATTCGATTGCCTTGCGCTGCCACTGCTTCTGGAGAATAGAGCTTACTCTATCTTCCCCCACAGTTTCTATAAGCGTATCCAGCAGAGACAGAGCAAAATCATCGTAGCGATGGGGAAAGCGTTCCTTGCCCTTGGGAGTCAACGCATAGAGATGTTGGGGCCTACCCATTCCCATCTGTACTGATTGATACTGAATCAGGCTCTCCGCCTCCAAATCCTTGAGATGGCGGCGAATCGCTTGAGCGCTAATATCCATAAGTTCGGCTAGGTCCTGAGCAGTAGCTCGACCGCGCTTGAGCAAATGTTGGAGGATGTCGTTCTTGGTAGATACTTGTTCGGTGGTCATCATAGTCTTCTCTGGGAATTCTCTGCACGAAAGCCAAAACGCCAAAAAAATAAAATAAATTTATTTTTACTTTGACAACTCAAGTGTTGCTAAAGTAGTCTAGAATGAAGTTAAGCAACAAGCAGGTTGTTTTACCCACCATTATATGCTGCCAGCCTCTTAACTCGTCAGCTTTTAGCTTTCAGCGGTCAGCTATCAGCTATCGGCTAGCAGCTAAACCACCCAGCGCTATTTGCTGACCGCTGAAAGCTAAAAGCTGACCCACCGACCGCTGAAAGCTAAAAGCTGACCCACCGACCGCTGACCGACCGCTATTCGCTAAGAGCTGAAAGCTAAAAGCTGACCGCTGAAAGCTAAAAGCTGACCGCTTAAGAGAGAGAACACAGAGAGAACGCCAATATGAGTCCCACAGTAACCACTCTAGTCAATCAGCCATACAAATATGGCTTTGTCACGGAGATTGAATCCGAAACTATAGATCGCGGACTTTCCGAAGATGTGGTCCGTCTAATCTCTGCTAAGAAAGAAGAGCCGGAGTTCATGCTAGAGTTCCGCCTCAAAGCCTACCGCAAATGGCTGACCATGCAAGAGCCTACTTGGGCCCACGTCAACTATCCCCCCATTGACTACCAAAACATCATCTATTACTCCGCTCCCAAGCAGAAAAAAGAAAAACTAGATAGCTTGGATGAAGTGGACCCTACTCTTCTGGAAACCTTCGAGAAGCTCGGCATTCCCCTCTCGGAGCAAAAACGCCTTAGCAACGTTGCCGTTGACGCCGTATTCGACAGCGTCTCTATTGCCACCACTTTCCGGGAAAAACTGGCCAAAGAAGGAGTTATCTTCTGCTCCATCTCTGAAGCAGTGCGCGAATATCCCGAACTGGTGCAGAAATATCTCGGTAGCGTAGTTCCCGTCGGGGATAACTTCTACGCCGCTCTAAACTCGGCGGTCTTCAGCGATGGCTCCTTTGTTTATATCCCTAAAGGAGTTAAATGCCCGATGGAATTGTCCACCTATTTCCGGATCAACAATGGCGACTCGGGACAGTTCGAGCGCACTTTGATTATCGCCGAGGAAAGCAGCCAAGTATCCTACCTGGAAGGCTGCACCGCTCCAATGTTCGATACCAACCAGCTCCACGCCGCCGTAGTCGAACTGGTCGCTCTGGATAATGCAGACATAAAATATTCCACCGTGCAAAACTGGTTCGCAGGGGACGAAAATGGCAAAGGCGGTATTTATAACTTCGTGACCAAAAGGGGTCTGTGCAAAGGGGTTAACTCTAAGATTTCCTGGACTCAAGTGGAAACCGGCTCGGCGATTACCTGGAAATATCCCAGTTGCGTGCTAGTCGGGGACAACTCTGTAGGCGAGTTTTATTCTGTGGCTCTGACCAATAACTGTCAGCAAGCGGATACTGGCACCAAGATGATCCATATTGGCAAAAATACCCGCAGCACTATTATTTCTAAAGGTATTTCTGCCGGTCGCTCTCAAAATAGCTACCGAGGTTTGGTGAAAATGGGGCCAAATGCAGACGGCGCTCGCAACTATTCTCAGTGCGACTCGATGCTAATTGGCGATAATGCTGCGGCCAATACCTTCCCCTATATCCAAGTGCAAAACGAATTGGCGAAAGTAGAACACGAAGCCTCGACTTCTAAAATTGGCGAAGACCAACTGTTTTATCTAGCTCAGCGCGGCATTTCTCCTGAAGACGCCGTTTCCATGATGATTAGCGGATTTTGCAAAGATGTCTTTAATCAGCTACCTATGGAGTTTGCGGTGGAAGCCGATCGCTTGTTGAGCCTGAAGCTAGAAGGTTCGGTTGGTTAAGTGGGGTGTGGGGTGTAGGGTGTGGGGTGTGGGGGAATTCCTGCTATTTTCCCGTTCGCGCCCCGCGTCTTTGCTTCTGAGAATCGCTCTGCTGCCAGAAAGTCCTACATTTACGAAGTTTCAGATTTTAGTAGGGTGCGCAACGCGCACCTTTGGCAGTCAAAAGTCTCGTCAAAACTAGCGTAAGTGCGCAGTGTTACCCCTACTATAGAGTCAAATTATATAGGAATTACGCAAATAATCAGATAGTAATCTATATATAGGTTTTGGTGCGCCGCCTAGCACCCTACATTTGTAGGACTTACGCAAAATATCCAGATATAGTGTTTTGTAGGGGCAATCCCCCCGTGGTTGCCCCGTTAGTAGAGTCAATGCGTAAGCCCTGATTTGGAGCCTATGCGTAAGTCCTGTTCTAAAAAGAATTAGCGATTTTACTTGATAAGGAACGCCCTATCCAAGCGAGATGTTTAATTGACTAAAGATGATTATTGAAAACAGCGAAGTAATTCTGTCCGTTCGCGATCTAACTGCAAATGTGAGCGGCCAGCAGATTCTCAAAGGATTGAATTTAGAGATTAAGGCAGGAGAAATCCATGCCATAATGGGGCCTAATGGTTCTGGAAAAAGCACTTTTTCTAAGATATTAGCCGGTCACCCCGCCTATGAAGTGACCGGAGGCGAGGTGATTTTCCAAGGGGCAAACTTGCTGGAACTGGAACCGGAAGAACGGGCTCGCTCGGGAGTATTTTTGGCTTTTCAATATCCGGTGGAGATTCCCGGAGTCAGCAATATAGATTTTTTGCGGGCTGCTTGCAATGCACGTCGGAAATACAAGGAATTAACAGAACTAGATGCCTTTGATTTTGAAGATTTAATAGAGGAAAAGCTGGAAGTGGTCAAGATGAATCCGGCTTTTCTAGAGCGCAGCGTCAATCAAGGATTTTCTGGGGGCGAGAAAAAGCGGAATGAGATTCTGCAAATGGCTCTGCTAGAACCACAACTGGCAATTTTGGACGAGACCGATTCTGGCTTGGATATCGACGCCCTCAAGATAGTGGCCAGTGGGGTGAACAAACTTTCTAATGCCGAGAATGCCATGCTGGTTATTACTCACTATCAGCGCTTGCTCGATTATATTGTGCCGGACTTCGTTCATGTTATGGAAGGAGGGCGGATTATCACCAGCGGCGGCAAGGAACTAGCTCTGGAGCTAGAATCCCGTGGTTATGACTGGGTGAAGGAAGAGGAAATAGCAAAGGTGGGGGTGTGAGATGACGACTTTTTTAAAGCCGAATGCTGCGGAAAATAGGGTGGCTTATTTGGCTCGGTTGTTGGAGCGGGTTGCACCGAAACAAGGACAGGAGGCGTTTTTGAAAGAACTGGGCGATCGCTCTCGGGCAATAGCTCAGGAATTGGCAATCCCCTCTACCAAAGAAGAAGAATGGCGCTTCACCGACTTGTCCCCCCTCTTGGAGGTGGATTTCCAAGCAGCAGTGCCCGTAGAGCTAGACCCTATTGCTTTAACACAATTTAAGCTGTCGGAAACTGCCGAAAGCAGATTGGTTTTTGTTAATGGAATTTACGCTCCGGAACAGTCATCGGTTGCTGGCTTGCCAGACGGCGTTGTAGCGGGCAACTTGGCCGCCGTTTCCCAGAAATTTGGGAAAATTAGCGACTATCTGGGCAAGCAACAAGGGGCTCGGGAGGTCTTTACGGCTCTGAATACTGCTAGCTTGACCGATGCGGCGGTGGTGGTAATTAAGCGAAATGCTGTTATAGATACTCCTATCCATCTGCTGTTTATTTCTACAACTGGTAAAACGGCGATCGCAATTCAGCCTCGGATTTTGGTAGTGGCAGAACCGGGAAGCGCTTGCACGTTAATCGAAGAATATGTGGTGGCCGGTAGCGAGTGGTGTCAAGGGGGAACTAGCCCTTACTTTACTAACTCGGTTGCGGAAATCTGGGTTGGGCAAAATGCTGAGGTAAACCACGCCCGAATCGAGCGAGAGGCGGCTAATGCTTTCCATATTGGCAAGAGCGCGATCGCCCAAGGAAAAGACAGTCGCTATACCTGCACTGCAATTACCACTGGTGCCAAGATATCGCGACATAATTTAGAGATTTATCAAACTGGCGAGGGGACGGATACTACTCTCAATGGTTTAACTGCGATCGCCGGACAACAGCTCGCCGACACTCACAGCGCAGTTATGCTAGCCCATCCCCACGGTACGGCGCGCCAATTGCATAAATGTATAGTGGACGATCGCGCCCATTCGGTTTTTAATGGTAAAGTCTTCGTCCCCAAAGCCGCCCAACTCACCGAAGCCAGCCAGCTCAATCGCAATTTGCTCCTATCGCGCAAAGCTCGCGCAGACACAAAACCACAATTAGAAATAGTTGCCGATAACGTCAAATGCACCCACGGCGCTACGGTCAGCCAACTCGAAGCAGACGAACTTTTTTATCTGCAAAGTCGCGGCTTAGATCCTATAACTAGCCGGAACTTACTAATTGATGGTTTTGCTGGCGAGATTCTCCAAAAATTACCCCTAGCCTCTTTAGGGAAAAGACTCTCCCGCTGTATTGCCTGCCGAACCGATATTTAGGAGCCAATTATGATAGTCGCACAAGAAAGAACCCTAGCCCATAGAGTTCGGGCTGACTTCCCGATTTTGCAAGAAGAAGTCAACGGCCAACCCCTGGTTTACCTAGATAACGCCGCTACATCGCAAAAACCGGAGCAAGTTCTCAAAGCCCTCCGCTCCTACTACGAGCATGACAATGCTAACGTCCATCGAGGAGTCCATACTCTCAGCTCGCGGGCGACAGATGCTTATGAAGGGGCTAGAGAAAAAATCGCCAACTTTATCAATGCTGCTTCGCCCCAAGAAATTGTCTATACGCGCAATGCCAGCGAGGCTATTAATTTAGTGGCCTATACCTGGGGCTGGAAAAACTTGCAACCGGGGGATGAGATTATCCTAACGGTGATGGAACACCACAGCAATCTCGTTCCTTGGCAAATCATCGCCCAGCGGACGGGTGCAGTATTAAAATTTGTCGAACTGACGGAAACTCAAGAGTTCAATTGGGAACAATATTGCCAATTGCTCTCGGAGAAAACCAAGCTAGTGGGAGTAGTCCATATTTCTAATACTTTGGGCTGCATTAATCCGGTGCGGGAGATAGTCGCGCAGGCTCGCCGTTACGGAGCTAAAGTTTTGATTGACGGCTGCCAGAGCGTCCCCCATCTACCCATAGACGTGCAGGAGATAGATTGCGACTGGCTGGTAGCTTCCGGCCACAAGATGTGCGCGGCGACTGGGATTGGTTTTCTTTATGGGAAGCTAGATATACTGCGAGAAATGCCTCCTTTTTTGGGGGGCGGAGAGATGATTGCGGATGTATTCCTCGATCGCTCCACTTATGCGGATTTGCCCCATAAATTTGAAGCCGGTACGCCAGCGATCGGCGAAGCAGTAGCGATCGGTGCGGCAATCGACTATCTCTCCAATATCGGCATGGATGCTATTCAAGCTTACGAGCATGAATTAAACGCCTATCTGTTCGAGCAATTAAATAAAATTCCCGAAGTAACTATCTATGGCCCGCAACCAAAAGCCGATGGCAGCGGCAGAGCGGCTTTAGCATCTTTTACCTGCGGCCAAGTTCATGCCCACGACCTTTCTACTATTTTAGATCGGGCTGGGGTGGCGATTCGCGCCGGACACCATTGCACCCAACCCCTGCACCGTTATCTCGGCGTCCAGTCTTCTGCCCGAGCGAGCTTGTATTTCTACAACACTCGGGAAGAGATTGACGCATTTATTGAAGCTCTCAAAGAGGCGATCGACTTTTTTAGCGAAATATTTGGCTAATATTTTGATTGTGGATGTTGTCTGTACAGACAACATCCACAATCCTATAGTTACAAAAAAAATAATAGGCTCCGCTTTCTCTGCCCAGAAAGCGATTCGTTCGTATAAAATTGTTGATGTAGTAAGGTAAAGACGAAATTATATGGATAATCTGACTAACAAGAAAATCGTTAAAGATTTTTTTGAAATATACAATAGTAAAAACTATAAAGCTGCATACGAATGTATGGCGGCGGACTATAAGGATAGGATGCTAACCCAAGTCACAAGGGTAGAGCATGCGATCGAAATATTGAAGGCAACTCATCAAGCATTTCCAGATATCCAAGTTATTATTCGCGAGCTAATCGAGGAAGGCGATAAAGTTGTCTTTCGAGGTCAGTTTACAGGCACCCATTTAGGTGAATTTGCTGGTATCGCTGCCACTGGGGCTAAAGTTGACTTTGAAGCTTTAGAAATATTTAGAGTTGAAAATGGAAAAATTGCAGAATCTTGGGGATATTGGCCGATGGACGTAATTACGAGTCAGATTCAGGGTTCGGGAAGTGCTTATTCATAAGTGAAAAGTGAAAAGTGAAAAGTAAATCGAAGCCGTCTTTTCACTTTTCACTCTTCACTGTTCGCTTCAGAAAGTGATTCTATTTCTTGGCTGGTTTTGTCGCTTTTAAAAACAATGCGATCGTTCATAATATAATTTAATGCTGCACCGGACAAGCCTCCAGCCAATGTATTGATTTTAGGATCGATACTAAAATAGTCTAAAAAGGGAAATATAAAAATGATTCTAGCTGCGATCGCGCTTCCTGCGGCCAGATGAAATAGAGGAATTTCTTTCAGGAAAATTTTGTTAATATTCCATTCTCCGTCAGTCCAGATCCAAAGGCGGTAAATGAAAAAACTCAATATAACGGAAAGTTCTATTGCAAGAGCATTAGCTACATTGTGCAGCAGAATCGTATCCCATCCCCACCAGTCAACCATTATAAAAATCAAGACTATATTGAAGCCAGTTACGATACCGCCTCCGATCGCGAATTTGAAAATTTTTTGATAAAGTAGGTTTTCTTGCTGCACTTAATTACTCCACAGCGTTAGTTTTACTTTTGCCATGCAATCGGCAATTGCAGAATGCTCGACCTCAAAAATTTAACTGCCCCGTAGGATTTTATCCGTAGGATTTTACCCGTAGGACAGGCGAGACGCCTGTCCTATCCGCATATTATTATAGCATTACGCATTAAGTTAGGATAATTCAAAATTTATCAAAGCTATAATAGGTAATGCTCGTAAAGCTGACTGCTTAAAGCTGATTGCTGAAAGCTCTTTAGCATTATTCCTCTGACTCTCTAGTATATACGATAAAACCAGATAACTCTCGAATTTCAATTTTACGAGTAAATTCAGGTAAATAATGCAGATAGAACTTTCCTTGATCTCCTAGTGTATCGGCCCAACTTGGTATAGCGATCGCAGTAAAGTTCTCAGGAAGGTAAGCCAGAAAATCCTCTTTGCTAATAGGGAAGCCGGCTAAGTAGCGATCGAACGGACCAGAATCAATATGATAGAGTTTATTTTCTGCCATGAGAACCGATAAAGGATGCCAGGGAAAATAAACCTTGCCCGGATTTTCCTTGCTATATTCATACACCACTTGATGAACGTTGTTATTCAAAAAATGAGGCAACGTTTTCTGAATGTAAGGAATTGGCAGATTGACATTATATACTGTCAAAACCATGACCAGACCTAGCAACCAGTTTTTTCCAATACGTTGCAAAGTTTCTTGACCTGATTCTATAGATGAGCTTGATGCTTGTTTCAATAAAACTAGATTAGCGGCAAGAGTTAAAAAATACACCACATACATTCCATTAGCATCTCCCCCAGATTTTACTTTGCCTAATAAAGAAGTAGGAAGAAAAAACAAACCAACAATAACAAATAAAAGCCAAGTATTTTCTTCGAGCCATGTTTTTAGCTTGGCAAAATCATTGGGTATAGTAAATAGAACCCAAAAGCTCACTATAACAGCTTGCAAAAGACAATAGCCTACTAATTGTTTCAATGCTGATAGAAAGAGTTCTATTTTATCTGATAGCAGCACTGATATTGACAAATCGTCGGTAGCCCAAGGATGATGACTTGGAATTGTAATCATATTAAACCATAAGGCTTGGGGATTGAAAGCAACGATTAAAATACTAGAGATAACTATGCCGCTGACTAACAAACAAGCTAAATAGCGTTTGAAAATTTTCAGATCGCAAACCAGATATATATATAGTGGTAAAGAAACCAGTATTGGTACGGCAATTTGCTTTGACCAGACCGCTAAAATTGCTAAAACAGCACTTGCTAGCAATTTGATTAAAGGAATTTCATTTTTATTTTTTTCCTTGTAAATAACAATACAAGCTAATGCTGAAAATCCCAAAGCAGGACAATCAGCACAAATCCTAAAAGCATCATAATATAATGTTCTTATATCCGTGGTAAATAAGAAAAAGGCAATTAGGGCAAGTACGGATAAAGATAATCTTTTTTTGTCTTGCCAATTTTCACCTATATACAACCAAATTACGGGAGTAAAGAAAATGATTAGGGAGATTAATTTGCCTATAATCAGGGCAAATGTGGGAGAATTAGCGATCGCAGCAGGTAGGTAAGCCAAGGCAAGCATAGGACCATACATATCGCTAATTAAGGGTCCTACACTATCTTCAGGATTATACAAGTTAAACTTATATTTGAGAAAGAATGCCATACTCAGGCGATCGGCATTCCACTCAGGCATTGACGATGTATATTGCCCCGGTGCAGCAAAATTATCTAGAATAAAATGATAAACCAAGAGGACAATACAAAACAGTCCAGATATTATCGATGTATATAAGATTAAATTGTCTTGTGAAAACTTACTATTTTTCAGGCTTGATGACATATTTTGCACTCTCCCATCGAACAGTTAACAACATCTTCAAAATCTCTTTTACTGCCTAGCATCCATATTCATAGCCAAACATATATTCTGCAAAATTGAACCGATACCAATAAAGCATTTCTCAAATAAGTGTAATGAACGAAGCGTAGGGGCGTAGGGGCGACAGCATCCCCAAGACAATCTCGGCCTTGAAACGACAACCCCCGCATTGGGATGCTTCGCCCGAGATAGCCTAACTCACATCAAGCGCGAGAAATGCTATAGAAGTAAATTTATGGTTATCTAATTTGATTCTCTTAGATCGATTTTGGTTAAGTCATATAACAAATTTAAATCTTCCTCATATTTTTTCATCAGTGTTGCCCTAATCTCTGGGTCTATAGGTTGAGTCTCCGTTTTATTCAATGACAATAAAAAACCTAGATATTTTCTATATTCTCTGGGTAGTTTGCGATGCAATATTTGTAGTGGTAAAAAGCGCACCCCATATCCCTTATGTTTATCTCCTGGCTTCAAGGCATAATTTGCATCCACCTCCAAAAAAGTTAGAATATTTTTGATGCTTTCTTCAAAATGACTTTTTAAGCTATCGAGCGTAATTATGTGAAATTGCTCTTTATCAAACAAGTCAAAATATCTTTGAATTTGTTCTCCAAATAGCCCCGAGCGAAAATAAAGAAAATGATAAAAATATTGATGTTTTTCTTTAAAATCTTTAGAATTCAATCTTTTATCTTCAGCAAGCAGGGCTCGTTCAAAAGTATTATGATGTTCGTGCCCATATCGTCTCAAGTTTAAATACATGGAATAAGCTCTATCTGCTGGATTTCTTAAAGTAACTATGAATTTCGCATCGGGAAAGAGTCCTTTAAGTATTCGCGGAGAAGTTGGATCCGGAAGGTAATTAGGAGAAGCCTCCCCTATTCTTTTTTCAGCCTTAACATCATCAAATAGCTCAAAATATTTTGCAGTCCCATTAATATGTTTGTCAAAATGATAGGATAAAAATGAAGGCTCTTTCTCTATAGGGAAGAAAATATCGGGATGCTCGGTCAAAGTATTATACAGGAAGGTAGTGCCAGATTTTGCAGCACCGAGTATAAAAAAGTTAGGTTTTACGATGGGCTCGATCATAATTGTTCTTGGTGATTTTTTATTGCCTGTTGGTACGTTTCAGGAATTCTTGTATAATGGGCTCTATCGTAATTCTTCTTGGTTATTTTTTATTGCTTCTTGGTACGTTTCAGAAATTCTTGTACATAAAGGTTTTCCAAAGCTAGCATTTTATTTTGAATGCTATATTCTTTAGCAGAAGCTAATCCATTTGCTGCTATTTTTTTTCTTAATGACTCATCATTTAACAAAGCTAGGATTCCTTCGGCAATTTGTTCGCTATTTTGATAATCAACAACCCAAGCATTTTCTTTGTGTTTGGCATATTCATGGACAATCCCCGATAGCGTAATTACTGTAGGAAGTCCCGATAACATTGCATCAACATAGACTTGTCCAAATGCTTCTCTAATTGGACTAATGGGGACGTGAACGAATATATCAAATAGTCGAAACAGGGCAAAAAGATCCTCTTCAAAATAAATTTCAACATAACTATCAGCAGGTAATTCTGACAGCTTTTCGACTATATTCATCGCGTCTCTCGATGGAGGAGCATTTATACTATCTTTTGTTATTTTTTGGAACTGTTCTTTTATGTTTGCTGTATCTGTATGAGTTCCTGCTAATACTAAAAGGGCATTAGGGTAAACCTCTCGTACCTTTTTAAATGCTTCAATCGTATATTCTATTCCCTTCCATTCGACATACCTTGCCGCTACACCAACGATTGGGCCAGTGTGCCCCTTGAGATATTTGTCTTGAAGTTTTTTAATTCTTTCGGTATCTATATTTTCATACTCTGTAATATCGAATCCACTGGGAATTTTGCTTATTTTATGTTCCGGTACGCCGTCTGAAATCATCCCTGCTTTTACATGGTCGGTGACGGCAATAGCGTTGGTTGCAAATTCCCAAATTAATTCATATTTACTGCGATCGTGGCGTTTCCATTTTATCCCCGGATGTTCCCTGGTATAAACCCTTACGGGGACATTGGCATAATAAGCAGCTTGCAATCCTGCTATATGTCCGGCAAACCAACGGGTATGTACTATGTCTGTTTTGTTTTCTATTAAGCGATCGTAAATAAATTTTACTACTTCGGGGGTCTTTGTATAATCATTGTAAGAAGTAGTTGTATAAGGAATGTTCATACTTTCTAGAAAATCAATGATGGGATCGCCTTGATTCAAGATGATGTAATCTATATCAAATAACGAGCGATCGCTATATTTTGCAACCCATTCAAACTGAACCCAACGGATGTGATGGGTAAAGATATAGGTAAGCTTTATTTTTCGTTCCATATTTTATAATTCCGCCTTATTGATTCCTTATAATACCATAAATAATAGCAACAATAATAACGTTAATTATTGCTTAATTTTTCAATGTTTAATCTAAACCTGAATTGACGCCATTAAATGGACCATGTAAAACGATTGAATTTATTTGCTGCCTTCAAATTATAGAGTCAGTTTTTAACGCTTGTAAACCCAAAAACCTATTTTTTTGTAAATTTTATTTCTAGGCTGAAGTTACCTCGCCTTTGGTAGCGCCTTAAGACAGATACAGGACCTAATCCATAACCTTAGCAAATAATGGTCCAATAGGCGGGAGCGGACTTCCTTTGGGTTCGTAAATTTCCTCACTAAGGTTTAAGCTGTTGGGTTGGGATAACGACGATGAATTCGCTCGATTTCAGTTAAAATTTCCTGACTTAAATCAATGTCAACACTGCTTAAGTTTTCTTCTATTTGTTTTATTTTGGTGGAGCCAACAATGGTACTGGCCACAAACCAGCGAGAGCTGACATAAGCTAAGGCTAACTGTGCTGGCGTAATTCCCTGTTTGCGAGCTAAATTAACATAGCTTTCTGTTGCTTTGTCGATATTATCGCGATCGTAATGAGAGTACATTCCTCCAAATAATTCTAAACGGGAGTCTTTGGGAGTTTCCGAGAGATATTTACCCGTTAGAAAACCAAAGGCTAAGGGATTATAAGCTAGCAATCCTATATTATTCAAATGGCACACTTCAGCTAGATTAATATGAAAATTACGGTTAAATAGGCTAAACCCATTTTGAATGGAAACAATTTTTGGTAAATTAAACTGTTTGGCGGCGTGACAGAATTCACAAACTCCCCAAGAAGTTTCGTTACTTACACCTAAATAACGAATTTTACCAGCTTTGATTAAGTCGGCAAAAACTTCTAGCTGTTCGGCAATGGGTATGGTGTCTCGCTGGCGCTCGGGCTCGTAATCGGGATCGCCAAAGAGAGGAACGTAGCGATCGGGCCAATGAATTTGGTATAAGTCAATATAATCAGTTTGCAAGCGTTTAAGGCTTGATTCTAATGCTTCGGTGACATTAGCTTTATCGATGCGATGTTGTCCATTTCTAATCCAAGTTAGTTGGGAATTTACTCCCGCTACTTTTGTGGCGATAATCAATTTATCCCGTTGCTGCTTAGCCAACCAGTCTCCAATATATTCTTCGGTGATGCCAAGAGTTTCAGTTTTATTAGGAAAAGGATAGGTTTCAGAAGTATCAATAAAGTTGACTCCCTGAGAAACCATATAATCTAAATGTTGTCGAGCCTCTTCTTTTGTATTTTGATAGCCGTAGGTCATAGTTCCTACGCAAATTTCAGATACAAGTAAGTCACTATCACCTAGTTGCTTGTATTTCATTGTTTATTCTATTGTTAAGTCAGGTAGCTAGTTATACCAGTCAGCTATTAGCAGTCAGCAGTCAGCCTTCAGCCAAATTATTGCTAATTATAGTCATTTCAAATAAAAATGAGACATTTTTGTAGGGGCGATTTCACCATTTGCCCTAAATTTAGGGAGATCCTAACTGTCTCATCCTTAATTGAAATGACTATATACATAAAACGATAATGCTCTAATTAAACGCTATCAGATCCTTTGCCTGTTTTTGCTAGATAAATTCCTATGGAAATGAGGATGAATCCCATTATATTGAATGGGGAGATAAATTCGCCTAAGAAAATCCAAGCGAAAAAAGCAACCGGAAAAGGTTCTAGCAAAAAGACGATAGTCATAAATGGAGCAGAAAAATATTTAAACGCATAAGTAGTGAGGCTGCGAGCAAGTACGCCACAAATTAATCCCAGACCTAGTATGGATAACCATCCTTCGGTACTGACAGGAATAATCGAATCGCTTTTAAGCCATACAAATGGTGCAATAAAAGCTAGGCTAACCGCAGAACGCCAGGTCAAAAAAGTGAGACTGGGTAAGTATCTTAGCAGTCTTTCTGCCATTAGAATTGCTAAAGCATAAACCATAGCAGATAATAAGGCTGCTGCATCTCCTAGGAGCGCCATTGAACCAAATGTTTGTTCTTCCAGATGCAGCCAGTCTTCTAGGGTTAAGAAAAAACCTCCTCCTACAGCGATCGCCAGCCCTATGGAGAAACGTCTATCGAACTTTTTGCCAACAAATAACCAAGCACCTAAGAATGTAAAAATTGGCGTTAAGTTAGATAAAGTCAGGGCATTCAACGCCGTAGTCTGTTTTAAAGACCACATATATAAGAAGCGCCCGGTGGTATGAGTGACGACCAATAATATCATCAAACCTGCAAGAAGCTGTATTGCTGGTTTGGCTTTTTTGGCTGAATCGCTTACTTCTTCTGTTTTAGAGCTTGTTTGAGAGATAGCATTATTGTCTTCCCCTCGCGATCGCCAAAATTCCAAGCCCAAACTCCAACTGGCAAATGTGAGGGTGGAGATAGATAAGCGGTCAAAAAGTATTGCTTCTACAGTAAGTTCTTTAAGCGCTACTTTAATGAAAATGGCAGTGGAAGATATAGCAACTATTCCTAGAAGTAAGACTATAAAAGGTATAGTAGATTCATAAAAAGACCTAGATACGCCATTCTGAGCTTCGCGATCGCTGAAAACATTCAACATTGTATTGTTGTTAATTATTGCTAAGGTTCTTATTCAATATGACAATAGCTTAAAAATGGACCGCGATTTCTCTTTCGTAACTCCTTATAGCACTACAAATTCAGGTGTTCGATCGTTCAAAGCTGGCCAAAGCAAGTTCGGGAATAGTCGTGCTGACAGCTAACTGCTGAGAGCTGACCGCTTATTGCTTAAAATAAACTGTATAGCAGACTACACATTCGATCGCGATCGCCCTTGGGCGCTGACAGGGACAGAACTCAAGCATAGACAAGATATGGGACAGTTTAGATATGGGACAAAATATAGTCGTACTTGCGCAGCCTACACCATATATAGTTTTCTACTCATTTGCGATCGCCCCGAGGGAGTTACGACGGATTCAGAAATTAGGATTTTTACTCTCAACTACCCTACAATATATAAGACCTTATTGTAACTACCAGGAGAGCGATCGCCTCAATATTATATTGTATTCTTGAAAAGCCAGACCAAAAAATGGTTAACATCCGGTTAATATAAAGACAACATTTGCGATGGATCCACAGATATATCAAAAAATGATGGCCCTAGAAGAAACCCATTGGTGGTTTGTCGCACGGCGATCGATTATAAAGCGAGTTATCGACAAGCTGGCTTTACCAGAATCTGCAGAAATTTTTGAGGCCGGGTGCGGAACTGGAGGTAACTTGGCTATGCTAGCCGATCGCGGCCGAGTCTATGCGATGGAGTTAGACGAGACAGCACGACTTTTTGCCAGTAACCTGAAACTGGCAGAGGTTCAATCTGGGAGCTTGCCAAATGATATTCCATTTCCCGATAGACAGTTTGACCTAATCGTATTATTAGATGTCTTGGAGCATATAGAAGAAGATTCTGAGTCTTTGCAAGCCTTGGCGAAAAAACTCAAGCCCTCTGGTTGGTTGTTGATTACCGTTCCTGCTTATGCTTGGATGTGGAGCAAACAGGATGTTATCCTTCATCACAAACGTAGGTATATACTGCCAAATTTGCATCAACTTGTAGTGTCTGCTGGTTATAAGGTGCATTTTGTTAGTTATTTTAATTTTTTCCTATTTCCTTTAATTGCTGTAATACGACTGTTACAAGGGTTATTGGGTCGAGGGGGTAATGAGCTAACTATGCCACCGAAGTCGATCAATAATACGTTAATATCCTTATTTTCTAAGGAAGGTTATTTGCTCGATCGCCTATCTTTGCCATTTGGTGTATCTATCATGCTTTTAGCTCAAAAAAATGTCTGAACCTAATTTGCAGGAAAATTTATCAATCGATTTGGAAGATAAAAGCGCCAATGCTGTTGCAGAGGTTACAGAAGATGAGGATATCTCTGCAAGTTCGGGGGCAATAGCGAAATCTTTTCTGTCATTTTTTCTATTGCTTATCGGGCTGATTGCCCTGTCTTTTACCTCTATATTTATTAAAATATCTAATAGTGAAATTACTGCGGAAGCGACGGTTTTTAACAGATTGTGGATTGCCACCGTAGTATTTGCTGGGTGGAATTGGGGTTTGCAGCGGTGGCAAGTTTCAGGAAAACTTGCAGGAGACAATAGCGATATTGCTGCTGCCTCAGAAACGGAAAAAGATATAGGGACGAAAGGGGATGGGAAGGCTTCAAAGGAAACTTGGACTGTAGTGGGCTTGTTGGTTTCTCTGGGGCTCTTTCATCTGACGGGTCGCTTTCTGTGGACTTGGTCTTTGACGCAAACGACCGCAGCAAATGGGGTGATGCTGTCCAATATGCCGCCGATTTTTACAGCATTGGGCGGCTGGTTGTTTCTGGGTCAGCGCTTCGATCGCCGTTTCTTGACGGGATTGGCGATCGCCCTGGGGGGCGCGATCGTTCTCGCTCTAGGGGACTGGCTCCAGCCACAGGAGGAACTATTCGGAACCGGGGCGATCGTCGGCGATGCGGTGGCGCTGCTATCTTCGGTATTTTATGCTGGCAGTTTTTTGCTAGTGGAAAAGCTACGGCAGCGCTTATCGACCTCAGATATTTTGGTATGGCGCTGCGCGATCGGCTTGGCAATTGCCGCTCCTGTTGTTTGGATAACGGACGATGCGATTTTCCCCATCAGCACGATGGGTTGGCTGGCCGTATTCGGCTTAGCGGTTATCAGTGAAGTAATGGGTCATGGGTTAGTCGTTTACAGTCTCAAATATTTTTCCTCAGCTTTCGTGACCATTGTCCTGCTCCTAGAACCGGCTCCTGCAGCAGCCGTTGCCTGGTTGCTATTTGGCGAGTTTCTAGAACCGCTGAATATTCTGAGCTTCGTTCTCATTACTGTAGGCATTTATATAGCCAAAACTGGTAAAGGCTCCGAGGGCACAGATAAAAATAATCCTCCTACCGAAGTTCGGGAAGAGTCTTAGGCTAGGGTGTGGGGTGTGGGGAGTGGGGTGTAGGTTGTTGGAAGGGAAGTGTGGGGGGAGCATTTCACTTTTGTAAACAGTAGCCCAAAGGGCGCTTGTTTTGTGTAGCCGCGCCAGCCGCGAGCGGAGGCGGGGCTTACGCCTATAGGCGTCAGGCGGCTAGATACGAAATTGAAATGCTCCCAGTGTGGGAAGTGTGGGAAGTGTGGGAAGTGTGGGAAGTCCGGGAAGTCCGGGAAGTGTGGGAAGGACTGAAAATTATACCCACTCTCCCCTTGCTCCCCACTCCCCCACTCCCTTTCAAGGGTATGTTTTTTATAATCCTCTTTTTTGAAGAGATCGGTAGGCGGCATACGTTTCTGGGGCCCGCGCATTCCACTACAATAATTTTATTTAATAAAAAAAACTGTCTCGGGAATGCTATCGCCCCTACACCCTCAAGGGTACCCTTCAAAAATGCCAAATCTAAAAAACATACCCGCCGATTGCCCCACTCTCCCCACTCTTTCTCCCGCCTCTCCCATTCTCCCCCCTCTCCCACTCTCCCCCACTCTCCCCCACTATCCCATTCTCCCCCCTCTCCCATTCTCCCCCCTCTCCCACTCTCCCCCACTCTCCCA
>JAAHFN010000062.1 GCA_010672965.1 Oscillatoria sp. SIO1A7
TCGGGGTTCATTCTTGTTTTTTTGTTTGGGGGTCTGTGGTTGTGTGGGATGGGGTTTGGGGTTTGGGTTTTGGGGTTTGGGGTGTGGGGGGTGGGGTGGGGGGTGGGGGGGGTGGGGTTTGGGGTGTGGGGTGTGGGGTGTGGGGTTTGGGGTGTGGGGTGTGGGGGACAAGGGGAAATGGATAGTTTTGAGTTTTGAGTTCGAGCGCCCCGGAGTTTTGAGTTCGAGCTAACCGGAGTTTTGAGTTTTCACTTGCCATCTTTAATTTAAAAAATTAAAACTCCGGGGCGCTCGAACTCTTGCCAATGCCCAATGCGAACATGCCCAATGCCCCATGCCCGATTCCCCACACCCTACACCCTAATGATTTATTTCAACGTCAAGCCTAAAAATCGCGATCGCCAATTTATTAATTTGAAATTAGAACGATCTGATGAGATTTACTCCTATTTACAGGCTCTACTCTGGGATGATTATGTGAAATTTACCTCAGCACAAATTAGGGACGAGTCATACAAAATCTCCCGGGCAAACATCAAAAATCCAAAGCCCTTGTAATTATTGGTAATCTGTCACGGGCGATTTTATAGCACTACGCACGCGCAGGGAGCGGATAATTCAAGTATCGCTCCTTGCTAGTAACGGCAAGGCTTGTGCTAAAAGCATATCCTGAGCGAAGTCGAATGGCGTTGCCTGCGCTTCACGCATAGGGCTGACTGCTGATAGCTGACTGCTTACTGCTTTTTTAAAAAAAACAAAAATAATCTCAAGGGAAGATGGTAAGTTCAAAGTTTGGAAACCATTGACCTCCCGGCAAATTTATGAACGCAACAGACGATAAAACCCTTGTCCGCGACTATTTTAACGCCACTGGCTTCGATCGCTGGCGGCGCATCTATGGGGATGGCAGCGTTAACAAAGTGCAGTTGGATATTCGGAAAGGGCATCAACAGACTGTCGATACCGTACTCGACTGGCTAGAGGCAGATGGCAACTTACAGGGATTGTTAATTTGCGACGCCGGTTGCGGGGTCGGCAGTCTGAGTATTCCTCTAGCGAAAGCTGGGGCAAAGGTCTATGCCAGCGATATTTCTGAAAAAATGGTGCAGGAAGGTTATCAGCGAGCGGCTAATACCTTGGGCCAACCCAATAACATCGCCTTCAGCGCACAAGACCTAGAATCCTTGAGCGGTCGCTACCATACTGTAATTTGTCTGGACGTACTGATTCACTATCCCCAGGACAAGGCAGCAGAAATGATTGGCCATCTGGGCAAACTGGCCGAGGAGCGACTTATTCTTAGCTTTGCACCTAAAACCCTAGCTCTGAGCATGCTCAAAAAGGTTGGCGAGTTGTTCCCTGGACCGAGCAAAACCACCCGGGCTTACCAACACGAAGAAACAAAAATTGTCAATATTCTCAAAAACAATGGCTTTTCGATTGGCCGAGATGCTATGACCAGCACTAGCTTTTATTACTCTCGCCTGCTGGAAGCAAAGCGATCTTAAGCTTTTGCCAAAAACGGCACCAGAAAACTACCAGAAAAACTACCAGAAAAACTATCAGAAGAATTGGAACCAGTAAGGGCGAACTGCAGCATGCAGTTCGCCCTTACTGCTGACGGGAGCATTTCAATTTTGTAATGATATCTTGTTGGTGATGTAGGGAGCGGTTGAGGAACGAAACAAGGGCGAGAGCGCTATTGTTGGGTTTCGTTCCCGGGCCGCTCCCTACTGCTTGCAAAAGTGAAATGCTCCCCTGCTGACAGCCTATAGGCTAATATCAAATCCGGTTTTACCTATAAATCCCGTAGGGGTTCCCCGGGAGCGCCCCGGCCGCCTCAGACGCTCCCGGGGCGCTCCCGGGGAACCCCTACAAATATTGTAATTGTTTAAACGGATTTGATATTAGTGCTATACAAAATTGAAATGCTGCCGAACAATTGGCCCTGCTAGCCACCAGTTGAGGCTATAATAAAAGCAGATTGACTTTCCTCTGGCGGAATTCTTAAATTATGGATGTGACCCGAATTTTTTTGGCGATCGCGGGAATCCTGGGTGCTATTTCTGTTATGGCTGGTGCCTTTGCTTCCCACGCCCTAAAAGAGCAGTTGAGCGAGAAAGCCCTCGCTATTTTTGAAACCGGCGCTCGCTACCAAATGTACCATGCCCTCGCTCTATTGCTCGTCGCCTTACTCTTAACTCGTACCGACTCCCCCGCACCCCTGGCTTTAGTCACTTCTGGCTTTGCCTTTGTTGCAGGAGTCGCTCTATTTTCTGGCAGCTTATATGCTCTCTCGCTGACTGGCATAAAATGGCTCGGTGCTATTACTCCGGTTGGAGGCGCAGCCTTTATCCTCGGCTGGAGTTGTTTAGTCGCCGCAGCCTGGAGCTTTAAGTAGGGGAAATTGGGGTGTAGGGTGTGGGGTGT
The DNA here is from genome assembly GCA_010672965.1 of Oscillatoria sp. SIO1A7. Classification (GTDB taxonomy): domain Bacteria; phylum Cyanobacteriota; class Cyanobacteriia; order Cyanobacteriales; family Laspinemataceae; genus SIO1A7. Next base: position 2,431 of record JAAHFN010000062.1, read on the forward strand.
GGGGGAAAAAATAAATACCCTTAAATCCTACACTCTAAAAAACTCTACACTCTACACCCTACACCCACCCTACACCCTTACCCAATTCCCTACACCCTAAACCCTACACCCTACACCCTTACCCAATTCCCTACACCCTACACCCCACACCCCACACCCTACACCCTAATTTCCCCTACACCCTACACCCTACAACCTAGTGCCAATGAAAACTATACTCTATGGGTTATTCCAGGCTATCTTTTGGATTTGGAATCTAACCTTTCTAGTGTTTGTCTATCTGGGCATATTGCCCTATGTTGGAATACCCTTAATTTGGGCGACTTTTGACGGCTTGATTCCCTTTCAATTTTTTCTGACTTTTGCCGGCTTAATTGCAGTGCCCAGCATATGCACGCTTCTGGCATTGCGGAAATTGCGAGAAAACCCAGCACAATTAGTTCGTTTGTTTTACGGCGTAGAAGCTCCTTTATTCTTGCTCTTGTCGATTAGATTATTTGTCTTGCGGGAGCTGACTCCAGCCAGCGGCTTCCTCATCGGAACGGTGCTGCTCTGCATTTTCACTTTTGGCTTAGAGCTATTCTACGGATACGCCCAAAACAACCGCGCGATCGCCCGCTGGCAATTGCTCGCCCACAGCCTCATCCTCTTAATAGGTATCTATGGCGGCTGCGTCCTTCTCTTTTATACTATCCCCACTAGCTTAGTTTTCCTCGTAGCCTTCTTCAGCTTTGAATGGCTGCGGCCATTGCTGCAAATGTTAACTAGCGATCCTTCGCTACTTTTCTCCTGGCTGCCCATTACCTTTTTCCTCTTCGCTCTGACTTCGAGCCTATTCCTGGTCATGCCTTTCGCCGTAATCGGCTTCTATATTAGTTCTGGCCGGAAAATCTGGCGCGCATTTGCCGCTCAGTTCGGGCGCAACAAAGCTTGGCTTGGCTCGGTGGCAACGGCAACAGCTTGGCTGCTGGTTTTCCTGTCTTTGCAGCAACAGCCTCAAACCCAGGCATTTGAACTGCTCGATCGCCCCGCCGAGACGAATCGCGATCGCCAGGAACTCTTGGCTAAGTCCGACTTAATTAGAGACGGACTGGTCAATGCTTATCTCTCTTCTTATAGGTATATCAGTACCTGGGACAGAAATAATCACATCCGCGAGATGTATAGAAATATCTTTGGCATGGAAAAAGCCAATGCCCATGTAGTTCAGTATCTGTACAATCAGTTTTTGTCTCCATTTTTATACCGAGGGTCGCGATCGGATAGCGAGCGATCGGAAAAACTCTACGCTGATTTTTTTGACGCTCCAATTCAAAAGGCAGAACGCTCTGCTATAGAACGCGCCATCAAATCTACCTTCGACCGAGGTCAGGTCAAAGCGGGATTGCTCGACATCAACCAGGAAAAAGTCTGGATAGCTCGCCAAGAAATAGCGGTAAAAGAGCGGGGGGATTGGGCGGATGTAGAACTATACGAACTCTATGAAAACCAAACCCCCGAATCCCTGGAAACTTTTTACTCTTTTTCTTTGCCAGAGAGTGCGGTTTTAACTGGAATCTGGCTGGGGGAAAGCGACAACCGAGACAAGCGATTTCGCTTTCAGATTTCCCCTCGCGGTGCTGCCCAGCAAGTATATAACGACCAAGTGCGGCGCTGGCGACCGATAGACCCGGCTTTGCTCGAACAAGTCGGACCGCGCCACTATCGCTTGAGAGTTTTTCCCATTCCCGCTCGCTTAACATCGTTACCGCTTGGCGCTAATTCCGAACGGCAAGAGCAACCGAAACAGCATCTCTGGCTGACATATAAAGTGATGCGACAAGAGGAAGGATGGCCTCTGCCGCAGTTAGGGGAAAAACGAAATGCTTTTTGGACGCGAAAGACCGAGCTAATTTATAACGGCCAAGAAATCGAGCGTCCCAAAAATGCTTGGTTGCCAGAGTTTGTCAGCCCTGCAGAATCTGCGCTCGAAGCCGACTCTCCCGATTCCGCTCCCGAATCCGCGCCCGATTCCGCTCCCCAGTTCGCACCCCAACTGCATGAGGTTAATTTGCCCGGAAATTACCGCATTGTAGCGAAACCTCTGGCCGCTGAGAATTATTCCCTGCCCCAAGGAGAGCGGTTTGCAATAATTCTAGATACCTCCCGCAGCATGGCGGCCAATTCTGAAGAACTGGAGGAATCATTTACTTGGTTGCAAAAAGTCTTTGCGGCCAAAAATGACGTAGATTTATACGTTACTGCTTCTGCTGGTGCTGCTTCCCAGCGCATCGAGAATATCGCAGACTTCGATCGCAGCCAAATAGTCTTCTATGGCGGCTTGCAATTTCAGGAGATGCTGCAACAGTTCGATCGCTTGCGAGGCAATACATCTTACGATGCGATTTTGTTAGTAACCGATCGCGGCAGTTACGAGCTGTCCGAAGATAATCAAAAATTGCCAGCTATGCCCGCTCCCTTTTGGATAGTGCATCTGGGAGGATTGCCCCAAGCTTATGACGATGCGACTTTAAAAGTAATTCAATATAGTCGCGGCGGAGTCTCGACTAATATCCAACAAGCTCTGCGACGACTGGCGACCCAGGCAGATTTAGACGAATCTATCGTTAGCGTCGTAGATGGATACGCTTGGTTTATGGAAAGTCCGGGGACTCCCGATTTTGCCTCTCTCCAGAAAGAGTTGCAAGCAGTTCCCCAAAGCGCGATCGCTTCTTTCGATCCTCTGGCAGTCCGCCAATGGATTCTGGCTCTAACCAAAAATGTCGATGCCAGTCAGTTAGCAGACTTGGATGCAATTCACGCGATCGCCAAGCGTTATGAAATCGTCTCTCCTTATTCTTCGGCGATCGTTCTGGTTAATGACGAACAACGACAAGCTCTCAAGGAAGCAGAAGAAAAAGACGATCGCTTTGAACGAGAAGTGGAAGATGGCAAAGAGCAGTTGAGCCAACCCAACGATCCTTTTAGCGTATCTGTACCGGAACCGAAGGTCTGGTTTGGCAGCATCCTGGCGATCGCTTTTCTGATTTTCTTGAAAAGAAAACAGGCCAAGGCCAGAGTTTAGGGTGTCGGGTGTCGGCTGTCGGCTGTCGGCTGTCGGCTGTCGGCTGTCGGCTGTCGGCTGTGGGCTGTCGGCTGTCGGCTGTCGGCTGTCGGCTGTGGGCTGTCGGCTGTCGGCTGTCGGCTGTCGGCTGTGGGCTGTCGGCTGTCGGCTGTCGGCTGTCGGGCGAAGCATCCCAGTACCGGGTTTTTTTCCTAAAGCCGAGATTATCGAAGGGATGCTGTCGCCCCTACATTCCCCTACATTTCGCGGATTACACTTGTCAACACCCTAGGCGTAGGGGGCGCGTAGGGGGCGTAGGGGGCGTAGGGTAGGGTGTTGGGTGTAGGGTGCAGGGAAACTTCATCCTATTTTCGCGATCGCTTTCGGGAGCCGGAAAGTCTTACATTTAGGTGCTTTCAGGTTTCAAGCGGCAACGATCCCCGGATGTCACCAATTGGCGTGAAAAGTTTTAGAGTCAACACCCTAGGCGTAGGGGCGACAGCATTCCCGAGACAGTCTGTGCTATTAAAGAAAAATTATCGTATTGGAATGCTTCGCCCCAGAAACCCATGTAGCCCACCGATCGCTACTCAAGGTTCACTATATAGCAGTAAGCAGTCAGCCCTATGCCCTCCTTGGGCAGGCTATGCCCCAGAGGGCAGGCTACGCCTACGCCTAGACTTAGCCTCGGGACATGCTTTCAGCTTTCAGCTTGAGCGTCAAAGCCTTGCCAATTCAAGATGTTGGCGTTTTGCAACTGTCAAACACCTTAATCGGTAGTGCTATATATATTGTCTGGTGCGCTGGGAAAACTGCGATCGCTACTTTGGCCTGCCGAGAAAACTGCGATCGCTCTTCCCGCTGCGATAAATATGTAGTCCAGCGACGATCGCTACCGGGCATTCCTATATATAAATTCTGACTTTTGACTTATTACCTTTTGGCTTTTGACTTGCGCGTAGCGCTATATAGCCTGCCTTGTGGCCGGTCGGCCGGATCCAAAAGCATTTTGAATGCGTGAATGCGTGAATGCGTGAATTTTGAATTCACAAATCTGTGGGCCAGGGATGGGATAATGGCGATCGCTCTCTGTAAGATTAGGCTATAGGACAGTGAAGAGGGTACCGAAGGTGCAGAAGCAGGAAAAAAATTTTTGCATTTGATGTTGTTTTTCGAGCAAACGGTGCTAATATAGTTTTTAGGCTCCGAAGAGGGGCAAAAAAAGGACCACGCCTAACCGTGACCCTTTGCAACCTGATAACCAAGTAAACCTAGCAAGGAGGTTATTCCCAATCAAAGAAAAAAAACTTCTCCCTTAAAGACCGAGCTGGCATCGGGTAAGCCAATGACTTTGGGAAAGTTGTGCATTGGCTTGCCTCCAATAGCTAGCTCGGATGGGAAGATAGCCCACCCCAAGCCCCCCGCCGATCTTGCAGCAGGTCGCGGCAGGGGGTGGGTTTCCCTTGGGAGAAATTAGTCTTCTTTTTTTTAGCACTGGCCAGGGAGAGAGAGGGGGAAGTGTGGGGAGTGTGGGGAGAGGGGGGAGAGAGGGGAGAACTTTCAGCAGTCCTTCCCACACCTCGTAGGCGGCCTCGTAGGCGGCCTCCCACACTCCCCCCTCTCCCCACACTCCCCTGTCCTCTTTTCTAGGTTGTAGAAAGGATTGTAGCAGTAAGACGGTTCCTGCCCGGTCGATAGAGCGCTGTGCAGCGATCGCCCTCTATCGCCTTCTGTCGCTATTAAGAGTCAAACAAGTCAAAAGTCAAAAGTCAAAAGTTAAAAGTCAAAAAGAGCGTACTTAGAGATTCTTACTTTTGATTTGTTACTTTTGATTTTTGACTCCGCAGGCCCCGCAGGCTGCACCGCCGGGCCGTCTTCTGCCCGAGCGTTTAGTGTTTGTTCTTTCGACGGGGACGACGAGTAGAAGTGGGTCAAATAAGTCAAAAGTCAAAAGTTAAAAGTCAAAAGTTAAAAAGAATGTACTTACAAATTCTTAACTTTTGACTTGTTACTTTTGACTTTTGACTTGTTGCTCCGACAGCCAGGGAGTCTGGTTCGCCTCCATGAATTGACGGGCAACCCCCGATAAGGTCAAAAGTCAAAAGTTAAAAGTCAAAAAGAGCGTACTTAGAGATTCTTACTTTTGACTTGTTACTTTTGACTTGTTGCTCCAACAGCCAGGGAGCCTGGTTCGCCTCGATCAATTGACGGGCAACCCCCGATAAGGTCAAAAGTCAAAAGTTAAAAGTCAAAAAGAGCGTACTTAGAGATTCTTACTTTTGACTTGTTACTTTTGACTTGTTGCTCCAACAGCCAGGGAGCCTGGTTCGCCTCGATCAATTGACGGGCAACCCCCGATAAGGTCAAAAGTCAAAAGTTAAAAGTCAAAAAGAGCGTACTTAGAGATTCTTATTTTTGACTTGTAACTTTTGACTTGTAACTTTTGAGTTGGCGATCGCTCCCGAGCGCTGCGATGAAGTGGTCTAGCGGCGATCGCAAATCATAAGTCAAAAGTAAAAAATCAAAAGTAAAAAAGAATGTACTTATAAATTATTGAAGAATGACTTTTACTTATTGACTTGGGGAAAGATCGCCCGATGGCAGTAATTACTAAGTAATAATTGGTAATTATAAATTATTACTCTTGGGCTTTTGACTTATTACCTTGAGACTTGTGACTTGATTGAGGCTGACTTTTGACTTTTGTAAATGGATCCAGTGCAATCCAATCTATAAATTCTTACTTTTGACTTGTAACTTTTAACTTTTGACTTATAATGATGTCTGACAAGTCAACCATTAAATGAGGACAACTCAAAAATGGATAAGAAAAACATCTCCCCCAACCCCCAAAAACCTGTGGACCGCGTGCCCGCAGGCCAACTGCCCAGCGCCCTCGCGGAACTAAGCGAGGAAGCCCTGGCCGACTTTGCCTCCGCAGGCCCTGCTGTTATTTTTTGCGGTCCGTTTTGTTCTTTTGACGGGGACGACGAGTAGAAGTGGGTCAAACAAGTCAAAAGTCAAAAGTTAAAAGTCAAAAGTTAAAAAGAATGTACTTACAAATTCTTAACTTTTGACTTGTTACTTTTGACTTTTGACTTAAAAAATCGCCCTATCGCAAAACTGACTAGAATTTGTACTTATAAATTCTAGTCAGTTTTGACTTGTATATAACTTTTGAGTTTGCGATCGCAGTCCTGGCATTCCTGGATATAAATTCTGACTGGTGACTTATGACTTGGGGTTTGAACGCTTGGGCAAACCTAATTTATATTTATACTTGAAAAAAACATTTAGACTTTTGAATGCATGACTTTTGACTTTTGACTTAAATTCTTACTTTTGACTTTTAACCTTTAACTTTTGACTTATAATTGTCTGACAAGTAAACCATTAAATGAGGACAACTCAAAAATGGATAAGAAAAACATCTCCCCCAACCCCCAACAACCTGTGGACCGCGTACCCGCAGGCCAACTGCCCAGCGCCCTCGCCGAACTAAGCGAGGAAGCCCTGGCCTCCCTGGCCACCCCCGGGGCTACCATTCCGTGCGCCTGATTGTTCTTTTGACGGCGACGACGAGTAGAAGTGAGTCAAACAAGTCAAAAGTCAAAAGTTAAAAGTCAAAAGTTAAAAAGAATGTACTTACAAATTCTTAACTTTTGACTTGTTACTTTTGACTTTTGACTTGTTGCTCCGACAGCCAGGGAGCCTGGTTCGCCTCCATGAATTGACGGGCAACCCCCGATAAAGTCAAAAGTCAAAAGTCAAAGGTCAAAAGCCTCCATAAAGTCAAAGGTCAAAAGTCAAAAAAAACGTACTTATAACTTGTGACTTTTAGCTTAATAAATTCTTACTTTTGACTTTTGACTTGTAACTTTTGACTTAAGAAACTCAATGACATTTCTTGGCGGGCTTAGCCTTCGGCTTGTAGCGGTTGCAAAATCCTCGATACTTTCGAGCGCAGTCCCTAAAAAGTCAAAAGTCAAAAGTCAAAAGTCAAAAAAATCGTAGAAAGAATGAATTTGTACTTATAAATTCTGACCTTTGACTTTTGACTTTTGACTTTTGACTTGCGATCTAGTCCTGGAGCCAGCCAGACAAATCCTCCAAACTGTCGAAATCTAAAAAATCTTCTGCTAAACTTTCCAAATCTTCAATAGCTAAATCTTTAATTTTGCTGCTGATGGTCTCGGGTATTTCTCCAAAGCGCTTCTGGAGTTGACGCATAACTAGAGCAGTTGTCCCTTCAAGGCGTCCTTGTTCTTTGGCATAATCTATTCGGCCCTTCTCATCTTGCAGGATCATGCCCCGGCGATCTACTAGATCTATTTCTTCCAGGGTCATGCTAGTCCGATTGGCAATAGCTAAAGCTCGCCCTATCTCCTCTACCTCGCCCAAGCTTGCCGGTACTTCTTCCAACTTAGAAGTTTCTTTCAAAAAATAAATCCACTTATCGGTCAGACTGCTTAACTCTGCTAAGGTTTTTTTGAAGTTTGGCAACTCTACAAAAAATAACTGCAATTCCGCATCGGGATATTCGCGGTTTTTATTTTTTTCCTTAAAAACGAATTGGCTGATGACCTCTGTACTGTCTTCAAACATAACAAAGTCCACAATTGTCACGGAGATCGCCGGCTTGAGAATTAGGTAATTCTCTCCTACACCTAACTGGTTGGCATAAGCCTTGGTCAAGTTATATAGTATCCGCTTGCTAAAAGCAGTCGTGCGGCCTACCTGCATTTCTATTACTACAATAGTCCCGTCAAACAAAGTGGCCTTCACATCCAGATAAGTTTCTTTTAAGCTCGAAATCTGCCCGGGATTGTAGGGATTGATAATCGTCAAAGACTTAATCGTATTCTTTCCCCCATAAACTATAGCATTGAGAAAGCTAATTAAAATTGCCGCACTTTGCTTGGAACCGAATATCTTCTTAAAAGCGAAATCCACCTTGGGGCTGACAAATTTCATCGTATCTTGCTCCTTGGAAAAGTCAAAAGTCAAAAGTCAAAAGTCAAAATTCAAAATTCAAAATTCAAAATTCAAAATTCAAAAGTCAAAAGTCAAAAGTCACAAGTCAAAAGTCAAAAGTCAAAAGTCAAAAGTCAAAAGTCACAAGTCAAAAGTCAAAAGTCAAAAGTCACAAGTCAAAAGTCAAAAGTCAAAAGTCAAAAGTCAAAAGTCAAAAGTCAAAAGTCAAAAGTCAAAAGTCAAAATTTTACCTCCTCCGCTCCGCAGAGAGCGAAAAGGGTTGAGGCGGGTAAATCTTAATTTGCTCGAAATCTTGATGGAAGGGATTGAGTAAATAATTATTTTCCTCCGGAACAATGGCCGAGGGTACGATGAGAATTGGGGTTTTACCGGCTCTAAACCAGCGATCGCCAATAGGAGCGAGGAGTCTGGATGCAGGAAGATTGCGCCAATTATCCGGTAATTGTCTCGGCTCTAGCTTTTCCCTTGGCAAGCGATCGGGAATATCCACTCGTATTGAAAAGAATAAGTTCCCTGCCTGTTCTATTTCCATAGGAAAAAAAGTTTCTAGAGCTGCCAAAGACAGAGTAGCCGAAGCATAAACTAGACTCGTTCCCTTAGAATTACAACGACCCGAGCTGAGCCGCGTTCCCTCCCCATTGAAAGCACAGGCGACCTGCCTTTTGTGGGAAATACGCCATACAGTAGTATTCATTGATTCATTTATTTTTTCGGCTCAAACGGTATAGCGGTCAGCGTTCAGCGGTCAGCGATCGGCTTTCCCCACGAGTATTGCCGCTATTGGTAATTTTTAATTATCTTAAACTCGATGTCTATTGCTATATAGCACTAAGCACTAAATTTAGGAAATTTAGAAAATACAAAAGCTATAAAGTAGCAAGACTTGGCTAATTGCTGAAAGCTGTTGGCGCAGCCTGCGCGCGAGCTTCTGAGCTAATTGCTGACTGCTATATATGTACCCTTTGGTGCGCGGTGCGGCACCTTACAAATAATGTCTCTGCCTTCCAACAGAGTTAGGGAGGGAGCATTTCAATTTCGTATCTAGCCGCCTCGCCCCTTGGGCTTAGCCCCGCCTCCCAGGCGGCTGGCGCGGCTACACAAAACAAGCGCCCTCCGGGCTGCCCCGTGACAAAAGTGAAATGCTCCCGTTAGGGATATAGCATTTCTCGCGCTTGATGTGAGGTTATCTGGGGCGAAGCATCCCAGTATGGGGGTTCCGGTAGGAGCTAAGAGATTGTCTTGGGGATGCTGTCGCCCCTACGCCTCCTACGCTTCGTTCATTACAGTTATTTGAGAAATGCTATAGCAGGAATTTTCCCCACACCCCACACCCCACACCCGACACCCCACACCCCACACCCGACACCCCACACCCCACACCCGACACACCCCACACCCGACACCCAACACCCCACACCCCACACCCTAACTTTTAACTATAAATGCCGTACTCTATGCGAGCGAGCAGTTCATCTACTTGCCCCGTTCCGGCATCCGTATCCAAGAGTTCCAATGGAATTGCTCCTGACAAGGCCCGATTTGGCCTTTTCAGCCAACTTCGCGAAGTATCGGCACTCTCAAAGACTTGTAGGGCGCGGCCAAAAATCCGAGCAAGGCGGTAGATGCGATCGGACTCGGTGGCGTTGAGAGGCTTATTTTGTTTCTGACGCCTGGAGATAGTTCGCTCGGAAGTTCCCAGCAAAGCTGCTACTTTACTCTCGGGAATATTGTAGGCTTGACCAATTCGCCGAATCGAGTCTATGGGAAACCCTTGGCGAATGCTGTTGATAACTTGAAATTCTTGGGGTAAGTCGATTGGATCTTGCGTGGCAGCATTCTCCAAACCTAATATTTCATAAATTATATTGACAAGAGACTCTGACCCGCTCCCTGCCTGGGTTGGCGACATCTTTCCCTCCTTTAGGAGTCAGTCGTCCTTAGTATAGCGCCAAATGTCTCGACGAGGGAGTGGGGGAGGTGTGGGGAGTGTGGGGAGGGTGGGAGGTGTGGGGAGTGTCGGATATTGATTGAAGGTGTAGGGGCGACAGCATTCCCGAGACGGCCTTTGCTCTTAACATAAATTAATGTATTGGAATGCTTCGCCCCAGAAACTCATGCCGCCCACCGATTGCCCTCCGGGCAGGCTATGCCAACGCCAACGCGCACCGCAGGGAGAGCGTTGCTCACGCGCTCAAAAAAAAAGATTATAAAAAACATTCCCCCTCTGCCTAGGGTGTGGGGTGTGGGGTGCTCTTGTGTAGGGAAACTTCATACTATTTCCCGACCGCTATCGAGGGCTCGAAAGTCCCACAGGGACCGAGGTTTCGGGATTAACAGAGCTAACGATCCCCATATGTCACCGCCGTCAGTGAAAAAGCCTCAAAATCAACACCCTATCCTCTGCCCCTCTGCCCCTCTGCCCCTGCCCAACAAAAATTAGAGGCCCAGTAGTGTGTCCTACTACGGGCCTCGGGTTACCACCCATTTGCGCGCGCCATTGCGTTTAAGTCCTGTTTTTAGCTTTAGATTAAGCGTCACGCTTTTCCAATTAAGCTACCGGCGCAAGAGCTTTGGAGCACCGGGCTGGAGACGAGCCAGCATCTCGACGCCGAAATTCAAGACGGTTGCTTTGGCGATCGGCGGTGAATGCTCAGCTTAGAGTAATAACTTGACTTTCAGCTCGTACCCTACGCTGCCTCTTCCATTGGGCTACCTCGGTTAACGAGGGCAGGACTCGAACCTACACTTTGGCGTTAGTACGGTTTAAGTTGACTTTTGAGCTTGAACTTGTACTCTATATAATAGTCTAAAGCCAGATTGCGAAAATGACCAGGGGTCGGACGAAAAAACATTCAGCCCAGCAGGTATTGGAAAATTCTCTGGCCAATTCTCTGTTCTTCTACATCTGTATTGTTCGCTTCCTCTCGGGCAAACTTAACAGCCTGCTGTAGTTTATCCAGCCGTTCCAGCAGCTCGTTGACTCGCTGTGCGGGCAGCGCCCCAGAGAATTTCACCGTGCGCCAGTACCCCACGGTTACATCTTCGTAATAGACTTCCACTTGGGCGGGGTGGTGTTCCGTCGCTTCTGCCTTGACATGGTTGCGAGGCATCTTAAATGTTTTTAGGGTCTGGAGCGGTTCCGTTGCCCAGCAGTCTGCTGAGGCATCGAAGTTCCAGGTTTCCGAAGCCTCCAGAATCGGCAATTTTTTCAGAAATGCTTGCAAATCTACTAATTGCTTTTCCAGAAAAAGCAGATAAGAGACGGGAACTTGGGATAACAGGGTTTGACCTTCTACTACCACATCCGCCCGAGCGCGACAATTCGTCCAGTCCTTGGTGGCAGTGATGTCAAAGAGCTTGGTCAAAATCTCGGTAGTTTGGCGCAGAATTTCCTCAGCTTTGATTTGGACTTTCTTAGACTCCGGGGGCAGTTGTTCCCCTTCTTCGTCTTTGGGACGGTAAGTTCGAGATATCCCCGCCAGCAGCGCCGGTTTGGCGATCGCTCTTTGTGCCTCCGCCAGCTCTTGTATCGACTTACTCTTAATTCCCTTCTCAATCGCGATAATCTGATTTAAGCGTGCCATATCTGTTTTCCCTTACTTGCGGACGCTAATTCTATCAAAAAACTAGGGTGTAGGGTGTAGGGTGTGGGGTGTAGGGAAGAAGGAGGGGGAAGTGTAGCAAGAAGAGCATCAGGTTTCCCTACGTTCTACATCCTACACCCTGCCCTACACCCTGCCCTACACCCTACACCCTACACCCTACACCCCAGTTATGCCCAATTCCCCCTTTCCGCTATACAATGGTAAAATTGCACTTTTAGAGCGGAGAGCAAAACTATGTCGTCTCTACCGATTGTTGCTATTATAGGTCGCCCGAATGTGGGCAAGTCAACTCTAGTCAACCGCCTTGCGGGAAGCCTAGATGCTATAGTCCATGACGAACCGGGGGTAACGCGCGATCGCACTTACCGGCAAGCCTTCTGGCAAGACCGGGATTTTTTGGTTGTAGATACGGGGGGCTTAATCTTTGAAGACGAGACCGAATTTCTGCCCTTAATCCGAGAACAAGTAATGGCAGCCCTAGCAGAAGCAAGCGCGGCGATTTTTGTAGTAAACGGTCAAACCGGATTGGCTCCAGCGGATGAAGAAATTGCCAACTGGCTGCGCCCGCAAAAAATACCCTTCTTTCTGGCAGTCAATAAATGCGAGTCGGAAACCCAAGGATTAAGCCAAGCCGCCGAGTTTTGGCAGCTAGGTTTGGGGGAACCAGTGCCAATTTCTAGCATCCACGGCAACGGTACTGGGGAATTGCTCGATTTATTGATTGCCGCATTGCCATCGGTGGAAGCTCTTCCAGAAGAGCCAGAGACTAAGGTGGCGATCGTCGGTCGTCCTAACGTCGGTAAGTCGAGCCTATTGAATGCCTTGGTCGGAGAAAAAAGAGCCATTGTCAGCCCGATTTCTGGAACCACCCGCGACGCTATAGATATGCTGGTGGAACGCAATGGCAAAACCTACCGGCTGATCGATACGGCGGGAATACGCAAAAAGAAGAATGTCAATTATGGCGTAGAATTTTTTGGTATTAATCGCGCTTTTAAAGCCATACGCAGATCTGACGTGGTACTGCTGGTGGTAGATGCGATCGATGGCATAACCGAACAAGACCAAAAGCTGGCAGGCCGCATTGAAGAAGAAGGCAGAGCCTGCATTATTGTAGTAAACAAGTGGGATGCAATAGAAAAAGATTCTCTGACGATTTACGAATACGAGAGAACGGTCAAAAACCGGCTCTATTTTGTAGATTGGGCACCGGCCATGTTTGTCAGCGCTCTAACCGGCAAGCGAGTGGATAAAATTCTAGATATGGTAGATAATGCAGCGCAAGAACACCAGCGTCGCATCCAAACTTCGGTGATTAACGAGGTACTCGAAGAAGCGGTCCGATGGCACAGTCCCCCTTCCAACCGACAAGGGCGCCAGGGGAAAATCTATTATGGCACCCAAGTGAGATCGCAACCGCCGACGATCGCTCTATTTGTTAATGACCCAAAACGCTTTAACGAAAACTATCGCCGCTATGTCGAACGACAATTCCGAGAACAACTGGGCTTTACCTCCACCCCCATCAAATTGCTCTGGCGAGGCAAAAAGGTTCGGGATGTCGATAGCCCTAGTGCCAATCGGGCGGTTAAGGTATAGTTTTGAGTTTTGAGTTATTAGCTGGAGAGTTTTGAGTTATTAGCTGGAGAGTTTTGAGTTATTAGCTGGAGAGTTTTGAGTTAAGTTCTTAGATTGAACGGGTTGAGTTTTGATTTATATCAAATCCGTTTAATCACCCTAAAAAAGTTAATTCTTGCGTAGGACGGGCGTCCCGCCTGTCTGCCATGTCAGCTAGGGACAGGCGGGACGCCCGTCCTACGAGATTGCAAATTGCGCGAGCATTTAACCGGATTTGATATTATTAGCTATATTAGGATGCTACAGTAAATGCTATCTAGATCCAGCAATATAGCAAGTCTAAATGAATTGGAAAATTACCGTAGGGGCAGTCCGAGTGGCGGTAGCTGTACCGTCCAGCTTGGGTCAATAATATATTAGCTCGAATGCCGATAAGAGCAAGACCAAATCGAGAGGAAAAAAACTAATATGGATTTAATGCGATCGATGCCACTAGGGCTGTATTTAGAGCAGCCGATTAGCTGGCTGCATAGATTGGATGCGCGGGTTAAAATGGCTGCCCTGCTGGTTTTTCTCTTGAGCCCGATCCAAGCTAATTCCTGGTGGCGTATCGGTTTGGTATTGCTGTTAATTGGCCTGACAATAACCGCGAGAATACCCTTGCGGCTGTGGCGGCAACAAATGGGATTGCTGCTGGCATTTTCTCTCTCGGTTTTGGTAATCACTGCCATAGTTCCCGATGGACTGTCCGTAGAACACCAGCCTCGCTTGCCGGGGAAAGAAATTGCTGCGAGTAAGGCTGCCGCAACAGAGGAATCGGAAAAAACGCAGTTTTCTTGGTACGACCCTCGGGGCTGGTGGGATAAGTCGAGATCCGTTTCTTCCTCAGAACCAGACCCCTTGCCTCAACCCAATAACTACCGTTATGTTATTTTCCATCAAGGCCCGCTAAAAATTACCCGCCGCTCTGTAGATATCGGCGTTCGCTTTAGCACCTTACTATTTACTTTAATTTACAGTACCAACCTATATTTACTGACCACCGCCCCAGAAGAAATCACCGCCGGACTGGAAGAATTGATGAGCCCCCTAGAGCGCCTGAAAGTGCCGGTTACTGAAATAGCTCTGACTTTAACTCTATCCCTACGCTTTATCCCTCTGGTATTGGAAGAAGTGCAGAACTTAGTGCGATCGGTGCGCACCCGGGCAATTAATTGGAAAAAACTCGGCTGGCGTGGCGCGGTCAAAATATGGATTGCCGTCTGCGAGCGATTGCTGCAAAATCTCTTGTTACGAGCGGAGCAAATTGCCAGTAGTATGCAGGTGCGGGGGTTCACCAGTCCTAACGAGCATAGAGTGCAATGGCACGAACTGCGCTTAAAAACTGGGGACTGGTTAGCGATCGTCGGTTTGGCGTTGCTGTGCGGCGCTCGCTTCGTCTGGGGATGGCAGGTCTAGAACGGGACTTATGCAATAAGTCTATATAGCAAGCGTAATTTATGTATATATTGCGGTCTCGAACTGTAGGTAGAAGTCCTATCAAAGATATAAGCAATCCTAAATAAGGTAGGATCCGAGCCGGAGCCAGAAAGGGATTCTTCTGCGAAACCGGATTGCTCGCATATCGCCAATTATTTAGCATTGCTAGAGAGGCGTATGGCACCAAGGCATCTCGGATTGCAGCCCGTGCAAAATATCTAAGTGATATTATCCGTTTGTTATGAATTGTGAATTTATCGATTGTCTGCTGAGTGAAAACCTGAATGAGCAGCGAAACCTACTTAAATCATCCCAACTTTGGCATGCTGTATAGGATCTGCGTGCTTGATGACAACCAGGAGCTGTTTACTACCCTATATGCCCAGCGCCTATTTTTTGTCGTCATAAATGGCCCAGATGGTATTAAATTCGATCCGATCGCCCGTGCCGATGCTCGTATCAAAGTGGAAAACCGCTTGCGAATGCTGCGTCGCATGGGCTCGACTGAGGATTACCAGCAGCTTCAGGCAATTCATCGTCGCACCTTTCTCTAGGAAGATAAGGCGAAGCGGGGGGACCGGGAGACTGGGAGACCAGGGGACTGGGAGACCGGGAGACCGGGAGACTGGGAGACCCGGGGACTGGGAGACCCGGGGACCGGGGGACTGGGAGACCCGGGGAAAGCCTCTTCTACGTCCCCTTGTCCCCTTGTCCCCTTGTCCCCTTGTCCCCCTTGTCCCCTTGTCCCCTTGTCCCCCTTGTCCCCTTGTCCCCCTTGTCCCCCGCGCTCCCCTGCTCCTCCCATCTTGGGGTCATGTTAAGAAATCATTACTTTTTGGCTGCTAATTTTTTAGGTCAAAACCAGAGATATAGCACTACCAACCAAAGTTAGGACAGTTACAAAGCGCCAATAGCCTTAACTGGCAAGACTTTGACGCGCCGGCTGACCGCTGATAGCTGACTGCTTACTGCTATACTATTTGTGAGTTAACGGCGCAACCTACGCCCGTTTTTGTTATCTAAATTGCAGGCATATCCTTGTGACAGGGATAAGCAGCATTCGAGATTTATTTTGTGAAAAGCAGATAAATCCGCTCTCAGGCTGGGGAAGGATTTTTAGGCTGCCTGGAATGCAAGGAGCAGAATCGATGCAAGTTAAATGCCCCTATGTTGATGGCAAGCTGGCTGGGAATCTAAGGGTTATCTAGAGTGGGAAAAGGTAGGAAAGGCGATCGCGCTTTGTACCAGTAAGGCGAGTTAGCGATAAGTCCAAAGTTACCACCCTCAAATTTTCACCTCTAAACATGATATATAGCAGTAAGCAGTCAGGGGATTCTCCTGCACAGACGCGCTTGCAAGGAGCGAATTTTGAATTATCCGCTCCCCTTGCGTGCGTAGTGCTATATAACAGTCTGGGGTTATGGGCAGTTTGAGCTGTGCCACAGTAATATAGCATTACCGATTAAGGTGTTTGACAGTTACAAATGTCTCTATTGCGAAGAATCGCAGGACTTTAGCTGACTGCTGAATGCAGCAGAGCTGACCGCTTACTGCTATAGAATTGCGAAACTGGTAAAACTGCGAAACTGGTAGAATTGCGAAACTGGGGTTTGGCTCCAGTCGCGATTGTCGCCTATTGTTGGTCCAAAAAAGTGGGCCAGGAATAAAAAACTGGATACCGTGCAGGCAAGATATTGCAGAAGCCAGATATAGTAAAAGCCAGATCTAACTGTAATGCTATGTTTGGGGCGTTTGCGGTAGAAGACTGAAAATGCTATAGTTTGCAGGGGGCTGCTGGGTTACTTTACCTACGATCGCTCCCTTGCGGGCGGTGTCGCGATCGCGCCTTCTCGAGTAACCTTGAATTACAAGGCAATTGCGTGCAAGGGAGCTACGGTGACAGGAAGGTGCGACCCATCAGGAAAGGCATATAAAAGCATATATGAAGTCCCGCCTACTTCCCGAAACATGAGAGCGAGCTACTGTATGAGTAAGATTTACCCGGTCTGATGCCCGGTGCGATAACCGGTGTGATGCCCGGAATTATGCCCAGTCTGACGCCCGAGACAGATAGAGCAAAATTTCCCTGAGTAAATGCAAGTAAAAAGGGAGCCTAAATAGTGAATGCAATACAAAATTTGAAAAATTTGATCTTAGGCCAGAATCAAGGGGTCGAGTATGATTACGAGTACGACGAAATGGAGGGGGAAGGTTACCAAAACCTCTACCAAGAAGAGGCTGCTCCAGCCCCTCAACCGGAAGATCGGCGGCCCCGCGCTAGTAGAATTCGAGATAGAGCCCCTGGCGATATTGCTATGGGCTCTACAGGAATGATGGTAGGCTCTGAACCTGGAATGAGGTCAAACATGAAGGGACTCAATAATGTGATTGGAATGCCTGGGGCAAACAATGGGGTTTCAGAAGTAGTTGTCATGGAACCCCGCACCTTTGAAGAAATGCCCCAAGCGATACAAGCCTTGCGGGAACGCAGGTCGGTGGTTTTGAATCTGACTTTGATGGATCCCGACCAAGCCCAAAGAGCGGTAGATTTTATCGCTGGCGGGACTTATGCTTTGGACGGACACCAAGAACGAATTGGGGAAAGTATTTTCTTGTTTACCCCAAGCTGCGTTCAAGTCAGCACCCAAACAGGGGTGGTTCACGAAGTGCTGCAACATCCTATGCGCCGTCCTCCAGCTCCACAGCAAGCAGGATGGTCCGAAGAACCAGCTCAAATGGTTCAGTAAAAAATTAGGGTGTAGGGTTTAGGGTGTAGGGTTTAGGGTGTAGGGGACTTTTGGAGGAGGAGATCGGGGAGCTGAGCAGCAGATTGTCCCCTTGCCCCCTTCCCTCTTGCCAAGACAGCCTCTTCCCATGCCCGATGCCACCCACCCCCAACCCCTCCCAGGAGGGGAGTGCCCGATGCCCAATTGGTTGAGAACAAGGGAAGAGAATTGTCAATAAAATTAGGAATTATTGGTGGCGGGGTAATGGGAGAAGCTCTCTTGTCCCGCATTGTTGGCCAAGGGTTTTATCTACCTGCGGAAGTTTTGGTAAGCGAACCGCAACCCCAGCGGCGCGAACAGTTGGCTTCGCAATATAATGTGGCGGTGACTGCAGATAATAAAGCTACCTTTGAAGCGACAGAGGTATTATTGCTGGCAGTTAAGCCACAAGTATTTGACCTAGTTGCCAAAGATTTGGTTCGAGATGCAGAGGCAGAATCGGAAAAAGCCAGTCCGTCACAGGTGGTGGTCTCGATTATGGCGGGGGTGCCCCTGAGCAAGTTGGAAAAAGCTTTTCCAGGAAAGGCGGTAGTCCGGGCTATGCCAAATACCCCAGCTACGGTGGGAGCGGGAATTACCGCGATCGCCTCGGGTTCTCTGGTGAAACCAGACCAACGCGATCGCGCCAAAACAATTCTCGAAGCCGTCGGAGAAGTGGTAGAAGTTCCAGAATATTTGCTCGATGCGGTTACGGGGCTATCCGGCTCTGGCCCGGGATATGTGGCAATTGTTATTGAAGCCTTAAGCGATGGAGGAGTTCGCGCCGGCTTGCCCCGAGCGATCGCCTCCCAACTAGCCCTGCAAACAGTCTTGGGTACGGCGAAACTCCTCCTTGAAACTAATCTGCATCCAGCACAACTCAAAGACCGAGTGACTAGCCCGGGCGGCACTACCATTGCTGGAATTGCCAGCCTAGAAAGTGCCGGTCTTCGTTCCGCATTGATAGAAGCAGTCCGAGCTTCAGCACAGCGATCTAAAGAGTTGGGCAGTTAAATCCAAGTTTCCCTACACCCCACACTCCACACCCCACACCCTACACCCCACACCCTACCCTTAGCCGCTGGTACTTTGTTCCGGTTGTGGAGCTATATTTTGTCCTACGCGAGGCTCGGTTCCGGCTAAGAGGCGATCGATATTGCTGCGGTGACGCCAAATAACATAAATGCCTCCAGCAATTCCAAAAAGCACATAGGGCAGGGGTTGGTGGATGGCGAGCATAATAGCGGGCAGAGCGATCGCTGCCGTAATAGAACTCAAAGACACTATCCGAGAAATAGCGATAACAATTGCAAATACTCCTAAAGTTGCCAAGCCTACTTGCCAAGACATGGCCAAGATAACCCCCAGGCTGGTTGCCACGGACTTGCCGCCGGTGAAGTTGAGCCAAATGGATTTGCTATGGCCGAGTATTGCAAGCAATGCCACTCCGGTAATCATCCAAAAAAACCAATTTTCTATGACCGGCGGCGGCGCTAAAGTTGAAGTTACTTCCAGATAGTACGTCCATTTAACCAGAGCGATCGCCGCCGCTCCTTTTAATATATCTACCAATAACACTAGCAACGCCGGTCCTTTACCGACAGTTCTCAGCACGTTCGTCGCCCCAGTAGAGCCAGACCCGAAAGTGCGAATATCAATTCCTTTTAACAGGCGTGCTGTCATATAGCCCGTGGGAATTGAACCCAGGAAGTATGCCCCGATTAACAAACCTACATTTAAAACCAGCCACGAAATCATCAGTTTATTTCCAAAAAAAATAACAATTGGGCATGGGGCATGGGGCATGGGGCATTGGAGTGAAAAGTGAAGAGTGAAGAGTGAAGAGTGAAAAGTTAAGAAAGCCAATTATCACTATTTACTATTTATTATTCACTTTCCCCATGCCCCATGCCCCATGCCCCATGCCCCATGCCCCATGCCCCATGCCCTAAATAAAATACTTAATAATCGCTCCTAAATTTGGGGTCGGGGGCGAAGGCCAACCAGAGGGGAAATTGGAGAATAGATAGAGCGATCGCCTCTTCGGATTCGTCAATGACAATTAAGGGCATCATACCATCCTGAAGCAAGCGATCGGCTCTTGCTGCCAGGGGTTCTGGGTCTTCAAACAAGACTACGCCCCGCTCCTGGCCAAAATCAGCTCTAGAAACACCCAGACAATCCTGCAACCCTCGCCGCCATTCTCCCAGACGTTCGGGACTGCTGCTGCATAAAATCAGGGGACGCAAGCGCTTGCCGTAAAGCTTGTATAGTATCGAGATAATAGCCGAAGCAATCAGAACATTTTGCAAGCGGCTGCCCATCGTGCGCAGGGCTCCTCGACCCCCTTGGGAGAAAAACCAATTAGAAACGCGCTCGGCATGAATCGGTTCAAAGGTGCGGCGCAGCTGCCAAGGAGGGCCATAGTATTCCGGTTGATTTCGATAGCGATCTAGCAATTGGCGAATTTGCTTGCTGTTTTTTTGAAATCCCTGTTCTGTAAATTGGGGACTGGGAGTAGAAGAGCGATCGCCTCCTCTAGATTCTCCTCTAGATTCTCTGCTAGGGGGCTTCTGCGGCGGTGGCTCCTTAGGAAGCAAGTCCAATTCTTCGACAGAACTGACCAAATCCTGCAAGCTGCCGGTGAGATATTCTTTAAAGCCCTGAACCCGAATCGCCAAGTCCTGAGAAACACCAGCAAAAGTTGTTCGCATTTCTTTGCGAATTCGCTCCTGACGTCTTTCCAGTTGTTCTACAGAAATCTGCAAAGCCTGCTTGCGTTTTTCTAGCTCGCTTAACGACTCTTGCATCAGGCTACCCAATGTCCCTTGTAGTTCCGAGAGCTGTTCCCCGACCAAGCGACCCCGTAACCCTTGCAGTTGCGCTATCTCATCTTTCAAACTCTGGCATTCCCCTCTGAGCTGTGCAGCTTGCTTTGTTAGTTCTGCAAGTTCTACAGTTTCCAAAGCACTACCAGATTCGTTTGCTTGCGATTCGTTTGCTTGCGATTCGTTTGCTTGCGATTCGTTTAGTTCCGATTCGTTTGCTTGCGATTCGTTTAATTCCGATTCGCTAGATTCTGCAACCGAAGCGGACTCCGGCGATTTCAAAGAAACTTCCGACGAACTGTCGCTTGGGGCTCCAGCAGTTTCGGCCGGTTGCTCTGGCAACGATCGCCCAGATTCCTCCGATCGCGCTTCGGCAGGCGGTTCTGCGGGCGGTTCTGCGGATTGCGGCGATCGCTCCTCTATAGATTCTTCTGGCAATGCTTGGCTAGTAACGAGCGATCGCTCCTCCATAGATTCCTCCGAGCGCGGTTCGGCCGGTTGCTCTAGCAATGGTTGATTCGATTGCGACCCTAATGGCTCGCTAGACTGCGAGTTTGGTTGCTCGGCTTGCTTTACCGAAACATTTTCCTTTTCTTCTTGCGGAGCTGGAGTTTTGCTTGCGTCTGACATACTTGCGTCTGACATAATAGTCAATCGGGAAATGTGGGTACTGTAGGGCTGTGGGGTTCCAATTAAACAGAAGAATCTTTTGGAATGCGCTCTTCCAGACAGGAGGCGAGCATTTTAGCGTCAAAGATAATAGGCAAGAAGTGGATGCTCTGCTGTTCTCTAAAGTAAAAGAGAATCGGCACCGGGGACCAAAATATTTCCCAGTTTAGCCATTCCTGGTAAGGAAATCGCCGAATCAATTGCTCGGAGCGATATACGTCTAAAGCCGTATCGGTAAATTCAAGGCGGATAGTGGCGGTTTGAACAGTAAGAAACAAACCAAAAACCTCTATGACGAAACCAATCCAGGGCTGAACCAGCAGCAGGGGCACTCCGGCTAGGAACAATACCAGGGGAATCCCATATTTGGGAGCCAGTCGAATTGTTTGTTTGGGTTGGGTCGAGGAAGTAGCGGTCACTTTCAGAATCCGTATCGATCTCTACAAGGGTTGTCGGTTTCTCATTTATTGTAGAGCTTTCAGGTATCGAGATCGGGACAGCTCCTGTCGCATGTCCTCAAGGGGGCAAGGGGGCAAGGGGACTTGGGGGCAGGGGAGAGGGCGTTTCCCCCTTGCCCTTCCTTTCAAGGGTATGTTTTTTATAATTGACGCGATCGGTGGGCTGCATAAGTTTTTGGGGCGAAGCATTCCAGCATAATACATTTCTCTTATAGCCCAAGTTTATCTAGGGAATGCTGTCGCCCCTACGGTCCTACGGTCCTACGCCCCTACGCCCCCTACGCCCTCAATCGATACTCGATACCAAGCGTTGAATACCAAATCTAAAAACATATCCTTGAAAGCTTCCCCCTTCCCCCTGCCTTTTCCAATGCCCAGTGCCCAATGCCCAATTCTCAATGCCCCATGCCCATCCTGAGCCTGTCGTAGGCGTAGCCCGCCCTCCGGGGCGTAGGGGCCCAATGCCCAATGCCCAATGCCCAATGCCCAATGCCCAATGCCCAATTCCGCTCTTCCCAATTTCCCTACAAACCTTGCTGCAAGCTAGAGCCAACTCCCTGAAAGGCAATCCAGGAAAGAAAGAAGTTGAACATAAATATGGCTAGGAGGGAAGTGACCACAGCAGTAGTAGTGGATTGCCCCACCCCTTTAGCGCCCCCAGTGGTGGTCAAGCCCCAGCTACAGCCAATGATGGCAATCAAAGCACCGAAACAAAACCCTTTGACTGCTGCAGTTATGAGATCCCAGACGTCCAGAAAGATGCGAATCGACTCCAGAAATACGGATTGGGAAAGGTTGTATATTTGAGTCGCTATAAGCAGGCCCCCAGCCATCCCCGTTACAAAGCAAAAGAGGGTCAATATGGGCAAGGTTACGCAGCAGGCTATGACCCGAGGAATGACTAAATAGTCAACTGGGTCTGTTTTAAGGATATATAAGGCATCGATTTGTTCTGTAACCTGCATAGTGCCCAGCTCTGCGGCAAAGGCCGAGCCCACTCGTCCGGCTAAGACGACGGCAGTTAACACTGGGGCCAGTTCCCGCGCTAGGGCAAGAGCCAGTACCCCGCCGACAGCACTGCCAGCACCAAAGTTGAGAAATTCTCGCGCTACCTGGATGGTAAAGACCATGCCCACAAAGCTGGCGGTTAAGAGGGCTATCAATAAAGAATCTGGCCCTACTACTGCCATCTGTTCGAGGGTATTGCGGCGGTGGATTTTGCCCGCTAGCAGGTGAACCAAGACCTGTCCGCCAAGCAAAATAGCCGCTAGCAAGCGCTGGCTCCACAATCCCAAACCCGTTTTAGACCTACTCTTACTCAAGAGAATAACAACCGTGCAACATATCAACAATTAACTTAATGTAATTTACTTTTCTTCAATAAGTTTTTTAATTAAGAATTAACATTTATAACATTCCCAGCTTTTGAAGGGTTTGACGTATAAGCTTGTAGGGAACAGTGGCAACAAAGAAAGGTTGGAGTTTATCTGTATGCAGTCTAGCAGATGTTATCAGTTTTTTATGGATGTTGAGCCGAACTTTTTCCGGTCTCTATTGCTTGCAAGCGCGATCGCTTTTGTGACGCCTTCTCTATTGCTGGGATTGGCGATCGCCTGTCTGTGGCTGCTGGGTAATATCCCCGGACTGGTCGCTATAGGTCGCTCTGGCAGCAACGCGCTTTTACAGTTTTTGGCAACCTTCGGTAGAGGACACCCTCTCGAAGGAGTGCTGGCGATCGCTCTTAGTTGTAGCGTCGTGGCCGCTTTGTTCGAGACTTATGCTTTTAGTCAGTATCCCTCCGAGCGCCACAAAAACTAATCTAGCCAAATGCCCAATTCCCCAAACCAAATGCCGGTGGCGAGCATGAGCTGCTGCCACCGGCAAAACCGGAATATTGTTTTTTTTGGGCTACGCATAGCTGCAAGCTAATGTCGTATGGATATTCTCTCCGGGAAAATTAGCGCCGAGGAGTCCGCTCTATTTACTAAATGTTATGGACTCGTCCGCTACCCCGCCCCCCATCATCATTGGGTTTAGATTCGGTAGTGGTAGAGTCTGTTTCTTGGCCCTCCTCAACTTGGGAGATCAAAAAGCTAGTTTCGCGGCGTTGCCCACCGCTCTTGTTCTCATCGGGATTATTATTCTCCGAGTCGGGGTTATTATTCTCATCTATAGCCAAGATTTGCGGCTCGGAAACCGAATGGAAATTGGCTCGTAAGCTAGGGACGAAACTAGGAATCAGCAAGCTAGAGAGCAGCAAAATAGCACAGATGCGCATAGCGATAGATGTTTCCTTTCTGCATTTCTGCTCTCTAATACGTTGGGTCTTTGGAAACACCCGGACAAACTCGCCCAGTCTGGCTATATTTTTCAGATTTTTATTCGTGCTATTCCTTGAAAAAGGCCAAGTATAAAGATCCTTGAAAGTAAATTAGCAAAACTTAAAAAAAGAAAATTATCAAAGAATTTACACTACCGCAAAGATTTATTAATGCAGCGATCGCTCGTTACTATTTTAGGAACAAAACGATAAAATCCCCCATCTAAAACGGGCCGTTTTGATTGTTCTTTATACCAAATCTGCTATATATAGGATGCTGTTAAGCAACTCTGCCTTACCTCTATAGGCGTCAGCTGTGCCTCTCGTTGGTCGTCTAGCACTGCTCACAAACAAAGCTTGCTTTTTTTGGCAGACTGAGGAAAAATCTCGTAAGGGTCAATCGCTTTGGTAGCATAATAGAGATAGCAGCGAGGAGGTGGAACAGAAGACATATGCTGGAGGTGCATCCAGACCGTTTAGTTTTTGGGTTGCCCGTACATATATTAAAAGACTACAAGGGCTGGTTGAAACAGCGGCTGGAGGAGCAAGTAGGAACCCATGTCGTTACCCTAAACTCGGAAATGGCGATGCAAGCGGAGAAAAATGCCGACTTGGGTAAAACTATCCGGGAGGCAGAGCTGGTCATTCCCGATGGTGCTGGGGTGGTGCTACATTTTTTGATTAGAGGCGAGCGAATTCGCAGAATACCGGGCATCGAACTCGCTCGGGATGTATTGCGGTTGGCTGCGGATATCGGTCGGGAGCGAGGGGTTTTTTTGATTGGAGGAGAGCCGGGAGTAGCCGAAATTGCTGCTAAGTCTTGGCAGGAGCGGCTGCCAAATTTGGCGATCGCAGGCATCCACCACGGTTACCTGAATCCAGAAAATAGCGAACCCCTGCGACAAACTCTCAAAGACTCGCAACCGGCAGTTATTTTAGTAGGCATGGGAGTACCCCGCCAAGAATTTTGGATTGCCGAAAACCGGCAGCTATGTCCGAACGCTATTTGGATTGGCGTCGGCGGCAGCTTTGATATCTGGGCTGGTCGCAAAACCAGAGCCCCATTGTGGCTGCAAAGACTCTATTTGGAATGGGCTTATCGCCTCTATCAAGAACCTTGGCGCTGGCGAAGGATGGCATCTTTGCCTCAGTTTGCATGGCGATCGCTAACTACAGCGATCGTCGTTCGTCGTTGATTTTTATAGCGGTCAGCGGTCAGCGGTCAGCGGTCAGCTTTCAGCTTTCCTAAATCATTTGCGATATATATATAAAACCCGGTTTTTCCAACAATACCAACGCCTATTTGCCCCAGGGGACGATCCCCCCAACCCCCCTTAAAAAGGGGGGGCTAAGCTCTGAATCTCTCTATTGCCCCCCTTTTTAAGCCTTTTTAAGGGGGGTTGGGGGGAGAGCAACGCTCTCCCTGCGGTGCGAGCGTCGGCCGACGAACAGGCATTTTTTGGGTTGGTTCCCGAGCCGCTCCCTACAAATAAGGGGGTTTTGCCTTTTGGCGAAGGTATTGTCCAAAAAACCGGGTTTCTGAGCCCCGAGTAAGCGGTCAGCTCTCAGCTCTCAGCTCTCAGCTTATGCCCTGCGCGCTCCTTATTGCTGAAAGCTGAAAGCTGAAAGCTGAAAGCTGAAAGCTGAAAGCTGAAAGCTTACTTAAGTTCGATTATCTTGCAGCTCTCGGATTCTTTCCAGGCTACCACTAGGAATAGAGGCAATTAGCTTGCGAGTGTAGGCTTGTTGGGGATTGCGGTAAATGGCTTCAGCCGGACCTATTTCCTCAATTTTGCCCTTATTCATTACCATAATGCGATCGCTCATAAACTTGACTACGCCCAAGTCGTGGGAAATAAAAATATAAGTAAGCTCGAATTCGCTTTGCAGCTCTTTGAGCAGATTCAGCACTTGAGCCTGAACCGATACATCCAGGGCAGATACCGATTCATCGCAGATGATAAACTTAGGATTGAGAGCTAGGGCGCGAGCGATGCAGACCCGTTGCCTTTGGCCGCCGGAGAATTGGTGGGGATAGCGATTCATCCAACCAGAATTCAAGCCAACTCGTTCTAATAAATAAGAAGCGCGATCGCGAATCTCTCGCTTATTGCCTGCACTGTGTATTTGCAGTGGTTCCATCACCGCCTTGCCAATACTTATGCGCGGATTCAGAGAGCTAAATGGATTCTGAAACACAATTTGCATTTGCCGCCGCAATTTGCGCAAGCTGACATCCGCAAGACCCAAAATATCTTGCTTTTCAAAAACTATCTCACCGGCGCTGGGTTCTATTAAGCGCAGCAAAGTTCTAGCCAGAGTCGTCTTGCCACAGCCAGACTCGCCTACCAATCCCAGAGTTTCTCCCGGATACACCTGAAAGGAAACCCCATTAACCGCCATCACATAGCTTTGGGTTTGGCCAAAAATCCCTCGCACCGGGAAAGATACTTGAAGCTTGCGGACATCCAGCAGCGGTTCCTGCTCTTGCAATTTAGTTAAGCGCTCTGCCGCATCTTCCTCGGAAAGGCTGGGTTTTTGCTCTGTAGTAGGCGAAGGTGAGGAAATTTGCGACGAATTTTGCGACGAACTTGGGGGCGAAATTTCCCTCGACGAACTTTGCGACGAACTTTGCGACGAACTTGGGGGCGAACTTTGCGACGAATTTTGCGACGAACTTTGCGACGAACTTGGGGGCGAACTTTGCGACGAATTTTGCGACGAACTTTGCGACGAACTTGGGGGCGAACTTTGCGACGAATTTTGCGACGAATTTTGTGCTGCCGCATCTTCCTCGGCAAGGCTGGTTTTTTGCTCTGTAGTAGGCGAAGACGAACTTGGGGACGAACTTGGGGGCGAATCTTTGGATAAATTTTCTGCTTTTATCTGGGAGCTAGCCGCTGTTTTTTCCCGAATCTCTTTCTCGCCGCTAGAAGTAGCGACCACTTCCATAAAATCGGCTACTGTGGGCAAATATCTCAGGCGCTCTTCTGGGCGAGGCCGACAGGCTAATAAACCTTTGGTATAGGGATGTTGCGGATTGGAGAAGATTTGCCAGACAGAACCGTATTCGACTATTTTTCCTTGATACATTACCGCCACGCTATCGGCAATTTCGGCAATCACCCCCAAGTCGTGGGTAATAAAAATTAACGACATTCCCCTATCGTTGCGCAAATCCCGCAGCAAGCGCAGGATAGTTGCTTGGACGGTAACATCCAGGGCGGTAGTGGGTTCGTCAGCAATCAATAGAGTGGGATTGCAAGATATAGCCATCGCAATCATCACTCGCTGTAGCTGACCCCCAGACAGTTCGTGGGGATAGCGCTTGAGAATGGCGAGTTTTTGCTCGTTAATCTGGCGGACTATTTCGCGATCGCTTTTGGCTCCCGTTACCTTTTCTCGCAATTCTTCGTCGCTGGGCAGAAGTTTGACTTCTTGGAGCAGAGCGATCGCCAGTCGGCGTGCCTGTCGCGGCGGCACCTTTTGGTGCAGCAAAATAGCTTCGCTCATCTGGAAGCCGATGTTATAAACCGGATTCAAGGAACTCATCGGCTCCTGGAAAATCATGGAAATCTCGCCGCCCCGGTAATGCTGCTGTTGTTCTGGTAGGAGCGATCGCAGATTTACGGGTACTTCCTCAGCGACACCCTGAAATAAAATATCCCCTGCCGTAACTTGCCCCGGGGCAGGGACCAAACCCATGATAGCTAGGGAGGTGACTGATTTGCCAGAACCGGATTCGCCGACAATGCCTATAGTCTGGCCCCGCTTAACGTCGAAGGAGATGCCATCGACCGCTTTAACCAGTTTTTCGTCGCTTTTGAATTGAACTTGCAGGTCTCTAACCTTTAGTACGGTGTCACTCATGGAGCCTAAGCACAAGGGTTAAGAGAATTTTAACAGGCTCTGCAGTTATTCGGATGGGTAAGCAGGGGACCAAGAGCAGGGGAGGGTGGGGAGTGTGGGGAGCAGGGGAGCCTTACCTCGGGGTATGTTTTTTATATTTGATGTTTTCTAGGCGGATCTACGGCGTAGGGGCGACAGCATTCCCGAGACAATTTTTGCTTTTAAGTAAAATTTATGTATTGGAATGCTTCGCCCCAGAAAACTATAAAACCCACCGACAACATCAAAAAAGAGGATTATAAAAAACATACCCTTGAAAGAGCAGGGGAGCAGGGGAGCAGGCGGCGATTCGTTAGCGGGTGCGATCGCCATCAAGGACAGGACTTAGATGGCAAAAGACGCTCTAGCTGACTGCTGATATAGAGTTTCTCAAATAAGTGTAATGAAAGAAAATGTAGGGGCGACAGCATCCCCACAACTATCTCGGCTGTATGACGGTAATTTCCGTACTGGGATGCTTCGCCCCAGAAACCTCATATCAATTTGAGAACCGCTATAGCTGACTGCTTACTGCTATAAAGATTTAAAATAAAAACGTTAAGATAGGCCAATTTGAGGTAACCCAACCATGTATGCGGTCATTTCTACCGAAGAAATTCAACTGCCAGCGGGCAGTGTGGTACAGCTACCGGGAACCTGGCAAGACTATCGATCGCTGTGCGATCGCCGAGGGGATGGTGCCATTCCCCGAATTAAGTACCGTTATGGAGAAATATTGCTGATGTCTCCTCTACCCAAACACGGCAGAGATGCCAGTCTGATAGCGGATATCATTAAAGTGTTGCTCGACTGGACGGGGCGCGAGTATGATTCGTTTACTCCAGTAACGATGCAACTGCCAGAAGAAAGCGGCATTGAGCCAGACTATTGTTTTTACATTGACCATTGGCAAGCGGTTTCGGGCAAGGAAAGAATTGATTGGCGCAACGACCCACCTCCAGATTTGGTATTGGAAATCGATGTCACCAGCTATTCAGATGCGCAGGACTATCTCCCCTATCGAGTGCCGGAAGTTTGGTTATTTCGCAACCAAAAATTGTTGATTTACCAGCTTCAAGGGGATAAGTATATTGTGCGATCGCAAAGCCAATATTTCCCATCAGCTAACCTTCCCGATGTCCTCGCACGATGTTTGGAAATTGCCTATAGACGCAATACCAGTGCAGCTATTCGCGACTTGAAGCAACGGTTGGGAGAGTAAGTCAAAAGTCAAAAGTCAAAAGTTAAAAGTCAAAAGTTAAAAGTCAAAAGTCAAAGGTCAAAAGTCAAAAGTCAAAAGTAAGAATATTAAATACGGTTAATCGCCCCAAAAAAAGTCATATCAAGTTCTGCGTAGGACGGGCGTCCCGCCTGTCCCTCCCGAGCCAAGGCGGACTTTTCGGAAGCCCGTCCTACAGGAGATTACAAATTTTTCTGTCGGTATTTAACCGGACTCGATCTTAATCTTACTAAGTCAGTTTTGCGATCGCCCACTCGCGGCTATCTATCCCCAAATCTCCCCAAATCAAAAGTCAAAAGTCAAAAGTCAGAAGTTATAAGTACGTTTTGACTTTTGACTTTTGACTTTTGACTTTTAACTTTTAGCTTTTGACTTTTGACTTGTAACTTTTGACTTGTAGCTTATCTCGCCTTCTTACCCGGAATCGACCAGCGTTTGATACGACCCACTGTTACCGGCATGCTATCCGCCACATCGATGGTAAAGCGGAACACTTGGCGCGATCGCCGCCCCTGGTCTGGGTCAAAAAAGGTTAGCAATACATCCCAGCAGTCGCTATTGAGACGACAGTAAGGACTTTTGTTTACCTCAATCGTATCCAGTCGTCGGTCGGAGGCGATCGCTTCCGCAAAACTAGCCGTCGCCTGGAAGGTATTGATGACTGCAAAATTCAGAGCGCGATCGTGGGAAGTTTGCCCGACATTATGCAGGTCGTAATACACCCGATTCAAAAAGGCGGCCAACCCTTCTCGGAGTAGAGCTTCATTCCCTTCCTCAAGGTTTTCCACCGTCGCCAAGGCAGCATCTACTAAACTGTTGATATTCCAGCCATACATCCCGCGTGGATTGCGAATATTCAGAACCGGAACCACTTCCCCCGAAAACAGTTCTACCGTCCGGTTCGTCTGCCGACCGGGGATACTAATTCGCTCTATAAAGTCGGCGCTGGTTTCTGGTTCTAGCTGTCCGTTGAGCATCACCAGCAACATTTCATATATAGCGTCGGCGAAAGGACCTTTCGGATCGAGGGCATAGATGGTGTTTTGGTCTAGGTTCAGAGTCCAAATTAGAGAATGAGCTTCGTCGGGATTGTTGTCCAGATGTTCCACCATCTGGCGGGCATCGTAGGGATCCGGCGGAACCATCACTCCACCCCGATTGACCGGAGCCATCTTTTGTTTGAAAGTATCGCGCCGCGCCTCATCTCCGAAGTCATAGCCAATAGTGCCGATCGCATAGACATGTCCTGAGTGAGCCGTACTCGGCTTGACAGAGGAAGCAGAGGAAGCAGAGGAAGCAGAGGAGGTGGAGGAGGCGGAGGAAGCGGAGGAGGCGGAGGAAGCGGAGGAAGCAGAGGAGGTGACTGCTGTAGGTTGGGTTGACGAAGGAAACCCAACAGCAGATGTCTCGATGCTAACTTCGCCGCCGGTAAAGTTCGCTTCGTTCGCTTCAGTAGAAGAAGCCACGGGTACGACCGAGGCAGAGGGAACAACAGCGGTATGCTCGGTACGGGTGACCCGATCGCCTGCAAAAGAAATAGTCACCGAAGACCCGAACAAAAGTCCCATCGCCCCGGGGAGGTTGACTTTACCCCGCAGGCAGCGTTCCGGTTCGTCGGTGTCATCGGGGGTACAGGGAGTTGCAGTATTGAGGAGCGCCGCCCGAACTGCTTCCGCATCCACCGGCTTGCCCTGTTGCAGTTGCAGGCTCATCAGCAAACCGCACAGCCCCGACATTACCGGAGCCGCCATGCTCGTTCCTTTTTGGCGAACGGGTTCTTCATTGGCCGGTTGCGCCCCCAGGATTTCACCCCCCGGAGCCATAATGCCTTCCATAGCGTTATTGCCACCCCAGTTGCTGAAGTTGTAAGGCGTGCCGTCGGGCTTTAAGGCTCCCACAGAAAGCACTCCCGGCAGGGAAGCGGGCATACACCAGCATTCTCCTTTGTTATTTCCGGCGGGTGCAACGATGAGAATGTTGTTGTCCTGGCACTTCTTCAAAGCGGCGAGGAGAATTTCTTCCCCTTCGCCGCTTTGGGTAGGACGACAGGCAGCACAGTGGATAATGTTAGCCCCCAACTCCAGACCCAGTTCAAAGGCGCGGGCCAAACTGAGAGGCGAGATAAATTCTTCGACAGTGCCGGTTGTATTCAGCGGGACGTTAATGACGCGGCAGTTCGGCGCGAGTCCGGGAGAAGGGGTGTTTTCTTGACCGACGATGGTACTGGTGATATGGCAGGCGTGGCTGTCACCGCGAATGCGTTCGAGGATATATTCGGGCAATGCAGCTTTTTGGGCTTCGGCTTTTTGGTCTTTGTCCAGATCGTCGTTATTGTCAATTTCTTGGTACTTCAGATAAGCCTCTGTCGGAACCGACTCGGCGGTAGGATGCCAATAGGGGAAGACTTTGGATATTTCTGCCCCTTCAAAACAAGAGAGGGTATGGTCTGGGTCGCCGTCGAGAATGACAATCGTGATGCGACGATCGCCCAGGGTTTGATTCCTTAACTCTGCGAGGCCGGTGATGCGATCGTCGAGATCGTGGGGATGTTTGGCGGAGGGAACGGGGGAGGCAGAGGGAGCGGAGGATGCGGAGGATGCGGAGGGGATAACTGTAGGTTGGGTTGAGGAACGAAACCCAACAGATGCCGACTCTGCTTCAACTTCGATCGCTTCTACCCCTGGTTCGGGCTCGCTCACATTATCTGCTGAGTCTTCAGTTCTTGGGCTTCGACTCCGCTCAGCCCGAACGGTAGCTGCTACATTATCAACTTGCAAGTCCCCTGCCGCCGCCGTATCTTGGGTTTCTTGCGTCAACCCAACTGAATCAGGTTCTGTCACCGCCGTTCGGGCGATCGCTTGTCCAAGCCCATTAAGCCCATTATTAACTTGCAAGTCCCCTGCCGCCGCTGTAGCTTGGATTTCTTGCGTCAGGCCAACTGAATCAGATTTCTCCCCAGCGATCGCAATCTCTGAATTCAATTCCGTTGGGTTAGCTGTAGGTTGGGTTTCTTGGGTCAACCCAACTGAATCAGATTCTGTGACTGCCGTTCGGGCTGAGCGGAGTCGAAGCCCATCCCCAGCGATCGCCATCTCTGAATTCAACTCCGTTGGGTTCGCTGTAGCTTGGGCTGAGGAACTGCTTTTGACTTGTAACTTTTGACTTGTAACTTTTAACTTAGTCGCCCCGCTCGCCTCTACATCTCGATTTGGCAGCGACCCCAATATAAATTCGCCGACGGAGGATTCCACCACATAGCTTAATCCCGTCGCTTGGGCAAAGCGATCGCTATCTCCACCCCCCAAAGCACCAGGAGCGAGTCCCATATTCGTCGCCACCAAATATAGGTTTTGATAGAGGACGCCGACATGCTTGAGAACCAGAGCGTAAGCTAATGCTCGATACTTGCGAAAGAGTCGCCCAAACCGAGCCGTAATAATCAGTAAAACTTGGGGTATCCCTTGTTCGCCACTGGACTGATGAGCATCTTTAAGTAGAGCTTGGATATCGGCATCGGCGGCATCTATCTGAGCCAATTGATGATTGAGGGGATCGTAATGGTAAAGTCCGGGCTTTACGCCTTCACAGCGACGCACTACCGGATAGATTTCTAGTTCGTACATCCCCCCACCGCCAGGATAGGGGCGGCGGCTGAGTTCGCCCCAGTCGAAATCTTCACCGAATTCTGCCTTAAGCATTTCGGTTTGCTCGGCATCAAAGGTATAGATTTCCTTGACGCGGGCGGTGCGGTAGAGCAGTTCGCCCAATTGCTCGATTGTGATGGGGCGATTCTCGTCGTATTCCCGAATTGACTCCCGTTTCTCAATAGCCGTCGTCAGGGTTTTGTCCCGTTGGCGAATTGCATCGATACTTAACTGGGGCAGCGCCACAATTTGCCCGCTCATCGGCGGCTTCACTACAGGAAACTCATCCCAGACGTCCAAACTGGCGGCAATATCGCCATTAGGATAGTCGTGGCGACCTTGGCGACAACGGCTGTGGAACAGTAAGTTATGGAATTCCCACAGCTTCAGTTCCGGCGCTTCCGCTTCGACGGTGAGAAAGCCCGTCGCCCAGAGGAGATTTAAAAATTGGTAGGCGGTTTCCGGGCCGAGTTGGGGCGGCGGCGTCACCCAACCCAGGGATTGGGGCTGGGCGAGTTGAGCCAAAATCGCGCTAGCCCGCCAGTCCAGCAGCTTGACGCGAAACTTGGAAAGGGGAGACTCCAGCACCATGCCGCCATCGTGGGGGCGTTGGTAGGCAAAGCGCGAAAGGCTGACGCTGGCTTGCGTCCAGTGGGGCGCGTCCAGGTCGAGTGCGGCAGATTCCACCATCGGCTCCGCGATCGCCAGAGGTAATACTGCATATTGCAACCAGCCGCGATCGCCTATCTGTTGTAACGTCGCGGCCAACTGCTCCCCGACCTCTGGCCCTTCCCGTTCGCTGAGAGTCCGGGTCAACTGCTGTAGGGTTGCCGTCCCTTCTCGCAAATGGGCGATCGCATTTTCAAACCCCGGCAGGGCGGGCACCGTCAGCGCCGGGGATATCGCACCTTCGCCGGAAACCAGGCCGAGGGTATAGCCGTTTTCTGCTGGATTAACTTGAACCTCGGAACCGAGGGAAAGGGTAAATGGATTAGAGCGCATATTAAAAGTTAAAAGTCAAAAGTTAAAATTCAAAAGTTAAAATTCAAAAGTTACAAGTCATCACTCACCAGTCAAAAGTTATATTATAAGTCAAAAGGGCTCTCCTGGATTTTACCTGCAAAGGTTACATACTATACCAAATAACTGGGACGAGACGGCTGAAACTCTTGAATTATAGCTACTTATGAACCGCTTCGCCACCATGTATCCAATCAATTTTATTGCCGTATCGCAATCTTGTGCCCTGCAACCTATTGTCTTTCTTTTGACTTTTGACTTTTAACTTTTGACTTTATCGAGTTATCGAGGCTTTTGACTTTTAACTTTTGACTTTTGACTTTTGACTTTTGACTTTATCGAGTTATCGAGGCTTTTGACTTTTAACTTTTGACTTTTGACTTTTGACTTTTGACTTATTGCTATGGATTACAAGTCGATTCCCGATCGAACATTTGAGTTTGCTGTGAGAGTTACCAAGCTTTGTTCCCATCTAGACCGACAATCGGGAACCCCACGGTTGCTGGCAAATCAACTGTTTAGATCGGGCACGTCAATCGGTGCAAATATTGCCGAATCTCGTTCTGCTCAAAGCGAGCGAGATTTTATTAGTAAGCAGTCTATCGCTCTCAAGGAAGCCAAAGAAACAAGATACTGGCTCAGGCTATTAATCCAATCGGAAATGGTACCCGAACCAAAACTATCAAGCCTCTTAGATGAATGCGAACAGTTAATCAAAATCATTTCAAAATCGATCGTA
Organism: Oscillatoria sp. SIO1A7; assembly: GCA_010672965.1. GTDB lineage: Bacteria > Cyanobacteriota > Cyanobacteriia > Cyanobacteriales > Laspinemataceae > SIO1A7. Next base: position 36,702 of record JAAHFN010000062.1, read on the forward strand.
ACCTGCAAAGAGAAGTCAAAAGTTAGAAGTTAAAAGTCAAAGGTCAAAAGTCAAAAGTTAAAAGTCAAAAGTCAAAAGTCAAAAGTCAAAAGTCACCCATTCAGAATTTTATGGCTCTCCTGGAGTTATGGTGACGAGCTTGTTCTGTAGCGGAAGGCAGCCATGAGGCGGTCCCGAAAGTTATTCATATTTGTGAAACCGTATCCAAGACGTTTAATTAGCTTGATTTTATTGTTAACACCCTCTATAAACCCATTTGTGAGGCGACTAATAAAGTAATTGCAAATCTCTTTTATGTGCTTTGATATAGTCTGACAAAGTTTTGGCCACAAAATTCGAGCGTGCCGAGCGCCATTTTTCTATTTTTTTACGCCCGGATTTGGGGGTTCGAGAACCCTCGTATATGCAGCGCAAATTTTCCTTCATTTCATAAGCAATATTTAAGGTAGGAGACAGTGACAAAATTTCCCTCAGTTCCTCTAGCTGCTCTTCACTTAAATCCGCACCATTTTTTAAAAGTAAATAGCGGCTATTCTTAATCTTTACACCTGACTTTTTTCGTAAATCGTTTAGGGCTTCATTGACCATCTTTATTACATGAAATCGGTCGATAATAATTTGAGCATTAGGAAAAACTTGACGGATTACTTTTGGAAATCCTCCCCACATATCTACACTGACTTCTTTTACATTTTCTCGAATTTCTATTGGTTGCTTCATCAAAGCCTCGGTCACTTTCAGGGTAGTATGACCGTCAATGACATCCAATAAACAACGATTGTCTGGATCGCCAATTACCGTCTGAAAATTTTTATGTCCTTTTCGGACACTAAATTCATCTATATTAATTCGCTCTACCCGAGACCAATCATTTTTTTTTTCATGTTCAGCACGGGCATCAAACATTGCTTTTATTTCATCATACTTGAGAGATTCTTCTCTACAAACTTGCCCTATACTTGAAACTATAACCTTTTCATAAATACATTGTTCGTATCTAATAGTATGACCTCTTTTAGCATGGATATAATCTAATTTTTCCGTAAAGTATTTTCTGCAGTTACTGCATTTAAACGGGAGCATCCCATTCATGCACTAAGTATAAATGCTCAAAAAAATCACCAAAAAAGAGTGATGACTCTTGCAGACATGGCGCGATCGCGCTATGCTTATAAGAGGGTATTAGCTATTGAAAAAAGCAAAATGTACTATATAATACATTTTGCGCTGTTATGTCG
>JAAHFN010000063.1 GCA_010672965.1 Oscillatoria sp. SIO1A7
CAATAGTCCGGACAGTTTTTAGGGACTCGGGCTGAAACCCGCATTCTACCGTTGGCGATTGGGGGAATATTGCAGCCCGAAACCCGCATTCTACCGTCGCCATTCAAAAAATGTCCGAAGTATTGTTAACCGGACTTGATATTATTTGCACAGCCCCCCAGCTTAACCTTCATCGATCCCCAATATTTTAAGTTTTGTCACAATTTCGCGACATTCTCTCACACAAGCGCTATCCTATTTCATAAATATCGACATCGCCCAGAACAAAAGCCCCACGCCACCGACAGCTATAGACTGTTTGGTCAAGACAGCGAAGCGCGGGGAGTAACCGGGGTACTGTCCCTGGTGAATGTTTGGTGATGATGGCATTAAAACAAAGCTTAATAAAGAGAGGCACTGTTATGTCAAAAAACACAGCTATGTCAAACAACGCAGCTTGCTTGTTGAAAGCCATACAAAAACAGGAAGCCGTAAAAGAGGCAAGCAAGGCAATCGAAAATGTCGAGCAGTTGATTAAAATAGCTGCCAAGCGAGGCTACAGCTTCACTGCGGAACAAATGAAGAACGAAATTAATAAATTATCTCTGGAAGAGCTGGCCTCTATAGTCAATCCAGGAATAGGCCCGAGGCATCATCTGTTAGCCCGGTAAGTTAGGGTAAGTGAGCTATACCCCTCCATCTATCTCGGCACAAATAGATTGAATTCGAGTAGAAAGAGCGGCATGACAGCAACCATTGCTGCCAATCAAAAAACCCCACTGATTGATATCCCCCTGATTGTAGGTCAGGGGGGTTCCGTCAAGGTGAGTGAACTTGCCGCCAGCTTCCGTGAGAATTAACTCTGGCGCGGCTAAGTCCCAGTCTTTGGGAGCAGATTTTCCAGATGTAGAAATATAGGCATCGGCCCCGCCATCGACAATGGCAGCAATTCGGCAGCCGATGCTACCAATATAAGCGGTATGCCGACCGGGCAAGCGATAGAGTATTTTCTGGAAGCGGCGATTGCGAAGCGATCGGCTGACCACAAGAGATAAGTCTTCTAGGCGATCGCGCGTTGAAACCTGAAGAACGGTACGCTTTCCAGCTCGGTTTTCTACAAAAGCACCGCCTCCTCGCCGCGCATAATATAATTTCCCGCTTTCCGGCACTACAACTACAGCCACTGCGGGTCGTCCTTTAAAGACTAAAGCAATATGGATTGCATACTGGCCGGTGCGGTTAATAAAAGCGTTAGTGCCATCTATCGGGTCTATAATCCAAACCCAAGACTGAGGTAGGGGCGAGGCATTCTTCATCTCTTCGCTAAGATAGCCAAAGTCTTCGCTCCCTACGGCAATTCTTAATTGTCTGAGGATGTAGTCATTGGCAGCAATGTCCGCTGCTGTCACGGGGCCTTCCTTTTTCTGCTTGACAGCCAAGTGGCGGTTCCCTTTAACCTGATAGTAATCCTGGAGAATATCCGCAGCACCCCAACCAGTTAGGCGGGCGATCGCTCCTATTTCGTCCAACTGCTCTTCTTGCAAAACCACAACTCTTCCCCATCCTCGCTGCATTTCCAATATTTTAACTGCCCTTCTCAGTAACGCATTGCTGGTTCTTTGGCGCTGCCAAGAAAGCGGTCAGCTCTCAGCTCTCAGCTGTTAGACTTCGCCTTACCCCGTTGGCTAAGCTTTTTTAGGACTTACGCAAATTGTAGAGATAGAGATGCGCCCTAAGTGTAGGGGTGTAGGGGTCAACGGCCGTTGACCCCTACCAGATATAGAGTTAATGCGTAAGTCCTGTTTTTTCCCAATGCCCAATGCTAACATTCCCAATGCCCAATTCCCTCCATTCCCAATTCCCAATTCCCTGTTATATGAGACAAATATTGGCCCAGTTCGACGAAGGCGGAATCTTTGTCTATCAAGCCTTTAAACCAGCGATCGCCGATGAAGCCCTACGCTTGGGCACCTTTGGCAAAGGTTTTAACCTAAACCGCATGACATGGATTAAGCCGTCATTTGGTTGGATGCTATATCGATCTGGCTACGCTACCAAGCAGGGGCAAGAGAGAATTCTAAAAATTAAACTCTGCCATGCAGGGTTCCAGACTATTTTGGCGCAGGCTATTCCTTCGAGCTACAATCGCGATTTGTTTACCACAAAATTAGACTGGGAAAGAGCCTTGAAACTGAGCGAAGTTCGCTATCAATGGGATCCCGATCGCAGTTTGCGCTTGCAACGCCTGGAACGGCGCGCCATCCAACGGGAGCATTCAGGGCAGCACTGTCAGAAACTACGTTCGTGACTGGATTCTGGGAATTGAGGATGTCACTGCATTAGCTCTGTGCATCCAAGCCGCCATCCAGAATAGAGAAAAACAGCTCCCATTGGTTCTCGAAGAACGAGTCTATCCGGTCGCTAGCGAGATTCAACGGACTTTAGCAATAACCGCCACTTGAAATCGGTTTGTGGAAATAGTAGTAGCTTGCTCAACCCAACAATGGCCCTCCCGCCCTTGTTTCGTTCCCGAGCCGCTTCCTACGCGACCAACAAGATCGTATTACAAAATTGAAATGCTCCCACTGGCAGCAGTGGCAGGACGAGTGGCATGATTCTGGGAGTTATGAGGTTTGAGGTTTAAATTTTAACTTCGCTCAAAACTTAAACCTCATATCTCAAAACTCAAAATTCTCAACTACCATTCCTGGTAATACCCATTGTTATTCTTGTTTTTATCTTTTTGCTCGTCATCGGGAGTAGTGTCTCCATAAATAACCTGGTATTTGGGAGTAACGGGTTTTGCCTCTATGGAGGCTTTGCGATCTTCTAGCTGCTCTGGCAAATCGGGAAACTCCTCGACGGGGATATCCTCGATCGCCTCTTGCATAAATTGCCGCCAGACAAAGGCAGCGGTCTGGCTATCTCCCCAAGTGGGATAGCTGTCATCATTGCCCAACCAAACCCCGGCCACCAGTTGGGGAATATAGCCAACAAACCAGAGGTCGCGGGCTTCGTCAGAAGTTCCCGTTTTGCCAGCCACCGGGCGATCGCTCAATTGAGCAGCAGTACCCGTACCGTATTTAACCACCGGCTCCAACATCCAAGTTACAATCGAAGCAGTTTCGGAATCTAATGCCCGTTTCTGTTTGTATTTCGATTCGTAAACCACCTCGCCGCGCCGGTCGATGACCCGGACAATGCCGTGAGGGGGAACGTAATTTCCTTCGGCAGCTAAGGTGCCGTAACCACTCGTTAGCTCCAGTAAATTCAGTTCCCATCCACCTAGGGCTAGAGAATAGGTCGGTTTCATTTCCGAGCGAATCCCCATGTCGGTGGCTAATTTTATAGTCGGCTCGAAGCCCACATGCATCAAGACTTTAACCGCTACTACATTAATCGAGTGGGTCAAGGCATCGCGCATGGAAACCCAGCCTCGATATTTGCCGCCGAAATTGCGAGGTTTATAGCCATCGACGGTAAAGTTAGCATCTTCATAACCGTCGTAAGGAGAAAAGCCAGCAGCGATCGCGGCAGCATAAACAAATCCTTTGAATGTCGAACCCGGTTGGCGCTGGGCTTGAGTCACTCTATTAAATTCGCTTTCAGAATAATCGCGACCCCCAACCATTGCTTTAATTTCGCCACTGCGCGGATCTATAGCTACCAAAGCCGCTTGGTCGAAACCCTGGTTATAGCCATCAATCTCAACTGCTTCTCGAACTACCTTCTCTGCAGCGGCCTGCCACTTCAGGTCGATAGTCGTCTCCACAGTAAGACCGCCTGTTTCTAGCGCTTTTGCACTGACATACTTAGGCAGTTCCTTCTTGATGTAAGAAGTAAAATAAGGAGCCTCAACAACTAATCGTTTCGGCGCGCTGGGATTCACTTCTATGGGAGAGTCGCTAGCGATCGCCGCCCGAGCGGGGCTAAGAACGCCAACATCTACCATCCGCTGCAAAACGATATTGCGCCGCTTGCGAGCAAAATCTGGATTGACTAAGGGAGAATAGTTGCTTGGGGCTGGCGGCAAACCGGCGATAGTAGCTATTTCCGGCAGGGTCAGCTCCTCCACTGACTTGCTGAAATAGACCCAAGCCGCATCTGCCACTCCATAAGCCCCGGAGCCTAGATAAACATTATTTAGATAGTATTCTAGTAATTGGTCTTTGTCTAAGTGAAGCTCTATTTCCCGAGCTAGCAGGGCTTCGCGGACTTTGCGGCGAATCGTGCGTTCCTGATTGAGGAAAACAGTTCTGGCTAACTGCTGCGTTATAGTGCTGCCTCCTTCCACTACTTGCCGAGCCCAGAGGTTAGAGGCGATCGCTCGCAGTATGCCTTGATAATCAATTCCTTTGTGTTTGTAAAACCGACTATCCTCAGAAGCAATAAAAGCATCAACCAGGGTCTGGGGAATATCTTCTACCCTTAGCCTCTCGCGCGTTGCCGGTCCGACTTGCTGGAGAATCTTCCCGTTTCCAGCCTTAATCGTCACCGTGCCATCTCGGACAAAGGTTAACACTTCAGCCACATTCGGCAAGTCGTGGTTTACATACCACCAACCATATCCCAGAGCCCCAACAGTACCACCCAAGGCAGCAAATCCCGTCGCAAACAAAAATAACCGACGGGTATCTATCGGATTCCACTCTAGCTGGCTCGATATTTCTGCCGTCGCTTTGCCCTTACTATCTGGATCGCTATCTAGCTCGCTATTTGGCAAGTCTTGTTGCCTATCTACTTTCGCATCTAGCAACGCAGCCAGGGTCTTGCCATCTGCTTCCCTGTCTAGCTCTTTGTCTCGTTCCCTATCTGGCAAGTCTTGCTCCCTATCTAGCAAGTCTTGCTCCTTGTCTGACAAATCTTGCTCCCTATCTAGCAAGTCTTGCTCTTTGTCTGACAAATCTTGCTCCCTGCCTGGTTTCCTCTCCTCAAGAGTCAGGGTTGCTTTGGGTGACGCTCCCAAGCTCTCCTCGCCAATTAGCTCGTTTTTTCCGAGGGCAAGGTTAGTTTCCGGATGCAACACCTTGCTGCTACTCGCTAATTCCCCATCGGGATCTGGATAAGAAATCACGGCCGTAGGTCTTCGGCCCTTTAAATAGCGGGAAAATTCCCGCATCTTGGCAATAAACTTGGCCACGTCTAATTCTCTCACACCACCTATTGGCTTTTATTTTAGAGCTTGTGCCAAATTTCGGCATAAACTGATGCACTCCAAACATGAACTGGCAGCCGAGTATTTTGGGGACCAGTTTTAAGTTTTAAGTTTTGAGTTTTGAGCAGGGCCAGTTTGGCGCGCCTGTCAGCTTGTGCTGTCGCGCTAAAAGCTTCGCGTTTGGCAGCATTGAGCAATCGATCGAAGCGGGAGCAAACTATAGTTTTGGCATTTTGGAATTGTCCGCACCCAATTGGGGGAGTGCTATACCAAATTAACAGGACTTCCGCAAAGACTCTATTTGTAGGGTGCCGCACCGCGCACCAGAGCTTGGATATAGAGTTTGCACCTGTGCGTAGTGCAAACGAGACAATTTGCGTAAGTCCTAAGTAGTTAATCAAAATCGAGGTGCGCGGTGCGGCACCCTACAAAACTCTCAAGCTATAGTAATTTCAATTAAGTATGAGACACTTACGATCTCCCTCATTTTAGGGGCTTTCCGGCCGGAAAGCTCCTACGTCTGTCTCGTTTTTATTTGAAATGACTATAATAACTCAAAACTTAAAACTTAAAACTCAGAACTCCTAAGCGTGACCGATCGCCAAGGCAGTGACGAGCATTCCCAGAACCAAGAATGGCTGGGCGCTCGCCTGATACTTGACATCGTTTTCTAGAGGATTGCGCAAAAAATACATATCTTGGAAAGTGATTTGGGGAATAACCAGCAAAATGACGATGGCCGCGTATAGATTTTGCTGGATGCTTATCAGATAGCCGGCAATTCCTAGTTGGAAGATATCGATCGCCAGGACGCAAATCCAGGCAGCTGTAGTTACCCCAAACATCACGGGTAAAGATTGCAGACCCAGTTGCTTGTCTCCTTCGACGCTTTTAAAGTCGTTTACTATTGCTATTCCCAATCCCGCCAAACTATAGAACAAAGTAACAAAGATAATCGTTGTGTCTAAAGTACCGAACAGGGCTTGTCCGGCCCACCAAGGTAGGGCAATGTAGCTGGCACCGAGAGCGTAGTTGCCGAGCCAACCGTTTTTCTTGAGTTTTAGGGGTGGAGCGGAATATATATAAGAGAGGAAAGCGCCGCCAATGGCGAGAACTGTAATAGTGGGAAATTCGTGACCGGCCCAACTGTCTAGTTCGTAGGCGATCGCAATCCCCGCAATTAATAAGACTAAAATCTGGGCGGCGACCTGGGGGACAGAGATAGCCCCGGAGGGTATCGGGCGATAGGGCTCGTTGATAGCATCCAAGTCGCGATCGTAGAAATCGTTAAGAGTTTGGGTATAGCCCGCCAGCAATGGCCCCGACATCAACATACAGGCGGCGGCAATTAAAATATGTTCCAGCTTCCAGACATAGTTGCCCGAAGCCGCTGCCCCGCAGGCAACTCCCCATATCAAGGGAATCCAGGTAATTGGTTTCATTAGTTGGAGCCGAATCTTCCAAATCGATGTCTCTTGGACATCGGCTCCTTTCATTCCCAATAGTTGCCTAGTTTTGGCGCTAGTCTGGGCGCTGCGATCGGACGGCTCCGACCCTGACTGCTCCGATGGGGCGGGATTTTGGGAAGCTTCTGGGGGTTGCTCTTGGCTCGGGGGCGAAAATTCAGAGGCGTTGGGGTCAGACATATCTAGGGATGGCTCTTTTATTTTTCCTTAATATCCCAATCTACAGCATTAGGGTGTGGGGAGTGTGGGGAGCGGTCAGCGCTCAGTAATTCAGGAGCGAAAGAGGACGCGACCGGGAAAAACTTGTTCGTCAATTTTGGCATAAACTCGCAGACAGGCCAAGACTTCCCCTCGATTCCCTCCTCTATCGAGTTCTAGGTCATCTTTGGAATAATTTAGTACATCGGCATAGGGACCCCACAAAGAGCGGATATGTACGTTATGACCCTCTTCCCGAGCCCAGTTTGCAGCATTATTGAGAGTGTCCCTGGATTTTTGCTGTAGCTTGCCCCACCAAGAATAGCGATCGCCAGGAATCGGATAAACCAAAGAATGGATTGCTTCATCTAAATCTAGCCTCGCCCGCAAAGCCGCAATCGAATCTCCATTTTGCTCGGCTCTTTGGGCTCGCCGGAAGCGGTCTATCAGCGCATCTATATATTTACTGCGCTCTGCCTCGAACGCTAAAGATTGCAAGCCGAAAGCATAAACAACTTTAAAAGCATGGTGCAAAGACGGATCTAGCTCGATAAATTTCAGGCAGGCAGAGACAACCCCAGCCAGGAAATAGCGATCGCCTTCTAGTTCGCCATCTGCCACTCTCGCATCCAAAGGAATTGCCCCTGAAAATCGCAACCCCGAAGCTCGAACGGTTCCGGCCAAGCCTGGATAGATAAGTTCCTCGCGACTAAAAGGAATTGCTAGCGCCGCCGAACTATCTGGGCTAGCACCCGCTGCCAATATTTTCGCCTCAACTCGCTCTTGCCAAGACCGAGCCAAAGTATCGGGAAGCCGCAGCAACAAGCGCTGAATCTCGTTCCACAATTGCGAATCATCGTTACTCGTTAATTCCAGGTCGCCCAAATACTCTGATAGTTCCGAATTACCAATAAAAATATCGCGCAGTTCGCTCAGTTGCAAAGAGCTGCTGGCTGTGACAAAAGGCAAGCTATCTTTTTGGCTATCTTCTTCGGCCACGGGCTCGAATATGCTAGCAGGGGAAACAGCTTCCCGGCCTTTTTCTTGGACAATTTGCTGACTTATACCCAGCCCAGAACCAAGCCCCCTCTCGGGAGGAGGTTCGGGGGTGGTTTTCTCAAGCCCCCTCTCGGGAGGGGGTTGGGGGATGGGTTGCTCAAGCCCCCTCTCGGGAGGGGGTTCGGGGGTGGGTTCGTCGAATTTAACTCCCAGAAGAAGATGCAACTCTTGGAGCAGCTCGTCGCATTCCTGAATTCCAGCATCGTCGGCAAAATCTGCCCGAGCTGCCCCTAAAGTTGCCTGCAATCCCTGCAAGGAATAACGCAGTACGCGAGCTAAATCCGAGTTTTCTATTTGTAATAGTTTGCGTATGTTTTCCATAATTTTTAATTAAAATGTCATTTATAAAGTATAGCAGTAAGCAGTCAGCAAGAGAGCGGTCAGCCTTGAGTCAAAGTCTTGCCAGTTAAGGCTATTGGCATTTTGTAACTGTCCTAACTTTGGTTCGTAGTGCTATATATACTAGAAACCCGGTTTTTCCAAAAAACCGGGTTTCTTAGAAGCAATAAATCTAGATACCTCCAAGCACCCTTTTTAAGCCTTTTAAGGGGGGGTAAGAGCATTGCCCTAGAGCGTTGGTACAGTAGGGGCGCTTTGTTATTTTCCTACACCCCACACCCCACACCCCACACCCTACACCCTAAACCCTACACCCTATATCCCCATTAATGTTTTCCAGAAAATGGATTGCGCTTTTCATCCATATCGTTTTTTTGCAACTCCAGCTCGGTCTGAAAAACGCATCCCTCTTGTTTAAAGACTTCTTCTGGATTGCCCGATCGCATCCAATAGGGCACCTCCCCGGCGTGAATGCGCAGAATTCCTTTATCGTCGAGACTGGCGCGATACTGGCAAGGAAACTCCGTCTTACCTCCGGGTCGCCCCAGTTCGCCAATGCGCGTCCATTCTTGAGCATTCGTAGGACGGAAGTAGAAAGTTTGATTGCCATTTTGACCGGGAAACTCCGGCAACGGTTCGCTAATTAACCCAGTGCCTTGCTCGGTCTCCGGGTCTTCCGTGCGGCCGTAGCGAAAAACTTTTAACTCTTCGCTATAATCGCCCCCGGCAAAGACCACCGTATGAGTATCGCTTTTATGAACCGTTGCCGACTCTATAACATGGACGGCAATATCCCCCAGGAGCTTGCCATTAGAAATTACCCCTTGGGCTTCCAGGTTGAGCGACGCTTTCGAGAGCGCTTGTTTCAGATCTAAGCTGGGAACTTTTGCCGGTATTAAGTAATGGGGCTTGCCCTGCTGGCAAAACATGAGCTTAAACCGGAGTTTGTGGTCTATTTCAAATTGGACTTTGATTTGTTCGCGAAACTCTTCATCTTTGAGATTCAGGCGTTTGGCCAGATCTTGACCGTCATAACTGCCCCAAAGCTGCGGGGTCATTCCTTCAAAATCCTTGCGGTATATAGCAACGGTCAATTGCGTCCCTTTCCAGTCACTGCGAACCTTAGCTACCTTGTCTTCCGGTTGCAGTTGATATAATTCTTGCCCCGCCTCAAAGATTGTTTGCGTCTCGCCGATACCCGCAAGGGTAAAAGAGCAAGGCAAGAAATAAAACAAGTTTTTGACATCAATCTGTAGTTGGTTCGCTCCCTTGCGCAGCAAAGTTTTGGATTCTTTGGGATCGAATATGAGCCGCCGCAGCTTCTCGGCGTAGCAGGCTCCGGCGGAGGTAGCCAGCTTGGTGTATTCGAGAACAAAGGTAATCCGCTCTGGATTCCAGACAAATTTGCTATCGGGTTTGCTAAACTCCTCATATAGCTCTCGCTGAACTTGGGGGAAATTGCAAGTTTTGCCCGACAAGATTAACCAATCTATAGGCTGCCTTTTGGCTTCGGAATTTTTTGGGTCTGATTTGGTCTGATTTTGGCCGTTATTGTTAGCGCTATTTGGGGCGACTTTAGGCAAGCGGCTGGCCATCAGTCCCGAGGCAATACCTATTGCTTCTTTGATAACCGGGGTGACTATCCGCTCGAACTGCTCTCGGGAGATCGTGACGTTCGGGCTGCCGGAGTCTTTAGTCTGGAAAGTGACATTATTGTGCGCCAGCAGTTCGGAGATTTCTGCTTCCCCGAGACGAAAGCCGCGATCGCTTGCCCCAGAACGAGAGCTAGAGCCCGAGTTAGAGCTGGATTCTCGTCCGAGTTTTAGCTTCGCCTCTTCGGCATATTCCCAGAGCGCGTAAAAAGTTTGCAGGGAAGCGGGGGAGTTTGCCCAGCGCGTTGGCAAGACTTTCTCGGCAGCATCTAGAGCATCTTTGTAGGCAACGGTGTCGGTTTCGGGATTTTCTCTATCCAAGCATTTGAGCAGAGAGCCACTTATATATTTGTCGTTTTTATCCAAAAAGCGCTCTTGCAGCTCGCTCGGTATCGTCTCCAAGCGATCGCTTTGCAATTTCTTTTCTGTCGCCGCAGTTAGGAGAGCGTCGGCGATCGCTACTTTCAGCAGCAGAAAGATTCGCAGAGTGATTAGCTCGCCCCCTAATTGGAGATGGCCGGAAGAGCCCAATAGCTTGGGAACCAGTTTGTAATACCGTCCCCCAGCGCCCCGGTCTTCCCCATCTTCAAAAGGATCTATTTCTTCTAAAGTCAGGCTTATCAAAGCTAAATCCGTGGTGCCGCCCCCAATATCCAATACCAGCAGGTTTTGCGACCATTTACTATCGCCGCTAGGACGACAGCGAGTTTTGAAAGACTCAATGCCGATATTTAGGTCGCCGCCGAATTCTCGCCATAGAAAAAAGATAGCAACGGAGACTGCTTCGTCATAAGCGTTCTGAACGTCGGAGATACCGAGGCTGACAAAGAGTTCCTCAATTTCGCTGCGAACTCCGGGGGGCGCGATCGCCGGATATGTGACGACTGCAGTATTGAAGCGACCGTCAGAAAACTTGCCCGGATTGCGCTCGCGAAACTTTTCAGTTAGCTCGATTAGATGAGCCCAAGCACCTTGGAGCAAATCGTTGACCGTGACTCGGCCATTTTTTCCATCTATGGTTACCTCAAAGGGAGGTCTTTCCTGACCGAAATAGCGTTTGGGAGAATGGTGAAACTTGCCTTTAATCTGGTTTCCAGAATTGCTGCTTCCCTGAGCGATCGCCTCTTTGCGATGCTGATTGGCCAGCCCTCCCATCTTTACTTTCAAAGGACTGTTCAAGTTAACAATTTCTAGTTCGCTGGGAATTTCAGTAGCACGGCGAGAGCTATCTAGCTCCACCGCAATTAGATTTTGCCACTCCATCGGCGGAACCCGGAAAGCGGAGTGATAAATCCGATTCAGCTTTTGGCTCGCTGCTCGCCGAAAAGTCTCCGTGCGCGTGCCCAGACAGAGTTCGATTTGGCAGATAGCCTCCAGCAAGTTAGCGCTGCTCTCCCCTAAAAAAAAATCTGTCAATTTTTCTGACTTTTTCAACCCCAGGTTTTTGTACAGGTCGCCAATAAAAACAGACCACTCGCTAGCATTCGTACCCGGCAAAGCTTTGGTGGGAGGACGCTCCAGCCACTGGGCTAGCTCTCGGCGCAGCCGCTGCTCTTGCTCTCGGGGTAGGCTATCGGGAGGAAACACTACTTTGGGATCGAAAAGAGTGACCGTAGAGTTTGAGGTTCCGAAGTCTAAGGCCAACCAACCCGGAAAGCTGCCTTCTAGTTCCTTGCCTTTTTCTAGTTGCTCGCTTTCTTGGAGTATCGTCTTTTGCTTTGTCTCTTGCACCAGTATGTCTGGCTGCATCGGCGTCTTTGGCTGTGCCGGTGTCTTTGGCTGCACTGGCTCTGGTGCCGGTTCCGAAACGCTAGCAGAAAATAAAAGGCAAGAAGCGATCGCAGTTTTGGGTTTGTCCTGCAAAGGTTCGCCCTTGGCATCGGAGTCAAAATACTCTACCTTCACTTCTACAGTGCAGTTGACTGAGGGTGGCAAGGGTCTATCTAGATTGCAAGGATTTTGTCGGAGCCGCTGCACTGCCGAAACTTTGAAAGATTGGTCGCTCTTAAATTCTGGATAGGCCGATTGAATTTGTGCTGCCAGGTATGGGGGAGTTCCCGCCACAGAGCAAACAATACTGTAAATATGAGGTACGTTGCTTCCTGTAGGGGCAATTTCTATCGCCGGAAGCAGCAAGCTGTTATTATCTACTGTCCGCAATTGAAAGCGCGGCACCAGTCGAATCTCTAGAGGCATTCTTTTCTTTTTAACTTAGAATCTGGGAGCTACTATTTTATGGTCAATTTTTTTGTAGGGTGCTACGATAGCACGCTGCGCTATTTTTTGCTTGCTAATCCAAAAGCTACTCTTTTTAGAGTTCTGGTGTGCGGTGCGGCACCCTACAAATTTACTCCGGTGCGCTTCGGCGGCACCCTACAAATTTACTCCGGTGCGCTTCGGCGGCACCTTCCAAAATTGACTTACTGTTTTTGGACTTATGGTGCGCTTCGGCGGCACCCTACAAATTTACTATGGTGCGGTGCTGCACCCTACTACACAATTTACTCTGGTGCGCGGTGCGGCACCCTACACAATTCAAACCTCTCAAGCTAAGAACTCAAAACTCTCAAGCTAAGAACTCAAAACTACTTAACGCTAGGAGTCGAGGCAATCTGGGATAGATTGCGCAACCAAACTGGGGTGGAAGCGCTGCCGGTCTCGTCCCCTTCGGCGATATCTCTGAGCAGGGCTTCTTGGTTCAGCATAGCTTTCAGATTGTCAATAATCTGATTTATTTGGTTGCGCAATATCTGGTTTAATAGTCTATCTTTTTCGCTGACAAACTGGACTATCTGCAGGCCAGCGCTAGCAATTATCTCGTCTCGCAGGCGCAGGACGATAACCTGGTGATCTACGGGCTTCGGGTTATTTTGAGTTCGCTCTGGTGCCCAAGCAAATACTTGACCGCTATGGTGACTTTTATCTCCTCTAGCTAAAGGAAAGGCTGTTTCCACTTGCAGGGTTAAAGTGCTTTGGCCTGCATTCTCATTTTCCAGAAGGTCGCACCTTTTGAGGATACCATTTTGCAACCGTTTGGGCTCCGTCGCAACTCCAACTAAAATCTGCAATGGACCTGCGGCTGCCTTGCCATATTTTTTTTGCAAAAGCTGGATTCGCTCTTTTACCTTGTCGTCAGGCAGTATTTCTCCTAGTTCGTTGCGCTGACTTTGCAGCTTGTCAGACAAATCGCTTAATAAATCTGCTACTGCCTGCCGGATGCGATCGCGGGCGAATCCTTCTACTTCCCGAATAGTTTGCTCGAAGGCCGGATAAAAATCATCGCTTCTAGTAGGAATGCCATTTTCGCTTGCCTCGTATTCTCCCAAACCCTGTTCGCCGATAATATCCCCAAGAATATCGTCATCGGAATCGCTAGATTGAGATAATGTAATTATCCCTTTATTGGCTCGTTGGAAGAGCAAGTTCCAGGGCTCCCAATTAAAAATCCGAAAAGCCAGCTCGTCATAAACTGCCGAACTAACCGGCACTCCTCTGCGATCGGGCAGGGGCTGGCTGCCAATCTTGCTTTGGAATTCCTTATAAGCGCTGGCCAATGCTTCGATATTTTTGCGTAAGTTCACAAAAGTAGGGCTTTCATTGGTGGGAATCCCTCCCTTCTCAATTTCTTCGAGGATATTCTCAAGTACCTGCTGCTCTTTTTGCAATTCCCGGGCGGCTTTGCTAACGTCATCGTCTAGTTGCTTGATGCCGTGGGTTTTGACATGCTCGGCGATCGCCTCCCGCAACTTGCCAATCCCTCCATCTTCGGCAAAGTAACCGAGCTGTCGGCCGAGAGTGCCCCCGGAGCCGTACTGTTCTAGTAGCTCGCTCAACTTTTCCCATTTTTTTTGCAGCCTTGTCGATCTATCCAAAAAATGCGGATATTCCAGTTCTTGCAAAAACTTTTCAGAGCCAACTGCCACCTCTCGGGGAGATTCCTTAGCCAGGTCTGCCAGTGCTAGCATTGGCGATAGCAATACAATTCTCTCCGGTCTAGGGGTCAGAGACCGACCGCTAGCAATTATAGTTCTTAGAACCGTTAATTTTTCCAAAACCGTCTCTTCGTCGAGAGGCTCCGCAACCAGGAGTTCCATTCCCTCGAACGGCGCGCGATCGCCGATTAGTTCGTCGAGAATTTTTTCGCCTCCGTCATTGCTTAAAGGTAGCAAATCGAAGCGACCTACGCCGACGAGGATGCGGTCTTTGAGATCTTCTCCCGGCCTGCGCTGCTCCATGAGGGTGAAAATTTGGTTGGCCGTTCCCCCTCCCGGCGACTTGCCGTCGAGCAGAACGAGAATTGTCTGAACTTCATCTAGTTCGCGCAAGGATAAAAATGTATCTCTAACTCCCGAGTTGGCAGCGCCCAATCCCGGAAAGTCTAGCAAAACAAATTCATTGGTTGTCTTGAGAGCCGATAAATCCCAGATTTCTTTCGAGACTTTGACCGTTACATCGACTCGGCGAATTAGGGGAAAGCTGTTTTGTAGCAATAGTTCTGGCAGACTTTGGGGCGAGTTCTGCAATTGCTCTGGCTCCGGCGGCAGCTCGTTGAAGCCCATCGTTTGGATATTCATTGCTGGAGCCCCCAGGTCGAGACCAATGCGGGCAACTTCGGGATCGATCGCCTTGGTTTTGCCGCCCAAGGCCCCGCTATAAGCGCGATCGGCGCGAACGAATAAGACCAGCTCCCGCAGCAAATAGCGCAGATCTGGGTTTTTGGTCTGATTCCATGCCTCCTCGCACCAGCGCAGAATTTCGCTATCGGCTCCGGCGTCTTGCAGTTTTAGACCCTGTAAGTCCGTGCTTGAGGAAAGTCCCGCTGCTTTGGCCCGTTCTTCCGCTTCCGCCAACATGAAGCTCAGGCAGTCGATAACCCCTTGGCGATCGAGATAGGTTACCTCAAATTTCTCTATTTTTGTGGTTTGGAATTCTTCTTGTTGGAGCAGGTGGATGGCCGTGACATTGCCGGTAGTCGGATTTTCGCTTACTGGCAAAGCATCTGCATAACCCAACAAACTACCTAATAGCAAGGTTTTGCCGCTGCTGAACTCTCCCATCACGCCAATTTTTACTGGCGAAGAGGCGCGCTCGACGGTCTTCCGGGCGGCCTCTTGGAGGCGATCGATACATGGGCGCAGTCTGGATGGCACCCAATCTTTTTTCAAGTCCGGCTGGTTGGCTACCAGTCTTATCTTGTCGAGTATGAATTTGCCATACTTTTGAAATTCAAGCAGTCTTTCCGTGGCCATAGGCTTTTTGGCTATTTTTTCGCCTTTGTATAAGATCGAGCCAAGCTTACTTTAGCAGATCGAGGGATAGTTTATTTTAGATCTTGGATTTTGGATTTTGGATTTTGGATTGCACTAATAGGACTTACGCAAACTGTAGAGATACGCCCTGTAGGGGTCAACGGCCGTTGACCCCTACCAGATATAGAGGTAATGCGTAAGTCCTGTAATTAAGACTGCAAAGGGTGCGATCGCGCGATCGCACCCCTCGTAAGCCTAACATTGCACTACTAAGACTGCTTAGGACAAGAAATTTGTAGGGGCGTTTCGCGCTCTCGCCCTCCGGGCGTGCTACGCGAACCGTAGGGAGAGCGTTGCTCGTGCGACATGAAAGGCGGAGCCTGCCCAAGAAGGGCGAACGGCCGTATGCCCTGACGGGCAGGCTCCGCCAACGCCCCTACATTTGTCCTAACCTGAGTCCGTAGTGCTATAACTTTGCCGCACCACTACACTCAATCGATTTCCTCCGGGTTAACTCCCAGTTCCAGCAAGCGCTGGGCTAATTTTTCAGCTCGTTGCCGTTCGGCCTCGGCTCGTTGCTCTTGCTCTTTGGCTCGTTGCCGTTCGGCCTCAGCACGTTGCTCTTGCTCCTCGGCCCGTAGGCGTTCGGCCTCGGCTCGTTGCTCTTGCTCCTCGGCCCGTAGGCGTTCGGCCTCGGCTCGTTGCTCTTGCTCCTCGGCCCGTTGGCGTTCGGCTTCAGCCCGTTGCTCTTGCTCCTTGGCCCGTTGCTCTTGCTCCTCCGCTCGTAGGCGTTCGGTTTCGGCCCGTTGCTGTTGCTCCTCTGCCCGTTGCTGAAATTCTTGGGATTGAGCTAGTTCCTCCTTAACCAATAGTTCGGCAAGCGGTGGAGATAGCATTTCCTCAACCGACAAAACCAGATTGGGAAACTGACTGGAGACAATTTGCTCTCCAAGGCTAAAGTCAACCCAACTATATCCCTCTTCCCCCGTCGGATTGGTAAAGACTCTTACCCGGCTCTTTTTCGGATCTACAATCCAATACTCGGGAATCTCGGCTGTTTCATACTCGTTTCGCTTGATTGCATAGTCGGAGCGGCGATTGGTACTGACTATTTCTACAACTAAGTCTGGTTTTTCGCTGAAATCTAGCACCCCCGCTCCGGCACGAGGTATGACTTGTTCCCAAATTCTTTGGCTGCAAACTACTAGATCGGGAATTCGAGAGGAAGCTCGATCGGTTCTGACTCCTGTCCCTAGAGGATTTGCAACTAAATCCATATTTTCGGCAGCAAAGTGGCGCTGCAATTTATGAACCAAAAACTTGACTATATTCGCGTGTAAATGGCTTTGGGATGGCATAGGTATTAGTTTGCCCCTGACTAACTCATAAAGAATGTCCGGCTCTCCTTCGTAAAAAAGGTACTGTTGGAAGGTTAACTTTTCTGTCTCTCTGTCTGGAGCAACTTCCGCAACGGACATAACAGCCTGAGTCATAAATCTAGATCTCCTTTTCTTTTTCTATTATACTGCATTTTTAAATATTATAGTGCCTCTAAGATTACATAATATCAAAAATATACTGCATTTTTAAATATTATAGTGCCTCTAAGATTACATAATATCGAATACGGTTAATCAGTCACAGTATTTGTAGGGGCGGTGCCCCCGTGCCCTCACCAGACCAAGCAGAGCAACCGGGGCAATCAGGTTGACCAACGCCCGATCCCCCCAACCCCCCTTTTTAAGGGGGGCAATAGTTTACCGCGTCTTAAGCCCCCCTTTTTAAGGGCGGTTGGGGGGATCGGGCGTTGCGTTTTGGCGAAGTTTTTATCAAAAAAAACGGGTTTCTGGCTCCGGTTCGATAGTAACCCGATTTGATATCAAACCTCAAACTTCAAAATTTAAAACTTTTTCCAAGGCAGCGCGAATAACTTCGGAACCGGCACCGGGCAGATGAGAGTTTTCGCTAATATGTCGTTTCCAAGCTCGGCTCCCCGGTTGACCGGCAAATAATTGCAGGATATGCCTGCTAATTTTATTGAGCTGCAGCCCCTTACTCGTCCAGTCTTCAATATAAGGAAGCATTCTAGCGACTACTTCGCGACGGGTTGGCGGGTTGGCATCTTGGCCGTAGATTTCTCTATCGGCCATTGCGAAGAGATAGGGATTGTCATAAGCGGCTCGCCCAATCATTACTGCATCGACTTTTGGTAACTGCTCGCTTGCTTGCTCTAGGGTGGTGAATCCGCCATTAATTTCTATAAATAGATGGGGGAATTCTTCTTTGAGACGATGAACGTCGCTATAGCGCAGGGGAGGAATGTTGCGGTTTTCTTTGGGGCTGAGTCCTTGGAGCCAAGCTTTGCGGGCATGGACGGTAAATTCCTGGCAGCCTGCTTCGGAGACTATGCGCACGAATTCGGTCATGTCTTCATAACGATCGCGATCGTCAATACCAATTCGATGCTTAACGGTAACGGGAATATTAACTGCATTGGCCATCGCTTCGACGCAGCGAGCGACCTGCCCCGGCCGAGCCATCAAGCAAGCGCCAAAGTTGCCATCCCGGACGCGACTGCTGGGACAGCCGACATTGAGATTAATGCGATCGTAGCCCATATCTTCGACAATGCGAGCGCATTCGGCCAGCTCTGTTGGATTGTCGCCGCCGACCTGGAGGACAAGGGGACTTTCTTCTGGGGAAAAGCCCAATAGTTTTTGGCGATCGCCGTGCAGAATTGCCCCGGTTACAACCATCTCCGAATACAGCAGAGTTCGCCGCGTTATCTGTCGCATAAAATAGCGAAAGTGGCGATCGGTTCTATCCATCATTGGCGCGACGCTCAGAGGATAGGTTTTTGTTTTTAGTTTTGAGTTTTGATTTTTAATTTTTGAGTTTTTAGCTTGAGTTTGCTCTAGTAGTGTTTCCATTGCTTTATTTGATTTCGATAGATACATAGCGGTTATCAAATAAGTGTAATGTAGGGGCGACAGCATCCCTGCAACTATCTCCGCGCTCCGAACGGTAATTTCCTTATTGGGATGCTTCGCCCCAGAAACCTCACATTAATTTGAGAAACGCTATAAATTAATCACAAGAAAACCGGTTTTTTTGAAAAAACCGGTTTTCTGACTCCGGTCGGTCGTGCATCTCTATTTTGAGTTTAGCGTACCGTTTGTTCCTAACGCCCCTACAATGTTGCTAGAAACAATCTGTACCAGCGATCGCTCGTAGGCCAAATGGTGAAATCGCCCCTACAGCAAGGAGTTGCTGTCAATTTTACCGAACCGACAAGCATACTTCGCCCTCACTTGATACCAAATCCGGTTAATCGCCCTAAAAAAGCCAAACCGATTGGACGGGCGTCCTGCCTGTCCATATCCGGGCTGGCGAACAGGCGGGACGCCCGTCCAATCGGGAGATTACAAATTCTTTTTGTGGTTATTGTACCGGATTTTATCTAACTTAAAACTCAAAAATCAAAATTCAAAACTCTTACTCAGAAATCTAAGCATCTGCTCCGACGGGATGAGTTTCGGGTAGTTTCTTGCCTACTTCGGTAGCCAAGGCATCGCAACTGGGATGTCCAAAGCCGCTGGCGCTCGTATAGCCCTCGGTGGTTGCCTTGAGGTCGTAAATAATATTATCGTCTCCAGTGGGACTCACGCCTGCGGGGACGTTATCTAAATTCAGAGCGTGACGGACTTTCCAGGCTTTGATATGGTCGGAACAAGAGGTATCGCCGCTCAGGCCGATTCCTCCTAGGAGCGTTCCTTCACTATTATATAAGGGCAAGCCTCCGCCAAATACGATAATTCCGCCTATTTTTTTTCCAGCTATCGGATCTTTGGACTGCCCAAAATCTTTGCTATCCCCCCGATAAGCCAATTTAGAAACCACCGGATTGCTGAATTGGAGACCGAACAAGCTTTGTCCGGGCTGGACTGGAAAAAATAGATTTGCGGTGGATATGGCTAACTTGGGCAGACTAAAGGCATTGGCGGTATTTGCTTTTTGGGCAGAGATTATCCGGCTACCCGGCCATTGGTCGCCTCGGTTTTCGCCGGAGAAGGCAACCGCACAAACAACGCCATCTCGATCGACAATAGTAGCCCACATTTCTGTTTCTAAGCCCCCATTTTCACCGCCATCTACCACAGTTTCTAGGGTAGCTTTGAGTTTAGCATGACCGGGCAAATCGCTACAGGAAGGCAATTCATCTGCTAGAGCCAAACCGGGCATTACAGTTAGAGTAGAGAATAGAGCGATCGCCAAAAAGCTCAGAATACAAAATACAGAACAATTGTTTGCTTGCAGTTTTTTCATTTTGTACTAAATCCTTATAGTTAGGGAATTGGGCATGGGGCATTGGGCATTGGGCATTGGGCAGAAGAGGCAGGGGGGCAAAGGGAAGGGTGCAAGGGAGACGTACTGCTCCTGCTCCAAAAGTCTCCATTTCCCCCTTGTCTGCCAATGCCCAATGCCCCATGCCCCATGCCCCATCACCTATACCGTAAACTGCTTGAGTCCGTCGAGCAAGCGATCGAAATAGGGAGCGATCGCCTCAATCTCAACAGGCGATCGCGCAATACTTTCGGCTTTAAGATATTCTAATCCAGTTACCATTGCTGGCAAAGGGACGCGCAACTCCCGATAGAGTAATTCCATATAATGGAGTCCTTCGGTACTGAGAAAATCAGTGCTTTTTCCAGCAATACCGTAAGTAGTGCAGCGCAGAAAATGCCAAAAGTCGCGCCAGCAAGACTCTGCCCTTAGAGCGGGATAGAGGTCGCCGCCTTCCTCTGTAATGCCCGGGTATTGATCCAAAACTTGGGCTCGCGCTGCAGCGACAATTTCTTCGGCATTATCTCGCAAAAACTTTGCTGCTTCGATGCTTGGGGAGGATTCTGCTTCTGCTGCCAATTGCGCCAAATCCGCATCGGTCAGATAGCGCCCTCGATCGTCAGCGGCTTGCAAGGCTTGGATAACTTCTGGCGAATATTTTTCTTGCCAGGTGCCAAAGCTAACAATTCTGGCTTTGGGAATTAATTCTTTTGCGCGATCGCTTATTTGTTGAACCATTGTTATAGTTAATAAATGAACATTGGGCATTGGGCATTGGGCATTGGGCATTTGGGAAGTTTTGAGTTCTTAGCTTGAGAGTACTGAGTTTTGAGCTTATAGCTTGGAGTTCAGAACTTAGACATTCCCCCTATATCTGGTGGCTTTTATAACTAATTAAACCACATTTAGGTTGGCATAAGACAATTTGCGTAACTATTAAATCCTTAACTTCAAACAAAACTTAAAACTCAAAACTTAAAACTCAAAACTTAAAACTCTCCCAATACTCCTCACTTAGTTATTCTCAATTTGAGAAATAGCCAGCTTGGCAACTGCTCTAATTTGCTCTACTTCGTAGGCAATCTTGGCTTGCAAAGGTTCCAAAGCAACCCGATCGCCAATTTTGCCCAAAGCTAAAATAGCAGTGCGTCTGACTTCGAGATCTGGATCGTCGAGCAGGGAAATCAACTGAGTCACGGCTCCTTGATGGCGGATTTGACCCAAAGTCGCTGCGGCTTCAACCCGGACTGAGGTTATAGGATCTTCCAGAGCCTTGATTAAAATGGCGATCGCTCGGCCGGCTTCCTCTGCTTGTTCTTGTCCCTCTTGTTCTTCTCCAGCTATTTTTGCCAAAGCCCCTGCCACCGCCGTGCGAACATCTGGGTTATCCGAGCCCATCGCTTCATACAGTTGGGGAGCTATTTCTTCTGCCATAAACCCTAAAGCCCAAGCAGCGTGACCCTTGGCGGCCTGCTCGTAGGAACCGCCCAGGATTTCCAGCAAAGCCGGAACTACTGGCGCGCCCATTTTTGCCACAGCCCCCGCTGCAGAAGATCTAGCCACCGTATCTTCGTCATGCAATAAAGCATTAATTAAAATCGGAATAGCAGCAGGATCGCTTATTTTCGCTAAAGCCTTGCCGCAAGAACGGCGTATCACTGGATTGGGATTATTGGCTAAGCCCTCCATTAGATAGGGAGCAGCCGCCTGACCGATTTTGCCAAACGCCTCCACGAATCCCAGTCGAATCATGCCCCGAGAGTCTGCCAAAGCTGCCACCATTTGCTGGAGCCGTTCGCTGTCTTTGGGGTCAAAGGTGCCAGATGTCAAAAGCTCGTTGACCTCTGCCAGCAAGCGATCGCTTTCTTCTGGCGGCGGGGAAGTCAAAGCTATTTGTTGCGTTCCCGATTGAATCGTCATAGGCAATAAGTAATAGTATTTTGGATGGTGGATTTTGAATTTTGGCTTGGTGCAAGTCTGTTCTATATTTTCTTGATTATTGATTATTAGTCATTGGATATTGCAGTGAATTCGACCAATAACCAATAATCAATAACGGTTGTCTTTTCCTACACCGATGAGGTTTAAAAAACCAGATACTACTCAGAATCCAAGCGATCGCGCAAGCTCTGAATCTTGGCAGTAATATCGGCAATCTCAGCATTGGTTGCCAGATTTTCTATAACCTTTTTTTGAGGTAATTTGAGCTTTTTGCCAGTTTCCATAACACTGCTGACAACGCGATCGCGAAGTTTCTCTAAGCCAACGATAATTTCCTGGACTTCCTCTTTATTTGCGGCCTTGTCCTTGGTTGCTGGATCTTTAGAGCTTGCCTCCCGAACTTTTTCCGCAGTTGAACTCTGAGCGCTGGTTGCTGCATCTTTAGAACTTGCTATTGCATCCTGGACCCTTTCGACAGTTGAAGCTAGGGCGTTGGTTACTGCATCCTTAGAGCTTGCTATTGCCTCCTGGACTTTTTCGGCAGTTGAACTCTGGGCGTTGGTTGCTGGATCTTCAGACATGGCGATCGCCTCTTTATATATATTGCTATCGGAACCTAAACAAGCATATTCCCAAATCTGGCTGCCAAGCGCTACTTTTGTAAAGTAATGTAAATAGCACTTACCCTGCGGGCAATCTGTGTGGCAATCTGTCTGGGGTGCGCGGCCGCGTACCATAAGCTACAGATAGCATTCGATCCGACAAGCCGCGCGTAAGTCCTGGTAAATTGAAGGACTACTCAATAACAAATGGATATTTCAGAAATCAAAGTTTCTCTCAACAGCAGCAATTCCCAGGATCGTCTCAAGGCGCTGACCGCTTTGAGAGAGTACGAGCCAGACGTAGTGGTGCCCCTACTGAAAAGCAAATTGCGGGATCCGGAGTTTTTAGTGCGATCGTTTGTAGCAATGGGTCTAGGTCGCAAACAAAGAGCCGATGCCTTTGAGGCCCTCATAGATATGGTTAAAAAAGATGGCGACTATAACGTGCGGGCGGAAGCGGCCAACTCCCTCTCTCTCTACGGGCAAGCGGCGATTCCCTACCTGGTGGAGGCATTTCGGGCTAACGACCATTGGCTAATTCGCCGCAGCATTATCGCCGCTTTAACGGAATTGTCCGACCCAGAAGCATTATTTGAAGTTACTTTGATAGCGCTCAACGACCAAGACTTAACCGTCCAGGAAAGCGGCATTGATTGTTTGGGATTTCTGTCCAGTTCTTCTAAAAGTGCGGAAGCCTTGCAGCAACTCTTGCTACGGGTAAATGCCGATTGGTGGCGGGTTCGCTTGCGCGTTGCCAAAGCCCTAAGATCGTTTGACGCTCCCGAGGCCAAAGTTGCCCTCCAGCAGTTAAGACAAGATGAAGACCATCGGGTTGTAGGAGCTGCAATGGAAGCTTTGCTTTAAGGAGAATTGGGCAAGGGTTTAGGGGGTGGGGTGTAGGGTTTAGGGGGTGGGGTGTGGGGGGCAATTTCTGCATTTTGACGACCAATGGATATCGTTGTATCAAGTCCGGTTAAACACCCACAAAATAAGATGTAATCTCCCGTAGGACGGGGCCAGCGAAAAGTCCGCCTGGGCTCTTTGGGACAGGCGGGACGCCCGTCCTACGCAGAAGCTTTTTTTGAGGCATTCAAACCGACATGATATTACCGGCCAGCGAAAAGTCCGCCTGGGCTCTTTGGGACAGGCGGGACGCCCGTCCTACGCAGAAGCTTTTTTTGGGGCATTCAAACCGACATGATATTACCGATTGAAACTCGAAACCTCCTTTCCTGTAGGACTTTCCAGCCCCCGACAGAGATCGCGAAATAATAGCATTAATTTTCCCCACACCCCACACCCTAGTTATAGTCGATGGGGCGTATTACCGCCCGCACCTCTACTTCAAAACCGGACATGCGACTTTCATTGCATCCGGCTCAAGCGCAGTCTGTGGTAACATCTCTTTTGAGACCAAACCCATTGATTAGGGTCAAACTGGGTCAAAGCTTGATTGTCCTAATCTTCCACTGTCTATGTTAGGGAGTGCCTCTTGATAAGGAAGTTTACACTCTGGAGATCCAGGTGTCTCAAACGTCATCACCCAGTAACATAGCAGCTTCTCGACTGCCGGGGGCAATTTCGTTCCCCCATCCTACCCGTGAAGCAAGATTTCCGCGCTTCCCGCCTACCGACCAACGTTCCCTGCTTTGGTCAGACTTGCACTCCACGTTTTTCCTCGTTCCGAATTTCAGATTATTATGACGGTTTAGGGCTGCCCATTTCGCCTACACGGTTCCCAGGGATGCACCTCCACGGATGTGACGGTGCGGGAATTGCCCGTGTGTTGTCAAGAGATTTGGATGACTCTTGCAAGGGTGTAAGACGTTTTTTAAGGACATTCCGTAATGTACCCTAGCCGCCTCCCCATTACCCAAGCGTGTGCCTATCATCCTTGGCTCTGGTTGGGGCCTGGTGCCAGCTTCGCTCTGCTATTGGAAAGTTATAGCTCGGCGTGGCCTTCTTCGGGAGTCCGCTGTCCCTGAGCGGGTGGGACTTTCACCCACATCCATAATTCAGTTATCTAACAGGTTTGTTAGACCCTACTCATACCCCTCTAGTTACTAGAGGCTCCTAATAGAAACGAGTCGCACCACCCCACACCCCACACCCTACACCCCACACCCCACACCCCACACCCTACACCCCACACCCCACACCCCACACCCTACCTCATCGTACTTCCAGCGATCGCAGGCGATTGAGCGCGGCAGCAAGCTCGAAGCGGCGGAAGGCAGCTAAGTCCCCTTGGGGGAAAGGGGTCAAAATATCCAAACCATTTTTATGGATATCGGCGATAACTGCATCGAGAATTTCTCCAAGAGAGCGACGGCCATCCATATAATGCTCCTTGGCATAGACCATTGCAGCGGCGATCGCCCGCAATTGGTCGCTATTGACAATTTGCTCTACTGCTGCTAGGTCAATGTCAGAAGTACCAAAAGCCACTTCATCCACATCCCGGACTTTCACGCGGACGCTTCGCTTGCCTCGGCTGGGGTCGAGACTCTCTGGCAAGGGAACCCGAGGCCGCAGGGAACCAAAACTTTCCCCTCCTTCTGGCGATCGCCCGGTGCTTAGTTCTCTGGCAATAGCTCTGGCTTTCTCGGTCACCTCATAGGGCTGGAAATTTTCCATCGCCACTACCGTATCGGCCACATCAAAATAGTCGCCGCTGCCGCCCATTACCAAAATCGTCGAAACCCCCAAATCGGAAAATAGCTGGCGCACTTTATCTATAAAGGGCGTAATCGGTTCTTTGTCTTTGGCAATCAGAGCCTGCATCCGGCGATCGCGAATCATAAAATTCGTCGCTGCGGTATCCTCATCCACCAGCAGCAAGCTCGCTCCTACTTCCAGGGCCTCCATAATATTCGCTGCTTGAGAGGTGCTGCCGCTAGCATTGGCCGTGGCAAATGCAGTAGTAGAGCTACCCTGAGGCAACTGATTGATAAACGGGGAAATATCTACTCCCGCAACAGAGCGACCGTCTTCGGCTCGAATTTTAACGGCGGCGGATTGGGCTATTGCCAGTTCCCGCCCGTCCCCGGGAATGTGGTTATACGCTCCCAAAGCGATCGCTCTGAGTAAAGTCGATTTGCCGTGATAGCCTCCACCGGCAATTAGAGTAACTCCAGTGGGAACTCCCATCCCAGTCACCACTCCTCGATTGGGACAGTCAAACTCCACTCGCAATTCCGGCGGCGACTCAAAAGGCAAAGCGTCGGTTGCCGGTCCTTCTTCTACGCCACTGCGTCTGGCCAGTATAGAGCCATCGGCTATAAACGCCACTAAACCGCGATCGGCAAGTTGGGAGCGCAACCAATCCGCATCTTCAACGGTCTGGACGTGATGCTCGATTTCTTCCTCATCCAGAGAATCGAAAAATAGAGATTTTTCTACGATTTCGGGTATATCGTCGCAGAGCATTTGTGCCGCCTGTCGCCCTAAAATATTCCGGCCTCTAGCTGGCAGCCCAACGACAAAGCGCACTTCTACTAATTCCCTGGAAACAAAGCAAGAGGTTCGCTCTAGCACTTGCTGTCCCAAACGAGCAACGGTAATTTGGCCGCTCTTGCCAGTGCCTCGTCGGGTGGAGAGGCTCCGCGAAGCTAAAGCAAACTGGCGCGTCAAATAGTCTCGCAGGGCAATTTCTCGGCTGGGAGATTGGTAGAGTTTTTCGGGGAAAGCGGCAATATCTCCGGCAATATGCACCCGCAGTTTGCTTGGCGCGGCAAATGGGTCTGCCTGAACGCGATCGACGATCAGCCTAAAATCGGGGAATTGGTAACTACCCTCAATGTCTCGGTAGGCTTTGTACCCTCGGTTGTCTAGTTCCAGCAAGCGCTGGTGCAAGTCTTTATCGTTTTCCATTTATCTAGAGCAATAAGCAGTCAGCGCAGCAGTCAGCGCACTAAGCACGAAAGGCTAAGCAGAAGAGGCTAAGCAGGGCTATTTTGCGAGCGGCCCATTCCAGCCTGCGCTGTTGGGCTAGCGCTTTTGGTAGCGGTCAGCAACCTGATGGTGCAAGGCTTTCTACCTACAGGAAGCTCAAAGCTGTTCTTGGGCTAGCTTTTCCCATAGAACGAGCGATCGACAGTCAGCGGTAAGCAACCAGGGTAAGAGCTGTTGGGCGGAACCCAAGCGGCAGGGTAAACTAACTGCTCTTCGGCTTATTGCTGAGAGCTTATCCCTAAGAGCTGAGAGTTTATTACTGAGCGATTACTGACCGCTGAGAGCTTATTACTGACCGCTCGTTCATAATACAAGGCATTGGTCGCCGCCGATCGTAAAATTATCAAAATAAGTTTTGTAAAGGCAGCAATATTTTTATACAGCAACGAGCTTTCTCCCTTTCTACTTGAAAGCCCTCGGTAACAAGGCATAGTCTAAAAGCGATTATCCGTTCCTCGGCGATCGCCCTAGCATATCCCCCTTGACAATGCTCGCAATCAAAATAAGCCAGGACTTACGCATTACCCCTGTATCTGGTAGGATCTGGTAGGATCGATTCGCGAATCGCCCCTACATTTAGGGTTTAACAATACAATTTGCGTAAGTTCTGTAAGCGTACTGCTAACCAAAACGCTCTCCCCGGAAATGCTTTGCCCCAGATAGTTATCCACCTAACAGACAAAAGTAACATTCAGACTGTTAAATAAGTTATACACCTCACAGACAAAAGTAACATTCAGATTGTTAAATAGATTACCATTGCTTGGCAAGTCACCGCTATCATCCCCAGAAGAGCGATCGCTCAGAAGAGCGTAGCTCGTTCTGCATGAGTAAGGCAGAACGAGCTTTGGCCAAAAAAATATCCGCTCCCAAAGATGCCTAATGCTATAAACCAATCAATTATGCGATCGCTCTCCCTGCCAAACCCTAGAAATCGTCCATGTGGATCGTCATTAGCTCTGAGAATAGTTGCTCCATCATCTCTTCCAATTCTTCTTCAGTTGGTTTTCTGCCAATATCTGGTCCTTTCAGGAATTCCTTAATAGTTATTTTTTTATCTCTAAAATTTGCTACAAAGTTGCGAATTTTTTCCATTTCTTGAATCTGATGTTCCGCCGCCGACACCATTTCCTGAATGGGGTCAAAACCCTCTCGCACTAGGGAACGATATTCCTTGACCATCTCCCCTTCCGGTGTCCGTCGCATCCAACGCAGTTCTGATTTTATATTGTCATATTGGGTCTTGAGCATTTGATTATCCATTTCCAGGCGATCGCACTGTCTTTCTACCTCGGTACTGGAAGCATTTTCAAGATTAATCGATTTATCTAGCTCGTATTGGCGTTCTAGTTCTAACAATCGCGCCATATCTCCTTCCTCATAAGCGCGATTGACTTCTTTCATAATTTCCTCGTAATCTTCCTTCTTGTCTTGGTTTGTCACCTTATCGGGATGAAATATCGATGCAAGGCGAAGGAAGCTGCGGCGCATTTGCTTTAAATCGGGACTGTCATTAGAATTTTCGCGATCGGGTGGGGCGTTGTCTTCTCGGTCGAATCCGTCAGAATTGAAATTAAAGTTAAAGTCCGAGTCATCTTCCCTCTCAGTTCCAAAACCATCCTCATTCCAGTCTTCTTCTAAATCCTCGTCATCCTCGTCATATTTCGGACTTATAGCACCGATCTTCTGAAGCATCCGATAGACTTCCTCAATTTTTTTGCGGCTCTGCTTGCCAAGCTTGCGAGTAGTAAAAATCTCTTCAAACAGAGCATGAATTTCTACATCTATTTCTAAAAGTCTTTGGTGAATGGGCTGAGTTCGCCCGACAATCTCAAGAGCAATAGAACGCATTTGTTCTAGAAAATTAGTCAATTCCGTTCGCTTTCTCTTAATCTGCTTGAGAAGCCACTGATGCTCCTCTTCTAGTTGTTCCAAGCGAGCGTGAGATGACGAAAGCGCTAATTCAGAAGTTCCCTGGGGGGCTGAGTCGATCTTTGTCCTTGTCTTGGTACTTGTCTTTTTACTTGCCTTGGTGCTTGTCTTTTTACTTGTCTTTTTTTTAGCCATTATTTTAGATAGTCTCTCAACAGATAAGTTAGTCTATATTCTAAGCCGACGCAGCTTTAATAAACCAGTAAATTAATGGTATCAGTGTAAAGGAGGCAGGTTTTACCGTCGATTCAAATAGTTAGAAATGCCGCGATCGTAACCCAGAGGAGAGCGATACCCCTCGTCAATCATGCGAGCATGGAGGGCATCTGTCTCTGTTAGCGTCATAATTTCTTGCTGGGCAGCCTTAATCAGAATGCCAACACTTCCAGTAAGATGGATCCCATGTTCCTTAGAAAACTTTCGGGCTTTCCCGTCGTCCGTCGCCAGTATCCAGCCGCGAGTCTGAGCGATCGCCATTGCCTCCGCCTCTCCCTGTCCAAATCGCTGACTGTATTCTAAAGCCAGTCTTAGCTCTAAGACTGGCTCGCTAGGATCCGCATCATTGTTCGGCAACTGTAGCCATCCTCCTTCCATTGCCTTATTCACTACCTGTAGTCGAGTTCTGCTACGAAGCTGAGGATATTTACGACCGCTTTCTATGCCCGCCTGGACT
Organism: Oscillatoria sp. SIO1A7; assembly: GCA_010672965.1. Lineage (GTDB taxonomy): Bacteria > Cyanobacteriota > Cyanobacteriia > Cyanobacteriales > Laspinemataceae > SIO1A7. The sequence continues at coordinate 28,544 of JAAHFN010000063.1, forward strand.
TCTTGTAGTACCGCCTTACAAACAAAGGCTCTGCCTTCGTAGAGCCTTCGCAATATCTCAAAAGACTGTGTTAGAGCAAAATTGGTCAAGACAGTATTATCAAAAATGATTGGCAAAAATTCAGATTCAAGCGTTTTCGATGTCACTTAACAGTTCTTCCTCGCTGCTCGTGCCCAGATAGACTGGCAGGTTACGTTTTTCTAACTGCGCCTTCGCTTCCTCGATAGGTACGTCCAATAATTCTGCCAATTTACCCAGACTAATGTATCCCAGACTGTATGCTTCAAATGCCATGTCCAAATACTCCATAGGAAACCTACTAATTTGAAGAGGTGTAATAGAGCGCCCAATCTTAACTAGCAAATCGGAAACTTTTGCTTTACTTAACTGCTTGCGAGTACCTGTGTCTATTAGTTCTACTCCTTTGCTCGACATTCGGTTCAACATCGCTGTATAACTAACGCCAAAATCCAGTGCCAGATTCATAACAATTTCAGCATTTATTGCCCCTTTGCTTTGTTCCTGATATCCTTGTAATCGAGGTACTAGGGCTTCCTCTGGCATGAGTAAATTGGCTGCAAACCATTGAGCAAAATATTCTTCAGGTTTGCGGTAGTGGCTGTTGGGGTCGCAGGTAATTCCCTTATGTTGTCGATGGATAGAGTCATGGCAATACTCATGGGCAAGGACAAAGTTGACCATGTTAGTTGAGTGGTATCTCAGGTTGCGCTTAACCAGCACAAAAGAACCTAGGGTCTGCGAAAAAATAAAACAGCCGCCCAGCTTAGGAGTTGACAAATCCCATGCCATAACTCTAATTCCCTGGCTTTGTAGGATATTGCACATATCCTGGATGGGACTAGAAAGCGGTAGCCCTAATCGAGCGCGCTCCTGATTTGCCATCCACCTCGCAGCCGCTGGAGTCGGTTTATAGATGTTGTAGCGCGGTTGGCTAGAGTATGGCTTTGGCCATCGATCTAGCATTCGGGCCAAACTGCCAAAATCTTTATGAAACTGCGCGAACCGTTCGACTTGAGGACGATCCTGTGAAATATCTACAACTTGGTTAGCACTGAAAAGAATATTGATTGGATCTTCGTCATCCACTGGATCGGCCTTAACCGTAGCTGTTTCGTCATCCAGGAAGAATGCAACGCTTTTGCCAACTAACTTAGAAAAAGAACGCAGCTCTAGACTATCGACCTTCCGTTTGCCGCTTTCAATCAAGGATACGGCAGGACGAGTTAGCCCAAGATGCCTTGCGACAACATCTTGAGACAAGGTAGCGTCTTCTCTTGCTTGACGAATGCGGCGGCCTAGTTCTGCGTAGTTCATCTTTCCCTACGTTCGATAATTAAACGCATCCGAGATCATTGTATCTCAATGTCTCCAACCCACAGACAAATTTTATATTCAATCCTAGGTCCCAACGATAGCAGGCAGAAAGCCCTCTACCCAACCAAAAACCCACTTTAGTAGGCCCTCTTTATACGGTCCAGACTGTTTGTGTCTGAAGTTGACGACTCCTCTTTTAAGATGCTAACGTATGACTATCGAACTAAATGCTTTGTGTCTAGTTCGATCGTTCAAAATTATTAAAGAGAAGATGACCGACAAATTGTACAGTCCAGGCCAAATCGCCGAAAAATCCGGGATTTACGATATCACAGGCCCTAGTGGTGCCGGTACTGGGCAAGAAAGAACAGTTGTAGAGGGCGAACCTCTGCCTCCTACTCCAGAGGCAGGTCAGCGTTATCGTCTGATTAGGGCAACGAAGCACAAGGGCTCGAAGTAGCGAGCCTTTGGTGTTAGCTTAAGAGAAGAGCCAAAGCCAAGGCTGGCCTCCATTTAAAGTCAGCGGCTCCCACACGATGACCCTCTAGCCCCCCTGCTCCCGAAGAACTCCCGAGAAGGGGGGTTGCCTTTTCAGTCCCGTCCAAGACAATGCCCAATGCCCCAATGCCCACCATTAACATCTCTATGAAAACTATTAATCGGGTGGCGATCGCCGGAGGAGTCCACGGCAACGAATTGACCGGAGCCTATTTGGTCAAAAAGTTCCTTCAGACCCCTGCATTAGTCCAGCGCTCTAATTTTGATACGGTCTCTCTGCTGGGCAATCCCAAAGCTGTAGAAGCACGACAGCGCTATATCGATACCGACCTAAACCGCTGTTTTTTGCAGGATCTTCTTAATAACCCAACCTCAGACAGCTACGAAGCATCCCGGGCGAAGTCAATTCGTCAGATGCTTGGGGGCAAAGGCGTAGTAGGCGATCGCCCTGTGGATTTCATATTGGATTTGCACAGCACCACGGCAAACATGGGACTTACGCTCATCTTGGTCAACGAGCATCCTTTCAATCTAAAACTAGCAGCCTATCTCAGCGGTTTGAATCCCAAAGTGAGAATCTACCGTTGGCTAAAGCCGGGAACAGAAAACGCTTTTCTCAATTCTCTATGCGAGCTTGGATTATCTATTGAAGTCGGGGCGATCGCTCAAGGCACTTTGGACGCGAGACTCTTTCTTGAAACCGAAGCTCTTGTCAGTGCAACTTTAGATTATTTAGAAGCGGTGAATCGAGGCAACCCTCCCGAGGTTTCCTCCGAAATAACGCTTTATCAGTATCTGGATATTGTTGACTATCCTAAAGACGAAACTGGCGAAATCCAGGGAATGATTCACCCTCAACTTCAAGGGCGAGACTACGAGCCCCTCTCTCCTGGCGATCCGATGTTTTTAACCTTCGACGGGGAAACTATAACCTATCAAGGGACTGCGATCGCTTATCCCATTTTTATCAACGAAGCTGCTTACTATGAAAAAGGTATTGCTATTTGCCTTACCCAAAAAATATCGCAAAAAATTACCTAGTGCCTTCTAGCTCTCATTCAAAATTTAAAATTCAAAATTACTTTGTACCCTGGCTCCCGGCCACTATCCGGTTGGTGGATTATTTCTGCCGAACTCGTTTCATTCTATCTCCTTCTGAGATAAGACTGGCAGCCAGAAACCCGGGCTTTTTGAAACTCCGGGTTTCTCATCTATCTCATCTATCTAAAATCAAAAATCGATTAACCCATCAAAATCACCGTATCGATTACATGAATAATGCCGTTACTGGCCTCAATATCGGGAGCCAAAACCGTCGCATTTTTCACTTCAAACGGTTGTTCTTTATAACGGACGGGAATCGGCGAACCCTCCAGAGAAGTCAGATTATCCAACCCCTGCAGTTCTGCGGCGGTATAGCGACCGGCGACAACGTGATATTTTAAAATGCGCTGGAGTTGGGGAATATTCTGCACCAAAGTATCCACAGTTCCGGGCAATAACTTGGCAAAAGCATCGTCATTGGGGGCAAAAACTGTGAGCGGCCCGGGCTGCTGCAAGGCTTCTACTAATCCCGCCACCTTGACAGCGGTTACCAAGGTTTTAAAAGCATCGTTACTTACAGCAATTTCTACAATATTGGGCATAATATTTACCTTAATAAATTGGGCATGGGGCAATAAATAGGGTGTGGGGTGTGGGGTGTGGGGTGTAGGGAAAAGACAAGGGAGAAAGGATGAGGGAGGAAGCATGAAAGAGGCACTTTATCCTAAACCTAGTCTTTCCCCTACACCCTACACCCCACACCCCACACCCTAAAATTTAACGATAATCCTGACGCTGAATATCGCCGAGTCGGGCTTCGGGACGGAGAAAGCGATCGAGTTGGGCTTCAAAGAATTGACGATTTTTGAGCAAGTGTTCGGGATTGGGGTCGTCTAAAGGATAGAGCAAAGCCGTCCGCAAGCCATGAAATACAGCAGAAGTCACGTTGTACATCGATCGCTGGAAGGTAATCCCCAACTGAATTAACATATCGTCTTCCCCCCGACAATACTGGCTGTAATAGTCAGTTAAGTAGGGAGGCAAGAAATGCAGCATATCCTGCATCAAAAGCGTGGGAGGAATGCCGGCGGTGCCGACGGGAAAAACATCGGCGTAGAGAATGCCATAGTGGAAGTCTTTTTGCTCGGCGGGAACTTGATTGGCTTGGGCGTTGTAGGATTTGGTGCCTCGGAAGGGGGAAGTACGATAGAATACCGCTTCAACGTAGGGCAAGGCCGCTTCATAGAGCCACATAAAGCCTTTGGATTTGGGAATTATTTCATAGCATTCCCCGTTAATATAGGCATGGTGATAAATCGGTCTTCCGGCGGCGATGAAAATGCCATTTACTAGAAAGTTCATGGCGTCGGTGACGCTTTTAAACTCTCCGGCATCGTAGCGATCGCTCATTTCAAAGAATACCGGAGCCATCACCTCCCAGAACAGCCCCAAGTTAGCATAGTAAGATAGTTCTCTTACTTTTTCATAGAACATTTCTGGGAAAAGCTTGTGGAGCCCGAGCATGAGAGGATTGCCTTTGAAATAAGCTTTAATGGCTCGGTCTGCATTGGCGATGTATTCTTCGCTTTCGAGATAGTCGTTAAATCGACCCCCCATGCCCTGATGCCAGAGCATTGCCCGCATACAGGCTTCGGCAAATTCCATATTAATGCGATCGTGCCAGAGGTGATGGAATAATTTAGGGAGCTTTGTCTTTAATTCCCCTTTTGCCATAAACTCCAACAATTCTGGATGGGCGCTGGCTTCTCCTTTTTGCCAAACGCGATAATCGGCGGTCTCCCCGGCATAGTGGTTGGGTAGATCTAAATACTCTTTAGGTAAAAAGTATTTAAAAAAGGGCACTGGATTGAGAAAAGCCCGCTCGGCGATGTAGAGCAAATCTCGCCAGTAGAAGTCCATCGGCACTGCGTATGCTTTGTAAATGCCGATAATCTGCATTAAGTTTTCTGGAGTATCGGGCAACATCGAGCCCCCCGCTTCGAGGCGATGAATAACATCGGCGTATTTGTGAGTTGAGGGAGGCAGTTGCGTAGTTGAGGGATTGACAGTAGCAGGCATTGTTAGTTTTGAATTTTGAGTTCTTAGCTTGAGAGTTCTTAGCTTTAGAGTTTTGAGTTGCCAGTTTTTATATCGAATCCAGTTAATTACCATAAATCCCGTAGGACAGGCGTCCCGCCTGTCCCCTGGGTCGGGGAGGGACAGGCGGGACGCCTGTCCTACGGTAAGGTGAAAATTTTTATGTGGGTATTTTAACGGATTTGATATTAATTTAAAACTTAAAACTTTAAATTATCGGCGGGTTTTTCGGCAATTTGCACGATCGCCGGGCTATGCAGTTCGGCCACGATATTGTTAGTAGTCGGTTCCATCCAGCGCAGCAGCCAATTAGGTTGTACGCCTAAAAAGAGGATAATTGCCGTCAGGACTAAGGCGGGTAATTGTTCGTTGAGAGTGACGCGGGTGTAGTAGGCGCGACTGCTGTCCAGCCTGCCGAAACAGGTGCGGTTAATCAGGATGACGAAATAGACGGCGGTTAGTCCAGAAGAAATAATACAGAGGAGAGTTGGTATCGGGAAGGTGGCAAAACTGCCTTGGAAGACGATGAATTCTGCGGCAAAGCCAACCAGTCCCGGAATTCCCGCGCTGGCCATGCCTGCCAGAATCAGCAATGCACTGGTCAGAGGCAAGCCGCGAACTGGATTCATCAAACCGTTGAGAACATCCAAGTCCCGAGTTCCGGTGGTTTTTTCGACAATTCCCACCAATAAGAATAGGAGTGCCAGGATTAAACCGTGGGCAATCATCTGGGCGATCGCACCCAATACACTTAGCTCGGTTCCCGCTGCTGCGGCGACGAGAATATAGCCCATGTGACCGATGGAACTATAGGCCACCATTCGTTTAATATCTCTTTGGGCGATCGCGCTCATGGCACCGTAAATAACGCTAACCGTGCCGATAACTGCCAAACCAGGGGCAACGAGCTGCCATGCTGCGGGGAACATTTGCAAGCCGAAGCGCAATAAGCCGTAGGTTCCTAATTTAGCTAAAATTCCCCCGAGTAAAATCGTCGTTCCCGGAGAGGCTTCGACGTAGGAATCCGGCATCCAAGTATGGAGCGGAACAAGGGGAGTTTTTATCCCGAAGCCCAGGAGCAAAGCGCCAAGCAAAATTAGTTGAGGAACCAAATCCAGGTTTTGCACCTGAAGCTCGCCGAACTCGAAGGTGGGGGATTGATTCAGGAATGCGGCACCCAAGAAACCGGCCAGTACCAGCAATCCAGAAACTGCGGTATAGAGGAGAAATTTTGTGGAAGCATAGCCCCGCTTTTCGCCACCCCAAATGGCAATTAGCAGATAGAAGGGAATGAGTTCCAGCTCGTAGAAGATTACGAACAAAAGCAGGTTTTGGGCGACAAGCGCTCCTGCAATTCCAGCATTTACGAGCAGCATGAGGCTGTCATGGAGCCGGGGTCTTTCGCGCCGATCGACGCTGGTGTAGAGGGCGATGGGGGTTAGCAGGCTATTTAAGGCCAGTAGCGGCAGAGATAGCCCATCAACTCCCAGGCTGTAGTTGAGGCCGATGGGTTCGACCCAGGTATGGAATTCTGTAAATTGAATTTCCCCAACGTTGAGGTCGAATTGAGCGAGCAGATAGATAGACCAGGCAAAGCTGGCAAGACTAAAAATGGCACCTATGGCTCGACTTGCCTTGGCTTGGGGATAAAGGTAGATGGCGATCGCCCCCAGCAGGGGAATCAGCACTAATGGCGTTAGCATGGTTCTGATTTTAGTTGAAAATTTCGCTAGTTAAATTTGCGGATTGCTATATGGTTTAAAAAACTCACCAGGGGATAGCAGATCGTCAAGACAAACAGGAGCATCCCCAATAGATTTAAACAAGCAGGGGGTAGCAGAGAATCAAGACAAACAGGAGCATCCCCAATAGGATAGATAAGGCATAAAACTGTACCTGTCCGCTGGTGTTGTATTTGAGACCTTGTCCGCTAGCTAGGGTCAATATCCCGACCAAGTTCACCGCACCATCGACTAGAAAGCGATCGCACCAGTCAATAGCTTTGGCCACAAATCCCACTATGGAAATGACCGTTATTTTATATAGTTGCGCCGTGTAGAAGTCGTAGGCAAAGAAGTCTTGTACGGCAGGTATGGGTAGGCGAATCGGTTTCGGCACTGCGCTCCCAACATAGAGGAATAAACCAATTCCTCCACCGATTAGGGTTGAGGCAGTTAATAATAGCACTGCCGGTTGGGTCACTAGAGCCAGTTCGGGCAGTACACCCAATGTGCCTAATATCTGGGGTAGATGGAGGGCAAAACCTAGTAGCAAAGTCATCGGCAATACTAATGCCCACAAGCCTTCAGGCGATCGCCGAGTAAAACTGGTCGGCTCTCCAGTAAATAGTCGGCCGAAAACCCGCGCCAAACTACAAGCAGTTAAACCATTTACGAGTAATAAAACTGCTAGCAAAGCTGGGTTGAGACCGTTGGCAATTTCCGCCAAACCCCAGAAGCAACCTAGAGGGGGCAGGGCAACTAAAGATAAAGCGCCAACTATATAAGAGATTCCCGAGATGGGACGACGCTGCCAGAGGCCGCTGAGTTGGGTCAAGTCTTGGGAAATATTGTTGAGAATTATGCCGCCGACGCTCATTAAAACTAGAGCCATTGCGATCGCGTAAGTTAGCAGCAAGATTAAAGCAGCTTCTCCCTGTCCGGTTCCTACGGCGATGAACACTATGCCGAGATAGGAACTGGTTGCATAGGAAAAGACTCGCTTAATATCCACCTGAGCCAGGGCGATCGCGGCACAACTTACTGCAGTAAAAGCGCCGACACAAATTTCTGCATTAACTACGAAAGGAGATAGGGCGAGAATCGGCTGCATTTTAATCAGCACCCAAGCCCCAGTCGAAACAACCACTGCATTCCGCAGCACCGTAGCTGGCATTGGGCCTTCCATAGCCTCGTCGAGCCAGAGTTGTAGGGGGAATTGGGCGCATTTCCCGAGAGGGCCAGCTAGGAGAGCCAAACCGAGGAGGGTGGCGACTGTTGGAGAGAGTTCTACGGTATTCGCCCAAACGGTCAGTTCGTCATAATTCCAGGTGCCCGCTAGGGGATACAGGGCGACCACTCCCATGAGCAATACTAAGTCACCGACCCGCTTGGTGAGGAAGCCGTCTCGGGCCCCGGTCACCACCAGGGATTGATTGAACCAGAAGCCAATCAGCAAGTAGGTTCCCAAGGTCAGGATTTCCAGCATCACATAGCTGAAAAACAGGGAATTCGCCAGCATCAAGGCGCTCATCCCCGCTTCAAATACGGCGAGGAGAGCGTAGAAGCGGGCCCAACCCCAGTCCGTTTCCATATAGGAGATCGCATAAATCTGGGTCAGGGCGTTCAAGGCCAAGATCAGAACTAAAGCACCCACCGTCGTCGCCGAAGCTTCGACATCAAAGGTAATATCGAGATTCGCGGCATGGAGCCAATTGACGGAAAACTTTAATGGAGCGGACCAAACTTCCCGGAGGGCGAAGATGCTATGCACCAAAGCCGCAATTGTCATTAGTAGATTGATATAGCCTGTTGGCCTCGGGCCAGAGCGGCGAATTATGCCTGGTGACCAGGGTATGGTCAGCACTGCACCGATTAGGGCATAGCCAGGGATTAACCAAATGACTTCACTGAAAGTATTCATCTAGGAATGGGGGTTTCCATTACGAGCAAAACTGAGACCATAGCTTAAGCATGGACCGCCAGGTTTTTTTCCTGCGCTACAGCACTAAAAGTCTATGGCTCGCTCGTCATTATACTTTTTTAAGAATTGTAAAGCAAATTAAGTTTCTTATGTTACCCCCCCAAAAATGCTTATAAGCGGAGGAGGCAGAGGGGCAGAGGAGCAGAGGGGCTTTCGGAGCTTTCGGAGCAGAGGGGCAGAGGGGCGGAGGAGGCAGAGGGGCGGAGCTTCGGGACTTGCGCAGAAATAAACAGGACTTACGCATTGCCCCTGTATCTGGTAGGGGCGATTCGCTAACCGCCCCTACATTTAGGGTTACATAAGACAATTTGCGTAAGTCCTAATAAAGTACCACCGTTCGGACCCTCGCGTTATCCTATGCGCTACGCTAACTCCCTGGGCTAAGCGTTTGCGCGCAGGCTGCTGGGCTTCGACTCCGCTCAGCCCGAACGTATAGTCGCCGTTCGGGCTGAGCGGAGTCA
>JAAHFN010000064.1 GCA_010672965.1 Oscillatoria sp. SIO1A7
CGGCTGTAAAACGGGGATTATAGCGGTTCTCAAATTGATGTGAGGTTTCTGGGGCGAAGCGGGCGAAGCATCCCAATACGGAAATTCCCGTTATACAGCCGAGATCCAGAGCGGGGATGCTGTCGCCTCTACGTTTTCGTTCATTACACTAATTTGAGAAACGCTATATCATATTGGGATATTGCATCCCCCAGACAACTCACATCAATTTGAGAATCGCTATAGGTGTCTGTCCATTCCTATTAGTCTCTAAGTTTGGAATGGTTGCGGGTATCAGAGGCAAACTATGATTAAAAGTCTCTATTCCATCATTTCTACTCTATCAGAGGTTAATCGCGGGTTCGCTATCTACCAATGCTTCTACCAATGCAAAGAGTTTCCCGATGTCTAAAAGTACCTCTGAGATTGCCTTTAAATTTCGCTATCTGATAGATGGGGAGCCCCGAGGCTTTTTAGCCCAAAGTGCGATCGCCAACGAGCGAGAAATCAGCCTGGGTAAAGAAAGACTGACTTATAACAACATTGCTAAAACCAAGATTCACAAGCAGCGCTTAATGTTAGGAATTTCCCCGGCTGCTTGCTTGAGCGAACCGCTATCGTATCGCTTGGTAAATCGCTCGATTTTCTTAGAAATCTACAATGCCAAAGCCAGGGATGTGGGAGAATTTATAGCTCGCATCAGTTCTCGCCAAAAAATCGCCGCCAAGCGAGAGCGACTCATAGAATCCGGTTTAGGTCATTTTTTCCATGCGGTCACTTGCCCGGAATGTGGAGCCCATATCGATATTTCCGAGCTAGAAAATCATCGATATATCTACTGTAGGTTTTGCGATACTATTTTCCAAGAAAAGCAGCCAGCGATTACCAAAGGATCTTACTATCGGATTTGCGACGAATGCCAGCACTTCGATCGCGTCAAGAGTTATACCGAGTTTTATATTGGCGGTCTTTCCTGGAAACGCCGGCATCTCTGCGAGAATTGCGCCCATACAGTCTTTTGGAAAACATTTTTATTGAACTTGCCTTTTATCTTGAGCGTTCCGCCAGCGATTTGGATAAAACTTAAATCCTTGCGGGGGCGAGACCCTTATTTACAACAACTGGCTCGGGCTAATGCCCTTTCCAAACAAAGGAAGTATCGACAAGCCGCCGAGATTTATAGGAAGCTACACGACCAATATCCAGAACATCCCGGGTTGCTGATGGATGAAGGCTTAAGTCATTTGTTGGAAAATGATGGGGCTGCAGCTAGCGAATGTTTTCGGCGATCGCTCAGTTCTTGCAGCAACTATGCTCCGGTTTTGCAATTACTAGACCGACTGCAATTGGCCATTCCTAAAAACAGGCGTTCCAGGCGATCGTATTTAATTTAAGCGAGTCAGTCAGATCGAATCCGGTTAAATACCCCATACAAAAATCTCTCGTAGGACGGGCGTCCCGCCTGTCCGCCAGCGATGCGGCTGGGGGAGTCGAGCGGTCAAGAGCGATCGCTCGATTCTATTACTAAACCTACACCCTCAACATATTTAACGGGTTTGCCTTCTTCTAATTCTCCCGTTTCCCATTCATAAGGTTCGTATTCTCCCAAGCCAGACAAGTCACTATTTAACCAGTTATCCTTTTCTTGCAGCATCTTGTCCCGTTCCAGCGAGTCCAATATTTTCTCAATTTGCTCGAACTCAGCAATGGGAATTTGCATTGCCACAGGTTGCTGCCTTTCATCTACAAGATACTTTTTGTTTATGTCCATTTTTCTAATGGATGTAATTTGCAACTCAAAATTATCAACCTAATAATATCAAATCCGGGCGATCGCCCATAAATAGCGTAGGGGCGGTGCCCCCGTGCCCGCCCCGGTTGGTCTGGGGCGGCCGGGGCGGCCGGGGCGGGCATTGGCTCCACCGCCCCTACAAATACTGTGACTGTTTAAACGAATTTGATATAACTCAAAACTATACCATGCCCAATGCCCCATGCCCCATGCCCCAATGCCCCACAATTAATTCCCTATGCTAGCTCAAATTTCTATCTCAGTTTCAACTTGTAGTTCCACTAATTGTTGAGCTTCGACGACTGAAGCATAAATCGGCAAGTCAGCTTGTGTCGCTTCAAAACTAACCACCAAAGAATAGGGAACCTCAGCATCTGGGTCGTTATTCCAACCTTCGTGACCGACCACTCCAATACAAAAAGCTTCTCTGAGTTGATGCGACTTGACATAAGTCCAATCCTTCTGAATAGTGCCGGCACCTCTAGAGACTTCCCTAATTTGACCGTAGTTATTTTGTTTGCCAAGAGTCCAGCTCATACTCTCTCCTTTTTCTGCATTTTCGGGAGCATCGTACTCCTTTAATATTCTGGCCAAAAAAACATCTGGGTCTTCCCCTCTCTTACTGCAATCCCAGTCCAGCCAAGTAGAGAGATATTTGCGGCAGTTTCGTCGCGTGCGGCGGGGCTGAGCCTTATAGGATAGGGTCACTTCTAGCAAAATCTCGACCTCTCCTCCCGGAGACTGCATTATTTTTGGGAGCTGAACTTGGTAAATACGAGCTTCCCGAGCTTTAATTTTATTAATTCCTTGGGTAATCAAGGTAATCCGGTTTGGTGTGTTTTTTAAAGTGCGATCGAGACTGGGAATGCCATATCCTATCTGACGAATAACGTCCTTTTTATTTTGGCTATTTGCCGCCCAAGCGGGCCAACGAGCAGACTGCACGATTAATCCGCGATATAAAAGGCAACTCTCATTGGGTAGCTCGGCAGCGATACAGGCAGCAATATGGCTAACTTTTGGCGCTGCAAATGACGTGCCAACATTATCAGAAGCTAGAGTAGGACCGCCGCCTCTAGTCGATCGCACCAATTCGGGGCAAACCTCTTTAGGCCAAGTAACATTAGGTGGATTTCCCCCATCCGTTACGAAATCGCCACCGTATTCGACCACTTCCGGTTTAATCGTCTCCCAGATTCCCAATCCATAACGAGAAAAGGCTGAGGGTCGATCTGCTTCTTCTGCAAAAGAATAATAAGGCGGCACGCGATAAGATTGGAGAGATATTGAGCCAACAGTCAAGGCCATCAAGCTTTGTGCGGGGTTGGCTATCTGGCAGGAATCTTCTAAAATATAATCGGGATAAGGTCGATTCGCAGCTAGATGTTCTGCTACAGAAAATCTTGTTAAGTCTATTCTAGCGTCTGAGGGTAGATTACCCGCTGCCACAATAAAGAGGACATCATTTTGCCAGGTTAGTTGGTCAATAGCAGATGCCCAAGGACTCATAAATTTAGTTTCACAGGGTTCTTTTGCTGCAATCGAATGGTTAAAAATTTGCGTTCCCGTTTGACCGTGATAAAACTCTACAATTTCTCCAAGGATATCGGGTGGAACTATTTCCTCAGGCATATCGCATCTAGCATCTAAAACTCTAGCATTTTGAATCCAGCAAATTGCTTGTTGCCGACCAGTGCGAGGCACGGTTCTGGGATATAGCACTGCCCCAGCAACCCGAGTGCCATGTCCCCCATTGCTAACGAGATCCGCTTTTTGGTCAATTTCTCCAGTAATCCAAGATCTGGAATCTTCGGAATCAATGGCCGCTTTTAAAAGAGGATGTTTTTCTTGAATGCCACTGTCAATTACGCATACCTTGGGGGCATTAGATGCTGGCTTTTCTAGCTGAAAATTAGGATCGTCTTCATCGGCTAAACCTTGACCCAAAACCAGTTCGGCAAACTCGTCGGGCTCGGCAACTTCAAAAATATAGGGAAAGTTTAAGACCAAGTCCCTTAATCCTTTACCCGATATTTGAATGCGACACGAAAAACTATCTGGCAATTCAGCATATTTGGAAATTTTTCCATCAATAATAGCAGATAAAATATCTCCACGATATTTATTGACAAATTGTATCAGATCATCCTCTCTTTCAGACTTACATTCATCCCATTCTTGATACGTTATATCTCGTTTATCCATCCAGCGCTTGGCTCTTTTGAAGAATGAATCATCGCTTTCGCCATCATTCCGTTTTGGAGCCTTGGGTAACTGAGGCTTATTCCCCAGACAGGCCACTCCTACATCTACTGTATAAATTTGTTCGTCTTTAATAGAGCCCCATTTTTTCCATAGTTTTGGAGATAAAATATGTTTTGGCCGCCTCGCTCCATCAATAAAACCCCATATTTCTGGAATCTTACCTCCACCACGTTCTTGGTTAATAAATTTTTCTATCTTTTCTTGAAATTCACTCAGTTCTGGATCGTCCACTGAGGCTCCAATAATATAACCGTCTTCTAATTCGGCAATGACTTCAATGCCAAAACTCTTCAGTTTTTCTGCATCGAAAGCTTCTGGATCGGTCTGCAAGATTAGGGGTATAACTTCAGGAAGTGGTGGTTGGTCTTCCTGCTCGCGTTCTTTCCGAGCATCCTTCCAGTCAGCAATTATGGCTAGTCTAGAAGTTTCAAGCTTCCTTCCATGTCCATAACGATTATTCCTGTTTGCATCGGTTATAGGATTTGTTTTTGCCGGTCCTCCTCGGGCAGGCTTTGCCTTTCCTTCCTTTGTCAGCTTCAACTGGATATGCGGAAATTGACGCTCTTCGGCCATTGCCTTCTCCAAATTACAATAAATTAATTAATTAATCTACCAAGTATTTTCGGCTATCGCTTCTTCTAAATGTTCTTGAATTACCAAATCCTCTCGCTCTAAAATAGCCCTTTTCGCCGCATCTTGCGCTGCCAAGACTGCTTGAGCCGCCGAAAAGCCATCCATTTTTTGGAGAATCCTAGGCCAATCTATAATTCCCAACTCAAGTGCCGATAGGGTTTGCTTGAGAATAGTCCTCAGTTCCTGCTCTCCGGGTTTCGGAACTTCAATGATATCGTCAAATCTTCTCCATAGAGCAGGATCCAGGGATTTATTCAAGTTAGTCGCTGCAACCAAAAGACCTGAAGAGGGTTCGTATTCGTCTAAAATCTGTAGGAACGAATTGACGACTCGCTTAATTTCGCCAACCTCTTGGACATCTTCCCTAGACTTAGCAATAGAATCGCATTCGTCGAAAAACAACAAACAAGGATTTTTGGCTGCTTCTTCAAATACAGCTCTCAAATTGCTGGCAGTCTCGCCCAAAAAAGACGATACCATTGCATCAAATCTAACTTTGAGCAAGGGCAAGCCGGTATTCCAGGCCAAGCGCTCTGCTCCCAAAGTTTTACCACAACCGGGGTAACCGTACAACAGAATCTTCTGCCTGTAGCGCAAGCCATAATGAGCCAGCCTATCTCTAGCAGCATGTTCGCGCTCAATTCGCTGGAAGCGTTTTTCGGTTTGTTCCGGCAAAATTATATGATGCCGCAGTTTTTCCCGAGGTATAACGGTAACCAAGGGAAGATGAAAACGCTTGCTAGTTGGCAGCTCGCTGAGACCTTGGAGGCTTTGGAGACTTTCGGAAATAGGGGGAGTTGGGGGAGTTGTCTTGTTTGAAGTCTGCGGTGGCTTTTGACTATTTTTGGTTATGTTCTCTAATTGGTCGGCCAGGAGAGTATGTCCTTTGCGGCGCTCTTCCTCAATAACTAGATACATGAGTTTGTCAATCGCTTCTGCATCCGAACTAGCGATCGCCCGAAACATTCTTTTGAGAAGCTCTCCTTTCATGGCCCCTCTCAGTAGAAAGAATTATACTTTACCATTGTAGTTGATTATTTGTTCAACTTATATCGCCTTATTGGAGGCACATACTCGATAGTCGATAGTTGACAGTTGATAGTTGACAGTTGATAGGGGCATTGGGCATTGGGCATGGGGCAACCTCCCCCTCTTTCAAGGGTATGTTTTTTATAATCTTCCTAAATGAGCGCGGTCGGTGGGCTGCATAATTGTCTGGGGCGAAGCATTCCAGTTCATAAATTTACTAGAAAGCAAAGGGTATCTCGGGAATGCTGTCGCCCCTACGCCTTATGTCGAGGATCGATCCTGGCCAAAAAACATCAAATCTAAAAAACATACCCGCTGATTGCCCCCTCCCCTCCTGGGAGGGGTTAGGGGTGGGTTGGGGGCATGGGGCATGTTCGCATTGGGCATGGGAACCGAAAGAGTTTTGAATTTTGAGTCTTGAGTTTTGAGGAAAGCTTTTCTTTAACTTACAACTCAAAGCTTAAACCTCAAAACTTTCCCAATGCCCATGTCCCCATGTCCCCATGTCCCCATGTCCAATGCCCAATGCCCAATGCCCCATGCCCCATGCCCCATGCCCCATGCCCTATTTCCCAACGATCGCATCCAACAACTTGTTGGCGTCAAATCGTACTGGATCGGTACAAGGCAAGCCAGTTTCTAATTCAGTTTGCGCGATCGCCTCTTTAGCGGCGGCTTCATCCAGATTTTTAGTATTTAGAGCGATCGCAGCCACCCGCGACGGAAAAAACGCACCGGCACCACTCGCCACCGCTTCATAAATTTGAATCGCCTGCGGCAAGGGCGGAATTGGGATATGAGGATGTTTCCGATTGCTAGTCTGACCTGCTACATGTACCAGAACCAGATCGGTAGGCTGCGACCCTCGCAATAGAGGAAGAGTTGCTGTAGAGCCGGGATGAAACAAAGAGCCTTGTCCCTCAATAAAAACAATGTCGCGATTCTTGCCAAACTGCGTTACGACTTGTTCCACGGCTCCAGCGGCAAAATCTACCCGGACTGCATCCAAAGCCACTCCATCCCCAGCAATCATCAATCCGGCTTGACCCGTTGCCAAGAACTTACTGCGCAAGCCTCGCTCCTTAGCTTTCCGATTTAATTCCAAGCAAGTTGACATTTTGCCGATCGCCATATCCGTCCCCACCGTCAAGACCCGCTGACAGGAAAGTTCTGCGGCTAATGCGCTAGCAATTGCTACTCCTTCTGGCTCTTGGCGCACATCCCAAATCCACTGACCGGAGCGAAGCAACATTTGGATTTCGGGACGGTCGGCCAAGGACATGTGCAGGCCATTAACAACAGACAAACCGGCAGCGATCGCATTTTGAATTTCCAGCCACCACTCCGGTGGCAGGGCTCCCCCAGGAGGCGCAATGCCTATAACCAAAATATCTGGCTTGTAGCTCAGGGCATGGGAAACGGACTGGACAATTGGCGCATCAGTAGGAATGCCCGTCAATTCCCGAAGCGATCGGCCTGGAGACTCCTTATCAATTACCGCCACAATCGATGCTTCGCTGTAGCGCAAAAGGGTCAGACCTGTTTTTCCATAGGTCCCTTTAATGCCCCCATGCAGCAGAATAGCGACTCGATGACTAGCTTTCAGACGCACGGTGCTGTACTCCTAATCCAGGTAAGTTATTCGGAACTAAACGCCCATCCTGGACCGTAGCGCCAAGGAACGGGTCGTCGATAAGATTTAGATGGCTGTCCAAATCTAGATAATCTGCTAGCGGTGCCAGGTGAGACATGGCCGTATTGGCCAACGCGCTGTCCGAATAGCAACCATACATGACCTGCAAGCCACAAGCCTTTGCAGTATGCACCATTCGCATAGCTTCCGTCAGCCCCCCACATTTCATCAGTTTGATATTAATCCCATGCACCCGATCTGCCAACTGAGGAATATCCCCGCTCGTAAAGCAACTTTCATCCACAAAAATCGGCAAGGGAGATTTTTCATAAAGTTTGGATAGCTCATCGGTGGCCTCCACGGGAAGTGGTTGTTCCACATACTTAATACCCCAATCGGCCAGCAAGTTGCACATCTTGACCGCATCATCGAGGCTCCAGCCGCCATTGGCATCGACACTAAATTGGATCTGGGGGGGAGCTTCTTCCCGCACGGCCATCAGCATCGCTCGGTCCGCTTCAATTCCTTCCGGGCTCCCCAGTTTGACTTTAAACATCTGCACCTGAGTTGCTTGCAACCACTGGCGCGCCCGCTCCCTAGCAGCATCCGGGGAAGCAATGCCAATCGTAACGGATGTCGGGACAATGCGTTTTAGCTGCAATCCCCAAAGTCCCCAGAGAGGAAGTCCAACTTTTTTGCCGAGCCAGTCATGCAGGGCCACATCCAATGCCGCTCGCGCCGTTGAGGGGGTTTGAAATTCTATACATAGCTGTTCTATAAGTTGCCGGTCTAGAGGACGAGTCGAGCCGCTTGCTTTTGCAATTGCTTGCAAAGCCGCGATCGCCGCCTCCGTGGTTTGCGGTTCGCGACCGGCAGAGAATGGAGTTGCTTCTCCCCATCCCTCAATGCCGTCGCGTTCGACTCTAACCCAAACATTAGTGCTTTCCGTTGTAGTGCCGCGACTTATGGTCAGGGGAAAGCGCTTGTGGACCGCGAATGTTTCGACGTGAATCTGCATGACCTTTTATCTGGGGGAGTTTTTCAGAATATAACGGCATTGGGCAAAAGGGCATTGGGCAAAAGGGCATTGGGCAAAAGGGCATTGGGCAAAAGGGCATTGGGCAAAAGGGCATTGGGCAAAAGGGCATTGGGACCGAAAAACCGAGGGAGGTGTGTGATACTGATAAAATGTCAATCAATAGTGGTTAAAGGATTGAAAAGCATGAACGTGCAAGAATTAAAAAACGAAGCTTATAAGTTATCGGTGAGCGATCGCCTCATATTAATCGAAGGGATCGTGCGATCGCTGAGCAGGGAGTTGCGGCCCCGCCCAAATCGTAAAGGCATAGCCCAGCGGATGCGCGGGCTGGCCAAGACAGATGGACCACCGCCAACAGATGCTGAAGTTGAGGCCATGTTAGAAGAATGCTTAGTGGAGAAATATCTAAAATAAGAGTCTTGGTGGATACCAACATCATTTTGGATAGCGTTTTAGAGCGAGAGCCATTTGCAGATGATGCTGATGCCTTATTTGACGCTATTGAATACGATCGTATTGTGGGATATGCAGCGGCAACCACCTTAACCAATATATTCTACATTGTTAGAAAGCAGGCGCGAAGTATAGAGCGAGCCAGACAGGCGGTTTCAGAAACTCTAGACGCCTTAGAAATATGCGCTGTTGATAGTTCTGTTCTGGAAGCAGCGTTTGCATCTCCCTTGAGAGATTTTGAAGATGCAGTTCAGTTAGCCTGTGCCCTGGACGAGGATCTCGATGCGATCGTCACCCGCGATGCCCGAGGTTTTGTCGATGCTCCGTTGCCAGTTTTGTCTGTCGCCGAATTGTTGGAACGTCTGGGATAATTTTTATTGATTTTGGATGCAAGAGTTTTGTGTGCAAGTCAAAGGAGTGAAGAGCATGAACGTGCAAGAATTAAAAAACGAAGCTTACAAGTTATCGGTGAGCGATTGCCTAATCTTAGCGAACTCGATTATTCAGTCTCTACAAGACGATCTGCGGCCTCGTCCCAATCGTCAAGGCATAGCCCAGCGAATGATTGGGTTGCTCAAGACAGATGAGCCGCCGCCAAACGATGCCGAAGTTGAGGCCATGTTGGAAGAACGCTTAGTAGAGAAATATCTAAAATAAAAAGCTCGCGCTCCCTAGGGAACCGATTCCCAGATATAGCAATAACCAAGTCAGCAAACTTCCCAAGCCAATGCCGGCTATTGCAATAGAGCCAAACTTTCTGGCAGCTAAGCCGAAACTGATATTTTTCGCTTCTATCTCTTTTTTTACAGTTCGGCTTAAGAGCCAAGCGGCGATCGCAACCTCGGCAATGCGACCCGCCAATCCAGCAGTTTCCCCTAACAAAACATAAGAGCTAGCAAAAATAAAGATAGGCAGCAGGGCGATCGCGCGCTTCAAAGTCGCCTTGAGCAAATCCAAAACGCCAATACCAACTCCGCCCATTGCCATAGCCAGCAATAAAATAGCAAGGACTTTAATCTCGGGATGGTCTAGCCAATCAATTGCAGAACTAATTCCCAGATGAGTCGCGAACCAAATCCCAAGCGCCGCCAGAGACGGTGCCATAATCCACTTTTGAGCAACCCGAGCAATTCTATCTATATCTTTATCCTGAATTTGTTGGGAAAGTTGGGGAGCAATAGTCGCAGCGAGAGGAATTGCTATGGCGATCGCAACCTCGGGCACAATCGGGACAACCGGGCTCGCCCCGCAAATGAGAAATAGAATGGCGGGTAAAATAGCAGCTTTTTTTTGCGCCGCAATACTGGCTGCTTCCGCTTGCGCCAGAGCGGCTTCGGGCAATCCAGAATCGGGCAATCCAGAATCTGGCAATCCAGAATCTGACAATCCAGAATCTGGCACTACTTCAATTTGCACCGTAAAAACATGAGTTCTCTCTGCGGTATTGGCTTGCAGAAAAAGATTGCGGGAGCTGACTCGACCTACTAGCAGATTGCCGGCATCTGCCGTAATAACGCATTCTACCTGATTGCCTTTAAACTTCGCCGGTTTTACTGACAGCCAATCTGGAGAAGCGGAAGGCTCGCTGGCAGAGGGCACTATTTGCCATCGCCCTTCTAGAACAGTATTGGGCACGGAGTTTTTGAGCGCAATCGTTTTTGTCAGCACCTGGCCAAAAGTCGCTCGCGCCTCCCAGCTCGACGGGCTTAATTCAATTTCTGGTAAAGAGCGATCGACGGTAATCGGGGTCAGGGCTTCGAGGCTAGCTGCGGCATTGGCAAAGCGATCGCTCGGATTTGGCTGCACCATTTTTTCCAGCCAATTGGCAAACTCGTCGCTCAGGCTAGGCAGCAACTCCCGGAAGTTAATCCTATAGTTACTATCAATCAGCTTGGTAATTTCTGCTGAGGGAGTTTTGGCTAGCAAGCAAATCAGAGTAACCCCCAAGCCGTAGAGGTCGGAAGATTCCGTAACTTCCAGATTCAGCAATTGTTCTGGAGGCATAAATCCGGGAGTTCCAGAAATAACGCTGCTTTGGGCGACTTCCCCGCTTCCTATTCGTGCCAAGCCAAAATCTACTAGATAAACTTTGAGGCGATCGCTTACAAGAATATTTTCCGGCTTAATATCCCGATGAACCACTGGAGGAATGCGGTTTTGCAGATAAACGAGAATTTCCAGTACCGCAATGGCGATTTGCTTAATTTGTTCTGGAGCGAAGCGATGCCGAACCGCTAGAGATTGGGCATTTTTATATTCCTGGACGAGGCAAAATCCCGTTTCTGTCTCGAAAGAATCGATATAGCGAGGAATGCCGGGGTGGCTGAGCCCGCGCAAGACTTTAATTTCGCGATCGTGCGCCTTGTAGGCCGACCAGTCGGCACCGGGTTTCGCGAACTGAAACTGCTTGATAACTGCAGGCTGTCGGTTTTTAGTATTGACTGCCAGATAAGTGGAGCGACCTCCGGCATAATTATGACCGAGTTCTTCTATAGCCTTATAGCCGTGCTTTTCTAACGGCAAAGTATTGGCGAACTTACTAGCTAAAGTATTGGCTAAAGCATCTTGACTGCGAACCGATGGAGCGCTGCAATTAAAACCGCTAGCGGAAGACTGGCCGGAAGACTGACTGGAATTTAATCTTTCTGGTGGATGCCCCTTGGCACTCTTTGACTCGACCGATTCGAGGAAACTCGCCGCTCTATCGAGCTTGCCCTCTTGCTCGGGGGGAGCTTTGGCAAATGCCAGCCACTTAAACCAGTTGGGAAATTTTTTGCCAGCCATAGCTTCAATTTAAAACGTAAACCAAGCGGGTGTGGGGTGTGGGGTGTGAGGTGTGGGGTGTAGGGTGCGAGGAAAATTCCCGCAGCTATTTTCCTGATTTCTGTTGGAAGGAGGGATTGCCTTACGTTTGGGCTTTTCGGGAGGTTCGCACGCTCCCGGAAGTCAAAACGACGAAAAAGCCCTATCGCCTACACCCTACACCCTACACCCTACACCCTTTCCATTTACCACTCATCATTATTATATTGCTTTTTATCCCAATCATCATCCTCTCCCTCGGGCTTCGCTTGCTTTCCGTTAAAGTCTAGGGGCTGTGAAGGAGCCTCGATCGTGCGATAATTGACATCTTGTACTGAATCTCTTGAGCCTGAATCTCTGGAGCCCGAATCTCTTGAGTATGAATCAGAAGTGCCGCGATCGCCTATTGGTTGTCTTGGGGCTGACCCCGAATCGCTGCTATTATCGCCGCTGCGATCGCCAATACTTTCCCGAGTATTATCCTGACTGCTATTCTGGCTCTTATAATATCCGGTCTCTCTTGGGGTAGTTTCTGAATCTGCTCTATAATCTAAATTATCTTCAAAAAAATCCTCTGCATCGTTGCCAATTTCTCCTTCTCTCGACTCTGTTGTGCTTTCTTCTAAATTATTATTGTTATCGGCTTCTTGTTCGTTTGAATAGTAATCGTCTTTATTTTTATAGGTATAAGAATACATAGAGCCAGAGTGAGTTTCGCCAATGGGCTCTTGGGGAATTTCATAAACCGTTCGCCGATTGGGGAAGTTTTGCTTGCTTGCAGATCCGGACTCGCGCCCCGCGTCTTCGTAGCCGGCATTTTCGTAGGAAGATCGCTCCTCGGGTTCAAAGAGCCAATCTTCCTCATCGTCCCAAGGCTCGTCATCATAATTGGCATAGTTTTGGGTGCGATTTTCCGGCGCAGAACCTTGGCGATCGCGGGGCTCCTGGGCGAACTCTTCCCCTTCCCGATACTGGCGCTCTTGTGCTTGGCGCTCTTGTGTTTGGGGCGAGCGATCGCCTCCTCCAGATTGGTTGCTTTTCCTTTTATCTCTATTGACCTCTGGGGCAGAAGTATCTACCGGGCGGGATCTTGCTTGCCCTGTCGTCACAGATCTTGCTGGAACTTCCAACAAAATAGAAATTAACCCAGATGTAAAGGCACCAGCAGATAACCCCAGCAATATCCATACCGACAGGGGCAATGGCATAGTTTTCATGCCCAAAAAAGTCAGCGATATTGCGCCAGACCAATTTTGGATTGCCAAAATAGTCGCGATCGCCAACAGCACCAGTAAAATAATGCGAGATTTGGGCATATTTTTTTCTCCTTATTGATTAGAAGCAGTCAGCTTTCAGCGGTCAGCGGTCAGCTCTTTGCTAAAAGCTAAAAGCTAGGTTATATCAAATCCGGTTAATTGCCCATAAATCCCGTAGGGGTTCCCCGTGCCCGCCCCAGACGCTCCCGGGGCGGCCGGGGCGGGCACGGGGGCACCGCCCTTACAAATATTGTAATTGTTTAACCGGATTTGATATTAGATTAAGGCACGTTGGCGAAGGTTGGCGAAGGCAAACTAAATTTACGAACCTGCAGATCAACATTGAAATCCTGCCCAATTACCAATGCCCAATGCCCAATGCCCAATGCCCAATGCCCAATTACCAATGCCCAATGCCCAATGCCCAATGCCCAATGCCCAATGCCCAATGCCCTAACTAATGCCCTTCCCAGCGACGGATAGGAACGCAGTCAATATCTAATTGATCCAAAGCGCGAGCCACTACAAAATCTACCAAATCCTCAATGCTTTGAGGATTGTGATACCAGGCAGGAATCGCCGGGACAATTCGGACGCCTGCATCTGCCAGAGCGGTCAAGTTGCGCAAATGAATAGAGCTAAAAGGAGTCTCCCGGGGGACTATCGCCAGTTTGCGCCCTTCTTTAATTTGCACGTCAGCGGCTCGCTCCAGCAAATCAGAACTCAGACCGGCCGCTATTTTTGCCACCGTACTCATACTGCAAGGAATAATTAGCATCCCCAAAGTTCGGAAAGAGCCACTAGCAATATTAGCACCCACATCCTGCCAAGGGTGACAGGTCAACTGACCGGTGCTGACGTTGCCAGCTTGCTGCCGCCAAAATTTCTCTTGTTTTACTGGGTCTGGGCTCATCTGGATATTTTGCTCTGCTTGCCAAACCATATAGGCAGACTTCGAGGCGACTAATTCAATAGCGTAGTCTGCCAAGAGCAGAAATTTTATGGCGCGCACCGCGTATATTAAGCCCGATGCACCCGTTACGCCCAAGATTAAGGGCTTTTTCCGACTCGAATTTTCTCGTTCGTTGACAATCGTTTGCGATTCCACCAAAATGCTTTGTCGATCGAATTCTTAGAAAAATTTATAATTTCAGAAACTGAGAATTCTGGTTTATTTATCTGAAGACTTACTCTCCGATAATGCACGATCTTACAATGCAAAGTCTTAGGGTGCGCGGCCGCGCACCTTACTTTATATAGCTTTACATCTGGCAGGTTGCGTAAGTCATGTTTTTATTCAGGATTCTCAGTTCTTCATTCTGTTTGTTGCTGTTTTTTGAGGTTAATCCTCTTCATAAGAAGAAGAGTAGCTATCAGCATAATCATCTTCGTAATCGCCGTTGGTAGCTTGGCTGCCGCCACCGATCGCAACCAGGTCAATTTGCTGGCGATAGTAATCGACGCTTTTGACTTCGACTTCTACGCGATCGCCCAGTCGGTACTGCTTGCGATTTTTGCGCCCCACCAGAGTTTGCTGCCGCGCCCGATACTCATACCAGTCATCCTTCAGAGAAGAAACATGGACTAGCCCTTCCAATCGCAATGGTTCTCCCACCGCTCCCATTACTTCGATTTCCACAAAGAAACCGTAGGACTGAACCCCAGTAATGAGTCCTTGGAAGTTTTCGCCGATGCGTTCTTTCATCAGCGCGGCCTTTTTGAGCCCTTGGAGGTCTTCCTCAGCCTCTTGGGTTAGCTTTTCGCGATCGGATATTTGGCTGATAGTGCTGGCAAACTCTGCTTCCAATTCATTTTGTTTTTCTGGAGGCAGTACGTTCCAAGTTATTTGTCCGTGGCAATTGCTATGGTGGAGGTTCACCCGTTCCTTAGCTCGGGTAGATTTGCGATCGCGACCTTCTTCAAACACCGTATGCAATGCTCGCTGCACCAGCAAATCTCCATAGCGCCGCAGAGGGGCATTGCAGCGACAATATGCCAGCAGCCCTAGACCAAAGTGATTCCCTGGCGTTACGCTATAAGTCGCAGACTTCAAACTAGACTCCAATAGATAAGTCAAGACTCGCTCTTGACTAGAACCCGCCAACTCTTTTGTAAATGCTTGGAAATCTCTAGGAGTAATCTCCTGGGGATTTTCCAGCTCCAGCTCTACCCCCATCTGGCTAGCCAGTTTAATGATATCTTCGACCTCTTCCCCATCTGGGGGCGACTGAACCTGATAAAGCGCTGGCACTGAAAGCTCTTGCAAATGGCTGGCTACCAGTTCGTTTGCCAAGACAGTGAACTCGCCAATCATCCCGCGAGCGCTGCCCTTTGTGAGGGTACTCATAACTCCCAGCACCCCTTCATCATCGTAAGGAGAGGGACAGACTCCGTACTGATTGGGAGGTTGATTTAGCTCAAACGCACCCCGAGCGAGGCGATTTTTCCTCACATCCTGGCTTAGCTTAAATAGTTGTTGCAACATCTTCACGACTAGAGCGTCGATATCGCTATTGCTGGAGTTGTTTTCTTGTATCTCCTGCCACCAGAGAGGTAGTCCTTCTAAATCTTCTTTGAACTCGTCAAATTCGCTCAGCAACACTTGGACTTCTTCCAATTTAAGCTGGGTATCGACCTTGATGGCGCTGGGCTGGATTTCAAACTCTATAGTTTGTCCCTTATCGTCTATAGTAATCAGTACCGAGATCGCCAGTCTGTCGAGACCGGGCAATAGGGAGCAACGATCTTCAGACAAACCGTCTGGCAAGATGGGCAATAGCAGATTGTCGAGATATGCAGCTATCCCGCGCTTGCGAGCTTCCCGGTCTAGAGCAGTGTCTGGTTTGACATAATAAGCTACATCAGAAATGTGAACGCCGACCCGCCAACGAGAGCGTCCTTTTTTTTCTAAAGAAAAGGCGCGATCGATAGTCTTAGAATTCGGCGTCAATATCGCTCCCCAAGGAGATGGAGTAAAGCATATTGTCAGCACGTCGCGAAGATCGAGGCGGTTTTTGAGGTCATTCTTGCGCGGCTGCTTGGCCCATCCTTTTGTTGCTTCTGCTACGGGTTGGGGAAAGGCTCTAGGTAAATCATGCTTGCAGCAAACGATATCCAAGTCGTTAGCTGCTTCTGCATCCATACCTAAAATCTGTGCTACTTGCCCAACCGGAGGATAGGAACCAAGGGGATAGCGGAGAACTTCGACATGCACTAGGTATTCGAGGGCTTTGTCTATCTCCTCTGGAGATGACTTTAGCTCCAGCTCGAATAGCAGCCGGTCGTCCAAAGGAACTGCCACATAGTTGCCATTGTTTTTTTTGAGCCTTGCCAAAACTGAAGGGTTAGCCCGCTCCAATATGAGTCGCACTTCTCCCTCCGGGCTGCGGCGTCGGCTGCCTTCTTTGATTATTTGTACTAAAACGCGATCGCCATTCCAAGCATTACTCAGATTGGACTCGCGAATATAAATATCTTCTGACCCTTCTGCATCTTGAATTGCAAAGCAAAAACCCTTGCTGGAGCAACGGAGTTTGGCTTCTACCAAATCCTCCTCTGGCATCCGCCGATACCGACCCTTGTCTTTGGTTAGGATGCCTATTTTCTCTAAAGCATCCAGGGCAATCTGCAATTGACGTTGGCTAAATTCATCCTCGCACCCCAGTTTTTTTTCTAAAACTTTAGGTGCTATCAACTTATCGTCTGTAAAACTTGCCAGAAGCGTAGCGATTGAAAAATCCATGCAGCGCTTAGTCCTTATTCTCAATTCAGTTTATTTACCGGGTGGCAACGATACGGTCCGCATCTCCCCGATCCTATATTTAGCCTCTTCAGGACTTACGCTTGCCTACACGATAGAAAACTATATATAGCTTAGGGTGTGCGGGCGCTCACCTTATCTAAAGTGTCTATAGGTAGCCCTACAGGTTTTCAAGAGCAGGGGAAGCTAAAGATAGGGTATTGGATGTGGGTTTTAGGGAAAGCAGGGCGCTATTTTTGCGCTACCCTTAGAGGGACATAAAGCCCAAACAGAGCGAGGTTAGGGCACAAGGAAAGCGGCACTCTTAGTGAGGGGAGGCTTTCCCCAGACCTACAGCCTACACCCTACACCCGCTTGCTGGGGGAGGTGGGTGCCCAGAAAGTCCAGAGACTCTGTGCAACCGGAGCTGCGCGATCGTTGCATCTACAAAGGTAGCGACCCCCTGGTTAGCCATTAAATAACGCCAGCAACGTGCGCCAACGCCCACCCAGGTGCAATTTTGCACAAACCTCCAATGATACCGATGGCTACCCAATAGATTGCATCCGATCGCATTAGGTTTTAGTTAGAGTGGGGAATACAGACACATTCTCTTCGGCGTCTGGATTCGAGTTACCAATCTAGAATGCCGGTCAGTCGCACTCCGTACCACTCGTGCGTTCCGGAAGAAGAGGCTTCCTGGACGCCCAGCTAGATAACGTTTCACTATTCTAGAGCAAAGCGGACATCCAAGATAGCGAGCATTACCCCGAATTCAGAGGGAAGATGGATATACTCCGCTCCAAGAAACTTACCCAAAGTTGGACAAATCCAGGCAAAGCTGAAATTGGCCCTCGTTTGGAGTTCTTTTCCTACTTCGACGCATCCGACCCACCGAGGCGGATCGCTCGTTTGATGCTCCACAGGCTGACACGGGAGAGCTTCCCGCCTTCGCGCTTATTAATTGCTGCGTTCCAATCGCGGTCTATAAAAAATCCACAGTTAGGACAGATAAACGTTCTATCTCGCAACTTCGCTTTTTACCAGACCCAGGAACTCAACTTGCCGGTGCCGCTCTAAAGGCGACTAGAGATATATATACCAGAAATTTCCCCGGAGCGATCGGATTTCTTGGCAAAAAGATTCGTCGCTCCGGCCGGAGCGCAGGCGATCGCGGATTTTTGTAGTGCCTTGCCCCAACAAATTGCTGTTTGGTCATATTTTACGAGCGCTCCCCTCTCGATAATACACCTGCAGCGCTTCCTTTTGCAAGTCTTTCGCTTGTTCTACAGTGCTAACCACTGTAGAACAAGCCACAAAGGCACCAGTCTATGGTTTCGTCCCTTAAGCTATTTGCATAAAAAAATGCCGATCGCTTTTCGGGTATATCTAGACAGGGGTTGCTGCTACGCTTTTGGTAAGGGCTATCGGGGAGCGTTTCACTTTTGCAATGGATAGCCCAAGTGGAGCGAGAGTTTGTATAGCCGCGCCCTTTAGGCGCTGCTGCAGCACCGTACTTTCATTGAAACGCTCCCCCGCGATCGCTGCGCCCCATTCAAGTACAAGATTGCTTTAAAATTGTCTCTTAGATAAAACCCCAGGCCAGTTATGTTAAGCAAATTTCGCCAATCATATCCCAACGGCAGTTTAATTTCCGATTTACTTACAATCCACGAAGGCAAGTATCTAGTAAGGGTTATCGTTCGGGTTGACGGAGAACCCCTTGCCACGGGTCTGGCAGCTGAAGATAAGCTCGAACTGGCAGAGGATCGAGCTAGACAGAGGGCAATCGAAGCTCTAGAAATTTCCCAAGTTCCCGCGATCGCAGAAAAGACCCTGCGTTCCTCCCCAACCAAAACCTCGCCAGTTCCCGATCGAGCCTATGTACCCAGATCTACTCCCAGCGAGCCTTCAAGCAATTTATCCATTAGCCACAAAAACCAGACCAGTTCTGCAAGGCCATCAATAACCGATCTGGAATTTGGAGGTAAAACGCCCCCTACAGAAACCAGTCACCCTTCAGTCTCAGCGGGTAAAGATTGGTCGTCCGATAGCGCGATGCCAACCTGGAAAGCCGATGAATCTTTCAACGAATCTTTCAGCAATCCGTCTGCGCCCCCCAAAACCAGTTGGAATGATGAATCTTTTAGCGCGGCCTCTGCTCCCAGCCAAAAAGAAGATGCTCCCAGCCAAAAAGAAGACTTCTCTATCGCCTCCGTTACCGATTCTCAGGCTACTACCCCCCTAGAGACTTCTGAGTTTCCAAGCCAAGATTATGCGGGAAACCTAGAGAACGCCATTCCCTCTCACTCCAGCGAGGATGTAGATAATTCTGATATTTTGGCGCAAACTGATATGCAGATGAGGCGTTTGGGCTGGGATGCCCCTAAAGGACGGGCAATTCTCAAAGACAAATATGATGTGGCATCGCGCCGCCTGCTGAATCCAGAGCAACTGG
Source organism: Oscillatoria sp. SIO1A7 (assembly GCA_010672965.1). GTDB lineage: Bacteria > Cyanobacteriota > Cyanobacteriia > Cyanobacteriales > Laspinemataceae > SIO1A7. The sequence continues at coordinate 19,079 of JAAHFN010000064.1, forward strand.
TAGATTTCTTAAATTACCTAAAAAGTCAACCAGATCCGCTCTAATAAAGGGAGTGCAGGGGGCAGGGGGCAGGGGGCAGGGGGCAGGCTTACCTCGGGTATGTTTTTTATATTTGGCATTTTTGAGGGGTACCCTTGAGGGCGTAGGGGCAAGGCGACGGTTAAAATTGTGGGTTCGATCCCCCCAAACCCCCCTTAAAAAGGGGGGCTATTGAGGTAGTTAGCCCATATTTTAAAGCTGGACGCGCCAGTAGGGGCGATAGCATTCCAGAGACAGATTTTGTTCTTAAATAAGATTTTTGTATTGGAATGCGCGGGCCCCAGGAACCTATGCACCCCAACGATTGCGCTCATTAAAGAGGATTATAAAAAACATACCCTTGAAAGGGCAGGGGGGCAGGGGGCAGGGGGCAGGGGGAGGAAGTTTTTGGAGCAGGGAGCAAAGGGAGCAGGGGGAGGGAGTTTTTGGAGCAAGTGAGCTTTTGGAGCAAGTGAGCTTTTGGAGCAAGTGAGCAAATTTTCCCCTCTGCCCCCTCTGCCCCCTCTGCCCTCTCTGCCCCCTGCCCCCTTGCCCTTGCCCCCTGCTCCCCACACTTAACTATACTGCCACTGGACCTCTAACTGAGGGACGGCGATCGATTACTTGGTCTATCAGACCGTAATCCACGGACTCGGCAGCAGACATAAAGAAGTCCCGTTCGGTATCTTCTTCAATGCGCTCTAGGGGCTGACCCGTATGGGCTGCCAAAAGTTCGTTGAGGTGTTTTTTGTGGTACAAAATCTCCTTGGCTTGGATTTCTATGTCTGTGGCTTGCCCTTGGGCTCCGCCTAGGGGTTGGTGGATCATAATCCGGGAATGAGGCAAACTCATTCGCTTTCCTTTGGCACCTGCACTGAGTAGGAAAGCTCCCATGCTGGCAGCCAGACCCAGACAAATGGTGGAAACATCGGGTCCAATGTGGTTCATGGTGTCGAAAATACCCATGCCTGCTGTAACGGAGCCGCCAGGAGAATTTATATATAGATAGATGTCTTTCTCCGCGTCTTCCGCTTCTAAAAATAGCATCTGGGCCACAATCAGGTTGGCTAGGTCTGAGTCAACCTGTTGTCCGAGAAAAATGATGCGATCGCGTAGAAGGCGCGAATATATATCAAAGGCACGTTCGCCACGACCAGATTGTTCTATAACGGTGGGAATCATGGAGAAAGAGTAAGCTCGCTATTTTTCTTTATTTTACCGTTCCTCTTTGCCAACTTGTCCTAGTAGGCTGTCAATAAATAATTGAAGGGCAATCGTGAAAAGTACTTTTGCGGTATATAAAATATTTTTAATTATTCCCATATATAACGTATCTGTGCGTAAGTCCTGCTTCAGCTTAGCGCTAGGGTAGAGGTAGGGCAGCTTATTTTGACAGTCTGTTCAACTTTGCGCATTTCCACTCCCTGGAAGAAGATCGAGCGGATTCGATCGTTGGCGAGGTTCTGGGTTCTGTTACTGTAGATGTAGATATGGGGCTGGCAGTTGACTTTGAAATAGACGATGGGTCAGGGCAACTTCAGGTTTATTTTCAATATGACGCTCGCCGCTTTTCGCCGACGGATGCCGATGGGTTCGTGCGTTCTTATGTGGAAGCAATCGACGATTTGCTGGCACGTCCCTATCGCGTTCCCCAGCATCGGGCGATCGCTGGCAATCCCGATCGAATTAGCTCTCTAGTGGCCGAAGCATTTGGCAATGCCTTGGGAGATTCGGTTGAAGCCGGATCGGGCTTTTTATCCGCAGGAGGCAATTCTCTGAGCGCTGTCAAAGTTGTGAGCGAACTTCGACAAGCTACGGGACGGATGATTCCTTTATCGGCGATGGCAGGAGATCCAACAATTGAGGAGGTTGCTGCTGCTATTACCATTGCGCCTCAACAGGTTAGTCAAGCAACTGGGCATTCCCGGCCAAAGAGCGATCGCTTTGCCTCTCCTGACGAGAATCCCTGGCTTGTCCGCAATTGTATTGTGAAAGAACCTCGCTTGCGCCTATTTGCTTTTCCACCTGCCGGTGCGAATGCCGGTATATTTGACGATTGGCCGGGATTGCTGCCACCAACAATTGCCAAGTCAATTGAAATCGTGCCGATTCAATATCCCGGTCGTCAAGAACGTCTCAAGGAACCCGCGATCGCCAACATGAAGGAACTCGTTGGCAGCGTTGCCTCCGCAATCTCCCCATTATGCGATCGCCCGTTTGCCCTGCTCGGCAGCAGCCTCGGCGCTTTGATTGCTTTCGAGACCGCCCGCCTGTTGCGAGCCGATCTAGGTGTAGAGCCATCCCATTTATTTGTTGTTTGCGCTCGGGCTCCCCAGCGAAAGGAACCCTATCCCCGATTTCATGCCATGACAGATGCGGAATTAATCGAGACTTTGGATTCTTTTGAGGGCGTTGCACCAGAGATTTTGGCAAATTCTGAGTTGCTGAATCTACTTTTACCAATTATCCGGGCTGATTCCCTCGTCAGCTCCAGCTACCGCTATCTTTTGTAACGGGACAGCCCGGAGGGCGCTTGTTTTGTGTAGCCGCGCCAGCCGCTTTTCGGAGGCGGGGCTTACGCCTATAGGCGTTAGGCGGCTAGATACGAAATTGAAATGCTCCCGGCGATCGCTTCCTTGTTTTAGCCGCTCTATTAATATCAAATCGGATCGAATAACAAAAAATTTGCAATCTTCCGTAGGACGGGCGTCCCGCCTTTCCTTACCTGGGATGGCAGACTTTTCGCTGGTCCCGTACTGCGCAAGGTTCAATCTGTTTGAGGAGCGATCGCGGATTTGATATAGCACTACCGATTAAGGTGTTTGACAGTTACAAAATGCAAAGAGTGCGTATGGCAGGATTGACTGCTGACTGCTGACTGCTGACTGCTAATCGCTTACTGCTATATCATTACGATTCCACTGCCTGACGACCTCCGGCCGTTGCAATATTTCTGAGAGGAGAAAAAACATCAATCAACTCAGTCTCGCCAATGGCCTTTACGGAATGAACTTCTCCTGGAGGAATGACATAAGAATCCCCCGCTTTAACCAAAAATGTTTGGCCGTTCATATAAAGTTCGAGAGAGCCTTTGATTACATAACCGAATTGTTCCTGAGGATGGCTATGCGCCGGGACAATAGAGCGATCGGGCATATTCCAATGGATAGCATTCAGGTTTTGACCGTTACCAATAACTTGGAGAAGAATTCCTTCGCCTATATCCTCCTTGGGGATTTTGTCTCTAGCAATTACCGGGCTAGATACGACTCGATAGTCTATTTCTGACATTGATTGCCTCTAATATTTCACAACTTCCAAAAATTATAAGCTGTATGCGCAAGAGCAATTACCCCTGCTGCAATAGCTTCCTCATTTACCTCAAACTTAGGATGATGCAATGGGTAATTCTTTCTATCTCGATATCCTACTCCTAGACGAAACATTGTCCCGGGACTGTAGTCTAAATAATGAGCAAAATCTTCTCCTCCCAGGGATGGATCTGGAATGATTTGAACTTGACTATCTCCTAATGCTTCCCTAGACGATGTCTCTAGCAAATTAGTTAGCTCTTGGTTGTTGCGAACTGAAGGAACTCCCAACCTGTAATCAAACTCATATTCAGCACCGTATATTTGGCATATTTGTCTAATCACTCGTTCGAGTTTTTCGGGTATAGCCGCCCGAGTTACTGGGTAAAGAGAGCGAACAGTTCCCGAGAGCTTAACTCTATCTGCAACAAAATTACCTCCCTTTCCGCCTTCAATTGTCCCAATTGTAACGACTACTGGCTTGAGCGGATCGTTTATTTGACGAATTGCTTGTTGAATGGCAAGAATAATTTGAGAAGCAACGAGAACTGCATCGACTGACTCGTGGGGACTACCACTATCAGCCGTTTTGCCAATAATTTCGATGTCTAGAAAATCTGCAGCTGCTGTTAGCGACCCATAGCGAATTCCAATGGTACCAGCTACAATGCTGGGGTAAACATGGACTCCTATAATAGCCGTGACATTCTCTACGACTTTGTCTTCTATCATCCATAAAGCCCCCTTAAGAATTTCCTCTGCGGGTTGAAATAAGAACCGTATTTTTCCCGGAAACTCGTCGTCTAGTTGGGACAAAACTATTGCCGTTCCCACTCCTACGGTAGCATGAATATCGTGGCCGCATGCGTGCATAACTCCCGAGTAACGAGAAGCATATTCTAAATCCGTCTGCTCTAGTATGGGCAAAGCATCCATATCCGTGCGAATAGCTAAGATCCTGTTGTCGATGCCCTTACCTGGTAGTTCTGCCACTACTCCAGTTTTACCTACTCCTTCACGAACCTTAAGGCCGTTGGAAGATAAGATGCCAGCTATGTAGGTTGCTGTTTTATATTCCTTTGCACTTAACTCGGGATAGCGATGAAAATGCCGGCGAATTTCTATTAGACTAGGATGTATTTTTTCGACTATAGTTCTAATTCGTTCTAACATTTTATGACGATCGAGCAATTATTGACGTTATTTATAGATAGCTAGCCGGCTCAACTGTATGAAGCAAGGGGGCTTGTGGATTCCGGCAAGGGCTTGTGTTGGTTTTGAGTGACTAATAGGCTTGAGAAACGCCAGATCGTTTAATCCGATAATACTCGACATATCGTGCTGGAGATTTCAATAAATTACCATTCCAATTTTCAATGCAAGTTTCAGCCCAGGTCTTACCTGTTGCCAGAATTTCTTGCAAAGGTTCGAGTGTAATCTTAGCTTCATCATCTATGTTTACTTCTACGAGGATGTCTTTTTTATAGATGGGCTTACCTATGCCACTACGGACAAGTTCTTCAAGTAACGCTCGAATACCTCGTTTTCCTTCGTATGGGTTGGATTTTCCCGTTTCTGGGTCGAGAACGGCCATTTCGATTTCGATGCCAAGTTGTTCTTTGGTGTTCGATTCTCGATCGAACATGAGGCGCAGGTCTTCTTTTTTTAGTTGCGATGATAGATCGGTTGATAGCATTTACACGATTTGTTGATTTTTTAGATTAATTAATTTTGATTACTTTAAGTAGCGTTAATCGATATAAGGTGACTTCTGGTAATAAAAGTACCAGAGGAACCGATCGCTTCGGCCCCCTCCAAGGAGGGGAGGGGTTAGGGGTGGGTGGAGGGGGTTGGGGGTGGGTACTGCGACCCGGGAAAAACCCACACCGCCCGCAGGAGGGGAAGCGGTACTTTCTTTCCTAGAAGTCTCCTAAGAATTGTCAGTAAGGTAGGACCGCTCTAAATGTTCTGTTGCAAGTCGATTCAACCAAACTGGAAAAGAAATATAAGGGCGATCGCACCAGCCCGCGTTTTGGTGGCAAACTTTGGAATCGATATCCGTCTTTTCTGAAGATCCAAGATATCACAGTTTCGGGGCACGTTTTCTTACAAATTATATTTAAGCATAAATACTAAAATTATTTATGAATTGCCAAATAAATAAACCTCCCTTTGCCGTAGGACAGGCACTTGACAAAGGACCCCAGAAAGGCGTCCCGCCTGTCCTGGGAATTGGCCGAATTCCCAATGCCCCATAGCCTGTCCCGAGGCAACTATAAGGGTCCCGATGACCCTTTTTGTATCAATTGATTCTCCAAGAAACACCGGGAAATGGTTAAGATAAATAAGCTTGTCTGATAAAAGAGTTTGATATTAAAGGGTTTGAATCAAAAACCTTTCGCATCTGAGTTTCCGGCCAGCATCTTGAGCCTGGATAACGGTTTAACGCTAATTCATCAATACCTGAACTTTTCGCCAGTGGCAGCGGTGGATGTTTGGGTAAAAGCTGGGGCCGCCAGAGAGCCAGAGTCTTGGTCTGGCATTGCTCATTTCCTGGAACATATGATCTTTAAAGGTACGGATCGGTTGCCCCCAGGTGCCTTCGATCGCGCTATAGAAAATCGCGGCGGGATGACCAATGCCGCCACTAGCTACGACTACGCTCATTTTTTCATTACGACTGCTGCCGAATATATAGAAGAGACTCTACCTCCATTAGCAGAGATATTATTGCGGGCAGCAATTCCCGAGGATGAATTTGTGCGGGAAAGGGATGTGGTGCTAGAAGAAATCCGCCAGTCTGAAGATGACCCCGATTGGTTGGGATTCCAAAGTCTATTGTATGCAATTTACCCGCGTCATCCCTATGGAAGTTCGATTTTGGGCCAACTAGGGACTTTGATGGAACAATCTCCAGAGATGATGCGCCGTTTCCACCGCTGCTACTATCAACCAGAAAATATGACGGTGGCGATCGTGGGCAATATCTCGCAAGAAAAGGCCCTAGACATGGTGACCCGTCAATTTCGAGATTTTTCCCCCAGATTGTCCTGCTCCCCTAGGACTATAGAAGCAGAACCGCCCCTTATCGAAAGACGATTTCAGCAACTTTATTTGCCCCGTTTGGAAATGGCTCGGCTGATGATGGCTTGGACGGGGCCAGGAGTGGAAAGACTGCACGATGCTTATGGGTTAGACTTACTAGCGGTATTATTAACCGAAGGACGAACTTCGCGTTTGGTGCGAGAACTCCGAGAAGAGCGGCATTGGGTACAGTCTATCGATAGCAACTTCTCCTTAGGGCAAGATTCGAGTCTGTTTACGATCGCTGCTTGGTTGGAGCCAGAATATCTTGAAGCGGTAGAGGCTCTGATTTGCGATCGCCTCTGGGAACTCAGAAGCGAACCTATATCGGAGTCAGAACTTTTGCGCTGTCAAAGACTCCTTTGCAATGACTATACTTTTTCCACAGAAACCGCCAGCCAGTTGGCCGGTTTATATGGATATTACCATACCATCGCTAGGGCAGACTTGGCAGTCTCTTATCCGTTCCACATTCAGTCTTTTTATCCAGAAGACCTTCAGCGAGTGGCGGATGCTTACCTATCCCCCTCCCACTACGCCGTGACTACGTTAGAGCCTTTATAAAGCGGTCGGCTTTTAGCACTTCCTGCCGCGCCGTGCGCGATCGCGTTTGGCAGCAGCGAGTGGTTAGCAAAAGATATGAAACAGGACTTATGCTTGCCTGCCGACTCGAAGTTATATATAGCGATATATAGCCTTTTGCGCCACCGCAGCGTACCATATCTAATACCTTAGCGTCAGGACTTATGCAAAGACTCTGTATGTAGGGTGCGGCACCGCGCAAACTACGCTAAATATACTGTTAGATCTGGCAAGAAAGCGTAAGTCCCATGCGTAAGTCCTATGCGTAAGTCCTTCTATGCGTAAGTCCTGTGAAAGCCGATCGCTGACAGTGAAAAGGCTATCAACTAAAAAAGCCGAACGCCGAACGCAGAAGACTGCTGCTCCGCGCCCTGCGCATAAGGTGTTGGTAAGGCTTTGGTAGGGCGTTGGGCGCAAACTATTCCCACAGGAAGTGCTTTTTTGAAAATTGAGAACCCTCAATAGGAGAATGTTGGTTGACGTGAATCAGACCGTAACAAAATCGCTACAAAGCTCGCCAATACATCACCGCACTGTCCTGAAAAATGGGATGACGGTCATAGCGGTGGAAAACTCTGCCGCTGACATTATTGCGGCTCGCATTTTTATTCGAGCTGGTGGAAGATGGGAGCCAACAGAGCGAGCGGGGCTGTCTCACCTGCTCGCTGCGGTGATGACTAAGGGAACCGAAGGACTCTCGTCTCTGAAAATAGCAGAGCAGGTGGAATCAGTAGGTGCCAGTTTGGGAACCGATAGCACTCCCGATTATTTTTTACTGAGTTTGAAGACGGTTTCTGCTGACTTTGCCGATTTGTTGAGACTCTGTTACGAACTGCTGCGTCAGCCGACATTTCCAGAAGCTGAGGTGGAACTGGAACGGCGTCTGACTTTGCAAGGTATCCGCTCCCAGCAGGAACAGCCATTTTCTGTGGCTTTCGAGCAGTTGCGACAAGCGATGTATTCCACTCACCCCTATGGGTTTTCTCCTCTGGGAACCGAAACTACGGTGGCCTCCATCGATCGCGCGGATTTGCAAGACTATCATCAAACTTATTTCCGCCCGGATAACATAGTCGTTAGCATTGCCGGTCGCCTGGCACCAGAGGAGGCGATCGCCCTGGTCGAGGAAATATTTGGAAATTGGGAATCTCCTCAAACGCCGCGACCTACCCTGGATTTGCCGCCAGTCTTATCCGCTCCCAAGCACCTTTGCACTCCCCAGGATACCCAGCAATCAGTTCTGATGCTGGGTTATTTGGTCCCTCCGGTCGGCAGCCACTCGCAACCTCCTTATCCAATGGATTATGCGACCCTCAAGTTGCTCAATACCTATCTGGGTAATGGTTTGTCGAGTCGATTGTTTGTGGAGTTGCGAGAAAAGCGGGGCTTGGCTTACGATGTTTCGGCTTTTTATCCCACTCGCTTGGATACGGCAATGTTTGTCGCCTATATGGGGACTGCTCCAGAAAATACGGAAACAGCTCTTCTGGGTCTGCGCCAAGAAATAGAGCGTCTTTGCAATACCGAGCTAAGTGCCGACGAACTGCAAGCTGCCAAAAATAAGCTTCTCGGTCAGTATGCTCTGGGTAAGCAAACCAATGCTCAAATTGCCCAGGTTCTAGGTTGGTATGAAATTTTGGGGCTTGGGACCGAGTTTGACGTTCGTTTTGCCGAAGCGATCGCCTCTATTACCCCAGCAATGGCTCAGGCCGTTGCTTGCCGGTATTTTACTCAGCCTTATGTCTCTTTAGTCGGGCCTTCATCTGCGATCGAGGGATTGGAAGTATAGCAGTCAGCTCTCAGCAGTCAGCAGTCAGCTTATGCGCGGATTGCAGGCATCGCTCTTCTGCTACGAGCGAGCGTGGCTTGGACGATTGCTTTGGCAAACAATGAGATTGCCCTAACCAAATATGCGTAGTGCTATACCCGTGCAAGATTAATTAATTAATTTTACATTTTTCTTAAGAGTTTAAGAGTCTTTTTCGCAAGAATCTTTTTTGTAAGAGTCAAGCCAGCCATCGGTATCGGGCAATCTGGCATATAGCACTACGCAAATAAACGCTTGACATTTATAAATGCTCGCTCCTTAGTCAGTTCCTACTTTTGACTTATTACCTTGAGACTTTTGACTTGCGCGTAGCGCTATATAACCTCTGATGGCGGCTTCTCAAGCTCCCCGCGCCCTACACCCTTATTCCTCTTCTTGCCACAAAGTTGCATTTTTGTCGAGTTCGGCCGGAAATTCCAAAGTTTTAACTTGCCCTCGCAAATCCTCTACATTTCCCCAAGCTAATAGCTCAATATATCTTCGTGCCGCACCGATAAGATTGCCTTGGGCATCGTAGGCTTCCAACCAACCATCGTCGCCGTCGGTAACAACATAAATAATATCTATAGCTTCCCCTTCTAGCTCAGTCCGATAAGCTCGCACCGACCCCCAATCTTCCATTTCCACTGTTTCCCGGTAAAATTGGTAAGCAGTTTGAGGCTTATCTGCGAGTTGTTCCGCTTCGATTTCCCGCTCCTCCCAAATTTCTGCATCGGCATCTCCATCTTCTATATATTCGTTATATAGTTGTTGCCAGTAATCCAGCAGTTGGGCTTCGATCGCCCCTCTAATTTTATTAACGCGAGATTCAGAATAATTATTCAAGTTCACAATTGTCCTCCTTCTCCTCACTGGCTGCAACAATACTTCCTTGAGACTCTTCCGATTGCCATAGATTCTCGACGATTTTTTTCTGCATCTCCGATCGCACCCCTTCGTAAGACTTAGAATTGCACCAAGAGCGCAGTTCCAAAACCGTGCTTTTACGAGAAAAAGAAGCAACAACGCAGCTCACCGGGGGTTCGTCCAGCACCAAGGGATGGGACTGAGCCAACTCTATTAACTCGGTCATAGCAGACTCAATAGGGAGATTGCCAATATTCACATTTATATCCACCCGTCGCTTTTGCAGGGCAGTATTGTTTGTCAAAACATTATTAAATACCAGGGCGTTAGGCAAAGTAATCTTTACATTATCCGGTGCAATCATAGTAGTGGCAAAAAGCCCAATCTCATCAACTGTTCCGATGACGACAGGGCCTTCAATAATGGATACCTCAATAAAATCCCCCACCTCAAAGGGGCGTATGACAATAAGCATTGCCCCAGAGGCAACATGAGAAAAATTTTCCTGCAAGGCCAAACCAATAGCCAAGCCAGCCGCACCTAGCAAAGCCACAACGCTATTGGCAGCAATGCCTACTGCATTGAGAGCCGTCAGCGTCCCCAACATTAAAACAAGAGTTTCTGCCACCCGGATAGCGAACTTGCGCAATGTTGGTTGCATCCCTCCTAAAGCCCGATTCATTAGAGAACTTACCAGACGGCTGCCAAACTTAGTTGCCACCAAAATTCCAATCGCCGATACAAACCCGGGCAGTACCTCAAAGGCCAAATCAATCAGTTGTTTAACAACTTCAGACATCAGTTTTTAACTTATTACATCTTCTTATATAGCACGCCCAATCAATTGTATAGCAGTAAGTCGATTTTCCTGCGGACAGCCACAGACGGCAGGAGAGCGGTAGGGGCTTTCCTGCCGACCTCCCGGCGTCCCACCGAGCGTGAGAGCGTTGCTATAGCACTACGCAAATGAGTTAAGACATTTATAAACGCTCGTTCCTTAGTCAGATTATACCTTTGACTTTTGACTTTTGACTTTTGACTTGTGCGTAGCGCTATATCGCCCCTACGAACAGCAATTTCGCCCGTGGGAAATGGCCGCATACGCCCCTACGAGGTGCAAACCTTAAGTTGTCCTAAGCAAATATTCGTAGTGCTATAATTGCCCTAACCAAATATGCGTAATGTTATAGAATGTGGGGCAATCCTCCCGCGCACCGAGCGTGAGAGCGTTGCTATCGCCCCTACAAGTTTTTTACACAAATTTAGAGGAACTATAACGGTTGCAAAACTCCGACGGCCATGCGAGGGAGTCGGTGCTTAAAGCCGCAGAGAATCTCCCAGGAAATAGTGCCGCAAGAGGCAGCCCAGTCGTCGGCACTAAGGCAATAGCGTCCCTCTCGACCCAGAAGAGTTACTACTTCCCCGGGTTTTACCTCGGGAACAGCAGTCACGTCTAGCATCAATTGATCCATCGTAATAGCACCTATTTGAGGAACTAACTCTCCTCGGACTAAAATTTTCATCCGATTGGAAAGGGAGCGGGGAACGCCGTCAGCATAGCCAATGCCTACTACAGCAACGCGCATCGGCTGCGAGGCAATAAACTGATGCCCGTAGCTGACCCCCGTGCCGGGAGCGATCGCCTTTACCTGGGTTATTCGGGCCTTTATTTGCATGGCCGGCTCCAGAGCGATTTCCTTTTGCAAGTGCGGCGCTGGGTATAGGCCATAAATAGCCAAACCCACGCGCACTATATCATAATGCAAAGCTTTATCTGTTAAAGTAGCCGCCGAATTGGCAAAGTGGAGGCGAGGCATTGCTCCGAAAGGAGTCGCTATTTCGCGGATAGCTCGTTCAAAGCGATCGTGCTGCTCGCGCATTATCGTTTGGTCGGGACTATCCGCCGTAGCCAGGTGGGAATAGATACTGGCGATTTTCAAATTAGGCAAACCCCGCACTAACCGAACGAAAGAACCAGCCTCCTGCCAAGGTACGCCCAATCGGGTCATCCCCGTATCGAGCTTGATATGCACCGGCACTGGATCGTCTATGGAGATTTCTCCAGGGTTTTCTGCTAATGTCTCGGCAAAAACCAAAGCTTGCTGGGAAGTACACAGAGTCGGCTCAAGCTGCCATCTAGCCATCGACCGAATTTGTTCTGGACTGTAGGTAGCGCCCAAAACCAATATAGGCGCGCTAATTCCGGCTTCTCTAAGTTCTATTCCTTCAGGAATCGTTGCTACTCCCAACCAAGTGGCCCCAGCATTTAATACCGTTTGGGCGACGGTAATAGCACCGTGACCGTAAGCATCCGCTTTAACTACAGCCATTAAGTCGCATCCTGGAGATAAAAGGCTTTTGAGCTGCCGCACGTTATGAGCTAGGGCGCTGAGGTCAATTTCGATCCAGGCTCGAGAGCGCCGCAAAGATGTAATGCTTGGGGTCTGCTCCCAACTGAGCATTGTTAGTCACTCCTCCTTTATATATAGTGGTTGTAAATACAGGACTTACGCATAGACTGTCGTAGGACAGGCACCTAGCGTCAAACGCTATATCTAGAGTCAAATCCGGCAAGAAAGCGTAAATCCCATAGATATAGTTTTAGAATATTGCTTGAGTGATGGTCCTGTTTTTATTGTGTCCCCTCAATCTATAAACCCTATAGCTCCACTTAGAACTACAGCCTCACCTACCTTTCCGGATAGCTTGAGGATACTGCTAGTAGTCTGTCAAAGTATTTTTAAATAGTTTTGCTTTTTTTCCGATGCGAATATGCTCCCCATGCGAACATTCCCAATTATTTTTTTGACAAACTACTAGATGCCGATCTTGCAGCTTAGTAGAGAGCGGCCCAAGGGACCTTTGGGAGAGGTGGGGATAGATGGGCAGCTTTCCCAGCAGAGCAGATTTGGCAACAGCGATCGCAATTGCCGATTAGGGGGCAGTCAAATTGCTCCTAATCGAGGTAGTCTGGAGTTGGGTCAAAATACTCGCTATGGCGAATAAGCTATTGTGCTTTTAAATTGCGATTATACCGGAAAGTTTGCTAGTTATTCCCTAAGTCGGGAACGCTGAGGGGGATAGTATCGGACATGGGTAATAAGAGGATTTTGCACCTGTTGCTAGCCTTTCCAGCAGTTAATTACCGATTTTCCGAGCTTACTCTTCGGGCGCAAACTAAATGTGCGATTAAAACGTGCAATTAGCGTAGTTTGCCTCTTGGCAGTCTCGATCCGCTTTCGGCATCATCTAGGTTGATAGTGAAAAATGAATCCCCTGTTTCAAAAATTCTTGGCGCAACATCGCATGGAATACCTGACACTGGATGAAAAATTTAGCATCCTAGAGACCTCCGTAGGGGTACAGCGGTTTGCCGATGCACCTGAAGAGGTCGATCTGGGAAAAGACGTCCGGGAAGGTTTTCCAGAACTATTTGGCATGGAGGATGCTCTGATTGCCGTAATGTCAGGACAAGAGTCGAGCATGGAATTAAAAGGTCTGGGACGTTTTTCTAACCCCAAAGAACCTCTATATTTTGATATCTATGCTATGGAAAATATTGACGATCGCAGTCCCGGACGTTTGATTATTTTCTTTGAAGACGTTACAGAAACTATGGATATGAAGCAAAAATTAGTTCAGCGCTCTAATAGGACTAATCTTTTGCTCAACCAGTTAAAATCTACTCTGACTTATATCGATAAAATTGTGAATTCTATTGCAGATGCATTATTTGTAACAACCCCTTCGGGGGAAATAAAAAGAGCGAACGAAGCAGCAAAAAAAATGTTTGGCTATAGCGAAAGAGAGCTAATTGAGGAGCCTATATCTTTAATAATTGAAGACCCAGTATTTTTAAAGAGAATTAGCATATCGGAAAAAAAAGAATTCAAAAATGCCAAAGTAATATGTCGTAAAAGTACGGGAGAAAAGATAACAGTAGATTTTTCGTTTGCTATCTTTAAGGACGAGATAGATGAAACCTACAACTGCATTTATATCGGTCGAGATATTAGCAGCGATCGCCAGATGGAAAGCGAACTACAAGAGGTCAAACAGAAGCTAAGCAAAACAATGGAGCGCTTAGAAAAGCGCAATATGGAGATTGCCCTGCTGAGCAAGTTGAATAGCGTTCTCCCCAGTTGCTTGACTCTGGAGGAAGCATACGGAGCGATCGCCGAAAAACTACAAAGCCTTTTCGGCGACCTAGTTGGTGGCATCTTTGCTGTAGAATCCTCAAGCCAAGTGGTTCCGGCTTTTGCAACCTGGGGTCACCCATCTATAGAAAGCCAGAAGCAGTTTTCAACCAATGCCTGTTCTGCCTTAGAAAAATTTCAGGCTAATAGCTCCGGGGCGCAGTTGAGCGATTTGCTCTGCGAGCATCTCCATCGAGACTTTTCCCCTGCTGAATATTGCTGTCTTCCCACCATCTTCCGGAAGGAAACTGTGGGGCTGTTGTATTTAAGTTCCTTCAAAAAAGGACAACTAACCAAGGACAGACAGCGCTTAGCTACAATGGTTGCAGAACAAATCGGTATCGTCTTAGTTTCTTTGAGACAGCAACAAAATCTAAAACCTCGGGGCTAAAAAAACTGCTCTCGGTAAGCTTGCCAATCTTCTAGCGCGCATTGTAGCTGGCTGATTTTTTATTGAAATTTTAATTTAATTAAGAAAATGTGTAGTCTTAATTCAATTAAAATTTATAGCTAATAATTTGCCTAAGTCCTGACCCATTCCAATTTCGCCCCCCAGGCTCTGCAATTTCGCAAGGTTTTCCCGTGGGAAATAGCTTTGCTGACAACGAGCCTGCTTGTTCTCTGGGTAAGGGTCAACCTTTAGCTAACTCATAGCAGTCTCAGTTGTGGATTACGATCTATATAAAGGTTGTTTGCCACCTGGCGCTGGACCAAAAGCCAACTGAGGGTATAGCGCTACGCGCAAGTCAAAAGTCTCAAGGTAATAAGTCAAAAGTAGGAACTGACTAAGGAACGAGCATTTATAAACGTCAAGCGCGTACTTTGCGTAGTGCTATATCGTACCATGTTGATTGGGGAGCGATTCTCGCCCCGGAGACGCTCGGGAGCGATCGCGTCCAAACGGATATATAGCGCTACGCGCAAGTCAAAAGTCTCAAGGTAATAAGTCAAAAGTAGGAACTGACTAAGGAGCGAGCATTTATAAACGTCAAGCGCGTACTTTGCGTATTGCTATAACCAAAATCCGACATCTAAAACTCACAATCGATATGAATCGCCTTTTACAAAAATTCTTGGCCGAACGCCAGATGGAGTACCTGACAGTGGATGGGGACTTCAATATCCAAGAGACTTCTCAGGGCGTACAGCGATTTGCCGATATTCCCGATGAAGTTGGTGAGGGCAAAGATGTCCGCGACTGCTTCCCCGAACTTTTCGGTCTCGAAGATGCTCTAGAATCAGTAATGTCAGGAGATCAGACGAGTTTCGACTTAAAAGGAATAGACAGAACTTCCGACCCTAAATCTCCTCTATATTTTGATATCATTGCTATGAAAAACGAACCGGACGAAGATTTATCCGGTCGGCTGATTATCTTTTTTGAAGATGCTACCCAACAACGAGTTAACCAGCAAAAATACGTTCAAAGTTTAAATAAAGCCAATCTTTTTTTGGCCACTTTAGAGGCTACTAATAGTTATATAGATAAAATAATTACTTCAATGGCAGATGCGCTATTTGTAACTACCGTATCCGGCCAGATTCAAAAAGTCAATCAGGCAGCACAAGATTTATTTGGCTATAGCGCAGAAGAATTAATCACCCGCTCTATTTCTACAATTATTACCACTGAAGATCTTTTACGGCAATTTAGCTTATGCGACCATACCCCCTTCAATCATATAGAAGTTTCCTGCCGTAAAAAAACAGGAGAAAAAGTTTTAGTCTCTTTTTCTTGTGCAGTGTTTCAGACCGATATCCATGAGTTACAAAATTTAATTTATATTGGCCGAGATATTACCGATCGCAAGCGAATGGAAGCCCAGCTCAAGCAGGTAAATGAAGATCTGACTCTATCGGTAAGTAAGTTAAAAGAGCGCAATAGCGAAATTACTCTGCTGAGCGAGCTGAGCCATAGACTGCAAGAATGCCGTACTCTTAAAGATGCCTATAGGGTCATTGCCAAGCAAGTAAAACCTCTATTTCCAGATTTAGTCGGAGGCGTATTCACTATTGAAATTTCTCAACATATTTTGGAAGCCGTAGCCGTATGGGGCAATCCATTATTAAGCCAAAATCCTACTAAATTGCGCCTGCCGCCAGTCCAAAATGGAGTGGGAGACAATCTGTCCCATACACTAGGTAAATTTCTGCATCCTGACTCTCCCCCTGCTGAGTATTACTGGGTGCCGATGATGACCCAACAGGAAACAATCGGCCTGTTTTATTTGAGTTCGCTAGAAGTAGGAAAATTAACGGAACGCAGACAGAAGCTAGCGATGACCGTAGCCGAACATATTGGCCTTGCTTTGGCTAATTTGCAACTGCGCGAAACTCTGAAAAACCAGAGCATTCAAGATCCGCTGACGGGGCTGTACAATCGGCGCTATATGGAAGAAACCCTGGAGCGAGAAATTGACCGCGCCGCGCGATCGCACCAAGAATTGGGCATTATAATTCTGGATATCGACCACTTTAAGCGATTTAACGATACTTTCGGACACCAAGCTGGAGATGCGGTGCTGCAAGCAGTGGGTCGGGCTCTGAAAAAAAACATTGGCAGCGGGGATATGGCCTGTCGCTACGGGGGCGAAGAGTTAGTAGTGATGACCCAAGGAACCAACCTGGAGCTAACTAGAAAACACGCAGAGCAACTTAGGTTGGTGGTTAGATCTATGCGGGTAGAGTATGACAGCAAATTTTTAGGATGTATTACGATATCTCTTGGGGTAGCTTGTTTCCCAAAACACGGCAAAACTCTACAAGAATTAATCCAAGCGGCTGATGCGGCACTATACCGCGCCAAGGCTTCTGGACGCGATCGCGTTATTGCCGCCGAGCAACTCAGCGCAGTTCAGGCTATTTCTTGACCGTATTGGGCTACTTGGGGGACTTGGGGACTTGGGGACCCTACGTCCCGGAGGGCGGGCTACGCCTACGGCAAGCTCAGGACATACTTGGGGACTTGGGGACTTGGGGACATCGGTAATTCCCAAAGCAAAACTCAAAACTCAAGACAGGACTTGCACATTACCTCTATAGCCGACAATGAATAGGAAATTAAAATTAAGAAGTCCCGAATCTGCAAGGCATTTAGAAGATGCAGGAGAGCTTTTCATTCTGTTAGATACTCCTGCTGAAGCTTTTTATACTTCTGAATGGATACAAGAGCATTTCCCTATTGCTTCATGGGGACGAATTGACTGGGATAAAGTACCTAACTGCCTCTGCAAATCTTGGCAAGAAGACGATGATTTATTAATACATTTTCAAGATATTGTTAAGGTAAAAAAAATAAAGGGCTATGTAACCGTTACATGGTTTGATGCTTCAAAAATGTCTATTTATTTAGATATAAAAGTTATTTTCAATTACGCAGAAATTATCTTTCAAGAATGTTGGGATACTTGGATTTTCAGCGATCGAGAGAATTGGTGCCTAGAAGTATATCACGAGGGAGAAATATGTTTTGGATATTCAGCTTTAACTAATGACAGACGTAATTAAAGTCATCAGCCAATTGAAATCGTAACTACATCATTTCCGTTACGATCGCCTACTCGCTCTTTTAATTCATCGGAACTATCAGCATGGGCTATCAGTCGGTTTTCAGACAAAGCCACCCATTGACCCTTATATTTTAAATGATTTTCTTGCAACCAGGCGCGATACGTCCGTCTTTGTTCCGGGGATGGGTTGCCCAAAACTACCATAGGAGGAGCCACTAAATAGACCAGTTTCTTAATTTCCCGATTTTCTGGGCTACTTTTACAAAAGTGAAATGCTGCCCACCACCCCACACCCTACACAAGCGGGTGTGGGGTGTGGGGTGCTCTTGTGTAGGGAAACTTCATGCTATTTCCCGACTGCTATCGAGGGCTCGAAAGTCTTACAGGGAGGGAGGTTTCGGGATTAAGAGAGCGCTCCCTTGCTCCCATATGTCACATTGAGAGTGAAAAAGCCCACAAGATAATCACCCTACCCCACACCCCACCCGACACCCCACCCCCGACACCCGACACCCCACCCCCGACACCCGACACCCGACACCCGACACCCGACACCCGACACCCCACCCCCCACACCCTACCCCACACCCCACACCCGACACCCCACACCCTACACCCCAAACCCCACACCCCACACCCACACCCCACACCCCAC
>JAAHFN010000065.1 GCA_010672965.1 Oscillatoria sp. SIO1A7
TGGGGTTCCCCGTGCCCGCCCCGGGAGCGTCTGGGGCGGCCGGGGCGGGCACGGGGAACCCCTACAAATATTGTAAATGTTTAACCGGATCGATCTAAGCAACAGAGAGATTTGTCACCGTCCTAACCAAGCGCGTGTAGTGCTATATTATCATTCTCAATTTACATTGAATTTTCCAGATTCAAGCTGCTGCCACAGTCAATACCTTCGCCAAAATCAAAAATCCCTTGATTTGTAGGGAGCGGCCCGGGAACGAAGCCCAACGTAGGGATTGGTATAGTTGGGTTTCGTTCCCGGGCCGCTCCCTACATTCACACACAATTTTAGCAACAGGGGCGATCGCACCAAATTTCATTCCTCCGCTTGCCACAGGAATTCGGTGCGGCTCATCGCTGACAGACATGACTCGGATCGTCTGCCCGTTCCGCAAACTCCATCCCTCTTGCCAACCGCCATGCAAAGATTGGCGGCAGACCCTTGGCAATGATGTCGGCGCAGGTTTTTTCATAGTCGTAGGGCACTTCTCTGAGTTCTACCTGTACTGTATCGGTGTCATAGAGGACATAGGTTGCATTAGGGCGACCATGCCGAGGTTCTCCCACCGATCCTGCGTTAATCACTAGCTTCAGCGGCACCTGAGTCTGAGCGATCGCTTCCTCTCTATCTGGTTGTCGAACCCGAATGCTCAAGTTACCATCTTCGAGAGTCCGTACATAGGGCACATGGGTGTGACCGCAGAAAAGCACCTCGGCATTAGCGGATAAGACTCGCTCCAATGCCGCAAAGCCATCCATGCTGGGCAGCAGGTATTCGTGTTGGCTATTGGGACTGCCATGCACAAAGCAAAGATTATCCAGTCGCAGGGTCATCGGCAGTGTTGCCAGATACTCGCGCACCTCTGGATGAATAACGTTGTTTGTCCATTCATGAGCCACTCGTCCTCGCTGCTCCGCGAGCTGAGAAGGGTAACTGCATTCGCAGGCATTCAAACCTTCGACAATATCTTCGTCCCAGCAGCCCTGACAGGTGGGAATATCGAGGGCGCGAATCATATCGACGACGGCATTGGGATGGGGACCATAACCGACTAGATCCCCCAGGCAATAAATCTGGTCTGCCTTTTGAGCGTCGATATCAGATAACACTGCATTCAATGCTTCATAGTTGCCATGAATGCAGGAAATGACGGCGAGTTTCATGTCAGGCTACTCTCCTCTTGGTTGGTTTCACTAGCCATTATAGCTTTGTATTGTTCCTGATAGTGGGCGATCGCGTCATCGGACAAACAGCCAGCCACTAAGGTTTCGGCAATAATTTTCTTTTCCAAGTTCCAGCCCACAACCTCAATGCCACTGAAGCGTTCGGGGCGGCCCTCTAGCCAGCGAGGAATAGCCAATTCGCTGTATTCAATTCCGGACAAGCCTTTGACAAAATCAATGTAGAAGGCTCGACCATCCGGCAGTTCAAAAATCCCCTTAGCTCGCTGCACCTGTCCGTAAGCGTCCCCGGTCAGTTCTATCAAAATATCGTCTAGGCTTGGTGGGTCAAAGACTCTTCCTGTCAAAGGCGCAGACCATAATTCTGGTAAGTTGTCGGAACCAAACATCGCGATGTCATTGCCGAAAATTACCTCGTCAGCCCAGTCGTGCCATTCCGATGTTTGCAAACCCGATGGCACGACGGCGACCCTATGGCAGGGCACCGACGCGAGTAATGGTGATGTCAAATCCAGGTGAAAGCCTAGCTCCAGATAGACCAAAGCTTCGTCTGGCTCTTTGGCGAAAATTTCCGGCGTTCGATCCTCGGGAAGCAATTGCACCCAGGGAAAGCGATAGGCAATCCGCGCTATATCCACCGAACCCGCTCCCATCCCCGGACAGCAGTAAAACAGAGGACGATCCTGGTTCGAGAGAAACTGACTCATCCAGGTGGTTTTGCCACTACCAGGCGGCCCTGCGATCGCAATTAACGTCATGGAGCCCATTGAGTCTTGCCTTAAAATAGAGTTACAGAAAGTAGAATAATAATCATTATAGGTGAATTGAACGGCACTGGAAAGCGATCTTGTAAGACGGCCTCCTAAAGTGGAACGGTAGATATTGCGATCGTTGGTGCAGGCCCTCAAGGCGTTAACATTGGTGACGCATTTGTTGCATAGCCATCGATTAGCGAGCCGGAAGGAGCGATCGCGCTTTGTCAAATAAAATCCGCCCCATATCAATCGCTAACCAATCGGGGCAGCCACTGTCTTGACTGCCCCTACAGGATTATTGCGGCAACTACGCGGATTTGAGATAGGAACTCAAAACCTAAAACTTAAAACTCAAAACTCACTTGCTAAGAACTTAAAACTCAAAACTTAAAACTTAAAACTCTTTTCGCCGCAGGGATTGGATGGTGGCGATCGCCTGCGCCGCTAGCTTATCTATTTCTGCTTCAGTATTAAAGCGACCAATCCCAAAGCGCACCGAAGCAGAGGCCAGTTGTTTTGATAGGCCAACACATGGAACGGGCAATTCATGGGTTTGAGTTGATACTGTTGCGCCTCAACTTCAATGGGATCGAACATATTCTCCTGGTAGAAATCCACATGCCCCGAAGTCTTCCACAACTCCAAATTCGCCACATGGGGAGTATATATAGCGAGCCTAAATGGGTTGTGTAAAGATAGACAGGTATTTAAAGCGACTAAAACCCTTGCTGGTCAAGGGCTTCAGCCTCGTAAGATAGCCGTATTATATTTACACAACTCATTTAGACGCACTATAACAGATCGTACCGGGCTGCCAGATGAGCCGAACGCCCGGAACCCTCGATCCCCAACCGCTTCCACCGGAAAGAAGACAGAGTCGAGTACGAGGGTTCCGAGAACGTCGAGCATTGAACGCCCCTCACTGCACATGACTACTTGTAGTTGCAGTCGCGGAAGATCGTTACCTCCAAAGATTTAATGTTATAAATCTCTTCTTTCTCAGCGCGATACAGATACAAACGGAGCCCTTCTTCTCCTTTCAAGCGATCTGTGAACCAAAATGATGTGGAATAACCACCGTCAAGTGCAGAAGAGCAAATGCCAACTAGATTACGACGGGGACCAGGCTCAACTTGAGCCAAGGTAATATCGAAAATTTGCGGCCAACGAACATGATTCCGATCGTCAATCTGTGCTTGTGTGGCATCTAAACCTGTCGGTGGGATGGGAGTTGGGCTCTGTAGTACACTGCCTCGAACTTCTCCTTCCATCCCCAGGTAAGCGCCTTGACCGCCGAATCCACTGTCATTGTTAGCATTGTTGTCATAGCTGGTAGGATCCTGAATCTGGATACCATAAGCATATCGTCCATCAGCAACCATGATCGACATGGGATCTTTAGGCGCATTCCGATTATTATTCCTGAGAGGGGCAGGATTATTGTGTTCCAGAATGGCTTGTATTTTTACCGTAAAGGCATCATTCTTATCGAGTATCTCACCCGGTATTAGACTAACCCAGAGAATATTTTCGTAATCCCTCGAATCATCTTCTATCTCTAATACCAATTCCGCGCCATCCGGTTTTCTTGCATTCCAAGTAGCCTTATTAAGTAGCCATTGAGGAGTCATTAATTTGTGATAGACTACTTCACCATACGAAGGTTTTTCTGGAGTAACGGTTTTTGGTTGAGGGTTGGCAACACTAGATGTCATGGTAGCAATCTCATAATTATCTTATTGGTCAAGCTAAGCTGTCGCGCATTTAGATTGGGTGTGAGCGGGACCAATAAATGGCGTAAACGTCCGTTCGTTCGGGGATTTCGCCCGCTATACGGATTGCCGATTTAAATGCGCAACAGCTTACAATACAATATAATACCCCAAAAGGTCGATTGATATTAAGAATTATTAAGACTGCTTCCCAGTCTATAGCAGTATGACTGAAACCCTGCTTGAGACTGGCTTCTGTCTGGAAGTAGAGGACGACTGACTTCACTTTGCTATAGAGCGTTGGCTTGCCTGTGCGGAGCGCGTAATGCTTGTCCCAACAGGGGCGATCGCACCAAATTTCATTCCTCCGCTTGCCACAGGAATCGGTGCCCGCTCATCGCTGACACACGTGACTCGGATCGTCTGCCCGTTCCGCAAACTCCATCCCCCGCGCCAACCGCCATGCAAAAATCGACGACGGCATTGGGATGGGGACCATAACCGACTAGATCCCCCAGGCAATAAATTTGGTCTGCCTTTTGAGCGTCGATATCAGATAACACTGCATTCAATGCTTCATAGTTGCCATGTATGCAGGAAATGACGGCGAGTTTCATGTCAGGCTACTCTCCTCTTGGTTGGTTTCACTAGCCATTATAGCTTTGTACTGTTCCTGATAGTGGGCGATCGCGTCATCGGACAAAGACCCAGCCACTAAGGTTTCGGCAATAATTTTCTTTTCCAAGTTCCAGCCCACGACCTCAATGCCACTGAAGCGTTCGGGACGGCCCTCTAGCCAGCGAGGAATAGCCAATTCGCTGTATTCAATTCCGGACAAGCCTTTGACAAAATCAACGTAGAAGGCTCGACCATCCGGCAGTTCAAAAATCCCCTTAGCTCGCTGCACCTGTCCGTAAGCTTCCCCGGTCAGTTCTATCAAAATATCGTCTAGGCTTGGTGGGTCAAAGACTCTTCCTGTCAAAGGCGCAGACCATAACTCTGGTAAGTTGTCGGAACCAAACATCGCGATGTCATTGCCGAAAATTACCTCGTCAGCCCAGTCGTGCCATTCCGATGTTTGCAAACCCGATGGTACGACGGCGACCCGATGGCAGGGCAACGATGCGAGTAATGGTGATGTCAAATCCAGGTGAAAGCCTAGCTCCAGATAGACTAAAGCCTGGTCTGGCTCTTTGGCGAAAATTTCCGGCGTTCGATCCTCGCGAAGCAATTGCACCCAGGGAAAGCGATAGGCAATCCGCGCTATATCCACCGAACCCGCTCCCATCCCCGGACAGCAGTAAAACAAAGGACGATCCTGGTTCGAGAGAAACTGACTCATCCAGGTGGTTTTGCCACTACCAGGCGGCCCTGCTATCGCAATTAACGTCATCGAGCCCATTGAGTCTTGCCTTAAAATAGAGTTACAGAAAATAGAATAGTAATCATTATAGGTGAATTGAACGGCACTGGAAAGTGATGTGCAATTGGAATACGGCCCCCTATGGAACGGAGGCAAGGTAGATATAGCACTACGCAGGTAGCGAGCGGCTGTTACTAATTGTCAAACCCAGACAACAACGGACTTTCTTATTTTATTTGTTCCCCGTTCCCTGTTCCCTGCTATATTGCCATCATTGGTGCAGATCCTAGGCGGGTATTATCCCTAAGATGGAGAAGCATAGATCCATCTGACCCGTAATAAGTGCTTATGGATATTACAAAAGTTCCATTTATACAGAAAGCTGGTATCCGATACGATCGCTCAGGAATTCTTAATCTTGAGTTTTGCAAATCCATTCATAATCATGTAGGAACCATTCACGCAAGCGCTCAGTTTGCTCTTGCTGAAACTGCTAGTGGGGATTGTTTGCAATCGCTTTGTCCAGAATTATCCGATAAAGTCTTTGCCATATTACGCGAAGCCAAAGTAAAGTATAGACAACCAGCAGAAAAATCTGTATCAGCATATTCATCTGTTGATGATGATTCTATATCTGTATTTCGAGATCGGCTTGCTAGAAAAGGCAGAAGCACGATTGAAATAGCTGTTGAAATTAGAGACCTGGATGGCACTGTCACCTGTTCGGGTATATTTAAGTGGTTTGTGCAAACAATATCCGGTGACTCGGAATAACCAGATTGTCCTACAAGTAAGGATGTCTCAAAATCCAATTGCAATTACGAATAGTCAAGAGAGCGATCGCATTTTCGCAAATCGGCCAATCTTGTCAAGTCAGTCATTGGGTTGGCAAGGGATTGAAGTGAAATATCGCCAAATGCCTGGGATGGCAATGCCAGAGATGTATGCCCCTTGGCACAATATCACCTTTCTATGCAGTATGCGTCCTGGCTCTAAATTGGTGCGACGCTCCGGCGGAAAACAGTGGGTCAATTCAGCACAAGTGGGTGAAGCCATTATTATTCCAGCCACAATGAGCTACGGTGGCGAGTGGGAAAAAGAGATTGAAACCCTCACCTTAATGTTAGATGCAGACACTTTTGCTGGAGTCATTGACGAATCGCAGGATGCGACTAATGTAGAAATTATTCCTCAGCTTGTACAAGTCGATCCGTTACTCTATCACCTTGGATTAGGTCTAAAGAATATTTTGGAGTCAGGAGGAGAAGGTCAGCGGCTTTATGCCGAGAGCCTTACCCATACCTTGATGGTGCATATCTTACAGCATTACACGACTCGTGTCACCGATCCTAAAACCTATAGTGATGGTTTAGCGAAGGTGAAGCTTCAGCTCGTGTTGGACTACATCGAAGGTCATTTGGATCGGGACTTAGGACTAAAAGACTTGGCGAGTCTAGTCCAGCTCAGTCCCCATTACTTTTCCCATTTGTTTAAGCAGTCTGTAGGCATTGCCCCTCATCAATATGTGCTGCAGCAACGAGTAGAACGGGCAAAACAGTTACTGAAACGATCGCACATGACCATCAGCGAGATAGCCTATGCGGTGGGATTTGCCAATCAAGCCCATTTGAATCGGCACTTTAAGCGCTTCACTGGCATAACGCCAGGTGCCTTTCGGCGAGGATAGCAAGAATAGATAAAAATATCTGAAGTTTGTGTAAGACAACTGTTTATTCCTTTTCACACAATGTAGATATGTGAAGGAGAGTAGTCAATTATGTTGATTTTGCTTTGGAGTTAGGGGTGGGTTCCTGTAACTGTACCTGAGTTGCGATCGCACATGATATGAAATCCGGTTAATTACTCATAAATAAATCCCGTAGGGGTTCCCCGTGCCCGCCCCGGCCGCCCCAGACGCTCCCGGGGCGGGCACGGGGAACCCCTACAAACTGTGACTGTTTAACCGGATTTGATATGACTACCCTCGATCGCTTTTTTAAATCACTAATAGCGCGTCAATACCTATATTCAAACAAGAGATATTATGAAGTTATCCGGTCATAAAATTTTGATTACTGGCGGTAGTTCGGGAATTGGATTTGAGCTAGCCCGATCGCTGATTGCTCGCAATAACCAGGTTGCTATTTGCGGACGCGATCGCCAAAAGCTAGCCAATGCCCGTGAATTACTGGGTGATGTCATTACGATTCAGAGCGATCTTGCGATCGCCAGCCAAATCCCAGAATTAGCCCAAAAAGCAGCCCAGCAGTTGGGTGGCCTCTCAATGCTGGTTAACAACGCTGGCATCCAACGAAATTTTCGTTTCAGTCAGTCAGAACCGACTCAAATAGGGGCTGCGATCGCTGAGGAAATACAGGTTAATTTGACCGCGTTAATCACCTTGACGGCAGCCTGTCTCCCCATACTAAAGCAAGCTGAATCGGCAGCGGTGCTGAATATTTCTTCAGGTTTAGCGATCGCACCGAAAGCCAGTGCCCCCGTGTATTGTGCTAGCAAAGCTGCCGTGCATAGCTTTTCTCAAACTTTGCGGTATCAGCTAGAGGATGATATGCCGACCATCAAGGTGTTTGAAGCGATTCCGCCGTTAGTCGATACGCAAATGACCCAAGGTCGAGGCAAGGGTAAGATTTCGCCTCGGCAAGTTGCGGCTGAAACGTTACAAGGCATAGAGCGCGATCGGTATGAAATTCCCATTGGAAAAGTAAAACTGCTTCAGTTGATTCATCGCTTTGTCCCTGCGATCGCTGCCAAAATACTGCGTAACAGCTAAACAATCAATTAGCAACAATACACCCTGTACGGGTAGGTACGGGTAGGGGTAATTGATGAATTCCCCCTACATTTAGGGCGAATGCGTAAGTCCTGTTTACTATCGAGTTATATACCTATTCCCGGCTCCCCTGCAGATGGCGGGCTGATGGCGGGCTGATGGCGGGCTGATGGCGGGCTGATGGTGGGCAGATGGTGGGCTCCCCGGCTTGACAAAATATCAGATTAATTCTGTCCAGGTACTTACAGATCGCACCCTTAATAGGAGGTAAATCCCATTGAGAGAGAAATCAAGTCCATAATGGCGCTCGTGGGATTCGGTTACACCAGAACCAGCGATTCTCTTCATTGACTCAAAGTTGGCGCAGATCGAAGGAAAAATTAACCAACTGCAACAAAAGAAAGGCTAGAATCTGGTGCAACCCTATTTTAATTGAAATAATCCACTACGGTATCGGCGAGATCGTTAAATTTCAAAGGTGCCGGAACCGGAGGGTTTTCCCTGACCGCTCATAAATTTACCTGGTACAACTTTAGATTCAGGAATATGATTAAAAGTTGCATAGTTGCTCTTGGCATCCTGAGTAAATCGACCCGACTCGTCATGACTTACATGTGTTGAAGTCTGTTTCCGGTAATAAGTCTTTTTTGGTAGGGTTCCACTACTCATCGGTTGCACCATGTATAACGCCATAAATCCTCCTTGATATTTACTAGAGTTGGTTGGGGAGTCTCGACCCTCGCGATACACCGGCGACGTCGCGCAGTCCGCATCGTTCAGCGCGTTACTCAGCTTCATCAGCTCCGAAATCGCCGTATTGAACTGGTACTCGCCCAGCATGTCCTCCGAGACCTCCGCGATCGCCGCCAAAATACTGCGTAACAGCTAAACCTATACGACCCATCATTGAGCCTCTAAAGCTGTGAGATACCTTATACACTTAAATTACTAACATATCAAATGTCAATGGATAATGTTGCAGGCCCTGCGATCGCAATTAACGTCATGGAGCCCATTCAGTCTTGCCTTAAAATAGAATTACAGAAAATATAGCAGTAAGCAGTCAGGCGATCGGCAGTCAGCTTACCCAACGGGCAGCGGGCTTCGCCAACAGCACAAGCATTGCCGTTAGTAGATATAGCAAGGCTTTGGCGCATAAGCTGAAAGCAGAAGAGCTACGCCTGCGCGCCGTGGAGCGCTGTTGCTGAAAGCTGAAAGCTGACCGCTGACCGCTGACCGCTATATATGTGAATTGAACGGCACTGGAAAGTGATGTCTAATTATAAGACGGCTCCCTCAAGTGGAACGGTAGAAAAGGTAGATATTGCCATCGTTGGTGCAGGCCCTCATGCGTTAACGTTGGTGACGCATTTGCTGCAAAAGAAGGAGTCCATGCGCAACAGCTTTGCGGTACTCGATCCGGCGGGGGATTGGCTACAGCAATGGCAACACCAGTTTGCCGCCTATGAGATTCTCCACTTGCGATCGCCTGCCGTTCACCACCCCGACCCCGACCCCTATGCCCTCCGCACCTTTGCAGAGTCTCGCTTGCAGGAACTCTTTCCCCCGTATGATTTGCCGGGAACGCAACTATTCCAGGACTTCTGTCAGGATGCGATTCGTCGCTGGGAGTTGCAGGGGCGGGTCATTCCAGCACGGGTGCAGCATATCGAATTAGTCGAACAGCAAAGAAGGACGGCATTTAGGTTGGGAATGGCAGATGGTCGAGTGTTGACGGCAAAGCGAGTTGTGTTGGCGATCGCTGGAGGCAGTCCCAATCTTCCCAAATGGGCGCGAACCCTGCCGTTTGCCTATCCGAGCGATCGCTTGCTCCATTCCGATCGGGTCGATCTGCGAGGGCTGCGCTTGGCGGGAGAGCGGGTGTTGATTGTGGGCAGCGGACTTACGAGCGGGCATCTGGCACTGGGAGCGATCGCTCGTGGGGCACAGGCTATCTTGATGGCTCGGCGCACTTTCTATGAAAAACTGTTTGATGCCGACCCGGGATGGCTCGGTCCCAAATACCTCAAGGGTTTCCATGCCGAACCCAGTTGGGAAAACCGCTGGCAGATGATTCAATCCGCCCGCAACGGTGGCTCTATCACTCCCGCCATTTTCACCAAACTGCGACGACTGGAATGGGAAGGGAAGCTGTCTTTTTACGAACATTGCGAAGTCGAGTCAGCGGAGTGGAAGGGAGATGCCTGGAAAGTCACCTGCAATCAATCGGATGCCTGCGATCGCATCGCCGACCAACCCATCGATCGCATCTGGCTAGCGACCGGCAGCACCCTGGATGTGAACCACTGGGCGCTGTTGTCGGATATCCGTGCGGCGCATCCCCTGCCCGTAGTCAACGGATTGCCTGTCCTTGACCCCGATCTGCGCTGGGCAGGCTGCAACCTGTTCGTCATGGGTGGAGCAGCAGCACTGCAATTGGGTCCTGTGGCACGAAACCTGTTTGGCGCAAGGCTGGCAAGCGAGCGAATTGTGCCTGCGCTCAGAGAAAATAGCGTTGGGCGATCGTAATGAATGGTTGGCAACGGATTAGTAACGGATGTAACGGATGGCCGAAAGAGCGATCGCAACGAATGGTTGGCAACGGATTAGTAACGGATGTAACGGATGATTGCGAAGTGCGAATCGCCTATTTCTGCAAAAAATAGAAGCCTATTTCCGAGACAAACAGCGATCGCAACGAATGGTTGGCAACGGATTAGTAACGGATGTAACGGATGATTGCGAAATGCTAATCGCCTATTTCTGCAAAAAATAGCCGCCGATTTCCTAAGCTAAAAGCGATTCTCAGGGGCGGAGACGCTCTTGCGCGATCGCAACGAATGGTTGGCAACGGATTAGTAACGGATGTAACGGATGATTGCGAAATGCTAATCGCCTATTTCTGCAAAAAATAGCAGCCGATTTCCTAAGCTAAAAGCGATTCTCAGGGGCGGAGACGCTCTTGCGCGATCGCAATGAATGGTTGGCAACGGATTAGTAACGGATGTAACGGATGGCCGAAAGAGCGATCGCCTGTAACTTACACCCAATGCCCAATGCGAACATGCCCAATGCGAACATGCCCCATTCCCAATTCCACTCTTCCCCATTCCCAATTGTCATATAATAAAAAAACAGGATTCCCGGAGAAGATTATGTCAGTCACTCTAAAAAAATCTGTCATTACCTGGGAAAAACCACCAGATAATCTTATAGAAGACGAACCAGTGGATGACACAATCCACACTCCCATCGCCGTTGCTTTAAACGAAGCTTTGTATCTGGCAGGGCGATTGCCCAAAACGGCGCTAGCCTGGACAAATGTAGCTGTCTGCGCCACCATAGACGGAAAATTGACGCAAAAAGCGCCGGATTGGTTTTACGTTCGTTATGCCTTGCCGACGGAACCGCCCGAGCGGGAGCGGCTCAGCTATACGCCTTACAGGGAAGGAGATGTGCCGGCGATTGTAATGGAGTTTTTATCGCAGACAAAGGGAACGGAATATTCAAAAGACTCAGAAGCGCCAGTGGGTAAGTGGTACTATTACGAGCAAATTTTGCAAGTACCGACTTATGCGATCTTCGAGCCTAACTCGGGACGGCTAGAGGTCTATGAGCTAAAATCCCAAAAATATCGCCAGCGAAAACCAGACAAAAATAAGCGTTACTGGATTGCCGAGGTGGAATTATTTCTGGGAGTCTGGCACGGCACAAAAGAAAATCAGACTGGAAAGTGGCTGCGCTGGTGGGACGAAAATGGGCAGATATTACCCTGGGCAGCAGAGCTATTGGAGCAAGAGCGATCGCGCTCGCAGCAACAAGAGCAGCTATTGGAGCAAGAGCGATCGCGCTCGCAGCAAGAGCGAGAAGCTAAGGAGGCTGCTCTTGCAGAGCTTGCTCTTTTGAAAGAAAGACTGAATTCGGCGGGCATCAACCCAGAGGATATCTAATATAAAATCCAGTTGAATGCTCGCACAAAAAATTTGGAATTTCCCGTAGGACGGGCGTCTCGCCTGTCCCAAAGAGCCCTTGTTTTGGAACGGGCGAGACGCCCGTTCTACGGGAAAGGTCTTTTAGGCGATTAAACCGAATTGATATTATGCCAAATAAAAATAGGCTTGATTGCTTGCCATCCGTTAATCCGTTAATCCGTTACTTATCCGTTGCTAATCATCCGCCGTAAAATCCGCCTCATGTCAATCCTATGCTTTTATGAAGGTTCAACAAATAACGACCTTTACCCGCCGTTCGGGCGCTCGCTTGTCGTAGGCGTAGCCTGCCAGGGGGCATAGACCAGGGCTAGGGCTTCGACCCTTCGACCGGCTCAGGACTCAGCCCGAACGGATTTCATAGAAAAATGGTATCAAAACCTAAAACTCAAAACTCATACCGTTTCTTTATGAAGATGCAACAAATTCGCCGTTCGGGCTGAGCTTGTCGAAGCCCCAGGGCTATGGCTTCGACAAGCTCAGCCCGAACGGCTCAGGACTCAGCCCGAACGGATTTCATAGAGAAATGGTATCAAAACTCAAGACTCAAAACTTAAAACTCAAAACTTAAAACTTCCCCGCAAAGATTGAATGGTGGCGATCGCCTGCGCCGCTACCTTATCAATTTCCTCTTCGGTGTTAAAGCGACCAATCCCAAAGCGCACCGAAGCAGAAGCCAATTTTTCCGAACGTCCCAAGGCTTTGAGAACGTGGGACGGCGCTGCTTTTGCCGAAGAGCAAGCGGCTCCCGAAGAAAGCGCAACTACCGGCTGCAATCCCAGCAACAGCGCCGCTCCATCCACCCCGCCGACGCTAATATTCAGATTTCCCGGCAGCCGCTGTTGGGGATGACCGTTAATATAAATCTCTTCTAAAACCGACAATTGCGATCGCAGTCTTTCCCGCAAACCAATCAAGCGTTTTGCTTCTGCCTCCATTTCCGATAGCGCCAACTCTACTGCCTTGCCAAAGCCGACAATCTGCGGCGTATAAAGAGTCCCCGATCGCATCCCCCGTTCGTGACCGCCGCCGTGCAATTGAGCCGCCAAACGGACTCGGGGATTGCGGCGGCGAACGTAAAGAGCGCCGATGCCTTTTGGTCCGTATATTTTATGAGCAGTCAAGGACATTAGGTCAATATTTAGTTCTCGCACGTCTAAGGTAATTTTGGCGATCGCTTGGGCAGCATCCGTATGAAAAAACACCCCCCTTTCCTTACAAATTGCCCCAATTTCTTGGAGCGGCTGCAACACACCTATCTCATTATTAGCCGCCATAACCGAAACCAAAATAGTGTCGGGACGAAAAGCTCTCTCTAGCTCCGCCAAGTCGATAGTTCCGTCTGGGTTTACTGGCAGATAAGTTACCTCAAATCCCAGAGATTCTAAATACTGACAGGGGTCGAGTACCGCATTATGTTCCGTTTGCACCGTAATTAAATGGCGTCCTTTTTGGAACAGCGCCTCTGCCACTCCCTTAATCGCCAGATTGTTTGCTTCTGTCGCGCCGCTGGTAAAAACTATTTCCTCCGGCTCGGCATTAATCGCCTCTGCCAAAAGCTGCCGTCCTTGCTTCACCCCCGCCTCCGCCTCCCAGCCATATTGATGGCTACTGCTCGCTGGGTTGCCAAAGTATTCTCTAAAATAAGGAAGCATTGCCTGCAGCACTCGCTCGTCCAGAGGTGTCGTCGCTTGGCAATCTAGATAAATTGGTTTGCTTGACATAATTTTGATTTATTAATACTACATATAATATCAAATCCGGTCAAACAGTCACAGCTTGTAGGGGCGGTGGAGCCAATGCCCGCCCCGGTTGGTCGCTCGGCGGCCGGGGCGGGCATTGGCTCCACCGCCCCTACGGGATTTATTTATGAAACAGCTACGCGGATTTGATATAAGTTTTAGATCCCCCCAACCCCCCTTAAAAAGTTTTTAAGGGGGGTTGGGGGGATCTTTCTTATTGCAAAATAGCATGAAATAATTTGCAATCCCTAAAAACCCAAATCCGCTTTCGCCTCTTCGGCGGCGAGCAACAAAGCCTCACCGTCCATCTCTTCCCAAGGTGCTTCGCCAATCTCCTTATAAAAAGTTTGGTCATAGGGACGAGTCCGCACCACTACCGGCATGGGCACCGCGTGACCGAGAATCAAAGCTTGCTGCTTGGAATCCAGCTTCGCCAAAACAGAACGGAGATTTTGTCCCCCAGAGACGCCGGTAAATATCGCTTCGATATCTTTATCGTCGTTCAGCAAAGCAGTAATCCGGGTGCCGATTTGGGACATAACTTCGTTGTCAATCCCCGAAGGGCGCTGATCCACCACCAGGAGAGTAACGAAATATTTGCGCATTTCCCGGGCGATCGTACCAAAAATAGTCTGGCGCACTGTCGCCGGGTCGAGGAAGCGGTGGGCTTCTTCGATAGTAATGACGAGCTGGCGCGGGCGATCGCTCGGATTCTTGCTCTGCAGAAATTTCTCCGACTTCTCTACATAGTCTCTATGAATCCTGCGGGTGAAGATATTCGCCGCCAACATATAGGAGAGCATATCCGAGTGAGAGCCAAACTCAATGACGACGTGTTTGCCAGCTTCTAGGGCTGCCAAAACCAGAGCCACATAATTTTGAGGAGACTTGGTCTTTATATACTTGAGCTTTTCCAAGCGCATCAGCTTTCTTTGCAGCGCCATAATTGAAGACTTGTTGCCCCGCTTTTCCTCGCAAAATGCCTGGATATCTTCGTTATCCATTTCCAGGAGATCTTTAATCCAGCTACGGCCAAACTCCCCTTCGAGAATATAGGCATTTTCGATGCTCGCTTCCGAGAGGTTCAGCTCCCGCGCCACCAGGCTAATATCTTCTACTTCTATTTGGTCGTAGGATAGATAGAGTTCTTGGGCATCGCGGATACCTCGCCGCTGGGTGGATGTCGGGTCGAGAGTGTAGATTTGGACTTGGCCGGGGAAGAGCTGGCGCAAGCCTTTGACCGTGCTGAGTTGCTTCCCTTCGCAGGGCGCTTCCCAGCCATATTCCGAGTGCATGTCAAAAATAAGATTGACCCCAGCTCGCTTGCGGATAATCCCCGATAGCAAGAGCCGAGTTAGGAAGGATTTGCCGGTGCCGGATTTGCCGAAAACGCCGTTGCTCCGTTCTACGAAGCGATCTAAGTCGATGCAGATTGGCACTTCCATATCTAGGGGCTTGCCGATCGCAAAGTTGCGCCGATGGGGGTCGTCTTCCCAGCCAAATACGGCGCGAAAATCTCCTTCGCTGGCTTCGTGGACTTGGGAGAAATGGCTCGGTATGGTTTTGACCGGCAGCAATTCCATCTGCGCGCTGGTGTTGGCTTGATAAGATGCCAAACTGGTGTCGCGTTTTGAGGCTTGGGTTTTTAGGAGTAACTCGGGACTCCAGCCGGATTCCTCTTGTTGCGGAGTCAGCATCAACATCGGCGCGAGTTCTAAGGTGCCGTAGGTGCTGCTCCCTGCCAGGACTGCCTGCATGAAGTCGTCATCTGGGCTAGGAGGGTTGACGAGAATGCGATCGCTCGATGTGCCTAGGGAAACATCCACTAGCAAACAGAAAAAGAGCGATCGCGTCCCTCGGATAACTAAGAATTTGCCCACCCGCATATCTTCTACCGATACGTCCGGGTGCATTCTGACTTCTAGTCCTTTGCTCAGGGAACCGTGAATAACCGACCCTAAAGGTTTGTCGTAGCTCATGCTTTGTGTTGGGGTGTAGGGTGTAGGGTGTGGGGTGTAGGGTGTAGGGTGTGGGGTGTAGGGTAGGGTGTTGACTCTGAGGTTTTTTCCGCACATTGATGACCTGCGGGGATCGCGGCGGTGCCAAACTACCGAAAGCCTCTCACAGCAAGGATTTCAGTTCTCTCTTAAGGAAGAACAAAAATTGCTAGAAATCCACCTTTGCGTTTTCCCCACAGAGTGAACACCCTAGGTGTAGGGTGTAGGGTGTAGGGTTTTAATTAGGGTGTAGGGTGTAGGGTGTGGGGTGTGGGGAAAAATTCCTGCTATTTTCCAATCCTTCCGGAGTTGGAAAGCCTACAGGCACGGATGAGTAGGGCGAGCGATAGGGAACGATTCCCATCGGTCACAAAAACTATTGATTTCCTTCCACACCCTACACCCTACACTCTACACTCTACACTCTACACCCTACACCCTACACCCTACACCCTTGTTTGCAACCCACCGACAAGTCACCTCGCTTTGAATAAAGTTTTGAAGAAAACGGAAAGATGATATTTAGCATCTCGCTCTTGCTGCGAATAAAACTCTGCTATTTTCAAGGAAAGTTGCTCTCTGAATACCTTATGAGAATGATTCCATTTCCTAGAGGGCTCTATTTGCTCCCAATAAGGCTTGGCTTTTCTGACGGTCAGCAAGGCCATAATCAAATTTATGCACTGCTGCTCTTCCGCTGTATCGAATTGATTTTTCCATGACTCTTGCAATTTACTCGCGCTATCGCAGTCTAGGCCAAGACAGTAATCAATCCGCTGGGATACTACCTTGAAACGACTTTCTAAATCCTTATCTTCGCAAATCGATTGTGCCATATCCCGATAAATTTTTTCCAGCAGCACCGGAGAATCTTGATAAATTGGAGCTTGCTCAGACTCTTCAAAGATGGGTTTAAGTTCGGGAATTATAAAATAAGCTTCTTTGTGGATTAAGCCCGTGACCCAAATCTTGTGGTTGGCTGCATTTCTTTCATTGACTTGACCTTCCCGGTACAAATGGCTATAAATTGCCTCCGTATCTAGAAATCCATCATAATTAGGGGTCGGCTGGCTCTGGATATCTAAGTCGGCGATCGCAAACAGCTTTTCCGGGTTTAAGTAAGATTTGCTGCTATCTTCCCGGTGTAGTTCCAAAAGCTTGAAGTAGCTATTTAATACACTATTGCGATTGCCGCAATTAAAAAACTGCGGCTGCTGGAAATTCACCCACCATTTGGGAATGCAGGCTCTATAAAAGCTGGCATCTGGCCTTTGTTCCATCCTTCTATATGACTGAGGCGATCGTCTGCCAGCAAAAGACTGGACATCTCCCTCGCATAGAACGACGATATTATTCTTAATCCGGCGAGACCACAGAATAGTTTCGCAATGTTCTCTTAGCTGTTCTCGATCCAAACTCATTTTTATTCTTCTGCTCCTGACTTGAGAAGTTTCGGCTCTAGTTCTCTAACATGAGCCGGGGTTACCGCTTCGCATAGATCGTAAGAATGGGTGGCCAGAATATATTGGTTGCTTGGAGCCCAGTCTTGCAAGTCGCGAACGATTTTATATTGCCACTCGGGATGAAAGGCCGTTTCAATTTCATCCATCAACACAATTGCATTTTCGATATTCCGGTGTTTCAGCCAGATATAAATGCTCAACCTTTTTAGCTCCCCATGACTGAGGTCTTCAGGATAGAGTTCTACCTCTTCGCCGTTCCTATTTATCTTAATAGTTACGCCAGATAGCTCTTTATTAAGATAAACCATTTTGTCATGCAAAATCGATCTTAATTGCTTTAATAGAGTTTTATAGTGAGTCCCATATTCGCCTGTTGCGATCCCTTCGTAAAAATCTTCATCGCGAGCTGCCTTAAACGACTCAACTAAGAGATCCACAGCCAGAAAATCATAGGGGAAAAAGCCGGTAAGCCCTTCTCTTGCATATTCAAGCTTTCCGTAGTAATCATTTCTTATATCTTGGGTACTGAATAATAGCTTTCTAGTTTTTTTAGGTAAAAACAGAAACGCCTGAGTCACCGGAGCTGCAAAAAATATCTGCCGCGACAGTCTTTCCACAAAATATACTGATTCGGCAAGATCTATAAAATTAACATGACCAATTAAGGCTATTTTATTAATAGTTTGATTGTCGTTAGAGTAATTACAAAAATGAAGTAAATTTTCCTTTTTCAAGACGTTGATAGCATTTCTCTTAGAATTTTTAATACTATTTAATTTTTTCCTGTTTTCCTCAAGGCTATCTTCAAACTTATTTAAAATGCTTACCAACTCTTCTCTTAGTTCTTCTTGTCCTGATAACTCTTGCATTCTCTTATTGATGACATTTTTTTCGTCTTTACCTAAAGATAGACCAGATAAAATCTGTTGCTGTAAAGTTTCAATATGCTTTTTGTTGTTATTTATATTAATTCTAACTTTTTCTCTATTTAAGAAAGCAATTTTGTTGCTTAAAAAAGCAACATTATTTTTTAACCTAGATATGTCTTTTTTGACTGGTTCCAAATCTTCCGACACATCAAATTTTAGATATGTCTTATCGTATATATCCAGCGAACTGTCATCCTCGCTACTGCTTGACTCCACCAACTCTGCCAGATAAGAGTCATTACAACAGAAGAACTCTAGTAGCACGGTTTTCTTGCCATCCCATATCTCGAAAGAGGCTAAGTCTCTTTTGTTAGAGCCCTCCGGAATTTGGAACCCTTCGAGGAAATTTTGCAAAAAAACTATCCGCTCCGGGTCTTGAGAGCAATGGAGCAAAACAAAGATTAACTGTAATAGGGTACTTTTGCCGCCCCCATTCTGGCTGCCCAGGGGGAAGACTTTGGGAGAGAATTCCTTTTCAAATTCGATATCGACATCTTGTAGGACCCGAAAGTCGGGAACCCGAACGCGCTGTAAGTGCATAATTTGTCGCTGACTATCGCTAAAACTAATTTTACCCTACACAAGCGGGTGTGGGGTGTGGGGTGTAGGGAAACTTCATACTATTTGCCAACCGCTTTCGGGAGCTGGAAGCCCTACGGTAACGGAGGTTTCTGGTTTTCATCGTCACGATAACCGTTAGTCACGCTAAGGAGTGAAAAAACCTCAGAATCAACACCCTACCCTACCGCCACACCCCACACCCTACCGCCACACCCTAACTAGCGATCGCAAACGGCCACGAACAAAAACAAAAAATATTATTTTTTTTACGAAAACTGCTTGACAATCTAAAAAAATGTGCTATATTGGCATTAAGACAAGAAAAAAGGGGCTGTTAAGCCCCCCAACCATCAAACAACTCAAAATGGTAAACTCTGCTAACTCTGCTAATTTTCTCGATCTACTGAATATCAATCCCCAGTACGAGCGCTCCGTTGGCGACCGTGCCTTTACTCGGGCAGAAATCCTCCTACTCGGCTGGTTGATAATGCGTCAGTCGGGCCGCACTTATGACGATATGATGCAAGAGTGCCGCTTGAGCCTCCGCCAATGTCAAGAGGCCGTCCAAGACCTCATGGACCTAGGGGTGCTGCGCTGGCGCTAACCTAGCGTGGGTGTGGGGTGTGGGGTGTGGGGTGTGGCAGTTGTCCCCTCGTCCCCTCGTCCCCTTGTCCCCTCGTCCCCAAGTCTTCCCCCACACCCTACACCCCACACTCTACACCCTACATCCTACACCCCCTACACCCCTAACTATGGCCAAGGACATCTACCACGATACCGTTAAAACGGCCCTGATAAAAGATGGATGGACTGTTACAGACGATCCGCTAACATTCGCTGTTGGAAGCAGAAGCGCCTATGTGCATCTCCGATCGCAGACGCTCTTTGCAGCGGAAAAAGACCGGCAACGTATTGCCTTAGAAGTCAAAAGTTTTATCAGTCTTTCTCCCGTGCAAGACTTAGAAACTGCCCTCGGTCAATATTTGCTTTATCGAGGGTTGCTTGAAGAATCCGATATCCACGGAGAAAGAAGACTATACCTAGGGATTAGGGAAACAGTTTATTTAGATTTTTTTGAAGAAGACATAGCTCGCCTAGCTGTTCGCGACAATAATTTAAAATTGCTGGTTTTTAATGTCGAAGCAGAGGAGGTCGTGCAATGGATAGAGTAAATGAATACGGGCAGTTAGTTCAAAGTATTCTAGAGCGTTACGCTCGGATTCCCTACAGTCACGGGGATATCCAAAGTTATGCGATCGCCGATTGGCAGAAAAATCACTTCATACTAATGATTGTTGGTTGGGATGGCAAGCGCAGAGTCAACGGCTGCATTACCCACGTTCAGATTATTGATGGCAAAATCTGGATTCAGCGGGATGGCATCGAAGACGGCATCACCGATGAACTCGTAGAAGCGGGAGTTCCCAAATCCGATATTGTTTTGGGATTTCAGCCGCCAGACGTTCGTCCTCATACGGGTTATGCGATCGCCTAATAACAAACAATTTTTGCGCCGCCCCCTTTCCTCGCACCTTGACAGCCGTAGCGCTCCATGCTAGATTGCGTCTAAATGAATTGGAAAATTCCCCTAGGGGCGTTGCCCTATATAGACTTCTTGCATAAGTCTAAAAAGCCCCCTTTGAAAAGGGGGGTTGGGGGGATATGACCGTAATTGTGCAACGTAACTCAACTGCGAAAAATGAAACGACGCTTTTTAGGAATTATTATTTTATTGTGCCTTATCGGCTCGGCCATGCTGCTCCATGCCGGGACTGCGATCGCCCAGGACAACAAGGTAAATTACACCTTGGCCGACTTGAGCTATAGGGACTTTTCCTACAAAAATTTACAAGGAACTTCCCTGGCTGGTAGCGAATCTCGCAAGGCCAATTTCCACGGAGCTAACCTCAAAAATACAATTCTAACTAAGGCAAACTTTTTTAAAGCGGACTTCAGCGACGCCGACCTAACCCAAACTTTTGCCGATCGCGTTATCTTTAATCTGGCTGATTTAACCAACGCCATTTTCACCGATGCCACTCTCAGCGGCAGCGACTTTTACAAATCCATCATTACCGGCTCCGACTTTTCTGGAGCTATAGTCGATCGCTATCAAGTTAAGTTAATGTGCGAGCGAGCCGAAGGAGTGAATCCCGTAACCCGAATAGCCACTCGCGACAGTTTGGGCTGCAGGTAGTTGGCATCCGCTACTCATCCGTTGCCTAAGCATTCTTGCCGCCTCCCATCAGATAGAGCAGAGCCATGCGGACGGCGACGCCGCTGGTGACTTGTTGGGAAATCAGACTCAAGTGCGGATCGTCCATGAGGTCGGAGCTAATTTCAACGCCTCGATTGACCGGGCCGGGGTGAAGAACTTTAACGTCGGGCTGGCACAGTTGCAAGCGATCGCGGGTAATGCCAAATAAATTGTGATACTCGCGCAAACTAGGCAAAAGATGTTGGGTCATGCGTTCTTTTTGCAAGCGCAAAGTCATCACAAAATCTGCCCCTTCCAGAGCCGGTTCTAATTCCCAGTGAAGAAACAGTTTCCCCGGCCTGCCGTCCCCCATCGGAGCAAACAACTTAGGCAGCAAAGTAGGAGGCCCAGCTAGATGCAGTTCGGCACCTGTTGCTGCGGTCAGGCTCCAGATATTAGAGCGGGCAACCCGGGAATGGAGAATATCCCCGACAATGGCAATTTTTTTATCGGCCAAAAGGTCGAGTCGAGGGCGATCCGGATCTAAGAGCAAACAAATAGTAAACAAGTCGAGCAACGCTTGAGAAGGATGTTCGTGCTGGCCGTCACCGGCATTGAGAACTCCGACGCGGGCATCTAGGCGATCCATTTCCGTAGCGATCGCCCCGGGCACTCCAGCATCCCGGTGCCGAATCACCATCAAGTTGGTTCCCATTGCCAGATAGGTCTTAGCGGTATCCAAAATAGTCTCTCCCTTCGTCAAAGACGATGTAGAAGCGGCGAAGTTGAGGGTATCCGCCGAAAGCCTTTTGGCTGCTAATTCAAAACTGCTGCGCGTGCGGGTGGAAGGTTCAAAAAACAAATTCGCCACCACCTGACCCTGTAGCGCTGGCACTTTCTTGACTTTTCGGGAAAGCACTTCGCGAAAGCTATTAGCAGTTTGCAGCACGATATCGTATTCAATTGCCGAGAAATCTGCCAAAGAAATAATATGGCGGCGAGTCCAAGAGGTGTTAGTAGCCATGAAGCCAATTCAATCCAATTGCATCCTCAAAAAATATATAGCTCTCCTGCTCGCTAGCGTCATACTCGTTAGCCTGAGCAGTTGCCATTCCAACTCTAGCGGCCCCGGGTTAGGGGAGCAGGGGAGCGGGGGAGCGGGGGAGCAGGGGAGTCCTATGCCCTCCGGGCAGGCTAAGCCCTTCGGGCAGGCTTCGCCAACGCCTACGACAGGCTCAGGACGAACGGGGGGGCAGGGGGAATTGGGGACAGGGAGGCCGGGGGACCCTTCGTCAGGCTCAGGACGGACTGGGGTACTTGGGGGGCAGGGAGACTTGGGTAAGGAGGATTCTCGGAGCGATCGCAAAAGTGTCCTATTGCCGAAGCCGGTAGAAGCGGCCGCCTCAAATTTTGCAGAAGATAGCGGCGTAGAAGATTTGGGGAAGGCAAAAGCTCCGAGCATTCCTAGCTCTTTCCCTGCCAAACCGGCTCGGACATCTCAGGCGGCCAATACAGTTAGCATTAATATTTATAAACCAGACTCTCGCTGCCAAAAACTGATTTCCGAACCAGTCGCCGTTGACTCCGAGCAACCAATCCAAGCTGCAGTGGGCAAAGTTCTGGCAGAGCGCAACACCGCCGACTTTAGCGTCGCTGGGTATCGGGTTATTCTCGAACCCAATAACGGCTTGGCTACTATTGATATGCGCCTCAAACCCGATTCGCCTCGTAAATTTGTCTCCCTATCCAGTTGCGAGCAGTTTGCTCTTTTTGGCAGCCTGCGCCAAACTTTAACCGATAATCCCAAGTGGCAGATTAATACAGTTCGTTTTACCGAGCGAGGAAAGGATATTATTTTATGATATGGGGAATTGGGCATTCATAGCGGTCAGCGGTCAGCGGTCAGCAGTCAGCGGTCAGGCACAGAGCAGCAAAGCTGAGAGTAGGGTGCGCAAGTAGCACCAAGCATTAAATATAGCGGTTCTCAAATAAGTCTAATAAACGATCGGGGTAGGTAGGTAGGGGCGACAGCATGCCCCTTGACCATTTCTGCTGTAAAACGGAGATTCTCATATTGGGATGCTTCGCCCTAGACACCTCACATCAAGCGCGAGAAACGCTATAGCGGTTCTCAAATAAGTGTAATAAACGATCGGGGTAGGTAGGTAGGGGCGACAGCATCCCCTTGACCATTTCTGCTGTAAAACGGAGATTCTCATATTGGGATGCTTCGCCCTATATAGGGCTTGCTGAATAAATTTAAAAAGCCGGGGTGTGGGGAGTGTGGGAAGTGTGGGAAGTGTGGGAAGTGTGGGAAGAATTAAATAAAATTGTCCTCTCCCCCTCTCCCCACACTCCCCCCTCTCCCCACACTCCCCTCTCCCGACCCTCTGCCTTTTTCAGCAAGCCCTATATAGAACTTACGCAAATTGTCTTATGCGCCCTAAATGTAGGGTCTTTCCGGCCGTATGCGCTCTTTGGGCAGGCTCCGCCTACGCCCCTACCAGATATCGGCTTAGGGGATTCCAAGAAATAAATTACCCAATTCCTAGGACGGGCGTCCTACAGGGAAACGACGGAGAAATATTTATTTGGAAATCCCTTAATGCGTAATATCATGTCAGTTTGAATGCCCTAAAAAAAAGTCAATTCTGCGTAGGACGGGCGTCCCGCCTGTCCTCCCCGCCCCGTAGGACGGGCGTCCCGCCTGTCCTCCCCGCCCCGTAGGAGCCTCGTGTCGCCCGTCCTACGGGAGATCCCAAATTTTTTCTGTGGGTATTTAACCTGACTTGATATAAGTCCTGTTAAATCCAACCTCGCAAGTGATAGACGAGCATACCGATATACTCTTTTAAAGCTTGAGTTGTCTTGCGCAGATTGTAAGAGTCTGGAAGAAGATTTAGCAGGAAACTTTGCCAAGAGCCTTGTGGCTCGGTTAGTTCCTGCTC
Source organism: Oscillatoria sp. SIO1A7 (assembly GCA_010672965.1). Classification (GTDB taxonomy): domain Bacteria; phylum Cyanobacteriota; class Cyanobacteriia; order Cyanobacteriales; family Laspinemataceae; genus SIO1A7. Next base: position 23,665 of record JAAHFN010000065.1, read on the forward strand.
TGTAACGAGGAAGTCTGTAGGGGCGGGGATGGCGGAGATGCCTTGGCGCTTAAAGACAAGGAGCGATCGCGGCATATGGAAGGCAGAGGTGACCAATAATACTGGTCCTGCTATGCCGCGTTCTTCTAGGAGCTTGCGGACATTGGTGGCATTTTGATAGGTGTTGAGAGAATCTGGGTCTTGGACGATTGCCTTTGAAGGCACTCCCATTGCTTGAAGAATTGTGGCCATATCCCCGGACTCTGGAGGGCCGCCACCCTTCCATTTCACTCTACCGCCAGAGAGAATGACAATTGGTGCCTTGCCTTCGTTATAGAGTTTGGCTGCATAGAGAACGCGATCGCCTGCATCGCTGGTTTCCACCCAAGGCCGGGGGGGTATAGCTGGTTTGATTCCGCCCCCTAGAACTACAATGGCCTCTACTTCGGGAACTTGTGAAGCATGGAGATGCTGCCATTCTAGCGATCGCGTTAAGGCAAAGGTCACCCAACTATTGCTGGATAGCAGCAAAATAAATAGGGCCAAAGAAATCGCCCCCGCTGCCCATTTCGGCCGCTTCCACAGTAGAACCAGAGCGGCCGCCATCAGCAGGCAAGCCAATCCTAGGGGGTAGATAAACAGCGGTAATAATTTGGAAAGAAATAAAAACATTGCTTGAAAAAGCGCGAGCTTTATAGTCTTAGGAAAATTTTATTATATTATCTAGTTGCATATAAATTACATGATATATTCCAGCGAGGAAAAAGCTTTTTAGCCCCTAGCAGCCCTAGAGCCTACCGCCACACCCCACACCACCCATAGGGTACGCTCGCGATCGGGATATAACAAATAAGTCGGCCATCCGATCGAGATTTAACTACTCTCGTAGAGATAAGATAGACTGAATTAGGTAATGACCCCTTTGGGCTGTTACCCCTCCAGGCTGCGACAACAGTTAGGGACTTGCAAAGATAATGCCTACCGGATTCGATGACTTTATTTCTGCGATCGTCCCTTATGCTTGGTGGCAGAGTCTGGTCCACAATTAAGTTGGCCCTTATCAGTCAAACGTCCTTAGTTCAAGGCAAAAAAACTAAAGGCAAATTTTTTGCGGGGCTTAGCCCAATCTTGACGTTACTTTTCTCCAAGGATAGAAAAGTCATCCCATAGATGGGAAAACGCAAGACTCAAGCACAGCGGAGTATCTTATGAAATTAAAAACTCAATTAATTTCCGATTTTTTCAAAATTGCCTTGATGGTAGTAGGCTTGGGATTAACTAATGCGATCGCCAACAAAGTCGTTTACAAAAAGATAGATGAGGTATCCCAAAAAACAGCTCCTTCTATTATAGCACTAGAACGAATTAAAGTTTCGTTATTAAGCATAACGGTTGAAGCTTCCAGCTTTCCTATGATAGCAGAATCTTATTATAACTTAAATATTGTTTTAATTAAAGACGAGCAACAAAGAAAGGAACAAATAGATGAAAATAAAGAGCAATTGCGCCAGTGGCTATTACGCTACAATACGCTGGCAGATGAAGAAGAGAAGTTATTTATGTCAAAGATAAAAATAGGCAAAGACTATTTTTATCAAGTAGTAGATGAGTTCATAGAAGTATCCTTCAAAAATCAAGGCAATATTGGAGCAGGTGAGGTTATTAATAAAAGAAATGAGCTAGAAAAAATAGGAGAAAAGCTGATTGGATTGGTTGACGAGGCGATCGCGGCAGAAAAAGAGGACTTAAGGCGGGGGCGCGATCTTGCCAATCAGAGCGCTAACTGGTCTCTAGGTGTTAACATTGCTGCTGTAGCCTTAGTAGTTATCTTAGCAAGCAAAATGGGAGCGAGTTTAGCAGAAAAAATAGCCAATCCCATAGTAAAGCTGAAGGAAGCAGCCATATCTATAGGGCTGGGCAACTTAGATGCTAAGGTAAACTTCGAGACCAGCAACCATGAACTTGGCATTTTAGCAAAAGCTTTTAATCAGATGGTCGATAACTTGAAAGGAACCACTGTATCAAAAAGCTACGTCGATAATATTATTAGCTCTTTAAGCGAAGCCCTCATCGTCTTGGATCCAGAGAAACAGACGATTAAAGACTTTAATATGGCCGCCTTCTATATGCTCGGATATGAGGAGGAAGAGCTAATCGGCCAGCCCATCGAGCGTATAATGACTTTAGAGGAAGAAGTCTTAGACTTTTTAGAAGTAGATAGTAATATAACCAATGGCTTATTGGGGAAAAGAGAAACTACATTCTTAGCCAAGGACGGCCGTGCCATTGCCGTATCCTTTTCTGCTTCAACAATGAGAGATTCGCGGGGTAAGGTTGCAGGTCTAGTTTGTTTGGCGCAGGACATTTCCCAGCAGAAAAAAGCTATAGAGGCGCTGCGCAGACAGGCTCTAATGTTTGAGACTATTTATGATGGAGCAATAGTTACTGACTTGCAGGGGAGCGTCATAGACTGGAACCAAGCAGCACAAAGAATTTTCGGTTATACAAAAGAAGAGATACTCGGCAAAACGACAGCCATTTTATACCAGCCGGAGTCAGCAGCAGAGCTGACGGCGCAGATGCTAGAAGGCGTCAAGAAAGATGGGCGATGGGCTGGGGAGATTAACTTCATCCGCAAAGATGGAAGCAAGGGAATCTGCGAAACGGTAACGGTGCCCTTGCGGGATGAAGAAGGTCGAGTGGTGGCAACGATTGGGATCAACCGCGACCTGACGGAGCGGGAGGAAGCAGAAGAGAACTTGCGGCAAAAAAATGCGGAAATGCAAGCTATTTTTGAAGCATTTCCCGATATCTTTTTTCGGATGGACTCGAATGGCATAATTTTGGATTACAAGACGCGAGATACGGGGAACTTATATCCAAGACCGGATATGTTCCCGGGCAGACGAATTCAAGAATTGCTGCCGCCAAGAGTAGCGCACCAGTTTGACCGAGCGAGCATAGAGGCGCGAGAGACGAATGAATTGATGAGTATAGAGTATTCGCTGCCGATGCTGAATGAAGAAGAACATTATGAAGCGCGGATAGTGCAGTTCCAAGAAGACGAGACGATCGCGATAGTGCGGGACATCAGCGATCGCGTAGCGGCGGAGGAAGGGCTGCGACTTGCCCATGCCGAGTTAGAAAAACGGGTTGAGGAGCGAACCGCCGAGCTGAGTCATACTAACGAGCTACTGGTAGAAGAGGTTGCCGAGCGGATGGCGGCGGAGGAGAAATTCAAAAAAATCGCTCAAGAAGAAGTGCTGCTAAATCAATTGGCCAACCAAATCCGCAACTCCCTGGATCTCGATACTATCTTGGCAACTACTGTGGAATCTATCGGCCGTTTATTGCAGCTCGATCGCTGTTGCTTTATTTGGTATCACTCCCATAAATTACCGCCAACTTGGGAGGTAGTCAAAGAAGCAAAAGTGGATGCGGTGCCGAGTCTATTGGGAGAATATCCAGATAAAGCTGGCTCGGCTTTAAGTGCCCGGTTGTTGCAGAGGACAATAGTTCAATTAGATGAAAGTGGTGTTGCTGCTCCAGAACAGCGAGAACTCTCGGAAACTTGGGGCTATAGCGCGGCGATAGTTTTGCCAATTCCAACCCAGAGCGACGATATGGGAGTGATGGCAGGGGGACATTGCAGCTCGTCTCGGACTTGGAGCGATTCTGAAGTGGCGCTTATGAAGGGAATTGCAGACCAACTGGCGATCGCGATCGACCAAGCTGCTCTCTATACCCAAGCGACTAGCTCTGCCAAACTGGCGCAAGAGAAAGCCGATCAGTTGCAGCAAACTTTACACCAACTGCAGCAAACCCAAACTCAGTTGATTCAGTCAGAAAAAATGTCTAGTCTCGGCAATATGGTTGCTGGGGTTGCCCATGAAATCAATAATCCCGTCAGCTTCATTTACGGCAATCTTTCTTTTGCCAAAGACTATATTAACGAGTTGGTAGAGCTAGTGCAGCTATACCAGGAATTCTATCCAGAACCCGCCAGCGAACTTGAAGATAAAATAGAAGAATGCGAACTGGATTTCTTGCTCGAAGATTTGCCTAAAGTCTTGTCTTCTATGCAGATGGGCGCAGACCGAATTCGCGCTATTGTCCTGAGCTTGCGCAACTTCTCCCGTCTCGATGAAGCAGATGGCAAAGCAGTGGACCTTCACGAAGGTCTGGATAACACTCTGGTAATTTTGCAGCACCGGCTCCGTAGCGGCGATTCAGAGATTCAGATGATTAAAGAGTATGGCAATCTGCCTCCAGTAGAATGCTTTGCTGGCAGTCTCAATCAGGTGTTTATCAATATTATTGGTAATGCTATCGATGTCTTGTCGGAAGGTAATGGGGCAATGGCGAATGGGGCAATGGCGAATGGGGCAATGGCGAATGGGGCAATGGCGAATGGGGCAAATGGGGCAAATGGGGCAAATGGGGCGAATGGGGCAAATGGGGCAATGGCGAATGGGGCAATGGCGAATGGGGCAATGGCAAATGGGGCAATGGCAAATGGGGCAATGGCGAATGGGCGACAACTGTCGGCGACGGCTGTCGGGACAAGGGGCTCCGAGCAGGAAAACTCCGATCGCAGGAGTTGGGGAGCTGGGGGATTTGAAGATAAAAATGCCCTATACTCTATGCCCAATGCGCTATGCTCAATACCCAATTGCCAATTCCCCATTCCCAAAGAGCAGGTATGGCGCCCAACTATTCGCATTTGCACCGAGGCGATCGCAAACGATAGAGTGGTTATCCGAATTGCCGATAATGGGCGGGGGATGACACAGGAGGTACGCCAACAAATCTTTGACCCGTTCTTTACTACCAAACCAGTAGGGTCTGGTACGGGTTTGGGGTTATCGATTAGCTATCAGATTGTGGTAGATAAACACCACGGTAGCTTGGACTGCATTTCGGCACCGGGAGAGGGTACGGAGTTTATTATCGAGCTTCCGGTAAAATTCCAGTCTCGGGAAAAAGAGGGAGCTGCAAAAGGGGCGATCGCTCATCTCTAGGAGGCAGTACCGTGGCAGTACCGCAACCCAATCATAGGAAACCCCTTCAGGGTGCTGGGTTTTCTATTTGTAGCGATTTTTTGGCAAATGATACAAGCAATAAGTTCCTAGAGATTCTAGAGATAGAACTATGGTAGGGACTTGCTGGCAAAAGATCGCTAACTATAATCTTGGCTCTAGCAAAACAATGCTATACCTATATTATGGTTAGCCTGTTCGCGCTTGATAATAAATCACTCAAGGCATCCTGGAGAATTGTATGAGACTCAGGGCTAAATTTATTGCAGTTTTTTTTGGCGTAGGCTCTCTGGTATCGGTTTTAGGCGCGATGAACCTTTTAGCCGAAACCGGGATTTATAGAAAATTTGAAATTATTTGCCGGGATAGAGCGCCGACCCTGGTTGTGTTGGGTCAAATTAAGGCTGCTGCTTTAGCCCTGAGCGGCAAGGTATATAGCTATGGGTTGCTCTCGTCAGAACTGCAGCCCGATGCCAGCAATAACAATGTTAAAGCAATCCAGCATATCGGGCAAGAATTTCTTGAGGAGCGCGAAAATATAGAGGCTAGTTTGGCTGAGTTAAAAACTCTGGCTTATGCCAGCAAGAGGGAAAGGTTAGTTATAGAAATTGAAGAGAAGCTTGGTAAAATCGCTATCATCGGCAGAGAAGCGATCGCCCTGAAATCAAGGGGGGCGAAGGAACGGGAAATGCTCGGTCAGCTCCGGGCGCTCGAAGAGGTCAAAGGAAATTTAGTTGCGGTCCTAGACGAGGCGATCGCTTTAGAGCTAAAATCGATTGAGATAGAGAATCACGAAATCCAGAGAAGTTTGGCTCGTTATATCGCGACGAACTTAGTTTCTGTCACGGGAGTTGTTTTATTAGCCAGCAGCCTGGGTTATATCTTAGCCCAGCAAATCGCCAAGCCGATTATCGAACTGCAAAAAGCAGCGGCTCGAATAGGGGAGAGAGAATGGGATAGAAAAGTAAAGATAGAGACTGGAGATGAAATTGAAGACCTAGCCCGAGCCTTTAATAAAATGGTTGACCAGTTAAAATCTACTACGATTTCTAAATCGTACTCGGATAAAATTATTAGGTCTCTCAATGACGCTCTCATAGTCCTGGCTCCCGATGCTACAATTCAAGATTTTAACCTCGCCACATCGCTGATGTTAGATTACCAAGAAGAGGAGCTGCTCGGGCAATCTATTAAAGTCTTGATAAAGCACCAAAATGTTTTAGATTACTTGAATTTGGATGATTCTCAAGAAAGTAGCTTTTTGGGGACTAAAGAAACTGCGCTTTTAACGAAAAATGGGCGAGAAATACCCGTATCTTTTTCCGCTTCAGTGATGCGAGATGGCAGGGGCAAAGTTCACGGTTTAGTCTGTTTGGCGCAGGACATATCGGATCGAAAACAAGCAATGGAAGCCCTGCGCAAACAAGCGCTAATGTTTAAAACTATTTATGACGGCATTATCGTCACCGATTTGGAAGGGCATATAATTGATTGGAATCCAGCTTCGGAAAGAATTTTTGGTTATGCTAAGAAAGAAGTGTTGGGGAAAACTCCCGAAATGCTGTACCGACCCGATCGCGCCGCTTATATAACTTCGCAAATTATTGAGGGGGTGAGGCGCAATGGACAGTGGGTAGGCGAGATTCGCTTCCTGCGCAAAGATGGCACTAAGGGAGTCTGCGAAACGGTGACCGTAATGCTGCGAGATGAAAAAGGCTTTCCTTCGGGCACTATCGGAGTAAATAGGGATATAACCGATCGCAAGCTAGCAGAAGAAGCATTGTATGCAGCTCATGCTGAATTGGAAAAACGGGTTGATGAAAGAACCGCAGAACTGCTCGGGACTAATGATATTTTAATAGAAGAAATTCGCGATCGCGTGGCTGCAGAAAAGGCGCTGCGTCGATCTGAAACCCAATTTAGAAGGCTCGCTCAAGAAGAAGTTTTGCTCAATCAGCTCGCGAACCAAATCCGCAATTCCTTAGATTTGAATACTATTTTGGAAACGGCAGTCCATCAAATTCGCAGTTTGTTGCATATAGATAGATGCCTCTTTATTTGGTATCGAGAGCAAGGCGAGCGACATATCCAAGAGGTAGTTTCCGAAGCAAAAGGAATAACTTTAACTAGCTTGTTGGGTCGCTATATAGTTTCTCGCAAAAATCTGCTCGCACCATTACTGCTAGGGCAGGATATTATTCGGATTGACGATCTGAATTATGCTTCTATTTCTCCCCAAGAGATTTCTCCCCAAGAGATTTCTGAGAAAGAAACCATGCGGGAGCTGCACCGACGTTGGGGATATACAGCTATTTTAGCCCTGCCTATTCGCACCGGAGAAGCAGAAATAGGGGTGGTCAGTTGTGGCCATTGCAGCGGAGCCAGACCTTGGAGCGACGAGGAAGTAGGCATGATTAGAGCGATCGCAGACCAAGTGGCTATTGCTATTTCCCAAGCTTCTCTCTACGCCCAAGCCCAAATCGCCGCCCGAGAAGCCCAGGAAAGAGCCGAGCAGCTCAAACAAACCTTATCTCAGTTGCAACATACCCAAGCCCAACTGCTCCATAGTGAAAAAATGTCTAGCATTGGCCAGTTGGTTGCCGGAGTCGCCCATGAAATAAACAATCCCGTTAGCTTCATATATGGCAATCTCCCCCATGCCAAAGTTTATATGGAAGATTTGCTAACTTTGGTGCAGCTATACAGGGAATGCTATCCCGAACCAGAGAGCGAAATCCAAGCAGAAATCGAAGCTTGCGAGTTAGATTTTCTGATTAAGGATTTGCCCAAAGTTTTATCCTCTATAGAGATGGGAGCCGATCGCATCCGTTCCATTGTCTTGGCTTTACGCAACTTCTCTCGGCTACAGGAAGCCGATCGCAAGCCAGCCGACCTCCACGAAGGACTGGATAATACTTTGCTGATTTTAAAACATCGGCTCAATTCATCATCTGACTCCGATTCCCAGCAATCAGATGCCGGCGTTGCTATTAAGACTATTAAAGAATATGGCGCTCTACCTAAAGTCGAATGCTATCCCGGCCAGCTCAACCAAGTATTTATGAATATCATCGGCAATGCGATCGATGTTTTGTCAGGGAATGAGGAATTGGTCATGGGGAATGGGGAATTGGTCATGGGGAATCGGGCATCGGGGAATCGGGCATCGGGCGCTCAATCCAAAAGTCAAAAGTCAAAAGTCAAAAGTCAAAACTCAAAACTCAAAACTCAAAAGTCAAAAGTCAAAAGTCAAAAGTCAAAACTCTCTCCAATGCCCAATTCCCCATTCCCAACCATTCGCATTAGCACTGAGATGGTAGGGGACGGGATGGTAGCTATTAGAATTGCTGACAATGGACCGGGAATAGATGAAGAGGTCCGCAAGCAGATTTTTGACCCCTTCTTTACAACTAAAGCCGTGGGGTCGGGGACGGGTCTGGGGTTGTCGATTAGTTATCAGATTGTGGTGGAAAAACACTGCGGAAGCTTGCGTTGCGTTTCTGCGCCGGGACAGGGAGCAGAATTTATTATCGAGCTGCCGGTGCGGCTTCCCTCTCGGCAATTAGGGCAAACTGGGAAACGAGCGATCGCCAGCTAAGATAGCAGTCAGCTTTCAGCGGTCAGCTTTTAGCGGTCAGCGGTCAGCTTTGAGCTTTCAGCACAAGCATTGCCGGAGCGTAGGGCTTTTCGGCCGGGATATGCCGTCAGCTCCGTCAGCTAAGAGCGGAGCATTTCAATTTTGTAGGAGCGGTCAGCTTTTAGCGGTCAGCGGTCAGCGGTCAGCTTTGAGCTTTCAGCACAAGCATTGCCGGAGCGTAGGGCTTTTCGGCCGGGATATGCCGTCAGCTCCGTCAGCGGTCAGCGGTCAGCTTTGAGCTTTCAGCACAAGCATTGCCAAATGCCAATAGCTTGTATTGGCATGACTTCTACTGAAAGCTGAAAGCTATAGGACTTATATCATGTCGGTTTGAATGCCCCAAAAAAGTCAAACTCTGCGTAGGACGGGCGTCCGAAAAGTCCGCTTGGGCTGGTATGGACTTTTCGCTGGTCCCGTCCTACGGGATATTACAAATTTTTTTTGTGGGTATTTAACCAGACATGATATTACGCAGATTTTGAAATAAAACCCCAAATGTAGGGGCGATTTCGCGCGATCGCCCCTACACATATAGAGGTAATGCGTAAGTCCTGAGCTGAAAGCTCTTAGCTGACTGCTGAAGGCTGAGGGCTGAAAGCTGAAAGCTCTTAGCTGACTGCTATAATCTGCTAAAATTTTGGCCTGCGCCCATCCAATCTTTTATCTAAAATCCAAAATTATCAATATGACCAAGCACTACCGGATTACCCTATTACCTGGGGATGGCATCGGTTCTGAGATTATAGCGATCGCGGTAGATGTCCTCAAAACAATAGCCAAACAGCTAGATATAGAATTTATTTTTCAAGAAGCCCTAATCGGCGGCTCTGCCATTGACGCTACTGGGGAGCCCCTACCCGCCGAGACCCTAGAGCAATGTCGCCATAGCGATGCCGTATTGCTAGCGGCGATCGGCGGCTATAAATGGGACGATTTGCCCAACGCGATGCGGCCAGAAGCAGGGTTATTGGGAATTCGCGCCGGTATGGGTTTGTTTGCCAATCTCAGACCCGCTACTATCTTGCCCCAACTGGTAGATGCTTCTAGTCTCAAGCGAGAAATCGTCGAGGGCGTCGATATTATGGTGGTGCGAGAACTCACCGGCGGCGTTTATTTTGGCAAGCCCAAAGGTATTTTTGAGACGGAACCCGGGGAAAAGCGGGGCGTGAATACGATGGCTTATACGGAATCTGAAGTCGAGCGGATTGGGCGCGTCGGCTTTGAGACAGCTCGCAAGCGCGGGGGCAAGCTTTGCTCGGTGGATAAGTCGAATGTTCTAGATGTTTCGCAATTGTGGCGCGATCGCATCATTAAATTAGCACCCGAATATCCCGATGTAGAATTATCCCATCTCTACGTCGATAACGCAGCCATGCAGCTCCTCCGCTGGCCCAAACAGTTCGATACCATCGTCACTGGCAACCTATTTGGCGATATTCTTTCCGATGCTGCTGCCATGCTCACTGGCAGTATTGGCATGCTGCCGTCCGCCTGCTTGGGCACATCGGGTCCAGGGCTTTTTGAACCCGTCCACGGCTCTGCCCCCGATATCGCCGGACAAGATAAAGCCAATCCCCTGGCTCAAGTCCTGAGCGCTGCTATGATGCTGCGCTACGGCTTAGACGAGCCCGCCGCCGCAGACCGCATCGAACAAGCGGTGCAACAGGTCCTCGATGCTGGCTACCGCACCGGAGATATTATGTCCGAAGGTATGAAATTGGTTGGCTGTCGAGAAATGGGCGATGCTTTAATCGAACGGTTGGAAAGTTCTAAATAGGGCATTGGGCATGGGGCATTGGGCATTGGGCATTGGGCATTGGAGTGTGGGGACTGTGGGGAGTGTGGGGACTGTGGGGACTGTGGGGACTGTGGGGACTGTGGGGGGAGAGAGATAATTTTCCGCATCCTTCTCCATCTCTCCCATTCCTCCCACCCTTCTCCATCTCTCCCATTCCTCCCACCCTTCCCCATCTCTCCCAATGCCCAATGCCCATCTCTCCCAATGCCCATCTCTCCCAATGCCCCATGCCCCATGCCCAACTTAAAACTCAAAACTTAAAAATTTAAAAATTTAAAAATGTGGGATAAAATAGCAACGCATATTTCCCAAATAACGGGAGAAAATTTTGCAATAGCCGATCGCCGTTCTGTAGGAGGAGGCTGCATCAATCAGGGTTATCGCCTTTCTGGGGAAAAGCAAAACTATTTTGTTAAGCTCAATCGAGCCTCGGAATTAGAAATGTTCGAGGCCGAGGCTCTGGGAGTGCGGCAAATGTGGGAAACCAAAACTATCCGCGTGCCCCGGCCTATTTGTACCGGGACGGCGGGAAACTCTGCTTATATAGTTTTGGAGTGGATTGACTTAGGCGATCGCGGCAATACGGAAACCGCCAAAGAGATGGGGCGCAAGCTAGCTCAGTTGCATCGCAGGGCAATTAAGGACAAATTTGGTTGGGATAGGAATAATACTATTGGTTCGACAACCCAAATTAATACTTGGACTGGAGATTGGGCGGAATTCTGGGAGAAACACCGGATTGGCTATCAGTTGCAACTAGCCAAGCGTCGCGGAGGTGACTTTCCCAAGGGGCAGCGCTTGCTGGAGGCGATTCCAGAACTGCTCTCGGGTCGCGAGCCAGAAGCTTCTCTGGTTCATGGGGATTTATGGGGCGGCAATGCTTCCTTTACTCCCGAAGGCGAGCCGGTGATTTTTGACCCGGCTACTTATTATGGCGATCGCGAAGTAGATATCGCCATGACAGAGCTTTTTGGCGGTTTTTCTCCTGCTTTTTATCGGGGCTACAACGAAGCTTGGCCTCTCGATTCCGGCTACGAGCGCCGCAAAATACTCTATAACCTCTATCATATTATCAATCACTTCAATCTCTTCGGCAGCGGTTATGCCTCCCAGGCCAACCGGATGATAGATCGACTTGTATAAGGGAATTGGGAATTGGGAATTGGGAATTGGGAATTGGGAATTGGGCATGTTCGCATTGGGCATTGGGGGTGTAAGGGCGTAGGGGCGACAGCATTCCCGAGACAGTTTTTGATCCATAGCAAAAATTATTGTATTGGAATGCTTCGCCCCAGAAACTCATGCAGGAAGGAGCGATCGCCTATAAAACAGCCCCAGAAACTCATGCAGGAAGGAGCGATCGCCTATAAAACAGCCCCAGAAACTCATGCAGGAAGGAGCGATCGCCTATAAAATAAAACAGACTAAAATCCTTACCCCGCTCTGGTCTTAGATTTATACAGCAAGCCCTAAATATAGCGCTATAGCAGTTCTCAAATTGGTGTAAGGTTATCTGGGGCGAAGCATCCCAGTATGAGAATTCCCGTTCGGAGCTAAGAGATTGTCTCGGGGATGCTGTCGCCCCTACGTTGATGCATTACCACATTACACTTATTTGAAAAACGCTATAAATCTAGAAACTTGCGTAAGTCCTGTTTAATTCAAAACTCAAAACTCAAAACTCAAAACTCAAAACTGTCCCTCTGTCCCCCTGTCCCCTTGTCCCCCTCTCCCTCCTGTCCCATCTAGCTCCGCCCGCCGCGTTCGTAATTGAATTTCTTCGAGTAACTTGCGATTGACCGCCATGAGGTCGGCGACCAAACCCAAAATCCACAATTGAAAGCCCATTAGCATCAGAATTGCCGCCAGAATCAGGCTGGGAATTCTGGTTCTCTCGGTGCCGAGCAAAAAATATATCAGCCAGCGTACCCCCAAACCAAACCCGACGCTAAAGGGAATGCTCCCCAGAATCATAAAGAATCTGAGGGGTTTGTAGGTCATAAAGATTCTAAAAATAGTGAAAATCGATCGCTGGATATAGACGGGAATGCTTTTCACCAATCGCGAGGGGCGCAAATATCCATTCGTCCGTATGGGCACAGAGGTAATCGCCATCCCTTTCTGGCCGGCTTGAATAATAGTTTCTAAAGTATAGGTATATTGATTAAAGACGTTAAACTGCATGGCTGCCGAGCGGCTAAAGGCGCGAAAGCCGCTGGGAGCGTCGGGGATATTGGTGTTGCTGGCAATGCGCACGACCCAACTACCAAGTTTTTGCAGGATTTTTTTCACAGGGGAGAAATGTTCTATTTGGGAGATTGGACGTTCTCCTATGACTATTTCCGCTTCTCCGAGCAGAATTGGCTGAATTAGCTTGGGAATGTCGGCGGCGCAATATTGGTTGTCGGCGTCGGTGTTGACAATAATATCGGCACCAGCTTTGAGGGCTGTTTCTATAGCAGCCATAAACGCTTTGGCCAAACCTTGATTCGTGGGGAAGCTAACTATGTAATCGACTTTGCAGGCTTTGGCTACTTCTACCGTGCGATCGCGACTGCCATCATCCACCACCAGCCATTCTATTTTATCTATTCCCGGCAGTTGGCGCGGCAATTCCTGTAGGGTCAAGCCCAAGGTTGCTTCTTCGTTGTAACAGGGAATGCAGATAATCAGCTTAGTCATGGCATGGCTGGGGTGTGGGGTGTAGGGTGTGGGGTGTGGGGTGTAGGGTGTGGGGTGTGGGCCAGACATATTCTGCAATTTCTAGGGTATGGCGGTTATTAGACATTGTTTTTTACCCCCTGGGTTTCCATTATTATCCCAATACCTTTACGCTTTTGCCTTGATAGCAGTAAGCTTTCAGCTTTCAGC
>JAAHFN010000066.1:0-6971 GCA_010672965.1 Oscillatoria sp. SIO1A7
ACAATTAAAGCAAAAATTAAATATTGTTTTAGCTGGCTTCCCTCGACTATCTCTATTATTTTTCGATTAACATCTATGCAAGGGTTCGTAAGGAAATTAAAATTAATTTAGATGCGTTTACCCTGGCCTATTAGCTCGAACTTCTCGTAGGATTTAGCTCCAAACTGGCAATTTACCGTGCCGCCGCCGGGACCGCTTGGTTCGGTCACGTCATTACCTGCCATCCGCAGGAAGACATTTTTAATTTGTTACTTAAAAGATATTCCTTTAAGGATCCAAGGTTTTAACGAGGATCCTTAAGGAGACTTCTGGGAAAGAAAGTACCGCTTCCCCTCCACCCACCCCTAGCCCCCTAGCCCCTCCCAGGAGGGCTCCCAGGAGGGGAATAAGGGGTGGGTTTGTAGCTGGTCGGAGTACCCACCCCCAACCCCTCCCGATAGGGGGCCGAAGCTCTGCGATCGCTCCTGAGCGGGTACTTTTATTCCCATAATTCACCTAATACAGTTAAACCTCTCAAGGGGCTCCTTGGGAGGTTCTTGCCGTTGGGCCGTATTTAATTGATAAGGGATTTCCAAATAAATATCTCTTCCTCGCTTCCCCGTCCTACTAATTGGAGAATTTATTTTTTGGAATTCCCTAATTACCTGCACGGGTTATTGACAATAAGCGAGGCGATTGAATATTTAAGAGATACGATCGCTCCTTGGCCTAAATGCCCATTTTATAGGGTATTCAGCCACCTGGCTCGGGTCGGTCTGCAACAACTTATTTGCAAGAACTAATATGCAAATAAGTAGCTAAAAATGAACCTTCCGCCTGCAAAAAATAGGCAAAAAATATGGGGAGGCCGGTTGTCAGCATACCGGCAGTATGCCCTTTTCCAACCGACACCACCCCCCTGTATCTAGGGAGCTTTTGGCCCCCTAAGACCTCACGTTACCTGTAGAAACGTGTTGTCTTATAAGAAGAAGGTTATCTTTCATTAAAGTAGCACAATTTTTCCAAATTGACAACACAAAAACAAAGAAAAATATTTAGTTTTTTAAAGTTGGTCCCTTAATTAGCCTAGTTCTTTTGCCCTACACCTTTTCCTGAGTTCTAGATATGGTGTAAGGGTCTTAGTTGTGGGAGTGGAGCAGGAAAGACAATCGCCTTTGGGCATAGACTGTGCATCTCGGCTGGGATGCGTATAATTTCTTATTCTGTCGCTTTTTCCCAGGAATCTATGTAATTTTTTAGTCGGCCGCCCCCTAACGGCAAAACCCATAGATTATCACCAAGCCTTTGGCAGTAAGTATTTATAATTATTCAGTATAAATACTTATTAATCTTAGATCTTGCTCTATAAGCATTTGAAAAGTAAGATGCGTTTCTTCCGGTCAAGAGCGATCGCTCCCTGCGTATAATTTCTTATTCGTCCGCACCTTGGTTAAATTCCCTGGGTTACCTTGTTTATGGGATACTCAAGAAGAAACTATGGTTCTTTTGGAATTACTCTTATAGATGGTCCATTTACAAAACAATTAAAGGGTTTTGGGGTTGGGCTCCCTACTCCATATGTATTATAAGTAAAATTTCAACCTAAAATCCAGGATAGCCATAAAACCCAAGCCTCCCTCAAAAACAAGGGCTAAGACTACCTTCGTTCATAGTTGCCAGAGCCGGCTCGATGCTGGGTAAGGTATTTAAAACTTGAAAATATCTTATCAAAAGAATAAGTGTTTTTAATTTGGGGTTTTATATAGCGGTTCTCAAATTTATGTGAGGTGTCTGGGGGATGCAATATCCCAATATGAAAATCCCCGTTATACAGCAAAGATAGTCTTGGGGATGCTGCTGTCGCTCCTACCCGATCGTTTATTGCAATTTGAGAAACGCTATATGCGATCGCTATGCTTGTAAATTAGTCAAAGACCTTAGCTGAGAAAATCTTTATGGGCAAGGTAGATCTCAAGCAATATCATTACTCCTAGCAATAGCAATAATAAGAGACATCTTTGATAATACCAGTGATTAAAAAAAATGAGCATAGACTAAATTAAATATTAATTATTGTAACCAAAGCAAGGAGTCATTTATCGAGCGTAGAGGTGCTGTGATAAACTTATACGAGGAGGTCAGGCTGGCGCGATCGCGTGCTGGGATAGTCTGAGACAAATATGAGGGATTTGCTGTTTTCACAATTAAAAGGATTGGCGGGACAGGCAGGGTTAGGGCTGTTAAGTCTGGGACTGGCGATCGCCCCTAGCACCGCTATAGAGGCTAGCGTAGTTTCTACCCCCGAGGCACCGCTGCAAAACAAACAACCGGTTAGCCAAAAAGCCCCTGATGCCAACACCCTTTTAGAAATGGGAAGAACTCAAGGGGAAGCAGGACGTTTTAGCTCCGCCGCATCCCTCTGGCAAAGAGCAGTTGCAGAATATCGCCGCTCCAAAGACGTTTTGGGAGCGGCAACGAGTTCGAGCTATTTGTCCTATGCCTACTTGCAGCTAGGGCAATTGCAGGAGGCAACTCTGGCGATAGAAGAAAGTAAGACTCTCTTGCAGCAAGCATCAAAAACTGTCACGACAAAAAAAATCTGGGCAGGAGCGCTCAATACCGAAGGATTTATCCAGTTGGCAATGGGAGAGGCAGAAGTAGCAAAGGAGAGTTTTGGCAAGGCGGCAGCACTCTACGAGTCGGTTGGAGATGAAGCTGGAAAACTCGGAGCCCAGATAAATCAAGCAGGTGCCCTACAAAAATTGGGTTTATATCGCCGAGCCAGAAAAACTCTAGAGCAGATTAACTACCAGCTCCAATCAAAGCCCGATTCGCTAGTCAAAGCCACGGGACTGCAAAGCCTAGGAGTTGCCTTGCAGGTGCTGGGGGACTTGGAGAAGTCAAAAGAGGTATTGGAACAAAGTTTGGCGATCGCCGAGCGCTTGCGCTCCAACCCAGCCATTAGCGCCACTCTATTTAATTTGGGAAATAGCAACTTTGCTAGGGGCGATATAAAGGCAGCTATTGACGCTTACCAGCGTGCTGTAGAAACGGCGACAGGTCCTCTAGAAAAAACGGAAGCTCGAATCCGACTTTTAAGAGCTTATATAGAAGAGCAGATGTGGGCAGAAGCTCGGGACTTGTTACCACAAATTCAGGATCCGACGCGGAATCTGAAACCCAGCCGGATGTCAGCCTATGCCGCTGTTAGTTTGGCGAGTAGCTGGATGAAATTGCCGGCCACCAATCCAGAACAACAAACCCAGGAAATTGGCCAGTTATTAGCGCGGACCGTAGAAAGGGCTCGATCGTTAAATGACAAGCGAGCCGAGTCTTTAGCTCTCAAGCAGTTAGCAGAATTGTACGGCCAGACCGAGCAGTGGAAAGAGGCTCAAAAGATAGCGGAGAAAGGACTCTTAATTGCTCAGGAAATAGATGCGGAAGATATTACAGCTCGCTTGCAAGGGCTACTAGGTAAGTTTCTCCAGAAACAGGGGGACGATAGAGGGGCGATCGCTGCTTATAGCAGTGCTGTGAATAGCCTAGAGTCCTTGCGTTCGGATTTAGTAGCAATTAACTCGGAAGTTCAGTTTTCTTTCCGGGACACTGTAGAACCCATTTATCGGGAATTAGTGGGATTGCTCGTGAAAGGAGATCCCAGCCAAAAAAACCTCAAACAAGCTCGGAAAACTATCGAATCCCTACAACTAGCAGAGCTGGATAACTTTTTTCGGGAAGCTTGCCTGGATGCGAAGCCGAAGCAAATTGATGAAATAGACCCTACTGCGGCAGCTATATATCCGATTATTTTGAGCGATCGCCTAGCAACGATCGTCTCTATACCCGGGAAGCCCCTGCGTCACCACGAGATTATTCGCCCCAAAGAAGAATTAAACAACACCTTTGAAGAACTGCTGGGCTCTCTTAGTTTGGCTTACCCCACTCCGCAACGGTTAAGCATTTCCCGTACCGTATATGAGTGGATAATTAGCCCCTTAGAAACAGAAGGAGCCCTAGAAGGGATAAATACCTTGGTGTTTGTTCTGGATGGAACCCTGCGCAATGTACCAATGGCAGCTCTTTATGATGGCGAAAAATATTTGTTAGAAAAATATAGCGTGGCTCTTTCCCAAGGGTTGCAACTGTTGGAGCCGCAAGCCCTCGATATAGAAAAACTCGGAGCGGTTACCGCAGGACTGAGCGAAGCTCGCCAAGGATTTGACCCATTGCCGAACGTAGAGAGCGAATTAGCTCGGATTGAAGATCGCCTGGAGAGCGAAACTTTGCTCAACGAGGAGTTTACAAGTCCTTCTTTACAAAAAGCAATAGTCTCTAGTCCTTTTCCGGTAGTGCATCTGGCTACCCACGGTCAATTTAGCAGCCGCGCCGAAGATACTTTTCTTCTTACTTGGGACGGTCGAATCGACGTTAAAGAATTCGATGAATTGCTTGGCAAGCGCAGCCTGGGAAGTACCAATCCAATTGAATTGCTGGTCTTGAGTGCCTGCGAAACGGCATATGGTGACGATCGCGCGGTGCTTGGATTGGCGGGAATAGCCGTCCGCTCTGGCGCTCGCAGTACCTTGGCGACTTTGTGGCCAGTGCGAGATGTTTCGACTTCTAATTTGATGACTCAGTTTTATCAAGAGCTGGCTAAACCAGGAGTCACTAAAGCCGAAGCTCTACGGCGATCGCAACTCTCTCTACTTCAGGAGCCCTCTTCGGATCATCCCTTTTTCTGGGCTCCTTTTATTCTAGTTGGCAATTGGCTATAGTACCCTTGCCAGACAACGCGGCGATTCAAGGGAAGCCCAAACGCACGAGCGATCGCCCCCCATAAGTAATGGCACTTAAGCTATATTTAGCTTAATCTAGTTTTTAGACTTTATTTGACCAAAAATATTAATTAAAGTGGTATTACTTGCTAATCTGACGCTCGGGTCTTGCAATATCGCGGTTAAGCTATTTTTATGCGGTACGGAAAATTGCCTATCCGATCGCTCCTTGTAGGATTCTCTGCTTAACTTAATCGAGATTATGCAATATAATATATTTTAAAGCCCAGCAAATAATGCTGCAGTAATTACTATTTTTTAGTAAATACATTCCTGTCGCAGTAAGCACTTCAGTCTTCTCTACAACAAAAGTCAAAATGAAAATATGCGCGTTATTACTTAATCCAACGATTGGGTAATATGATAAGTATTGCTTGCCATAAGGCGATCGAATAGGCGATCGCCTTATGGCCTAAGTAGTAATGCAAAGTTAAGAATTATTTGACCGAGAGACAAAGAGAGAAAAATGTTACACTCTATTGAGGAAAGTTTACAATTAATTTACAAAAATAACCAAAATTCAACGTGCGATTCTAGAATTAAACGTTAAAATATATTTAAAGATTGTACTCTAGACGAATAAAAAATTGCAGCGCTGTATTGCTAGTTAACAACTTATAATTAAAATATTAAAAAATTATAAAGGAGCGGCCTGCCTGACTCTGTGGGGGCGATTCTCGCTACCTAGCAAAAACACCGCGATTAGATTGCGTCTAGAAACCAACAGGATTCAAAAGTGGCACTCCCGAGAAAGGAGAGACGTATGAACGCTAAAAATCACAAAAACGTCAAAAAATCGCTAGTTTATATCCTCGCCACCATAGCTTTTGCAAGCCTTACTAGCTGGTTGGGCGTGGCACGAGCCGTGACTTTCCAACCCCCTGCCAATCAGGGGAACCCAAGGCAAACTACTGGTGGAGCTTCCCGCAATCCAGGACAATGTCCGATGGATGCAAAAACTTCGAGCAAGACAATAGAGGCATTAGTTCCAAAGAATAACAACGGGCTGACCGTGACAGAGCGACCGACAATATATGTGTATGTTCCGCCAACTGTCGCACCGGAAGTATATTTTAGTATCGAGGACCAAAATCGCAATCCCCATTTTCAAACCAACGTTTCAATCGATGGCGGCGATGGGATTGTAGCTGTCGAACTGCCGGAGGATGCAGCGCCATTAGATATCGGCAAAGATTATCAGTGGCATTTTGTAGTCAAGTGCAACGGTCGTCTCGGACCGCGCAATCCGATTGCCAGCGGCTGGATTAGGCGGGTACCCAGCCGCAATATCAACGCGGAAGGAACCCCCGAACAAATAGCCTCCGCCTACGGCGGAGCGGGAATTTGGTACGATAGTCTCGCTACGCTAATGAAAGCTCGGGAAGCCCAACCCGGAGATGCCAACTTAGTAGATGAGTTGCAGGAACTTTTGAGTTCGGTGGGTCTGCAAGAAATTGCTAGCGATACTATAAGAAAATAAGCAAATCAAAATAAGTCAACAGGGTACAATAGCAAGGATCGCGCCAGATAATCTAAGGCAACAAGGATGATACCTAGGGTGTTGATTATGAGGCTTT
The DNA here is from genome assembly GCA_010672965.1 of Oscillatoria sp. SIO1A7. Taxonomy (GTDB): domain Bacteria; phylum Cyanobacteriota; class Cyanobacteriia; order Cyanobacteriales; family Laspinemataceae; genus SIO1A7. The sequence continues at coordinate 6,392 of JAAHFN010000066.1, forward strand.
TTCACTCTCAGCGTGACAGGGAGGATTTCACTTCTGCAACCCATTTGCCCGCAAGGGCGAGAGTTTGTGTAGCCGCGCCTAAAGGCGTCAGGCGGCAGCGTACTTTCATTGAAATGCTCCCAGCGTGACAACGCTCTTATCGTCACGACGAACATTCCGAAATCTCCCTTACCGTAAGGCTTTACAGCTCCCGAAAGAGGTCGGCAAATAGCATGAATTTTCCCTAAAACCCACACCCCAAACCCCACAGCCTAGATGATACCTAAGACAACAAAACCTAAGAAAGGCAGTAACCGTGCTTTGTTAAAAGCGATCGCAGCGAAGGGAACCACAAAAGTAATGCTGCTCGTTTTACCATTGTTATTATCGGCGCTCAAAGTAGAAGCTCAAATAGTACCCGATGGGACGCTACCGAACAATTCGGTAGTCTCCCCTACAGGCAGTGGGGTTATTTCAAATATAGACGGGGGAACGGCACTGGGAGGAAACCTGTTGCACAGCTTCCAGGAATTTTCCGTGCCAACGGGCTCCTCCGCATTTTTCAACAATGCCCTAAATATAGAGAACATTATCGCCCGAG
>JAAHFN010000066.1:7071-35755 GCA_010672965.1 Oscillatoria sp. SIO1A7
TCAAATATAGACGGGGGAACGGCACTGGGAGGAAACCTGTTGCACAGCTTCCAGGAATTTTCCGTGCCAACGGGCTCCTCCGCATTTTTCAACAATGCCCTAAATATAGAGAACATTATCGCCCGAGTAACAGGAGGGCTACCATCAAATATTGATGGATTAATACGAGCTAACGGCAGTGCCAACCTTTTCCTACTCAATCCAGCGGGGATAATGTTCGGTCCGCAAGCGCGACTGGATATCGGCGGCTCGTTGGTTGCCTCTAGCGCCAATAGCATCATATTTAATGATGGAAGTAGTTTCTCTGCAAAAAACCCCTCCGAAATACCCCTGCTGACAATTAACGTTCCTATTGGCTTGCAAGTTGGAGAGAATTCCGGAGAAATTAGAGTAGCAGGAACGGGCTTGGCATCCGGATTGCCGGTGGAAAATATAGGATTGGCGGTAGCACCGGGAAAAACTATAGCTCTAGTAGGAGGAGATGTTACGCTTACGGGTGCAACTGTGGCAGCTCCGTCGGGAAGAATTGAAATAGGGAGCGTCGATGAGGGAGAAGTCACCTTGTCTTTTTTAGGAGATGGAGGATGGGGTTTGGGATACGAGGGGATTTCTGAGTTTGGAGAAATTCAATTTAGGGAGCAAAGTCTATTATCAAACCCCAATCAAAGCAACAACCCCTCGGGGGGGATTGCAGTCAGTGGTGGAAATATAACCCTAGATCGCTCCCAAATTGTGGCAACGAACCTAGGGGCCCCGAGGGGATATGACATAGCGCTCGATGCTTCGGAATCGATAGAAATTGGCGGAGCAGTACAAAGTAGGTTTGCCTTGAGTTCTTCAGTGACGAACCAAGTAGAAGAGGGCGCAAGTGGCTCGGGGGGTAGTATTGCGCTGGATGCTAGAGAGTTAACAATTAGAGATGGAGGACGCATCCAGACTCGTAGCTTCGGTTCCGGTGCGGCGGGTCAGGTAACTGTGAATGCTTCGGAGATACTTATAAGCGGATTTTCGCCTTTGGGACTTTTGAACTTTCAATTTGAAGAAAGTCCCAATAGTCGTATCGTCAGCGAAAATTACGGTATAGGAGCCGGGGGAGATGTTAGGGTCACCGCTTCCGAGCTAACCCTGTTGGATGGAGGACAAGTGGGAACGCTAATCGGACCGAACGCTACGGGAAATGGCGGTTTTGTTACAGTGGTTTCCCCAGATATTACAGGATTTAAAGGCAATCCGTTAAATACTTTTTTGCCTAGCGGAATAGTTACGACGAATCTGGGAGCTGGGGATGGGGGAGATATCGCCATATCTACCGAGCGATTGACTTTGCAAGAGGGATCTCGCATCCAATCTTTCGGACAAGGAACGGGGATAGGCGGAGGCATTGCGGTCAATGCTACTGAATCTATATCCGCAGATGCAAATGAATTAGGCGCAGACATTGCAGTTAATACCACTGAATCTATCTCTGGAGTTCCAAATGAATTAGGCGCAGACATTGCGGTCAATACCCCTGAATCAATCTCTGGAGATGAATTGAACTCTGCTCTACCAGTATTTCCTTTTGGCATCGCTTCTCTGACTGCAGGTCCAGCATCAGGAGGGTCTGTTGAAGTGTCAACAGACCGTTTGGTTATTAATGATGGTGCTATCATCGGTTCCTTTGTCATCCTTCAAGGGTTAGAACAGCCTCCCCCAGGAGCCGGACTTGGAAATGGCGGAGACGTGACAGTTATTGCTCGCTCCTCAGTGGATTTATCTGGTTTTAACCCCTTAGCTCCTGATAATTTGAGTAGCGTTGGTAGCTTGACTTTTGGCTCGGGTAATGCTGGAAATGTTACCCTATCAACAAAGCGCTCGATCGTTCGCAATGGTGCCAGCGTTTCATCTATAGTTGCCACTCCCGAATCTAGCTTAGGACAGACCCAATCAGGAGGCGCAACTGGTTTGGGAGGAAATGTCACTGTTGATGTTTCTGAATCTCTCTCTATCATTGGAACTAATTCATTTATTGCCAGCCCAAGTTTTGTGGGAACAGTTACGGGTGGCTCTGGGAATGCTGGTACCACCATTATTAATGCTCCCCGCTTGCTTCTTTTAGATGGAGGGCAAGTTTCTTCTAGCACGATCAATAGGGGCAATGCCGGTAGAATTACCATAAATTCTTCGGACTCTATTATAGTTAGCGGTGGCGGTCCAGATAGCGGCAATCTTTCTCAAATTTCTGCTAGAACCCAAATTGCACAACAAAGTCTGCAAGAAAGCTTGTTGGTGCCATCAGTTCCTTCTGGAGATACTGGAGAAGTGACGATTAATACCAATCGTCTAGAAGTTTTAGAGGGCGGTACAATAAATGTGGAGCATGACGGAACTGGTAATGCGGGGCGGTTGCAATTGAATGCTGGAGATATCGTTTTAGATGGGGGTAGTATTACTGCTTCTACTGGATCGGGCTTGGGCGGCAATGCTAGATTGAATGTTAGCGACTCGTTGAAGTTACGCCAAGGCAGTCAAATTACGGTGGAAGTATTGGGAGGGGATGGTGATGGAGGAAATTTAATCGTTAATTCCCCTGTAATAGCTGCTTTAGAAAATAGTCAAATTACCGCTAATGCCTTTGGCGGGCGAGGGGGCAATATCCAAATTGATGCTAGCGGCATCTTTTTATCGGCTGATAGTCCAGTTACGGCTAGTTCTCAGTTGGGGGTAGATGGCATCGTGCAAATCAATACTCCAGAGTTCGAGCCAAGCTCGGGGTTATTAGGGTTACCTCAAAATTTCATCGATCCGAGCAAGCAAATTGTTACCGGCTGTGCGGCAGATCGGGGGAATGAATTTACGATCGCCGGACGTGGTGGCTTGCCTCCGGATCCGACGACGCGGCTGCACTCGCTATTTGTCTGGGAGGATCTGCGGAACTTGCCCTTGCCGGGAAGTTCTGTCTCGTCGCCGAACAGTTCCCGACCGGAAGAAATAGATAAACTGGATAACAAACCAGAGGAAACCGATAGACTCGATAATAAAAACCTGGTGGAAGCAACGGGATGGGTCAGGGATTCTTCTGGCCAAGTGTGGTTGGTGGCAGTAGAAGATCGAAACCAACCTCGGGAGTTACAGAGTACCTCGGAATGCGCTATGTTAAATAGGTAATGCCTTCTAGCTTTCATTCAAAATTTAAAATTAAAAATTCAAAATGCTTTTGGATCCTGGCTACCGGCCATTATCCGGCTGGTTGATTACTGCCGCGCTGTAGTATAATATTTAGTTTTGAGTATTTTTGAGGCAATCGGCAAAGCGATCGCAGCCAAGACAATTGCTACTAAACCTTGTAGGCTAAAAGCGATCGTATCTTATATCGCACCCTATAGAATTGCCACCTTCGCCACGCTATTGATTTTTCCATTCTTATCGGCGATCGAAGCAGAAGCTCAAATCATTCCCGCCTAGCCAGTTCATGTCGCACCTAGGCGCGGCTACACAAAACTCCCTTAAGGGTTACTGTTGACAAAAGTGAAATGCTCCCTGTCAAAGCATAGCCAAACCTCTCTGTATTATTACTTAGGGTTAAGTTAGGTATTTTTTCTATAGAATTTTTCAAATAGATTGGGTACAATAAAAAACAGATATAACAGGCTCTGGCTTTTAAAAAAGTAGTAAATTAAAACCACTCTATATAAAGATTGGTTTGTATATGTAGGAGGGAGCATTTCACTTTTGCAAACTCTCGCCCGGAAGGGCGAGAGTTTGTGTAGCCGCGCCAGCCGCCAGCCCCTGGGCGTAAACCCAAGGGGCTGCGGCAGCATACTTTCATTGAAATGCTCCCTATGTATGTAGAAAGGGTGAATTGCTTATATGCTAAGGTCTTGCTGCAAACAAATGGCAGAATAATTTATGGTCAAGTTTAAGATTAAAGCGAAAGAAAATATAGGCAATATAAAAGCGATCGCGGCTAACAGAAGTGCTACTACAAATTGTGGGCTACAGGCGATCGCAATCAATAAAATTGCCACTTTCGCCACGCTGTCGATATTACCATTATTATTTGGCAGCAAAGTCTTGGCTCAAATAGTTCCGGATGGGACGCTACCGAATAATACCAGAGTATTGCCTGCAGATAATGCCTCGGCGATCTCAAATATAGACGGGGGAACGGCACTGGGAGGAAACCTGTTGCACAGCTTCCAGGAATTTTCCGTGCCAACGGGCTCCTCCGCATTTTTCAACAATGCCCTAAATATAGAGAACATTATCGCCCGAGTAACAGGAGGGCTACCATCAAATATTGATGGATTAATACGAGCTAACGGCAGTGCCAACCTTTTCCTACTCAATCCAGCGGGGATAATGTTCGGTCCGCAAGCGCGACTGGATATCGGCGGCTCGTTGGTTGCCTCTAGCGCCAATAGCATCATATTTAATGATGGAAGTAGTTTCTCTGCAAAAAACCCCTCCGAAATACCCCTGCTGACAATTAACGTTCCTATTGGCTTGCAAGTTGGAGAGAATTCCGGAGAAATTAGAGTAGCAGGAACGGGCTTGGCATCCGGATTGCCGGTGGAAAATATAGGATTGGCGGTAGCACCGGGAAAAACTATAGCTCTAGTAGGAGGAGATGTTACGCTTACGGGTGCAACTGTGGCAGCTCCGTCGGGAAGAATTGAAATAGGGAGCGTCGATGAGGGAGAAGTCACCTTGTCTTTTTTAGGAGATGGAGGATGGGGTTTGGGATACGAGGGGATTTCTGAGTTTGGAGAAATTCAATTTAGGGAGCAAAGTCTATTATCAAACCCCAATCAAAGCAACAACCCCTCGGGGGGGATTGCAGTCAGTGGTGGAAATATAACCCTAGATCGCTCCCAAATTGTGGCAACGAACCTAGGGGCCCCGAGGGGATATGACATAGCGCTCGATGCTTCGGAATCGATAGAAATTGGCGGAGCAGTACAAAGTAGGTTTGCCTTGAGTTCTTCAGTGACGAACCAAGTAGAAGAGGGCGCAAGTGGCTCGGGGGGTAGTATTGCGCTGGATGCTAGAGAGTTAACAATTAGAGATGGAGGACGCATCCAGACTCGTAGCTTCGGTTCCGGTGCGGCGGGTCAGGTAACTGTGAATGCTTCGGAGATACTTATAAGCGGATTTTCGCCTTTGGGACTTTTGAACTTTCAATTTGAAGAAAGTCCCAATAGTCGTATCGTCAGCGAAAATTACGGTATAGGAGCCGGGGGAGATGTTAGGGTCACCGCTTCCGAGCTAACCCTGTTGGATGGAGGACAAGTGGGAACGCTAATCGGACCGAACGCTACGGGAAATGGCGGTTTTGTTACAGTGGTTTCCCCAGATATTACAGGATTTAAAGGCAATCCGTTAAATACTTTTTTGCCTAGCGGAATAGTTACGACGAATCTGGGAGCTGGGGATGGGGGAGATATCGCCATATCTACCGAGCGATTGACTTTGCAAGAGGGATCTCGCATCCAATCTTTCGGACAAGGAACGGGGATAGGCGGAGACATTGCGGTCAATGCTACTGAATCAATCTCTGGAGTTCCAAATGAATTAGGCGCAGACATTGCAGTTAATACCACTGAATCTATCTCTGGAGATGAATCGAACTCTGTTATACCAGTATTTCCCTTTGGTATCGCTTCTCTGACTGCAGGTCCAGCATCAGGAGGGTCTGTTGAACTGTCAACGGACCGTTTGGTTCTTAATGCTGGTGCTGTCATCGGTTCGTTTGTAATTATTTTTCAAGGGTCGCAACAGCCCTCCCAAGGAGCCGCCCCAGGAGCCGCCCTAGGAGCCGGACTTGGAAATGCCGGAGACGTTACAGTTATTGCTCGCTCCTCAGTAGATTTATCCGGTGCCAACCCTCTAGCTCCCGATAATTTGAGTGGCGTTATTAGCTCGACTTTTAGCTCGGGTAATGCTGGAAATGTCAGCCTATCAACAAAGCGCTTGACCGTTCGTAATGGTGCCAGCATTTCATCTGTAGTTAACCCCCCCGAATCTAGCTTTGAACAAGCCCAACCAGAAGGTAGAACTGGTTTGGGAGGGGATGTCACTATTGATGTTTCTGAGTTTATTTCTGTTTTTGGAATTAATCCATTTCTTGCGATTCCAAGCTTTGTAGGAACACTTACGGCTGGCTCTGGTAATGCCGGTAGCACTATTATTAATGCTCCCCGCTTGTTTGTTTTAGATGGAGGGCTAGTCGGTTCTACCACGATCAATAGGGGCAATGCCGGTAGAATTACCATAAATTCCTCGGACTCTATTATAGTTAGCGGTGGCGATCCAAACAGCGGTAACTTTTCTCAAGTCTCTGCGCGAACTTCGATTATAGAACAAAGTCTGCGAGAAAACTTGTTGCTGCCGTCAGTTCCTTCGGGAGATACTGGAGAAGTGACGATTAACACGAATCGTCTAGAAGTTTTAGAGGGCGGTACAATAAATGTGGAGCATTCAGGAACTGGTAATGCGGGGCAGTTGCAATTGAATGCTGGAGATATCGTTTTAGATGGGGGTAGTATTACTGCTTCTACCGTATCGGGCTTGGGCGGCAATGCTACCTTAAATATTAACGAGTCATTGCAGTTACGCGAAGGTAGTAGGATTACGGTGGAAGCATTGGGAGGGGATGGTGATGGAGGAAATTTAATCGTTAATTCTCCTGTAATAGCTGCTTTAGAAAATAGTCAAATTACCGCGAATGCTTTTGGCGGGCGAGGGGGCAATATCCAAATTGATGCTAGCGGCATCTTTTTATCGGCTGATAGTCCAGTTACGGCTAGTTCTCAGTTGGGGGTAGATGGCATCGTGGAAATCAATACTCCAGAGTTCGAGCCAAGCTCGGGGTTATTAGGGTTACCTCAAAATTTCGTTGACCCGAGCAAGCAAATTGTTACTGGCTGTGCGGCAGATGAAGGGAATGAATTTACGATCGCCGGACGCGGCGGGTTGCCTCCAAATCCCAGGGCAAGGCTCCAAAGGCAGTTGCTCTGGGAAGATCTGCGATCGATGTCTGAGTTGAGGAAAAATTATCCCTCTTTGGGAAATAATTCCTGGGAGCGGGAAGGAGGTATTCAAGCAGATAGGAAACCTCTGGTAGAGGCAACGGGGTGGGTCAGGGATTCTTCTGGGCAACTTTGGTTGGTGGCAGTCGAAGATGAAACCCATATTCAAGAGTTACAGGGGCACCCGAACTGTGGCGATCTGAAATCGGAAGAGTTGTAAGTTTTGAGTTGTAAGTTTTGAGTTGTAAGTTTTGAGTTGTAAGTTTTGAGTTGTAAGAGCATGCAAGATTGATGCCATATTTTTCTATAAATACCGTAGGGGCAGTCCCCCCGTGGCTGCCCCAAGCCAATCACGGGGGGACTGCCCCTACAAATGCTGTTTAATTTGATATATATCGGTTCTCAAATTGATGTAAGGTTTCTAGGGCGAAGCATCCCAGTATGGAAATTACCGTTAACAGCAAAGATGGTCAAGGGGGATGCTGTCGCCCCTAGGTTTTCGTTGATTAAACTTATTTGAGAAACGCTATAAGTTGCCGTAAAAAATATAATTTGGTATTGAAGATGCGATCGCTTTCTCAAATCATCTGTTCTATTTTTCTAGGATTACCGCTTTGGCTGTCGGGAACTCTAGCTCTAAGAGCAACAGCAGTTTCTAGCTCGACGGCGGTAGAAGTTGCGGAGGCAGAAACTCAGCTCGATAGCGGCATAAGGCTTTATCAAACCGAGCAGTTTAATAGAGCTATTGAACTCTGGCAACCGGCTTGCAAGCGCTTGGCAGACTTGGGTGAAAACAATAGCCAAGCCCTCTGTTGGAGCTATCTGTCTTTAGCTTATCAGCAACTCGGGGAATGGTCGGCGGCAACAGATGCTATTGACCGTAGTTTAAAGTTATTGCAATCGAAGGCTGAGGCAATTGTATTGGCGCAGGCGCTCAATACCCAGGGACGGCTACTCCTGGCTCGGGGACAACCAGAGGTGGCGCTAGAGACTTGGAAAGAGGCGGAAGCTTTTTACCAAGAAGCTGGGGATGTAGCTGGCAGATTGGGCAGTCAAATCAATCAGGCCGGAGCTTTGCAAAGTTTAGGATTTTATCGGCGATCGCGCCAAGTTTTAGAAAAAGTTCGCTTTCAGCTCCAGGCTCAGCCCAATTCTCAGCTCAAAGCGGCTGCACTGACAAGTTTGGGCTCTACACTGCAATTAGTGGGAGAGTTACAAAATGCCCGGGATATCTTAGAGCAAAGTTTGGCAATTGCTACAGATATGGGAAGTGCTACCAGTGCAATTCTATTAGCTTTGGGAAATATAGCTTACGATCTACAGCAGCCCGAAGTGGCTTTAGATTATTTTCAAAGAGCGCAAAAAACTGCCGCAAACTTAGAAGAGAAGTTAGACGCCCAGCTCGCTAGACTGAGCCTATATAGAGAATTTGAGAAAGGCTTGCCCGGGAAGGAAATGCAGAAAATGGTGGCAGAAATACATAGCAGCCTGCCATATTTGCCCCCTTCTCGACTTTCGGTGCATGCAGCAGTTAATTTTGCCGAGCATTTACTAAAAATGGACGCTCGGGAATTATCCTATCGACAATTAGGTAGAGTTCTTTCTGAAGCAACAGCGATCGCCAAGAGCTTGGGAGACAGGCCAGCAGAAGCCTATGCTCTCTTGCAGTGGGGAAAGCTGTACGAACAAAACGGACAGGTAGCCGAAGCCATCCGATTGACCGAAGAATCTTTGGCAATTGCCCAGTCGATACAAGCTACAGATATTATATCCCAATCGGCTTGGCAGTTGGGACGAATATTTAAAAACATGGGCAAAGAAAAAGCTGCGATCGCAGCTTACTCGGAAGCAGTCAATGCCTTGCAATCTCTGCGCGGAGATTTAGTCGCCATCAATCCAGACCTACAGTTCTCCTTCCGGGAAAGCGTCGAGCCAGTTTATCGAGAAATGGTAGCTATGCTACTAGATAAAAACCCCAGCCAAGAAAACTTACGACAAGCTAGGGAACTGATTGAAGCCCTACAGCTAGCAGAACTAGATAACTTCTTTCGAGATGCCTGTTTAGATGCCGCTCCAATGACCCTCGACAATATCGACCCGACCGCTGCAGTCATCTATCCAATTATCTTGTCGGATCGCTTGGCAGTTATCCTTTCTGCTCCGGGACAACCGCTCCATTATTCTTTTACGCCGCTTTCCCCCGACCAACTCCAGGAGATTCAGGAAGAACTTTTAAGCAGTCTCAGCCCAGACGCGGCAATTGGAGAAGATTTACCTTTTGCCCAACAATTGCATGACTGGTTAATCGGAGTGGCAGCAAAAGAAGGGGTCTTGAAAGACGTGAAGACTTTGGTGTTCGTACTCGACGGCGCTTTGCGCGAGCTGCCAATGGCAGTATTGCACGATGGCGAACGGTATTTAATCGAAAATTATAATATCGTCATTTCTCAGGGGTTGCAGCTAGTAGATCCGCACCAGTTGGATAAAGAAGAACTCAGCGCGATCGCCGCCGGACTGACCGAAGCTCGTCAGGGTTTTAGTGCCATACCAGCCGTGGAAGGGGAAATAAACCAAATTGCCTCTAACATTCCAGTTTCTGTTTTGCTCAATGACGAATTTACCCGGGGGGCTCTTTTTAACCAAGTCCAGAAAAATTCAGCTAGCGTCGTTCATCTCGCCACCCACGGGCAGTTTAGTTCCAAACTCGAAGATACTTTTTTACTCGCTTGGGAAGGGCGCATCGGCGTTAAGGATTTAGACGAACTGCTATCCCGCAGAGAAACGGCCCGCTCTGGACCGATCGAGTTGTTGGTTCTGAGTGCTTGCGAAACTGCAGTAGGGGACGATCGGGCGTTGTTGGGATTGGCAGGACTGGCTCTACGGTCGGGGGCTCGTTCGACTCTAGCAACTCTTTGGGTGGTGCGCGATCGCTCTACCGCTATCTTGATGGCTGAGTTCTACAAGCATCTGCAATCGCCCGGAGTTATGAAAGCAGAAGCTTTGCGGCGGGCTCAGCTCGCTCTCTTAGCAAATCCTAATTATCAAGAGCCTTTTTTCTGGGCTCCTTTTATTTTGGTCGGAAATTGGTTGTGAAATAGAGTGGTTGTGAAATAGAGTGTTTGCTCTCGGCGCGATCTTTTGTCTTGTCCCAAATTTTCCTTATACCGAAAAGGCTTTTGGCAAAGCAACCAGATATAATATTTTTAGGTAATTGGCATTGGCGATCGCCGGAATGTTTTCACTCCTACAGAAAGCAGATAAAATATAGAGGAGGTAAAAACAAAGAGGACGAAAGGAAAAAAAATAAGTTCCAATACCTATACCCTTTCCTCTGGAACGTGCCCTTTGGGTTTGGGAGAGACTTAGCTAGCTGTTTTTTTTCGAGGTTGGTATCAGCGATTACTACACTAATATGCAGCTTAGAACACTCTTGTTCGTAGAGGCGCGAGCAACGCTCTCCCTGCAGTGCGCGCAGCATACCCGGGGGGCGAACGGCCGTATGCCGCTCCGGGCAGGCTCCGCCAACGCCCCTACAGTTGCTATAACCTTAATGCGTATTGCTATAAAAATGATAGACAAAACAACTCATTCAATGTTAATATGAGACAAGGTTAACATTTAAAGAATGAAAAACAGCGAGACAAATATGCAAACCAAAACAACAGTCAGGATAGTCGGAGCCCTAGCTCTGGCAATGGGTCTAGTTCTGAGCGAATGGGGATTGGCACGGGCCGTAACTTTCGTTCCTCCCACGGACGAAGGAGCGCCCCGTCAATCGACTGGAGGCGCATCCCGCAATGGCGGTCATCTATTTGACGAGAGCGATCCTGGAGCAACAAAACTACAAGTGGCGCCAATATTACCCCAAGGCGCATCCGGCAATGGCGGTCAATGTCTATTTGACGAGAGCGATCCTGGAGCAACAAAGCTACAAGTGACGCCAATATTACCCCAAAGTAATTATGGCATGACAGTATCTGAGCGACCGACAATACTGGTGTATTTACCCGAACATAATGCCCCAGAGGGTTTGCTAACAGTAAGAAATGAAGATAGAACGCTTCACTATAGGACGATAGTAGCAATTTCTAAGGCAGAAGGAATTATTGCCCTAACAATTCCAGAAGAAGCTCCAGGGCTAATAGAAGGGAAAAACTACCAATGGTATTTTCAATTAAAATGCAAGGGCAAGCGGCACCCAAGCAATCCCATAGCAAGCGGCTGGGTTAAGCGTGTAGAGCAGAATAGAGTTGATTCTGGTTCGCAAAGCGTCTCTGTAGGAGAATCGCCCATCGAGCTATCGTTAGAAAAAGCTGCCTCATTGGGAGCAGCGGGAGTATGGTACGATACAGTAGCAATGATGCTGCAGTTGCGGCAGACTTTACCGCAAGACCGAGAAATAGCAGACAACTGGGCAGAACTTATGAACTCAGTTGAATTAGAGGCGATCGCAAATGCGCCTATAGTTGAATTGCCCTAAGGGCTGAATCAATGTTGCATACACTCAGGAAGTTTTTGTGGGAATGGCGTAGTGCATCGGTGGCAGCTATTGTGGTAGCTGCCTTGGCGATCGCAGGCAATCGTACTGGATTATTTCAATTGCTAGAATGGGCTACTTTAGATGAGTTTTTTCGGCTGCGTCCGGGAGAAACTCTCGAAGATAGAATTGCCATTGTCACAATAGATGAATCGGATATCAGGGCAGTAGGACAATGGCCAATTCCCGATGCAATGCTAGCAGACTTGCTCGAAGAACTCAATCGACAAAATCCCAGAGTCATTGCCCTGGATATCTATCGAGACTTACCCGTAGGCTCCGGCCGCGAGGGACTCAAAGAGGTATTTAATTCCACCCCTAATTTGATAGGGGTGGAAAAAATTATCGGCGATCGGGTAGATCCTCCGCCGACCTTGAGCGAATTAGATAGAGTGGGAATTGCCGATTTTGTCTTGGATGCTGATGGCAAAGTTCGCAGAGGATTGCTGTCATCTATCGACAAGGATGCGGTCAAATTAGGTTTGGGAGTCCTGGCAGCCCTTATGTATCTAGAGGGCGAAGACTTGACGCTAGAAGTTGTGGATTACGATCGACAAAAATATAAATTAGGCAAAGCAATCTTTAACCGTTTGACCGGGGAAGAAGCAGGGTACAGCAATGCCGATCCTGGAGGCTACCAAATCTTTATTAATTGGAGGGGGACAATTGATACCTTTCCTACGGCCTCAATGGCAGATGTACTGGAGGGGCGGGTGGCTCCAGACTGGGCTAGCGATCGCATCGTCTTGATTGGTTCTACGGCCAAAAGCACTAATGATTATTTTAACACTCCTTACAGCAGCACTATATTAAGCTCGGGAAAACCAACTGCTGGAGTAGTAATTCATGCCAACCTGGCCAGCCAAATTGTTCGAGGAGCCCTCGAAGGTCGTCCCATGCTCCGAGCATGGCCTTCCCCTAACTTTGAATGGGCTTGGATTTTAGCTTGGTCTATGGCTGGAGCAATAGGCAGTTGGGCATTGGAAAAAGCCAGCGGTGGTAAAACTTTTTGGGTAATATTCGGTACGGGAGGAAGTTTGGTGGGAAGTTGTTATCTCGCCTTCCTTGGTGGCTGGGTCGTTCCCCTAGTGCCCTCTTTGGTAGCTTTGGTTGCTAGCGCGATCGTAGCCACCAATTTGTACAAACAATGGCGACTAGAAGCGGCTAACCAACAACTAGAATCGGCCAATCAAAAACTAGAGAAAGCTAACGTACAGCTCAGAGATTATTCCAAAACTCTAGAGGCAAAAGTAGAAGAGCGCACTCAAGAATTAAAAAAAGCCAAGATAGCGGCGGATTCTGCCAACCAAGCAAAAAGCGAATTTCTGGCCAATATGAGCCACGAACTGCGCACGCCCCTGAATGGCATCTTGGGCTACGCTCAAATTTTGCAAAGGGACAAAGAAGTACAACCCAAGCAAAAAGAGGGCATCGATATTATCCACCAGTGCGGCACTCACTTGCTGACCCTAATCAACGATGTCCTAGATCTGTCCAAAGTTGAAGCTCGGAAATTAGAACTATATCCAACTGATTTTAATTTTCGCTCTTTTTTGACCGGGGTAGCAGAAATATGCAGGATTAAGGCCGAGCAAAAAGGCATTGCTTGGAAATCTGTCACGGGAGCTGACCTGCCAGCGGGAATTCATACAGACGAAAAACGACTGCGGCAAGTTTTAATCAACTTGCTCGGCAATGCCATTAAGTTTACAGACAGAGGCGGCGTAACTTTTTCTGTTAAAACTGTTTGGGATGGATTTTCAGAAAATCAAAATAGCACAAACAACTCAAACTACTCAAACCAACAACCTAAAGTTAAAATACGCTTCCAGGTAGAAGATACTGGCGTTGGCATGACTACGGCTCAGTTAGAGAAAATATTTTTGCCCTTCGAGCAAGTAGGCGATAACTACCGCAAATCTGAGGGAACCGGATTGGGATTGGCTATTAGCAATAAAATAGTCTCTCTAATGGGCAGCAACATGGAAGTACAAAGTCGGGTGGGAGAGGGAACGGCTTTTTGGTTTGACCTAGAAGTGTATGTAGCCAAAGACTGGATGCATTCCTGTACGAGAGTCAATAACGCTAAGATTATTGGCATTCAAGGAAAAAAACCAAAGCTTCTGATGGTGGACGATCGCGAGCAAAACCGTTCCTTAGTCCTTACCTTCTTGAAATCTATTGGTTTTTCTACCATCGAAGCTGCTAATGGTAAAGAAGGACTAGAATTGGCGGCTAAGCATAGACCAAATCTGATTATCTCGGATTTGTCCATGCCGGTTATGGATGGCTTTGAAATGATGGGCAATCTTCGCGCCAATCCGGAACTTAAAAAAATACCAATTATTGTTTCCTCTGCTAGTGTTTTTGAGACAGATAGGAATCAAAGCTTGGCAGCGGGGGGCGATGAGTTTCTGCCCAAGCCGGTTCAGATTGACAAACTGCTCGAAGTTTTGGAAAAGCATTTAAAACTAGAGTGGATCTACGAACAAGAGATACAAGAGGAAGCAGAGCCAGATACTGCGATCGCTGCCGAACAAATAGCGAGCCAGGAAATCGTACCTCCAGATCGAGAAGAACTAGAAACTCTTTATCATCTAGCAATGATGGGGCATCTGCAAGGTATCGAGGATGCTATTGAAGAACTCCAAGCCAAGGATTCTAAATTGCTGCCATTTGCGGCTCAAGTCCGGCAATTATCTGAAAGTTTTGAGGTCAAGAAAATCCAGGAATTTATTCAATCTTTCCAAGAGCGAGTTGGGGACCCAGTTTAGGAATTAGTTTTGAGTTTTGAGTTTTGAGTTGTTGGGTTATTTGTAACCAAATCCGTTTGTCCTAAAATTTCCCGTAGGGACGGGCTACGACCAACCCTCGAAATAAGGCGTAGGGGCGTAGGGGCGATAGCATTCCCGAGCTATCCTTTCCTATAAACTAAACTTATAAACTGGAATGCTTCGCCCCAGAAATTTAGACCCAAGGTTAGCAACTCCAAAAAGCGGAATTAGAAAAAACATATGGGAGCGTTTCAATTTCGTAAACTGCCGCCTGACGCCTAAAGGCGCGGCTACACAAACAAAGCCCTTCCGGGCTAACGATCCGGGAAGTGAAATGCTCCCAAACATATCCTTGAAAGATCCCTTTTGAAAGGGGCTTTTGAAAGGGGGGTTCCCAATTCCTAATGCTCTCCCGAGCCTTGTCTAAGGGTCCCCGCTCCTGAGCCCTGTCTAAAGGGTTCCAATTCTCCATGCCCAATGGGCAGGTGTGGCGCCCAATTCCCAATTCCCCAATTCCATATTATGTATCGTAAGCTACAAAATTAATAATCAAAGCCGATTGTATAGCTTAAACGAAATATTATAAAGATAAAAAATTATTGAAAATAAACGACTTCTTTGGCGCAACCGCTAGAATAAAATAGCAAAAGCGGAGAAGCAATAATGAGTGCTGTCCACAAGAAATCTAGTCGGGTCTTGATTGTCGATGACAATCCTACGAATTTGAAAGTCCTATCGCAATGTATTAAAAAAGAAGGCTGGATAGTTCTGGTTTCAACAGATGGCGAAAGCGCGATCGCTCAAGCAGAATACGCTCAACCAGACTTGATTTTATTAGATGTGATGATGCCCGGTATAGATGGGTTTGAAACCTGTAGTCGCTTGAAGGCAAGCCCAAAGCTACAAGAAATACCGGTCATTTTTATGACAGCACTCTCCGATCCTGTTGATAAGTTAAAAGGTTTGAATCTAGGAGCAGTTGACTATATTACTAAGCCATTTCAGACCGATGAAGTTTTGGCTCGGATGCGGGTGCATTTAGAATTGCGAGCTATGACTCAGAAGCTAGAATATCTGGTGGAAGAGCGCACTGCGAAGCTCAAGCAAGCTCTAGAAGATTTAAAGCAATCTCAAGTCCAACTGATACAGAGCGAGAAGATGTCAGCTCTCGGTCAGTTGGTGGCGGGCATAGCTCACGAAATTAACAATCCAGTCACTTTCATCGATGGCAATCTCCGCTATGCCCAAGAATATATTAGCGATTTAATGGATCATTTAAAATTATATTGCGATACTTTCCAAGAGACAAAAGAAATACGGAAACACGCTGAAGAAATAGATCTAGAGTACCTCCTGGAAGATTTGCCAAAAATGATTGGTTCTATGCGTTTCGGTACGGAGCGAATTCGCAATATAAGTATGTCTTTGAGAACTTTTTCTCGTAGGGATACGACGAAACCAGTGCCATATAAACTAGAAGAAGGATTGGATAGTACCTTGCTGATTCTCAAGCACCGACTAAAAGCAAACAGCGATCGCCCAGATATTGAGATCATTAAAGAATACGGAGATCTACCAGAAGTAAAATGCTATCCGGGTCAGCTCAATCAGGTATTTATGAATCTAATTGCCAATGCAATTGATGCTTTGGATTCTATGCCTGCTAGACCTTATAAAGAAATCAAGGCCAATCCGAAAAAAATTACTATTCATACCGAAACTAGCGACGATAACTATGCGATCGTCCGTATCAAAGATAATGGTCTGGGAATGACCGAGGAGACGAGCAAAAAGATCTTTGATTATTTGTTTACGACCAAACCCGTGGGCAAGGGTACTGGATTGGGCTTGTCTATTTCTAGTCATATTATTGCCGACAAGCACAGAGGCGAGCTGAGCTGCGTTTCCTCCCCCGGAAAAGGAGCAGAGTTTATTATCAAAATTCCCTTCAACCCAGAACCGGATAACTCTGGCTAGTTGTAGGGTGTGGGGCCGCCATTGGTGTGGGGCCGCCAAGCCCCTCCGGGGCGGCTACGCCTACGGTGTCGGGTGTCGGGTGTCGGGTGTCGGGTGTCGGGTGTGGGGAAATTCAACTGTTTTCCTGGTGGCCATCTATGCTACGGCGATCGCTCTTCAAGACGCCCCAGGCTTCCTTGCTACCACATCTTATTAAAAAATTTAAGTAAGTTTGGCCGCGATAGCACTAGCTCGGGCGATCGCCTCCAAAAAATATGCGATAATAAAAAAGTCAAAATGCTCTTTATATCTAGCTAATGCGACAACTGTCCCTTCCTTTGACCGTACCGAATCCTGCCATAGAAAAAGCTAGTTGGTTCCCAGAAATATTGGCAGCCCTAGGAATAAGTTGCGACCCGGGTTGGCCAGATTGTTTTGCCAAAGCAATGCGCGGGCAACAGAACCATTATCCCATCAAAACCCTGAGCTTATTTTCCGGTGGCGGCGGACTAGATATTGCCTTCCATGACTGCGGCTTTGATATTGTCGCGATGGTAGAAGTTGAAGCCAAATATGTGCGAACTCTACAGCAAAATACCGAGCCCGGAAAATGGCTTGAGGGCTCGAAGCCAATCTGTATCGATATTCGCGAGTATTTGCCTCCAAGCGACCTAAAAGTCGATTTTATTATTGGCGGTCCTCCCTGTCAGACTTTTTCAGCCGCAGGACGTCGCGCCGCTGGAGTGGCGGGCACCAATGATGCTAGGGGAAACCTGTTCCAGGAATACGTCCGTCTCCTGAAGCTTCTACAACCGAAGGGATTTTTGTTCGAGAATGTTTACGGTATAACGGGAGCGCAAAAAGGGGCAGATTTTCAAGCTATCCAAAATGCTTTTAAAGATGCTGGCTATCGAATCTATTATCGCGTTCTCGATGCGGCCGATTACGGAGTGCCGCAGCATCGCGAACGTCTATTTATAGTAGGGCTCAAAGAGAGAAATTATTTATTTCCCTATCCGACGCACGGACCAGATTCTCCCGGCGGGGACGCGGCATTAGCAAATCCCTATTATTCTGCGGGAAAAGCGGTTGCCGGTGTCAATATATTAGAAGAGTCAGAGGCGGAAGTTGGGATTGGTGGCAAATATGGGCATCTTTTGGCAGATATTCCCCCAGGGCTTAATTACAGCTTTTATACTGAGAAAATGGGACACCCGCAGCCGGTGTTTAGTTGGCGATCGAAGTTTTCTGATTTTCTCTATAAAGCAGATCCCGATAGGCCAGCACGAACGATTAAAGCTAAAGGAGGACAATATACGGGTCCGTTTAGTTGGGAAAATCGCCGCTTTACTGTAGCAGAACTCAAGCGCTTGCAAACAATTCCCGACGATTACGAGCTGGTCGGCAACGATGCCACACAAATAGAACAGATTGGCAATTCCGTGCCGCCACAATTGGGTCGCATTTTGGCGCTGAGTATTTTGGAGCAAGCCTTCGGGGTATCGTTACCATTTTCCATGCAGTATTTGCCGGTGGAAAAACAACTCGGATTCAGACAGCGCAAGCGCAAACTAACGGCAGTCTATGCTCGCAAAGCAAGAGAAGCGATCGCTCTTCAGCTCGCTACGGGCAAATTGGCCGCGACTCCAACCCCAAACTCTCGATTTCAAGGAGTTGCGGTACGCTTTTTATCCGCTGATTTTGCCTGGAGCAAGACTAAGCTTGCCAATAGCATCAAGATTTATCTCAAATACGACTTGGGTTGCGATCGCGAAGCGTCTCTGCAGGAGAATCGCGTTGGCGGAGCCCTTCGCTCAGGAGACTCGGGGGCGCAGCGCATAGCGGATCCGCAGGAGAATCGCTGGGAGATTGCGGCGGCGCAAGAGGAAAACGGCACCAACCAACATGACTATACTATTGAAATTATCCCTGCTTCCCCGCAAGAAAATTGGGGTTTGGATGCGAAACGAGTCCTGCTCCATGCCGGGGAATTAGATGGGCGCGAGTTTACCGCTCTCTGGAAAGCCTTTGAGGAAAAAGTTATCGAAAGATCGCTTTTGGCCGATTTAGTTCAGCTTTCTGGCTATTACCAGTACAAACCCAGGATTAAAGCCAGATTGTCCTTTGCTCCCAGATTAAAAATAAGGACGAGTTTGCAGGTAAATTCAATTACCAATCGAGCGGAGGAACCCAGAGAAGAATTTTGGCGGGTAGTTCAATGCGTCGTGGGAGGGATAGGAGTCGGCCAACAACTGGAAGCCCAACAAATGGCTCTGCTGTGGGGCGTCGGGGTGGAGCGGGTATTTTCTTACCTCCAATCTTTGCGCCGAATGGGTTATGAAGTGAGAAACCAGAATACTAATATTCAGATTCGCCCAAGAGAGTATCTGATTCCCTATGCTTTTCCAACTTTAACACCCAAAAGCGTACAATTGCACAAAGAGCTAGGAGCAATGCAGTGACTGACGACTTACATTTGCGCGTATTTAGAGATAGGAGCGAGCTGATTGCCGTCACTGGGGAAACTCAGTGTTTTTTAGAGGGCAGCATGAGCCAATCGGCCAAAGAAAGATATCAAAGGATTAGCCAAGAGCTAGCTAATGGTTATTTTGAAAATAAAATAATTGCTTTACAAAACCGTGCTATCAACTTCGATACTTCAAAGCTGAGTCAAAAAAATATAGACCATTTGAATAGATTGGTCAATTCAGTTACAAGTGAGGTTGGCAGAGCGCTGGTGGGTATAACGGTTTTACAGTTATGCGTTAAAGCAATTGAGCCAAGGCAAAGCATAAGGCTGCATAAGGGTAGTTCTAGCAGAAGAGATTTTTCATGGCAAGAAGGGATATCAATGCGATCTTTAGATAAGCAGTATATCACTCCTACTCTCCGTAAATACGATTTGCTAAAACTTAACGCCGACGGCTTTATGATGACGCGCAGCCTCGCAGAGAACTACCCTTATTCGCCTGTTTACAAAGCTAAGATTAGAGGGGCTCGTCTTGAATGGAGCGAGATTGTGGAGTCAATTGAGGCTCTCGAACTAGATGCCGAATCCGCTCTAGATTACTTACTATCAGAAATGCTCAATAGAGCAAATGATTTTCAAAAATTAGCTCAAGAGACCGTAAGCGACCTAGAAAAGTTTTTGGAAGCAAATGAAGCCATAGATCGCCGAATAGCAACTAATCTAATATGGAGACATGTCAATGAGTCCGACTACGCTGCCCGAGTTTTGGAAATTGCTATCCATAGTCTAATGCAAGCCATGCAAGAAGGTCGAGTTTTTCCAGAATACTCGCTTAAGCCACTATCACAAATGCGATCGGCTAATAAAAAACACGGCAACATAGGCGATATCGAACTCTTAGAAGGCAATGACATTGTTGAAGCATGGGATGCCAAATATGGCAAAGCCTACTTACGAGACGAACTGGATGAACTAGCCGAAAAGCTTAAAGAACATCCTAAAGTTGAGTTGGCTGGCTTTGTTACTAGCCTGCAACCTGAAAGACTGCAAGAATTAGAAGATTCGCGGCAGGAGATTGAGGATGAATTTGGTATTTATCCCCGCATTCTTACCTTTGAAGATTGGGTTGAAGAGCAATTCAGGCGCTCTCTAAAAGAAAATATTATGGCCGAGATAGAGCTAGCAACAGCATGGCTGATAGCTTATGCTGAGTCTCTCGCACAAAGACGCCGAGATATTGCTCCTATCGACGAACCTTGCCAGCAATGGTTGATCGCGTTAAAGGGAATATTAGATTCCTTACTAAACCATCAGCAAGATGTCCAAGATATCTAAGAGAGGCTTTAGTTGCTTACCGCTGCGAATAACGGCAATTTTTGAAGCCCTAAAAACTACCGAACAACCATGAAAATTTTTTCCTTTTCCAAAACTTGCGCCTCGCCCCTGCTCTGCCTAACCCTGTGCCTTGCAATCTGGGGGATAGGCCGCGACCTAGTTAGAGCCCAGGCAATACCGCCGCCGATCGAGCCGCCTTTAGATCTGACTTTGTTACAGCCCGGAGCGGATCCTGCAGCCCAGGGCATCCTAACTGCTACGACTATTTCTCAAGAAGGACTGACAATTCCCAGCCTTTGGTGGGTTAGAGAACAATTTGGGGGCAAGCTCCTGGACAACTGGCTCGCCTATCCAGAAAATGGCGATCGCCCCAATCGAGTCGATCTAATAGTTAATCGGCAAATCTGGAGCTTATTAGATTACTTAGAGCGCTATAGATTCGTCAACCAGTTTGGTATAACCGCTAAGGATTACGGCTACAACACCAGAGTATTCAACCGACAAGGGACCCTGCTAGCCGCCTACACCTGCGAGGTTGGCCCCGAACCGGGTTTCTGTCAGATCTGGCTGGATTCCTCCGGTTTCCAGGGACAGCGCGAAAATCCGTTTTTACAGCAATAGGGACTTGCGCAGAAGTAAGTACCAGCGGAGAAACGCGGTTTTTTTGAAAAACCGCGTTTCTGGCTCTGGTTTCGAGACTGGATTTGCAGCGTAAATGTTAGATAAGATACAAAAAATCTTCTTCTCGAATTTTGGTGCTAACTCTTCAAAGGTGTAGGGACTCGAACCGCAGTTATTTTGTATTCGTTATTACATTTTTAACTTAAAATCTAGAGTATATAGAGTATGTGGTTATAAATTTGTTTGATGAGAGCGATCGCTCTCACAAAACAGGGTTACTTTCTTGTATTTTATCTTAAATTTCAACTTCAGCTCCAAGAGAGACCCAATTGGCGTCCTAGCCCGGGAACTGTTGAATTATTCTTAAAGTCTTCCCAAATAGCACAGCCATTCCAGCAGAACCCAGTTATCGATCCAGGACTTCCGCATTCTGCCATATAGGCTTCCATATATAGCGGTTGTTTTACGACTCAACTCTATATATATGCTTACTGTCTAAATACTGTAATATCCAATCGGCTTACAGCCAGAGATTTTACAAAAGCTTTAACCAACTTTAAGGAAATAGAGACTATAATAAGGTCGTTGTCCAAGAGGGAAGGTATAGGTATCGGGCTCCTTACCGATACGAAGGTAAAGAATTCATATAGGCCATGAAAGTCAGTGGCGAGCTGCGATATGCGGCTTTAATAACCTGTCAAGATTAGGCATTTATGCGTTCCTAATGCCTAATATGAATGGCACTAGAACAAACAGGCTGCATAGCAATCCGCTAAGTAAGCGAGATGTCAAGACTCGCTGGAAGACCAAATAGACTGGTTGGCCGGTTTTTTTGCAAATATCCGGTTCGATTCAGCGAATAGCAGTAGATACTAGAAGGTGCGCGGCACCTCGAAACACAAGAGGAATGGAAAGATGGATGTAGCGGATAAGAGCATAGAAAGTCTGACCATTACAAGCTGGGTAGATATTGAAAAGATAAACTCTACCAATCCTATCGCCACAAATATTGTCGCTCCTCGGAAAGAAAAACAATTTAAGCCGTTACGCCCTTTGCGGCAATGGCTAGAGGAGCTAGATGTTAGAAATTTAAAACTAGCTCGCGCTTTGTGTAGGCTCATTCCCGCTCGCTGTCCCTTCGAGCGGGAAGTGAAACTATTTGGCCGCACTCTGTTGAGCATTCCGCCGATGTGCAAGCTCAATCCTGTCTATGAGGAATTGATGATGCTGCGCTTTCGGGCACTTTCCTATCTAGCTGATGAATGCGGCGAGGATGTCAGCAAGTATTGCTGAATTAGCTTTTGTTTTTTGTACGGCGATCGCTCTTTATGCTATCTAGCATTCCTAATCTAGGGCGGCATACTGGCCGAGCAAGACCGAGCGAGACCTCTAGAATACTTGTGCATTTTGCCAAGGAGCGATCGCTTTCCCCAAGCGAATCTTATGCCAAGCGAGTCCGATCGCCGCTTCTGACTTTATATATAAAAAAACCTACTGGATATAAACTCACTGCTTAATATAGCACTACAAATTCAGGTTAGGACACTCTCCGGGACCTTAATATAAGGGCTCCCGCCTGCCCTCCCGGCGGGCAGGCGGGAGCCCTCCGGAGGGCAGGCTACGCCAACGCCTACGCCCCTACAAACCTTTCGTCCTAAGCTGTCTTAGTAGTGCAATATATAGAGTTACTGCGTAAGTCTTGCTCTATAGTCAGCTTTTTGTATTAAACCCATTAAACGCTTATGGAGGGCGAGTCGCTAGCGATCGCCCTCCCTCGTTATATATATTTGGGCATAGGGCATAGGGCATATGTTTGGGCATGGGAAATTGGGCATTGGGAGAGGGGGGAGAGGGGGGAGAGTCCTCCTTGTCCCCTCTCTCCCTTGTCTTTTGGTCCCCATTTACCCATGCCCAATGCCCCATGCCCCATGCCCCATGCCCAAACATATGGTATAATGGAGAATTGCTTATCACATGACCAAAGGGACATCAACAATATCTAATGGCCATTATTGCCCTGCGAGCCTGGTATCTCCAGGAGTATGAGCCAGTTGGGGAGCTAGAGAAACGCGCCCACGATCTGCGCCTCAGTAAAAGGGGCCTGCTAAAAACAGGTCTGCGAGCTGACTTTTTGAACGAGCTGGAAGAAGTGAAACGCTCGCGGTGGTTTGAGCGCTATATCGAAGGCGAAACCGTTGAGTTCTATATAGAAGGAAGTGGTGGCTATGTAGTTGCCAATATAGATCTCATCTCTCAAGAAATTTATTTTACCAAGCAAGATGTACTGGCTAGGCTAGAACCATCTATATACTTTTGTTCGCAAGTAGAGTATGCAACATCAAGCTCTACCCTAAGAGAAACCTTGCAAAACGTTCTGGAAAAGTTGAATAAGCGATCGCGCTATCCCTTAGTTCTAGAAGAATCCCAGCATTCTGCTTCCGGTCCGACGCGCCCGAGCAGCACTCGTACTCGCAAACTGCGCAAAAGCTTGCTCTTTATTGCCGACGTCACGGCGATCGCCGTAGTTGATTCCCAGCTCATTCCCAGTCCGAATACTTGTATAGAAATCGGTTACGCCTTGGAGAGCAAGCGCCGAGAACATATTTTACTGCTGCAACAATCCCGCCCGGAGCTAGAAGGAGAGCTTCCCTTTGACCTTCCTTCCTGGCAGCATCTTTCTTTTAGAGACAGCTCGGAACTTGCTCGGACCTTACCTGGAGTTTTGGAAGATCGACTACAGAGATTTAGTTTATTTTCGTAAAGTAGCTTTCAGCTCTCAGCGGTCAGCGGTCAGCTCTTTTGGGCAAGGAACGCAAAGGAGTTATAAGCGGTCAGCTCTCAGCGGTCAGCGGTCAGCTCTTTTGGGCAAGGAACGCAAAGGAGTTATAAGCGGTCAGCTCTCAGCGGTCAGCGGTCAGCTCTTTTGGGCAAGGAACGCAAAGGAGTTATAAGCAAAAGAGCGATCGCTCTTTGCCGACCGCTAACGGGAGCATTTCACTTTTGCAATCGGTAGCCCAAAGAGGGCTTTGTTTGTATAGCCGCGCCTTTAGCCGTTAGGCGGCTGACCGCTGACCGCTGACCGCTAAAAACTGAAAACTGAAAATTTTGGAGCTAAAGCCCAAAATAGCCTTTGCCAGACGATAATAGGAACGGTGCTTTAAGGATATCTGTATGGCGAGAACTCCCGATGAAATAGCGGTTCACCTCATCATAGATGGGGGACACCGGGAAACTGTTCGGTTTCAAAATATTCAAGACTTTCAAAAGTGGTATCAAGGGGTATTAGTGCCCAAAGCGGACTTGAAAGAGTTCGTCAACGTGCCCCTGAAAACCACTCAAGGAGAATATATGGTTGTTAGGCCCGCCAGCGTATTGGGTATCCGGGTAGAACCTGTATATTTATCCACTAATCTGGATAGAAATATTATGGCATGATGAAAAAACTTGCGCTAATAGCTGCTACTGTGGGGACGACTCTAGGAATATTCCTAGGGTCGGCTTTGTCTCAAGAACCCCTGCGACCGATGAGTTCGGAAGAACTGAGCGAATGCTGTCAAATAGATTTGCTCGGGTGGGACGAGCTTATTTGGGGAATTCCCGATCGCCCAGACTTGGGTGCAGGAGGAGATCGTCAGGCGCTATTGGCAGCGATCGACAATAGCCTCCAATATCTCGATAGCCAAAAAGCAGTAGAAGACTACCAGAAATATGATGCCGTAGAGGGTATTACTCGCGATCGCGTTCGGCGCAGTCTGGAACGCTTTCGGGAGCTGCTTCTCGCGGCTAGCGGTCCAAGCGGACTGCAAGCTGCCGTCCGGCGAGAGTTTATCTGGTATCGCTCTGTCGGCTACGACGGCCGGGGTACAGTTGCCTTTACCGGCTATTTTGAGCCAACTTATGCCGCTAGCCGCGTTCCCACCGAGGAGTATCGCTATCCTCTCTATGGTTTGCCCCCGGATTTGGCGGACTGGCCTAAACCCCATCCGACTCGCTCGGACTTAGAAGGGGAAGACGGCACCGGGAGGAATAGTCCTTTAAAAGGAAGCGAAATAGTCTGGCTGCGCGATCGCCTGGAATCCTTCTTAGTTCACATCCAAGGTTCTGCTCGCCTCCAGCTCGCCGACGGTACTGTAATGACCGTAAACTATGTTGGCAATACAGACTACTCCTATACAAGCATCGGCACAGAACTGGTCAAAGACGGCAAAATGCGCCTGGAAGACGTGACCTTACCGTCCTTAATAGAGTATTTCCAGCAGCATCCGGCGGAATTAAACGATTATCTTCCTCGCAATAGCCGGTTTATTTTTTTTCAGGAAACCGACGGCTCCCCAGCTATGGGATTTATTAAAGTGCCCGTTACTCCAGAGCGCTCTATTGCTACGGATAAATCCCTGATGCCGCCGGGAGCTTTGGCCGCCATTTATACCCAAATACCCTATGCCAATCAAAGAGGCGAGTTGGAGGAGCGTTGGGCGAGCCGCTATGTCTTGGACCACGATGCTGGAGGGGCTATAACTGGACCCGGAAGAGTGGATATTTTTATGGGTACCGGCTCTATAGCTGGCGATCGCGCCGGAATTATGAATGCGACTGGTCAGCTATACTATCTGCTCCTCAAAGAGTAAAGCATATGTTAAGACTAGGATGTGAGCTGTAGGGTAGAGTGTAGCATTCCAAGCATTCCAAGCAGTCCAAGCGCTCGATCGCTCTGCCTGGACTCCAAGCCTAACCCTTCTAAAAGCAACCTTGGTTAGAGAATCTTACTAAGTCATATTGCTCTATCGGGGACTCATCGTAATAAAGCTCAGCATAAATACCGATTGAGTCGAAACGTTGTACCTTGTCTATAAGGCGTCTCACTCCAGGAAAATGTCTGCTAATCGCGGGCATAACCTAATATTTCAAGGACAACGAGCGATCTACTATCTTTGATAATGAGGCGTCCAACCCGAGCTAGATTTACCCGCTCGCTTTCTCACGCCTATGGAAATACCTTTTGACGTAACCCTGCTGATGGTTCTGACCATACTGGCAGGGATCGGTGCCCAAGTGTTGGCAGCTTACCTGAAGCGCCCCAGCATTGTCTTTTTGCTGCTATTTGGCATTATTTTAGGGCCAGATGGCTGCGGCCTCCTGCATCCCCAACTACTTGGGGACGGTCTAGAGGTGATTGTATCCCTTTCAGTAGCATTAATTTTGTTTGAAGGGGGGCTCAATCTAGAACTGAGAGACTTGGGGAAAGTTTCGGGTTCTCTGCGCAACTTGGTCACTATTGGAACGCTTATCACCCTAATTGGCGGGGGAATTGCAGCTCATTTCTTGGGCGAATTCCCTTGGCCGATCGCCTTCTTGTATGCTGCCTTGGTGGTTGTCACTGGACCAACTGTTATTGGGCCGTTGTTGAAACAAGTACAAGTGGATCGGTCAACTGCTGCCTTGCTAGAAGGAGAAGGCGTCCTCATCGACCCAGTGGGAGCTATTCTCGCGGTATTGGTGCTAGACGTAATTCTCAATGGCGATGCAGATCCGCTCGGGCTGATTGCCGGTTTAACTGTTCGTCTGGGGATTGGGGGCGGGATTGGCGCTCTAGGGGGCTGGTTGCTAGGCTGGTTTCTCAAACGCGATCGCTTTCTCTCTGAAGACCTAAAAAATCTGCTGGTTTTAGCCGGCTTGTGGGGCTTATTCGGTCTCTCCCAAGCCATTCGCGGCGAGTCAGGACTGATGGCAACAGTGGTTGCCGGAATTGTTCTCGGGTCTTCCGAAGTACCAGAAGTCCGTCTATTGCGCCGCTTTAAAGGCCAACTGACTATCCTGGCGGTTTCCGTGCTTTTTATACTCTTAGCAGCGGATTTATCCCTCGCCAGTGTCGTCGCCTTGGGTAGAGGCAGCTTATTTACGGTCTTGGTACTAATGTTCTTAGTGCGACCGCTTAATGTCTGGATTTGCACTATAAACAGCGACTTTAACTGGCGGCAGAAATTATTTGTCAGTTGGATTGCTCCAAAAGGGATTGTTTCTGCCTCGGTCGCGTCCTTGTTCTCGATCCTGCTAACCGATCGCGGTATCAATGGCGGCGACTCTATTAAGGCCCTAGTATTCCTAACCATTATTATGACTGTGGTTTCCCAAGGGCTAACTGCTCAATGGGTAGCCGACCTCTTGCGCTTGACTTCTACCGAAGCGAAAGGGGCCGTAATTGTGGGGTCGAATCCTTTAAGTCGCTTAATTGGTCGTCTCTTCCAAGAGCGGGATGAATCCGTGGTGTTGCTGGATACCAACCCGGAAGCCTACGAGCAAGCCAAGCAAGAAAATATGCGAGCCTTCTTAAGCTCTGCTCTGGATATTGAAGTGCTTGAAGAAGCCGGACTGGATTCTATGGGAACTTTCCTGGCCATGACCAGCAATGGCGAGGTGAATTTGGTCTTGGCTCAGCGGGCTATTGAGGAGTTTAACCCTCCCCGAGTCTTGGCTGTCTTCCCTGGAGAGCTTCAAGCTAAGTCTAATAATAAAGCCAAAATTCAGAAAGCATTTGCACCAGAGTTACAACTGAAAATTTGGAATAATTATTTGAACGAAGGGGAGGTGAAGTTGGGGGAAACCGAGCTTAGAGAGGTTGGCTTTGCTTTTCAGCAGGCTCATCTCCAAGCGCTTGTTCGCTCTCAAGAACTATTGCCCCTGTTAATAGAACACCAAGGGCGACTGCAAGTTTTGCCTGCAGAATCTACTTGGGCTATTGGCGATCGCATTATATACTTGCTCCACGCCCCGAAACCCAAGCTACTCAAGCGCCTCTCTGGTGCCAATCAATCTCGCCTGAGTATTGAGAAGCTGCCCGCCGTAGAGGAAGTCCCCATACCATCCTCAGTTTTAGAAGAAGCCAAGAAGGAAAGCCCAGAACAAGAAAAAATCGAAGTTTGATAATTCTCAATGGGTAGTAGTTTTCTATTACCCATTATTTATAGTAAATTTCAGGTTTACTCTCTATTTTATTTCAAATAAGACGACCAAGCTTGTAGCGGCTCCGGCGAGCCATACCAAATCTTGCTGGATTGGGGCGAATGGTTGACTCCTGCCAACACCAAATTTTCTGCCCCATCCAGATGGGCGGCTTCAATCGGCGTAATGCCATCTCCCCAACTATTGCCTTGACCGCAAGTTAACTGGTAACTATTATAAGCCAACCATTGTCCCCAACGAGGCTGGCCGTAAACCGCTTTACCTGCTACGCAGATATAGCTGACATTCGGATAAAATGCTCCTGGATAGTTGTCATTTACGAAATCCAAATTTTTGCGAGTCCAACGCTCGTACTTGCTAAAATGCGGCGTTCCCAAAGTAATTAAATTAGCTGCGATCGGATGCTTATTCCATAAAGATGCGGATTCGTCCACGTCGCCGTGAATCGTGTAGGGCTTTTCTCCCAGGTAAATGCGAGAAATCCAACCTCCTGCAGAGTGGCCTATTAGGTTAATTTGCCGAGCATTAAATTTTTGCAATGCTTGGTTGACGGTGCGATCGAGCAGGCGCAAAATCGGTACGATAGAGCGCCCCCCCAAGGTAGGCAACCAGTCCAGTTTGCGAACGGGCACTGTCAAAGAAGGAAAACCCAAGTCGTTTAGAGATTGCTCTAGTTCGCGATATTCTTTGGCGTCGGCGAAGTAGCCCGGTAATATAACTGTTGGTAATGGCATATATTGGGAATTGGGAATTGGGAATTGGGAATTGGGAATTGGGCATTGGGAATTGGGAATTGGGCATTGGGCATTGGGCAAGGGGGACAGGGGTGGGGAGAGAGATGGGTGGGGAGAGAGGGGAGTGTGGGGAGAATTTTCAGCGTCCTCCACACTCCCTCAGGGCAAACGCATCTTAAATAAGTTTGACTTTTTACAAAGAAAGTGCCTTGTTTTAAACTTAAAATTATCATGTGTTTAGGGTTAGTTCTTAATAATAACCGCATACAGGCCTGTCGATCCTGCTA
>JAAHFN010000067.1 GCA_010672965.1 Oscillatoria sp. SIO1A7
AGGTTTGTGGGGCGAAGCATCCCAATACAGAGATTCCCGTTCGGAGCGCGGAGATGCGTGCAGGGATGCTATCGCCCCTACGACCCCTGGCGCGATCGTTCATTACACTTATTTGAGAACTGCTATATTTAAACGGATTTGATATTATTTGTCAGTAGGGGCGAATGCCATTCGCCCCTACTGCTATACAAAAAAACACCCCTTGATAGGGTGTTTGTTTACTTTCAGCCATTGTCTGAAATCGGCAGACCAGTTTTGTAGAGTTACCGGATCTTTGCCTTGGAAAAAGAGCTTTTTACATTGCAGAGAATGCAGGAGCCCGATAAGTCACCCCGCGATACTTCACCTCTACAGTTGGCTGCTGCACGGGAGCTTTCTGGATTTTCCAAAACTGCCAATTATGACCGCGATATTTCCCTGCCAATTTTTCAACCTTCGGTTCCGCTACAGGTGGAGCAGATTCTTCCACCGCAGGTAGATTTAGTTCATAAGGAATGCCGCGATAGCAAAGTTTCATCTTTTTCGCCTCCAAAAATTAACGTAGTGATTGGGGGCGCGTTCCTTCGGGATTTCTCCCTACTTCCGTCTCCCCAGGAATAGGAGATGAACGATTTTCTATCTATGTTTGAGCAGTCAGCTTTCAGCAGTCAGCAGTCAGCTTTCATCACAAGCATTGCCGGGACGATTGCCTTGGCAGACTTTAAGATTGCCCTAACCAAATATGCGTAGTGCTATTCTTTTTTGGGCAATAGGGCGATCGCGCTGGGGAGTCTTTGCAGGAGAATCGCTCCTGTAAGTGACGAAACAGCTAGCGATTCTCGTATTGAAAGACGGGCGCTTTCAATTAAACGCCTACAGCCACCAGCCCTACTTCTGCGGCGGAGCGAGCCAACAGCGATCGCTGACGCTTCTCGGCCATCCGTTGCCGATCCATCATCATAGAGCGTGCTTTTTCCGCTGCGGACAATGCGGGAGCTTCAGAGGAACCCATTTGATAGGCAACGCCCCGATATTTCAGCTCCACATTGGTTTGCTGAACGGGGGCTTTCTGTATATTGCAAAATTGCCAATCTAGACCGCGATATTTCCCTGCTAGTTGGCCAACTTTTGCTTCCACAGCCGCTGGGGTGTATTGGTAGCAAATTCCGCGATAGCACAATTCCATAGTTTTCGCCTCCAAAAGTCATTATTTTGCGATCGGGGGCGCGTTCCTTCGGGATTGTTCCCTACTTCCGTCTCCCAAAGGGCCTATGCTTTTCCAGCTTCTTTGCCTCTTTGGAAAGATGAACGATTTCGGTTCTGTATCTATTGTTACCATTTTTTTCGAGATTGTCAAGGGTTTTAGAAAAAAAAATTTTTATTCAAGGCCCATGTTGGGAGACAAGGGGACCGGGGGACAAGGGGACTGGGGGACATGGATGGGAGATCGTGGGGAGATGGGGACTGGGAGACCCTTTCAAGGGTATGTTTTTTAGATTTGGGATTTTTGAGGGGTATCGAGAGGGCGTAGGGGCGATAGCATTCCAGAGATAACCTATTGTTATAAATTAAAATCTTTGTATTGGAATGCTTCGCCCCAGAAAGCGATGAAGCCTACCGACAACATCAAAAAGGGGAATTATAAAAAACATACCTTTGAAAGGTGGGGGAGTCTTACAAGGGGATGTTTTTTTAGATTTGACGTTCCCGAAGCGGATCGACTGCGTTACTTTCCTGTAGTATTCTGCAAGGCGGGCGAGTTATAGCGGTTCTCAAATTGATGTGAGGTGTCTGGGACCCGCGCATCCCAATATGAGAATCCCCGTTCTACAGCAGAGATAGTCAAGGGGGATGCTGTCGCCCCTACGTTTTCGTTCATTACACTTATTTGAGAACTGCTATATATCTTAATCTCTGACTAATTAATTATGCTAACCAATATATCTATTGCGATCGCGGCTTGCGAAAAACTAAGTATCCCCTATCAAATAATGCATCGCAATCAAAACTTAGTTCGATTCACTATAGACAATAAATATTACTTTTTTGTAAATTACACTCCTCCTTTTAACGATCAAAACATAGCCGCAATTCTCAAGGACAAAGAATATACATATTGCGTATTGAAAGACGCGATAGATATGCCGATAACAAAAGGCTTTTTATCTCCCTTTGTCGAGGTTAAATACCGCGATTATTTAAAATTGGAAACTATTCAATTAATTAGAGATAAAATAGTTAGTGAGTTCCCACTTCCCGCGATCGTCAAGAGAAACCGAGGCTCAGCCGGACACAATGTTTTTATTTGCCGCGAGCCAGATGATGTCGAAAATTCTTTAGAAGCTATTTTTAATGTAAATAAGAGAGGTTATGACTATGTGGCGCTCGCTCAAGAGTATGTTGAGATTAGCCACGAGTTTAGAGCGGTCTTTTTTGCCAAAAAACTGCGGCTGCTCTATGAGAAAGACAACTCCAATGCAAGCTTTACTGGTAACCTCAGCCCCCTTCACTGGGAAGGAGCGAAGGCGAGGCATATTACCGATGCTCCCCAACTGGCGGCGATTCAGCAGTTTGTAGAACCAGTTTTTAGCCAGCTAGCAATAAATTATGGTGGGTTCGACGTGGCTCTAGATAAAAATGGACAATACTGGTTATTGGAAATAAATTCAAGCCCTAATTTTAGCATATTTATCAGAGACAACAAAAAACAAATTGCTATAGATATGTTTGCAGAAATGTTAGCAGAATTTAGAGAGTCAAGAATATGCTAGAAAATTGGTATGGGTTGCCATATCTCTTGCGCGCTCTAATTTAGCAATGCCCAATGCCCTGAATTTAAAAAATATCCAGTTCGTCCATAGTGAGAAAACTAGATGTTTCTTCTCTGAATTCTTCCGGTGGCTCGATCGCTTCTTCTATAGTTTCTGTATCTTTTATGGTGCTGTTCCGCAGGCCAACGGCAATTTTGCTGTGCTTTTCGATTTGGCTCATTACTTGGCGGGCTCGCCGAATCACGGTTGCGGGCAAGCCAGCGAGGCGACCGGCTTCTATGCCGTAGGAGCGATCGGCTCCTCCCGGTCGGACTTGGTGCAGAAAAACAATGCGATCGGCGAGTTCCTTGACAGTTACCTGATAGTTGGCAACATTAGGCAAAATAGAAGCTAGTTCGTTCAGTTCGTGGTAATGGGTGGCAAAGATAGTCCGGGATTTAATGTCGTTGGCCAGATATTCCGCAACCGCCCAGGCAATGGAAAGCCCATCAAATGTTGCCGTCCCCCGGCCAATTTCATCCAGAAGTACGAGGGATTCGGGAGTCGCATGGTTGAGAATATTAGCAGTTTCGTTCATTTCCACCATGAAGGTAGATTGGCCGGTGGCCAGGTCGTCAACGGCACCGACGCGAGTAAAAATGCGATCGCATATTCCCAAGCGAGCGGAACCCCCGGGCACAAAACTACCAATCTGCGCCATTAATTGAATTAAGCCAACCTGGCGCAAATAACAACTCTTGCCACTTGCATTTGGCCCAGTTAAAATAATCAAATCCGGGCGGGAATCTTTCATTTCCCCGACTTCCCAGCGATCGCAATCTATCTCTAAATCCGAGTCTTTGATTTCCGACTGGCTCTCGGGCATAGATCCCAACCAAGTGGAATTGGGGACAAAAAAACCAGCGGGTAAAGATTGTTCTACCACCGGATGGCGTCCGTCAGCGATAGTAATTTCCCGGCTCTCGACCATCTCCGGCCGGCAATAGCCCTGATAGAGCGCTACTTCTGCCAAGCCGCACAAGACATCTGCGGCGGCTACGGCTTTGGCGACTTTGCGAATAGTTGCCGCGCGATCGCCCACCGCCCCTCGCAATTCCGTAAAAATCTCGTATTCCAATCGGTTTAAATCATCTTGTGCCGTCAGAATCCGCGCTTCTCTTTCTTTCAAATCGGGAGTAATGTAGCGCTCCTCATTCGTCAGGGTTTGCCTGCGAATATAGTTTTCGGGAGCCAAGTCAGTCTTAGAACGAGAGATACTAATATAATAGCCAAAAGTTTTATTAAAGCCTACTTTAAGATTGGAAATGCCAGTTCTTTCTCGCTCGGTCATCTCTAAAGTGGCAATCCACTGGCGGTCTTCTTCCACCTGCGATCGCATCTTATCCAGATCTGTATTTATTCCCGGCCGAATCAGCCCCCCTTCAGTGACACTTTGCGGAGGCGATTCAATCAAATGAGCGCGCAGCTTAAGCGCCAGTTGTTCTAATTCGGGAGGAACTTTTTGCAACGCTCTCATATATAGAGAAGAACCAGCCGATGCCAAGCGCGCCACTTCCGTTAAATTGGTGAGGGATTCCGCCAAGGCAACCAAGTCTCGGGCATTAGCCGTACCGGAACCCGCCCGCCCAGTAAGTCTTTCTAAGTCGTAGATTTGGCGCAGTTGCTTTTGCAGCCCTTCCCGCAAAGAAGTATTTTCGATTAATTCTTGAATTGTATCTTGTCGGGCGCGGATGCCTTTAATTTGCAGCAAGGGTTGTAGCAGCCAGCGGCGCAAAGCTCTACCTCCCATTGCCGTGCGAGTTTTGTCGATCGCCCAGAGCAGCGACCCATGAAAAGTCCCGTCCCGAACCGTCTGGGTAATTTCTAGATTGCGCCGACTTTGGTGGTCTAAAATCAAATAATCGGTTATGGCATAGGTGCGCACGGGCTGAAGCAGAACTTGAGGAGCGGCGTTACCGAGTTCCTCGCGCCGCTGCTCTAGAGTATCTTCGAGATATTCGAGCAAACCGCCAGCAGCGCGAACCGCTAAGGGCAAATGTTCGCAGCCGAGACCTTCCAGAGAGCTGACTTTGAAGCGTTGCAGCAGTCGATGGCGGGCTTCGGCGATGGTGAAATGTTTTTGGGGACGCAGGGAATAGCAAAATTCCTGGGGTAAGGATTCGGGAATTTGTTCCGATTTTTCTCCCGGTCGCAGCAACCTGCCGGGGTCTGGGGCTTTGGTGGGAAATAGAATTTCTGATGGTTGCAGGCGCATCAATTCCTGAGAAAGCTGTTCGAGCTTTTCCCCTTGAGCGGTCAGGAAATCGCCGGTGGAAATGTCGGTATGGGCTAAGCCCCAGCGATCGCCAGCTATAACCGTTGCAGCCAGAAAGTTATTGCGTCTGGCTTGGAGCATCCCATCTTCGACTAAGGTGCCCGGGGTAATCAGGCGGGTTATTTCGCGACGGACTAAGCCTTGGGCTTGGGAGGCATCTTCTACTTGGTCGCAAACGGCGATCGCATATCCTTTCTCTACCAGCAATTGGGCGTAGCGCTCCAGGGCATGGTGCGGCACCCCAGTCATCGGCACCCGCCCAATTGCCCCGGCCTGCTTGCTAGTTCGGACCAGCTCCAGTTCCTCGGCAACTATCACCGCATCCTGGAAAAAAGTTTCAAAAAAATCTCCACAGCGATATAGCAGCAGGGCGTGAGGATACCTTTGCTTCGTATCCACATAGTGCTGGTACATCTTGCTGAGCTTGCTGCGATCGATTTGGCTATAGTCCGCATTGGGAATATTGGCCAGATCTTCTCGGGCACCGATGGGGTTTTGTTGGGTAGATGCACTCATGGGCAATCCGCATTACACCTTAATCTTTAAAGACTTTAGCGCAAAGGTCTCAATTAGTTTGCTCCAATTACCCAACTCGTAAGACAGGCGTCCCGCATATTTCCGGTCCGTGGACAGGTGGCTCGTCTATTTTCTGAGGGCGATCGAGGGCGTAGGGGTAGGGTGTAGGGGGTGGGGTGTGGGGAAACTTCATATTCCCGACCGCTATCGAGGGCTCGAAAATCTTACAGGGACGGAGGTTTCGGGATTAAGAGAGCCCCATATGTCACATTGAGAGTGAAAAAGCCCACAAGATAATCACCCTAGCGTAGGGGCGATAGCATTCCCCAGAAAGCCTTTGCTATAACTTAAACTTGTAAACTGGAATGCTTCGCCCCAGAAATTTATGCCCCTCGCTGACAACTCCAAAAAGCGGAATTATAAAAAACATACCCTTGAAACGGAGGGGAGTGCCCAATGCGAACATGCCCAAGCGATAGCGGTCAGCTCTCAGCTCTGAGCAGTCAGCTAGAGCTAAAAGCACAGAGCCGTTGGGCTTCGCCCAACGCGGCAGCACGAGCTGAGAGCTTTTTTGCCCAACGCCCGATGCTCTTGGGCCCAATGCCCAATTTTATCCTGAGCGGAGTCTAAGGGGCCCAATGCCCAATGCCTGTTCTTGGCAATAAATAATTTAATCGATCGTGTTAAACTGACAATCGACTATAGCGTTTCTCGCTCTTGATGTGAGGTGTCTGGGGCGAAGCATCCCATTACGGGGGTTACCTTTCTACGGCGGAGATAGTCTCGGGGATGCTGTCGCCCCTACGTTCACTTCGGTACATTTATTTGAGAAATGCTATATCTATAATGACTTTTGCTAAATAATGTCGAACTTATTGAAGATTGGTGTCATTGGCACTTCTAAGAAAGAGAACGAATTTCGTCTTCCCATTCATCCCAACCATATTCGCAAAATTGACTCTAACTTGCGAAACAATATGTTTTTTGAAACAGGCTATGGAAATAAATTTGGTTCTATCGCCAAAGATTTAGAGTCAGAAGTCGCGGGAATGATGTCTCGCGAAAAACTCTTTGAAACTTGCGATATTATTTTGCTGCCCAAACCAACCGAGGCAGATTTTCCTTTCTTTAAAGAAGGTCAAATTTTATGGGGTTGGCCCCACTGCGTTCAAGGGGAACCGATTACCCAAGTCGCCATTGACAAGAAAATGACCTTGTTAGCATGGGAACAAATGTTTTTTTGGAAGTCCGATAATGTTCGGGATTTACATATTTTTCATAAAAATAATGAAATGGCCGGATATTGCAGTGTTTTACACGCTTTGCAGCTTCGGGGAATTACCGGACATTATGGCTCGCAAAAGAAAGCTGCCGCAATCAGTTTTGGGGCGACTGGAAGGGGTTCGATTCATGCCTTAATGGGAATGGGTTATACTGATATCACAGTGTTTACTCAACGTCCTTCTTATGGACTTAATTCACCAATTCCAAGTTTAAAATATCGTCAGTTTAAGCGCATAGAAACGGGCAGTTCGCGAGCTGTCGTTCTCGGAGAAAAAGGAGAAACAACACCTTTTGCAGAAGAATTGGCAAGTTATGATGTAATCGTTAATTGTATTTTGCAAGATACCGAGAGTCCCATTATGTATGTTCGGGGAGATGAAATAATTAACATGAAACCTGGGACGTTAATTATTGATGTCAGTTGCGATCGCGCAATGGGATTTGATTTTGCCCGTCCTACTTCTTTTGATTCCCCAACCTTTACTGTGGGAAATGGAATCATTTATTATGCTGTAGATCATACTCCGACTTACCTGTGGGATGCAGCTACTTATGAAATTAGTCAAGCCCTTTTACCTTATCTTCCCACAGTGATGGCAGGGAAAGAAGCCTGGGATAAAAATGAGATTATTCGTAACTCTATTGAAATTGAAAAAGGGGTGATTCAAAATTCCAAGATTTTGTCCTTCCAAAATCGTCATGCTGAATATCCTCACCTCAAAACAAATGCTCAGTCTTAATCCAATTCTATAGCAGTAAGCGATTAGCAGTCAGCAGTTATAGCGTTTCTCAAATTAGTGTAACAAACGAAAACGTAGGGGCGACAGCAACAAGAGCAACCATCTCGGCTGTATAACGGAAATTTCCGTAATGGGATGCGCGGGCCCGCTTCGCCCCAGACACCTCACATCAATTTGAGAAGTGCTATAGTAGGGGCTTTCCGGCCGGAAAGCCCCTACAGGTGGATTGCCTCACGTTGCTTGCTTAATCCTGAGTTGGAGGCGATCGCAGAGTCAACACTCTACACCCAACACCCAACACCCTACACCCCACACCCCACACCCTACACCCCACACCCTACACCCTTATTTAAACCTCTCTAAGATTTCTTCTCGGGATAGCTGCATAATCAATTGGGCGCTTTCTAATGCTGGTAGCTGCATCAAAGCGTCGATAATTTGGTTTAGTTCGCCAACACCTTCGGGCTCCGCAGGAGAATCGCCTAGAGCAAACTTGACTTGAAGCATGCTCTCAAGCATCAAGCGTTGCCCTTGCTGGGTGGCAGTTTCTAGTTTTTTTGTATATAGGGGCGATAGTTCCATCAGTAACTCATTGTCTTCATTTTCTAAGTCTTTGCGTGCGTCCAAAGTCGATAGCAGATTATAAACTAATTCTAGCGCTTGAACGCGAAATTGGTTGTCTTCTGGTATGGCTCGCAATTCTGTTATTGCTTCTTTTTGTACCTTGCCCTTACCTAGCATTCTCAGCCATAGGGTTTCTGGAGCGATCGCCAATTGGTGGATCGCAATCACTGCCGCTTTTGACGACGATAAAGCCTTCAGCTATCAGCGGTCAGCTATCAGCAAATTTGCCTTTAGCTGAGAGCTGACCGCCCTCCCGCTTTCAAAGCTAAAAAACCTTCAGCAAATTTGCCTTTAGCTGAGAGCTGACCGCTGACCGCTTCCACAGCTAAAAAACCTTCAGCAAATTTGCCTTTAGCTGACCGCTGACCGCTGACCGCTGACCGCTTCCAAAGGTTTCTACTTCCCCAACCCCTGAGAGCAGTTCTTTTAATAGCTGCTTTCCAAACTGGTCATATAACAATCTAGTCATTGACGATGCACGCTGTCTTTATAAGACAATTATAATACTAAATCTGCTCAAACGCGCATAGAAAATAACAAATTTCTTGAGGACGGGCGTCTCGCCTGTCCTTAGCGTCGGGGTTGGAATCAGACAGGCGGGACGCCCGTCCTACGGAGAAGTTTAGCCGAGTCTAGAATATAGCATTTTTCAAATTGTAATGAACGAAACGTAGGGGCGACAGCATCCCTGCAACTATCTCTTAGCTCCGAACATAAATTTCCGTACTGGGATGCTTCGCCCAGAAACCTCACATCAATTTGAGAACCGCTATACATATAAAAAGCTACAGTCATTTAATTAGCCCCTTGGCGCGCAGCTTTTTAGTTAAATTGGTTTCGCCGGCTTCTTGGCGCATTTTTTCAACTTTCTCAAATCGTTGCTGCATATCGGCATCCAGTGCTTCCTTGTTATCCCAATAGTAAGCTAAGGCAGAATGAATCTGACTCATGCTTAAGTAGGGGTGCTGAAACTTAATTTCTTCGGGGCTCCAGCCAAAAGCAATTTGACCGGAGACTAATTCAATCACTTTCATCGTAGTTCCAGCAACGTAGGGAACGTCGTTCTCGTTTAGTTCTATATATTTGTGTTGGGTAGCAGTGAAATTCATGTTGCCTCTTTTCGCGGTTTATGGCAATTATAGAATATTTTGAGATATTGATTCTGGCTGGGACGGCTTTGAGGACTAAGGGCGGGGGGAGGCTACGGGAGGCGATCGGTTTATCCGCCGCCTTGCCCTGGGCGTAGCCTGCGCTTGAGGCATAGCGCATAGAGTTACCTAATCTGCCGCAACTTCTCCCGGGCAAACCGTCGCACCCTTTCGTCTGGGTCGTTCTCCGCTCTGTTCCACAACAGCTGTAGAGTCTTGGGATGGGAACTATATTGCTCGACAATTGCCTCTAGTGCGGCTTGCCGAGGATTGGTTTCCAAGTTAGACTTGTGATCGAAAGAATCATGTTTTGCACGATCGCGCAAAAACTCAAACATCCCCGGTTCGTCTTTCCAGCCTATGACTAGAGCTTCTATTGCTGCGCTTCGCACGCTATAAGAGCCGTCTTCTTTGATGCGGGATTTGAGTAAAGCCAGGGTATTCGGGTCATCCTTCCAGCCGTTGGCCAGGGCTTGCAATGCTGCCGTTCGCACGCTATAGGAGCTATCTTCTTTGGTGCGAGATATGACGAAAGCTAAGGTATCTGGATCATCCTTCCAGCCGTTGGCTAGGGCTTGCAATGCTGCCGTTCGCACGCTGTAGGAGCTATCTTCTTTGATGAGGAATTTGATAAGGGCTAAGGTATCTGGATCATCCTTCCAGCCGTTGGCTAGGGCTTGCAATGCTGCCGTTCGCACGCTGTAGGAGCTATCTTCTTTGATGAGGAATTTGATAAGGGCTAAGGTATCTGGATCATCCTTCCAGCCGTTGGCTAGGGCTTGCAATGCTGCCGTTCGCACGCTGTAGGAGCTATCTTCTTTGATGAGGAATTTGATAAGGGCTAAGGTATCTGGATCATCCTTCCAGCCGTTGACTAGGGCTTGCAATGCTGCCGTTCGCACGCTATAAGAGCGATCTTCTTCGATGCGAGATATGACGAAAGTTAGAGTGTCTGGCAGGTCTTTCCAGTTTTTGACCAGAACTTCCACTGCAAAAAGTCGCACGTTTGGATCGACATCCTCTCTGGCGCGGGATTTGACGAAAGCTAAGGTGCTAGGGTCGTCCTTACAACCTTTTACCAGAGCCTCCACTGCAAAGGTTCGCACGTTTGGATCGACATCCTCTTTGGCGCAGGATTTGACGAAAGCTAAGGCATTAGTGTCGTACTTACAGGTTTCTATTAGGGCTTCTATTGCAGAAGTTCGCATATCGGAAGAGCCATCTTCTTTAGAGCGAGACTTGAGAAATTTTAGCGTCTCTGAGTCATCCTTGTAGTGTTTTATTAGCTCTTGTAATACTGCTTGTCGTACCTCAGAATTACGATGATGCTTAAACAGTGACAAAAGAAAGTTACTTGGCCTAGTAGTATCGTCCTTGTTTATTTCCTTTAAACCAGAAATTATTAGCTGCTCGTTCTTGCTTTTATTAAGTTGCGCTTTTATCCAAAGGAAATTTTCTGTTTCTGTTGGCCAAACGCTTACAATTGCGGTAAGCAATTTTAACCAGTATTGAGGTGCTATTTTTCTCCTGCTTGAGGTTGTTGTTTTGATACGGTGTAACAACCTATTTGCTGTAGGCTCGATCGCACTTCTATTCCTGACCTCAGACAAACAGTTAGCGGCCAGTAACAGATTTCTACATTTTCCCCGATCGTCCCCTTGCTTCATCAGATATTCGATCGCTTCTCCAACAAACTTCGGCTCCAGCATTCCGGCAATCAGGCGTAGCACCTCATGCCAAGACTCATCCTGCCAGTGCTTGCCAAAAGTTTCGTGGATTAGCTGTTGTGATTCGAGTTTTTGTTCTTTCTCGAATTGCCAGACAAATTCCCAAGCACAGAAAAACTCTAAAAAAGTGCGATGGACGAAAGCATAGTAATCTCCGCCTAGGAAACAGAGGATAAAATTGCGGGTGCGCAGGTGGTCGAGGACGACCCGAGCTATTTGTTGGGGATTTTGGCTGGAATTTTGGCCGAGCATGGTTTGCAGATATTCCGTCAGAATTCGCTCCAAATTCCCTCTGGCGATCGAGTTGCCTGCCAAGCCCCGGCTATTGTCCTGCATAAAATAAGCGACTTTACGCAGCATGGCCTGCTTGTCTTTATAGTCAATAGTGACCGAGGCAAGGCGGGCATCTTTCAGGACTCGCTCCGTATCCCATTGATGCAGCAGCAAGCGGGAAGCCTGGTTATAGAGTTCGGCGCGATCTCTGGGCAATTCTTGATTGCGGTTGAGAATCGCCATCATCGTCAGCAGCAGGGGATTGCCCGCCAGTTCCCGAATCGCCGCCGAATCTTCTATAGCTCTTTTGAGTCGTTCCCGCTTTTTCTCCTTATCTATAGGATCGTCGAAAGTCAGTTCGTGCCAGCGCTGGATAAACTCGTCAACTTGGGCGGGTTCTAAATCCTGGAGCATCAGGTGCCGAAACCCCGCCTCCCGCAGCCGTTTCTGGTTGTAGCCAATAACCCGGGAAGTGACAATCGTCCGCACCTGGGGATAGGTTTTGGTAAAGCGAATAATCTCGCCAACTATTTCCTGCCGTTGCTCCGGGTTAAATACCTCATCCAAGCCATCGAAAAGAAGCAAAGCTCGACCGCTGGCCAGTAGCTCTTGTATTTGCCGCAGTTCCAGGTGACAATCCTTGCCCGCTTGTTGGATAAAAAACTCCAGAAATTCCAGGTTTCGGTTCTCTTTATAGAGGCGCAACTCAATTAAAATCGGCACCGCCTCGGAGTCGAGATTTTTTAGGGGCGACTCTGCCCACTGCAGGGCTCGGTATTGCAATAAGGTGGTTTTTCCCGAACCCGGATCTCCCAGAATTACCAAATAAGGATCCGCCTCGGCGGAAATTGCTTCTAAAACCGAGAAGCTGTGCTGGCGATAATAAAAATCTCGATATTCTTCTACTTCCCGAGCCGAAAGTTCTTCCTCCAGTTCACCGCTGGCGGCGAGCTGCTTTTGCACTTCCTTGGGCATTTCGTGGACTTGCGGCAGAAACTCCTGCACTTCCCGCACGCTTTGGGGTATAAAAATGCGCCACAATCTCAATTGGTTATAAGCGGCTCCACTGGTATCCAAACTATCCAGGCGCAGATTGCCATATTGTTTCTGGAGCCATTGCCGATATTCCCGCCAGCCAATAACAGGAACGTCCCTCGGGTCTGGGGCTGGAGAGTCGAGAATCTCGC
Organism: Oscillatoria sp. SIO1A7; assembly: GCA_010672965.1. GTDB lineage: Bacteria > Cyanobacteriota > Cyanobacteriia > Cyanobacteriales > Laspinemataceae > SIO1A7. Next base: position 12,564 of record JAAHFN010000067.1, read on the forward strand.
GCAACTCTGCCGACTCCCGGACTACTGCTTTTACTTTTTTCAAATAGCGCTTGGCCGTTCGCTGCCAACTCAGATCCTCTGGCAGGGACAACAAACCCAAGCGCTCCCAGGTTTTCGCCAACAGCGCCGAATCTAACACCGAGCAATCCGCTTCAAAGGCACTGCCCAGGAGCGCCGCCACCGATTTATCCCGAATCAACTCCCTTAAAGGAAGGGCGTATTCCTCCAGTTCTGCTTCGTTAAGATCGGCATCTTCTAACTCCTGCTGTACCAGGTACAAAAATTCCATCAGCGCTTGACCCGTTGCTACTTGCACCGCTCGTTCGTAGGCAAACTCTCCGGTTTCTGCAGCGCGGTCTGGAAAAAAATCTCGGACGTAATCGCGAGCGCCGTCTTTGGCCAATTCGACCAAAATACTTGTGAATGCGAAGCCGGGGCGACTGGTTTCTCCCCAGAGGTTTAACCAATTATTCATGGGCAACTAGGGTGTGGGGTGTGGGGTGTGGGGTGTGGGGTAGAGGGTGTGGGGTGTAGGGTGTGGGGTGTAGGGGTATGTTTTTTAAATTTGACATCGAGGACGTAGGGGACGTAGGGGCGACAGCATTCCCAAGACAATTTCTGCTTTTCAAGGAAATTTATGTATTGGAATGCTTCGCCCCAGAAACCCATGCCGCCCACCGATCGCGCTCATTTAGGAGGGATGGCATTGGGTATGGCGGGGAAGGGCGAAGCATCCTAATATGAAAATTGTGCTTTATAGCCTCGAAAAGTCTCGGGATGCTGTCGCCCCTACAATAATAATACCTCCTTGGGCGGGCATGGTTGGCGGGGAAGGGCGAAGCATCCTAATATGAAAATTGTGCTTTATAGCCTCGAAAAGTCTCGGGATGCTGTCGCCCCTACAATAATAATACCTCCTTGGGCGGGCATGGTTGGCGGGGAAGGGCGAAGCATCCTAATATGAAAATTGTGCTTTATAGCCTCGAAAAGTCTCGGGATGCTGTCGCCCCTACCACCCCTACATATTTTATTTGGGTAGGAGCTAGTTTTGCCAATCCAAAATCCAAAATCCCTAGGGGGTGCGTAATTGAGCTAAGAATGCGAGAGATTCAACAGCCCGATCGCGAACAGTAGGCGTTACCGGCGCTTGACCCCCGGCAACAGAATTCAATTGTTGCTCTAGGGGAGCGATCGCCGATTGGAGTTGGCCTATTCTCCTCATATCTTGCAGGCATTTAACTGCCAAAAACAGATTCGCAAAACCATAGTCTTTGCCATCGACTGCCAGCAAATCTTCGAGAATTTCGCGGCTAAAGCGTTGGTCTATCCAACAGGCAACGAGGCTGAGAACTTCGTGCCAAGCAGTATCCTGCCAGTGGCGTCCAAATATATCCCGCTTCAGCTCTGCCAGAGTTAGGTTTTGTTTGCGTTCGTAGCGTTCGACTAAATACCAAGCACAGAAAAATTCTTGGAAGCTGCGATGGACGAAGCCATAGTTATCTCCCCCTAAGAAGCACAAAATAAAACTGCGAGTTTCGAGTTGCTGCCTCAAGCGTAGGGCGACGCTGCGGGAATCGTGGATGCCCAGGTTTTTCATAGCTTCGGTCATAGTCCCTTGCAATGCCGATCGCTCTATAGCCAAATTATTCCCCACCTTCCGGGCGTCCAGTTGCATTCGGTAAGCGACTTGCCGCAATATCTCTTGTTTGTCCTGGTATTCCAGATTGTCGCTAACTTTGGAATCGGCGGGTAAATGTTTTTTCGCGTCCCAGAGCTGGAGCAAAACTTTGGAAGACTCTTGGTAAAGAGTAATGCGATCGTCCGGCAGTTCTTGATTGCTGTTGAGAATCGCCATCATAGTCAGGAGCAGGGGATTGCCCGCCAGCTCCCGAAAAGCCGGGGAATTGTCAATCGACCGTTGCAGGCGATCGCGCTTTTCCCATCCATCGGCCTTATTCTCAAAAGCCAAGTCGTGCCAGCGGCGGATAAAATCCTTAATTTGCTCTGAGTCTAAATCCTGTAGATCGAACTCCCGAAACTCGGCGGCGCGGAGTTTTTGACTTTGTTGCTCGTAGCCCGAAAGGCGCGAAGTAATCAAAACCCGCGCTTGGGGGTAGCGGTTGCTGAAGTTAACAATATCAATAGCCACATTTTCGCGATCGCCGTCATCCAGCACCTCATCCAAACCATCAAAAATTACCAAACTAGGACTGGCTGAAAGCGAGCTATGCAGTTCTCTTCGATCGAGATTGCCGCCCTTGACCCCCGTCCCGTTTTGCAAATATTCCAGAAAATCCAGATTTTTTTCCTTGGGTCGATTCTCTATATAGTTGCGCAACTCAATTAATAAAGGTAACTCTTGCGAAGTCAAATACTGGGCATCCTCCTGTCTCGCCCATTGCAGCGCTTTATAGCGAGCCAGAGTCGATTTGCCCGACCCCGGAGAACCTAAAATCACCGCATAGCGATAGTTTTCTCGGCCATTCAGCAACTCCAAAACCGAGCCGGACATGGCACCGTTTCCTCGCTCCCGCACCGTTTGCGGTACGAACATATCCCACAATCGCAACGGGTCGTAAGAGCGGCTGCTATCCAAACCTTCTAAATCCAGCTTGTCATAAGCGTCCAGCAATCCAGCTTGGTAATGGCGCAAATCCCAATCCGGCGCGATCGGAGCGGATTGCTCCATAATCTGGCGCATTTTCTCCAGATTTCTCGAATCTAAAATAGGTCGCAATTCCTCAGATGCGCGCACCATATGCTCGACCTTCTTCTGATATCGCTTGGCCACCCTTCCCCAATCCAAGCTAGAAGGCAATGGCTCTAACCGGAGTTCGCCCCATCTTTGAGCAAATATTTCTGGAGTGAAAGAAGCATTTTTTTCGGTAGAATCGCTCAGAGCCATTTGGAAAGGCTTTTCTAGAGCGGCCTTCACCGATTCATCCCAAATAAACTTTTTTAACGGTTTTTCATATCGTTTTAGCTGGGATTCATTCAGATCCGCGTCCTCTAGTTCTTGCTGCACCAAAGCCAAAAATTCTTTCAGCGCCTTACCGCAGGCGACCTTCAAGGATTTTTTGTCTTTTTGCGCTAGGCCGACTAAATCTTTAATCGAATCCGTGAAAAAACCTTTAACATAATCTTCCAAAGCGCCCACTGCCAAATCTGCCAGCACCTTTTTAAATGCAAATCCTACTGCCTCAGCGCCCACAAGTACGAGCCACTCCACGGCCTTCCTCTCCTCAACTCCTACCAAATTAAATTTTAGTATAACGTCCGTTCTATCCGCAACCCATCCGCAACCCATCCGCAACCCATCCGTTACATCCGTTACCCATCCGCTGCCAACATCCGTTACATCCGCTACCCATCCGCTGCCACCATCCGTTTCATCTGTTACCTATCCGCTGCCAACATCCGTTACATCTGTTACCCATCCGCTGCCAACATCCGCTGCCAAGATCCGCTGCCAACATCCGCTGCCAACGATCGCACCCAAGAGATATTTTTTGAATGGAGAGCCTCGAATAGTTCTCTAGACTTAGCAATTTAAATGAGTGCATTTCAGTTTTGCAACGGATAGCCCGCAAGGGCTTTGTTTGTGTAGCCGCGCCTTTAGGCGTCAGGCGGCACCCTACAAAATTGAAACGCTCCCATTCAAATGAGTTATAATGCGATCGCGAGCCACAAACCCAGAAAACCAGAAACCCGGTTTTTCCAACAAACCGGGTTTCTCAGACGCCATATCGGAGGACAGCCATGACCAGTGCAGTTATGCAAAAAGAGGCAAATATCGCCGCTGAAATCATGTCTTTGGAGGACTTTCTCAACTATGATGACGGTACAGACGCTCGCTACGAGCTAGAAGATGGGAGGTTACTATTTATGCCAAGCGAAAGCGATATCAATCAACGCATTGCTTCTTTTTTATTCGTGTATTTTGCCCAACTGGGGATTCCTTTTTATCGGTTGAGAACTGGTCTAGAAGTGGCAACCAGCGGGACGCGGGCAACCGTGCGGCTTCCAGATTTTATGGTTCTTACAGAGGAACTGGCGCAAGCGATGGAGGGAGCGAGTCGTTCCATAGTTATGCCAGATATGCCGCCGCCCCAATTGGTAGTAGAAGTAGTAAGCCCCGGAAGCAAAAACCAAGAACGAGATTATCGCTACAAACGAGCGCAATACCAAGCGCGAGGCATAGCTGAATATTGGATAGTTGACCCCATCCAGCAACAAATTACCGTATTGACTCTGGTAGCGGGACTTTATGAAGAGGCAGTATTTAGCAAAGATGCAGCAATAGTTTCTCCCCTATTGTCGGAATTAGGTCAAGAGTCGGAGCTGACAGCAGGGCAGGTCTTGCAGTTGGGGACGAACCAGTGAGAGGCCCACGGGTTAGGGTGTGGGGTGTGGGGGGTGTGGGGAGTGTGGGAAGTGTGGGGAGTGTGGGAAGTGTGGGAAGTGTGGGAAGGGTGGGAAGGGGAGGGATCTTTCAAGGGTATGTTTTTTAGATTTGGCATTCAGCGCCCGGTGTCGAGGACGCGACCCTGGGCGTAGGGGCGACAGCATTCCCGAGACAGCTTTTGCTATTAAATAAAAATATTGTATTGGAATGCTTCGCCCCAGAAACTCATGCACCCCACCGATTGCGCTCATTTAGAGATTATAAAAAACATACCCTTGAAAGAGGGGAGGGATGGGGAGACAAGGGGAGCAAGGGGAGACAAGGGGGGGACTTTGCTTAATCCAACAGACTCCTTCCCCCTCCTTCCCTCTCCTTCCCCCTCCTTCCCTCTCTCCCCACACCCCACACTCCCCACACTCCCCACACCCCACATACCTACAAAAAAAACCTGACTCACAGGAGCCAGGTTATTGTTGTTAAAGGGTGAAAGCAAGACTAATCTTGCCTAATTAATTATAGCTGACTCGATCGCTCTGAATTTTGTTTCAGAGAATACGAGGCAACAGATTCTGTTGGAGTCAGAGAAGACTGGAAAATCTGGGTCCGCTCAATGGAATCGTTAGCTAGGGTGAAAAGCGGATTAGAAAGAATTCCGGCAAGGGAAGTGGCGATCGTCGTCAGTACCAAGCCCACCTGCAAAGATCTCATCCCGGGTAAATTCCAGCGGATTTCTGGATAATTTTTCACCGATTCAGACATTTCGTGGGGTTCTTTCACCACCATCATCTTGACGACGCGGATGTAGTAATAAATACTGACCACACTCGTTAGCAAGCCAATCAAGACCAAACCATAGAGTCCTGCTTGCCAGCCAGCCCAGAACAGATAGAGCTTGCCGAAAAATCCGGCCAAGGGGGGAATGCCGCCGAGAGAGAGCAAGCAGATAGTCAGCGCCAAAGTCAGCAAGGGGTCTTTCTGATAAAGTCCGGCGTACTCGCTAATCTCGTCGGTGCCGGTTCTAAGGGAGAACAGAATCAGGCAAGTGAATGCCCCCAAGTTCATAAAGAGATAAATCAGCAGGTAAAAAACGGTGCTGGCGAAACCGGCCTCGGTTCCTGCAACCAAGCCAATCATCACGAAACCAGCTTGACCGATAGAGGAATAAGCGAGCATTCTTTTCAAGCTGGTTTGGGCAAGAGCCACGGCATTACCCAAGATCATGCTGAGAATGGCCAGAACTGTGAAGACTAAATGCCATTGTTCCACGACCGGGGGGAAGACACTAACCAAAAGGCGAATAGCCAGGGCAAAGCCCGCCGCTTTGGAGCCGACGGAAAGAAAAGCCACGACCGGGGTGGGGCTGCCTTCATAAACATCTGGAGTCCATTGGTGGAAGGGAACCGCCGAGATTTTAAAGGATACGCCTGCCAGAACAAAGACCAGAGCCATGATTAGCGCAATAGAAGGAGTGCCAGTGGCGTTATTGGCAACACCTGCAGCAATGGCGCTCAATTGAGTTTCTCCACCGGAGAGCCCGTAGAGCAACGACAGGCCGTAGAGGAAAACTGCCGAAGCCGCCGCGCCAATTAGGAGATATTTGAGAGCTGCCTCATTGGAGCGGGGATCCCGCTTCATATATCCCGTCATCAGATAAGAGGATATACTCAGGGTTTCCAGAGAGACAAAAATCATCACCAACTCGTCAGCTCCGCAGAGGAACATGGCTCCAATGGTTGCTACGAGCAGAATCATTATGAATTCTGCCACCGCAGTACCGGCTTGGTCCAGGTAGCGAACGGACATTAGAATCGTGACGATCGCCGACAAAGCAATGATGCCGCGAAAAACAACGCTGAGGGCGTCGCCGTTAAAACCACCGAGAAATGCTTCCGGGTTGGAACTGTCCCATCGATAATAGAGGGCGACGACAGAGGCTCCTAGGCCGGCGATCGCTATTAATGGAGTCGAGCGCCAGGACTCTCGTCCCACAATTAGGTCCCAGATTAAAACAGCAACGAGGGTGATAATTACTATTCCCTCTGGCAAGATAGCACCAGCATTCAGCGCCGCTGCAAGATTCGCAAAATCCATAGGGTTGAGGTAAGTTGAACTTTAACTAGATATTTTTTAGCGTCCCCTTATGGTGACTCCAACTGTTAAAAATACTTTACATTCCATTGTACCCCGCAATCTGCCAGGGTTTTAACTCAAATCGGCCTTCAAATGCGGAGTCGGTCCACTAAGGGCGATCGCTCTTATAGAAGGTTTATACATATATAAGGAGATATAAGGAGAGAACAGATACCGCCCCTCTCCAAAAAAAATATAAATCGAGCGGACGGGTAAGGCGGGCTTCGTGTTGTAAAAAGAGGCTAAAGGCTCCAGAAGAGTCCTTCAGCCTCAACGATTAGCGGCACCTAGGGAGCTGGGGTTGGCCCAAACACCCCTTCCAGAAGTACCCCTTACCCGTTGCGGTAGTCTGAAGTGTTGTAGTGAACTCATACTTCAACGCTCGATTTTTTTCGCTCGCCATCGTTCGCGGAAATAAAAAGCCCATGTCAACCCTCGTAATTGTAGAATCTCCCACTAAAGCCCGCACAATTCGCAATTACCTACCTGCCGGCTATCGCGTGGAAGCATCGATGGGGCATATCCGTGACCTACCCCAGTCAGCTAGCGAAATTCCCGAAAAAGTCAAAAGCGAACCCTGGGCAGGACTGGGGGTGAATGTTGAAGGGGACTTTGAACCCCTATACGTCATCCCCAAGGATAAGAAAAAAGTGGTCAAGACCCTAAAAGAGGCCCTAGAAGATGCAGAAGAGGTAATTTTAGCCACAGATGAAGACCGAGAAGGGGAAAGCATTAGCTGGCATCTGCTGGCAGTGCTAAAACCCAAGGTGCCCTTCAAGCGAATGGTGTTTCACGAAATTACCTCAGAAGCAATCCAAAAAGCCCTGCAAAATTGCCGGGACATAGACGAGCAACTGGTGCGCGCCCAAGAAACGCGGCGCATACTAGACAGGCTTTTTGGCTATACCCTCTCGCCCCTGTTGTGGAAAAAAATAGCTTCTGGATTGTCGGCCGGTCGGGTACAATCGGTGGCCGTGCGCCTTCTGGTGCAGCGGGAGCGCGATCGCCGTGCATTTGTCAAAGCATCCTACTCGGACCTAAAAGCCACCCTCTCGGCCTCAGCCCCCAAGACTGGAACCGAAAGCCCCAGTCTTAACCCAGACACTTTCGAGGCCAAGTTAGTAGCCCTCAACGGTTCCAGACTAGCCACCGGAAATGACTTCGACCAAGGAGGCAATCTAATAGCCACTCGCTCTTGCATTGTCCTAGGGCAAGAAGAGGCGATCGCATTACAAGAGCAACTGACCGGCTCGGTTTGGACCGTCAGCAAAATTGAGGAAAGACCGACTAAGCGCAAACCAGCACCGCCCTTTACAACTTCCACCCTGCAGCAGGAATCCAACCGCAAACTGGGACTATCGGCGCGGGATACGATGCGCGTTGCCCAAAGCCTGTACGAAAACGGTTTTATCACCTATATGCGAACCGATTCGGTGCATCTATCGGAACAGGCCATAACCGCTGCTCGCAGTTGCGTGGAAGAACTTTACGGCCGGGAATACCTCAGCCCGCAGCCCCGCCAATACAGCACCAAAAGCAAAAATGCCCAAGAAGCTCACGAAGCGATTCGTCCTGCGGGCAGTAAATTCCGCAAACCCGAAGAAACGGGATTGGCAAATGTTGACCTGCGGCTATACGACTTGATTTGGAAGCGGACTGTCGCCTGCCAAATGGCTGATGCCCGCCAGACTTTCGTAACTCTAGAGCTGCAAGTATCCGAAGCAGTTTTCCGCGCTAGCGGCAAGCGGATTGACTTTCCCGGTTTCCTGCGCGCTTATGTAGAAGGCTCCGACGATCCCAACGCAGCTTTGGAAAACCAAGAGGTGATTTTGCCATCTCTGGCTGTGGGAGACAATCCCGAGTGCAACAACCTGGAGGCGTTGTATCACGAAACCCAGCCACCGGCTCGCTATACGGAAGCTTCTCTGGTAAAGACTCTCGAAAGCGAAGGAATTGGCCGTCCCAGTACCTACGCCAGCGTCATCGGCACCATAGTCGATCGCGGCTATGCCCAACACAAAGGCAATGCTTTGGCTCCCACCTTCACTGCCTTTGCAGTAAACAATCTGCTGGAAAAACATTTTCCCGACTTAGTAGATACGACCTTTACCGCTCGCATGGAGCAAACTCTCGATGAAATTTCTCTAGGCAGTGCGGACTGGTTGCCCTATTTGCGGGAATTTTATAAAGGGGATAAGGGTCTCGATACCCAAGTCAAGCAGCAAGAAACAGAAATCGACCCCCAAAGCGCCCGCACCATCGAGTTAGAAAATCTGGATGCCAAAATTCGCATCGGTCGCTATGGTCCTTATGTCGAAGCCGAAAATGGCAGCGAGACTGTCACCGCCTCGATTCCCAAAGACCTGACGCCGGCGGATGTCAGTTCTGAGGAGATTGAGATCTTCCTGAAACAAAAAACCGCTGGGCCAGAAAAAATAGGCGATCATCCAGAAACCGAAGAGCCAATCTATCTTTGCGTTGGTCAGTACGGCCCGTATGTCCAGCTCGGCGATGCCAGCGAGGAGAAGAAGAAAAAACCCAAACGGGCTTCTCTGCCGAAAGGGATAACTACTGACAGCATTAACCTGGAAACTGCGGTGGGTTTGTTGTCCCTGCCCCGACTTTTGGGCACGCACCCAGAAACGGAATGCAAAGTTAAGGCGGGATTGGGGCGGTTTGGTCCTTATGTGGTTCACGATCGCGGCAAGGAAGGAAAAGATTATCGCTCTCTCAAAGCAGAGGATGATATCTTGACGATTTCTCTGGAACGCGCCTTAGAGTTACTAGCCCAGCCGAAGAGGAGTCGCGGCAAAGGCGGCACCTCTTCCCGCAAACCCCTGCGAGAATTGGGCAAGCATCCCGATAACGAAGAGGCAGTTAATATTTACGACGGCCGCTATGGACCCTATATCAAGCACGGCAAGACTAATGTTTCTCTGCCCGAAGGCAAATCTGTGGAGGAATTGACCCTCGCTGAGGCTCTGGATTTGTTAGCTGCTAAGGCTGCTACCAGCAAGGGCTCTCGGAAATCTACTAAGTCTGGGAGTTCTAGCTCTAAGAAGAAAACAAAGAGCAGCTCGAAAACTACCAAAAACAAAAAAAAGGAAGCTAACAGCGATTCGGATAACCCTGCTGCCAGCACTGGAGAATTGGAAGCTAGTCAAGAGAAATCTATGACTAGCTAGTAAGGGAATTGGGAATTGGGGCATGGGGCATGGGGCATGGGGCATCGGGCATCGGGCCCCTAAGCCCCGGAGGGCGGGCTACGCCTACGACAGGCTCAGGATAAAATTGGGCATTGGGGACAAGGGAACCTTCGGGGCAGGGGAGCAGGGGAGCAGGGTAGCAGGGAGCAGCAAATTTCCCCTTGTCCCCCGGTCTCCTGGTCTCCCGATCCCCATTTCTGCCTCGCCCCCTTCCCCTCTGCCTCTCCCCTCTGCCCCCTGCCCCCTGCCCCCTTGCCTCTTCCAATGCCCAATGCCCAATTCCCAATGCCCAATTCCCAATTCTAATATACAAAGATAATCGTAAAGAATTGTAACTAGGCGAGATTGCTATGACTAAAATCGAACCCACCACTACCCCGAAGCTTCAAGAGCAAAAATTTGGCTTCAACCAATACGCCGAGCGCTTGAATGGTCGAGCCGCTATGATAGGCTTTGTTCTGGCTCTGGCGATTGAATACCTCAGCGGTCAAGGGCTCATGTCTTGGCTGGGCCTCAACTAGGGTGTGGGGTGTGGGGTGTGGGGTGTGGGGAAATTTCTCGCAGCTATTTTCCCGAACGCGCCCCGCGTCTCCGTAAGGAGAATGTTACCAAGTTTCGGGTTTTCAGCGAGACGATACCCTTTAGTCGTCAAAACGAGGAAAAAGCCCGATCGCAAGCACCCTAGCCCCGAGCTATCTTTTAAGCAGACGCCAAAGAGCGATCGCTCCTAGAGCTGACCCTGCCCGTTGGTAGGTTTTTGCCTAAAGAAACCTCAATGGAAGCGATCGAGTCTAGAGATTTGGTTTGTCTGAAAATAAAATTGGCAAAATAGCGGCCAATATATCGCGTTTCTCAAATTAGTAATTGAAATCCCGTAGGGGCGACAGCATCCCTTCGACCATCTCTTAGCTCCGAACGACAACCCCCATACTCTCGTTGCTTCGCCCTAGACAACCTCACATCAAGCGCCAGAACCTCTATAAACAGCAAAATTGCTTGTACGGTTTTCCGTAAAGATAGTAGGGGCATGACCGATCGCGACCCAAAGTCTTTGCGGGATTCAAACTCTTAAGATTAAAGTTAAATAGGAAGTCAAATAACTGCGATGAACCTTGCCTGGTTGAGATCGATTAAGTCAGCATACCGTCAAGAACCCCTCACTAGCTTTGCGATCGCCGTGGGAGCGGTGGATGCGCTCATTGGTGGAGTAAATGACAGCGGCTCTTTATTTAGCTTCGGACTCCTGACAGTTGGTTCCGCCATAGCCGTGCGGTGGTTCCTTATCCAGCGATCGCGTCCCAGTATTCCAGAAAAAGTTGCCGAGCATTATCTGCCCCCCAGTTCCTCTCGCCCTCAAATGCCCTTACTGATTCCTGCAAAAAAGCATCGGCGATAGAATGGGGAATGGGGCATTGGGCATTGGGCATTGGGCATTGGAGGTAATTTTGAATTTTGAGTTCTAAGTTTGAGTGTTTTTGTGCTTCAAGTCCTCCAAGTCCTCCAAGTCTTCTTATTCCGATAAGCACGGGCACATTGGGTAATTTAGGCCGAGAATAGAGAGCGCAAAAATAGCACAAAGTTTCCCTATTTCCCCCCATAGAGCCAACACCCAATGCCCAATGCCCAAGGAAGCAGTCAGCGGTCAGCGGTCAGCGGTCAGCAGGAGGCGGTCATGCTAAAAGCTAAAAGCTTATTGCTGAAAGCTTTTTTGCCCAATGCCCAACGCCCAATGCCCAATGCCCAACGCCCAATGCCCAATGCCCAATGCCCAATGCCCAATGCCCAATGCCCAACGATCAATTAAAAATAGGTAAAGTTGCGGCTCGGAGCGGTTTGTCAGTGAAGACTGTCCGCTATTACGAGGAAATTGGCCTGCTGGTTCCGACGGTCAAACGCTCTGAGTCCGGCTATCGCCTGTTTGATGAAAGGGTGCTGGGTCGTCTGGCGTTTATTAAGCGAGCTAGCTCTCTCGGATTGAGCTTGAGCGAGATAAAAGAAATCCTGGAAATTCGCGATCGCGGTGAGTTGCCCTGTGGCGAAGTAAAGCAACTGCTGCTGGGGAAGGTTGAGGCGATAGAAGAACAAATAAAAGCTCTATCGATTTTGCGATCGGAGTTGGTCGGGCTGCTGTCTGGCTGGCAAGAACGACCTAGTAGCGATAGGATCGCCCGCACGATTTGTCCCAACATAGAATCCAATGTTGAATCAACCATAAATCATATAAAATAGGAAATCCTATGAAGCTGAATCGGGAGCATTTCAATTTCGTGTCTAGCCGCCTAAAGCCTATAGGCGTAAGCCCCGCCTCCCAGGCGGCTGGCGCGGCTACACAAACTCTCGCCCTCCGGGCTGTCCCGTTACAAAAGTGAAATGCTCCCGCTGAATCAGAGAATAAGAAACCCGGGTTTTCCAAAAACCCGGGTTTCTGGCTCCGGTTTTTGAGAATACAAAAAAAACGACAATACCGATGAAGCTAACCCCGCGCATTAATTTGACCCAACTCAAGAGCTGGTTTCCAGTCTGGAGATTTCCGCATAGGGCATTTCCGCTCTGGGGAAGTTGCACTGCAGCGATTATTTGCTTATGCGCTTCCGCTCCTCTTAGCGAAGCCGAAAGCGCGATCGCCTCTGAAACTAGCAGCAATAATCTACAAGAAACAGGCGATCGCTACGGGGCGGTTATACCTTCATCGATTCCCGAGCGAAAATTGACAACTCCATCCTGGCAAAATCCGCAACTGCTAGAGACCTTAGAAGGTCATACGGGTACTGTCTCCTCTTTAGCCTTTAGTCCCGATGGCAAAATTCTCGCCAGTGGGGGAGGTAGATTAGACACCAAGATACATCTCTGGAATCTGGAAAAACGCGAACGGATTGGCACTTTGATCGGACATCAAGGTGCAGTTTTGACAATCATATTTTCTCCCGATGGGAAAACTCAAATCGGCGGTGGCGAGGATGGCTTGGTCAATATTTGGGATATCGAATCTGAAGAGTTAATCCATACTTTCGCCGCCCATTCGAGCCATATTATGTCTCTAGCGATCGCTCCAGATGGCAACACTCTGGTTAGTGCCGCCTTGGATGGGATGGTAGTCTGGAATCTGCCCAAGCTGCAATTAGTCGAGAGCCTGCTCCGCTTTCAACCAACTTATTCAGCGGCGATCGCCAGCAATGGCAGAATTTTGGCGACTGGCGGCAAAAACAAAGAGATTAAACTCTGGAACTTGAGCCCAAACTGCAACGGCAGCGCTAGTTGCTTGGCAGAAGATAGCAACCCGAGAGCAGTTCTGACGGGGCATGAGGGTCCGGTGAGCGCCTTGGCTTTTGCGGCCAATGGAGAAATTTTGGTAAGCGGCAGCCACGATCGCACTATCTCTCTCTGGAATCCCAGCAACGGCGATCGCAAAATCCTCGGTCGTCATAGCAGCGAAGTCAAATCCCTGGCAGTTTCCCCCGATGGTTGGGCGATCGCCAGTGCCGGTCGGGATGGGATTAAACTTTGGGATATCAGAACGGGCCAACTCTTATCAGAAATTGTAGAAGGAGTAGAAGGCGATCGTGCCTTAGCTTTTAGCCCCGACGGGAAAATGCTCGTCACCGGCGGAGCCAATAATACGATTAAAATTTGGCAAAATGGACCGATTTAAGGGAAGGGTGGGGAGTGTGGGAAGAGGGGGAAGGGTGGGAAGGGTGGGAAGAGGGGGAAGAGGGGGAAGAGGGGGGGCTCAAGAGAGATTCAGAGCTTAGCCCCCCTTTTTAAGCTTTTTAAGGGGGGGTTGGGGGGAGAGCTTCGCGCTCCCTGCGGTACGGGCGTTGGTATTGTTGAAGAAACCGGCTTTCTGGCCCCCAGTCTTATCTAGACTATAAAAGAATTGCTATAGTTGAATTCTTGTTGGCTTGAAAAGAGGTTCCTTGATGTCGAATAGCGAGCAAAAGTACAGATTAGTGACCCGGAGCGATTTTGACGGTCTGGTCTGTGCGGTTCTTTTGAAAGACTTGGATAAGATAGAGGATATTAAATTCGTTCATCCCAAGGACATGCAGGATGGCAAGATTGCTATAAGCGATCGCGACATTACGACTAATCTGCCTTATGTAGAAGGAGTGCATCTAGCCTTCGACCATCACGCCAGCGAAATCGTCAGAAATCAAGAGATAAAAGACAACTATATTATCGACCCTAATGCTCCATCTGCTGCCCGAGTGGTATATGACTACTTTGGGGGCAAAGAGACATTTGCCAATATTTCCGAGGAAATGATGGCAGCGGTAGATAAATCCGATTCCGCTCAATTTGAGATAGCGGATGTTTTGAATCCTCAAAATTGGGAGCTATTAAACTTTTTGATGGATGCCCGCACGGGTTTGGGGCGATTTCGTAACTTTAGAATCTCCAACTATCAACTAATGATGGAGTTGATAGATTACTGTAAAGAGCATAATATAGAAGAAATATTAGAATTACCCGACGTCAAAGAGCGCGTCGATCTGTATTTCGAGCATTACCAGAGATTCAAAGATCAACTGCACGCCTGCTCGACAGCACATGACAACTTAGTTGTTTTAGACTTAAGGAATGAAGAAATCATTTACGCAGGTAACAGGTTTGCCATTTATGCCCTGTTCCCTCAGTGTAATATTTCTATTCACGTCCTCTGGGGTCTGAAAAAGCAAAATACAGTTTTTGCCGTTGGCAAGTCGATTTTCAACCGCAACTCGCAAACCAACATCGGCGAGCTGATGCTGGAATACGGCGGCGGCGGTCACCCTAATGCAGGCACCTGCCAAATCGATAACGACAAAGCAGACGCAGTATTAAAAGAGCTGATCGCTCGCATCACTGCAGATGGATAATTGTGACTGTTATTAATTGTTGAGTTTTAAGTCTTCAATCTTGGGTATCGAGTTTTAAATTAAAGATTGGAATCTCCCGTAGGACAGGCGTCCCGCCTGTCCCTGACTCTTATATCAAATTCGGTTAATTACCCATAATATAAATACCGTAGGGGCAATCCCCCCGTGGTTGCCCCGGCCGCCCAAGACCAACCGGGGCGGGCACGGGGGCACCGCCCCTACAAACTGCGACTGTTTAACCGGATTTGATATAACCTTAACTCTTGCTACTTTGATGCGAGTATTTGATTGAGATAAACTTTTAATTGACTGGCTGTTATTTCTCCATCATTTTCCAAAGTCAGGTCATCGGGTAAACCCCGTACTATTTCCAAAGCATTCAACCACATTTTCTTAGCTCGTTGAGTATCTCCTTCTTTTTGATAGATTGAAGCCAGTTCTAAATAAGCATTAATCGAAAGAGGAGATAAATAGATAATTCTTTTTAAATAAGACTTGGCTATCTCAACATCTCCTTTTTCTTCGGAAATCTTAGCTAGCAAGTAGTAAGGTTCGAGATGTCTGTAATTTAGTTTGATGGCTTCCTTACAATAGTATTCTGCTTGTTGATAATCTCCCAAATTAGCATAAATATTGGCGATTAAACAATAAGCATCTAAATAACTAGGATGCATTTTAATAGCTTCCCGAGCTTTTGCCACTGCTTCGGGATAGGCTTTTTTTTGGAAAAGAGTCTTGGCCAGATCTAAAAGGGTTTTAACATTTGTCTCCAGCTCGCTTCTTTCTAGAGCCAAAGGAGGAGATACTTCAGGAGCCACTCGATCTTTTCCTTGGCTTTCTGTCCCACTATCTGCTAGGTTCCTATTTTTGTTAATGCCATGTTCGCGGTTTTTCTTGCTAGCTTCCGAGGTAGCAGGAACCACAGAAGAGGGAACTATAGGAGCGGCAGACAGAGAGATTTTAGATCCAGATTGGGGAGAAGAGAGAGAAGGAAAAGAGGCTTTGCTAGGGGAAGACCTTTGACTCGCGTTTGGCTTAGAAGAAAATACGCTTTCAGCTTTTGTCTGAGATACTGGAGGTTTCTCGGTAAAATTGAAGGAAGATAAGGCTCCGGGAGATAAGGGCGCTACAGGCGATCGCTTAGTTGAATTTTTCTCCCCCCAAATTGTTGCTTTTCTTTGATAGATGACCGATTGTGGCAAAACTAAGGTTTCAAAGTTATCTAGCTTTTGACCGTGTAGTTCTGCATGAGCAGTGATTAAATACCCTCCCGCTCTCAGGGCTTTGTAAAAATTATCTAAGGCAAGAGCGATCGCTTCTGCTGTAAAATAGACAAAGACATTGCGACAGAGAATTAAATCGATATCCTCGATACCGTCAGAGGCTTTCAGAAATCCCTCTTCCACCAAGTTGCCATAACGAAAGGTCACCAACCGGCGAAGATCCTCCTCGATTTTCCACTTACCTTTTTCTACAGTAAAATAAGTAGCCTTTTGCTTGGCAGAGATAGTTCTGAACGACCAATCGCTATAAGTCCCTAGCTTTGCTTTGGCAATTGCTTCTGGGTTGATGTCGGTTCCTAAAATAAAAATCTGCCAATCTTCCCAGTCGGGAATAAGCTCTCTTACCAGAATTGCTAGGGAGTAAGCTTCTTCACCCGTGGAGCATCCCGCACTCCAGAGCCGCAGCCCCGGTCTTTCTATTCGTCCGTCGTACCACATCAGTCTTTGCTGATTGATTATTTGCGGCAAAATAAGGTTTTTTAAAAGCCAAACTTGACCGCGATCGCGAAAAAAATAACTTTCTCCCGTTGTCAATAGCGCTAGCAGCTCTTTCCATTCTCTAGCCCCTGACATCTCCCGTTGCTTGCCCCGGCGGAAGAATCCGGCAGAATCGCTCTCTCGCTCCTCCAAGTAAGAATAGCTCTGGGTCGCGCCCTTCGCTAAAAGCTGATAATACTCTTCTGGAGAAGACAACTTTAGTATATTGATGCGATCGCTCAGCTTTTTGCTTAGACCCGCTAGATCTTGCTCTCGGAATGATAAACCTATATATCTAGAAATTAGTTGGACAAAGCGATCGATTAAGATATGATTCATTGAATTATCAAACTCTTTAGTCAAGAGTTTAGCACTTTACCCATAATGTTACGATTTGCTTGTCCGCAATCTAGACTTATGCCATAGAGAGGGCTCCCTGTGGCCTATTTGGCGAGTAACTCATCATTAGATACTTGGCCACAATTTCCCTAACTTGCTTTTCTTCTGGTGGCTTACCTAAAAAATCTGTAGCGCCGTTGATTTTAGCGCGGGTGCGATCTATCAGTCCGTCCCTGCTAGTCAAGATTATAATAGGAGTATCCCTAAATAAGGTACTTTGGCGCAAGAAACTACAGAGATTATACCCATTAGTCTGAGGCATCACCACATCTAGGAAGATTAAATCCGGCTTGTGTTCTGCTAGGGTCGCTACTCCCTGCATCGGGTCTTGAATGCCCAAGACTCTATATCCAGTGTTGCGCAGAATTTGCTTTAATTTCTCTGCTACCAGCGGACTGTCATCAATACAGGCTATTAGTGGCTTGTATGAGTTTGCTGCTGAAGAGACCAACTGCATTTGTTCCCAAGGCAAAGGCGAATCCGCCACTTCTGTCAGCAAGAGAGTTCCCTGTTGTACAAAGTGATGTAAAGTACGAGTTAAGCCTAAGACCGATTGCTTTCGCCTCAAAGCAATATCCCAAAGGGTGTTATCGCCATTAAAGAGCTGATTCAAGTTTAGGAAAGACTCGTAGCTAATTTGTTTTTGGACATTGCGAGGACTTTTGAAGACCGGTGCCTGGTCGGGGAAAATATAGCTCAATCCCATCCCTTGCCAATTCATCCACAACTGGGTTGCTTTGTCAATAATTTGCGCCACATCCAGGGAGGACAAGAGTATGCTTAAAGGAATTTCTTTATGAATGTTGGCATCAATCTTTGAGTAACGATGCCATCGGCTAGCGATCGCTGGATGACGGGCAATATCGAAGCAAACTTCTTGGGCCGTGGTGCGAATCATCGCTTTGATCTCGGCCGGGCTCAAGACGCCTGAAACCATGCCTTGGTGAAGTATTTGATATTCCCAGGGTTCTGGCAATTGTGCTTTTTGAGACGTAGAGGCAAACTTAGGACAATGTTGGCTCAAAGCTCTCGACCACCGCCTTACTGGGTGCCTGCCTCCGGTCGCATATAGAAGGCGCCCTCCTACAAAGTAAAAATCCCATTGGCGGCGAGTTCCTTCTGCCTGCCCTTCCTCGGAGCCAGCCGATGCGGCGCCCAGGGTTAATTTCCCCGTTGCCTTTTGTTCGGAAAGCATTCCTAGTTGTTTCCGTATTTTTGCAGACCCTGATTTATCAAAGACCATATCAATCCCAGCTCAAACTTATAAGATCGCTGACTCTGCCATCAGGCTATGAAAATATCCGAGCCCCAGCCACTTTAACAAGGGTCGGATTTCCCAGATCTTTTTTAGTTTGACATCAATTGTGTGGATTGTCAATTTTTGATTGCTAGCTACCCATTCTGTTGACAACAAGTCGCTTATTGTCAACAGATAATATTCTATTTAATCGATAAATTGAGACTGGCGACAGGCACCCTCATGAAGAAGCCTGCCAAATCATTTAGGGATGCAGCTCTTGTAGAGAAGTAGATTCGCATATTCGCGCCCTAGAAAGGAGCTGCAAGGTTTGCCACTGTTTAACCATAGCTGCAGTGCAACGGATTGCAAAGAGGGCGATCGCCCAGAGCGGGTTCTGCCACTCACCTATGTTTTCTCGCAATAATTTTTATCCCATTACCCCCCATTACCCATTAATGGAGCGGATAATTCAAACCTTGCCAAAGCTAGGAACAGCAATAGTCTGTTCGCCCAGATCCGCGCAGATATAGCAGCAAGCGGTCAGGCGATTCTCCTGCGGACAGCCGCAGACGGCGGTCAGCTATCGGGCATAAGTCTTGCCTTTCGTAAGCTGTGGCATTTTGTAACCGTCGTAACCTTACTGTGTAGTGCTATATAGTTTAGGGGCGTCTCGCTTTCGCTCCTGCACTAGCAAAGCTCGGTGCGCGCAGCACACCCGGAGGGCGATCGGCCGTATTGCCCCTACACTGCTATATCAAAAAACATCGCTAACTAAATTTTAAGGTTATGACTCGATAAACTAATTAGATTTGGTAAGCGAGCCTAAACCAAGCAAATTTTCAGATGTTTTTCAACCATTTGTAGAAGCTTCTCCGGTTCGGGAGGTTTCGTTAAAAAATCCGACGCTTTCGCTAACTTTGCACGAGTGCGATCGATAATACTATTACGACTGGTCAAAATAATAATCGGCGTTTCCCGAAAAGCCGGACTTTGGCGTAAGAAAGTGCATAAAGAATAGCCATCAGCATTGGGCATCACCAAGTCTAAAAAAATTAAGGATGGTTTGTGCTTGGCTAGGAGCGTTGTTGCCCGCAGAGGATCTTGAATCTTCAAAACGCGATATCCAAATGGAGTCAGAACTTGCTCCACGAATTGACCGACGGTTGGACTGTCATCAATACAGGCAATTATCTGTTGGGGAGGGGGTTGAATTTTTATTACATCAGCTTTAGTTTGAGACACAAGTGCAAATGGCGTTGGTACATCCGGTATATGCTCGAATTTGACTACACCTTTTTTGGCAAAGGGAAGCAAAGCACGAGCCACTCCCTCTATCGGTTGCTGCAAGCTGACCGCCAAATCCCACAGGGTTTTTTCTCCCGTTAGCACTTGCTGTAGGCGAGGAAAATACTCAGCCGCATCCTCTTTTAAAGTCGGTGCGAGATTAGGAGAAATTTTGCCAAAACCCAAAGTAAGCCATTGTTGCCAGAGTTCCCGTGCCTCTTGGATAACTTGTTCTACTTCCACAGCAGATAATGGCAGAGTTAAGGTCATTGTCGAGGAAGCTTCCGCTCGGCAATCCCAGCGGCAGGTAAGGTTTGGGCTTAAGGCCAAAGAAAAAAATACTTCTCTGGCGCTGTTGCGGATAGCGGCCTTGGCCTCGGAAACGCTAAGTCGTTCTCTAGCGACCCCAAGGTGAAGCAATTGGTATTCCCAAGGCTCTTCCTCCGGCTCGCTATCTAAGGTTACTTTCCAGTTGGGACAGGATTGCTTCAAGGTTCTATCCCAACAGCGGACTCGATGGGATCTGCCGATCGCATAGAGGAGGCGACCGTAAAAAAGGTGCAGTTGACCTTCGTACTGAGCCTCGCTGGATAAAATCAATGTTCCGGTTGCGCGTCGCTGGCTTAGTTTGGCAATGTTATCTGCCAGTTTATCTAGTCCTGAAACTGCGGTTGCCATTTTAACCTCTTTTCCTCCATCGACGGCTCCTATTCGCTCTTAGCCCTGCGCAGAGCAATAGCGACGCATTTTGAGGAAAGCGCCGCCGCGATCGGAGCCACAATATAAACGTTGTTCAAAAAACTCCCTGGATTCGGGGTCAAGCTTCCCCCCTAGTATGGCCTGCTTTTATCACTATAACTAGAGCATCAGTCCGATCGGCGGCAAGAGTGCCGATCGCAGCTAATGGCTTTCACCTCTAGGGATGGCGGCCTTACTCTTGTAGAACTATTGAGCCTCGATTCATTGACCGGCTGTCTAACACCCATCTATCAACCAGTTTATATTTCTTTAAAGCTCTTATTGCCTACAGGACTTCTAAATTTTAGAACAAACTATAATTTGTAATATTTATTTACAATCAAACGATAATGATTATCAATATTTCTAGCTTAAACGCCATAGATAGAGTACGATGTCCGTGCGGGACTCTATCTATGGGCTATGGGGGCTATGGGGGCGATAGGCGCGATCGCGGTTTGTCTCGGAGCCAGAAAATTTCTGCCTTGAAAAAGCTGCTGCTGCAACCTGCCCCCATCCGACATTTTTTTTTGTAGGGGAGATTTCGCGAAATCGCCCCTACAGGCAGATTCGCGAATGCCCCTACAGGCAAACATTAAGATTGCCCTAACCAAATATGCATAGTGCTATATTTTGAATTCCCGGGCAATAGATAGAGCAATCCAACCCCGCTCTGATTTAGCGGTTTCTGAATTTTCTCTGACTACTGCAACTCTGCTAACTGCTTGGCAACTTCAGGATTGTATAGCCGCAAATAATTCCAATAGTTACCAAAAACCTTCTTGACATAATCATTGGTTTCGGGAAAGGGAATCTTGCTGGCGAACTCATCGGGGTCGTTGAAACCAAACCGTTTTAGCCATGAGGATATATTCCCGGGTCCGGCATTATAGCTGGCCACTGCCAACATAGAATTATCGTTGTATTCAGCATGGGTATAGCTGAGGAACTCGGTGCCCAAGTTTATATTGTCGTCTGGATTTTCCAAATCGTACTCTTCTAGTTGAATTCGCTGAGCCATCCATTCGCCAGTAGGGGGAATTACCTGCATCAAACCAATAGCCCCAGCCCAGGATTCGATGGTGCGCATAAAGCGCGATTCTTGACGAATCAGAGCAGTGACTAATAGGGAATTCAACTTACGCTCCCCGGACCATTTGACAATTAAGTCTTTATAAGGAAATGGATAAAGAGCTTGCCAGTAGGCGGGTTTTTGTTTGAGAGCTTCATATTCAGCAATTTCTTCTGATTTTTCTCGCTGGGCTAAGAAAGAGATCATAAAAATACCGTCGAGATTATCTCCAACTCCCAAGCGAATGACGCCATCAGTAAACTGCTCTGCTACTGTAGGATTTTTGCGGTTGCTAAATTCCGCTTGCCACAGAGTCCAGGCATCTTTATCTTGGCCGAGTTGGTAGAGTTCTTGCAAGACTTCAGAGCCAGCAATTAGAGCGGGGCGCGTCTCTGGTTTTACTACTTCGGGAGAGAGCGATCGCACTGTAGTAAAATCTCCCACATCCCAGCCCAAGTAAACCGCACTTCGCCAAGCAAAGTAAGACTCTGGATATTTAGACAGTACATATTCAAATGCTTCCGTTGCCTCTTTTCCCCGTCCCAAGCGCTGCGCCCATTTTCCTACCCAGAAACTGGCTTCGGGAGCCAGCTCGCTCTTGGGATTTTCTCGTCCTAATTCTTCTGCCCATTTCCAAGCCCCGGCAAAGTCGCCCGCTGCAGCTCTTTGCTTGGCATTTTCCCAGCGGACAGTAGCCGCAGCATCGGAGTTGCTGTATTGAGTCAGTACGGATTCGCGGGCTTGCTCTGCGGACTGGGTACTTTTGAGCGCTGTCAGAACTTTCGATCGCTCTAATAATGCTTCGCCACCATGACTGGGAAACTGCGCCAATATTTTATCCAAATAGGGAACGGCTTCTTGGGGTTTGACTATTCTAGAGAGTCTCAGCAGCCCGAGAGCGGTTTCCTTACTATCGGGAAACTCTGCAATCAGTCGTTTGTAGGCTGCGATCGCCTCCTTTTTCTTTTTCCCTATTTGCTGTCCCCGAGCCGCTCGGTAAGCATGGCGCGGCGTCCGGGGCGCTTTCGCATATGCTTTACCGCCTTTATCGTATTTCTGTTTTTCCCAATATCCAAAAGCAATGGTTTCCCAATCTGCCGGAGTGAGTTGGCTGGCATACTGGCGCTGTAGTCGGTCTAGGTATTGGACGATATCGGGAAGGTAAAGGCCGTGCTTGGCCAATAGTAATAAGAGTTCCGGTTGGTTGGGATTTTGTTTTAACTGCTCCCGGGCGATTTCCACCGTCCGGGGGTGGCTGGGATATTCGGCGATCGCTCTCTGCCAATTTTTAGCATCTGTCTTGCCCAGAGCATACAAAGCTTCCGCTGCCACTGGGGAATCTGAGTAGCGATCGCGCAGTTTCTGCCAAGTTTTTTTCGCTGCTTCTAGATTGCCAGTTTCTTCGTAAGCTTCCGCACGCTTGAGGAGAATATAAGGTGCGAGAATTTTGTAGTCTTTTTCTAAACCTTCGAGCCGTTGCAAAGCTGCCTCTGGGTTTCCTTGTTCTAAGGAATCAACCGCCAGGAGATAGCGGGCTCGATTGCGATCGCGGGATTTATTCCCGTCAGCTATTTCTGCCAGCGGTGCCTCTCGCTCCGAGGTTTTATCTAGTGCGAGCCGCAATGCTGGCGAATTGGCATCTTCTACCTTTTTGTCTGACATAGAGAGGGGATTTCCTCCAATGCCAAGTATAAAAACTGGCACCGCTAAGCCAACTACTAAGGTAGATATTCCTAGGGCGATCGGCAATGCTAGATTATTTTTTTCTGGATTTATCCTTGAATCTCCCATATTTTCTTATCCTCTGGGCGCAGGCGGGACGCCCGCGCTACGGTCTTCTTGTCCCCAACTCAAAACTTATATCAAATCCGGTTAATTACCTATAGCATTTCTCAAATAAGTGTAATAAGCGATCGGGTAGGGGCGACAGCATCCCCCTTGACCATCTCTGCTATAAAACCGGGATTTTGATCTTGGGATGCTTCGCCCAGACACTTTCCATCAATTT
>JAAHFN010000068.1 GCA_010672965.1 Oscillatoria sp. SIO1A7
TATAGCAGTTCTCAAATAAGTGTAATGAACGATCGCGCCAGGGGTCGTAGGGGCGATAGCATCCCTGCACGCATCTCCGCGCTCCGAACGGGAATCTCTGTATTGGGATGCTTCGCCCCACAAACCTCACATCAATTTGAGAAACGCTATAGTTCCCTATAGCTAGCCATTTACAGCCTGCCTAAAATAACGGTTTAGTGCTATACCCTGAAACCCTTAACTTACAATAGTTTCAAGGTATAGCCTTGCAGGCGCTACGTTTAGACAAATTATTTGGACGCGCTATGTATTTCTTATGTTTTCAAGTAGCTGCAATATTTTCCAGGCTCGATAGCTCCTTCTACAAATCCGGCCTCTTCTAGCATGCTAGTATAGGTCTGATGACTGAGTAATTTAAGCTTGAGTGTTTGCTCCGCTAACAATTCTTCTCCTTTATAGAAAAAATAACCAAGAATAGCATAACGTTCGTCGTCAACTAATTCAGTAGTTGCAGTCTTTTTATGAACAATGCCATTGTCTAGTTCTACTAATTTGTTGCTATATGCATTAGAAGAGCTGATTATTAACAGACCTCCTTTTTTCAGATGGTTAGCAACACATTGGAAACTCTTCTTAATCTCTGCCGAACTCAGAATGTGGCTTGCAAGCATTGTTTCTGATTCGTCATTAACAAATGTCCAAGCACCGCCACGGGAATAAGCAACATCAAATTTTTTATCGACATCTAGCTCTGAGACACTTTGACAATACAAATCAACCTTCTGCCCCAGTTTTTTTCGAGCCTGTTCCAATAAAGATTCACTGGTATCAATTCCAGTTATATTATAAGAGGGATTAATTTCCAGTAAATGCTCTACAACTAACCCAGTACCTATTCCTATATCTAATAAATTTTTATTATCTCCAATTATTTCAGAAAATCCACGGGCAATCTCATAATAGTTTCTGTTTTTCTGTACAAAGTCGTCATAGAAATGGGCCAGCTTTTCGTATTGATCGCTCATTGTTTTTGCTTGGTTTTGTTGTAGATTTACAATTTATAGCATTTGTGAGCATAGATGCGGAATATTTGCATTATTCAGCACATTTCAGTTCGCATCTATGTATTTTAAGCTATATTCAATTTAATTCCTTAGTCCATCTATTCAACTTGTCTGCATTAGGTGTATGAACGTAACCATGTTTTTTGCACAAAAATTTTGCTCCTGCTTCTGTTCCCATTTCTGTAATTATTCTTTTAAAGCCAGCATTTCTAGTTACTTCGTGAACTTTATCGACAATGGCACTCATAACCTCATGGCGAAACCTTGGGTACAACTCTATAGTGAACATCCATCCTAAATCGCAGTCTTCCTTTCCTTCTGGTTTGTAGGATGGAATCACCAAAAATGCTCCGAGAATATTATTATCTAAATCTAGAGCTATAATATGCTTTAAGCCCTTTTTATTGGCATCGTTAATATTTTGCCAGGTATGTTCTGCTGGACGAGTAGTTACAAAGTTGTCATTGAAATTTGAGTCAGAAAACACTCTGGATAAAGTCGATTCGATCTCTTGCCAGCGATTTAGGACAAATTCATTATCAACAACTTCGATTGTATAGTCTCTTTTTGATTTAGATATAGGACTGTTAACTTGATTAATGGTTGTAGTTTCTGTCATATAGTTTTTGCTTCATTAAGAGCAAGCTAATGTGCCAAGTTTTAGCGATCGCCCTAGTGCAGCGCGGCAGAAATAATCTTTCTTCGCCCTCTTATGGCCGGGAGCCTGGTTCCAAAGTAATTTTGAATTTTGAATTTTTAACTTTGAATTACGCGCAAGGGGACCCTATTATTGTTCTACTTTTATTTAAGAACGCTTGCGAAACTCGACGTGGTTTTCCTTAATCGTCACGTCATAATTGCCAAAAAAGTTTTGTCCTAAGAGTCCCATCCCTCCCAGTCCTTCTTCCGCTTTTTCCGGAGCGATCGCCACTTCACTTTGCCCGACAATTAGATTGCCAGTTTGTATAGAACTAACCTTAGCAACCCCAACCGTAATGCTGTCGCCGCTGGCTACTGTCGTTTCTAATTCTCTGGAAGTCTCCAGATTCAAAGCTTTTGCCATTCCCGGCGTAATCAAGGTAACGCTAGCGCCAGTATCTAATAGCATCTCGAAGCTTTCAGAACCATTAAAAACAACGTCAACAACTGGTACGCCTCCTAACCGACGTTTAATAGAAGCTTGAAAAAAACCTGGATTAGAGGGCAAGGCAAGACTATCTTCGCCGCCACCGGGACATAGCGGCCCTAAGTCGATCGCATTGCCTTCGCTATCGACCATGAAACAGCCCGGATCTTCTTGGGCGATCGCCCCAGCCGGCACCCAGGCAAGACCGATAATAGCTAGTAGAGCGACAATATTCCTTTTCATATACTTTAGACCCATTTAAGTTTTACCCTGGCATATATTAGAGGTTAGAAAACCCTATTGGGTCTGTTTCGGTTAATGGTTCTTCTTATATATTATGGCAAATTCCGGGATATCGGAGCCCGACCCCGGCAATGGGACAAGCATATTATGTACCAATCCGTAGGTTGCTCCCGAGCCAGTCGAATGGCCCTAACTTGGGTCTGTTTTATGAATTGATGTTTTCTAGGCGAATCGACGGCGTAGGGGCGACAGCATTCCTGCGACAACTTATTGCTATTTGAGAAAACCTATATACTGGAATGCTTCGCCCCAGAAAGCTATGAAACCCACCGACAACATCAAAAAAGAGAATTACAAAAAAACATACGTCAAATGTTTTTATAATTGCCCTTGCCGATGAGGGGCATAAATGTCTGGGGCGAAGCATTCCAGAACATAAGTTTACTCGAAAGCAAAGGATATCTTGGGAATGCTGTCGCCCCTACGCATTAAAAACATCAAATATGCCCCATACCCGATGCCCAATGCCCAATGGCACCCAATTCCCAATGCCCAATTCCCAATTCCATGCCATAATGCCAAAGCAAAGTTAGGGATAGCGAGGTTTCTATGCCACTTTCTGGCGCTCGACCGGCATTGCTCGTACTAGCGGATGGAACGTTTTATAGGGGTTGGTCCTTCGGAGCCACCGGCACTACCATAGGAGAAATCGTATTTAATACTGGGATGACGGGCTATCAAGAGGTGCTGACAGATCCCAGCTACTGCGGCCAAATTGTCACTTTCACTTATCCAGAATTGGGCAATACCGGAGTCAATAGCGAAGACGAAGAATCGCAAAGACCCCAGGTAAAAGGGGCGATCGCGCGCAACATTTGTTTTCGCCCCAGCAACTGGCGCTCCAGCCAATCCCTACCGGAATATCTGGAGCAAAACAACATCATCGGTATATATGGAATTGACACCCGAGCTATAACCCGCAAAATTCGCATAGTTGGAGCGATGAACGGCGGCATTTCGACGGAAATTCTAGATCCCTCGGATTTGCTGCGCCTTGTAGCGGGTGCGCCAAATATGCTGGGCTTAAATCTGGTAACCGAGGTCACTACTGCCGAACCCTACGAGTGGAACGAGCCCACTGCCGAGGCTTGGGAATTTAAACCCGAGGAAGAAGACGAAAGCGAAGCCTACAATGTAGTTGCAATTGATTTCGGCATCAAACGCAATATTCTCCGGCGTCTGGCCAGTTACGGTTGCCGGGTAACGGTCGTCCCAGCAACCACGCCGCCAGAAGAAATTCTCAAATACAATCCAGATGGGGTTTTTCTCTCTAATGGACCTGGAGACCCGGCGGCGGTTGCCGAAGGTATTGAAACGGCGAAAAGCCTGCTAGAAAGTGATAAACCCTTATTTGGTATCTGTCTGGGACACCAAATTCTGGGACTGGCTTTGGGCAGCGAGACTTTTAAGCTCAAGTTTGGCCATCGAGGCTTGAATCAACCGGCAGGGGGGAATTCCCAAGTGGAGATTACTAGCCAAAATCACAGTTTTGCGATCGATGCCAATACCTTGGCCAGTGAGGTGGAGGTAAGCCATCTTAATCTGAACGATCGCACGGTAGCGGCTTTGCGTCATAAGTCTTTGCCAGTTTTTTCCGTGCAATATCACCCAGAGGCTAGCCCCGGTCCGCACGACTCCGACTATGTATTCAAGCAGTTTGTCCGGGCTATGGGAGAATATCGTGCTGGTGCGAGCCAGGGAAAATAGCTCTGCAAAGTAGTCACCACCAGTTCGGATAGATATAGCACTACGGATTCAGGGAACGGACAGCTATAGGGAGAGGGCGTAGGCTCCGCCTATGCCCCTACGAACCTTTTGTCCTAAACCGTCGTAATATCAAGTTGGGTTAAATACCCACAGAAAAAATTAGAATCTCCCGTAGGACGGGCGTCCCGCCTGTCCCAAGGAGCCCAAGCTCCCAGGCGGGACGCCCGTCCGAAGCAGCACTTGACTTTTTTTGGGGCATTCAAACCGACATGATATAAGTTGTGCAATAAAACAGGACTATAAAAAATAGCATATTATAATGTTTGTCTTTTTCTTGGCGCGATCGCCTGAGTATCCACGTTGTACAATTTGGCGGCTTGGGACATATTAAAAGATAGTAACTCTTGGTCTCCAAGTTTGCGGCAATTTGTCTCTGCCGGTTGCGAGGATTCTATTCTCAGAGATTTACAAATTTCTGAGGCTACTGCTTTTGCTAGCAGGGGCGGTACGGAATTGCCAATCTGTCGAAACCCGTGCCATTTGGTGCCATGAAATCTAAACCAATCCGGGTACGAATGCAGCCGCGCCGCTTCCCGGACTGTAATGCAGCGGGGTTGCTTGGGATGAATCGGTCGGGGAGAAGTGTGAGCGCCCCGATTGCTGGGAGTTCCCGCTCTGAGAGTATTGCATAATCCTTCAGGATGGAGTCTATAAAATCGGCTTTTAGGCTCCGTCGTGCCTGGGAGAGTTTCGGCAAATCTTTTCGTTGATTCTGGAGTATGCTTGGTGCGGAGACTGGAGGTGAGTATCCTAGGATCGCACTGGCGAGGATAAGCGCGATCGCTCTCTATAGAAACCAGACCCCGAAGCTGCTTGGCGTAATCGCTTTGCGGGGTGCCGTACTCGGCCAAGCAATAGTCTTGTTTGAAAAGCTCTCGATGCTTTTCTATATCGGGCAAATCCGCGATCGCCTCCCAGACATTCGGCGCTCGCGGTAAGTCGTCGGCTTCGTAGCTCTTTCTCTCGGCCAGGTTTTTCGTTGTATTTTTCAAATAAATCGGTCTGGAAATCGGCGCTGGATATTCAGGTAAAGCCAGACCTTGCCTGCATCCAATTAGAAATAATCTTTCCCGGTTCTGCGGCACTCCATAGCAAGCGGCATTCAAAACTCGATAATCTTCTCGGACTTTATACCCATTGAATTGAAACTTGGCGATCGCTTCTCCAAGAAACTCCCTCTGCCTTCCTTGAGTCAGTCCCCGGACATTTTCCATCACAAATGTCTTTGGCTTGAGATCTAGCACCAGCCGTATGAAGTCAAAAACCAGAGAATTGCGCGGATCGTCTAGGTGGCGCTTCCCCATCGTCGAGAAACCCTGGCACGGCGGACCGCCAAATACTACATCAATATCCCTATCGCCAATAGAAGAAGATTCCCTGATTTCTGCCGCCGAGATCTCGGCAACGCTTTTGCAGAGGATAGACCAGAAAGGAAAGTTAAATTCGTGAGTCGCACAATGGATTGGATCGATTTCTACTGCTGCCAGCACGTCAAACCCGGCTTGCTCGAAACCGAGGGTCATACCCCCCGCGCCAGCAAATAAATCTACGCCTATCGGTCGTCTGTTTTTGGTTGTCCCAGTCATATTGCTCGATTCGGTTGTATGTTATATCAAATCCTGTAAAATAGCCACAGAAATAGGACTTACGCAAATTGTCTTATGCGCCCTAAGTGTAGGGGCGATTCGCGAATCCCCCCTACCAGATATAGAGGCAATGCGTAAGTCCTGAGAAAAAATCTCTCGTAGGACGGGCGTCCCGCCTGTCCCTAGCTGGGGTGGCGGACAGGCGGGACGCCCGTCCTACGATAAGGGTTTTTTTAGGGCAAATAGCGCGGATTTGATGTTAATATGCCCAAGGCATCATATAACATAGAGCGTTGCCAGAGCTTCTGGGCAGGAAAATCGCGCCTATATCTCAAAAAAACTTATCTCAACCAATTCCACCGATGTCATGCGGGCCGAATTCATCTAGGAGCAGCTTATCTTCTCGATCGTAATAATGGACTCGCCAAAAATCGGTTACTCTAAACCTACGAATTTCACCGATTGACTCGTCCCCAAGACTGGCATCCAAAATCCCATAAACTTTCTTAGTTACCGCTTGAATCAAAGCCCGTCGCAGTCTTTGTTCCTTGCAATAACGATTTACGGATTTCCAGAACCCTGGCGTGCAGTCAAACGGAATTGCTTGCTCTCTTACTCCTGGATAGTTTTTCAGATCCGGATTGGTTTGGAAATAAAGTTCGACGCATTTTTGCAAATCCGGCCAAAGGTCTTGAGTCGCTAGCAGTGCAGCCCAGCTATCTTCATCCCAGACCAACGGCAGGGAATATCGAGATTCGACTTCGCTCTCGATGTTCTCGACGATCGCCAGTATTTCATTGACTTTACGATCGGATAATAAAGGACTATTCCATGTGGCGATAGGAGGAGAAACCTCAGCGCGATCGCAGAGCAGTTCCATCCAGGCATCGATCGCTTTTGGAGCCTCGACCAACTGACAGACTATTCCCTCTGGTTCCAGGGTAGTTTCCCCAAGAGTCTGGATATCAATATATTCTGCTCTTTGCAAATCCTGTAGTACAAACAGCCTCAAGTCTCGCAATTCGGGAACTGCACTGAACTCCTCGTTCCACGGAAAAAATTCACAAATGACGCCAGCCAAATCGTAAGACATGGCTATTTTGCCGCCTGCCTGTTGCAAACGCCGACGATGCAGGGTCAGAGCTTCAAAGCGGCTCAAACAATCTTCTTCCCCGTTGCGCCAGTCTTCATACTTATATATAAGTAGAGCCAAGTCAATTATTAAAAGCAAACTCATACCAAATCCTCGTTGCTTATTCAAGAGAGCCCTTTTGGGCTTTGTTTGTTTAGCCGCGCCTTTAGGCGTTAGGCGGCGGCATAATCGGATTTGGTCTCATTTTCCGCGTCGCTTCTCCAATCCAGCTCGAAAAATTGCTTCTGCCTCGTCGGCAGCTTCGGGCAGAAAGTCCGGAGGCCAGTTTTCAATGACGCCATAGCGATCGATTCGCATTGGTTCGATTGTCGAGCCTTCGCCGTTCTCTCCCGGTCGGACAAAAAGAATACTAATTTTGTCCTTGAGTTCGTCGGTGGTATCTTCGGCGATTCGGCGTCGCAACCGATTAATGAAGCGATCGCTATGAGTCTCGACCAAAATTCGCTTTCCCGACATTGCCAGAGTTAGAAAGAAATCTGCCAAGTTTGCTTGTAACTTGGGATGCAAGTGAATCTCTGGATGCTCGAACATTAATAAGGAGGAATCGTCTGCTCTGAGACCCATGACCACCACGGGCAGGAGCTGGCTCGCGCCAAATCCGACATCGGCGATCGTTACTGTTTTCTGGCCTTGCTCTCCCAGCCCAAACAAGATTTGGTACATAACCGACTGTTCCGAGTTTACAGAAACTGGCTGACCGATACCCATTTTATGAAAAACATCGTTCACCGCATCGATTAACTTTACTTCGCTAACTGCTGCGCCGAGTTCAGGTAAATAGCTTACTGGACTATCCTTCTCAAGCCAGAGGATTTGAGCAGCGTTTTCCCCTTTCTGACCGATTTCAGAACTGGAACTCCCTGAATGCGGATAAGCTCTGTGCGGTTCTTCTCGTAGCGGTCCTAGATATTCCAGCCGCCCTACCAGCTCTTCCTCAAAGTCTTGCAGCATAGTCTGGGAAACTGGATCTAGCTTTAAATAAATTAAAAGCGAGCCGTTATTTATTTTTTTATGATAGGGCTTGCCTTTAAATTCTTCTTTCTCAGTAAAAAGTAATCCTGTAGGCCAGAAGTATCTCCATAATACAGTATATAAGTCGCCAGCTTCGTAATAGTCTGGCAAGCTAAAACCGTCCATATCGACTTTGTATAGCTTATTTATAATCTGGACATTTATTTTAAAATAAATGCTCGAATCAAGAAAGGAAGTCAGGTTAAAAAAATCTACACTAATTTTGCCTCTGGGTTCATCCTGTTGGTATTTAAATCCAAAATTTATTTCGCTTTTCAACCTGACTGACTCCGCCTTATTAGGCAGTTTTAAATTTGGATATGATGAGCGTTTAGCCAGACTAAGGGCTAGATCGTAGTCTATGCTATTTTCGACCGTAACTTTGTAGCTGACCTTACAATCATTTAGAGGTGGCTTGCCGAAAGTCAACTCGTTGAACGCTGAAAGTTGCAAAAACCGACCGTCCAAATTCAGATCGTCGCCCGATCGCCCCATTTCCAGGGTTTGCTTGAGAAGTAGCAGGCTCTTGAGAATAGAAGTTTTGCCGCTGCTATTGGGACCGGCAAGGACTACAATTGGCTTGAGTTCGATATCCCCTGTATCTTGAAAAGCTCTAAAATTTTGTAGCCTTAGAGTTTTCAGCATTTTCTATCTTACGACCTCGCTAGTATTTGCTTGAATTATAATATGACTGCGGTCTGCTAAACAATTTCGGTATGCGCGTATGCGATTGCAACCCAGGGCGAAGCATTCCAATACAATAATTTTTTTCTATTAGCAAAGGTTGTCTAGGGAATGCTGTCGCCCCTACACCTTATTAACACCCGGGAAAATGGCTAAGGTATTTTTCAAAAAACCGGGTTTCTGGCTCCGGCGAGTACCCTAAAGAAGCCCGGTTTTTTCAAAAAAACCGGGCTTCTGGTTCCGGCGAGTAACCTAAACTCCGATCTAAGGGACTGGCAAGTTAATAATGTACCTATTCTTGGGCTTCGACCCTTCGACCTGCTCAGGACTCAGCCCGAACGGCCGATTGCGTGCAGCTTTATAAAGAATTGATCTAAACTTATGACGCTCCGCCAATCTGAATATCGCGGACGCGCACTGGCACGCAGCGATGAGTCATCTGTGCCACCTGTATTGGCTCGCCTTTTCCACAAATATTGGTGCCGCATTGCATCGATTCTGAGGCCGGACCGATCGCATCTATGCTATTCCAAAAATCAGTCGTCATGGCGTGGTAAGTAACATTTTTGAGCATGCCGACAATTTTGCCTTTTTCTACTTTCCAAAAAGCATCGCCGCCGAATTGGAAATTGCGCCGCTGCTGGTCTATGGAAAAACTGCCGATGCCATCGATTAAAATCCCATCTTCTGTATCGCCGATCGCTTCTTCTAAAGTAGCAGTGTGATTGCCGCCATCGGCTCCCGGCTCTAATCCTAAATTGGGAATCCTTACCATTGGTACGCTCCCCCAGCTATCGGCAAAAGAACTGCCATTACTACTTTCGCGCCCCAGTCGATAAGCAGTTTCGCGATCGGTCAGATAATCGACTAAAATACCATCTTTCACTACATACCATTCTTGGGCTTTCACTCCCTCATCGTCGTAGCCAACGGTACTGCGTCCCCCCGGTTGAACGCGATCGCATTTAAAACTCACCCAAGGGGCGGCATACTGGAACTTGCCCAATTTATCCGTAGTGGCAAAGCTAGTTCCTGCCAAATTTGCTTCGTAGCCATAAACCCGGTCTAACTCTGTCGGATGTCCCACAGATTCGTGAATTGTCAAATATAAATTAGTCGGTTTGAGAATAAGAGTCGAGCGGATTCCCGAGGGACCGTTAGGCGCTAGCACCTTTTCAATTGCTTCCTCTGCCACCCGGTCGGTTTGACTAAATAAATCGACCTTATCGATATGCTCGTAACCGATGTTGAGAGGCGGACGTTCGTACTTGCGACTCTGAGCGTCGCCCTCCGCTACGGCAGTGCAGCTCATACCGGCATGACTGCGGTAAATAGTTTGTTCGATTAAAGACCCTTCTGTAGAAGCAAAGGTTTTGTCTTCCCGGGTAAAGTGCAAGAAAGAATAAGCTTTTTTTATCCCTTTAGCTTCATAGCCAAGCAGACTATTGTTAATGCCTAGCAGCAGTTCTGCTTTCTCGCCAATCGGAATAGCAAATGGGTCTATCTGAATCGGGGTAAGATAGGTATCGCGGTAGGCTGGCACCGGCACTAAGCGCACGGGAGCGAGCTGGGTTAGGCGGCTGCCTTTGGCGATATCTACTGCCAAGGCCACGATGCGGGCAATTTCTGCTGGCGTCTTGCGGGGACTGGCGGCAAATCCCCAGGCACCGTCTAAGAGAACGCGCACCCCAAAGCCAGAACTGTCGTTATCCGCCAGACGGCTCAGGGAGCGATCGCTGGCAGTTAGGTTCTGAGTCCGATAGGAGCAGATGCGGATCTCCCCATACTCGCACCCTGCTTGGCGAATCAAGTCAATGGCTAGGGTGGCTAGCTCTTGATTGGTTTCAATATTGGTTGCAATTCTGACAGGTGCTTGTACCATAGAATCTCTCGGCGAAATGGTTATTATATTGTAGTTTAATTTTTGCTCCTAGAACCAACAAGGCATTGCAAATGAGAAATCCTACCGTTTAAAACCCCGGTTTTTTGGACAATACCAACGCCTATTTGCCCCAAAGCACGATCCCCCCAACCCCCCTTAAAAAGGGAGGCAATAGTTTACCGCGTCTTAAGCCCCCCTTAAAAAGGGGGGTTGGGGGGATCGTGCCCTGTGGAAAAATCGGCTTTCTGACTTATAATAATAAAAAGAAAACGGCATCTTTTATCTTGTCTATCTCATGTACTTGACTTATCTAGACAGCAATTCTTGGCTGATAGAACTCGGAGGGCAGCGCATCCTGCTCGATCCCTGGTTAGTGGGTCCGTTAGTTTTTGGCAATACCCCCTGGTTTTTCAAAGGCGATCGCCGCAAGGATCGCTCGATTCCAGAAAACATAAACCTAATTCTGCTCTCTCAGGGTTTAGAAGACCACGCACACCCTCAAACCCTCAAGCAGCTAGATCGGGATATTGCCGTAGTCGCTTCTCCCAATGCCGCCAAAGTAGTGCAAGAGTTGGGTTATCGGCAGATAACGTCGCTGGCACATCAGGAAAGCTTTACCCTAGCCAATCGAGTTGAAATTAAAGCAGTTCCCGGCTCTCCCATCGGCCCGACCTTAATAGAAAATGGTTATATTCTTAAGGAGCTGGAAACTGGCAATAGTATTTACTACGAACCCCACGGATATCATTCTGCTTCTTTGAAAGATGCCGCTCCTGTAGATGTGGCGATCGCGCCAATTGTCGATTTGTCCCTACCCCTAGGAATTCCTATTATCAAAGGAACCGAAACTGCCTTGAAGGCGGCTCGCTTGTTAAAGCCGCAAGTCATGCTGCCTACTGCTGCCGGTGGCGATGTGACTTTTTCGGGATTTCTGGTATCCTTTCTGCGCGCTTCAGGAAATCTGGAAGACTTTCGCTCGACGCTGGCTCGGGAAAATCTCTCCACTCAGGTATTAGAGCCGCAACCGGGGGAGCGCTTTGAAGTCTCTCTCAAAAAGCCGGTTTCGTAAAAGTTACTCAGGGTCTAGAAACTGCCAGAAACCCGGTATTGTTGGAAAAACCGGGTTTTTCCAACAATACCTTCGCCATTTTATCGTAGGGAACGATCCCCCCAACCCCCCTTTTTAAAGGGGGGCTAAGCTCTGAATCTCTCTCTTGCCCCCCAATTTATCGGGGGGTTGGGGGGATCTGACGTTGGTATTAGACCTCGCATTTGTTGTGTTTCGTTCCCGGGAGAAACCTAAAAATAAAGGGTTTTGCTTTTTGGCGAAGGTATTGGGGACTTGCAAGTTAATAATGTACCAGTTCAAAGGCAACGACCGGCGAGCGCCCGAACGGTGGAATGCTTACGGAGTGGTACTTTATTTCCGCGCAAGTCCCTTGTTGTAAAAATCGGGTTTCTGGCTCCCTGTTTCTGGACTCGTTTATAATAGAACTTACGCATAGATTCTATGAATAGGGGCGATTCTCGCATTGGGAGACGCTATGCGCTGTCGCGCAGGCTCCGCCAACGCGAACGCTCTTGGGATTGCCCCTACAAATACTAGATATGGATAGTTTGCGTAAGTCCTGTATAAATTATACTCTGCTATATGCCAGACATAGAACACTTAATTGCCGCAATTCAGGAGGAAGCTCAAAGGGCAGAATTTCCCATCGATCGCCCGGTCTATGAAGCAGCGGGGAAAGACCCGACCTTGCCAATTATTTATGCAGGCAATCTAGCCAGCAAGCTCTGCTTTTTTGCCCGCGACTTGGGCAAAGACGAAGTGCATGCCGGCCAGCCCCTGTACGGCGCTGCCGGTACTCTAGTACGCCAGGGAGTTTATCGGGCAATTTACGATAAAGAAACTAAAGATAAGACCGAGCTAATGTCAGTATTGGAGCGCGTTTTGCTCACCAATACGATGCCATACAAGCCGCCGGGTAATAAAGCCTATTCGGCAACGGTGAAAAATCGATTTCGTCCTTTTTTAGAAAAACTGCTGCTTTTCTATTGGCAAGGAGATCGGATTATCACTTTGGGCAATGAAGCTTTCAAATGGTTTGCCCCTTATGGAGCCAAAGGGGAGCTGACTAATTTTTTTGAAAGGAGCGATCGCTATTCTGCCAGCCTGCCAGTTACCATCGAGATATCTGACAGCGAGGGAGACGACCATTCCCGGCAAATAACTTTATTTCCCTTACCCCATCCCTCGCCGCTGAATACAAAATATTACGCCCAGTTTCCCCAAATGCTCCAAGAGCGCCTTAAGGATGTTGAATTGTAGCAGCCTAATTAGGGTGTGGGGTGTGGGGTTTGGGGTGTGGGGTTTGGGGTGTAGGGTGTGGGGTGTGGGGTTTGGGGTTTGGGGTTTGGGGTTTGGGGTGTGGGGTGTAGGGTGTGGGGTTTGGGAGAAGAGAGATAAAGAGAAAAAATTTATGTCTTGGTTCTTCCCACACTTTCCACACTTCCCAAACAAGCGGGTGTGGGGTGTAGGGTGTGGGGTTTGGGGTTTGGGGTGTGGGGTGTGGGGTGTGGGGTTTGGGAGAAGAGAGATAGGGAGAAAAAATTTATGCCTTGGTTCTTCCCACACTTTCCACACTTCCCAAACAAGCGGGTGTGGGGTGTAGGGTGTGGGGTTTGGGGTGTGGGGTGTGGGGTGTGGGGTGTGGGGTTTGGGAGAAGAGAGATAGGGAGAAGAAATTTATGCCTTGGTTCTTCCCACACTTTCCACACTTCCCAAACAAGCGGGTGTGGGGTGTAGGGTGTGGGGTGTGGGAGAAGAGAGATAGGGAGAAAAAATTTATGCCTTGGTTCTTCCCAAACCCCACACCCCAAGCCCTAAACCCTACACCCTACTGGGAGCATTTCACTTTTGTAAGAGGGCAGCCCTTCGGGCTTTGTTTGTGTAGCCGCGCCTTTAGGCGTCAGGCGGCTGGATGCGAAATTGAAATGCTCCAAACCCTACACCCCAAACCCCACACGCTACACCCCAAACCCCAAGCCCTACACCCTACACCCTACACCCCAAACCCTACACCCTACACCCCAAACCCCAAGCCCTACACCCTACACCCTACACCCCAAACCCCACACCCTACACCCCAAACCCCACACCCTACACCCCAAACCCTACACCCCAAACCCCAAACCCTACACCCCAAACCCCAAACCCTACACCCCAAACCCTACACCCCAAACCCCACACCCTAGTTTTTAAATGCCAATCCGAGATAGAAACTCTGGCACTCCCGGGATGCCAAGATTCAGGTGAAATAATGCTCCCGCTCCCGACCCTTCTGTAGCCGGATCGTTGCCTCCTGCAGTGGTGACGTAGATATCGGTATAGTCTGCTCCGCCAAAGGTTACGCAAGAAATCTTTTTGGCAGGAAAAGGTATGCGCAATACTTCGCTGCCATCGGGGGCATAGCGAAATAGATGTCCGCCATCCCAACGAGCCGACCAGATATATCCTTCGGCATCCACGGTCATGCCATCGGGTACGCCCTCTTGCTCGGGAATCTCGATATGCACGCGCTGGTTGCTGAGGTTGCCAGTGGCGCGATCGTAGTCGAATAGATAGATTTTTCCGTCGATAGAGTCTGTATAATATAGTTGTGTTTGGTCTGGCACGAAACCCATGCCATTGGGAATTTTGGTTTCGTCCAGGATTTTAGTCAAGCTCCCGTCCGGGTCTATGCGATAGAAGCTACCCGGGCGATCGCTCGTTGCCATCGTGCCGCTATAAACTCGCCCCTCGGGGTCCGCAATAGCGTCGTTGAAGCGACTATCCCGTTCCTCGGGGATTTCTGGAATCAAAGTGGTGATTTTACCCTCAAACCAGCGATCGACAGTGCCACGGGATTTAAACAGCAGAAGCGATCCATCTTCCTGAATCGTCATGCCGCCAATGGGTTCGCCAGAGTCTATTATTTGTTCGTGCCTCTCGGCAGCCGGATCGTAGCGAAACAGATGGCCTCTGGGAATGTCGGCCCAGTATAGACACTGTTCCAGCGCGTGCCATAGAGGCACTTCGGCATTATGAGAATGGTAATTAGCGACAATTTTGGGTTCTTGCATTGGGTCTATTTCCTTATATAGCAGTAAGCATTGTAGCTCTCAGCTCTCAGCTTTTAGCTCTCAGCTTTTAGCTTTTAGCTCTCAGCTCTCAGCTTTTAGCTCTCAGCTCTCAGCTTTTAGCTCTCAGCTCTCAGCTCTCAGCTCTCAGCTAAAATAGCGATCGCTCCAACCACAAAGATGGCTGGGGAGCAGCGGTCAGCAATGCTTGTGGCTAAAAGCTTTTAGCTCTTAGCTGACCGCTGACCGCTGACCGCTGACCGCTGACCGCTATAAAATCAAATATATTCTCAGTATAGAATGGAATTTCCACAAGCTCGACAGAGGTTTTACAGCGAAACTCGCCAGCCAAACGAGGAAATAAATTTGGCTAAAGCATCACTTTACATAGCCCAAGAAGATTATCCCGATCTGGATGTGGATGAGTACCTAAATATCCTAGATGCGATGGCAGCGGAACTGTCCGATCGCTTGCCAGCGGAAAGGTATCCCATGCGCACTATTCAAGCTATCAATAGCTACCTTTACGAGGATCTGGGCTTTTTTGGGAATACAACTAATTACTACGACCCTCGCAACAGTTTTCTGCATCAGGTCATCGATCGCCGCACGGGGATTCCCATCACTCTATCGTTGATTTATCTAGAAGTTGCCAAGCGAATTGACTTTCCAATGGTCGGTATCGGGATGCCGGGACATTTCATCATTCGTCCCAATTTTGAAGATTCTGGTATTTTTGTCGATGCCTTTAATAAGGGAGAGATACTTTTCCCAGAAGACTGCCAGGAACGAATACGGAGAATTTTCAATCGCGACGTGCCCTTAAGACCGGAGTTTCTCGAAGCTATTGATAATCGGGGCTTCTTAGCAAGAATGCTGGGCAATCTGAAAATGATTTACCTACAAAGAGGGCAAGCAAAAAGATGCCTTGCTGCTATTGAGAGAATTCTGCTCCTGTTTCCAGATGCACCCTTAGAATTGCGCGATCGCGGCCTTCTCTACTACCAAAGCCAACGCTGGAACCTGGCGCGCCCCGACTTGGAAGCCTATCTCGATAGAGTTCCCCATGCTTCAGATGCCCATCTGATTCGCCAGATACTCGACCGTATCAACCAAAACAATTAAGAGTGTGGGGTGTAGGGTGTGGGGGGTGGAGACTGTGGGGGGTGGGAACTGTGGGGGGTGGAAGCTGTGGGGAAACTTCGCGCTATTTCCCGTATCGCCTTCAGGAGCCGGAAAGTCCGCTAACATTTGTGGCGCAGGGCAAATCTGTTGGCCCGCGATCGAGTAATCGCGACCCAGGCTGTAACATTAAGCTATATGACAGCTCAGAAACTGCATAAGCTCAGAAGATGCAAAAAATTTTTGCTTCTAATGTTGTTTTTCGAGCAAAACCGTGTTAAGCTACTTATATAGCTCCCTAGCTAAGGGGTGCGAAGAAAAAGGGGCCACGGCTAGCCGCGACCCTTTACCGACGAAATAAGTAAAATCTAGTAAGGAGGGTATTCTCAGTCGAAAAAATTTCTCCCTTAAAACCGGACTGGCGCGGGGTAAGCCTTGGAACTAAGGGCAAGAAGTCCCTCGGCTTACTCCAGTAGCTAGCCCGGATGGGAAGATAGCCCACCCAATACCCGCCTATATCGCACCCTGTCGCGGCAGCGGGTGGGTTTTCCCTTGGGAGAAATTCGCTGTTATTTTTAGCAGTGGCCCCTTGGGAGAGACAAGGGGAGATGGGGAGAGACAAGGGGAGATGGGGGGAGACAAGGGGAGATGGGGGGAGACAAGGGGAGACATGGGGGAGTACCCCCTCCTTCCCCCTCCTTCCCCCTCCTTCCCCCTCCTTCCCACTCCTTCCCACTCCTTCCCACTAGGTTCCAGGAAATTATAGCAGTAAGGCAGTTTCTACCCCGGGAAGCTCTGCGATCGCGCCGTTGCGTTCTGTCGCTATTAATTATTTCCCGCCAAGGTAACAATTATTGACTGCGAAGATAAGATGAGATTGCTACTTAAAGGCCTTCTGATTTGATTTAAAAGGTTATAGGTACGCGCTTGACGTTTATAAATGCTCGCTCCTTACAATACCTTCGCCAAAACGCAAAAACACCTTACTTTTAAGGAAGAGCCCCAGTTGACAAACACAACAAATACCCGATCGTTAAGCAATGCCGGATCTCCCCAACCCCCCTTTTTAAGGGGGGCTTCAGAGCGGCTTGAGAGCTTAGCCCCCCTTTTTAAGGGGGGTTGGGGGGATCGTGCCGGTGGTAAAAATGGCGAAGGTATTGTCCTTAGTCAGAGACTACTTATTACCTTGAGACTTGTGACTTTTGACCTTCTGCTCCCTGCTCCCTAGGTTCCAGGAAATTATAGCAGTAAGGCAGTTTCTACCCCGGGAAGCTCTGCGATCGCGCCGTTGCGTTCTGCCGCTATTAATATCAAATCCGGTTAATTACTACAGATGTAGCAGTAAGCAGTCAGCAGTCAGCTTTCAGCTTGAGCGTCAAAGCCTTGCCAATTCAAGATGTTGGCGTTTTGCAACTGTCCTAACCTTAGTCGGTAGTGCTATACTGTGACTTTTTAACCGGATTTGATATAATTATTTCCCGCCAAGGTAACAATTATTGACTGTGAAGATGGGATTGCTATTGCAAAACCGTGCGGTTTAAAAGGTTGTATCATGTCTGGTTAAATACAAAAAAAAAAATTGTAATATCCCGTAGAACGGGCTTCCGAAAAGTCCATACCGGGAGCAT
The DNA here is from genome assembly GCA_010672965.1 of Oscillatoria sp. SIO1A7. GTDB lineage: Bacteria > Cyanobacteriota > Cyanobacteriia > Cyanobacteriales > Laspinemataceae > SIO1A7. The sequence continues at coordinate 17,425 of JAAHFN010000068.1, forward strand.
TTCAATTGTGTAGGTTGGGTTGAGGCACGAGACCCAACTATACCAATCGCTACTGTTTAACCGGATTCGATCTTATTACTTTTGACTTGTGACTTTTGACTTGCGCGTAGATGCTATTGTTGGATTGTTGGGTTTCGTGCCTCAACCCAACCTACTAGCAAGGCGACGGTTAAAATTGTGTGTGAATTTAGGTTGGGTTGAGGAACGAAACCCAACTATACCAATCGCTACTGTTTAACCGGATTCGATCTTATTACTTTTGACTTGTGACTTTTGACTTGCGCCTAGCGCTCTATTGGAGTCAGTTCCTACTTATATCAAATCCGTTTCAACAGTCACAGTTTGTAGGGGTTCCCCGTGGTTGCCCCAGACCAACCGGGGCAACCACGGGGGGATTGCCCCTACGGGATTTATGGAACAACTACGCGGATTCGATCTTATTACTTTTGACTTTTGACTTTTGACTTGCGCGTAGATGCTATTGTTGGATTGTTGGGTTTCGTGCCTCAACCCAACCTACTAGCAAGGCGACGGTTAAAATTGTGTGTGAATGTAGGTTGGGTTGAGGCACGAAACCCAACTATACCAATCGCTACTGTTTAACCGGATTCGATCTTATTACTTTTGACTTGTGACTTTTGACTTTTGACTTGCGCCTAGCGCTCTAGGCAATCCCCCCGTGGTTGCCCCGGAGGAAAAGGGGCGCTCCCCGGGAACCCCTACAGATACTGTGACTGTTTAACCGGATTCGATCTTATTACTTTTGACTTTTGACTTTTGACTTTTGACTTTTGACTTTTGACTTTTGACTTTTGACTATGTTCCGAGCCTGCTTTGACTGGGAAGGACAAAGAAAGGACGGGGAGGGTTTTGAGTTTTAAGTTCCTTAGCTTGAGGAGTTCTTAGCTTGAGGAGTTTTGAGTTTTAATATCATGTCGGTGGGGAGGGGGTGGGAAGAACCAGAAGAAATTCTCCCCCCTCTCCCCCCTCCTTTCAAGGGTATGTTTTTTAGATTTGATGTTGTCTGGCCACGATCGACCCTCGAAATAAAACGTAGGGGCGACAGCATTCCCGAGATAACCTTTGCTTTAAAATAAATTTATGAAATGGAATGCTTCGCCCCAGACATTTATGCCGCTCGCTGGCAACTCCAAAAAGGGGAATTATAAAAAACATACCCTTGAAAGCCCTCTCCCCCCTCCTTTCAAGGGTATGTTTTTTATAGGGATTTCCAAATAAATATCTCTTCCTCGCTTCGCCGTAGGACGGGCGTCCCGCCCGTCCCAGACAGCGGACAGGCGGGACGCCCGTCCTACGAATTGGGGAATTTATTTTTTGGAGTTCCCATAATCCTCTTTTTTGAAGAGATCGGTAGGCGGCATACGTTTCTGGGGCCCGCGCATTCCAGTACAATAATTTTCTTTAATAAAAAAAAATGTCTCGGGAATGCTATCGCCCCTACACCCTCAAGGGTACCCCTCAAAAATGCCACATCTAAAAAACATACCCAGAAACCCGGTTTTTCCAACAATACCAACGCCAATCTGGAAAACCCCCCTATTTTGTAGGTTGGGTTGAACGGAGTGAAACCCAACAAATACGTTGGGTTGAACGGAGTGAAACCCAACCTACGCAAAAATGGCGAAGGTATTGGGGAGCATTTCAATGAAAGTACGCTGCCGCCTCGCCCCTTGGGCGTAAGCCCCGCCTCCCAGGCGGCTGGCGCGGCTACACAAACAAAGCCCTTCGGGCTATTAGGTTGCAAAAGTGAAATGCTCCCAAGGTATTGTCCAAAAAACCGGGTTTCTAAGTTTTTCCAAAAAACCGAGTTTCTAAGTTTTTCCATCTCGCTATTTGCCCAGAAGCCAGAAACCCGGTTTTTTGAAAAACCGGGTTTCTAAACCGCGCTCGGTAGCCAGAGTTTTGAGCTTTCAGCTTTAACTCAAAACTCAAAACTCAAAACTAAGAACTCCTCAAGCTAAGAACTTGCCTACCCAGGCATCGCTGCTTCCTTGGTTCTCTTCCTCAAGATCCCCAAAAGTTTCTCCTGCCACATAGACATAGTCCGAATTATCCACGGCTATATCATTGGCAGCATCTGCAGTGCTAGTTCCCACCTGCTCTTCCTTGAGTAAGCCTAAGCTGCTGCCGTCGTACTTGGCCAACCAGGCATCGAAACTGCCCTGATTGACTCCGCCTAGGCTGCCACGGGTTTTTCCGGCTACATGGAAGTTGCCCTCAGCATCCACAGCAATACCAGTCAGGTCGTCAAACTGGGCCGTTCCCAGTTGCTTGCTCGACTCTAGAGCGCCATCGCTGGAGTAACGAGCAACCCAAGCATCTTGCTGTCCGAGCAAGGTTGCAGGACCGGCCAAGTTGCCCCGGGTCGTTCCGGCAATGTAAACCTTGTCGTTACTGCTAATAGCAATACTGAAAGCCTTATCCTCGACGGCAGTTCCGAGCTGCTTCGGACTCCATACTGAGTTGCCGTTGCTGTCGTACTTCGCCAACCAGGCATCCGCGCCTCCTTTGTTGCTGCCTCCAAAGCCGCCAGAGGTGAAGCCGGTAATATAGACGTTGCCCAGACTGTCAGTGGCGACCCCATGAGCTTCGTCGTTATCAAAATCGCTGGCACTTGCCTCGCTTCCTAGCTGTTTGAGCCATTGCTGCTGGCCGTTGCCCCCGTTATATTTGGCAACCCAGGCATCTTTCCGGCGGCTATAGCTGACAGGAGCTGGATTTTCCAACTCGCCCTCGGTGCTACCCGTAATATAGACCTGGGTTTGACCGTTGTCGTTATAAACGGCAATATCGTTGGCGACATTAGAACTTTCAGAGTCTATTTGTTGGAGCCATAGCTGCGCGCCATCGGGGTTGTAGGCTGCAACCCAGGGGTCGCGATCGCCTTTATTCGCGACACCTAGAGAACCTTCAGTCCAGCCAGTGATATAGACATTGCCGCTGTCATCCACGGCAATTCCCGTCGCTTCTTCATTCTCTGGAGTTCCAAACTGCACGGGATTCGACCAGAGCAGATTGCGAGCGCTATCGTACTTGGCGAGCCAAACATCAAATATGCCTTGATTGGCTCCCGCTCCTAACTGACCGGAAGTACGACCCGCTACATATATATTGCCCAGGTTGTCAGTAGCGATCGCCTTGGCTTCGTCAGTATTGCTAGTTCCAAGCTGCTCTATCCAGAGTTCCTCAATCGTTAGTTGCGCGCTCGCATTAGCACCCAAGTCGTAGTTCGAGCCGGGATTTGCAGTTAGGTTGAGAATCACCGTCTCGTTTTCTTCGGCTTCGCTGTCTGAAACCGGAGTGACAATAACCTTGACTTGAGATTGTTTCGCAGGAATCGTAATAGTGTTGTTCGGACCGACGCCACTTAGTGTATAGTCGCTGCCGACATCCGCCGAACCTCCCAGAGAATAGGTCACCGTCAGGGCTTTGCTCGTATCGGTGGCGCTGCGGCTCAAAGTAAACTCGCCGGTCTCGCCGAATTCCGAGGCAATCCCTTGGGTAGTGGATATGGCAACTTCTGACTCGTTCACGACACTCAGGGCCACATTCACCGAAGCAGAGGCAGCGTTCAAGCTATCCACAGCTTGGACCTCGAAAGCGGGCACGGAAGAACCGGCGGTATCCGGCGTCCAGACCACAGACTCTCCGGCAATCAAGGTTTGACCCGTCGCGTCTGCGCCGCCCTTGGTCAAAGTTCCCGATAGCACGTTGCCAATGTTAAGAGTAATCGCATCTCCCTCTGGGTCGCTGGCATTGGCTGCCAACTGCTCGTAAGTAATCGTGAAGGGCTTCTGATTGGTTGCCGGAGTTGGAATCGAGATAGAACCCAAAGTGGGAGCGTCATTTACCGCTTGACCAGTAAGGGCGATCGTACCCGTAGCCGGATTGGTGGCATGTGCCACAGTCACATTAATAGTCGCATCGCCGCTGTAGTTCGCAGCCGGAACAAACTCTAGACTCCCTAGTGCGTTGTTGAGAGCCGCAACGGAACCGCCCAGGGTCAAACTCGCGTTGACGTTACTTTGATACCTGAGACTACCCGCGCTCGGATCTGCCAGACTCACAGTGATTTGAGCCTCGCCATCTGGGTCGCTTATCTCTAGGGGCGACAAGCTGTAAGGCGTACCCTCAACGTACTCGCCCCCTGAAGGCAGGCTGACGATTTCGGGAATATCGTCTTGGGGATTCCCATTGAGAACGATATTGCCTGCGAACGTATCTCCGATTAGGTCTGTCACCTCCAGGCCAATGTTTATAGAACCGCTGTAGTTATTGGCAGGATTGAACTGGACGCCGGCCAGCAAAGCATTGACATCTGCTAGAGAACCGCTCGCTCGCCATACCCCCGTAGTGGGATTAAAAGTCGATCCTGCAGCGCCAGCAGTAGAGGTACTCAGAGTCCCCACCCCACTGGGAAGAGTCAGACTGGCGACAATAGTGTTGCCATCATCTGGATCCGCCACCACGATGGGAGCCAGACTATAAAGCGTGTCCTCTTGGTAGGTTTGAGGCCCGGGGAGAGCTGCCGTAGCCGAGACGTTTTCGCAGATACATTGGATAGAGTATTTAGCCGTCCAAATTCGCGAGTTGTCATCGAGATCCCCAGTAGCGGCTACATCCACGGAAAACGGGAATCCGGGACTGGTCTCGCCTGCTTTGAGATCGATTCCCTCGACATTTGGGTTATGCAGTCGTTCCGACAAGAAGTGATGGCCCACTGAACTCTCGAAACCAAGCAACCAGGAAGATGCGGGTGGAGGCTGTGACGGATCGAAATCGCCATCGCTCTTGACCGAGACATAGATTTTGCTTAATTGCCGATCTACCGCCACGTCGGTGGGAACGTCATCTTCAACCGTGCCGACCTGCTCGATCCATTCTTGATTTGGGCTGGTGGTGTCGCTGCTGTATTTGGCGAGCCAAGTATCGATCGTTGCATTTGGATTGGAACCAGAACCAAAGTAACCCGAGGTCCCCCCGGCAATGTAAGCATTACCGTTACCATCGACAGCGACCCCAGCGGAGAAATCATCTTGGTTCGTCCCAATCTGTTCTGTCCATTGGTGGTTTAGCGCGGCGCCGTTGTCCTCATACTTAAGCAAAAAGGCATCTTCGACGCCGCCTTGATGGGAACCGCCGAAACTCCCTTCGGTAGTGCCCGAAACATAGACATTGCCAGCGCCATCAACCGCAACGCCACTAGCAGAGTCGTTACTGGTAGTTCCTAACTGATCGAGATATTGCAGAGTTCCGCCGTCGTTGAACTTGGCCAAAAAGACATCTTCGCCTCCGTTGTTTGGACCAGACAATGCTCCCGTGGTGGTGCCGGATATATAGATTTCGTCTGCTGGAGAAACCACCAAGCCACCGGAAACATCGTCGCCGCCGGTTCCAAATTGTCGCACCCATTCTTGGCTGCCGCTGCCGTCGTACTTGGCCACCCAGACATCTTTTCCACCCTCATTGGGTCCGCCCAAATCCCCTTCAGTGCTGCCAGTTATATAGATGCGATCTTGGCTATCTACGTCTATGCCTAAAGAGTCGTCGTGGCTGGAAGTTCCTAAGGACGCCGCCCACTGCAAAGCGCCGCTCGGGTTGTACTTGAGTAGGTAAGCTACGTTCCCATTTGTGGGGTCACCTGGGTGACTCCATGCCGTCGTATAAATATTTCCTTGACCGTCAAAAGCCGTATCGACAGCCTCGTAAGCAACGGGACCGCCGGGACCGCCGCCGCCTGGGTTGGGCCAGAATGCATCCCAGTGGAAGTCCGTCTCCTCCCAGCACTGGACGAATATGGATGTTGGCGGGTCGGAGTAAGCGGTGCCGTCAAAAGCGCGAATCGTAAAGGCTTCGACTGCATCGCCACTGCGATCCGGCGTCCAGACTAGCTCTTCCCCTGCAGCTAGGTTTATCGGGCTCGTGCCATCGATAACGGTTTCCGTCCCATCGGCAGCAACTTTGACCAATTTGCCCGATTCCACCGAGTCAATCTGGAAGGAGATGGAGTCGCGATCTACATCTTCGGCATTCGTGGCCGATCGCAAGTTCTCGTATGTGATGGTATAGGGACTGTTCTCCACCGCCCCTTCTAGGGTTGTTTGTTCCAAAGTTGGGACGTCGTTAACCGCCGTGCCCCGGAGAAGAATATTGCCGCTGAGGCTCGCAGAGATATCGTCGGCAACCCGGACAAGCAGGCTGAGGTTGGCGTTGAAGTCGTTGGCGGGAGTGAATTCGAGCCCTGCCAGCAAGGCATTGACATCTGCCACAGATCCGCTCGCTTGCCAGACCCCATTGCTGCTGTTAAAACTTGAGGTTGCTCCATTGTTGACATTGCTAGAGAGCGCCCCCGCGTTGCGATTGGAAAGAGTTACCGTAACTGAGGTTACCTCGCCGTCTGGATCGACGATCGCGATCGGCGGATTGTTCAGGGTCAGAGCAGTATCCTCAATATAGGTATAACTGCTGGCGTGAGTCATGCTGTGCGGCCCCGGCACTGGCTTGTCCTTGATAACCAAGTCGGCGCTGCTGTTGCTAGCATCCAGTTCGTAGGCGGCACTGGCAGCTAAATCAAATTCTATGGTTTCGTCCCCTTCTGCCAGATCGTCCAGAGTCGGACTGATGTTAATTACAGCAGAGGCTTGGCCAGCAGGAATAGTAACGGTTCCAGTCAGACGGCCATCATTGTCGTCTTCGTAATCCGTGCCGTTGGTCGCCGTACCGCCGAGAGTATATTGCACGACCAGAGGCCCTGCAAAGTTGCCGTTGCGGGTCACCTGAAGTTGGCCGGGATTGTTTTCTTCGCCCAGGTCGTCATCTACGACGGTCAGGGTTACTTCTGGTTTTTCGTTGTCCTCAATAGTCGCACTGGCGCTGCTGGCGGAACCGACAATATAGCTGCCGCTCTCTGGGGTGACTAAGCTGACCTGGACTGTCTCGTTCCCTTCTATCTCCGTATCGTCAATAGGATTCAGAGTGACTATTGCCGAAGTCTCGTCCGCCTCGATTCGGACCGTTTGACTCAAGGCTTCGTAGTCAACTCCGGCTTGGGCGGTTCCCCCGGTGGCAGAAATGTTTACATCCAGAGGAGCGCTAAGGTCGCCTTTTTCCCGGGTAATTCGGAACTGAGCCGGGCTCGGGCCAGCTTCTGCACCATCAGCGATCGCGCGGATAGTTACTGTTGGGTCATTATCGACGATCTTCAACACAGCGCTGCTCTTGCTACCCAGAGGATAGGCATCGGAGCTTTGCAGAGAAAGCTCGACGGTTTCGCTGACTTCGGAAAGTGCGTCATCCACAGCTTGGACCACCACCTTAGCCGACTTCTGCCCAGCAGGAATCGTCACGCTGCCGCTGAGGGGATTGCCGTTCTCGTCTAACAACTGATAATCAGTTGCTGCGGCAGTTCCGGTGATATCGAAGCTTACGGCTAGAGGGTTACTGGTATTGCCGCTGCGGGTAATAACAAACTCGCCATTATTGCCGCCTTCCGCCGCATCTTGGCTGGTTTGCACCGAGAGGGTAGAAGTGCCGAAGAGGCTAATCTGCCAAGAATCCCAAGTCCCGGTTACTTGATTGCCCATTTCGTCGAAGACTTCCAACTTCCAGTCGCCGACGGAGGACTTGCCCCAGTGGCGCAGGGAAGTAAATACCCATTTATCGAACTGGTCGGATTCTGGGTCATCGGTCCAGTCTTCGCGGTGAGGCTGCGCCAGGACAGATTCGGTTCCATCCGGGGAAGTCAGGACTATCTTGAGGTCGCTGCGGTAATCCAGATTCCAAGTGGGGTTTTGACTGCGATCGCCCGTGGCCTTAAACATTACCTCGACGGATTCTACAGTAACGTCCTCGTCAATTGAGATCGTACTTGCAAAGCTTCCATTGTCCGAGATTGCTTCGCCGATGGACTCTTCCCCGGAGCGAACTGCTACTTCCGGTTCTACTGGAATCCAGGTCCTCGCCGCATTCACCGCAGCTCCGGCATCGATCGCTCCAAAGCCGTACTTATGGCTGTGGCGAATCGCATCTCCATCCTGACCGCTCCAGGCTGGATTGGCATCTTGCACCCCATTGCGATCGGCGGTTCCCACCAAAATATGCTGTACGTCCCGCCAGGTTAAAGCCGGATTCGCCTCTAGCATCAAGGCAACTACCCCGGAAACCAATGCTGTGGCCCCGCCGGTATTCCAATCACCTGCATTGCCTTCGTAGGCGCTAACCAGTAGCGGTGCCCCGGATTGGCTGTACTCGGCCCGGACGCCATCGCTACCTATTGCTGCAACGGCGATACTATGGCGAGAATTGGCAAAATTGTTGTAGTTGACATTTTGCCCTTCCCACTCAGACGAAGAACTTAGTTCCTGCGGGCGCGATCCTGCAGCTCCGTCATTTCCTCCGGCAAAGACAAAAATACTGCCCAGTCCGTCGCGGCCATTGTTAGCGCCGGCCTCCAGGGCGAACTCGCTCTGAGGCAGGTCTAACCAATAGGTTCCGCCCCAGCTATTGCTGTAGATATCGATATCGCCGTTTAGATAAGAGAGAGCGTCTGCAATCTGTAGGTCCTCAACTTGCTCGGCAGTTAAGCGTAATCCTGCCAAGAAAGCATTCGGCGCAGCGCCAGCTACTCCTGCCCCGTCATTGCCTGCTGCCAGGAGGGCCATTGCCGTACCATGTCCCGAAAGGCCACCGGAGCCCAAATTAAAGTCGCGGCTCAGGTCCGGGCGGTAGCGATCGGCAAAATTGGGATGGTCCCCTTGGACGCCATCATCCACGATCGCAATAGTCACCCCAGTTCCAAAAATGGAGTCGTCCCAAACAGACTGGATATTTAGATTCGCTCCTGCAGCGCCGCCATTGCCATTACTCGTACCTTGGGACGAGAACCCAAACGGCAGCAGGGGATAAAAATACTCCACCGCAGCCAGGGATGCCAGCTCTTGGGTTGGGTCGGCATCGTCAGCGAACTCCCAGGTAAAGGTATTGGGAATATGGCCGGTAGATCCCAGGTTCTGGGCACCTATGCTCTGGGCCAAAGCCTCTGCAGAGCCGCCGGACTGAACGCTGACTACCCAGCGATCGGTTGATTCCAGTTGTGCTTCGCTATAAGAGCTGAGGTTAGTTGCTCGGTCGATCGCATACCTGACCCGATCCGACAAGCCATCTCCTCCCTGCAAAGAGAGAACCGTAAAGCTCTGGCTATAGAAGTCGCTTTCGTTGTCTTGAGGATCGGATGATTTGTCGCGAGCCACTCCCCGCAGTTCGTAGCGACCGGGAACCAGACTCTCGTCTATTTGGTACTCGAAAGTTGCCCAGTTTTGTTCATCCGTCGGGTCAAAGCTGGTAACGTCGCTGATGTCTTGCCAATCTCCACCGTTATACCTGAGTTCAAAATCGACCTCTTTAAGATCGTCAACTCCGTTGAGGTCATAGACCCGACCGCTAGAGATTTCTACTACATCGTCAGAGGCATAGAACCTCTGGGTAGTAAATTGCAAGTTCTCCGGCGGGGCTGGTAGAGGCCCTCCCGGTAAAGCTGGTACTGTTTGAACAACAAACTCGGTTGTACTTCCCGCTTGGTCGCTGGCAACAGCCCTTAACTCGTAATCGCCTTCATCTGGAACAGTCAAGTCCAAATTCAGGTCGGCAAAGCTGGCTTGGCCATTGCTCCCAGTGAACTCGGTGACCTCGCCGACTTTTTGCCCGGGTTCTTCGGGGTCGTTACTGTTACGGAGGAAAAACTCTACTTTCTCCAGGTCTTCGACTCCGTCGGCATCAGAAACCTTTCCACCGGTAACTGTTACGGTTACGGTTTCTCCCGCCTTGAGACTGGAATCGTCAGGAATAGTAAACTGTAGGTCAGTCGGGGCTGTATTTGGAGTAGCGATCGCAACTGTTTGAACAACTTGGTTGCTTGTTGCCTGCGCTTGGTCGTAGGCAGTAGCCCTCAACTCGTAACTGCCTGCCTCTGGAGCCGTCCAGCTAAAATCGAAATTAGCCGAGCCATCGTCCCCAGCAGTGAAATCTGTGACGTTCAGTATTGCTTGCCAATCCCCGTCGCCCTCGCGGAACGAGAACTCTACTTTGTCTAGGTCATTGATTCCGTCGGCATCAAAAACCTTACCCCCGGAAATCGCTATATTATCTCCCGGGTTATAGGGATTATTGGGAATGGCGAACTGTAGGTCAGTCGGCGCTGTATTTGGCACTGCGATCGCAACTGTTTTAATAACCTCGTTGCTCGTACCTCCCGCCAAGTCCTGGGCAACAGCCCTTAACTCGTAATCGCCTGCCTCTGGAGCCGTCCAGCTAAAATTGAAATTAGCCGAGCCATCGTCCCCAGCAGTGAAATTGGTGACATCGGCGATCGCTTGCCAAGTCCCGCTATCCTTGCGGAAGAAAAACTCTACTTTGTCTAGGTCATTGATTCCGTCGGCATCAAAAACCTTACCCCCGGAAATCGCTATATTATCTCCCGGTTTATAGGGATTATTGGGAATGGCGAACTGTAGGTCAGTCGGCGCGGCATTAATCCGAAAAGCTTTTGTCACCTCCTGGCTAGAAGCACCAAGAGTATCGTAGGCCGCCAGTTTCAGCTCGTAGTTCCCGGGCTCCAAACTTTCTGCCAAAGAATACTCAAAATTCGCCCAGCGATAGTCGGAGCTAACTAGGGAAAAGCTGGTTATCTCCTCAAAGTCGCCCCAATCGCCGGTGCCCTCGACACGCGACCAGACTCGGATTCGCTGCAGGTCGTCGCCCCCATCTTCGTCATAAACCCGGCCGGCGATATTAATATTGCCTCCGGTCGTATCGATTTTGGGAAATCCATCCACGAATTCCGGTGCCGTATTGACAGTTTTTTCTACGTCCTGCCACTCGGGCAAATCGCGTATATCCCTGTCCGGGTGAACCACATCATCTAGAGAAACTGCTTCTCCCTTGGCACCTTTAACATAGATGACAATATCGTTGTAATCCCGGTCCGTACCCAAATCAACCCGCTTGTCTTCCATCACGAAGATATTGCCCCCGGCGGCTGCCAGTTGGCCTACATGGAAGGCACCATTTGGGTTTGAGTCGCCCAAGGAGAATAAGGGTCGCTTGTTTCCGCCTATGGCCGGGTTGTCGAAAACTTCCTGCATCGTGCCATTGGGCACCATGATAATGCCAAACTTATCTCCCGGATTGACATCAAAAGTCCTGAATCCGGCGTAAGTACCGAAGTTATGGTTTCCGTCCCAAGGATAATTGATATCAAACTGCCCTTTATCTATGGAGTCCTTTACGGAGACATCGCCGAGATAAGAACCGCTGAGCGATCGGCGGGCAGCTTCTTTAAAGAATGCTTCCGAATCGGGCTTATATAAATGCATCCCCTCCAGGTTAAACAGCCCGACTTCGCCTTTGTACGCTCCTCCATCCGAGATGAAATTGACGCTAATCTGGTCATCTAATGCGGTGAAGTAGCCCGAGTTTGCCTCCAGGCCGGTAATCCTATCGATGCCGAAGTCATAGTCAGTATCCTCTCCGGTATAGGAAACTTCTAGAGAATACTGGTCTGCTGCCAAACCATACAGTTTGATAATCTGGCTACTGAGATCGCTGCTGGCCGAGCCGCTTTCGACAACATTGCCGCCGCTGTCTGCCAGCGACCAATCCACCGAGCCGCTACCCGGTATTAGGGACAGGCTCAAGCTGCTCCGCTCGTCCAGACCGAAATTATAAGTATCGTCATCATAGGGTAGAGACAAGCCCACCGAATCGGAATAACTATGGCCGCCGCTAAGGGCGCCTATCTGCACTTCTGACATTATTAATGTTGCTCCCTTTCTGGCTTTATTCGTTGCTTGTTGCTCTTTTGGCCTTACCTTCTTGCCCCGCGAGCTACCTCGCCCAAATCGATAGCAGGCAATTTGCCTAACTAGCGCTTGGATTAGCCTTGCCGAATCCTTACAAACCCGAGCAAACCCGAGGCTTATGGCAAAGATCGGCTAAAGGCGGGCTGGGCTTAGTTCGTTTCAGCCAACAGCCGCATATATACAACTTATCCAATTGAAGTTGCTTTGTAAGGCAATAATACAAAAACTTAATTTTGCTTTACAAAAATCAGCTTTTCTTAACATTTATTCATGTTATTCATCTTACTAAGAAGCTCTAAAGTTCGCATGGTTTGTAAGATTTAAAATTGGAAAAAACTTGAGTACATATACTCAAGTTTTTAAGATAATGACGGCCTTTGTGTCATCCTTGAGGTACGGGTTGCCAATAAAAAATAAAGCAATATCCCTGTATAAAATTGGAGTAAATAAATTTTGTTTGTTATTTTTATAGAGATACAGAGGTTAAGACAAGATATAAATTAACCAAAAGTCAAAAGTCAAAAGTCAAAAGCGAAGAAACACTCCCTCCGTTGATTTTTGACTTTTGACCTTTGACTTTTGACTTTTGACCTTTGACTTTTGACTTTTGACCTTTGACCTTTGACTTTTGACCTTTGACTTTTGACTTTTGACTTTTGACTTTTGACCTTTGACTTTTGACCTTTGACTATTGGTCGAGTTCTTCGGCGAGATGCTTCAGGCGGCGAAGTTGGGCTTGCATATCTTGGCGAGTCAAGCCAGCGGCAAAAAAATTGAAGCCAAACCTAACCAGAGGATTGGGAATTGTAAACTCAAAACGGTTGAGCAAAAGGGTTCCCTCCGCAGAGGTCTGACATTCCCAGCGATCGCGCCCAGTAAAAAATCCCTCGAACTCCCAAACGACGAGACCAGCTTCTCGTTCGACTACGACACTATTTAAAGTTGGCTCCAATAGAGGAATAGAAATAATAAAGCGGCTGCGGCTGCCGATATCGGTACTCCAGTCCCCCACCGGCTCGCAGCGGAGGGCTCTATTGAGCCAACGATGCATCAGTTCTCTATCTACGATACAGCGCTCCACCACTGTAGAACTGGCCCGAATCTGAATTGACTGTTCTAAGACTTGATTGGATGACATTGTTTTACTCACATATTTCTTAACGCTTCTGGCTCTGGCTGTTTTCTTGGCTGTACCCCGCATTGCTGCATGAAAAGCTATTAAGAATTATAATAAATTCTTAATAATTCCTGTTGTTATTTTTGTCAAGTCCTTCTATAGAGATAATTCTGGAACCCCTTACATTAATAAGATTTCAAGATTGTTAAGAATTGTAAGAGGAATGGAAAGCTCCCCGGAAGGGGGTTAGTTGCCAATGGCCTATTCCCAATCCCCAATTACGACAATTCCCAATGCCCAATTCTCCAGAACGACCCCCCTAAACGTCTGCTAGGAAAGGGTTACCGCCCTATTCCCAAGTTGCTCCTTTGAGCGATGCGCCCTCAAGGGAGCCTGCCCAGGGGTGCCCATTTGCCAACTATAGAATTGCATTTGGTAGCGGGAGTCACAAATATAGGGGAAGTTAAAGATCCGCAGTTGCAGAGATTTTTTGGGTTTTAATTGTCCGGGGGGTAAAGTCAAAGAGCGATCGCAGTTTGCATTGTGTATATTCTAGATAACTTCGAGCTGTTCGCAGGCCAGAAGGTTCAAAGGCGAGCGACTTGTAGGATAATGCCAAGTGCTGCCCGTATCGGCAGCAACAAAAAAACTTTAGCAAGCAAGTGAAATCTGTATTGTAGAGAAAACAAACTATGAATGGAATTTGGCCGATAACACCAGAACCAGAGGGGAGTATCCTCAACGGTTCTCATACGCTGGCCCAGGTATCTGCTGATGCACTGGATCCCGTAACTAAGTTTTTCGAGGGGATTTACTCTCAGGTTGGTGAGTTTATACCTAGCTTGGTCGGGGCGATCGCTATTCTGATCTTGGGCTGGATAGTAGCCTCGATGGTAGCGGCAGGGGTCAAAGGACTGCTCCAAAGTACCAATATAGACAATCAGATTGCCAACTGGGTGGCGGGGCAGCGGGAAGGAGCCCCCAAGCCTCCCATCGAGAAATGGGCAGGCACTACAGTGTATTGGGTCATCATGGCCTTTGTGCTTGTGGCCTTCCTGCGGGCGCTGAATCTGGAAGTTGTATCTGGACCGCTCAACCGCTTTTTAGAACAAATCTTTGAATACTTGCCCCGGGTTGGCGGTGCCGCCCTGCTGTTGGGGATCGCATGGGCTATGGCCACGGTTTCCAAGGTCGTGGTTACACGTTTGTTGCAGCCGTTCAATTTAGACGATCGCTTGGCACAACAAACCGGCAGTACCGGAGAACGAAGCCCGTTTCTGCTCAACGAAACCTTAGCCAATGCCCTGTATTGGTTTATCTTTTTGTTCTTCCTGCCCTCAATCCTGGGGGCGCTCCAGTTAGAGGGACCGCTTGAGCCAGTCCAAAATCTCCTAGATGACATTCTCTCTGCCCTGCCGAAAATTCTCACTGCGGTGATTATCGGCGCGATTGGCTGGCTGATTGCCCGAATTGTACGCGGGATTGTCACCAACCTCTTGGCCGCAACGGGCACAGACCAACTGGGTACGAAAATAGGACTGACTAGCACTGAAGGCGGGATGTCTCTGTCTGGGCTAATCGGCACTGTTGTTTATGTATTGGTGCTGATTCCCACCGCGATCGCTGCCTTAAACGCCCTCGATATTGAGGCTATCTCCGCTCCGGCAGTCTCCATGCTGGAACAAATCCTCAACACCATTCCCCAAATCTTCACCGCCGGTTTGATTTTTGTGGTGTTTTATGTGATTGGGCGCTTTGTTTCCGAATTGGTCTCCAATGTCCTGAGCAGCATTGGCTTTGACAATCTGTTTGAATGGCTGGGCTTGCCCTCCATGTCAGCACCCAGGGACGAATCCTCTGAAGAAGCAGGAAACATACTCCAAAGCCGAACTCCTTCAGAAATTGCTGGCACCATATCCCTAGTGGGTATCATGCTCTTTGCCGCCGTAGCTGCCACGGAAGTTCTCCAGTTGGAGGGGCTAACTGACATCTCTGAAGGGATTCTCACCGGAGCCGGAAGCGTACTTGTCGGCGTGTTGGTATTTGGGGTTGGCTTGTATTTGGCAAACCTTGCCTTTAGCCTGATTGCCTCGTCTGGGGGTTCTCAAGCGAAAATCTTGGGCAATGCCGCTCGGATTTCTATTATCGCCCTAGTAGGTGCAATGGCCTTGCAACAAATGGGTATTGCTACCGATATTGTCAACTTGGCTTTTGGACTGCTCCTAGGGGCGATCGCCGTTGCAGTTGCCGTTGCCTTTGGTTGGGGCGGACGCGACGTAGCCGGAGAGCTACTGCGCGAATGGCTGGCCAATTTTCAGCAGCAAAAAAATAAAGAATAATATAGCTTTCAGCTTTCAGCTTTTAGCTTTCAGCTTTTATAGTTGATTTAAATAACAGTGAGATATGTATGTAGGGGCTTTCCGGCCGTATGCCCGTTCCTAGGTCCGGCTCCGCCAACGCCCCTACATAGACCGACGTTGTAGATAGATCGTGGTGTCTCAATCTTAATCGAATCGACTATAGCTTTTAGCAGTAAGCTGAAAGCTTTCAGCTAAAAGCTTTTAGCAGTGCTATACCAGGAAATAATGAAGTCTTCGAGGAACGGCGCGCGAATTAATCAGGACTTATGCAAATTGTAGAAATGCAAACCTAAATGTAGTAGGGTGCGCGGCGGCGCACCAAAAGTTACATATAGCTTTAGAACCGACAATTTGCGTAAGTCCTGAAATAGTCAGAACGATCGCTATATATAGATCTTGGTGCGCAGTGCTACCCATACAAATAGCATCTAGTCCATAAGTCCCGTTCGTATTCGCAATCCTCAGCTTTCAGACTTCGTATTGCCTGCCTGAAAGCTTGCCTAGCAATTCCTCCTTGATGCGTCCCATAATCGAGGTCTCGTCTAGAGAGGTAATAATGCGACTGACCACTGCCTTCGGACCTTCTGGTCCCCAAGAGGCACCATTGGCTAGGTAAGTTTTGGTCACCTGACCGATACTATAAGAAGAGACGCCGGCGACGCTCGCTTGGGTTATAGCCACAGAGAGATAGGGTGCCAAAGAAGCTCCTCCCGTCGCCGGTGCCGCTATTCCCAACAATCCCTTCAATCCTGACAATCCTAAATTAGCCAGCAATTCGCTGGCAGTGATGCCGCCCATACTCAGGGCTATTTTTTTGAGCAAATTAATGGCGCCGAGTTCGGTCATGGCAATGCCATAAATCCGAGATAAGGTCAAAATCTCTGCGACATCAATTGCCGCCGCAGAAAGAATATCTACTGCCGTGACGGGATTGAGAGCGATCGCCAGGGCTTTAGCTATAGTTGCATTCCAAATTGTCCGGTTCGCCGCCGCCTCCCGAATCGACATCTTTCGCTCTACCAGTCGCTGCTGAATCTCCCCGGCATACAGCATGGTATTGAGCGCCACTAAAGATTTCCCCTCTCGGTCTAAAATTTCCAGGATTTTTAGCTTCAGCTCCTGCACTTGCGGTTCTCCACGACTGCGAACTACCCCCATACTGCCATCGGCTCGTTTCGTCGCGATCGCCACTAAAGGCGCTGCTGCAGCCATAACTATTTCATCGGGAGATAGCAGCTCGCGCACCCGCTCGTCCCGGATTTTACGATAAATCGCCAATCTATCCGCCGTGGGATACTGGTCTATTTTGTTGAAAACCAGCAACATTGGTTTTCCTGCTTCCCGCAGTTGGGATAGGGCTTGATACTCAACTTGAGTTATATCCCCAGCTACAGCAAATAAAATTAAATCTGCATCTGCTGCTACCTGACGGGCTAAGGCTTCCCGCGTTTGTCCATCTATTTCGTCAATTCCGGGAGTGTCAATCAGTTCTATCTTACTGTTGCCCGCCCCAGTTAGAGTCACTTGGGCAATTTCGCCGCCCCCCGGAGTCAGTTGCGATCGCGAGATCTGCCAAGAAGCCCCTTGAATCTGGCGCGTTACCCCATGCACCGGACCAGTCTCAAACAGATTTTGACCCAATAGAGCATTGAGAAGAGAAGATTTTCCCCGTCCCACCATGCCAAATACGGCAATCTGTACTACCGATCGCTCTAATTTATCCAGCATCGACTCTAATCCGCCAATCTCCCCCTCTAGCCCCGCTCTTTCTTCCGGCGTCAGGTCGAGATTGGCCACCAATTTTCGTAAAGCATCTTTTGCTTGAAAGTAATTGAGTTCTTCCTGGATATCTGCAAAACTATCAATAGCTTCTTCCAGTTCCTTATCTGTTTGAGGGCTTGGCGATGGTTCGGAAAAATTAGGATTCATGGGAATTGGGAATTGGGAATTGGGCAATAACTGGGGTGTGGGGTGTGGGGTGTGGGGTGTAGGGAAAAGAAATAAATAAATACCCCCTAAACCCTATACCCTAAACCTGGCGTGTGGGGTGTGGGGTGTAGGGAAAAGAAATAAATACCCCCTAAACCCTACACCCTAAACCTGGGGTGTGGGGTGTGGGGTGTAGGGAAAAGAAATAAATACCCCCTGCACCCTACACCCTAAACCTGGCGTGTGGGGTGTAGGGTGTAGGGAAAAGAAATAAATACCCCCTAAACCCTACACCCTAAACCTGGCGTGTGGGGTTTAGGGTTTAGGGTGTAGGGAAAAGAAATAAATACCCCCTAAACCCTACACCCTAAACCTGGCGTGTGGCGTGTAGGGTGTAGGGTGTAGGGAAAAGAAATAAATACCCCCTAAACCCTACACCCTAAACCTGGCGTGTGGGGTGTAGGGTGTAGGGTGTAGGGAAAAGAAATAAATACCCCCTAAACCCTACACCCTAAACCCTACACCCTAAATAAGGGTATGTTCGCATTGGGCATTGGGAAGGTTTTGAGGTTTAAGTTTTGAGTTTTAAGTTAAGATTTGCACTTGTCTTCCCCACACCCCACACCCCACACCCCCCACCCCACACCCCACACCCCACACCCCACACCCCAAACCCCCCACCCCACACCCCACCCCCCACCCCCCCCACCCCCCACCCCACACCCAACAGCCCCTACCCACAACACATACACAAACAAGCTAAAACAGAGAGGATCTGGAACATAA
>JAAHFN010000069.1 GCA_010672965.1 Oscillatoria sp. SIO1A7
CATGGCCGGTGGTAGGTATCTGGTTCACCGCACTGGGTGTATCCACGATGGCCTTCAACCTCAACGGTTTCAACTTCAACCAGTCGATCATCGACTCACAAGGTCGCGTGGTTTCGACCTGGGCTGACGTGATCAACCGTGCCAACTTGGGTATGGAAGTGATGCACGAACGTAATGCTCACAACTTCCCCTTAGATTTGGCTTCGGGCGAAGCGGCTCCAGTAGCATTGGCCGCTCCCCAAATCAACGGCTAAGTTTACCCCCCCTGATGAAAAGAGAAGTTTGACATATAAGAAGTCGAGCTTCTCTATGCATCGCCTCAAGCGCTCCCTTTAAGGAGCGCTTTTTTTGTATCTGGGACTTGCAGGTTAATAATGTACCAATTCAAGGGCAACGAAGCGCGAGCGCCCGAACGGTAGTGGTCTTTTGGACTGGTACTTTATTTTTGCGCAAGTCCCTCTGCAATCTTCCTCGGACCAATTATTGCACTACCAAAACGGCTTAGGAGACTCTTGTTCGTAGGGGCGTAGGCGGAGCCTACGCCCTTTTCGATCCCTATAGCTGTCCTAACCTGAATGCTTAGTGCAATACAAGAGAAGCAGTCAGCTCTCAACAGTCAGCACGAGAGCGGTAGTTGGGGATCTAAAAGCTATGAATACCAATGCCCAATGCGAACATACCCAATGCGAACATGCCACCCACCCCAAGGGCACCCTCCAACCCACCCCTAGCTAGCCCCTCCCCTCCTGGGAGGCTCCTGGGAGGGGGAGGTTGCCCAATGCCCTTTTGCCCAATTCTCTGCCATACAGATGAGCATTCGTTAGAATTGTTTTCAAAAGTAACAATGGCCAAAAAAGGCTGAGTAGAAAACAAATATGCAATTATTTCCAGGTCGTATGGTACTGAAGAGCAATATTTTTCTGGTTTTGTTGGCAATCCTGGGTTGTTGCTTTGTGACCCCACCGGCAAGGAGTCAAGCATTATTGCCTCATACTCTACAACTCAACTCGGCGGATTTAAGGCAGCAAGGCTTGTCTCTGGCTCAGGAAGCGGATCGACTCGGAAGACTGCAGCAGTATGAATATGCTTTGCCAAGAGCTAAACTGGCGACGCAATTGGCCCCAAAGCAATTTGAAACTTGGGCAATTTTGGGGCAGTTGTACCTCCAGACAGATGAGGTAGAGAAGGGAATTTCAGCATTTATTATGGCCCGAACTCTGGCTCCAGAGAACCCTAACATTTTGTTTGCTTTGGGCTCTGCTTCGTTTCAGCAGCAAAAATATCGGGCTGCAGTCGATTATTTGCTTTCGGGATTAAAGATAGAACCAGATATTCCTGGGGCCTTGTTTGATTTGGGTAATGCTTATTATATGCTTAGGGATTTTCAAAAGGCTATAGACCAGTATGAAAAGGCGATCGCCCGGGATGAGACGTTTTGGCCAGCTATTAATAATATTGGCTTGGTAAGATACGAACAAGGGAAGGTAAAAGAGGCCCAGCGCAGGTGGCAAGCCTCTCTGAATATTGATGAAAGCGCAGCAGAGCCAATGCTGGCCATTGCGGTTGCTCTCTATACGGAAGGAAAGATTGCCCAAGCTTACTCTCTGGGCGAATCAGCACTATCCTCTGACCCTCGCTATGGAGAGCTAGAGTTTCTGCGGGAGAATCTTTGGGGCGATCGCTTGCTAGCAGATACTAAAAAATTCTTGGAAACGCCTAGAATTAAAGCTACCCTAGCTGGAGAGCAGTAATAATCCACGAAAATGCGCTCGGCGGTAATGTTAATATAGATCGGCTCTCAATAAAAGAGCCTAGCTCTTCGAGGGGGAGAGCTTTCTGGGTGCCGAACGCCGATCGCCAAATTGCTGCCGATCGCTCCACGGCTAAATACTAGACCGAGCGGCGAGGAACGGGGAGAACGCAAAATAAATTTGTGGAGGCGTTACTCATCAGGGAGCAGCTCTTTAATTTGAGTAACAAACTCTTGGTGATCGACCACGGGCTTAGATATGTAGGCATCTGCCCCGCTCTGGTCCAAAAAGTTTTCCCTATCTCCTGCCATAGCGTGAGCGGTAACCAGGATAATGGGCAAATCAGCGGTTTTAGGGTCTGCCTTTAACATCTGAGTAATCTTAATGCCATCAACAGCTTTGCCCTGATACACGCTACGAGCTAGAGAAACGTCCATTAAAATAATGTCTGCTTCCCTGGCATGAGCAATTTCCATCACCTCTTGCACATTTTCGGTATGTTTGACGTTTAACCCCCCCCGCTTGGTCAGTATTTTAGAAAAAACCCGAGCATTGACCAAATCATCTTCCACAATAAGCACAGTTTTCATAGCAGTTTCCTTTGAGGTTAATTAGCGCGATGCAGCAATTGGCAATACTTTAGGGTTGGGCACGGCACCATCAAGTTTATTATTATAAACCTATATATCTAGGGCATCATAGTCCTAGGGGCTTCGCCCCCCTGGAAGGCTTGGAGCAGGTGGGAGACTTCGCCCTTGCTGCTATTTTAATATTACATATTGTTAAAAGAAGCGCCTCCATCGTGCGGGTTTTTATACCGATGTTCGCCTCGAACGCTCAAAGCTGCCCATAGACTCACCTGAGCTGCCCTGGCTCATTAGAATAGCAAGTAGCTCGCAGCACTTGGAAGGCCCAATGGGCGATAGGCAGATACCAATAGCGAAGGAGTCTGTAGCAGTTGCGGATGAGCGATCGCTAAAATGGAGAAAGGTGCGTTTCTTAAGTAGATGATATCCGGTCAATGGCAGACTAATAAGAATTTGCTGCGATTTAAATCGGAAGATATCGAATCCGGAAAAGCTATATAAGAGCAATAAATATTGCGACTGAATCCACAAAACTTCGCGATAGTTACGCGATAGTTACGCAATAATTACGCGATAGTTACGCAATAATTACGCGACTGCGGTATCCTAAGTACGCGACTGCGGTATCCTAAGCATCATTGGGTCCGCTAAAAGGACTCTGCTAAGTTGGTTTCAGGAACGTTCCTCATGGCAAAACAGCTAAACCTTCTGTCCGCTGGACATACTATCCCGACTGCTCTGCACGCAGAGATGCAACAGTCCTATCTTGAATATGCCATGAGTGTAATCGTTGGGAGAGCGTTGCCCGACGTCCGCGATGGCTTAAAACCAGTCCACCGGCGTATTTTATACGCTATGCACGAATTAGGTCTAACCCACGATAGGCCCTACAGAAAATGCGCTCGCGTGGTCGGGGACGTACTCGGCAAATACCATCCCCATGGAGACCAGGCAGTCTATGACGCTTTGGTTCGGATGGTGCAGGAATTCTCCAGTCGCTATCCTCTACTAAGCGGCCACGGTAATTTTGGGTCGGTGGATAACGATCCTCCAGCGGCGATGCGCTATACGGAAACCCGTTTGTCAGCAATCGGCCAGCAGTCGCTCTTAGCTGAAATTAGCGAGGCTACTGTTAACTTTGTCTCTAATTTTGATAATTCCCAGGAAGAACCGGCAGTGTTGCCAGCGGGACTGCCAGTTTTATTACTTAACGGTTGCTCGGGAATAGCGGTGGGAATGGCAACGAATATTCCCCCTCACAATCTCGGCGAGATTGTCGATAGCTCGATCGCTTTGATCGATAACCCAGATTTGTCAGACGAGAAACTATTCGCATTGATTCCCGGTCCCGATTTTCCTACGGGGGGCGAAATTGTGGAAACCGAGGGGATTAGAGCGGCTTATACTACAGGTCGTGGCGGGATTCAGATGCGAGGGGTGGCGACAATTGAAGAAATCCAAGGGAGACCGGGCCGCCGCCGCCGGACTGCGATTGTGGTTACGGAGCTGCCCTATCAAGTGAATAAGGCAGGGTGGATTGAAAAGGTGGCGGCGGCGTGCAATCAATCTAAGATTGAGGGTATTTCCGATATCCGAGATGAGAGCGATCGCTCCGGTATGCGGGTGGTTATAGAACTGAAACGAGAAGCCGACCCGAGAGGAGTTTTAGGGCAGCTATTCCACCAGACCGCATTGCAAAGTAACTTTGGCGCGATTTTCCTAGCGTTGGTGGATGGCCAGCCAAGGCAGCTAACTTTGCGCCAGTGTTTGCAAGAGTTTTTAAAATTTCGAGAACAAACTCTAACTAGGCTCTACTCTAGCGAGCTACAAGAAACAGAAAGCCGCTTGCATATTCTCGAAGGGTTGCTAAAAGCTTTGAGCAATCTGGATGCGACAATCCAGATTTTGCGAGAGAGTCCCGATGGCACGACGGCAAAAGCTACCCTAGGCGAGGAGCTGTCCTTGAGCGATGCCCAGGCCGATGCGATTTTAGCGATGCCCATGCGACGGATTACCGGCTTGGAAGGGGAAAAGCTGCAATCGGAACGGGAGCAACTCGCCAGACGCCAAGAGGAGTTGCAGCGGTTGCTCGGCGATCGCCGCGAACTGCTCAAGGCAATCAAGAAGGATTTGCGAGCTGTCAAGAGAAAGTACGGCGATCGCCGTCGTACCCGCATTCTTGACAAAGATAAGATCTCCAGGTCAAAAAGCCCAATCCCAGGCAAGACAGCTACAACAAAACTTGAACCTGCTGGCTCGAAATCCAAATCCGCCCAATCTGGACAACCGGAAGAGACGGTGGTGGAGTTTACCCATCGAGGCTATGCGCGGCGTTTGTCTCCTTCAGCTTTTAAGCGGCAAAGAGATAGCGAGAAAAAGACTAAAAAGCCAGCGGACAAGGGTAGTACGGATTTTGTGACCGGAACCCAACGGTCTATGACAGATTCCCATTTGCTAGTCTTGACCCGCACCGGGAAGGCATACCCATTTCAAGTGGGGGATATTCCAGAAGCGACTCAAAAAAATTCCCGAGGCAAACCCCTTGTTAGCTTGCTACCGCCTTCGGCTAGAGACAATAATCTAGATGCTATCGCTACTCAGTTGTTTTTGCCCGACAACTCCAAAGCCACGGATTTACTTATTTTTACTAAGAAAGGCCGCATAAAGCGCCTTTCTCTCTCGGAATTTGAGAATCTCAGCGGTCGCGGTTTTTCTATTGTCAAGCTCAAAGATGGAGATGAATTATTCTCTGCCTTCCCCATTCAACTTGGGGCACAGGTAATTATGGGCTCTTCTAGCGGACGGGTGTTGCGCTTTACAATCCACGACGAAGAATTAGCCGCAGCCACTCGCACTGCAGGAGCCAAGACAGCTATGCGTTTGGGCGATAGCGAGAAATTAGTGGCTGCCTTTCCCCTCAATCTAAATGCCGATTTGTTGCTGGTTTCCGAATACGGGTATGCCAAACGGATACAAGCGAGTAGCCCAAGGCTAGGCAAGAAAGGCGATCTAGGCGGTCAGGGCATTCGTTTTGATAAGAAAGAAGATGCTCTGGCAGGTATGGTTATGGTTCGAGAAACGTCCGAACTGGTATTGCTGACAAGTGCAGACCGATTATTACCATTGTCAGCGGCGTCAGTGCGAATGCTGGGTAAAGACTCAGTTGGCGATCGCCTTTCTGTTTTGCGCCAGGAAGAACGAGTGGTTAATATAATTCTGCGATCGCCCCCACCGAGGGTTTAGGGTGTAGGGTGTAGGGTGTGGGGTTTAGGTGGAAGAGAGATGGGGGAGGGTGGGGAGGCGGGGGAGTGTGGGGAGAGGGAGTTTGGGGTTTAGGTGGAGAGATGGGGGAGGGTGGGGAAGAGAGATGGGGGAGGATGGGGAGGAGAATATTCTGCGCCTTCTTCCCACAATTCCCACACCCTACACCCTACACCCTACACCCCACACCCTACACCCTACACTCTACACCCCACACCCTACACTCTAGCTTCAGCCCCCGGCAACTGCTGCAATAATACTAACTTCATCTCCACCTTTAACAGCGGTCTTGTCTCCATCCAAAAAGCGGATATCTTCTCCATTAACATATAAGTTTATAAACCGGCGGAGGTCGCCTTTTTCGTCGCAGAGACGGTTTTTGATTCCCGGACAAGACTGCTCTAGGGCATCAATCAACTCGATGATGTTGCCAGCAGTCAATTCTTTGCTGGGCTCGCCGCCGGAGTATTTCTGTAGAGGAGTAGGAATTAAGACTTTAACCGTCGTTTTCTGGATCGCCTTGTTGGTCATTTTCTAGATACAATTATTATTACAATTCTACGGATCGTGTCTGGCAAGAGGGACTATCTGGTTTTCCGATCGCCGGAAACCAGGCAAACTTATATGCTCCCCCTCATGCCTTAGACCAAAACTTGTTGCCATTCCAGGCGCTCCAGAGTACGAGAGCGTTCTAGCGCCTGCTCGAAGCTGGATAGCTTAGGCTCTATCGTTAGAGGTTGCCCAACATCGGACTGTACTGCTTCTTGGGTTTTCAATCCATTGCCGGTAATATAGACCACCGTGGTTTCGTCCGGGTCTATTTTACCCTCTTCCACCAGTTTCTTGAGAACGGCAACAGTGGTGCCGCCAGCGGTTTCGGTGAAGATCCCTTCTGTTTCTGCCAGTAGCTTGATACCTTCGATAATTTCTGAGTCGGTAACGGATTCTATATTACCGTTCGTTTTGCGAGCAAGTTCTAAGGCGTAGATACCATCGGCGGGGTTGCCAATAGCAATGGATTTGGCGACTGTATTTGGCTTCACCGGCGCTATGAAGTCGCGCCCTTCCCGGAATGCTTGGGCGATCGGGGAGCAACCCTCTGCCTGAGCGCCGCTGAAGCGAACGGGTTTGTCTTCTACCAGGCCAACTTTGATGAATTCTTGGAAACCTTTGTAGATTTTGGTATAGAGAGAACCGGATGCTAGGGGAGCGACGATATGGTCGGGGAGCTTCCAGCCAAGCTGTTCGGCAACCTCAAAGCCGAGAGTTTTCGAGCCTTCGGAATAGTAGGGGCGCAAGTTTATATTGACGAAGCCCCAGCCGTGGGTGTTGGCGACTTCGGAACAGAGGCGGTTTACTTGGTCGTAGTTGCCTTTGACCGCCATAAGCGTGGGGCTGTAGATTAGGGTGCCCAAAACTTTGCCCGCTTCTAGGTCGGAGGGGATGAATACGCAACAATCCAGTCCGGCTTTGGCAGCGATCGCCGCAGTAGAGTTGGCCAAGTTGCCTGTGCTAGCACAGGAAACCGTAGTGAAACCCAATTCCTTCGCTCTAGTAAGGGCCACCGATACTACCCTATCCTTAAAGCTCAGGGTGGGCATATTCACCCCATCGTTCTTTATGTAGAGATTTTTTAGCCCCAGACGACGAGCTAAACGATGGGATTTTACCAAGGGAGTCATGCCAGTTCCCACGTCAATGGGGTTGTCAGTAGCAACCGGCAAAAAGGGGCGATAGCGCCAGATCGAATTTGGCCCTGCCTGAATCGTCTCGCGAGTTACCGTGCGGCGCAGAAGTTCGTAATCATAGCTGACTTCTAGCGGGCCAAAACAAACATCTTCGCAGACGTGAAGCGCTTTTGCATCGTACTCGGTACCGCATTCTTTACAGGTCAGCTTCTCAAATGTCGCCCCCGTAGTCGCTTCTCCTGTATTGGCTGGCTTTTCTATTACCTGGGCCTTTTCAAGCTTCGCAACTGTAGTTTGCAGATCTGTAGCTTGCACGTCGGTAGCTTGCACATCGGTAGCTTGCAGGTCTGTACGGGTCTTTTCTGTCGTCTGGGTTGTCATGGTCAAAAACTCCCTTGTTTCTAAATGTGATGTTTGGGAGGTTCCTCCCTTCACTAACAATTTGATATTAGCATCGGCGATGGCAAGAGTCAAATATACCCGACCTTTTTTGTCGGGTATGCCTAGCCACCGCTCACCGGGGGGATTAGAACCACTTCATCGCCGTCTTGGAGGATGGATCTCGCTTCGACAAATTGAAAATTTATTCCAAAGCGGGTAATTTCCCTCCATTGGTCTAGCTGTGGATGCTCGGCGATCGCTCGTTCTAACACCTCTCCCACCGAGGTCCCTTCAGGAAACTGCCAAACCAACTCTCCAACTCCATAGGCTTCTTGGTAGGCAGCAAACAATTTGATAGTTACGGTAATTGGCTCGGACATTGACATATATTTAATAGTTGCAAGTTACTCACAGGCATTAGGTAACTGGTAGTTACGACCTTTTTGCTTGAAGCAACCAGGCGAGTGGCAAGATTGTAAGGCCAGATAGTTAACAACTTAAATAAAACAAAAAAAAATTTAGACTTATCCTTGACAAATTTCTTAGTTTGGTGTAGGATGTTATCGTGGGAAAATGTGCCGCCAATATATATTGGCTGAAAACTAGATAATAAGCGAATTCAAAACATCAAACCTCCACTACGAGGAGCTGGCTTGTCCGAGCCAGGCAAAACCTGTAAGATCGACGAAGAAAATCGGTTCTGCATTAAGAGAGAATTGAAAATTACAGAAACCAAGAAAGCAGTCAGCGGTCAGGCGCTCGGTTCCTAGCTGAAAGCTGATAGCTGAAAGCTGATAGCTTTTCTGCCGCGATCGCCAAAAAAAGGATTCTATATATAAGGAGCGATCGAAGATATCTTTTCCTGCGGCTCCAGACGGAGGGCGGCTACAGAAAAAGATTAGCGAGCATCTCGACGCAGTTCTTGCTCCATCAAGATTTTGCCCATCTTCTTATACTCTCGCCGCAGAGCAGACATCGCGTGCTTCATGGTTATGCTGCTGCCATCGCGGGCTGCCAGGAAAGCCGCCCCTAGAGCAATGTTGCGAATGCTCGCCCCGCTGATCTCAAAGCGGCGGGCGAAGAAGTCCAAGTCTAAGTCGGCATGGCGAGGGGTGGCTTCCGGCCAAACTTTCTCCCAGATAAGCTGGCGCTGCTTTTGGCTCGGCAAGGGAAACTCGACCATAAATTGCAACCGCCGCACGAAAGCATCGTCTATGTTGCTGCGAATATTGGTGGTTAAAATAGCAAGTCCTTCGTACTCTTCCATTTTTTGCAAAAGATAGCCCACTTCTATATTGGCGTAGCGATCGTGAGCGTCTTTGACTTCCGTGCGCTTGCCAAAAAGGGCATCGGCTTCGTCAAAAAAGAGAATAGCATTGGAATTGGCGGCAGCCTCGAAAATGCGATTGAGATTTTTCTCGGTTTCGCCGATATACTTGCTGACGATTTGGGATAAGTCGATTTTGTAGAGGTCTAGTTGCAATTCTGAGGCAATTACCTCCGCTGCCATTGTTTTGCCCGTTCCCGGGGAACCGTAAAATAAGACGTTAAGCCCCTTGCCCAGAGATAATTTTTCCTCGAAACCCCATTGCTCCAAGACAATATGCCGATAAACTGCTCTATAGCAAATTTCTTGAAGTTGAGTTTGCTGGTCTGGAGGCAGGACTATATCTTGCCAACTATATTTGGGCTTTATTTTGCGAGCTTGGGCTGCTAGCTCTCGGCCAGCTCTAGTCCGGGCAGTAGCAAATAAAATAGAAGCGCGTTTCCTCTGCAAGAGCGAAACGCCATCTGTAGGATCGTCTGCACTATCATCTGCACTATCATCTGTACTTTGGGGCAAATTATGCCATTCCCCGGCAGCAATTAGAGAACGATCGCTCTCTTTTGCAGCGGCAGCAACAACATCAGCAATTGCGTCAGCATTGAGCCGGAAGCGATCGCTCAAAGCATCCAAATCCCTATCTGAAATAGAAATTCCCGCTATTTCCAAGCAGTCTTGCCATTGGCGGCGGCGATCGGCAAAATCCGGCAGACCAAAAGCCACGGTTACCGTTGCTGAAATCCGCGCTCCCCGAGGATGCCAAGGTTCCCTGCCAGCTAAGATAGTTATTCCTTGATTGGAGGCAAGAGCTTCTAGGAAAGATTCGTATAAAATTTCCCTTTCTCGCTGTTGCAAGATATCGGCGCTATCCAGATATAGCAAGGCATTCTGAAACTGGGCTTCGCGGACGATGAGTTTGAGCGTCGCTTCCAAGTCGGCTTTAGCGGCAACAATGCGAGCGAGGTCTGCTTGCAAGAGAGGAAGTTGCAGTTCGGCAGCGATCGCAACTGCTACTTCGTATTTTCCAGGGCGATCGCTGCCTTGGAAATAGAGTTGCAAGGGTTTCCCAGCTTGCTGGCTTTCCAGACCGAGGGCGATCGGGGTGTTCTCAGAAACCCGGTTTGTTGAAGAAACCGGGTTTCTTGCCTCGGCAGGCTGTTCGAGCTGGGCGTTGTCAGAAACCCGGTTTGTTGAAGAAACCGGGTTTCTTGCCTCGGCAGGCTGTTCGAGCGGGGTGTTCTCAGAAACCGGGTTTCTTGCCTCGGCGGGCTGTTCGAGTTTGCAAAACGAAGTAAGTCGCGAGTCCAAGCCGGTTTCGCTCAAGAGGAAGCGAATAACTTGTTCGTCCAGTTGCAGGCTGCGAGTCAAGAGCGTCGGTTTCGGTTGGCTGGAATCCCAGACTAAGTGGAGTAGATTGTGGCGGATTAGGGGAGCGTCCGAAGAAAAGCGATCGCGTCTTGCCAGTTTGGTCGCCGGATCCGGGCAAAGAAGATTGAGAACTAAATCTACAGTGGGACGCTTGCGGGTTACGTCGTCCTGGAGATAGGCATAGAGCCGTTCGTAGCGCCGGTCTAGTTCTGGAGCCAATGCGATCGCTGCGATATCCAAGTCGAAGTTAGATAAATCAAAAGTTTCCTGCAACCAAGCCAGTCCCGAACCCGGAACTACAACATCCGAGGGAAAGGGTATGGCTGCTGCTTCGGGAAATAAAGGTACGGCCGGTTGCCGGGAAAGCGATCGCTCTATCTCTTGTTCATCTATATACATTCCTCGATAGCGATCGCTCGCCGCCTCTTCGCCGAAAGCAACATCCGCCTCGGCCAGAGCCAATTCTAGGAGTTGGTCTAAGCGCTGCAATAAAAGGAGTAGTTCCTCTAGTACCACTGATTCTTCCCTCTTGTTGGCAAAAAAACATCTATCAAAATCTCATTAAAGACCTTACGCTGTCGCGCTCCGCACCCTAAGAGTTGTTAGCTACTTAATTTTTTTTTACGATTTGCTGCTTATTTGCTGGTGTTAGCAAAGAATAATATAATATCCAAATATGATTAAACACCCAAATAACAGTCGCTTTAGTATAATTATTTTTTAACTAATTAATTAACATAATATATTTTTTTAATTATGTTAATTATGTAAATTGCATTCAGGCTTCTGTCGAAAACCAAGGAATGTCCTCATATTTAACTACTAAGTCTTCGATTATTATTTTATCTTGTTGTTCTTTATTTATTATTTTATTTTCTGCTTTGTTTTTATTTTCCTTTTTTTGTTGATTTTTGATCTTATTTTCCTGCCTCTTTTCTTCTCTTGTTTTTCTTTTTCTTGTTTCTTGTTGTGGTTGTTGCTGGGTTTCTTGTTGTGTTTGTGCCTGGGTTTCTTGTTGTGTTTGTGCCTGGGTTTCTTGTTGTGGTTGTTGCTGGGTTTCTTGTTGTGGTTGTTGCTGGTTTTCTTGTTGTGGTTGTTGCTGGTTTTCTTGTTGTCGTTGTTGCTGGTTTCCTTGTTGTGAACTTTGTTGTTTGGAGCGTTTTTCTACTTCAGGATAATGTTGTATCAGCCAAACTTTATTCTTAGAATCTTTGTTGTTTTTAGTATTTTTAGGCTCATATTTAAATGATGTAAATACATGATATGCTGTTTTTACTTCATCAGTATTTTTAGTGACAGAAAATCCAACAGGCGTTTTTTCATAAGTAATATAAAAACTATGAATTTGTTTTTTTTGAAGATGTTCGGGAACCTTTCCTTCGGGAAAGATTACGTCCGTTAAAGACTTTTTAATATGCGCGATCGCCTTGTTTCTGGAATATGTATGCCATGCCGGTGTGGCAAACCGACTGCTGGTATTAGATTGCTTGATATCTTTCTCACCTGTGATAGGATTTATCATTTCACTTTTGTTGTTTTTTTCTAGATCGCGAAATTGTGTCCGAGCTCGTATGTTTTCGAGATCGTGTTCTGCCCCATGACGTTCTCTGGAGTGGTATGCAGGATGTTTGTCTTCGTAATCTATTTCCTCTTTATTAAATTGCTGCCAATATTTGTTATTTTTAGAACGACGGGGATCTATACGTTCTTTAAGAGTTTCCGGTATCTCAGGTAAAAACTTCAGAAAAGACCAAGGCTGCCTTTGAATTATTTGACCCATCCCTGCTAACTTCGCTGTATTTTCTGCCGAGTGGTTGGCATTTTGCTGCTGAACGTGAACTAATTCATGTGCTATTAATGCCTGACTCTCTTTACCTTCCGGCCTGTATTCTCCCTGACGGAAAAAGATATCTTGTCCTGTGGTGAATGCCCGAGCCTGGATAGATCGATTGAGTCTGTCGCCCTCTGCTCCCGTATGGACTTTCACCTCTCCAAAGTCAGCTCCGCCAAACGCTTCCTCCATCTTACTTCTTAGAGGTTTTGGCAAAGGACTTCCGCTACCCTTCGCCTGCTTAATCGACCCTTCTAATTCTGAAGATATCGCCCCTCCCTCTCCTGTCTGTATAGGAGACGGTGTGGTTTTTGTCTGAACTGGTGGCGCTAGTCGCGGGCGACCTTGGCTCTCCGGAGAAACTTCGCTGCTTGACCTATTTAATCGGCTGGCAACTTCAGCCGCCACCCGGTCTGCCTCTTGCTCGTACTTATCCCCAACTGCTCCTAAAGTAAGCTTTGCTTGGATGGGATTTCCCCCTAACAATTCTCGGGATAGACCCCCAAACATTGGTTTGGCTTGAATTGACAGGCCAGAAGCTGCATTTTGCCTACCTTGCTCGTAGATGAGATCGCTCGTTGCTCGGTTGCCAATGTCCGCTTGCAATTGCAGCACCGGGTGCCGGACGGGTTTGGCAATTTCGCTCCCTTCCCTAGAGCTTCGTACTGTTGTTTGCGTCGTTTTTAGTTTTTGCTGTCTCATAATACTTATTAGCCAGGGTATTCAAGCATCTAAGGGCAGAACCATTTGATGTAATTATTCAAGTGTTTTGCGATGTATCCTTCGCTAATTTCATGCTCTAGCTATTGGTTTCAATATGGTGACATATTCTTCCAATATTTTGATACCTTCGCTTGGCTTGGCCTGTAATAGCTTCGCATATAGTTCTTTCTGTTTATCCTCTGAAAGCTTGGCTATCTCTGCCTCAAATGCCATCATTTGACTGAGATTATCTTCATTTACCACTGTCCGCTTTCCGCCATATTCTGCTGGGGCTGAATCACCCAGTAGCTTTGACATTTTCTTTCCGCCTGTAGCCGATATCTTCTCAGTTTGATCTTCTGTACCGCTACCCGCATTGTGTTCTACGTTAAACATATTTGTCTTCCATGGAGCGGCTCCCTCTAAGCCGAACATAAGCGCACCCGTTTCCCCACGCTTATGTTTATTAATATAGATGTGACCGTGCTGTTTGCCCCGAATATACCTCTCAGTATTAGGGTCTATAGGCTTACCGCCCGGTCCAATAATATTTTTATTTACATCTAGATTTCCTATGCCTCCCAGCGGGATATTAACACGCTTGTGTTCCCCTGTGAAAGCTCCCATAAACTGCCCTATAAGTCCATGTTTCAACTCTTTGATATTTTCTTGACTGTCGATGTCAGTCCCATGAGAAGCAAAAAGCCTTGGCTTTACGATAGAGGGTTTACTTTGCGGGTCTCCCGAAAGCAAATAGTTGAACAGTCGATCTTGTAGATCCTCTTTTCCTGACTTAGCTTTAGTTTCAAACAATTGTCGCTGACCGTGACTGAGGATAGCCGCTAAAGGTATGTCCAAATCGGGCAGTTCGGTATTAGTGTCTGGATTGTCCTCCTTCGACATCTTTACTCCACCAACCGCCATAGCAAGGTGAAGCCGTCGCATAAACTTTTGTTTTTCTAGAGTCCGCTGTTTCTCCTTATCTTTTATGCCCTTTTTCCTTTTATCTTTTATCGCATCTGGATCGGCGAACATCGTTTGATACATTATTGCTACATCATTTTCAAACTGGCGATCGCTCGGTTCGTCTTTGCCTTTCCAGGTATCGGGCGTTACTGCTAATTTTTTTTTGTCTAGTGTTACTGCTAATTTTTTTGGGTCTAGTGTTTCAAATAACAGTCTGAAAGATTGAAACCCTTCATCGTCTATTTCATTTAAAGACTCTAATGCATCGTACCAACGATCTTGATCTTCTAAATCTTCTTGGTTTTCAACTGGAACGAACCATTTCTCCTTCGGTTCTCCTTTTCGTTGCATTAAGGTATTGCCACTAACACCTTGTTGTTGTACCACATGGGTTAGCTCGTGAGCCAAAAGCCCTTGTCCCTTATGACTTGTCGGGTTGTATTCTCCCTGGCGGAAAAATATATCCCTCCCTGTGGTGAAAGCGCGAGCCTGGATAGAGCGATTGAGCATATCGCCCTCTGCTCCCGTATGGACTTTTACCCCTCCAAAGTCAGCTCCGCCAAAAGCTTGCTCCATCTTGCTTCTTAGGGGTTTTGGCAAAGGACTTCCGCTACCCTTCGCCTGCTGAATTGACCCTTCTAATTCTGGAGATATGGCTCCTCCCTCTTTTGCCTGTATGGGAGACGGTGCGGTTTTTCTCTGAACTGGTGCTGCTGCTCCCGAGCGACTCTGGCTTTCCGGCGAAACTTCGCTACTTTGCCCATTTAGTCTGCTAGTAACTTCAGCCGCTACCCGGTCTGCTTCTTGCTCGTACTTATCCCCCACCGCTCCTAGGGTAAGCTTCGCTTGGATGGGATGTCCCCCTGACAATTCTCGGGATAGACCTCCAAACATTGGTTTAATTTGAGTCAAAAGGCCAGAACTCGTATTTTGCCGGCTTTGCTCGTAGATGAGACCGCTCGTTGCTCGGTTGCCAATGTCTGCTTGCAACTGCAATACGGGATGCGGGGCAGGTTTGGCAATCTCACTCGCTCTAGCTTCCCTAGAGCTTCGTGCCGTTATTTGCGTCCTGTTCAGTTTTTTGTATCTCATAAGACTTATTACAATTTAATTTAACAGCTTTTTAACAACAATAATACTAGATGAGTCGCTTCACTTTTTTGGAGTCAATATGCAGTCCTGATAGGAGCGATCGCAGCTTCCTCGCCCAATATAGCAGTAAGCAATCAGCTTTCAGCAATCAGCTTTCAGTCAAAGTCTTGCCAGCTTAGGCGATTGGCATTTTGTAACTCTCCTAACCTTAGTCTGTAGTGCTATACAATATCGGAAGCATATCAATTTTGCCAAGATAGGTGGATTTTTTGTCACATTTTCAAATGCTTATAGGGCAAGAGACTCTGCCTCACTCCACCTCTTAGCACAAATGCTTGTCGGTGCTTATCGACTTTCGCAAGGCTTAGCGACCAAGTACTTCATAATTTAGGCGTCGTTTCTCGTCTTTTCCCAGTCCTTTATTATCTTCATTACCTCCACAATTTCTCTACTCTTGTTATAAGCTTTTTTCCCTGCTTTAGCAGTTGCAGCGGCTGTTGCTTGACCGCCTTCATAGACCTTTTTCCCTGCTTTAGCAGTTGCAGCGGCTGTTACTTGACCGCCTTCATAGACCTTTTGCCCTGCTTTAGCAGTTCCAGCGGCTGTTCCACCAGCTAAT
Organism: Oscillatoria sp. SIO1A7; assembly: GCA_010672965.1. GTDB lineage: Bacteria > Cyanobacteriota > Cyanobacteriia > Cyanobacteriales > Laspinemataceae > SIO1A7. The sequence continues at coordinate 15,571 of JAAHFN010000069.1, forward strand.
AAAGCAGGCACTCCAACAGCCAATCCACCAGCCAATCCACCAGCCAATCCAAGGCCTCCAACACTCATTTTACCAACACCTTTGGCTACGCCCTTAAAACGCTTCCAACCTTTTCCAGAATTAAAATCTTCCCATCCGCTAGTCAGCATTTTTGTTCCACCGACAGCTAATGTAAACCCGGGACCAGCGAGTGTGCGAGTACTTTCGCCAGCAAATTGCTTATGAGGAAAAGGACTGTTATTATACTCTTCTACCTTTCTCCTTTTGCCAATTTGCTTGGGCTCAAGCCCAAGTGCTTCATTTGCCTCATCTTGTAGCAAAAACATTGTATGACTTTTGTGAGGCCACTTCTGCCCTATATCGTGTACATAAAATTTAGCATTTCCTTTTCCAGCGATTTTACCACCAAGATGTTTACCCCCAGCCAGATCGACTATATCGCCTTTGGCAATATGATGAACAATTTCTTCTATTTTGTCTTCCCCTTTGTTATATCCTCTAGCTTGTTTTTGAGTAATGCCAGGCGCTTGAAAGGTTACTAATCTACGAATCTTACTGGGAAAAGCAGCGCCAGCATGTTGGGCTAATGCGCCACCTAAACTATGTCCTGTAACATCCACTTTTTCTTCTCCAGCTTTATTGATTAAATCCTCGATCTTCTCTTTGTTGTCGTGAAATGCATCAAAACCAACAGCCTTTAGATTGAAGTCGGCTTTAACATCTCCTAATTTCTTGGGATCAGTCCCTTTGAAGGCTAAAACAGGTTTTTTATCAGAGTTTTCTTCTCTAGGCATTAACAAACCACAAAATAACCCGCTGCCTTTTACTGTACCTTCCCAATTTCTTTTATAGCCTTGACTTTCCAACCAGTCACCCTGATCCTGGGACATTCCGCCTTTAGCTTTGTAAGCTAGCTTATGGGCAATGAGTTCATAAACAGCATCTAGGCTGTTAATTTTACTCGCTGCATTTTCATCTACCAATGCCCTCTGAATGTAAGGAATTTCTATCTGTGGTTTAACTTGTAGTTGATGTTTATACTGGGCCGTTCCTCCCTCTTTTGCCTGCATAGGAGACGGTGCGATTTTTCTCTGAACTGGTGCTGCTTGTTGGCCTTCCGGAGCAACCTCCCTACTCGGCCCATTTAATCTGCTAGTAACTTCAGCCGCTACCCGGTCTGCTTCTTGCTCGTACTTATCCCCCACCGCACCCAAAGTCAGCTTAGTTTGGATGGGACTTTCCCCCAACAATTCTCCGGAGAGACCGCCAAACATTGGTTTGCCTTGAATTAACAAGCCCGGGCTCGCATTTTGCCGACCTTGTTTTTTAAGGATAGAGTTCGTTGCTCCGTTGCCAATGTCTGCTTGCAACTGCAGCACCGGGTGCGGGGCAGGTTTGGCACTCGGACTCGCTTTGGTTGCTTGGCCTCCCGCTCTTGTTTTCGTCGCTTTTAATTTTTCTCCTCTCATAATCCTTCTCCTCTTATCTTTCAAATAATATAATACTATACTATATAGCGTTTCTGAAATTGATGTGAGCTTCTCTGGGGCGAAGCATCCCAGTCAGGGAATTACCGTTCTACAGCAGAGATAGTCCAAGGTATGCTGCTGTCGCCCCTACGTTTTCGTTCATTACACTTATTTGAGCAACGCTATAGTTTAATTACGAACAATTCATTAGCTTGGCAATTTTATTTATGCATTCGTTTTTCCCCAAACTTCCTCTGGCTCGCCCTCTTCAGTAGGCTCTAATGGTTCCGGTTCGTTATAGCGATCGTTCTTCTCTATATTGCCCAGCATTTCTTCCAAAACCTGAATCGCACCGCTAATGCGCAACAGAGTCTCTCGCAGGCTGTCTTCCTTCGCCTCTAAATCCGCCAACATTTTTTTACCCGCCTCATATTCGGCTTTAAGAGATTCGAGACGTCTTTCCAGTTTTTCTTTCATATTTTTCTTTTATAGCTTCTGATTTTTAAATTAGAACATAGATTATACAATACGACCTACGCATTAACTCTATGAACCGGGGAGCAAGGGAGCAAGGGAGCAAGGGAGCCGGGAGCAATGGAGCCGGGGAGTGCAAATTTCTCCCACCCCTCCTCCTCTTCCCACGCCCCGTAGGCTTAGCTGCCCCTTCGGGGCATGGCGGCTTCCCACCCCTCCCCATGCCCAATGCCCCATTCCCTTAACTTTAAGTTGCTCTCACTTTGAAATTAAATGTTAAGAAACTGCCGGTGCCGGAATAGATAGGCATGGGGTCGGGAACCGGGGGAATCGTAGGTGACAGCGCGGGCAACAGCACTTGGAATTTGGCAGTAAAAGTGGTGCCTTTTAACAAAACAGGCTTGCCGCCGGACTTGACTTTTCTGGCTTTTTGATTCGGTGCGAGCGATCGAATTGAGAGGATGCCTATACCGGGAATATTGAATTGCGAAGTCAGGTAGGGGCAACCGGGAACGATGACTTTTTTCTCGTCTCCATTAACGCAGATTATCCTACCATCAACTTTGGCTTTGCCAGAACCAATCAAAGTCCCCGGTATCGGCGTCACGATCGCCTGACCGAAATTGGGTCTAAATATCGCTTGGTCGCCGGTAACGAGAATAAAATCAGCCATTGCTTTAAGAATTCATTGCTAAAAACTAAGTGCTAGTGCAGCATTCTCGATCGCCGTCCTCGCCACTACCACTGCCACTGCCACTACCACTGCCATTGCCATTGCCATTGCCATTGCCATTGCCATTACCATTACCATTACCATTGCCATTGCCATTATCGTCATCCCCCATGTACATTATAAAACAGAGACTATACCATAGCGGCTCTATTTTAAAGGGTTTACCTTCCCCTGCTGAAAGAACCTTGACATCATGTATGTGTTCTCCAGTTGCATTAGACCTTCTCTCTATATCTACCTTCCACTGCTCCTCTATTTTATTACCCGAATTAGTAAAATCTATATTCATCCTCTCCTTCATTTTTCTATAGTAATTCTGAGTCGGATGATCGTCTATATAAATCCAATCCGTGTGGGTATATTTGGTGAGGTGAAGGTGATTTCCGTTCGATTTTTCTTCTATTTGGTGGATATGTGCGGGTAAATTCTCCTCCTCAAGCACTACTTCTTCTGTTCCTCCTATGTCCCCTTGGTTCTTATCTCTGGGATCTTTTCCTACTACAAACCGCTTCCTCAGATCTGGGGTGCCGTTCCTTCCATTGCAGAGCTTCCATCCCGTTGGGATGTCTAGCTCGCTTCCCGCCCACATGATAATCATGCGAAATACGAATGCTCCCGTTCCACCGGCAGCATTCTTTCCCGTTACTTGCAGTTCTTTTACTGTGAGCAATCCATCTATAGTCACATTAGTCGCTGTTATAGACCCATCTACCGTTAGGTCGTCCGTGACAGTCAGGCTCCCTGTTAGTTCGGCATGATTGCGATCGCTAGCTCCTCCTGCGCGCGATCGCAGAGTTGCCCCTTTCTCATCATCACCGGGCAGCTTTATTCCCGAATACTCCCGTGGAGTCTCATCCACTTCTGCCACGGTGTCACCTTGTATCTTCAGCCGCGCTAGGATTATCTCTTGAACTACATCACTTCTTCCTTCAATCACACTTATTGCGGGTGTTTCTATCCAGTGCGATTTTTCTTCTCCATAGCGCGCTTGCTCTTTTTCATTGTAAGCTATAGTTAAATATGGTATCCTGCCAGCACATACTATATCTTTTATTGGTACTTCATACTTTTTTCCTAGAACGATAAGCCGCCCTTCGGAGTCTATTGCCGTTCCCGGACTGATGCTTACCCCTCCTGTCATCTTAGTTACCTTCAATCCTTCGCATATTCCCGCCACTTTTAGCAGCCTGTCTCCTCGGCGCTGGCGGTCTATATGATACTTCTGTTCGTCTATGAAGTCCTGATCCTTCAGAAACTGCCCGTCATAGTAACGAAGCCTTTTATCTACATATTCCGGTTGCGTATAATTAGCCATTTGCCTTCCTATTTACCTCTATTCCCTCTATTTCTACGATTGTCATTTCTGCCTTCTATGTGAGTATTTACCCCCACCCTTATCCCTCGCTTTTCTCTGTCACATTCGTCAGTTACTTCCATTTTTGGCACTACCATCTTTAAAGAATAGATAGCTCCTGCTGGCTTTTGCATTTCTATTATTAGTTTGGCTCTTTCGCTCGCTATGTTTAGTATTTCTTCTTCCTTTTCTTTCACAAAAATTTCAACTTCAAAATAATTGGGAATATTATCGAACTCCTGAATATTCACCCGATCGGAACCAGTATATAGCTTTAATAGCTCTTTCATTCCCTGCTTCGTACCCCTCATCTTGTATAAGGGTACGACATTAGAGATAAAATTGCGCTTAAAATCCTCATCCCAATCCTCTTCCAAGCTGGCGGCTACCCAACCAGCTAGCCAGGGCAAAAAATCTGTAGGGGATGTACCTGGATAAAAATAAGTATGTATGTTTTCTATATACTGTTCTAAACCAGGCTTTTGCGAGCTATTCGATCCTTCCCAGCCTTTTAAAATTCGCTCCATTGCCAGGAGAAACTGTCCGATAACCTCATCAGATTGCTGGTGAGTTGGCAGGTATTGTAAATAAGTGCTTTTTTCCTCAGCCATATGCTAATTTATTTTTGATGATTTATACAACGATCTTTGAAATAACCACAACAAAGACTTAAAGCCATAGAAACGGCTTCCAAAAACTCTCTCTAAACGGTTGTTTTGGTTCGTCCTATGCAAAAATTATTTTTAATCCTGTCGAAACTATTCTATCTTACACAAGAAATGGCATATTTATCTTTCATAGTCCGTATTTAAATATGACACTTTCAAGATCTACTATCTCATAGTCTTCTAGCTCTATTTGCCAGTTATCTTGGTTCCCTAAAATACTCCTCCTATCATACCCATCGTCTTTGTCAAGTCGATTTGACTTTACATCCTTTACATAATCTACCCCATAAACGTCATCAAGCAACATATAAATTTCAGAATCATAAACATTGCGCCCAAACGGCCAGCCGGTGCTATCTGGTCCTCCCTTGAAGGGGTCGAAGAAATCCTGTATTGCTTCTGTAGCTCTGCGTTCTACTTCAGCAGTTAAGGCACCTGGGTACAGCACTAGAGTAGCTTTTATTTGGATTGGTACATATTCGGCAGGGACTACATGATGGCGGACTGTCAGCAGTCGGCGCTCGTCGAGAAAGCGCCATAATTCCCCGAGCAGTTCTGGCGACGGGTAGCCGTCGTCATTATCATTTATTGGTTTAGAGATTATAGCTACGCTAATATGTCCCGGAGCATGTTTCGATCCTTGTCTTTCCAGATTGCGGTAGGGAATGCAGCGAGCGCGATCTACTTTTTTGGAACTGTTAGTCTGGGACTTATTCCACTCTTCCACTGCCAAAAACTCATAATCTGCACAAGTTACCGCTCGATAGCGCTTGCGAAGCTCCAAGACAGTTTGTCTAATCGCAGATTGCAACGGTTCTTCTTCTTCAAGTTCCCAATCCGACCCGCGCAGCAATTTGAGAAAAGTTTCAATATTATTCTCGGGAATTTGGTTAGTTCTATATAGGAGCATTTCCGACAGCCAAGCCAACAGTTCTATTAAGACAATCCCCGTATCCGTTGGATTGTGGTCTGTCCAGTCGGGATACTCATAGGGAATCTGGGAACGGGCTTCTTCGACCAAATCCTCGTAGGTGAGATCGTCTAGATTGGGTAACGGTAATGTCATAATAAAATTTACATATCCTTAGCTTGCTTAAACCAAATGCACTTGATTAATTCCCGAATAAATTAAAAAGCGATCGCCGTTCTCTCGTAAGAATTTTTGGGTTACTTCCGGGTTTTTATTGATTTGTAAATCATCCACATAATCGACTCCTTCTACTTTTTCTAATATGGCATAAAAATCAGAATCTTGGGGACAGCGTCCAAATTGCCATCCCTCGCTTTTGCTTCCGCCAGTTAGGGGATGTAGGAATTTATCCAGAGCTGTCGCTGCTGCTTTTTTTGTTTTTTCTCCGCTATCCAAAGAGACGGGAGAAATTGCGGCGATTACCGTTATCTCTACCCAGATGGGTTCCGTGACTTGCACCTCCATAATTGGGGAGCAGCGATCGCGTAAATACTTGCCAACCTCCTCTAACAAACCGAGGCTGGCGGTAGGCAGGCGACCTGTAAAGTAGCTCACTATAATTACTTCTACTTGACCCGCAACAGAAATGATAGGATTTTTTGCTTGGCCATCTTGAATGTCTATGAGATTCTCCAGATGACCTGTCGGATAGGTAATTTTAATTATGGCTCTGCGGCGCATCGGCTCTCCCAAATTTATTAGAGTCACGCTCCAATTTTGGCCTAGCTCGAACTCATGTCTGGTTACATTATAAATAAGGGTAGGATTTCTATGATTTAATAATTCACTTTTATAGGGAGTCAATCGCCCCGGTCCGTTAATATTAACTTCAAAGGTTAGCCCTCTGGGCAAGTGGATCAACTCTACCCTAATTCTGCCCCGATGGCTCAAGACAATGTGATATGTCATCGGCTCTAAGCGAGGCTCTGCGCGAGGCCCTATAGACTTGGCGCGAGCGACCTGCGCGGATGCCTCATAAGCCAAATCTTGCATATCTTCTAGAGTGACCGCTCGATCTCGGTGGCGCAAAAATTTTGGCCCGCGTTTTTCGACACTTTCCAAACTTTCGCGATCGGCTCCCCCCGAAGCATCTTCGAGGTTATTAACGCTATCGATATAAGGAATGGAGGTTTTTAGTTCGGTAATGCTGCCTGCAAGTTGGTTTCCTCGCACGCCGCCACCACTGCGGTAGGAAGCGAGGCGAATATTATTGCGACCTATGGGAGGAATTTTGCCATGAATACCGTCGCCGAAAGAGACCTCGCCAGTGTTGCGATCGAGAATGTAGTGGCGATCGTTCAACCCAGAGCTATAGAAATCTGATACTTCCTGCCAAGTCACCCAAGCTCCTTGTACCCGTTCCGCCTCATCCTTTACTATCACGATCGCTTCGGTTCCTTCGGGTGTCTCTGTATGTGCCTCTATATTTTCCTGTTCTTCTGTAGAAGGGACTTTCGGTTCCATAACTTGTAGCTGCTGCCCCAGGAGAATCGGCGTCTGAGATACAAAGTAGCTATTGCCCGGGTTGCCATCGCTCGACCCCAATACTTCCTCCGTTATAGTTGTCCCTTGACTCGCCCAGACAGTATTGGTAAGTAACCTGCTCAAGCGAGGCTGCACCAGAAAATCACCGCTCTGCCACCGAACTCTCAGCCAGTAGAGGAACTTACCGAACTCCAAGCGACGGGCGAAGTCAGGTGGCCCGAGAAAGGAAATAGTGCCCCGATCGCGAAAAGCCGTAGTTTCGTCCTCAGTCGCCAGATATTTCCACCCCTCAGAATCGGGATATTCCCAAACCAATACTGGCGGTACGTTGGCTCCATCTTCGGTATCTTCGGTATCTTCGGTATCTTCGGTATCTTCGGGACTCTCATCATCTTCCTGCCCCATATCTAATCGTTGTATGGAGGTAAACTGTTGTTCTGCATTGACTCCGTTCTCCTCATCCTCGCCATTTTCCTGCTCCCTCTCGTCCGTTTCTTCCGCATAGTCCTCGTCTTCCGCATAGTCCGCATTGGATATTGCTCCGAATTTTAGCGGTTCTACTTTGGCATAAAGGGCGATCGCATCATTGGGAAACTTCCTCTCGAATGCTATATATAAAGTCGGTTCGTTCTCTGCGACGGGAACGAACGGTGAAAACTCGCGAACTACTTCAGTATTTTTGGCGTAATACCGGCTCAGCTGCTTGTGCAGAGTGACTCTTTTTGCCTCCTGGTTTATTTCTTTTACCTTATATATGTCAGTATATGTGTCAGTGTCACTTGGCCTGTTCGTACCTACCAACAAACTATCGCCAATTTTCAAGCCCTTAATGCTCTCCAGTTTCAGGCTTTTGTCTGAACGTTTCGCTCTTTCAGTAATCCTCGTCCAAAAAAACTCGGTATAGTTTAAATTATTATTAGCCAAGCAAGCCGACGGTTCTGTATTCCCGGAATCATAAGTATATTCTAAGGTCAGCGACTTAATCGATGGCGGAGCAAAGGTTGCCGGAATGTATTCATAGACTGGATAGTCACGGCCATCATTACTTAGTTTTTTATCGTCATTATCTATAACTTGAATAGTCTTAGCTTGTTCTCCATAATTACCATTAATAATTCTGGCGCGAATCCAGTAACTTTCTTCGCCATTCACCGTTGCCAACCCTATCTCCTCAGGTAGCGTAAACGATATTTGTCCATTTTTAGTAAAGGCTTCGGTTTCATCGCTAAATTTAATCTCATCAGTTTCGCCATTTAGGTCGTCTTCGATATCTTGACTATCTTCGATATCTTGACTATCTTCGATATCTTGACTATCTTCGATATCTTGACTATCTTCGATATCTTGACTATCTTCGATATCTTGACTGTCTTCGATATCTTGACTGTCTTCGATATCTTGACTATCTTCGATATCTTGACTATCTTCGATATCTTGACTATCTAGGCGCTCTAGAAGCTCTAGACGCTCTAGGCGTTCTAGGCGTTCTAGGCGTTCTAGGCGCTCCAGCTCTAGGCGTTCCAGGCGTTCCAGGCGCTCTAGCTTTAGGCGTTCTATGCGTTCTAGGCGCTCTAGGCGCTCTAGCTCTAGGCGCTCTAGACGTTCTAGGCGCTCCAGCTCTAGGCGCTCTAGGCGCTCTAGGTCATCTAGGCGATCTTCTTGTACCTCTTCAGCCTCTTGAGCGCCTTCGACTTGTTCAATGTCCCGTTCGCCATCTTCATCTTCTTCATCATTACGGCCAGTAATATAATTTGCCCCATCGTGGTCAGGTCGCTGCGAAACCAAAGCTTCGCCGTCTCGGTGAGATCCGCTATCTGCGTCGTCATAATTGCCTTCGCCAGCTTGGTTGTTGTCTTGGTCTTGGTTGTCTTGGTTTTCTTGGTCATCTTGGTCACCTCGATCGTTTTGGTTGCCTGGAACCCATAGTTGGTATGGATTCCAGGGTTGGCTTGGAACCCATAGTTGGTATGGGTTCCATGGTTGGCTTGGACCCCATGATGGTTGGTTTGGGTTCCATGGTTGGCTTGGGTTCCATGGTTGGTTTGGATCCCATGATGGTTGGTTTAGATCCCATAGTTGGCCTGGGTTCCATGGGTTCCATGGTTGGTTTGGATCCCATGATGGTTGGTTTAGATCCCATAGTTGGCCTGGGTTCCATGGGTTCCATGGTTGGTTTGGGTTCCATGATTGGCTTGGACCCCATGATGGTTGGTTTGGGTTCCATGGTTTATTTGGGTCCCCTGGTTGGTTTGGATTCCATGGTTGGCTTGGACCCCATGATGGTTGGTTTGGGTTCCATGATTGGCTTGGGTCCGCTGGTTGGCCTGAGTTATCTTCGCTATCTTTGTCATCGGATGACTTATAGCTAGAACGCCCAATTTCTTGCCAATTAGCTTCATCCCCAACTTCCCAAATAATTTCTACGTCGACGTTTTTGGGTTGTTCTGATATTTTTTCGCTAATTTCTATGGTTATAATTATACTAGAGTTTGGATGAGAAAAAGCCTCTTTGCTAGCAATATAAAAGGTATCGTTAAAGGTCGGCTCTTCTCCAAAAGGGTAAAAATCTTTGCTGATGTCGAGAGGACTTTCGTTGAAAGAACAGGCATCCGCCGCGATCGCTTCTTGCTCGCCTTCTGCTATAGCGGCACTAACAGCGATCGCGCTGATGCTGGGAAATTGAGGAGAAGATTCAGATTCCACCCTAATAGGGGCTTTTAGCTTTACTCGCAACCACTGCGCTTCTATCCCATTGATAGTATGCGTATCTAGCACTGGCAAATTTAATATTTTCACCTCTAAATGCGATTCTTCACTCACCAGTAGCTTTGTCTCTTGTCTTGCAGCTTCTAAAATTGATTTTATTTTATTGACTTTATTTGTTAGCTTTGGATTCGGTCTATCTATTTTATTTCTATCTATTTCATTTGCAGATCTTTCGGGGAGTATCTGTTGCCACTCGCCGCCATCCCAATAGTCCCATTCCGCAAACATTTCCTTTAACTCGGCGACTTGAGAAGAGTCGAACTTCCAGGTCAGGGTTTTCTTTCCCGGTAGGGACAGCAGCTCTTCACAGGCCAAGTAAAGGTAATGCTCGGTGGGTAGCGAACTATTCTCATCTATCTCAAAAACTGGGAACGACCCATCTTCAATGCCAATTGCCTTTGCAGTGCAATCGCTATAGTAACCGCTATATAAATTTTTGTCGGGTTGACGAGAGAAAACTGCTTTTATCTGTACGGGAGTAACCACCAATTTGCGATCGGTCTCGAAAAGCACCTCCTCTTCTTCTTCCTCTGTAGCGGTAGCAGATACCTGAGTCCCTGCCGGAATCACTACCTTTTCTGGCGCTCCTTCTGTCGTATAGAAAGTCAGAGGCACTTTAGCAGATTGCGGTGGTTGAACTTGGGTACCGATTAACTTTAGAAAAGCTAAAAAGTTTTTATGCAGAGACTTATTGAGGCGATCGCTTATTAATGCGGCCATGTGCCCAAAAATGCGAATCAGCGCTCGACCCGCATCGGGCTTGTTATCCTCTAGCGGTTTCCACTCAGAGTATAACTGCGCCAACTTCTCAGTGTCGGCGACTATGTCCTCATAAGTGCGATCGTCAATTTTGGGAGTCTCAAGCGACATAATTTACAACTTAACAAAAAATCACTAATAAACAATTAGATTGACTGCAATCACTCTATATAAAATGGATAGACTAAATTGAACCTATTGTTAGTCATGCGGACTTGGTAATTAATTTGTACGAGCATTAGGTTGGGTTCCTCGCGATCGCTCATTACCTGCACATCTAGTACGTCAATGCGCGGTTCCCACTCTATCAGAGAGTTGCGCACGTCGCTCGTAATCCTTCCTATTGTCGAGGCACTATTGCTAGAAAACACTAAATCTTGAAGGCCGCAACCAAAATTAGGACGCATAACGCGCTCTCCCTTGGAGGTACTCAAAATCGTCCAAATCGATTGGCGCACGGCATCTTCGTAACGTGCCATCTTAATTTGACCGTTCTCATCCAGTTGCACTGGTGAAGTCCATCCTACTCCTAAAAAATTACTATCCGTCTCCATCTTCTTACATTACCTCCAGAGACATACCATTAATCTTTACCCCTGCCCTGCATTTGATATCCATTTTGCTTTTCGCCTCTATATTACATCTACCAGCTTTTATTTCAAAACTGTCTTCAGTCTCCAAGAGCATATCTCCGCTACTCTTAAAGGTTATTGTACCCTTAGAATCAATAATAACTTCATTTTTTCTTGTCTTGTCGCGAATAGTTATTTTTTCTTTACCTTTGCTGTCATCCAATATAATCTCGTGGCCGCTGCGGGACTTAATCAGGCGCAGGTTATTCTTGCCATCGCTATTCGTCTCCGGCGGTTTATCCTTGCCATTCCACACCGAACCCACAATATAGGGAATTTCAATATCTCCGTGGGCAAATGCCACCATCACTTCATCATCTACCTCTGGCAAAAAGTAAATGCCCCTATTGTTGCCAGCCATCGGCGTTATTACTCTGGCCCAATAGCTGTCGTCTCCATCGGACAGGCAGGGAAACTTTACCTTAACTCGCCCCAATCCTTCCTCATCTTTATTATTGGTAACAATTCCCACTGTCAACCCATAAAAGCGTCCTTCTCTTTCCCTACTCGACAGCAGTTCTGATAGCAAATCTGCGCTCATTATGTGGCATTCCTCCTTACCGAAATTTCCGTGCAATAGCCCGACTCCTCCGAATATAAATGATTGGCATAAGTCACATAGTAAAGGCCGCTAAATCTCTTGCCTACTCCCTTAATTTCTATAGTTTTACCCGCCCGCAATTCCGGGTGACCCACGCAAGTCCCTTCACCAGTAATATAATCTAAAGCCATATCGTTAAACTGTCCCTTAGCGACTTTGTCGGCCTCTTCCTGAGTATAAACAGGTTCTTTAACAATAGAGTAAGTAGATTTGCCAAAGGCTTTCTTTGTTTTGTCCGGTCCGCTCTTAGAACCTTGCATCTTCTCAGTTTGATTGGCTTTGCCAATTAATGCCTTTTTCTGTTGCGGATTCCAACTATAAACCTCTACCATATCGACTTGGCTCATAGTACTCAGATTAAAGTAAAACTCAATTATGCCTTGACCCCATTCCAATGTCAATACTTCTGTTTCATTATTTTGAGGCGGCTGGAAATACAAATCTTTACCTTCCACAAACAGCTCGTAGCCAATTAGCCTCGCTCGCTTCAGTAAGAATTCCAGATCGGTTTGGTTAGCCTGCAATACATAATCTAGTTTTACATTACTATCCTTCACCCTATCCCCCAGATTGTGTTCCCTAGCAATTTGGCTCGCAATACTGCTGTCTTTCATGTTGGTAAAGGAGCGAGTCTTGCGACCTCTTACCAGACGGTGGAGCAAATCATATCCCCTTGCGATCGCGCTGGGACTTGACTCTTCTGAGAATTCTGGTTCTAAACCTGTTATCTCACCAATTAGTATTTTTTTCAAATTGTCTTTACTGTTTTTATTGTTTCTGTAACCTATTTGAACTTCTACTGTATTGCCTATCTCTAGTAGTTCGTCATCCAGCCAAGTAATTTCGCTTTTCAGCGTATCCCAGCTATTTAGTTTTAGCTCGAACATTGCAGGAGCCTCCAAATCTTGCAACACTCTAAGCGATAGCACTGCAAGCTCTGCTTCTATGGGCAGAGGCCGTTCTTTAATCAGAATTTTTATTTCTGGAACTAAAGTAGTTTTGATAGTTGACATCTTTTCAGATTAAACCTCTCAGTATTGAAGCTTTAATATAACTGTCTGGCAATAAGTAAAATAATTCATAATTATAGCTCGTTATCTCAGGGGCGGGGCGGCACTGTTAAGCTTTGACCCGGAGTAATGGCAAGGGGATTATAAATTTTATTGGCATCGGCAATCAATCGCCAAAGTGCAGGATCGCTATATTCTTCAGCGGCAATACTGCTGAGAGTTTCTCCTCGCCGCACTATTCGGATGGGATCGTCAATGACGTTTTGCTTTTTTGCCTCGTATTCTGGTGGATACCACTCAATAAAAGTGCAATTCATAGTAGCGCGCACGGGGGTTCCATCTTCGAGAAACTTAGTCAAGTTCTTGGTTACTTCCGATAAAAAACCCTGCAAAAACCAATCATCTCCTTTGCCCCAATAGAGCCTACACAATGGCGGCCTCTTCAATTCTCCATTTGTCTTGGTTAGGTTGTATATAGTTTGGGTGTGACGCTGTACGTCTTGTGACCCAGTTGGTTCCAAGGTAGTATCGAAGAATAAACTCAGAGTTAAGGTAGGTCTTTGCTCCTTGTCTTCAACCAATTGCTCTGCCGGATTAGGACTAGGATTAGGATCATTACACTTAGGCTGAGGAATGGATAGTTTTCCTCCTCTTCGAGTCATTTGCATTTGATTGGGATTGTACATAACTGCAAACGGCTTTCCGAATTTTTTTCCTTGTTCCTCAATCGCTATTCTGAGCTTTTCTAGTGCCATCGTCTTAGTCCTCTTCGTTCTTTTTCTACGCTCCAGCGTCGCAGAAGCTTCCGCTCGACTTTGTTAGCCAAAGCCTCTAAGTCCATTAGCTCTGTTGCCGATCCATTGCCATTGGCTCCCAGGCCGCCGCCTGCTGTCCCGTTCTTGGCAGCGATCGCAGTTTGCTGGGAAACTTGCTGGGAAACTTGCTGGGAAATTTGCTGGGAAATTTGCTGGGAAATTTGCTCGTAAATTTGTTCGTAAACTTGCTGGGCAACCCCCCGGTTAGCACTGCCGGCTATGGTTTGCCCTAACCTAGAATAGCTCTGCCCCCCGGCGTTTCGTCCTTCTTCTATCAGTCCTTGTTGGCTGGCAGCAACTAACAACACTAGCGGCGTCCTGACTCCAGTCCAGTTTGCCGCCTTGGGAAAAATTGTCGATCGCAGGGCGCGGATTGCAGATTGCCCTGCCTCCGAGGTCGTGGCAACAGAACTATTAGAAGAAAACAGCTCTCGGTCTGCTTTGGATCTCAAAGAAGCAGTCGCCTCCATAGCAGCCGATCGCGAGGGGGCAATAGCCGTAGCACCGCTCTGTTGCTTTGCGATCGCGGAATTAGACTCCCGATCTAAATCAGGACCTGAAGCCCCTGCCACCTGCACCACTGGCAAAGAGGACTCAGTATCCTTAAATGCCAGCAATGAATTCTCCCTTTTTTGCTGCCTAAGCTCCTCTCCCTGCCAAGGCATATCTAAACCTTCACTCTGCTTTTTCCCAGCCCCAACCCTAGAAACTGGCAGTCTAGAATCTGGCAATCCAGAATCCGAGAGTCTCGAAACTGGCAACCCAGAATCTGAAAGTCTCGAAACTGGCAACCCAGAACTGGGCAATCCAGAATCTGAGAGTCTCGAACTGGGCAAACTGGGCAATCCAGGATTTGAAAGTCTCGAAACTGGCAATCCAGAATCTGAGAGTCTCGAACTGGGCAAACTGGGCAATCCAGGATTTGAAAGTCTCGAAACTGGCAATCCAGAACTGGGCAATCCAGGATTTGAAAGTCTCGAAGCTGGCAATCCAGAATTGGGCAATCCAGAATCTGAGAGTCTCGAACTGGGCAAACTGGGCAATCCAGAATCTGGCAGTCTAGGACTGGGCAAACTGGGCAATCCAGGATTTGAAAGTCTCGAACTGGGCAAACTGGGCAATCCAGAATCTGAGAGTCTCGAAACTGGCAATCTAGAACTGGGCAATCCAGGATTTGAAAGTCTCGAAACTGGCAATCCAGAACTGGGCAATCCAGAATCTGAGAGTCTCGAAACTGGCAACCCAGAATCTGAAAGTCTAGAACTGGGCAATCCAGAATCTGAGAGTCTCGAAACTGGCAACCCAGAATCTGAAAGTCTAGAACTGGGCAATCCAGAATCTGAAACTGGCAATCTAGAACTGGGCAATCCAGGATATGGCAGTCTAGGACTAGGTAATTTAGAACTGGGCAATATGGTAACTGGGTTTATACCTCCATAAGCATTGCTCTCCGAAGTAAACTTAGCCTGCACTATTGGCCCTGGCAGCTTGCTCTCGATCGCAATCGGCGCTTTAGCTGGAGCCACCTCCGACTCCAAAGCATCGACCGAGCTAGGGACTGTCTTGGTGGCGGGGATTGCTGATTTCTGAGATCCTTGTTTTCTTGTCTGTTCTAGCTCCTGCTCTTGCTGCACCGGCTGGCTTTTAACCAAAGGAAGCGAGCGATCGTCAATGGTATATGGCTCGCCGGGATCTGGTTCGGTGCCATAAACCTTGCTGCCATAAACCTTGCTGTAAGGCTCCGTGCTATAAGCCCCGCCGGGATCTGGTTCGGTGCCATAAACCTTGCTGCCATAAACCTTGCTGTAAGGCTCCGTGCTATAAGTGCCGCCCGGATCTGGTTCGGCGCTATAAGGCTCGGGATGTATCGGCGAGCTATCCTTGCGATCGATAGGCAGCGACTTGCCTACCGGGGATATGCCAGAAGCGATCGCATTTGGTATAGGTGCTATATTTTCTCTTGCCCCAGCACGGCCGACCAATGGCATTTGCGAATCGGGGAGAGTTTCCTTGCTTCCCTGGGAAAGCATCTCTAAACCCTCACGGTTTTCCCTAGGCCGAACCCGAGAAGCTGGCAACTCAGAATTTGGCAGTCTCGAATCTGGCAATATCGTTACCGAGTCTGTCCCCTTATGCCCCTTGCTCTCGGAGATGAATTGCGCCTGTACTATAGCCCCCGAGCTGCCCTGAGTCGAAATCGGCGCTCTAGCAGGAGTTACCTCTGGCCCCAAAGGACTAGCCAAGCCAGGGATAGTTTCGCCAGAGACGAGTGCCGAATCCTTGGTCTGTCGTTGTACTGTTTGTCCTAACTCCTCCTTTTGTTGATTGGGCTGGTTTTTGAGCAAGGGGAGCGTAGCATCCTTTGCATAATGCAAGCTGCTATAAGGCCCGCTAGGATCTGGCTCTATTTCATAAGGCCCGCCAGGATCTGGTTCTATTTCATAAGACCCGCTGGCATAACGCTTGCTGGTACTTGCCAATTGGGTTGTAGCTGCATCTCCATCTGGTAATGGCGCTATATTTTCCGTTGCAATAGCAGGATTTACCAATGGCATTTCCAGTGGTTGGCTTTGGCGAGATTCTCGGAGAGAAAGCACTTGCCCGGCCTCGCTCTGGTTGTCCCCAGATTCAACTCCGGATAGGGGCAATACTGCACCGGGCAATACTGCACGATCTGCCACTCCATCGCCCTTGCTCTCGGAACTGAATTTGGCTTGCACAATCCCCGAGCCACTCTGAGGCGAAACCGCGATCGGGTCTGTTCCTACATCCCCAATGGAGTCAGAGGTAAATTTGCCCGGAGCGATCGCCCCTGAACCGCTCTGAGACGAAACCGCGATCGGGTCTGCCCCTACATCCCCAATGGAGTCAGAGGTAAATTTTGCTTTATCTTTTCGGCTTTTTGGTATCGGCAAGCTATCTGAGTTGCGCCCAACAGGCAGCGACTCCCCAGATCGGAACGTTGGAGTTACATCATTTGTATTTGGTAATACTGTGGCGGTTTCCCCGGAAATAGCAGGATTTACCAATGGCATTTCCAAAGCAGGAGTTTCGTTCCCTCTCTGGGAAGAGCCCCTGGCCAATTGGCTTGGAGTTACATCATCTGCATTTGTATTTGGTAATACTGTGGCGTTTTCCCCGGAAATAGCAGGATTTACCAATGGCATTTCCAAAGCAGGAGTTTCGTTCCCTCTCTGGGAAGAGCCCCTGGCCAATTGGCTTGGAGTTACATCATTTGTATTTGGTAATACTGTGGCGGTTTCCCCGGAAATAGCAGGATTTACCAATGGCATTTCCAAAGCAGGAGTTTCGTTCCCTCTCTGGGAAGAGGCACTGGCCAATTGGCTTGGAGTTACATCATCTGCATTTGGATTTGGTAATACTGTGGCGTTTTCCCCGGAAATAGCAGGATTTACCAATGGCATTTCCAGTGGTTGGCTTTGCCGATCGCCGAGCTGATAAAGCACCTGCCCGGCCTCGCTCTGGTTCTCCCCGGATTCAACCCCCCATAGGGGCAATACTGCACCGGGCAATACTGCACCTGGATCTGCTAAGGAGCCTTTGCTCTCCTCGGCAAATTTTGCTTGCGCTATCCCCGAGCTTCCCTCAGAGGAAACCGCGATCGCCTCAGATATTGCATCCCCTTTGCTATCGTCGGCAAACTTGGCTTGTATTATCTGTGACCCACTCTGGCTAGAAACCTGCGCTCTAGCAGAAGTTCCTGTTACATCCTCCTTTGGTAATACTGTCGCGTTTTCCCCGGAAATCGTAGGATTTACCAACGGCATTTCCAAAGCAGTATTTTCGTTACCTCCCTCGGAATAGCTACTTGCCAATTGGGTTACAGTTGCATCTGTATTTGGTAAGACTGTCGCGTTTTCCTCGGAAATAGTAGGATTTACCAATGGCATTTCCAAAGCAGGAGTTTCGTTACCTCCCTCGGAATAGCTACTTGCTAATTGGGTTACAGTTGCATCCTCATCTGCAATCTCTGAGTCACTCCCAGGCGAAACCGCGATCGCCTCAGAAATTGCATCACCCTTGCTTTGGGAGGTGAATTTGACCCTTGCAATCTCTGAGGGGCTCTCAGAGGAAACCGCGATCGCCTCAGATATTGCATCCCCTTTGCTATCGTCGGCAAACTTGGCTTGTACTATCTGTGACCCACTCTGGCTAGAAACCTGCGCTCTAGCAGAAGTTCCTGTTACATCCTCCTTTGGTAAGACTGTCGCGTTTTCCTCGGAAATAGTAGGATTTACCAACGGCATTTCCAAAGCAGTATTTTCGTTACCTCCCTCGGATGTGCTACTTGCCAATTGGGTTACAGTTGCATCTGTATTTGGTAATACTGTCGCGTTTTCCTCGGAAATAGTAGGATTTACCAATGGCATTTCCAAAGCAGGAGTTTCGTTACCTCCCTCGGAATAGCTACTTGCTAATTGGGTTGCAGTTACATCTACACCTTGTAATACTGTCGCGTTTTCCCCGGAAATCGCAGTATTTACCAACGGCATTTCCAAAGGAGGAGTTTCGTTACCTCCCTCGGAATAGCTACTTGCCAATTGGGTTACAGTTGCATCCTCATCTGCAATCTCTGAGTCACTCCCAGGCGAAACCGCGATCGCAGAGGATATTGCATCACCCTTGCTTTGGGAGGTGAATTTGACCCTTGCAATCTCTGAGGGGCTCTCAGAGGAAACCGCGATCGCCTCAGATATTGCATCCCCTTTGCTATCGTCGGCAAACTTGGCTTGTACTATCTGTGACCCACTCTGGCTAGAAACCTGCGCTCTAGCAGAAGTTCCTGTTACATCCTCCTTTGGTAATACTGTCGCGTTTTCCCCGGAAGTCGCAGGATTTACCAACGGCATTTCCAAAGCAGTATTTTCGTTACCTCCCTCGGAATAGCTACTTGCCAATTGGGTTACAGTTGCATCTGTATTTGGTAAGACTGTCGCGTTTTCCTCGGAAATAGTAGGATTTACCAATGGCATTTCCAAAGCAGGAGTTTCGTTACCTCCCTCGGAATAGCTACTTGCTAATTGGGTTACAGTTGCATCCTCATCTGCAATCTCTGAGTCACTCCCAGGCGAAACCGCGATCGCCTCAGAAATTGCATCACCCTTGCTTTGGGAGGTGAATTTGACCCTTGCAATCTCTGAGGGGCTCTCAGAGGAAACCGCGATCGCCTCAGATATTGCATCCCCTTTGCTATCGTCGGCAAACTTGGCTTGTACTATCTGTGACCCACTCTGGCTAGAAACCTGCGCTCTAGCAGAAGTTCCTGTTACATCCTCCTTTGGTAAGACTGTCGCGTTTTCCCCGGAAGTCGCAGGATTTACCAACGGCATTTCCAAAGCAGGAGTTTCGTTACCTCCCTCGGAATAGCTACTTGCCAATTGGGTTGCAGTTACATCCTCCTTTGGTAAGACTGTCGCGTTTTCCTCGGAAATCGCAGGATTTACCAACGGCATTTCCAAAGGAGGAGTTTCGTTACCTCCCTCGGAATAGCTACTTGCCAATTGAGTTACAGTTGCATCCTCCTTTGGTAATACTGTCGCGTTTTCCTCGGAAATCGCAGGATTTACCAACGGCATTTCCAAAGGAGGAGTTTCGTTACCTCCCTCGGAATAGCTACTTGCCAATTGAGTTACAGTTGCATCCTCCTTTGGTAATACTGTCGCGTTTTCCTCGGAAATCGCAGGATTTACCAACGGCATTTCCAAAGGAGGAGTTTCGTTACCTCCCTCGGAATAGCTACTTGCCAATTGAGTTACAGTTGCATCCTCCTTTGGTAATACTGTCGCGTTTTCCCCGGAAATCGCAGGATGAGTTACAGTTGCATCCTCATCTGCAATCCCCGAGCTGCCCTCAGAGGAAACCACGATCGCCTCTGTCCCTGTATCCCCTTTGCTATCGTCGGCAAACTTGGCCAAAGCAATCTCTGAGGGGCTCTCAGACGAAACCGCGATCGCCTCTGTCCCTGTATTCCCTTTGCTATCGTCGGCAAATTTTGCTTGTGCAATCCCCGAGCTTCCCTCAGACGAAACCGCGATCGCAGA
>JAAHFN010000007.1:0-141044 GCA_010672965.1 Oscillatoria sp. SIO1A7
TTCGAGCCTATTTAAAACCAGTGGTAAAAACCTGGGCAATTTCTCCCCAAGGGAGACCCACCCGCTGCCGCGATCCTCGGAATCGTCAGCGGGACTTTAGGGTGGGCTATCTTCCCACCCGGGCTAGTTATCGGGGTAGTGCCTTGGATTTGTTGCCCTAAATCCAAAGCACTACCCCGTTGCAGCCGGGGCTTTTTGAGGGAGAAAGTTTTTTGAGTGCAAACACCTCCTTGCTAAGGTTTGCTTTGCTTGTCCGTGTCGGGTCCCGGTTGCAGCCGGGGTCCTTTTTTTTGCCTCCTCTAGGGAGGTTAAAAACTATACTAGCATCATTTGGCTCGAAAAACAATCTTTTTTGCAGAAAATTTTTGCACTTTCTGCGCGTTCTGCACTTGCCGCCTGTCGTATAGCCTAATTGAAATACTGCTATTATATATTGACATATTGACGACTCTCGTTCTGCAACTGGTGCTAATCCCTCTAGTTCTACAGGGCCAACCGAGACCTGTTATGGAAGGTCCATTATAAGAGAGCCTACCATAACTTTCCTTGGAAGAAACAGGCAAGGAAGGTGCTAGCTCGGAGTCTCTGTGGGACGAACCTCCAGCATCATCTGAAGAACTAAGATACGCCATTAAAGAATTTAAGAGTAATATGAAATCCGGTTAATCTCTCATAAAGAAATCCCGTAGGGGCACCGCCCCTACAAACTGTGACTGTTTAGCCGGATTTGATATAAGTATAACAGGAACGACTCATGGGATGGAGATTTTGTAATTTAAATCATAGAAGCCCGGTTTCTTGGATTGGAGAAACCGGGCTTCTGGCTTAGGGACTTGCGCAGAAATAGAGTACCAGTCCACCGTTCGGGCGATCGTCACCGTTCGGGCGCTCGCTTGTCGAAGCCCTCCCTAACGGCAGCAATCGTGCAGATCTGCGCATAAGCTGACTGCTTACCGCTATTCCCTGCAAGTCTCCTTGGCCGCTCGCTCCAAAGCATTGTCAGCACGGACGGCCAACCCCAAAGCGGCAGTTATCGGAATCATCCCAGAGGCCGTACTTGCGGTGCCCTCGGAAACTCGACCCGCTAGCAAGAGGCCGAGGCCAAAAGCGCTAGTAGCAATATTGAAACTCATGGCCACGACGGCAAGATTAAAAGCTATTTTTGCCTGCCGCATCTGCTCCTCGCATACAAGCCTTGGAAAGTCTTCTTTCTGATTCTCGGGTTCGGGTTTCGGCTGAAAACTATTTGCAGTCATAAGGGAAATTCAACGACAACAGTGCTAGTTTGCCAACTAACTTAGTTGCCATTGTAAATATGACTGTCCGGTCACTGGAGCCCACATCCAGCTCAATTTGAGCCGTCTCGCTTGACCGGCTAATTTTGGGTCAGTAAGGATCTATTGCCGTCTAGGGATTTTGGTACAATTGACCTGTATTGAACCGATGGATTTATCTAGAGGGCATTGGGCATCAGAAGAGGCAGGGGGGAGCAGGGAACCTTTCAAGGGAAGGGTATGTTTTTTAGATTTGATATTTTCTAGGCGAGTCGACGGCGTAGGGGCGACAGCATTCCAGAGATAACTTGTTGTTATAAGAGAAAACTTTTGTAATGGAATGCTTCGCCCCAGAAAGCTATGAAACCCACCGACAACATCAAAAAAGAGGATTATAAAAAACATACCCTTGAAAGAGCATGTGTCCCCCCTTTTCTGGGCTGTCGGCTGTGGGCTGTCGGCTGTCGGATTTAGGGTATCGGTGGGCTGCATAGGTTTCTGGGCGAAGCATTCCAATACAATAATTTTTCTTTAATAGCACAAGCTGTCTGGGGAATGCTGTCGCCCCTACGCCCGGGGTCGCCCTCAATCGATATTCGATACCTCTGCTGAATGCCAAATCTAAAAAACGTACCGCAGAGCAAGCAGAATACGAACGGTTGGCGGCATTGCACGCTCCCAAGAGTCTGGCAAATGCAGGGGCAAACGCATGAGCAAAATTTGTTTGTATTTGGATCGATAGGCAAGATTTGTAGAACAAAGGAAGAGGAAAGGGGGTCTTTAGCAAGCCAGTCTTTTCAGGGCACAACATTCAGACACAAGATTAGTTGGCAGCTAGACTAGGTACTGGAGTCGCCGAATTCTGAAATAACGTGACAGCGCAGACCCCCGAAAAATCAAATTTTTTATTTAGTCCGTGACTAGAAAATGTTGCGATCGCAGCCCGCCAACGACCAGAAGCCGATGCCGGTTACAAGAAGCGCACTCGGAATTTAGACGTCGCAAATAGGAGGCGATCGCGAGGCGGCGCTTCAATAGGAATAGTTTATGGATTGCTTACTTGCCTTCGTCGCATCACAAATAGGAGGCGATCGCGAGGCGGCGCTTCACCATCAATATTTGATAGATTTGCCTTGGTCGCATGGCAAATAGGAGGCGATCGCGAGGCGGCGCTTCACCATCAATATTTGATAGATTTGCCTTTGTTGCATGGCAAATGGAAGGCGATCGCGAGGCGGCACTGCACCAGGAAAAGATCGCTTATTTGCCTAAGTTAGTCGCATGGCAAATAGGAGGCGATCGCAAGGCGGCACGTCACCATCAATAGTTTATAGATTGCTTATTTGCCTAAGTTAGTCGCATGGCAAATAGGAGGCGATCGCGAGGCGGCGCTTCACCATCAATATTTGATAGATTTGCCTTCGTTGCATGGCAAATATAAGGCGAGGAGCTGCTGGAATTGCTGCTGGAGCTGCCGGAATTGTTGCCGGAGTTGCTGCCGGAGTTGTAGGGACCAAAGAAGCCTTTGCCCGGGGCACTATAGTGGGCAGCTCGTGGGAGTCAAATTCTAGAGAGTTCAGAGCTATCAGAGCTTCCTTGGCACTCTGGTAGCGATCGCGCCAGTCTTGACGGTTGAGAAACTCCTTAAGTCCCGGGCTCGCTCCCCGAGCTAAATGCTGCCAGTTAATTTCGTCGCTGTCGGCGTCCCTGTGGTCTGTTTCTAGTTGCAGAGCATTGATTCTCGTCAGGGCTTCGACGGCTATCATTCCCAAAGCATAAAGGTCGCTGTCAAATCTCGGCCGACCGGCAGCCTGTTCCATTGCCCTGTATCCCTTGGTGCCGATGATGACTGTAAGGCTAACCTCTCCCGAGTGGCTGACCATTTGCCCGCACACTTGTTTTACGGCACCAAAATCTACTAGCACCAAGGCATTATCTTGCTGGCGGCGAATGATGTTGTCGGGTTGGTCTTCTTCAAAATACGCTAAAAGTTGGGGAATGCGATCGTGCTTCTTGCCCAGGGGTTCCAAGACCTCTGCTTCTCTGAGGAAAAAGCCCTGCGCTATTTCCCAGCGTTCTTGTCGGGAGGCTTCGGACAATGTGGGGTCTTCTATGCCTAATGGTTTGGTATTAAACTCCTCGCTGAAATCGGAGTTGAAATCTACCATATCCGGATGTTCCGACTGTACGCCATCATCCACAACAGCGATGGTTACTCCGCTTCCGGTTACCAACTCCCAAATGCTGCTGACATTGGCACCCACTTCGTTAGACTCGGCGTCGCTATCCTCCAGGTGCCAAAGTTCTATATGTACAGTACGGACAATCGCTGCCTGCACCCGAAAAATCAAATCATTATAATCCCGGTCTCCAGCCCCCCGGAAATCTTCCATAACGAAAGTATGCCCATCCCCAGTCATGTCAGCTATTTGGCCGACATGTAAAGCTTCATTGGGATTGGCAGAAGTCATGGAATAGAGCGGTTGCTTGTTCGTGCCCCATACATTTTCTAGATTGTCAAACACCTCCTGCACCGTGCCATTGGGGACGAGCATGATTAAATACTCGCCCCCCGGCTCCAGTTGAAATTCTTTAACCCCCTGATATTCCCCCCTATTCGGTTCTTCTAGCTGTCCCATATTGCGGGAGGACTCAGTACCGCCAATAATGTTGACAGCATGATGAATTTGTATCCCGTCTATGCTATTGCCCAAATTCTGGGTGTCAGTAACATCAGTGCCGATGTAATTACCTATGATTTTACTACCCATAGTGTTACTGCCTTTAATATAAATACCGTGGTAGTTTCCGGAAATTAGGTTGCCCGCTTCTGGGGTCGTGCCGCCAATAATATGGTCATCGCTATTGTCAATTTGCAGATTATCGATATCATTTTCCATAACTTGAGTGCCGGTAACCATACCGTTGGAGTCGTTGGGCAAGGTCTTGAGCAAGATGGACTCGGTGACTTCTAGAAAGATAGGTTTGACAGTTGAGTCATCTGCGTCGAAGACAACCTCCACTCGCTCAATAGTAATGTTGTCATATACAGAACTTACACAAATTGTCGGATCGAACTCTGTATGCACGGACACCCAATTTGCGGCCGCTTCTACCGCTGCTACCGGATCTATTGCTCCAAACCCATATTGGTGATTAACGCCATACCTCTCTTCATTGGCTACCCAGTCGCTATGGCTCGTATCAATTGGCTGAGCCGTCTTGACGAAAATATGCTGAATGTCGCGAGCCGTCAGATTGGGATTGGCCTCTAGCATTAGCGCAGTAATCCCAGAAACAAAGGGAGCCGCTGCAGAGGTGCCGCCAAAACCAACTATGTCCTCAGAACAGATGAGTTGAAAAACATCTCCTGGATAAGCCTTAATTTTCATTGAAAAATTAACATAAATATTGGTGGTAACCCCTTTATTGTAGTTAGACCAGACCCCAGTGGCAAGGGCAGCCAATGGTCAATTCCGTCCAGATTCCAGTCACAAAAGTCCAATACTGCGCTGCTAAGACCCGATCCCTGGCCTTACTCCACCAAAAGCCATAGGTAATATGGAAGTTATTGGGTCGCCGACAATCAACTAGCGACACCATATTGGCAGCACAATTGACTAGGACAAAACAAAGATGACCTCCTACAGATTGTCTAACGAGGGAAAAGTGGAAATAAAACAGGCCCAAGCTAAAAGTCGCTGGACCAGAGAATTTTGGTCGAGCAAGGCTTATGTCTCCGTATCCACTCTGAGGCGCTTCCTTTCAGGTAATCCAGTTTCCAGCGAAAACTTTATTGCTTTGTGCGAAGCGATTGGAATAGAGGATTGGCAGTCGCTTGTGGACTGGGAAAGCAGCGGCATCGAGGCTCCCTCTACGTCCCAAGCTCGCAGGTCCTCATTTATAGTTTCGGGGACTTTTGACGACGACAAGAGGATGGAGATTGAAGCATTGTTAAAGCACCTGAAGACCTTGCTCGGGAGCTGCAACATCACAGTGCATAGCGAAGATAATGCTTTTGCTCCTGCGCCAGAACCGGAAACAGAAGAACAGGAAAGCCTGCCACCATCGGATGCAGCCTGATGGGAATGGCAGGCTTTTTTGTAATTAAAAGTCCAATATCCTGCCACTGGCAGACAGCGGTCTCATGCTGCTTTTCCCCGAGAGGAGCAGCGGATTTATCCTGCGCAGATAAGCCAGAAGCCCGGTTTTTTAGAAAAACCGGGCTTCTCAGCGCGAATGATTTAGGATTGTTATCTGCACAAGTCCTTCGACAGGCTCAGGACGAGCGGGGGGCACATTTTAAAACGCCTGCCGGGAAAGCCTTCCAGAATTTAGATGCGTTTTCCCTGCCGCAGAACTAGGGAGCGATCGCCCATTTTTCTTGTCCGCAGAACTAGGGAGCGATCGCCAATTTGTCTTGCTTGCAAAACTAGGGAGCGATCGCCCATTTTTCTTGTCCGCAGAACTAGGGAGCGATCGCGGATTTATCTTGCTTACAGATGCTCCCGCGCGAACTCCCTCGTCGTTTTTATAATTGTTATAGCTGTTCTTGAAACTGCTCTGGCGTCAGCTCGATTTCGCGGATAATTTCTCTAGTCAAGGGGCGGGCTAGGTCTCGGCCTGGATGGTTGGGCACAGTAGTCGTTCTACCATCCGCATGTCGGTAAAAAACATGGCTTCCATTTTGACGTACTGCCTCAAACCCAAGACGCAGCAGCACCTTCTCCATTGTTTTGAAATTAACAATCGGAAGACGATTCATACGGCCACCTCGATTTGCTGGACTCCCACAAATGTGGGAGAGTTGTCTGGGGAGCCCTTATCTTCTTCCAGACATAGCTCCAAGACTTCTTTTAGATTTGTCTGGAGTTCGTCTAAGGTAGCGCCCTGGGTATGAGCGCCCGGAATACCAGGAACAATACCCACATACAGGCGGGTTTCGGGATCCCACTGGATATAGGCGGTAAAGGTTTTCATTATGTTTAAGCGATCGCTCCGATTAAGACAGGACTTACGCACAGACTCTATCTATAAGGATAGCACTGCGCAACCTAAGCGCCGCTTCCCTGGCGATCGCATCTAACGAATTCCGGGCAGCACGGGATTTAATTGCCACGGCTTTAGCAGGAAATACCCCCCCAGAAATTGCCCGAGAACTACAGGAATTATTGGAGCAAGTCTATCTTAATCGCGAAAAAGCCGTCTAATAGAATCATAGATCGACGAGACTAGACCGATGACAATTACAGCAACAGGTTATCAACATATAGAACTGGATGCCAAAGGCGTACCTATTATTGCCGTAACCACAATGAAGGTCGTAGAGTTAATCATGGCCAAGCATGCTTACGGTTGGAGCCCAGAAGAAATCCAGTTTCAACATCCTAATCTTACCATGAGCCAAATTTACTCCGCTTTAGGATATTACTGGGATTATAAAGAAGAATTGGATGCAGATATAGCGTTTCTCAAATTGATGTAAGGTATCTGGGGCGAAGCATCCAGTACGGAAATTACCGTTATACAGCCGAGATGGTTCCGGGGATGCTGTCGCCCCTACGTTTTCGTTCATTACACTAATTTGAGAAACGCTATATGGAACGGCGAGAGGAGTATGTAAAACAGGCAGAAAGAGAGGCCGTCCCATCGGCGATCGCTGCCAAACTGCGGGCAAAGGGGTTATTGAAATGACAATCGAAACGCAGAAATCGCCCCCACACCCCACACCACACCCCACACCCCACCCCCCACACCCTATATCTCAAAACTCCTGGCTTTCCCGACGCCACAATCCCCGCACCAATTTGATTTCATCGAAGCTATAAGCCTCCCCGAGATGGTCGCGAATGGGAGTCAGCGCCGCATCGCCAACCACTTGTAAAGCCTTCCAAATGTTCGCTTGACGCTCTGGCGGCACCAATTGGTTTAGATCCACCGGTTGATTTTTCTCGATTAACTCGCAAAGGTGACGAACCACAGTATTCGGGCGCAGATCCCTTTCTCTAGCAATATCTGCTACGCTCAGACCTTGCTTATGTAACTGGAGAGTCAACATTTGGGTATCTGAGGGAAGGGATTCGCTGGCAGATTTTGTAGGAGCAGCCTCCTCTGTAAACAGACCTTGTTCTTGACAATAGGTTTTAATTTCAGTAATCAAGCGGTTGCCGTACTGAGCCAGCTTGTACTCGCCAACCCCAGGAATTTGGCTCAACTCTCTGAGATTTTGCGGTCGTCGGTGTGCTAATTGTCGCAGAGTAGAATCGGCAAACACCATATAAGGAGCGACTCCTCTATCGTCAGCAATTTGCTTGCGGATGACCCGCAACTGCTCGAAGAGCATTTCCGTTTCTGCCCTGCGCTGGGAATATTCCGGCATGACATCTATGGTTGGTTTGGGAACGGCAACCTGGACTTGCCGCTGCTGGCGCAAAATTTCCCAACTGGCAGCATTGAGCTTCAGTACCGAGAAGCCATCGTTGGTCTCATCTACCAGACCTTGGTTTTTGAGCGATCGCGACAGCAGCTTCCACTCATCTGCGGTTTTATCCTTGCCAATCCCATAAGTCGATAGCTTATCGTGGCCATACTGCATCACCTTTTTATTCTTAGAACCGCGCAGCACCTCGATAATGTGATTCGTGCCAAACCGTTGCTTGCACCGGGCTACGCAGGAGAGAAACTTTTGCGCTTCTATTGTCCAGTCTTCCAGGGGTTTTGGGTAGCGACAATTATCGCAGCCGTTGCCGCAATCTCCAGAATGCTCTTCGCCAAAATAGCCAAGAAGAATACTACGACGACATTCGTGTCCCTCTGCATAGTTCAGGGTTTGGCGCAATTGTTGATAAGCAATCCTCTGCTCTTGGCGGCTTGTTTTTTGGTCGATAAGATACTCAATCGTCTTCATATCGCCGTAGCTAAAAAAAAGAATGCAATTAGCTGGCTCTCCGTCTCGTCCCGCTCGTCCCGACTCCTGGTAATAGCGTTCTATATTTTGGGGTAAATCGTAATGAATTACATAGCGGACATCTGGTTTATTGATGCCCATGCCAAAAGCAATTGTCGCTACTATGACCTGCACGTCATCGCGAATGAAGCGCCTTTGATTCGTGCTGCGTTGTTCGTCACTCATCCCGGCATGGTAGGCAATTGCTGTAATACCATCTCCCTGGAGTTTAGCGGCGAGTTCCTCTACTTTGCGGCGACTGAGGCAGTAGATAATGCAGGAACCGCGACTTTTCCTCGCAATCTCCAGGAGTTCCCGATAAGATTGACTGCTCTTGGGGCGAACTTCATAGTAAAGGTTAGGGCGATTGAAGCTGGCGACATGAACTATGGGTTGCCGCAAAGCTAGCTGTTGGATAATATCCTTGCGGACGCGATTGGTAGCAGTGGCAGTAAGTCCCATCATCGGGACATTGGGATAGCGCTGCCGCAGCAATTGCAACTGTCGGTACTCCGGCCGGAAATCGTGGCCCCAATCAGATACGCAGTGGGCTTCATCGATAGCAAAACCGCTGATTCCGATTTGGTAGTGCAGCAAATCCAAAAAAGGTAGAAATTTGTCACCTATCAGACGTTCTGGAGCTACATAGAGTAGCTTAACCTCCCCTTTGGCGATCGCAATTTCCCGGTTTCTTATTTCCTGCCTACTTAGGGTGCTATTGAGAAACGTGGCACCAATCCCGTTATTGCAGAGCGCTTCTACTTGGTCTTGCATCAGGGCAATTAGCGGCGACACCACCACCATTAGGCCCTTTTTTAGTAGCGCTGGCAGTTGGAAACATAGAGACTTGCCGCCCCCAGTAGGCATGACAATCAACAAGTCCCTATTTTGGAGGGCAGCTTCTATCATCTCTCGCTGTCCGGGGCGGAAGCTGTCATAGCCAAAATAATGTTTGAGTGCTTTCTCTAGCCTCTTGGGCTGGGTCGCCTGTACGGAACTCATCCCTGAGATTGACCTCGGTTCATTTTTATAGTTCTCTACTATTCTAAGAGATAACTGAGGCTAAGGAGACTTCTGGTAATAAAAGTACCAGAGGATAGGAGCGACCCACCCCGTAAGTCCTTTCCTCGGGGTATGTTTTTTAGATTTGGCATTTTTGAGGGGTATCCTTGAGGGCGTAGGGGCGATAGCATTCCCCAGACAGACTTTGTTTTTAAAGAAAATTATTCTATTGGAATGCTTCGCCCCAGACATTTATTCCCCTCGTCGGCAACTCCAAAAAGGGGAATTATAAAAAAGATACCCGCAGATTGCCCCGTAAGTTTCCTCCTCGGAGAGGATTCTTATCTCCAAGAACCAGTCTCTAGCACCAACCAGCTTTAATTACTAATTGCAAACAAGCTATTTAATAGAAAACAACTATAGCACTACAGACCAAGGTTAGGACAGTTAGAAAGCGCCAATAGCCTAAGCTGGCAAGACTTTGACGCTCAAGCTGACCGCTCTCTTGCTGACTGCTTACTGCTATATCATCTAAAACAGGACTTACGCTTGCCTGTCTATATCTAGTATTTGTAGGGGCAATCCCAAGAGCGTTCGCTCTTGTGCGGAGCCTGCGCGACAGCGCATAGCGTCTCCCAATGCGAGAATCGCCCCGATCGCTCTTTGTCGTTGCGTAAGTCCTATAAAATAAAAAAAGGCCGTATATTATAGTTTGAATAGCGTCTGTGTAGGAGAATCTCTTGCCAGAAAAACAGATGTTTTTCTGCTATGCCTAATGCGATCGCCATAAGCTTTGCTCGGGGTTTTAAATTATCCGCTTGCTAAGGCGGTCATCTGGGCTACTTGCATTGCTATTACCGCAATCGACCCATCAACCTTGCTGTTAAGTCCAGATAATCTTCTTTTAATGTCTCAATCTTATCGCGATCGATAATTTTCAAAGATTGAATCACTTTTTCTCCTTCATAGTCCATAGTCTATGAAGGAGAAATTTAGGGGCTTTCTGGCATTCGCTCTCGGTTCAGTAAAATTGACAGCAAAAATGGGACGCTGTTGCCAGAAAGTCCAAATTGCACTCCCGAGCGCGATCGCCGTCTTCTGGCCGAATGCCTTCTGACCGAATGCCAGAAAGCCCCCTACTCTATATCTAGAGTTAAGTACATGGACAAAATTATTTACACTCGCTTGCTTGCTGACACTGGGTCTCAGCTCCAATTCCGTGTAATTAATTTTGCTTACCTACTTATCGGCGATCGCTTTTAGGATAACTGTCGCTTCTGGAAAAATCAGTTGAATTTCATCTAGTAAAAGCTCGCTGCCACCGGAGCCCCGATACTCGACTGTTGATACTCCCATCAGCCGGGAGCCAATTGGCAAATTATTTTCCACCATATTTTTCTCGCCCGATCGCTCATCCGTTAGTTTGTTAGTCTTATACCATTTCTGTATGATACAAAAAATATGCCGTTCGGGCTGAGCTTGTCGAAGCCCAGAGACTAAGGGACTGGGCTTCGACAAGCTCAGCCCGAACGGCGGATAAAAGTCATTATTGCGTGCAGCTTCGTAAAGAATTAATCTTAGGTGCTATAGAATTATATATATACCTACAATACCTTCCTCGGAGGGTTTAGGGACCCCACATCCTATTCTTAATTACCTGGAGACTTTCAAAATGCCTTCTCCATTCCCGGGGATGGATCCTTATTTAGAGAATCCCGAATTGTGGCCAGAATTCTCCCATCGCCTTATGAACGGAATCGCCGATGAAATAGGTCCATCTCTCCGTCCTAAATACCGAGTGGCTATTGAAAAGCGAACCTATCTCAGCGATGGGGACGAGTCGCTCGAAGTGGTCATTCCCGACGTATCGGTAATTTCGCCAAGCTCGACTTCCCAGGGAACTCCATCAACTTTAACTTTAGCCGCTCAATCGGAATCGGTAACGGTGACCTTACCAAGGTTAGAAGAGATTAGGGAAAGTTATTTAGAAATTAGAGAACTGTCAACAGGCCATGTGGTAACTGCGATCGAACTGCTGTCCCCAACTAACAAGCGCGGGGGAGAAGGGCGAAAGGCATATGAGAAAAAACGAAGAGCGGTGCTAAGCCGTCTGACTCATTTGGTAGAAATTGATTTGCTGCGATCGGGAAAACCGATGCCAATTTTAGGAAGTATTCCGACTAGCGATTATCGCATTCTGGTATCTCGGAGCGAACGGCGTCCCAAGGCGGAGTTATATCCTTTTAGCGTCCGCCAAGAGATTCCCAAATTTGCAATACCTTTAGAGTCGGCGGATGCGGAACCATTGCTGGACTTGCAGAGTTTGTTAGCTCGCGCCTACTATCGGGCAAGCTTTGACATGGCCATTGACTATACAAAAGACCCCGTACCGCTGCTGAAAGCAAAGGATAGAGAATGGGCGGATACTTTGCTGCGAGAATCAGGGCTGAGGTAGGGTGTGGAATGTGGGGAAATTTACTGCTATTTTTCCGGCCATCACTCATCTAGGAGATCGCACAGCTTTTCAGCTATTTGCTTTTGCGTCTCTGACGATAATTCGCCTAGCTCGCGCCGAATCAATGATTTGCGAACGGTCAACAGGCGAGCTAGTCTGAGAGTCGATGGTTTGTGCAACCCACTAGCCGCAAAGTCTGGATGACTGGTATCTAAAACGATATCTGTCTTTAGCTTTTTCGCGAGAACACGACTGGTGATGAAAGCGAGAATAACATGGTTATAAATTCCTACAGGATTGGTGAGGCAGACCGCCGGACGCACCTTGGCGGAAGACAAATCGTCAAACGGGAAAGGCACCAAAACAACTTTCCCCTTAGTCATTGAAAGGCTGGCCATCGGCTAAAGTGTAAATATCTTCTTCAGGGTCTTTCAGAAAATCAAAAACTGGGTTGCTGGCTGCCGCACGCAGCCATTCTTTCTCGTCGATTTCGTCGTCAATTATCTCGATATCCTCCCAGTCCGCCTCCGGTTTGCTCGATACCCGGCGCTGCAACTCGCTCTTATAAAGAACTTCGTATTTGTCCCCCAATTCTTTTTGGAGTTGCTGGCAGAGACTAATGCCTTCTCGCTCGAAAGCCACGCGCTCCTCTTCGCTGACAAAGCCTGCCGACGCAGGGTCGTCCCAGTCAATAATGCCATCGTAAATTTTTTGCCATTCTAGCAGCCGTGCGATCGTCTTTTCGCTCAAGGGCAACTCGGCTGGATTGATATCGCCAACATCATCCATATCCCAGAGCGGATAATAATTATAATCGGCCATAAGCTTGATTCTTTTATACATTAGTTTTTTCCTAAAAAAATCGTCTTTTTCGATACTCGCTCTAAATTGCGATCGCTCCCTCCCGACTTCTTGCAACTCGGCAATTAAAGCGGCTCGCTCATCCGTTAGTTTGTTAGTCTTAGGTGCTATAGGATTATAACCTTTGACAGAAGCGATCGCTACAATACACTCCCCACACCCCAAACCCTACACCCCACACCCCACACCCTACACCCCATACCCTAATTATTCTCCCACAATGCCTGAAACCGCGCCTCTTCCCGAATGCCATCAAACTCGGTATCTTTCGCTGCCCGCTTGCGGTATTCTTCGGGATTGAGCCGAATCGCCTGCTGCAAAAAATTAACCGCCTCTTCAACCTTACCTTGCAGGGCATAACAGCATGCCTTGCCATAAAAGAGAATACCGTCATGCTTCGGTTGAAAGCTAAGAGCTTTATCGCAGTTTTCTATCGCCTCGTCGTAACGCCCGAGCCAAGCAAGGACAACACCACGGTTCATCCAAACTTGGAGATATTTCGGCTCCAGTTTCAAAACCAGATCGTAGCTGTCTAACGCTTTTTCATAGCGCCCTAACTTATTCAGTGCCCAACCTCGATTGCTCCAGGGTTGGTATAAGTCTTCTCTAATTTGCAGGGCGCGATCGCAGTTTTCCACTGCTTCTTCATAGCGCCCTAAGCTGTTGAGAGCTGCGCTTCGGTTAGTCCAAGCTTGGTAGGAATCAGGCTTAATTTGCAGAGCGCGATCGCAGCTTTCCACTGCTTCTTCATAGCGCCCTAAGCTGTTGAGCGCTGCGCTTCGGTTAGTCCAAGCTTGGTAGGAATCAGAGTCAATTTGCAGCGCGCGATCTGAGTTTTCCAACGCTTCTTTATAGCGCCCTAAGCTTTTGAGCGCTGCGCTTCGGCCAGTCCAAACTTGGCAGTAATTAGATTTAATTCCCAGAGCGCGATCGCAACTTTCCACTGCCTCTTCATAGCGCCCTAAGCTGTTGAGCGCATTGCCTCGGTTATTCCAGGCGTAGTAGTCATCTGGTTTAATTGCTAGAGCGCGATCGCAACTTTCCACTGCCTCTTCATAGCGCCCTAAGCTGTTGAGCGCATTGCCTCGGTTATTCCAGGCGTAGTAGTCATCTGGTTTAATTGCTAGAGCGCGATCGTAGCTATCTAATGCCTCTTCATAGCGCCCTAATTCATACAGCACCACGCCTCGGTCGCTCCAGGCTTGGTAGTAGTCTGGTTTAATTGCCAAAGCCCTATTGTAGCTCTCCAATGCTTCTTGATACTGCCCTAATTTCACAAGCGCCGCGCCTCGGTGGTTCCAGACTTGGTAGTAGTCCGGTTTAATTGCCAAGGCGCGATCGCGGCTATCCACTGCTTCTTCATAGCGTTCTAAGCCAAACAATACATTACCTCGGTTGTTCCAGACTTGGTAGTAGTCTGGTTTAATTGCTAAAGCGCGATCGTAGCTGTCCACTGCCTCTTCAAGGCGCCCTAACTGACGCAGTGTTACGCCTCGGTTATTCCAGGCATCGTGAGAGTCAGGATCTAATTCTAAAGCTCTGTCACAGGCGGCCAAGCCTTCCTCGTTGCGACCTAATTCAGTCAAAGAACCGCCCACTAACCAAAACAGGCGGCTGCTAAATTCCGGGTGGGTCGGCGTCGCAATCTGTTCTGCTTGCTCTTGGGCTTGGAGCAGCAAATCGACTTGCTGGCTGGGGCGGGAGCGTATATGTTTGAACGTTAGCCCTGCGTATTTGGCTAGCCCATCTAAGGAATCAACTTTGCTCAGACAATTTTTTACTGCGGCCTCTGTTTGCGACTTAAGGGAGTTTCCCTGCTCGTCTTTAACTTCATAGCTATCTGGACTGTAACCTAGCGCAAACGATCGCTCTATAGCTGCCCTAATACTTTTGAGAAATTTCCGCGTATCCCCCGGTAAGAGGCGGTAATCTTCCACCTCGGCTTCGGCGGCCACTGCAGCAAAGGGAACTGTAGCTACTCCAACTTGGTTGAGATAAGCGCCTGCAAAAAAATGAGTTAGCAACTCGCGCTGACCCTCGTCTCGATTGGCAAAGAGAGCGTGATAGATCGATTCGGCAGTGAATTCGCGCCATTCAGGACTCTCGTATTTGTCTGGGGCGGGAGCTTCCGGGTGGACTGCTTCGTTGGCTAGGCGCTGGAAATATTGGGCGAGCTTGGCATGGGTTTGGTGAAACTTGCTCTGGTTATTCTTGCATTGGAAGCGCCGCAACACATCTCGCGCCACATCGTTGAGACGATAGTGTTCTTCTTCTATGACAAACTCTCGCTCCAGCAACCATTGAAAGCAGTTTTGACTGGCAGAGGCTGCGGTCTCAAAATCCAAGTCATTCTCTGCCATCAAATATTGAATCGCTGCCTCGTCAAACCAGCGAAGGTAAGCCGCTAGCTGCACCACTTGCTTTTGCGATTGGTCTAGCCCTTCCATCAGGCGATCTGCCAGTTCCTTGTTATCCCGGGAGAGCTTAATCGGTCGGCCTTCTTCCTTCTGCTGCCGAATCAAGTCCAGGTGAAAGGGAAAGCCATCGGTAGCTCCATAGATTTGGCGCACCTGGTTGCGGTCTTCGATACCAATATCCTTGAGATATTCCTTCGTTTCCTTCTTATCGAACTCCTCCAGTTCTCGCGAGAAGATTAAACCCGAACTCTTGCTCAATTTCTTGCGCAAGGAATATCGTCCCGCCGCCAAAATTCTAATTGGCTGGGATTGCAAGTCCCTCTCTTCGAGCAGGAGTTCCAGCCAAAACTGAAGGTCTGGGCTAGATTTTTCTAAATGATCCAGTAGCAGCAGCATTGGCGTCGGCTTCTGGAACCTGGTTGGGGGTTTCTGAATCCAGACCAAACCGGCCACAAAAGCCTTGGTCAGTTGGGGAATCGGTTCCAGCATCAGCTCTTGGAGCTGCGAGTCCGTTTTGGTGGCCGGATGCCTTTGCAGCAGCCGCTCTTTGATAGCTTTCATCCCCGTTACCGTCCCCCTTAAGGTTTGGACGATCGCGCTCGTACCCAGACTCATAGCAGGAGACACGGGTTCGCTCAGAGCCAGCAGGGACGCGCTAGCAAAAACTGCAGCAGAGCCCAGCTCTTTCACCAGGTTGCGTTGGTCTTCGTCAACGGATTTTCGGCCTTCAATCGGTTCGCTTTCCAGTCGCCGCAAGGTCTGGCAATATTGCTCGTAGCGGGGAGCGAAAGGGGAGCGATCGAATACCTCTCGGTTCAAGATATTCGGCTTGGGCAGTTGCTCGTAGAGCTTGGCCATAACCTTGAGAGGCGTTTCCTCGGCCCTCCCCTTGAAATCAAACTTGGCCAGACCAGCCTTAGACTCCCGGTACTTGTCTGCCAATTTCCCCAGCAGAGTGCTTTTGCCAATTCCGCCAATGCCCCAAACATGAAATAAAATCGAGCTAGACTCTCCCGGCGCGGCCAAGGCATCGGCCAGGGCCTTCTCTAATTCTTCTGCCGGTTTGCGGCGGATATAAGGATTTTGTTTGCTCATCTCAGGATAGAGCTGTAATTTCTGTTGATTGTAACATTATTTTGGTATGGGGAATGGGGAATGG
Source organism: Oscillatoria sp. SIO1A7 (assembly GCA_010672965.1). Lineage (GTDB taxonomy): Bacteria > Cyanobacteriota > Cyanobacteriia > Cyanobacteriales > Laspinemataceae > SIO1A7. Next base: position 16,115 of record JAAHFN010000007.1, read on the forward strand.
GGAATTGGGAAGAGCGGAAGAGCGGAATTGGGCATGGGGAAAAAATTGCTTAATTTTCAAATAAATCGGCGAGCCTAACTCAGAAACCCGGTTTTTCCAACAATACCTTCGCCATTTTCCCTCTCCGGGAACGATCCCCCCAACCCCCCTTTTTAAGCTTTTTAAGGGGGGCTATTGAGCTTAGCCCGCTTAGCCCCCCTTTTTAAGGGGGGTTGGGGGGATCCTGCGTTGAGAAACGATCGGGTATTTGTTGGGTTTGGTTCCCGGATTTAAACTAAAAATGGCGGGTTTTTGCGTTTTCGCGAAGGTATTGTCCAAAAAACCGGGTTTCTGCCCCAAAGGCCGAGACAAAAGTGAAATGCACTCACCCAAACTCTAGAGTTAGGGCATTAGAACTTTAAAACTATCGGTAGCGTCGGTCGGGCATCCAGGGTCTGTCCCCGGCTGCCGCCATCGAAGGTTAACTCTAATAGGGAATCTGTACCCGCTTCAAAGGCGACTGGAGTATGGCGCGAGAGTTCCGAAGCCACCGGGCTTAGCTGCTCTCTCTGTGGCAGGGTCACCCTAGCAGAAGTCACGTTTTTAATCCCCAAAGGATGAGGAACGATAGGCTCAGCTATTATTCTTTGCGGGACGGACATGTATTCGGGAATTATAAAATAGAGCGGCTCTGTTGTTTGGTTAAAATTGTCGCTTAACTCAAGATAGGTTTCTGGCTCCATCCATTCAGCAGAGTATTTGACGGGAAATAGAGGTAGTTCTTCTAGGCTTGGCGATCGCCGACGCCAGCCCACTCCAAAAGCAGACGCTCCAGTTTCTCGCCAGCTAGCGCGCGATCGCAAATCGATACCCGTTCTCGCAGCATTGTCTAGAGCCGCCTGCTCGTCGTCAATCCAAATCAGTTCTAGGTAAGCATTCTCAAAGAAAAAGAAGTAAGAGGCCGTACCTTGTCCTATATGTTCTTTGTAGTCCTTGCGCTGCAGACCAAATTCTGCAAGTATTTGAGCCTCCGGTGCCTTTGGACTCACCCAGACCAGAATGTGGTCTAGTTCTAAAGGAAAATTGGCGTCCATATTGTTGTTTTCTGTTTTTTTTCTAGGCAACTAGGAATAACTAGCAAAGGGCAACCCTGCTACAACTCTGAGATTGAGCTATTGCGCCGCCATTTTTTGGCCTCATCTTGTTCTATTTTATAATCTGGCTCCTCTAAATTACCACTTATCTTAATTTTTATTTAATGTACCTTTTGCATAACTAAGGTAAGATTCCCCCAACCCCCCTTGAAAAGGGGGGCTTTTTGGATTTATGCAAGAAGTCTAATGTAGCGGCACAAAATAAATATGGCGACGACCGATAAAATAGTGGCGCGGCTAGGGCGGAAATTTCCCCATTAACCTTTTATTGCACTACGCAAATAAGCGCTTGACATTTATAGCATTTCTCAAATTGATGTAATATGAGGTCTGGGGCGAAGCATCCCATTACGGAGGTTACCGTTTAAGGCCGAGATTGTCAAGGGGCATGCTGTCGCCCCTACACTTCTAATTTACACTTATTTGAGAAACGCTATATAAATGCTCGTTCCTTCGTCAGTTCCTACTTTTGACTTTTTACTTTTTACTTTTGACTTGCGCGTAGCGCTATACCGTTTCTCGCGCTTGATGTGAGGTTTCTGGGGCGAAGCATTCCAGTACGGAAATTCCCGTTTGAACCGCCGAGATAGTTGCGGGAATGCTGTCGCCCCTACGTTGTCGTTAATTACATTTGAGAAACGCTATAGTGCGACCCTGGGCGTAGGGGCGACAGCATTCCCGAGACAGATTCTGCTGTATAGCAAAAACTATTGTATTGGAATGCTTCGCCCCACAAACCCATGCCGCAACTCAAAACTCAAAACTTTCACATAAAGACCGATCGCTTATTTTGACTTGAGGATTGGTTTGCAAATAATCTACCACCCAAGCACAACCGTGCCCGAGCAAATCCTGCAAATCTAAATTCCACAAAATAGCCGTTTTATCGCCGCTGGCAGAAACCAGGGTTTTGCCATCGGGGGAAAAGCTGAGGCCAAACACTTTATCCTTATGTCCCTCGAAGGTAGTCAGCAGCTTACCATCCCGAGTCCAGAGTTTCACTGTCTTATCGTCGCTGGCGGTAGCAATAGTTTCGCCGTCGGGGCTAAAAGCAACCCAATTAACCGGCCCGATATGACCTTCTAAAGTAGAGAGTAAATTACCATTGCGGAGCCAGAGATTTACAGTATTATCGGCGCTCGCAGTAGCAATAAGCTTATTATCGGGACTAAAGCTAGCGTACCAAATCTTCTTTTTATGTTGGTTTAAAACTTTCAAAGGCTCGGGATTGCTTTTAGAGAAGCTGTCGCTCGTCCAGAGTCTGGCAGTATTATCGGCACTGGTAGTAACTATCAGCTTGCCATTAGCAGAAAAACTTATGCTAGTTACTGCGTCGCCATGTCCGGCAAGAGTCGCCACCCAGCTCCCATCCAAGCGCCAGATTTTAGCAGTTTTGTCGCTGCTCGCCGTAGCAAGAAACTGGCCGTCGGGAGAAAAGCTGACGCCATTGACCGGCTTCGTATGGGCGGCGATCGCGCGGATTAAATTACCATCTAAATCCCAGATTTTGACGCCGTTATCCTCGCCGGCAGAAGCAACGAGCTGGCCATCGGGAGAAAAACTAACGCCGTTTACAGCGTCGTCGTGACTCTTTATTATCTGGAGCGGCTTGCGGTCGGCAGCGGCAAACAAGCCGACAGTGCCATCCTTGCTGGCCGTAGCAATAGTCCGACCGTCGGGAGAAAAGCTGACATCGAGCAAGCCATCGGTCTGCCCTTCGAGCATGGGAAAATGGCGATCGTAGCTTTCCCAGATTTTAACAGTATTGTCTTTGCTCCCGGAAGCCAGAGTTTTGCCATCGGGAGAGAAACTGACGCTAAAAACTTGCCCTTGGTGGCCTTGGAGCCTGGCAATTTCACTGCCGTCTAGTTTCCAGAGCAATACCGTATTGTCTTTACTCGCCGAGGCAATAGTTTGACCGTCGGGGCTAAAGGTCACATCTCGCACCCAGTCCTCATGTCCGCTGAAGGTTCCCAATAAAGTGCCGTCGCTCTGCCAGACTTTCACATTGTTATCGTTACCGGCAGTAGCGATTAGCTTGCCATCGGGACTAAAGCTAACCGCTACTATAGAATTGTATGGATCTTTAATTTTTTTGATTAAAGTGCCGTCGCGCTTCCAGAGTTTTAGGGTTTCGTCCCGACTGACGGTCGCGAAGGTTTGTCCGTCCGGGCTGAAGCTGACATCCATTACCCAATGGTCGTGAGCTTTGATGGTTTTGAGCAAAGTGCCGTCTAGCCGCCAAAGTTTCACTGTCATATCCGCACTCGCCGTAGCAATAAGCTCGCCATCGGGGGAGAAACTAATAGCGCTGACTAATTCTTTGTGGCCGCCGAGAGTAGCGATCGCAGTTCCATCGCGACTCCAGAGTTTAGCCGTCTTATCCGTACTGGCAGTGGCAATTAGCTTCCCGTCCGGGGAAAAACTAATCGCAGTCAAGCTATCGTCGTGAGCTTTAATCTGGGCGCGATTATCGGCAGAGGCGTTGCCTTTCGTATCCCCCCTGGCAACGCTCCCATCGCGATTCCAGAGAATAAAAGTATTGTCAGCACTAGCACTGGCAATTAGCTGACCGTCGGGACTAAAGGCAACATCTAGGACGCTATTGCTATGGGCTTCCAAACGGTTGCGCTCGGTTACTGCATAGATAGCTCCGTACAATCGCTTTAAAGTTTCGCTCTTTAATGGGCGGGATACTGGATTGTCGGGAACTTTGCTCGCCGCTTGGACGCTAGCCACCAAAGCCTCTAGCTCGTTTTCAGATAGCAGCAAAGCTTTCGAGGCGGAGTTGCGAGCTTCTATTTCTGCGATCGCCGCCCTCTGTCTCGCTCGTTCTGCTTGTTCGGCGGCAAATTCTTCCTTCTGCCACAAAAATCCTACCCCAAATAGCAACCCTACGACCGTTATAAACCCGATAAAGCTAGCACTCAGAAACGCTTTCAGTATTTTATTGCGGCTATCTTGAATTTTCTTTTTTGTCTCTATAGACTCTGCCAGTTTTGCCTGCCACTTCGCTTCCTTCTGGAGCTGCCGGTTTTCTTCCCGCAGAGCCTTCAGCTCCGCCTCATTTTTGACTGCCTCTTGGCCTCGGATAAATTCTACTAAATAATCGTGAACCAGTTGATAGCGGTTTTCGGGAACCTCCGGCAGCATGGACACTAAACCAGAATGGACTAAAATTGTTAAAAGTAAGTCCATTTTTTCGTTTTGGCCGTGTTTTGCGCCCAAATCCTCTACCAACTCATCCCGAGTTCTCCGCCTGCGGATGCCATGTTCGTCGGTGAGAAAGTACAAAAGCAGTCTCGCTGCCTCTTCGTTTTCCGAGCCGCAGTCTTTGACCACTTCTTCTAAAAAGTTTTCGATCAGTTTTTCTTTACTGCCGAATTGCTGATATTTTTCTTGAGTAGCTATTTTTTGGGATTGGAGCTGAGCGCCGACCAGTTGCAGCTCAATAGGTCGCACTTCTCCCAGCTCGCTGGCTAAATCGCTAACGACGGTATCGATTAATAGATCCTCCAAGTGGAACTGCGATCGCTCTGACAAGCTTTTAATTACAGAGCAAGCGTCTTCTGGAGAAAAGTTACCAACATAATAGCGAATTTCTTTTTTGAGAAGATCCTGGGTAAAATCCGCCAAAATTTCCAAGCGCTCCCATTCCAGTAAGTAATGCAGATAATCCTCTCTCAAAGAGACGATAATTTTGACAAAAGGCAGATTCATGCAATCGCGCAGAAACTGATAAAACTGTTTCTTGGCAACGGTTGAATAGTTGGAAAGGAAAAATTCTTCAAACTGGTCGAAAATTAATACCGTCAGTAGATTGCGATCGCCATTCTCGCGCAATTGCTTGAGAATCTTCTCAATTATCGCCTGGTTTCGGCTCAACTCTAGAGGAGGGGCAGAGTGCCTTTCCTCTTTCATATCCCGGAATATATTCTGCTTCGCCGGTTTATGAGTTGCCATTCCCGAGCGCCAGTCCTTACCCCTGCGATCGTTGCCACGCCAAGCTACTCTTGTTTTTTGGCGACGGGACGAGAGCGCCACCCTATCTTGCATCCTTTCGGAGCGATGCAGATTTTTCTCTCCAGTAGAGACAACTGCAAGAGTTGCCATTAACGCTTCGTTCAATAGTTTTTCTAAAGTGCCAGCCCAGTCAAAATAGACCTGCATGGGCACCGGCAGGCAAACCCGAGCGGCGATTGCTTTCTGTTTGAGAGCGGGAATTAAACCTGCATATAATAGAGAACTTTTCCCTACGCCAGACTGCCCGTGAATTACCGTCAATTTATAGTCATTGCGACTCAAGCGCCGGATTATATTTTCTAAATCGCGCTTGCGCCCGGAAGTCTCAATTTCCAGAGCCACGGTCTCTTGTTGCGCTCCCCGTCCCGTTGTCAAGTTAACGGAATTGCGCTGGGACTGGAGTCGTCCGGCACCGATAAATGCTCGCAAGCCGAACATCGCTTCTATCGCCCGCCGCTCTTGCTTGATTGTAAAAGCTTCCCGATAATGCCCTTGTTGAAAATGGAATTCGCGCAGGGTATTGAGAATGCGAATATCTAGCTGGGGGTCGTACTCGGGATTGCTTTGGTCGCGAGCTTTTTCCAGATTGGCGATCGCCCATTTCCCCTGACCCAAACCCGCTTGGGCTCTCGCCAACAGCAACAGATAATGGGCTCGATACTGAAGCCAAGGCTCCTCTGCTTTAGCCTCGGCGGCCAGAGCTTTATTGGCAAATTCCAGCGCTTTTTTCCATTGAGAATGTTGTAGCGCTACCTCAGCCAAAAAGCCATAATCCTGAGCTAGATGGTGCTGGCTGCCATGATCTTTATCCAGTTTTAAAGACTTAGTGGCTAAATCCGCAAGAGCTTCCCACTCTTCCAATCGCTCTAAAATTTCTCCCAATTGTCCCAAAAACTTAGCCACTAAATCTGGGCGTCGGGATTTCTCCAAAGCATCCACGCATTGTTCCAGATAATACTTGGCTTGCTTTAAATGCTGCTCCCGCTCTGCTTGGTATATCTCCGCCTTGCGGCAATAACATAAGCCGATATGAAATAGCAATACTCCCTGGCGGACTAGCCTTTGGTTTTTATAGACTTTTGGCTCCGGTGTTTTTGCGAAAGGCGACCCTGGATAAGGATACCATTCCCCCTCGCTCCCTGGCTCGGACATTTCCCAAAATAAGGCTTCCGCTCCAGCGGCGATCGCCAAAGCATCCTTTTCTCCATTACCTGGCTCGGAGATAGAGTTTATTTCTTTTTTATTGTTTTCTCGATCGCGGTCTTGTTTATTATCTCGATTGTCTTCTTGCTGCCAATATGCCAAACTTTGCCGATACTTGGCGAGGGCTTCGTCAATTTTATCTTCTATATATAAGTCGCGACCGACTGCGAATTCGACTCTGGCTTGCAGCGCTCTATCCAACTCGACGCCCCGCCGTTGCAAGTCTCGGAGCGCCGCATCGAATTCTAAGCGATAGCGATCGCCCAAGATAGCGGTATTGGCTGCGAACCAACCGGAGCCCGCTTCCAATACTGCTTCAAAGACCCTATCGGTACTCTCTTCTAATAGGGTCATTAATTCATCGTTACTCAGAACAAATTCCGAGCCTGTCGCCCAACTCTCGAAATCTGGTGCCAGTCGAATTAAGGTTTTTAGGATGTCGTCTCCAATCCACAATAGCAGGGGAAAGGGAAAACTTTGGCGATAGTTTTCCCTTTCCCCGTTGGTAGAGGCTAGCAGCTCTTCGAGGTTGCCGACCGATTCCAGGCCAAATACCATCAGGACATTTGGCGGGTCTTGTTCTGCTTTTGCCCGAATAGTTCTGTAGAGGCTTTGCAGGGTTTCCGGCAGGACAAATTCTTTGATTTCTACCTGGCTTTTTTGCCGCAACTTTTCCGCCATGCGATCGCGCACCGAGGCGTAGTTGCAGCGCAGTAAAATTAGAGAAAATTGCCCCTGAGAAAATCTTATCGCTCTGGAAATTGCCAAGAGCGATCGCTCGTTTTTTGCCCGAGCATCTTCGTTCTCGTAATTATTCATTATCCTTCTCGGCTTTTGTCTCGATCGGGGCTTACGCATTACCCCTATATCTGGTAGGAGTGATTCGCGAATCACTCCTACATTTAGGTCTGCATCTCTACAACTTGCGTAAGTCCTATTGATGCCTCTTAGGGAATTCCAAGAAATAAATTACCCAATTCGTAGGACGGGCGTCCCGCCTGTCCGGTGCCGAGAGGGAAAAATATTTATTTGGAAATCCCTTATTTTTGAATGCTCGATTGCCAACTTTTAATAAAAGAGCCATTCTCTTGGGCAGACGCTAGATGCCCTTCGGCTCCCAGGCTTTGGCCTTCGCAATCGACAATCGATCCAGCCACAAATTCCTTCGTTTCCGCCAAAAGCGGATTAATATCAAACCACCGCATAGCCCCGCCACCCCGATATTCAAATATAAACATGTTTCGCAACAAGTTTTGGTGACGGGCATCTCCTTGGATGTTTTTTGTCCGATTGACTTGGCGCAGCAGTTGCCAATTTTCCTGGGTAATTGCTAAAACTAGCTCCTGGGCGCGTTCTTGAATTACCGCTTCTATGGATTGGCGGGATAATGGCGGATCTTCTTTTTGCAGGCAGCGATAGATTAGTCCTAGCAAATTGCGGACGTGACCGCCACTGGCGCGGCAGAGCCGGTCTAGGGTGTCGCTGCTATCAAAAACTTTGGTGGTTAAACCAAGGCGACCCTCTGGCTCTTCTTCTGGAAAGGCTCTAGCTAGGACTAGATTTCTCAGCAGATTCATCCCCTGCTCGAAATCGCCTCCATCTCTATTCTGGACCGGCACCATTGGCAAGACCTTCGGCCCTAACCCACCCCCCAAACGACTTTTGAGCCCTTCTAATTCATGAGAAAAAATCAACGATAGGGGAATGGTATAGACTAGATGGCATTTTAGTTTTCTGAGCTGTTCGCCGCGATCGACAAATAAATATTCCGGCTGCGATCGCCCGGAAGCCAAGATGCGATTATCTACCCGATCCAGATTATCGACAATCGTCACCAGTCCTCTCTTACCTCGCTGCTTTAGTTCTTCTGTGGCCGGCAACAGCACTTCGGAATTGATAGCTGCCAAAATTCCGCTGGTGCGCGGTTCTAAATATTGCCTTAGCCGCGATCGCAGTTTGGGACTTTCTTTCGTTTGCACCGTAATCTTAGCAATACTCGAAGACAGCAACTCTTCCGCTGAAAAATTCAACGGCGCTTGCAGAAGCTCGGCTAATTCTTGCAAAAGCGTCTCGAAATAGGGGGAGCGAAGTTTAATTTCTGTTTCTTCTAAGTTTTTACTAACTTGGCGGGCGATCGCTAGCAAAACATCGGTCACATCGACATCGGCCATTTCCAAATCTTGACTCGACTCGAAGTAAACCACATGAAATCCCTCTTTCTCCAATTGCATTTTTAGCCGCAGCAGCTCCGTCGATTTGCCGCAGCCAATATGTCCGGTAAATAGCTGACAGGTAGGATCGTCAGGAGACAGCCGAGCTATAGTCCGCGCCAGCTCCTGGATAATTTTCCCCCCCTGTACTGAGGCCAGGTCGATATAGTATTGCCGCTCTTCCCGATTTTCTAAAGCCAGGGTTCGGCTCGGGTTGCAGGCTTGATAAAATTTCTGCAAGTTTAGCTTCATTTTGATAAAAAAAATGACAATTAATATCCAATCTGTTTTAATAAAGTTTTTATAATAAGATGCTTGCCTATCTAGCCCTGACCTGATGTTCTATCGCGCCCAATAATAGCGCCCAATAATAGCGCCCAATAATAGTAAACGATTTACATAAAAATTGCCACTAACATTAAAATTATTAACACCGCACCCAATATTGCCAATGAAAAATACAAAATAGAAATATAGCAGCATTTTTGATTGGGGCAATCTTATTGTTTGCCAAAGCTATATGCCCGCAATGCTTACGCTAAAAGGCTCTCCTGAGCTTGGTCGTTCGGCTGACTGCTGACTGCTGACTGCTGACTGCTATAAAAACCCCTTTACTGCTAGTCGCAGTCTCCTACCCAAATGCAGTTTTCTGTATCTTCTCCTTTACTCGATAGTTCTGGCAGAAACACCGGCGACAAAGCTGCGGTAAGGTTTGCCGGATTTGATATTGCTCCTAAGCTGCTAGCACCCAGTCGGTTTTCTCCCATACCTGCTGCCAAAGTTTCCGTTGCATGACTTCCGAGTAATGGCAAGAACATCGTCGCTATTAATATTTTTGCTAGGGTGCTGTTTTGAATGCTCGCTATTCCCACCCTCAAAAATGGGGTTTGGTACTGCGATCGCCCCTCGCCGCCAAAGGCCAAACAGCCCAAACAGCCCGAATATAAAGGACGCGACATCTGTCCAACTGTCTGCCCAGCCATCTGCCCAGCTAAATCCGGCCAAACTTTGCTCCGATCTAGGGTACTGGCAACAGGCTTTCCATTAAAATTTTCAGTTTTGTTTTGCATGGCCACCTTCTCCTTTGCTATTTGGACTCTTGGCTCCCAAAGCGATCGCACCGATACGCATTTGATTTGCCATTAACATTTAACAGAGAAACTCTCTATTCATCAGGACGCAAGGGTTGTCAGCATGGTTTCGGTTTCTACTTCTGAGTCAATTTTATCCGGTTTTCCCTACAAACTCGCCCGTAGCTGTGGCACTTTTTTGAATGGCACTTTAAAGGGAATTGGGCATTGGGCATTGGGCATTGGACAAGGGGACAAGGGGACAAGGGGACAAGGGGACAAGGGGACAAGGGGACAAGGGGACAAGGGGACAAGGGGACAAGGGGACCGGGAGACTGGGGGACTTGACAACGTGCTACTTAATCCAGTAAAACATAGTCATAACGACTTTGATTTATTTGTAAAATATGTGGCTCAGTCCTTGGCAGAATGCTCGCTACTAGCGATCGCTACATCCAGCTTCCGGTGGGCGATCGCACAAGATTTAACACTACTAGGACTTACGGAAAATATCCAGGTGTGGTGTTTTGTAGGGGCAATCCCCCCGCGATCGCACCGTCAATAGCGTTAATGCGTAAGTCCTGACTACATTTTTCAATTTGCGTCAGTCCCAAACTTAAAACTTCAAACCCAAAACTCAAAACTTAAAACTCAAAACTCAAAACTAAAATAGAGGAGGACCAGATATGGTTAAGATTGTTGGCATCGGCGGTAGTTTGAGATCCAATTCCTACAGCCAGCAGGCGCTAAAGTTGGCGGCGCAGCGAGTTGAAGCTATAGGAGCTGAGGTCGAAATATTGGACTTGCGATCGCTAAAGTTGCCTTTTTGCGATGGAGAGAGCGACTATAGCGAATATCCCGACGTGGAGCGATTGCGCGCTACTGTCGAAAATGCCGATGGCTTAATATTGGCAACTCCCGAGTACCACGGCAGTCTGAGCGGAGTTCTCAAAAATGCTCTAGACTTAATGAGTTTCGAGCATCTCGATGGCAAAGTTGCCGGACTAATCAGCGTTCTGGGCGGTCAGGCCAATAGCAATGCCCTCAACGATTTGCGCGTTATCTTGCGCTGGGTTCATGCTTGGGTAATTCCAGAACAAGTGGCAATTCCCCAAGCCTGGAAAGCGTTCGATCCCGAGGGCAAGCTCTTGGACGCAAAAATTCAAGAGCGCCTCGATCGCCTAGCCGAAAGTTTGGTGCAAAATAGCGAAAAGCTGCGCTAATAGCTTGTAGGGGTGTTCGACTCCGTTCGCCCTGAGCGGAGTCGAAGGGCATACGGCCGCGCGGGCGATATGAAACGCCCCTAAACTCAAAACTCCGGTTAGCTCGAACTTTCCCAAGCAAGCAAATTCCTAATTCAAGCAAGAGATAAATGGGACTATTAATTGAAGGTGTTTGGCACGATCGCTGGTACGATACCGAAAAAACTGGGGGACGTTTTGTCAGGCAGGATTCCCAGTTTCGCAATTGGGTGACTGCAGATGGAAGTGCCGGACCGACTGGAAAAGCGGGCTTCAAGGCGGAAAGCGATCGCTACCATCTCTATGTTTCTTATGCCTGTCCTTGGGCGCACCGCACTCTTATCTTTCGAGCCCTAAAAGGTTTGGAAGAAATGATTCCCGTATCGGTAGTTCATTGGCTAATGGCAGAAAAAGGCTGGACGTTCGAGCCCGGGGAAGGGGTTATTCCCGATCGCATTAATAACGCTAGCTTTTTGCACGAAGTTTACACCAAGGCCAACCCAACTTACACGGGTCGGGTGACGGTGCCGGTGCTGTGGGACAAGCAAACTAATACCATTGTTAGCAACGAGTCATCGGAAATTATCCGAATGCTTAACAGTGCTTTCGACGGGGTGGGAGCAATACCTGGAGACTACTATCCCCCAGATTTGCGCGAGGAAATAGATGCTCTGAACGCTCGGATTTATCCTAATGTTAATAATGGCGTCTATAAAGCGGGGTTTGCTACGACTCAGGAAGCTTATGAAGAAGCGATCGCTCCCTTATTCGAGACTTTAGAATGGCTCGAAGAGCGACTATCACAGGGGCGCTACCTCACTGGCGATCGTCTTACTGAAGCAGATTGGCGCTTGTTCACGACAATGGTGCGCTTTGACCCAGTTTATGTGGGACATTTTAAATGCAATTTGAAGCGAGTAGTAGATTACCCGAACCTCTGGGGCTATATCCGCGATCTCTATCAAGTGCCCAAGGTCGCCGAAACCGTTAATTTCCAGCATATCAAGGGTCACTATTACGAAAGTCACAAAACTATTAATCCAACCGGGGTTGTGCCGCTTGGCCCCGAGATTGATTTTACCGCACCCCATAACCGCGCATAACCGCTTAGGAAAAGAGATAAGCTGCTGCTGAGGGCCAGAAACCCGGTTTTTTCAAAAAACCGGGTTTCTCACGCAAACTGGAATAGCATATTTATCTTGGTCTTACCTATTGAAAATCTATGTCTATCGAAACATATCGTCAAGCCATAGAAGAACGGGGTTTTTATCAAACTGAGGCAGTTCTGGATAGAGATCGGGTTGCCGCACTTAGAGAAGCCGCGCGATCGGCGCTATCTTGCGGCCAAGGCAAAACCTATGGAATGCGCCGCTTTTTGGAAATAGTTCCCGCCGCTCGCGAGCTTTGCTTTTTGCCCAGCATCCGCGCCCTTGTGGAACCGATTATCGGTGCCGATTACCGACCAGTGCTAAGTCTGTTTTTTGACAAAAATAAACAAGCAAACTGGAAAGTATCTTGGCACCAAGACTTAACGATTGCGGTTCGCGAGCGAATCGATACTCCGGGTTTTAGCTCTTGGTCGCTCAAAGACAAGGTTACCCACGTCCAACCGCCGACGAAAGTTATAGAAAATATGCTAACTTTGCGCATTCATCTAGACGATACCGACGCGGATAACGGCGCGCTCCGCGTCATTCCCGGAACTCACAGCCGGGGTCGCTTGTCTGTAGAAAAAATTCGCGTTCTCAAAGAACAGCCAGTTACCTGTTGCGTTCCTTCTGGAGGAATATTGGCGATGAGACCTTTGCTAGTCCATTCTTCGCAAAAATCTCGAAACCCCCTGCATAGACGCATTATTCAGATCGAGTTTGCTGCCGAACCGCTAAGCAACGGTCTAGAATGGTATGGAGCCTAATTTATATCAAATCTGGACTCTCAAGCTCAGAACTCTCAAGCTCATAATATCAAATCCGGTTAATTACCCATGAATCCCGTAGGGGCAATCCCCCCGCGATCGCCCCAGTTCCCCTCCTGCGGGCGGTGTGGGTGGGTTGGGCGGCCGGGGCGGAAGGGCACCGCCCCTACAGGTACTGTGACTGTTTATAGCGGTTCTCGCTCTTGATGTGAATAATCTGGGGCGAAGCATCCCCAATATGAGAGTTGCCGTTAGGGCGCCTGCGATCGGTCGAAGGGATGCTGTCGCCCCTACGTTTCTAGGGTCCGATCCTTTATTACACTTATTTGAGAAACGCTATAACCGGATTTGATATAACTCTCAAGTTCAAACCTCTCAAGCTCAGAACTCTCAAGCTCAGAACTTAAAACTCAAACCTCTCAAGCTCAGAACTATTCAAGTGCAATGACTTCGCAAAAATATAAATATCTGGCCGCTTTTTTAATAGCTTTATGCTTGGCTGTTGTCCCCAGTTGGATTGCTTGGGGAGGATGGCTGCCTCAAAACCGGACTGCGGACAATACGGCAATCTTAGCCCAGACAGCAGCCAATTCTCCGCGCTTTGGCCTACCGATTGACTGTAGCCTTGGCGAAGAATGTTTTGTTATGCTCTATCCCGACCGAGACCCCGGCCCGGAAGCAGTTGATTTTGGCTGCGGTCGCCAAACCTACGACACCCACAAAGGAACTGATTTTGCTATTAGGAGCGATCGCCACATGGCTACAGGGGTTAAAGTCCAAGCCTCGGCCTCCGGTAGAGTTTTGCGGATACGAGACGGAGTTGCCGATCGCCGCGTTCGGGACGAAGCCGATATAAAAGCCGTCAATGGAATTGAATGTGGCAATGCTGTAGTTATCGACCACGGCGATGGCTGGGAAAGCCAATACTGCCACCTACGCAATGGCAGCGTTACCGTGAAACCGGGAGATGAAGTGCAAAAGGGTACGGTGCTGGGTATGGTCGGTGCTTCTGGTCTGGCATCTTTCCCTCACGTTCATCTAAGCATCCGCTACCAAGGCGAAGTAGTCGATCCGTTTGTCGGGCCAAATGCCGGTCCGGGCTGCAACGTTCCGCGCAATTCTATCTGGGAAAAGCCTCTCGATTATCTGCCGACGGGTCTTATCCGTGCTGGCTTTGCTCCAGAACTACCAAATATGGAGAGACTCTGGCAAGGGAGTTTTTCGGAAAAGACCCTATCTAAAGATGTACCCTTGACGATCTTCTGGGTTCAAGCTTATGGCACCCTTCAGGGAGACAAAGTGCATTTTAAGCTGACAGCGCCCAACGGGGAAGTCATGGCCGAAAACGAACAAATTCTCGAAAAGCCGAATCGTACTTGGATGGGTTATGTGGGCAAGCGCAATACTCAAGAGCGCCCGATTATTCCGGGGAAATGGCAGGGAGAGTATCAATTAATGCGCGGCGATCGCGTTCTTATAGAAGTCGATCGCTCTGTTGAAGTGCGCTAAGCTTACGATCTAATTGAAAAATACAGGACTTACGCATTAACGCTATTGACGGGGCGATAGCAACGCTCTCCCTGGCGGTGCGCGGGGGGATTGCCCCTACAAAACACCACACCTGGATATTTTCCGTAAGTCCTAAAATATTTTCCGTAGGACGGGCGTCCCGCCTGTCCGTTCTAACGGTTCTGACGCAAGGGGACTTTTCAGAAGCCCGTCCTACAGGAGGATTGGTTTGTTTAGGGTAATTAAGCGTATTTCATATATAGTGGTTCTCAATTGATGTGAGGTTCTCTGGGGCGAAGCAACGAGAGTACGGAGGTTTGCCGTTTTACAGCCGAGATGGTCTCAGGGATGCTGTCGCCCCTACGTTTCGTTCGTTATATAGCGTTTCTCGCTCTTGATGTAAGGTGTCTGGGGCGAAGCAACGAGAGTAAGGAGGGTTGCCCTTTTGCAGCCGAGATGGTCTCAGGGATGCTGTCGCCCCTACGTTTCGTTCCTTATGTTACACTGATTTGAGAAACGCTAGAATTATACTGTCGCCATCTGACTGGGCGCTGTTTTTTGTCGCCGACTTTTCAGCACCATTGGCACGCCACCAGAGGGAGCTGAGACTAGACCCCGACGTTTTGGCTTAATGGGTTTGCTATCTGCTAGAGCCAACTCAGTACGAGACAGAATAGTCGCCAATACCAGTTTCATCTCAAACTGAGCTAAGGCTATGCCAATGCAGCGACGAGCGCCACCGCCAAAAGGCATAAATTCATAAGCTCCGTATTGCCGTTCCAAAAACCGCTCGGGTTTAAACTGCTTGGGCTCGGGGTATAAATCCTCGCGCTGATGGGTCAGATAAATCGAGCCCAAAAACTCCACTCCCGGCTCCAAATGGCAGCCCATCAATTCTACAGGCGATCGCGTCACCCGAGTAAAAGTTAGCATTCCCACCGGATAAATGCGCAGAGTTTCTTGGCAGACAGCAGTTAAATAGGGCAGACGAAAAATAGTCATCGGGTCTGGATTATCCCCCAGGCTGTCTAGCTCTGCAAGCAACTTTTCTCGGACTTGGGGCAGCTTGTGAATCCAGTACAAAGCCCAGGCCAAAGCAGTAGCGGTAGTTTCGTGACCGGCTACCAATAAAGTTATCAACTCATCCCGCAATTCTACATCGCTCAGACCTCGACCCGCCTCATCCCGAGTTAATAGCAGCAAGCTAAGAATATCGGTACTATTCGGATCTGGATTAGCGCGACGTTCTGCGATTTGAGCGTAGATAAGTTCGTCAACTTGCGCCTGCTTTTGCATGACTGGTTTCCAAAAATTGATTGGTCCAAAATCCCGGCGCAGGAAAGGGAAAAAGATTAGGCTAACTCTCGGGAGAGAAGCAGTCATTCCCAATCGCTCGCCGATAAGTTGCTCTAGCTGTCGAAAGCGCAGTCCTTCATCCAGACCAAATACTACTCGCAATATGATTCGCATGGTAATCTCTTTCATTGCATCGCGAGCGATAAAGCGCGAGCCCGGAGCCAACTGACTGGCTGTTTGCCAAGCGATGTCGCGAATTATCTCCCCATAGCTGCGCATCCGTTCCCCATGAAAAGGAGGCATCAAGAGCTTGCGCCGCTTTTTATGGCGATCGCCATCGAGCAAAATTAGGGAATTATCTCCCAGCAGAGGTCTCAGGATATCATTGGCATCCCCAGGGGCTTCAAAAGCATCCCCAAGTAGCATTTGCTGCATCGCTTCGGGATGAGAAACCATCACCACCGTCTTTTTACTGCCCAATCTGGCGGTAAATAGATCGCCATATTTGCGGGCATTGGTTTCCATGTAGCCAAAGGGGTCGGCAATCCATTGGATTAGCTGCAAGGCAGGAGGAGTTGTGGGACCGTCAGGTAATGTCATTGCTATCAAATCAAATCTTGTTTTTATTATGCCGCAAGAGTGGCTTGTAAAGAATTGGGCATGTTCGCATTGGGCATTGGACATTGGACGCATTGGACAGACAAGTATATATCGGCGATTAAGTGGCTTGGGAAATCTTTAAATTTTCAAAACTACCTTGAAAGACTACTGTTAAGGAGACTTTTGGTAATAAAAATACCTTATGGATCAAAGCGCGAAGCCCCCTCTCGGGAGGGGGTTGGGGGTGGGTACTGCGACCCGGTAAAAACCCACCCCAAAGTCCCCTCCTGCGGGCGGTGTGGCTGGAGGGGAAGCGGTACTTTCTTTCCCAGAAGTCTCCTAAGGTAGTGGATTGCCACGCTTTCCCACTTAATACCCGATGCTTATCGGCCCAATACCCGATGCCCAATGCCCAATGCCCAATTCTTGAAAGTTATAAGCGTTTCTCTGTATCTACCCAAAGCAAAAGTGATGGACTTTAACAACGTAAGGGTTGCAAAAATTATAAAAAAATGGTTAAAGTGACGGAATAATCGTTCGAGGGATAAGCACGGGCATGACCGCAAATATGACGGAAAAAATAGAAACGCCAAGCAAGAGGCCAGCATTTTGCGAGGGAATACAGTTTTTTGGCTCGGCTCCGAGCGGTTTCGAGACTTATGGTGGGGAAGCAGCGATCGCTCCTGGAAAAAGCGCGATCGCATCCCCCACAGACCCCGCCGCCGCCTACCAAACCCTTCTGGCAGCAGATGCCCTGCGCTATTTAGTCCTGCAAATCACTGCCAGCAAAGCTTCGGGACACCCGGGCGGATTTGCTAGCATTGCCGAAGGAATCGCGGCCTTGGTCATGCTGGGCTACAAAAATATCATCACCGAAGTCGGCCACCATGCCCCGGGGTTTTATAGCAACGTCTTTCTAGATCGCTCCCTAGAAGACATGGGTATATATAACGTGCAGCAGATGCGCGATCGCTACCGCGAGCTGCACGGACTTCTCGGCCACCTCTCCGGTCAAATCCCCGGCCTGCTCAACCCCGCTGGCCCCCTCGGACAAGGGCAGCATTTCGCAATGGCAGGGGCAAAACTGCACCCCGGCGTTCTCTTTCCGGTTACTATTGGCGATGGCGGTCTGGGGGAACCATATATCACCAGCAGCATCGCTCACTTCAATACCGCTTATCCCCAAGTCACCAATTTTCTACCGATTCTGGTTTGGAACGGCTACAGCCAGGAACATCACAGCATGGTCTCGACCAAGAGCAACGAAGAAATGATTGCTTATTGGCAGGGCAATGGTTTCGCTGAAGTGGTGCTGATAAATGCCAAAGACTATGACGACAGAAACCAACCCGGGGATTTTGTCGATAGCACGGAATTTTCTCTAGAAAAACGTCTCGAATTTGCTAAAGCCGTTTTGGAGGGATTCGATAAAGCAGCAAAATCGGCTCTTTCCGGCCGGCTAACGGTGGCGATCGTCAAACAGCTCAAAGGAGCCGGGGTTCACAAGCGCGGAGCCCAATCCCACAATCTCTATCCGGGAGATACTGTCGAGAAACCCTATATTCTCAATGCCCTCAAAGCCCGCGCCCTTTCCCCAGAAGCCTGGGAGTTGGTGCGAACTAATTACGAACGGGCTGGTGGCGGGCCTGCATCAAAAACCGTCGTTACGGAATTCGAGCTAGCCCTGCCGGAGTTGGGAGAATTGCCCCTAGAAGAATATGCCGTGGGTGGCGAGAAGAAAGTGGCTACTACTGCAATGGGAGCTGCGATCGCCTATGTCGGACAAAAAGACCCCAATTTTATTCTCTCCAATGCCGACGGTAACGCCGCTTCCGGTATTAATAATGTCAATATCGCCCTCAAAATTGTCCACCCCACCACCGACGACACCTACTACCAAGCTCCGACAGGTCAAGTTTACGAACCCTTAAGCGAAGACGCCTGTGCTGGATTAGCCGCAGGTTTGGCATTATTCGGCGCTCGCACGGTTTGGTGTTCCTACGAATCTTTTGCCATCAACGGCCTGCCAATCTGGCAAACCGTCACCCAAGCAATGGCAGAATTGCGCCGTCCCACTCCCTCTACTATTACCCTATTTACTGCCGGAGCATTGGAGCAAGGGCGCAACGGTTGGACTCACCAGCGTCCGGAAATAGAAAATTACTTTGCTGCCCTGATGCGCAATGGCAATATTTTTCCTCTGTTCCCCCCCGATGCCAACAGCATCCAAGTCTGCTACGATTGGGCGCTGAAAACTAAGAATAAAGGAATTCCGATTACTGCCAGCAAGTCGCCCCTGCCCATTCGCACCACTTTCGAGCAAACGCGCCAAGCTTTACAAGATGGTGCGGTGCTGCTGCAAGAAATTAAGAGCGATAAGAGCGATAAAACTATTGTGCTTGCGGTTATTGGGGATATGACTCTGATTCCCGCATTTGAAGCAGCGGAACTGTTGCAAGAACGAGGGATTGGCTCGAAAATTGTTTCTATTGTTAGCCCCCGTCGCTTGTATCGTCCTAGCGATGTTGCCTGGGATACTGTAGCTCAGGCCGATGGCGGTTTCTTAGACGATGCTGGGTTTGAAACACTATTTGCCGGCGATGCTTTGATTGGTATTACTGGCGGAGCTTCCGGTATGCTGGAACCGATTATGCTGCGCAGTACCATTAAGCGAGATGTTTTTGCCTGGAAGCGGGGCGAAACTGCTTCGAGTGCGGCTCAAGTTATGGAGATTAATGGCTTGACTGCTTCGGCATTAGTAAAGCGAGCTACTGACTTGCTTGGCTAAGCTGGACTTTGGCACGATATAATACCCCTACCCGGGGCTTGCGCTTGGGTAGGGGTATTGCCAGATTAAGTTATAAACAAGTATAATAGAGTTGGCGAGCAGAAAATAAAGGCGATCGCAGGGAAATTAGCAATATGAAATTTCAAGTTATTTTCACATTCGATCCGGAATATCAAGGGTACGTCGCTGAAGTTCCCGAACTTCCCGGCTGTGTCAGCCAAGGAAAAACAATAGATCTAGCGATTGAAAATATCAAGGACGCCATTGAAGGCTATCTTTATGTCCAAGAAAAGCATGGTAAGCCTTATGTTGCCAAAGAATATCAATCATTTGTCGGGGAAGTAGTGGTATAAATGGGACGTTTAGCAAATATTTCCGGTAGCGAAGCGGTCAAAATTTTTTTAAAATTTGGCTATTTAGAAGCTCGCCAAACCGGCAGCCATATAATTCTATCGCACGAATCAAAATCAATCTTATCGGTTCCCAATCATCAGGAATTAGCCCCAGGCTTACTTAGAAGCTTGATTCGACAAGCAGAAATTACAGTGGATGAGTTCCTTGAGAGTCGATAATAATAAAACAATTAATTTTTTTGGGCAATGTCTAAATTAGATTACTTGTTTTAAGTGCAGCGGTGCTACGACGCATTACTGGCAGCACTTGCGAATCGCTAAAATGTACCCGACTATAAGGACTAAAATAGGAGAGCTAAACCAATGACAGCGGAATTGCTAGAAAAAGTCACTTCAACGCCAGAAGAACAGCGGTTTGTTTTACCGGTATTGCATAGCTGGCAGCAATTCGAGGCTATAGAAGCCGCGATCGCCGAACTGCCTGGAGTGAGAATTACTTATTTTGACGGATGGGTGGAACTTATGACCATTGGCGAAAACCATGAAATGATTAAAAGCCTAATTGCTCTCTTGCTGGGACTGTATTTTTTGGAAAAGCAGATTGAGTTTATTCCGGTAGGCAGCGCCACTCGGCGAGAGGAAGCTAAGGAGGTTTCATTCGAGCCGGACGAGTCCTATTATATAGGCAACAAAAAAGAACATCCCGATTTAGCTGTCGAAGTCGTTATTACCAGCGGCGGCAAAGGCAAGCTAGAAAAATACAAGCGCTTTAGCATCGCGGAGGTGTGGTTTTGGGAAGAGAATCGGATTTTTGTTTACCGTTTGCGAGGAGGAGAATACGAACTAAGCGATCGCAGCGAACTTCTGCCAGATTTAGATTTAGCATTGCTAACTCGCTGCGTGCTAATGCCTTCCAAGCTAGAAGCAATGACCGAGTTTCTCCGGGAGCTTCGGCAGTAATATACCTTATTAACCCTTATTCGTAACGGCGACTGGCGGCGACGGGCGGCTCATATAATATAAGAGCCATCTCCTCTGAAGTCGGTATCCGTTTTGCTGGTATTGCTCCTTTGTTGTCATACATTTCCTGTTAAATATTTTACGATTGTACAAAGACTAATATACCAATAATCTTCAGGCTCTGTATCCAAAGAAGGGGGATATTTTGCGGATATCCATAAATATTGCGGCGAAATTCTGCAATCCAGTTCCAAGCTGCCTAAGACTCGCTCTATTTTTCGCGCCGACCAACCCGTTATTCTTAATTCCTCTCGCAACCTCTCCCGGCCGTATTGCTCGAACCATTGCTCTATTTGGCTGCCATTTAAAACTTGCAGTTGTTCTCTGAGATAAGCAACCATTTCCTCTTTTAACAGCGACCCTCCTAGCTCCAAAAGGGGTTTATACCATTGACCGGGGGGCGCTGACAGCCGAAAATCCCGCACGTCCATATATAGAACTCGGTTTTGGATTCCGGCGGATAATTCTAAGTCAAAGTCAGCATCCAGGGATATCCAGGGGGTAAAATGCTCGCGATCGCCAATTTGAATCGCAGTTCTTAGCTGACTCGTTACGTTGCTGCGAACTGCCATCCCTCCTTCTATAAAACTCAAGACTATCTGCTTGACTTCCAGCCTTTGTAAATCAGTTTCTTGGACGATGCCTCGGTATATTTCCAAATCTCTATTCAGTTGCGGCACTATTTCGCTAGCTGGTATGCCTATTTCAAAACAGCCTTTTTCTCGCTCGAAAAAAATCGGCATATCAACGCCATCTAGGGAGCGATCGCTTGGATTGTTCATTTTCTTATCCTATATTTTTTTAGCGGTCAGCGGTCAGCTCTCAGCAGTCAGCTCCAAGCAGTCAGCAGTCATGCTAAAAGCATAAGAGCTACGCCTGCGCGGAGCTTCTGAGCCTTTTTTGCCCAATGCCCAATGGGCACGCCCAATGGGCAGGTGTGGCGCCCAATTCCCAATTCCCAATGCCCAATGCCCAATGCCCAATTCCCAATGCCCCATGCCCCATGCCCCATGCCCAATGCCCCAATTCCCAATTCCCTATTCCCAATTCTCTATTCCTTATTTTCTGACAAAGTAAAGTAAAAAGTAGTACCTATACCAAATTGAGATTCTACCCATATCCTTCCCCCGTGGCGTTCGACAATTTTTTTGCAGATTGCCATGCCAATCCCACTACCGGGATACTCATCGGATTGATGTAGGCGTTGAAAAACCTCAAAGATGCGATCGCGGTTTTGCGGTTTTATGCCAATGCCATTGTCGCGGACGCCGATGAGCCATTCCTCCGTTTCTGTTAAGGCTTCGGCAGTTATCTGTATTTTAGGGCAAACTTCCTTGCGGCGAAATTTGATAGCATTGCTAATCAGGTTTTGAAATACTTGGATAAGTTGTGTTTTATTCCCCATAACCGTAGGCAGGCGATCGTGGCTAATATCGGCACCGCTAGAGCAGATTCTCTCTCGCAAATTAGCCATAGCTTCTTTTAAGACAATTTGGCAATCAATAGGTTGCAGTTCTAGGTTGCCGGTTCCCACCCTAGAATAAGCGAGCAAATCCTGAATAAGTTGTTTCATCCTCATGCTCGCACCCACTATTTCGTCAATATAGTGAATTGCATCTGCCTCAAGACTGCTTTCATATTTCCAGCTTAGCAAATCGGCATTGCCAATGATAGCTTGTAGCGGCGACTGCAAGTCATGGGAGGCGGTGTAAGCAAATTGTTCTAAATCAACATTAGATCTTCTTAGTTCTTCATTCAAATTTTGAAGTTGTCTATTTTGTTCTTGTAGCTTCTCGTTTTGATTCGTTATTTTTTTCTGCTGGCAAACTATGGTAATTTGATGATCTATTCTAGCTAAAACTTCTTCTACTTGAAATGGCTTAGTAATATAGTCTGCTGCTCCGACCTGAAAGGCTCTGACTTTATCCATTACCGCGTCTAGCGCGCTTAAAAAAATAACGGGTATTTCGCGAGTTGTCTCGCTATCTTTTAATTTTTCACAGACTTCATATCCAGAAATGTCTGGCATCATAATATCTAGCAATATGAGCTGTGGAGGATGAGATAAGGCCACTTTTAAGGCCATTTTACCGTTAATTGCCAGACGAACCTCGTATCCTACATTGGCGAGCATCAAGGATAAAAGCCTCAGGTTTTCAGGCGTATCGTCAACTACTAATATTTCCGATCTTTTTTTATCGTTTTGATAGCCATTCATGGTTTTATATAGTAAGTTAATGCAACGATAGCGCTCGTTAGCAAATTGTCCTTTCATAGTAAAACATCTTACCATAATGCCCAGGAAGCAATAGAGTGAGTTTATAAAACCTTAAGACTGCTATACCTCTTTTCTAGTCTTGCAGCCCGTGTCTGTATGGCATCTCAAACTCATCCCCGAACTAAAACGATAGCAACTCTAAAGACTGAAATATTTAAGATTTGCTTTATAGATCGGCTCTTAAAAGTTCCTTAGCCTTCTTAGTTTCATTGCAATACTTCCCTTGGCAGCCAAAAGGCGGCCCAGCAAAAGGAGCCTCATTCCTCGTCTTACTATATCGCCAAGTGGACCAGGATAGCCTTTATATAATATGAGAACCCCGGTTTTTTAAAAAAACCGGGGTTCTGGCTCGTTTCTGGCTCGTTTCTGGCTCGTATCCTATTCTCGTACCAGGCATTTGCCTCGTGCCAAAGACTCTACAACAATCGTTCTACTGCACTACTGAATTCTTCGTAGGACTTTTTCCCTACAACTGTCTCCATCAATTCACCTCCTTTAAAGAACATGACAGAGGGAATCTTTTTAATCCCAAAGCGGCTGGCAACTGCACCATTATCATCTAAGTCTAGCTTAAAAACTTTGGCGCGATTTTCATACTCATCGGCCAATTTATCTATTAAAGGTGCTACTAGCTTACAAGGACCGCACCATTTTGCCGTGCAGTCCACAACCAACAAGGGCTCACTAGCCAAAAGCGAATCAAACTCTGCTTCATCTTTAATAAAGGTAGCTGCACCCATTTTTCTATCTCCAAATACGATTATGTTTGACTAATGCCCAATGCCCAAGAAGGGTGTAGGGTGTAGGGTGTAGGGAATTAATAATTTCTCCCGTCGTCTTTCCTTCTCTCAAGTTTTTCCCTTGTCCCAAGTCTTCCCCTTCTTCCCTACACCCTACACCCTACACCCTACACCCTACACCCTAATTTGTAGCCCAATTCCCAATTCTGTCAAGACAGAATACTAGCTCATTTCCAGCATACGCTGAATAGGTCGCAAGGCCGCTGCCCTTACCTCTTCTGGAAGAACGATTTCTGGGGCTCTGTTTCTCATGGAGAGATAGAGTTTCTCTAGAGTATTCAGTCTCATATAGGGACATTCATTGCAGGCGCAATTAGTAGTTGGCGGAGCGGGGATGAAGCGTTTGCCCGCTGCCTCTTTTTCCATTTGGTGCAGAATTCCCGGCTCGGTCGCCACGATAAAAGCGCTACTGAGACTTTCCCTAGCGTATTTCAGAAGTGCGGTGGTCGAGCCGACATAGCTGGCGTGGCGCAGTACCGGGGGTTCGCATTCGGGATGGGCGATGATTTCCGCTTCTGGGTGCTGGACTTTTAGCTGGACTATCTTTTTCTCGGAAAAGTTTTCATGGACGATGCAGCTTCCATCCCAAAGCACCATCTCCCGCCCGGTTTGTTCCATAACATAGCGGCCGAGATTGCGATCGGGGGCAAAAATAATTGGCCGATCGCGCGGAATTTGGCTGACAATTTTAACTGCATTAGAGCTGGTGCAAATAATATCGCTCATAGCCTTGATGGCTGCAGAACAGTTAATATAGGAAATAACCAGATGGTCCGGCCGAGCCGCTTTAAATTTAGCAAAAGCATCCGGGGGACAAGTGTCTGCCAAGGAGCAACCTGCATCAAGGTCCGGGAGCAAAACCAGTTTGTTAGGGTTGAGGATTTTAGCCGTTTCTGCCATAAAGTGAACTCCCGCAAAGACGATAGTATCGGCGTCAGTATTGGCGGCTTGGCGGGAGAGCCCCAGGGAATCGCCGATGTAGTCGGCAATATCTTGGATCTCCGGTTCTTGGTAATAGTGGGCCAGGATAATAGCATTTAGTTCTTGTTTCAGGGCGACGATCGCCGCCAATAGGTCGTCCGGCAAGGAATTGGTCTTGGTAAAGTCTCTGGTTGCAGTAGTAAACATCGCTAGTAATTAGATAGACTAGAAAGATTATCAAGCTGTAAAAACCAATTATAGTAGATTTTACCAAAAATAGCGGCGCTGCCCCTCCTTCTTCAGGACTTACGCTTGCCTGTCCATATCTAAATATTTGTAGGGGCAATTCCTTTGAGCGATCGCCCCTACCCGTAGAGTAGGTGCGTAAGTCCTCCGTCTTTTGTCATATCCTGGATAAAATGCAGCAAGAGTTAAAAGCAAACGATCGGAATAACTCGCAGAAATCTATTTTGGTTGCGGTTATTGGCGACGTTCACGAACAATGGGAAGAAGCCGACGGCGCGGCAATAAAGGCCCTTGGCGTAGATTTAGCGCTATTTGTCGGGGATTTTGGCAATGAGTCGGTAGCGGTTACCCGAGCGATCGCCGCCTTAGATATCCCCAAAGCCGTTATCTTGGGCAACCACGATGCCTGGTGGACCGCGACGCCCTGGGGCAAAAAGAAGCGTCCCCCCGAATTGCGCGACGAAGATAGAGTTCGGCAACAGTTGGATTTATTAGGAGAAACCCACGTCGGCTATGGCAAACTGGACTTTCCCGATCTCGGCTTAACGGTAGTGGGAGGCCGGCCCTTTAGCTGGGGCGGGTCTAAGTGGCAATGTGCGGTATTTTATCGAGAGCGTTTTGGCGTCAATGGTTTTGTCGAATCCAGAGAGCGAATTCTGGATTCGGTGAAAAATGCCGCTTGCGAGACAATCGTTTTTATCGGCCATAACGGGCCCAGGGGCTTGGGAGATAGTCCCGAAGACCCCTGCGGCAAAGACTGGAAGCCGATTGGCGGCGACTTTGGCGATCCGGATTTGCAAGGGGCGATCGCCGACAGCCGCGAACTGGGCAAAAACATTCCCCTAGTTGCCTTTGGCCACATGCACCATCGCCTGCGCCATACTAAGGAGCGCTTGCGCAAGTTCATCGACTGCAGCCCGGAAGGTACGGTCTATCTGAATGCAGCTAGGGTCCCTCGGATATTGGAGAAAGAGAAGGATTTTCGGGCGGCAGGTGTTAGTTTTGCTTCTAAAGCGCGCAATTTTTCCTTGGTTTCCTTAGTTTCCGGCGTCGTCTCCCAAGCTTCCCTGGTTTGGCTGGACCAAAATTTACAAACGGTCTCAGAAGAAATTCTTTATTGTCGTCCGGCTCCAGCAAAAGCACAATCCGCTTAGTCGGTGATATAATAGAGTAGTCTGCTAATTGGACAGATTAAAATTAGGCTTCAAACGGGCCTGTTTTGGAGAGGTGGCAGAGTGGTCGATTGCGCTCGACTTGAAATCGAGTGAACCGAAAGGTTCCGTGGGTTCAAATCCCACCCTCTCCGTTGTTAAGCTAAGGGTCTAGGTTGTAGAGTGTCTTTCTCTGCACCCTGTATATTTGGTCGAGGTATCGCTACCAAATGCGATCGCAACGAAGCGATCGCGGACAGGCAGGATGCCCGTCCTACAGGGTATTCCACTACTAAAACGTCTTAAGTTGTGGAATACTATCCCAAAACGCTTAATAATTCTTAACTAAAAAGCTTTCTATCGCAATGGCCGCGCCTGCTAAGATCTCGGTTGTAGATCGCAATTGCGCGAGAAGAACATCACATGAAAAAAAATCCAATTAATTTTGAGGAATTGACCGCACGCATTGGCGCTCCAACAGATCGGAAGAATCATAAAGACAATACAAAGAAGCGCGGTAATTAGAAAAGAACAGAGCTAGCTAGTTTCTTTTTATGGGGCTAAACCTAGCTTTTTACCTTGCCCATAACTTAGCTCCTGCATTTTTGCCATGCAGTGGCTGAGTTAGAGGGGTCATTTCATTTTTGCGAGATTTTGGTCTTTGTTTGTGTAGCCGCGCCGGTCGGATGTCAGGCGTATGCGTGCGAAATTGAAATGCTCCCTGAGTTAGAGTTAGATCTTATAAGTCGCGATTTTGCGAGAGGAAAAAATGAAAAAAAATCCAATTAATTTTGAGGAATTGACGACACGCATTGGCGCGCCAGACGATGACGCCAAGAATCATGAAGACGATACCAAGAAGCGCGGTAAGTAGAAAGCAATAGGGCTAGCTATAGCGTTTCTCAAATAAGTGTAATAAAGAATTGGACCCTAGAAACGTAGGGGCGACAGCATCCCTTCGACAATCTCGGGGCTCCTAACGGCAACTCTCATATTGGGATGCTTCGCCGGTGACACCTCACATCAATTTGAGAACTGCTATAGTTGCTTGTTATGGGGGCTAAACCTAGCTTTTAAATAGAGAAATGGCTCCCGTCCCTAAAGAAATTAATAATTTGTAACCAAAAAGCTCTTGACGGCAATTGCCTTGCTTGCTAAAGTAGAGCTTGTAGATCGCAATTGCGCGAGAGGAACATCAAATGAAAAAAGATCAAATTGATTTTGAGGAATTGACTGCACGCATTGGCGCGCCATCGGACGAAAAAAAAATTTTTTAGTAATTGACCGGACGCATTGGCGCTCTAACGGACGGCTAGACATAAGACAACAGCGCACTGTATAAATAAAACAGCAAATAAAATTGTTCGAGCTAGCTCGTTGTTTTTTCTAAGGAAGGCGATCGCGCGGGCAGTCAACCGGCGATCGCTCAACTAAGAGCAACGAGCTAGCTGTTTGTTATAGGGCTTTCTGGGCTATCCAAAAAATGGAGAAAAGGGAGATGGAATGGGTTAAGCCCCGCATCAAATTGTCCCATCATGTCATAGCCAATCCCCAAGGGGACATTTGTATTGGGGAAATTCCCGGGTTTAGTAAGGTAGTTAGAAACGCACCGGAGTGGTTTGTTTCTCTATTGGAGCGCCTAGACGGTAGCCAGACCCTTGCCGATCTGGTCAAGGAAATCGAAGGGCTAGGCCATGAAGTAACTGCGGATGAAATTGTCGATACAATTCAAAGCCTAGGCCAATTCAATCTTTTGGAAGATGCCGCCGCAAAATCGACGCTCCTGTCGGCGGAAGAACTGGAGCGATACGATCGCCAAATTCTCCAATTCTCTTTATTCGATAAAAAGGGCTGGCCTGGTTTTGCCTATCAAGAGCTACTCAAGAAAAGTAAAGTCCTGGTGCTAGGGGTTGGCGGCTGGGGAACTTGGGTCGCATTGCAACTAGCCTTGTTAGGGGTGGGAACCATAAGGCTCGTTGACGGAGACGAGGTAGAGCTATCCAATTTAAACCGGCAAGTCCTATATACCCGAGATTCAATTGGTAAAAGCAAAGTTCTGGCAGCCCGAGAAAAAATCGCAGAGCTAAATCCCCATGTCAATTGCGAGATATATAACGAATATGTCGGCTCGGAGCCCGAGCAAATGGAAAAGCTCTTAGATGGCGCGAGTCTGGCTATCTTGGCCTGGACGAATTTGGGCGCTTATCGGCGAGAGCCAGTTACGGAAACTTTTCATCGAGTAGCTTTAAACAAAAAAATTGCGGTAATTGAGTTTGCGGCAGATCCGCTAGAGGTTATAGTCGGGCCAATTTACTTGAATAATGACTCTCATCCATCCTATTTCCAGTGCCAGCCAAAACTGAGAAGCTTATTCTATAGCGCCGACGAGCAAACCAAAAGTTTTCAAGAGGCAGAGATTGGCAGCGACTATAGAGATGGAAATAGAATTATTGAGAGATGGCACAGTAGTCCTCCCTTGTCCATTGCCTCGGGAATGGTAGCAGACCAAGTAACCAAGGTTCTGACGGGTTATGACGACCCAGCTTTGGTAGGCAAAAGGTTTAGACTTTCGTTGCGAGATTTCCAAAGCAGAATCGAAAATTTGTATTAGGCTTGGGGATATAGCGTTTCTCAAATAAGTGTAATAAACGATCGGGTAGGGGCGACAGCATCCCCCTTGACTGTCTGGGCTGTAGAACGAGAGTTCTCGTATTGGGATGCAACGCCTGTGGCATCTCACATCAAGAGCGAGAAACGCTATAGCGCCGCGATGGGTCAAACAGAATTATTACTACCAAATCCGATCGCCGTAACCATAGAAATGGAAGCGGCCAAAACCGAGGAATTGGCCGTGAGACTTTTCTCCCGGGGGAAAAGCGGTAACGCCGAATTGGTAAATGCCGCCGGATTTGGGATTGCGTCTGGGGTACAGGGCAATAGTGACGGTTTTGCCCGGGGGAACTGGGGGAGAAAAGGCGATCGCAACGCTACGGTTTTGGCGATCGCTCTTAACTTCTGCTAAATTGAACTCCGCCCCTTTTTCCCCATAAGTTCCTTCAAAAGCTTCGGTATCTTCAAGCTTCAAGCGGACGTATTCTATACCGTCATGCTGATTTATCGTTATTCGTTGCAGGGGTTCCCCGGCATTCTCCGGCAATCTGACCGTAAAATAATAAGTCGCTCCCCAGACATAAGCAGTATTTTGCGTCGTCACTGCTTCCAGCAAGCGAGGGGGTTGCTCGAAATAAACCGTGCCATCCCGGAGCTGAATAGCTACAGCATTACGCATTAAGGTAGTAGGGGCGATTCGCGAATCGCCCCTACTAATATCAAATCCGGTAAAATACCCACAAAAAAATTTGTAGTCTCCCGTAGGACGGGCGTCCCGCCTGTCCGAAGCGCCTGGTATGGACAGGCGGGACGCCCGTCCTACGGAAAGGCTTTTTTTAGGGCGATTAACCGGATTTGATATAACCCCTTGTCCTAAGCCGTCTTTGTAGTGCAACACAGCCGACTGAGATGAAACCGACTGACAGACAACTGACTGACAGAAAATCGATGCTGCCAGACTCGCGGCCAAATATTTCCAGGATTTCCAGATAAAAAGACTATTCACGACTTTCATTCAAAAACTGGTAAGCGGTGCGAGAAACCTCGCGAATCAATTCCTCGGCATAGGGGTCGTTGTGGGGACGCTTGACGATCGCCGCTATAAGATAGCGCTTGCCGTTGGGCATATCCACAATTCCCGCATCGGCAATAGCAGTGCCGATATCGCCAGTTTTATGAGCAATAGTAGCACCGGCTTCCAAACCTTGGGGCAGCAAACTATTATTCTTTATTGATTGCATAATATCCAAAGCGCGATCGCGACTTCTAAGAGACAGCAAATCCCCCTGATTCAGCATTGCCATCAAGTGAACTAAATCCCTAGGACTGGTGGTATTTGTCCCTTCCAAATCCGGCAAAAGGTTGCTAATTTGCGTCACCGTCAAGCCCCAAGACTTAAAGCGATGATTCAACTCAGCCTTACCGCCCAAGCGTTCTATCAGCATATTCGTCGCCGTATTGTCGCTGATAGCAATCATCTTAGTTGCCACCTCTAGCGCCGCATACTCAGTACCTGCCGATTCGTACTGCATATTGCCAGAGCCCCCAGCAATATGCTTGCTCTCCATCGTCAGCGTTTCATCGAGGCGAATTTTGCCAGCATCAACATCTTGGAAAAAGGCAATGAGAATAGGTAGCTTAATCGTGCTAGCAGCGGAAAAAGCAAGAGTGCCATTCCAGTCAACGTAGCTACCGTTATCCAGATCGACCAAAAAAACCCCCGGACCCAGATATGAATTGTTAGAAGTTAAACCTTGAAATTTGGCTTTTAGCTCGGTTATTTCTTGACCTAGCTGCAAAACAGTAGGTACTCCCAGTCGGAAAGGCTGTTTTCCAGAACTCTCCTGTTGCTCCTCTATTTGGCTGCTTGATTTTTCCATCAAGCTAACGCCAGATTGGCTAGCCGGATTCCAAACCGATAAAAACGTTCCTGTCAAGGCGCTCAGGCCAACCCCAAAAATCAGCATCCGGGCAGCATAGAGCAGGGGCGATATAGAACGAAGGCGTTTTGTCCCACGTCTATTTTTTCTTGGGTTTCTCGAACGGGATGGAGTGGAAGCTGAGTTTTTGGGGCGAGAAGCATTAGGAGGCGTGGCAAGCATATTATTTCCCGATTTAGTTCGGCCATTCTCTCGACTAAAGGAGCGGTTGCGAGAGTTCCGTCCGGGCATGCTAGCGATTTGCTCTAGCCTCCCGGGGGAGCGATCGCCTTGGTCGCCGTCAACCGAGCCCCTCTGATTCGCGGACCCATTCAAGCTATCCGATATCCTTCTCCTACCGGGCTGTCGCGGAAATTGCTCTTCGGCGGGGCTCCCTTGGCCGCTCTGTCTTTTGGTAAACTGCTGAGGCGATCGCGCCCTAGTTCCCGAACGGCGATCGCTCGCAGCTCCATTTTTAGGAAAACGCAAACGCTTTGATCGATCCGGGTTTTGCCCGGAAGGCACTATCGACAAAAATGAACGAATGGGAGTCCGCTGAGCCACACCTCACTCCTGGTAATTTTAAATTTTGAGTTTTAAGTTTTGAGTTTTGAGTTCTTACTTTGAGATTTTTAGCTTTATAGCACTACGGATTAAGATTAGAACAGTTAAAGAACGCTCTTTTCCTTAGACTGGCAAGACTTTGACGCGCCAGGGTGACTGCCGTCTGCGGCTGCCGCAGGAGAATCGCCTGACTGCTTACTGCTATATATATATAGTTTTGTCCTCGTCTCAAAAGTCCCATTTCAAACTTAAAACTCAAAACTCTTTTCGACCCACGCATACCCTAGTGCAGCGCGGCAGAAATAATCAACAGCGCGATCCTTGTGGGTCAAAGCCAGGGTCCAAAGGCATTTTCAATTTTGAATGAGAGAATTTTGAATGAGAGCTAGAAGGCACTAGGTTTAATTTTTCAGATTTAAGTTTTTCCAATTAGCTTTATGGTTTTAAGTTTTAACTTTTAAGTTTTAACTTTCTATTCCTCCCTTGTCACAAAAGTGCCATTTATAATTTAAACCTCAAAATAATTCACAAATGACAACTTCCAACTTAAAACTTAAAACTCAAAACTTAAAACTCAAAACTCTCTGGCTCCAGAGTATCCCTAGCGGACACAGCCCATTCTACCTGGGATAAAATCCCGCGCAGCATGGCCACTTCATCTGCTGATAGTCCAGAGCGGTTAAACAGTCGCCGGAATTTTTCCATCCTACTTTTTGCTGTATGGGGATAAAGATAGCCAATTTTCAGCAGCACTGCCTCCAATTGCCGGTAATATCCCTCGATTAGCTCTAACGGGGCAGATGGTCCTAAACTTACAGGGGGGGAAATTAGTCGCTCCGAGAGGTCGCGGGGCTCATTTAAACTGCTCTGAAACAATTCGTAACAGCAAATCGCCACTGCCTGAGCCAGATTTAGGGAGGGATAGGCATCGCTAGAAGGAATGCGGACGAATCGTCGAGCATAGTTTAGTTCCTCATTGCTCAAGCCACGGTCTTCTGGACCAAAAATCAAAGCCGCTGGTGCTTCCAAAAGCCAGGGTAAAGCTTCGGAGGGATGCTCCAGAGCAGTTGGCAGGGAGCGGGAGCGAGCAGTAGTGGCGATCGCCCGTTCGCAAGGAGCTATAGCCTCGGCGAGCGTTTCCACAATAACTGCCTCTTCCAATATATCTCGGGCATGAACCGCCATCTTCCGGGCATCTTCTTCAAGAGGATCGCAATATGGATTCACCAGCACCAGTTTTCTGAGTCCCATATTTTTCATGGCTCGGGCTATAGAGCCTACATTGAGAGCCCCTGCTGGCTCTACCAAGACTATCCTCACTCTCGCTAATGCTATCTCATCCATTTTTAGGTTTAGGGTTTAGGGTAGGGTGTTGACTCTGTAAGTAAATCGTTTTTGTGACCGACGGGGGGATCGAGCGCGGGAAAACCCAAAACCTCTTGGGGATTCCAAGAAATAAATTACCCGCATTTCGTAGGACGGGCGGAGCGCCTGTCCTGGAGCTGGGACAGCCCAACGACCGGCTCAGGAGGACGCCCGTCCTACAGGAAGACGAGTGAGAAGTGTTTTATTTGAAAATCCCTTAACCGTAGGGCTTTCCGGGTCCCTAAAGTTCCCTACACCCACACCCCACACTCCACACCCGTTGGTTTGGGGTGTAGGGTGAAAGGTGCGTCGGAAACAAACAAGGAAAAAAATGGAATCACAGGTGCAACCAAAATTAATCATTCACGGCGGGTCCGGTAGTTCCATCGAAAGTAAGGGCGGCCTTATAGCAGTGCGCCAATCGTTGCATAAGATAGTAGAAGAAGTTTACGAGATGCTCCTCCGAGGAGCGATCGCCTCGGAAGCCGTCGTCCGTGGCTGCACTCTGCTCGAAGACAATCCTCTTTTTAATGCTGGCACTGGTTCGGTACTGCAATCAGACGGCCAGATTCGCATGAGTGCCTCGTTGATGGATGGCGCAACCAATCGATTTAGCGGCGTTATCAATGCCTCGCGATTGAAAAACCCCATTGAGCTGGCAAAATTTTTACAAAACTCTCCCGACCGGGTACTCTCGGATTATGGAGCGGCGGAACTTTTGCGAGAACTGAACGTACCTCCTTATAATCCCCTCACCGACAAGCGGTTGGAGGAATGGATAGAGGAACGCAAAGAGAATTTTACCAAAAAAATGGCTAATACCGTAGCAGAACCGGCCGGTTCTGGGACTATCGGGGTAGTAGCTTTAGACAATCGAGGTGGCCTTGCTGTAGGCACTTCCACAGGAGGCAAGGGGTTTGAGCGCATCGGTCGCACCAGCGACTCGGCCATGCCCGCCGGAAATTATACCAACGGGCTAGCGGCAGTAAGCTGCACCGGAATTGGAGAAGATATTATTGACGAGTGTCTGGCCGCACGAATAGTGGTACGAGTCAGCGATGGTTTTGACTTAAAGGGGGCCTTTGAGAAATCCTTTGCAGAGGCTGACGATCGCCAGCGGGATTTTGCGGCGATCGGCATTGATGCTACCGGCGCAATTGCCTGGGGAAAAACCTGCGATTTGATTGTGGCAGCATTTCACGACGGTCAGCGCATAGGCGATAGTCTCGAAATCGGCCAAGGCACAAAGGTTTTTCTGGCCTAAAGGGGACCTTCGGGGCAGGGGAGACAGGGAGACCGGTCTCCCTGTCCCCCGGTCTCCCCTGCCTCTCCCCCCTCTCTCCCAAGGTCCCTTACCCTATCCTGCCGGATCGATGTATTCATCGTTACTATTAAAAACATAAGTTCTGTCTGGTGGATGGATTGGCGTGGCTAAGGAGCGCAATATCAACTTTCAGCCTTATTTGCAATCCCTGCTTGCTTACGACATACAGGGGGATGGCCGGGTTTTTGATGTACCAACGGGGTTGGCTGGCCCGCAAGAACCTGGGTTGCATTTGGAACCGATCGCGACAAAAGTCCCAAAAGATCGCAGTATTGAGGTCACATATGGGAAAAACGAGTTGATTCCGGTTTTGAAAGGATTGCGCAAATATGCCGCGAGTCACGTCCTCCTGGTAGGACTTCCCGGTTCCGGCAAATCTACCGTCCTCAAGCAACTGCTCTGGGAGAAGGCTCGCGAGGTAAAGGACCAAGACAAACAGGAAATTCCCGTGCTGGTGGAACTCCGCCAATATAAAACCTCGATTCTTGACTCGATAAGGGATTCTTTACAAAGGCATGGATTGTCTTTAGAAGCAAAAGAAATAGAGAAACTGCTGTTTCAGGGGCGCTTGCTAATCCTCTTCGATGCTTTGAATGAAGCGCCAACAGTAGCATATCAGGATCTAGAAGACTTTCAGCGAAAATATCGCTCCACGACACCAATGATATTTACCGGGCGGGATGCGGGGTGGAGCCCGGGGGACATTGAGAACGAGCTGGAAATGTTGCCCCCAAGCGAATCCCAGATACAACAGTTTGTTCGCGCCTATTTACCGGAAGTTGCTGCAGAGAAAATGCTCTTGCTGTTGGCAGAGCAAAGCCGTTCCCTTGCGGAAACGCCCTTGCTGCTGCGATCGCTCTGTTCTGTCTTTCTCGCAGAAGAAATAATTCCTCCTACTCAAGGTTTATTATGGCGAGAGTTTGCTCGGAGTTGGAGCCGAACCGCGCTAGCCCAGAAAAAAGGCGAAAGCGAAGGTAAGACAGAGCAAAAACAATGGCAAGAAAAATCGCAGAAAAAATTGCAGGAAAGTCTGGTCTGGGAAGAAAGCCTGCTCCGGCATTTGGCCTTTGTCATGCTGCGCGGCGATCGGAAAACGGAATTTTGCCTGACGATTGCCAAAGAAGAGCTAGGGGAAATTCTCAAAAAATTTATCCTAGCTAAGGTGGAAAACTTAGAAGAAAATCCAGAAGAAACTGTAGCTGGCTGCTTGAGGCATTGGCTTGAATCAGGCTTAATGGAAGCGTCTCGGGATTGCGGGCTCCAGTTTTCGCATCCAGCTCTTCAGGAATATTATGCGGCAGAATATCTAGGGCAACAGCTTGCTAGCCAGAGCGATCGCACCCTACAATGCGAGTATCTGAATTACTGTAAATGGACCCAAACCCTAGCTCTACTGCTAGGAATGGTGGAGCAAGAGGAGGGGGCTATCCGGCTCGTCAAATTAGCCTTAGAAGTAGATTTGGGCTTGGGTGCAAAGTTAGCAGGAGCAGTCCAGCCAAAATTCCAGCAGCAAGCGTTAAATTTAATTCTCCAATTAAAAACGCCGCAACCTATAATCGTACTCCTTTTAGAAATAACTAAATCTCCCAAGGCGATTCAACCTCTATGTCAAGCTTTAACCGATGAAGACTGGGAAATTCGCAGCTTGGCTGTAGAAGCTTTAGGGAAAATTAGCTCGGACGCCGCCGTATCTCCTTTAGCTACAGCCCTTGACTACGAAGCTGCTTACGTTCGCCGTTCTGCAGCGGATGCTTTAGGGAAAATTGGCTCCCCAAAAGCCGCATCGGTTCTAGTTGCAGCTCTAGAACATGAAGACCCTTACGTTAGGCGTTCCGCTGCCGATGCTTTAGGAGAAATGGCATACCCAAAAGCAGTAGAGCCCCTAGCTGCAGTCCTAGAGCATGAAGATTATTACGTTCGCCGTTCTGCGGCCGATGCTTTAGGGAAAATTGGCTCCCCAAAAGCTATTTCGGCTCTGGGGACAGCCCTTAACCATGCAGCCTCTTACGTTCGCCGTTCCGCAGCCGATGCTTTAAAAGAAGTTAGCTCCCAAGAAGTCCTATCGCCCCTGCTAGCAGCGGTGAAAAATGAAGATGCTTATGTGCGCAGGAAAGCAGTTGATGCTTTGGGAGAGCTTATGACCGAGGCGGCTGTATTGCCCCTAGCAGCAGCACTTAATTATGAAGATGCTTATATCCGCAGGAGTGCGACTAATGCTTTAGGTAAAATTGGTTCGGAAACAGCGGTTTCGGCCTTAGTAGCAGGTCTCGAACATGAGGATCTCTACGTTCGCAGCTCTGCGGCTAATGCTCTAGGACAAATAGGCGACGAGGCGGCTATATTGCCCTTAATGGCAGCTCTAAAAGATGATAATTCTGACGTTCGCTCTCGGGCGGCCAATGCTTTGGGAAAAATTGGCGATCGCTCGGCAGTAGATCCTTTGATAGCAGTTCTGAGCGATCGCAACGCTGACGTTCGTTGGATTGCAGCCAATGCTTTAGGAGAAATTGGCGGTAATGTAGCGGTAATAGCCTTAATAAAATCTCTGGAAGATAAGGATCCTTACGTTCGCTCTCGGGCAGCAAATGGCTTGGGAAAAATTGGCGACAATGCTGCTGTAAAACCCCTAGTAACTGCTCTCCGAGACGAAGTTTCCAATGTCCGTTGGAGTGCTGCCAATGCTTTAGGGAAAATTGGTTCCGATGCGGCGGGAAAGGCTCTGGTAGAAACGCTCCAAGACGACGATGCTGACGTTCGCTCTCGGGCAGCTCATGCCTTGGGAAAAATTGGTACGGATGAAGAGATATCCTTTTTGGTAGCAGCACTTAAAGATGAAGTGCCCTACGTTAGAAAAAGTGCAGCGGATGCCTTGGGGGAAATTGGTTCCGATGCTGCAGTAAGGGCTCTGATTGCTGCCCTCGATCGCGAAGATTCGCTATTGCGCAAAAGTGCGATAGACGCTTTGGGCAACATTGGTACGGAAGCTGCAATCCCCCCTTTGGTCGCAGCTCTCCAAGATGAAGACCCCGAGGTGCGTTCTTGTGCTGCAGATATATTAGGAAAAATTAGCAATTCTTCATCTTTAAGCCCTGCTGTAGTTACTGCTTTGGCTGCAACCCTACAACAAGATAAAGACCCCGAGGTTCGCTCTTATGCTGCCAGTGCTTTGGGTCTCATTGGTACTCTCGAATCTCTGCCTTATCTTGTGGAATACCTCACGCATTCCGGCAGAATCGATTTATTTCCAGCCA
Organism: Oscillatoria sp. SIO1A7; assembly: GCA_010672965.1. GTDB lineage: Bacteria > Cyanobacteriota > Cyanobacteriia > Cyanobacteriales > Laspinemataceae > SIO1A7. The sequence goes on from JAAHFN010000007.1 coordinate 52,905, forward strand.
TTGTCAGAATTCAACAGCGCTGCGGCTATTACAATTGTGCGATCGCCAGAGAGTCTTGTTAGTTTTGAGTTTTGAGTTTTGAGTTTTATAGTCATTTCAATTAAGGATGAGATAGTTACGATAGCCCTTATTGTAGAGGCGATTCGCGAATCGCCCCTACATCTTGTCTCGTGTTTATTTGAAATGACTATAACTTTTCAAGTTTAAGAACAGAGACGCCATAGGCTATATATTTGGATGCTGTCGTCCGCTACAAAATGACCCTGTCTTAACTCAAGCGAAGAACTCTAATTTATTCTAATATAAAATCCGGTTAATTACGCATAAATTCCGTAGGGGCACCGCCCCTACAAACTGTGACTGTTTAACCGGATTTTATATAACTCAAAACTCTCAAGCTAAGAACTCAAAACTCTCAAACTCAAAACTCAAAGCTCTTATTCCTTCTTAAGCTGCCAACCGGGTTTGACTACTTGACGAGAGCGGGCAATAACTAGAGAGTCGTCGGGAACATCTTCAGTTATGGTAGAGCCGGCGGCAACAGTAACGTTTTCGCCGAGGTTGACTGGAGCAACTAGGACGCTGTTGGAACCAGTTTTAGTGCCATTGCCAATTTGGGTGGGATGTTTTTTTACGCCGTCGTAGTTGGCAGTAATAGTGCCAGCGCCGATATTAACCCCATCGCCTAGAGTGGCATCTCCCAAATAAGAAAGATGAGCCATATTAGTGCGATCGCCCACCGTTGTATTTTTTAGCTCGACAAAATTGCCAACGCGGCACTTAGAACCGACTTGGGCGCGACCGCGCAGGTGGCTGTATGGGCCTATTTGGCTGTCATCGGCTACGGTGCTATCGGAGATAACGGAATATAATACCCTGACATTATTGCCAATCTCGCTGTTTTCAATGGAGCTACCCGGACCTATCCGACTGCCCTTGCCGATTTTAGTTTTGCCCCGCAGATGAGTCTGTGGTTCTATAATTGTGTCCGGTGCAAGCTCTACAGTATCGTCAATGGTGATGCTGTCTGGGTCAATCAGGGTCACTCCAGCCTTCATCGAGCGATCCTTAATCCGAGTTTGTAAAATCTGATAAGCTGCGGCCAGTTGTTTGCGATCGTTAATCCCCAAAATTTCCTGGTAATCTTCCAGATCCACCGCCATGACTGGTTCCAGAATTTTAATCGCATCGGTCAGGTAATATTCCTGCTGGTCGTTATTTGTCTTGAGGTTTGGCAATATCTCGGCCAACTTCGGCCAATTGAAGCAATAAACCCCGGCATTAATGCGACGATTTTGCTTTTGCGCGTCGGTACAGTCTCGGTCTTCCACAATTTGGCTAACCAGACTTTCGTTGTTGCAAAATACCCGCCCGTATCCTTTTGGATCTGGCATATGAGCGGTGAGAATTGTAGCTGCGTTACGATATTGGTTGTGAGTATCGAGTAGGAGCTTAATGGTTTCGGATCGCAACAGGGGCACGTCACCGTTTAACGCCAGCAAGTTGCCCTCGAACCCTTCTAAGTGGGGGAGTAATTGTTGAATGGCATGGCCAGTGCCTAATTGCTCCGTCTGTTCTACGAACTCCAGCTCGGACAATGGCTCTAAGGCGGCTGAAACAAGATCGCCTCTGTAGCCAACAATGACAAATTTCCGGGTAGGCTGAATTTCACAAAGACTACCAAGCACTCGTTCTACGAGCGATCGCCCCCCCAAGTTATGCAATACCTTGGGCAGGTCAGACTTCATGCGGGTGCCCCGTCCAGCCGCTAAAATCGCTACTGCTACCATTTTCTCTTGAGCTGGTTTACTTGACCCGATTGTATCGCGCTTCCAGCCATACTCTGCTCCTAGGGCATTGAAATCGGCAAAATCTGCAAGCTCGTCTCTGGAGCAAGAAAAAAGAGCTAGATGTTTCCCTAGACTCTACACCCCACACCCTACACCCCCTACACCTGGTGCTGGTATCAAATATGGCCCTACACAAAACTACCATATTTGACACCAGCACCCAGTGCCCTTGGCTAATTGCCCTATACCACTCTATTGCAGGAAATTTTAGAAAATTTTAGAAAATTGCAAAAGGAAAATTTTAGGAAATTTATAGTTGCGAGAGCGAAATCTGGCAAGGGAAAGAGCGAGGGTCTAACTTGTAAAGCCAAGCCGCGCTACCTCTGGCAATAGGTTCGGTACCGCAATGCCACTCCTCCTCGGCCAGCTTTTTGCCCCCTGTCCGATGCTGATATTGTTTTCGCCAGAATGCATCCGGCGAATAAAACTGCTAAAATGCTCCACCAGTTTGGGATTGCGCCAACCTCGTTCGGTTTCTTCGGCAAGAATTTCTAGGGCTTTTTCTGGGGAGAAAGCCGCTTTATAGGGACGCTCGCTTGTTAGGGCATCGTAGATATCAATAACTTGAAATACCTGGGCTATAAACGGAATATCTGGACCGGCCAGACCGTCGGGATAGCCAGAGCCGTCCCAGCGTTCGTGGTGATGGCGGATAATCGGCAAAACCCCTCGCATTGTCCGTAGGGGTTTGCAGATTTGCTCGCCAATCACGACGTGCTGTTTCATTATTTCCCACTCGGAACTATTGAGCCGACCTTTTTTGAGCAGGACGTTATCGGGAATGCCAACTTTGCCAATATCATGGAGATAGCCGCCCCACATTAAGTCTCTAATGTCGGGACGGGACAGATTGAGATATTCCCCAAATACTTGGCTTAAATCTACGAGGCGATCGCAGTGGTTTCCTGTATTGGGATCGCGGCTTTCTATAGTACGCGCAATGGAAAAAAGGACTTTTTCCGCATGATCTAAATCCTCGTTAAGACGCTTTTGACGCACTAGGGATTTGACGCGAGCTGAAAGTTCTAAATGGTCGAAAGGTTTGGTGAGAAAGTCATCGCCTCCGCATTCAATCCCTCTAATCCGCGATCGCCTGTCATTAAGAGCAGTAATGAAAATAATCGGTATTAGGCGCGTCTGTTCTTCTTGTTTTAAACGGTGACATACCTCAAACCCATCCATCCCAGGCATCATCACGTCCAGTAAAATTAAGTCTGGATTTGCCTGTTTCACGCAATCTAGAGCTGCTGGTCCGCTATGTGCTTCTACAATATCGTAGCCTTCCACAGACAGAAGAGCTACAGCCGTCATCCGGCTAGCTGGATGGTCGTCCACTACGAGGATTTTAGAACGTTCTGAATCAATAAAGTTCACGATCGACTTCCTTTTATTTTCGACTATACAAGCTTTATTATTCTGCTTTGACTTTGGTTATTTGGTTATTTTTGTTAGCAATGGAGCGATCGGCTGCCGATCGCTTTTTCCACTGGGAGGTGGGCTCCAAGGAAGACTGCTGCTGCTCTATATTGCGCCGTTGTCGAATAACATCAGCGCCATCGCAGAGATTGGGATCGCGATAGGGAATAGCAGCTCTTGTTTGCAAATGCTCCAGTTCTTGCTCGGAGAGTCTGAGTTCCGATCGCTTGCCCACAATGCTTTCATTTTCCCTAGCGGGCCACCAAGCTAGAGTACCGGGCGATCGCCTGCCTACAGGAGCCGTAGAACCAATCTCTAACCCTGCCGCCATTAAAGCCGTTCTCACTGCTGCCGAACAGGAGTAAGTTGCTAAGAAACCCTTGTTTTTCAGGCAGCGAGCGACTAATGCCAAAAATTCTATCGTCCACAGTTGCGGGCAACTCGGAGGAGAAAAAGGGTCGAGAAAAATTGCATCTGCCTCAAAGCCAGCGGTAACTAAGACCTGAATGGTTTTGCGCGCATCGCCCAGGAGTAGCTCGGCGTTAATGGTTGGTATTTTTACCTGTCCGCTATTAGCTAGCTCTGCCAAAATATCCGGTACCGGTTTTGGCCAGTCCAGGTGCAGATTATGGGCGATCGCCGAGGAAGGCACTCTTTTATCCAATTCCAATCCTACCCATTCCACCCTACAGCTCGGATTTACCGCCCATAGGGCAGCTAGAGCTGCTCCTGTATTATAGCCCAAGCCATAACAAATATCCAAGAGCCGGACTGCGGGTTGTTCCGCTTTTCCTACTAATTGCGTCGGTTCTACGAATTTCTTTTCTGCTTCCTGTCTCGCTCCATAGCGGCTGTGAAATGCTTCCCCAAATTCCGGCGAAAAGAATGTAAAAGAACCATCTGCCGTTTTTTCTAATTGAAAGTTATTCATTTGTCAGCGATATACCTTCCATCGGTCAGCACTCAGCAATAAGCGTTATGCGATTTTTTAGTTAGTAGGGAGCTAAAAGCTGCATCTTGCAAGCCTTACGCTACATATAGGGTCGCTCATAGCTTCTAGCTTAGGGACATCTCAACAAAGCGATTCTCCTACAGAGACCCTCAAAGATACCGAGCGATCGCTCTCGCTGTTCTTTACGCCGCTTTGGCCGTAAGAGAGACTAGGTAATTATACAAACTTCAAATGCTTCCGATTGCTCTATCGCTTCAGAATAGCCAAGCATTATTGCTCTTATCCGATCTATCCCCAATATTTTTCCCTAATCGCCCCTAGATTCAGAACCTCTCAAATTTTCACTCTCAAATTTTAAGCATTAAATTTTAAGCATTAAATTTTAAACCTTAAATTTTAAACTTCAAAACTTAAGCCTTATCCGATCCTGCAAATAATCATCGAGCTGCTCGATCGCGGCTATAGTGGTAAATTAAAGCAGCTATCTCTTCGACTTACCCTTTGTCTGACCCTGTAAATCTTCATCGAGCTACTGGCGGCGATCGACTTAAGCCAGAGTTATCTGACCCTGCAAATAATCATCGAGCTGCTCGCGGTGATCGTGGGAAAGTAAAGCAGGTATTTCTTCGACTTTAAATGCGCGCACCTCTGTAATTTCCAAAGTATCTATAATTTGCATTTTTCCTTCCACTTTGGCTTCAACGACGACGCAAATCGAATGTAATCTAGGGTCGCGATCGGGTGAGGAATATACTCCAACTAAGCGACCTATTTCCAGCAAATCCAGTCCTGTTTCTTCTAGCAATTCCCGCCGCACGGAGGTGGAAATATCCTCGCCCCAATCCACCATGCCCCCCGGCAGGGCCCATTCATTGTTGTCCCGGCGTCGAACCAGAACAATGGTGCCATCGGGCAAAATTGGGATGATACTGGTGCCGGTGACAGGATGGCGCAACAGCATCCCAAGCACCGTTTTGCCAACGTGCCATAACTGACGCATAAATGAAAAAAACGAAAAAAATTTTAGCAAAGCCTTGGATTTTAGGGAGGGTTTTTGATGGCGGGTCAATTTCAGAGCAAGCGATCTCGTCCAAAGTCCGCTTGCCCAGCTTGTCTCCAATACCAGCAAAACTCCCGTGCAGCTTTGGGCTACAGGAGATAAGCCGTTATTTTAGATACATTTTTCCCAATCGTACCATGAATGTCAATTGCAGATTATGGGCGATCTGGCTTATCTGCTCTTCGGCGCGCCCTGCCACCTACCTCCTCTACTTCTTCCCCCTTCAGGACTTACGAAAATAGTAGGATCGATAACTACATCTAGGGTCTGGTGCCCAGTCTGCACCGCAGTGCGCACCCTACAAATAGACTCCTCTCCGGCGCGCCCCGCCACCTTGTCCCCCTTGTCCCCCTTGTCCCCCTTGTCCCCTTGTCCCCCGCTCTCCCGGTCCCCATATACCCCCGATCTCCCCTCGCCCAATGCCCATAGTTAGGGTTTGGGTGTGGGAAGAAAGCAGAAAACGGTTATCCTGAAAATAATTCCTTGTTGCCAAGGCTCCTAAGAAAGCGGTCAGCTCTCAGCTCTGAGCAGTCAGCTCAAGGCTAAAGGCTGAAAGCTTATGCGCAGCCTGCGTTCGCCCATAAGCTTATTGCCGATCGCTTTTTTGCCCCTCTATAGGGCTAGTTGGTGAGGCAGCATGACAATTGCACGAACCATTAGACAAACCTACTGAAAGGCGAACTCCTTGCTTTAGCAGAAGCCGAATATCTTAGCAGTAGATATACGGGCAAACATTCGCCATTTCTGAGGTGGGTATTTATAGAGATAAAACAGAGATGAAGCAGCAGTCAGACAAACTCAGCCATAAGGCTCCTAATAATTATCTGCCCTACAGCAACGCGATCGAGTTTATCGATCGCCAGGAGGAGCTGCGGGAACTGGAGCGGCGGTTCGAGCGAGTAGGGGACGGCGCTCTTGTAGCGATAACCGGCCAGAGGGGCATCGGCAAAACAGAACTAGCGCTCCAATACGCCCTACAACATCAAGAAGAAAATAGCCCTGGGAGCTGCATCTGGTTAGATGCCAAAACAGATGTCGGCATACAGATTATCGCTCAGTTTCTCAAAATTTACCAAGAAGCGGAAGTAACCCGAGCCCTAGGCAATAAAGCCCTAAACCTAGAACAACAGGTAGCCTATTGCTGGCAAAATTGGCCGGAAGGTAACGTGCTAGCGGTATGGGACGATGTTGCAGATTATCAAAAAATTAAGCCCTATCTGCCCCCCAAAAATGGCCGGTTTCAGGGATTGATAACTGCAACCAAGCGGCTGGAAAACTCTAAATCTATAGAGCATTTGCCTTTGGACGTACTGGATGAGGCCGGAGCTTTAGCATTGTTGGAGGCGGTAGCGGGAGGCGATCGCATCCAAGGGGAAATAGCCCAGGCCAAAGAACTCTGCGCTACATTGGGATTTTTGCCCTTGGGATTGGACTTAGTAGGGCATTATTTAGCAACTCAACCAGAAATATCTCTGGCGGAAATGCTCTCGAAGTTGGCGAGCCAGAGCCTATCCGAGGAGTCTGAGCCCAAGCCACGGGGAAATATGACAGCACAACAAGCCGCGAAAGTTGCTTTTGAGCTGAGCTGGCAGACTTTAAATGACGATGCTAAGCAGTTAGGTTGCGTGCTGAGTTTGTTTGCGCCAGCTCCGATTCCTTGGTCTTTCGTAGAAAAAGCTACTCTAGTTCGGCGTCGAGAGCAAATCGTCCCTGCAAGAGATAATCTGCTGCTCAAGAAACACTTGCTGCAACCAATCGATGAGGATATCTATCGTCTCCATCCGCTCCTGCGGGAATTTTGGCAAGAGAAAATGGAAACCTCAGATCTCGTCGAAGCCCAAAAGCAGGTTTTTTGCGAGAATCTGATAGCAGTAGCTGAAAAAATTCCCCATAGCCCCAACCTCCAGTTGATTTGCGATATGGCGATCGCTATTCCTCACATAGCTGCGATCGCCACAGAGCTAGCGGAATTTATCAGCCACGAAGATTTAATGACCCCGTTCGCTCGTCTCGCCCGCTACTACGAAAGTCAAGGATTCTACCCCCAAGCAGAATCCTGGCGCAAGCTGGGCATTCAAGTAAATCAAGATCGCTTTGGTTCCGAGCATCCTTATGTATCGACTCTAGCGGACAATTTAGCGGTACTCTATTTATCTCAGTACCGCTACCAGGAAGCAGAACAGCTTTTAGTGCAGGCGCTGCAAATCAACCAAAAAATACTGGGTAACGACCATCTGCTCGTCGCCCAGAATGCTAATAATCTGGCCACGGTCTATCAACATCAAGAACGCTACCAAGACGCAGAAGCTTTGTACCTGAAAGCTTTGGACGTTAGGAGGCGAATGCTAGAACCAAGGCATATCGAAATCGCCGTTAGCCTCAATAACCTGGGCACTCTTTACCGGACTGTAGGTCGATACGAGCAAGCAGAACCGCTATTCCTAGAAGCCCTGGCGATTAGAGAACGCTGGTTTGGCAAAGACAATATAGAAGTAGTAGTTGCGATCGCTGCTTTGGCCAACCTCTATCGAGAGTGGCACCGCTACGACAAGGCAGAACCTCTATATAAGCAAGCCTTGCATTTGAGAAGAAATCTCCTCTCGGAATTGCATCCCGATGTAGCAGCTAGCTTTAATTCTCTGGGTCGTCTCTACCAATCTCAGGGACGCTATAAGGAAGCAGAACCGCTGTTCGTCAAAGCCCTAGAAATTTGGCACGGCTTGGGGGTCCAAGAGAATCCCGATGTCGCCACCTGCACGAACAACTTAGCCGAGATTTACCGAGTTCTCGGGCAATACCGCGAAGCAGAAGTTCTGAACAAACAAGCCCTGGCCATCAGGAAACGGTTTTGGGGAGAGTTTCATCCCGATATCTGTCAGAGCCTTAATAATCTGGCGGGCCTTTATCAAGTTTCCGGTCGCTATGAAGAAGCGGAATCTCTATTTCTACAAGCCCTAGAACTGAACGAGCGCTACCTAGGGTCAGAGCATCCCGATACCGCTTATACGATGAATAATATAGGCTGCCTGTATTACTATCAAAAACGCTATCGAGAAGCAGAAAAGCTGCTCGTGCGTTCTTTGGATATTCGCGAGCGTCGTTTAGGACATTCTCATTCGGAAACGGTTCAAGCTCGACATAATCTCAACTATCTTTGGGGGGAGATGAAAAAGGAGAATATCCCCACTCGGGCTGTTACGGGCAAAAAAGGTAAGCGTAAAAAAGCAAAACCTAAAGGATTGGCTAAGGGTTTTGGCTAATTTAGCTAATCGATCGCGCTTATTATTGATGCCACGCAGCTCTTAATTTTTTGGCACCTGCGGAGTATTTGTCCGGCGATGGATAAAACCCTCGCCGGTCTGTACTAACCGAACTTTAATGTCCCTCGAAATGGTATATATAGCAGTAAGCAGTCAGCTATCAGCAGTCAGCTAGAGCGTCAAAGTCTTGCCATCTAAGCAATAGAGAAATTTGTAACCTTTCTAACCAAGGGTGTGTAGTGGTATAAATTAAAATATTGAAATTAAAAACTCAAAACTCAAAACTCCCCATCCATGCTCTTCAATCGGCCAATTGGGAAATTAACCTCAGGCAGGGGCTCTATTTTTAAAGATGGTTTTTTTTCAATATCTAATAATAAGTCTGGCGAAGGAGCGAATAAAAATATGTCGCTAAATCCAGAGGCAATTTCCGGGAGCTGGGGGCGATCGACTAACTGCAAGCGCACCTTGTCCTCAAGCAGATAGCTTATAGAAATCAAGTTACCGAAATTGACATCCCAGTTATCGCTAATAACCAGCGGGCGAGGAGTTTGGTTAATAATCCGCGCCGCTTGGGGATTTCGATAGCGTGCTACCTTATGCCACCAAGTATCGGCCTGAGAACTTATTCCACAGGATAGGACTCCCGCTGAAATCAGTACGCCTAAGACAGCAGGAGCCCAGGTATTTCGCCTATTTCCCAGAGAAAATCTAGAAATCGAAATTCTATCAGCTAGCAGATAGGCTACAGCCAGTTGTATGCCCAAGTAACAGGGGAAAAAATAGCGAGCTACAGTCGAGCGCCGTCCGCCCAAAATTAAGTCGGGCAAAATCAGGGCTAGGGCTGGTATGGCAATTAAAGCTATGACAAACCATGCCGCCCGTTTTGACTCCTTACGCCAGAGATAGTAAATAGTATAGCTGATGCCTATTAATAAACCAACTATAATTCGAGGAACTAATATAATATTGATACTGGCATCAAAATCGATAAAAATATAACTGATATTTAGCTCCCAAGATCCGATTAAGTACCAGAGCGATCGCGGAACCGTAATCCAGTTAGTTTGAACCAGCATTCTGGACAAATTACCGAAGATAACCAAAACCCAGGGAACGAATGCTAGGACTGCCAGGAGGGATGCTATAGCAAATGTCGTTACCCGTCTCGTCCAGCGAAAGCCTTCGCTCGCTAAGACCCAAACGCTATATGCAGTCGCTACTAAGGTCGAAAATAGAGAAGTATAAAGGCTGACAACTAATGTCAGGAAATAGAGAAACCAAGCCCGCTTGCTATCCAGCCGCATTGCTCGTAGCAAAGCAGCGCCCGATAGCAAAATTGTCAGCAACCAGAGGCTATATTCTCGCGCTTCCTGGGCGTAGAGAACGTATAAGGGACAAATAGCAATGAGGGCGATCGCTATCCATCCCACTAGAGGCTCTGCAAATAATTCCCAACATAGCCAATAGACGCTGGGAAATACCAGCAAGCTAATCCAGGCTGACAAGCTTCGGATCCCTGCCACCGAGCTGCCACCAAATTGCCCCCAAAATTGACTCCAAAATCGCGCTATTATATAATAGAGCGGCGGATGCTCCGGGTGTTTTTTCAAAGCATCCATTGCATCTGCTAAATTTTTTTCTGGACTGATACGCTGGTATTTTAATAAGTCTTGCGGCCTAATGACCCGACCGTCAAAGACTTGCTCTACGACGTTTTCTCCTTTATAGCCAGAAATCCGCAACGAGGTATAGACTTCATCGTGCCAATAGACTTTGCGGTCTATATTGACAAAGCGAAAGCAGATGCCCAGGACTAAGGCAACTGCGACCAAACCTCGAAACCAAGCTTGATTCATGGGATGCTTCCATATTCTCGATGGCTACTATAGTGTAAGTTTATCGTAATTCAGCGGTAGCCACGGGGCAGCCACGGGGGGACTGCCCCTACAGAATATCTGTTCCCCAATGCCCAATTCCGCTCTTCCCAATTCCGCTCTTCCCAATTCCCCATGCTCAGTTATTGTTCTGTAGAACCAAAGCTGGGGAGTTCTACTGCAGCAAGCGATCGCCGTTTTTTGGCAGAAGCTTGAGGATAAACTAGGGGTGCAGGCGGCTTTACTGCTTGGGCACTATCGCTGTTATTTTTATCGACATGAGTTTCCTTTTCTGGCGCGTCCTCCCAGGCAGGATTGCTGGCTAAATTTTCCGAAGGCGATCGCTCTTGGCTGCTAGTAACTATCTGACTAGGTGTATTGTCTCTTATCTCTTCTTTTGGTAGATAGCTTAAAGAATATTCTGACTCGCCAGTTGCTACATTTTGGCTTAGATCTTGCATTTCTCCGTTGGCCGGTTTTTTGTCTATAATATCTTTGACTGTATCTTTAGTTGGATCTAATAATCGGTTATAATTATCCTGAGCTAAGTCGATTTCCCTAATTGTTTCTTGATTTAAGTTTTCGGTTGTCGCTGCTAACTTTTCTATATCTGGATCTGTCTTTGTTGACCAAGGTTGAATGGGCTGAGCTTTGCTAAATATTAGAACTCCGTGGTCTGTGCCGGTCGTATTTGTGCCGGTGGGGTTTGTGCCGGTGGGGTCTGCTCCGCTGGCCGGGGAGGAAGAAACTGGCTCTAGAGTGGGAATGTTCTCTAAATCTACCGAGCCGGGTTTTTCAATACATTTTTCTAATGCCGCTTTGAATTGCAAAGTGTGGCGTTGCTGGCGGTGCAGGCGAGCCCGCAGTTCTCGACAGGTATTTTCCAGTTGTTGTTTGAGCTGAGACTGCTCTTGATAGTTTTCTTGGGTTAGAGCGCATTCCCGCTCCATCAAGGCCATCCGCTCTTGGGTAAATTGCATATTTTGAGATAGGTTGGCGATCGCGACTTGTCCTGCCTCGACTTCTTGTCGAGTAACTTCAAGTTCTTCGGTAGTCGATTTTAGTTCCTTCGTCTGTTCTTCCAGTTGAGAAGAAAGCGCCTCTGTTTGCCTGCGCTCCCGTTGCAAATACGACCGGCATTCCTGGAGGGCTCTTTCCAATTGAGCAACTCTTTTAAGTAACTGACTGTTAAGCCAGCTATCTCCCTCTGAAGGAGCTTGCCCCTCGTCTAAAAGTAGCTCCCCGGCGATCGCTTCTTCTACAGTTTGCTTTTGCAGAGCATCGACAGCGATCGCATTAGGCAAATTGACAGTTTCCCAGTCATCTTCATTAGTAGTAGCTAGTTGTCCTCCTGCTACTCTTGGTGCCCTCTGTGCTTCGGCAGTCAACGAACTGGCAAGCCCATTGGCAGCGGCATCGGCAGGCGGAGTAATTGGGAATTCACCGCTATCCGACGTAGAAGCAGAGGTCTCGGGTAAATTACGGTCGTTCGGCTTATTGGCTTCGCTCATCGGCTTGCTCCAGACTAAATCATTTGCGATATCTGAGAAACCCGGTTTTTTCAAAAAACCGGGTTTCTGGCTCCCAATCTTATCGTATCCTATTTAGTATTGCTATAGTCGATCTGCAGTCGAAGCCGGTGCCAATCAAGGAGTCTAATTATAGCTACGCATATTTGGTTAGGCAATTTAATGTTTGGTAGGGGGCGTTTCCCTATCGCGACATGAAACGCCCCTACTGCTGAAGGCTTACTGCTAATATCTCTGCGCTAGCCCTTTACATAAGGTCCCTAGACAGCCAGGAAAGGGCTTCAAGGTAAAAAAAATCTAAAAAATGCTAAAATGCTTCTCGACGGCGCGAGCTAATCGAATGCTGGACGAATCTAATGGACCATAAATTTCCCCTTCACAAATTCCCCCTTCATAATTCTCGCTTTCATAATTTTAAATTTGGGGTAGTGAGCGACCCTCATGTGGCGCTCCCTCATACTATTAATTATGTTGTCAGCCGCTTCCATTTAGTTGAAGCAAGCATCCCGGCATTAGAGCAAGTCCAAGAGCAAATGCTCTCGGAAGAGGTGGATTTTCTACTGCTACCTGGAGATCTGACTCAGGACGGGGAGCCGGATAACCATAAATGGTTGGGCAATTGGCTGGCTGAGTTACCATTTCCCAGCTACGTTATTCCGGGCAATCACGACGTGCTGGTGCCGGTGGCGGACGAACGGTCTATTGGCTGGTCGGAGTTCCCGAGCTACTATCGCAAAAGCGGCTATCAAAATAGCGGCGATCGCCTTTATTACACTTGCTCCGTACTGCCGGGGGTGCGATTGATTGCCCTCAATTCCAACCAATTCGATGCCGATGGAAAACAAATCGGGCGCGTGGATGACGAGCAGTTACTCTGGCTCAGAGCAGTTCTGGCAGACCTAGAGCCAGACGAGCTGGTGCTGGTGACAATCCATCACAACGTTATAGAGCATCTCCCAGACCAATCAAAGCATCCGATGGGACGCCGGTATATGTTGGATAATGCACCAGAACTATTAGAATTGCTGCGCTCCGCTGGGGTGCAGTTGGTTTTTACAGGACATTTGCACGTTCAGGATATAGCCGAGCAAGAGGGAATCTACGATATTGTTACGGGTTCTTTGGTCAGCTATCCCCATCCCTATCGGATAGTCGATTTTCACACGGACCAAGAGGGCAAACAATGGCTGGAAATAAAATCTCCTCGGATAACATCGCTCCCGGGGTGGCCGGATTTGCCCCAGAAGTCAAGAGAGTGGATGGGCGATCGCAGCCATCGTTTTATGGTTCGGCTCCTGAGCTTGCCCCCCTTAAATATGTCTCCCGCTCAAGCAGAAGATCTCGCTCCCCATTTGCGCTACTTCTGGGCCGATATTGCTAAGGGCGATGCAAAAGTTGACTTTCCCGACTTCCCGCCAGCAGTACGCCAGTATTTCCAGCTCTTCAACGCTACCAATAGCGACAACGAAGCCAAGCTATTACTTTAGAATGCACTTTATAGCACAAAGCCATGTTTCGTTAGGGCAATCTTATTGTTTGCCAAAGCTACACTCCGGCAATGCTTATGCTAAAAGGCTCTCCCGAGGCTAAGTCTAGGCGTAGGCGTAGCCTGCCCCAGAGGGGCTGACTGCTGACTGCTGACTGCTTACTGCTATAGAATGCTCAAGGTTCCCGGCAAATGCCAAATACAGAGGTATAGCCGTGGAGGAAGGTACTGCCAGCAACTGGGCCAATTTCACCGCTACAGAAAAAGCCACTGACCGGGACGTTAGCTATGTACCTGCCAAACAAAGAGGAGTCAAAATTGGCTTCGCCGTAAAGTCCGACGCCTCGCCCCAAACAGGAAAACATCAAGGCACCGACGCTGCGATCGCTCTGTTGCGTTTGCCTTTGATATTTATCCACCAAAGTTTCCAGATCCAGGGCGGAGGTTTTGGCATCGCGAAGATGGAATTGAATTCGCTGCCCTGCTCGAACGCGATCGCCTATAGCAATTGCCCCCGTATTCGGATCCACCCCCAACAAGTTACGGATTAAAAAATCTCCCGGTTCCAAATTAAGCTTAAATTCATCCCGCACCACCCCTACAAATAAAGAATTCTGTGCCAAGCGCCGATCTTCCTCGCTCAAAGTCGGAATCAAGCTTCGCAATGCTTCCAATGCCGACTTCGGCCCGCTGCCCTCCCCTACTGCATCCTCCAACTGCATCACCACATTGCGTTCCCCAGCAGCGACCCGATAAGGTTGGCCAATAGGCCGGCATCCTTGAGCCACTATTGTTTCCAAGACAATATTTCCGCTCAGAGCCACCCCAACTGTTCCTTGTCGGTGCAGTTTGTAGTTACAGAACAAACCCGTACTGCTAGGCACAGGACCTCCACTAGCCAGTCCTCCTACTTTCGCCGACCCCGCGTAGGCAAAGTCCAATCCTTCAAGCAAATCGTTTATTCTAGAGGAGAAGGGATCTGCCAGGAGGACGAATTGGGGTTGCTCCGCCTGAGAGACTCCAATTAGATCGACCCATTTTTCTGGGGAACTGTCTAAGTCCGGCAGGCGATCGGCGGAAATAGCGAAGGTTTGAACTTTGACGCCGGGAAGGTGGGCGAGGGTCAAGCTCAGCCCTGGTTCTCCCTCTAGCTCTTGTGACTCTCCAGAGCTATCGGTGCCAATGATGCCTCCTCCAGAACAGCCGATTAGGGGTGGTGCATTTGAGAGCCGCGATCGCAGCAAGGGCATCAGTCGCGAATATTCGCTGGCAAAGGCAGAGGAAATAAATACAAAACCTAAATCTGGTTCTGCTTCCAACTGCTGCGTAGCTTTGGTTGCTACTTCTTCCACTGCAGCTTCTAAGGAAGCAAGAGTTGATAGGGCATTTGCCCACTTAAGACTATTTGCCATTGGTTACACCATTAATTAAGGTGATTTCTGATAATAAAGATACCCTAGCCCTAGGGTGTTGACTCTGACGGGTTGTCACCAAAAATGGTGACAACCGGGATCGTTCCCAATTGAAACCTGAATCCAAAGTTCCCTTCAGACTTTTCGGCTCCTGAAAGCGGTTGGGAAATAGTATGAAGTTTCCCTACACAAGAGCACCCCACACCCCACACCCTACCCTAGCCCCTCTTGGGAGGGGTTGGGGTGGGTTCCGCAAGTTGTACCCAACCCACCCCTAGCTAGCCCCTCCCAGGAGGGGAACTAAATTAAATTTCCTCGTCGCTTTCCTACAGGCCGGCCGAGCGGTACTTTCTTTCCCAGAACCCACCTCAAATTGCTAAAGCGCTAGTTGCTAAATAATTATGATGCTTCAGCCTCCGCCCTTATTGTAGAGGGCATTGGGCAACCTACCTCCGGTTTTGAGACCCATTTTAAAGGGCCTCGGTAAACAAAGCTATTTTCCTTTTAGCTAAAACTAGCTTGCTATTAAGCTAATGTAATTATTAAAAATACAAATAATTTGCAATTTTTTAAGATATCAATTGCAGGTGTTATAAACAGGGGGGATTCCCGAACGAAGTTCGCCTCAACTGCAACCGCCGCAAATCCAGACCCACAAAGATCTTCCGCTTGGGCACGGGCTCTTTTCCCCAAACCCCCGAACCTTCCTTCGACTGCACTAAGCTTCCCAAATTCTAAAAGCGCGCTACCTTCAGCAGTAGAGGCTATCTGCTGGAGCCAGATGCAATAGTGGCGAAAGCTGCTATCATATCTACGGCGTGACAAAAACTGCGTCAATGCCCTCAATAAATGTTTCCTTAAGGATTGAAGTATAAAGGTTTGAAATTTAAAAGATTAAAATCTCTTATATCTTTGAGTACCTTGTAATTATTGAGGACCCATTAGCCAGTTTCCACTCGCTAATCTCCAAATGTCAAAGCCGATCTAAAATCCAAAATTGCAGTAAAAATTATCGAGATAACATCAGCCATGAGTAACAATATTGCCGAAAAAGTCGAAAAAGAACGCGAAGAAGCTCGCGCAGTCTGCGATACTAAAGGGGCCACTTCCAAGGAATGCGCTGCTGCCTGGGATGTAGTTGAAGAAGTTCAGGCCGAAGCCTCTCACCAGAAGCAAGCGAAGACAAAAAGCTCCTTAGAGGTCTATTGCGATAACAATCCCGATGCCTCTGAATGCAAAATCCATGACAACTAAGGCTGCTTGATGCTGTGGCTCGGGCAGCCCTTGTGCGATGATTTTTTGCCAAGCAACTGGAATTCCATACCCGGAGCGGATACCTTGTATTGATGTCCCCTCAAGGTATATAAAAGAATTCCGGTTGCTTAATTAATTGTTGGCGTTCAATGTCGATCGCCATTTCTGGAGATTGGGATTAGCCATCATTAGCCATAATTGGGGGATACCCGGGTATCCCCCGAGATAAATTCATACATTTGCCCAAGATATACTACCCAAAACACAAGAGGGAGCAAGATTCGGTGGAACAGTTAGTCTGGATGGACTACCGCTTGGCGGTACTATTTACGGTAATTGGGCCTCTTATACTGCTAATCTGGGCTTTTGCCCAAAAAGCAGAGGCAATACAACGCCTTTTAATTATTTATTGGCGGGTCTCTAGTATCCTTGCAATTACGGTCTATCTGATGATTGCCGCGCTGCCCATCAGCTTCATATCCGCAATGGCAGCTCGCATTCTCATTCCCGCATCACTCTGGTTTTGGGAAGACCTAAACGAAGAAATAGACGACCAATCTCTATCGCCTTTAAAACTAAGCTTGACTTCCTGGCGATGGGCGCTAACGGTTTATATGGGATTGGGAATTTTGTTTCAAATTCCCTCCTTGCCTTGTGCCATTTCTGAGAAACAAGCCCTGCTCGAAAACCCTTCTTGTCGTATCTGGTTGGATCCCCCTTGGGGCTTCAAAGAAATATTTCATGCCACATCCAACGATAACACCTTAGGCTTCTTGGGCTTAGTAGGGTTGCTGGTTTATGTCGCTTACTTCAGTTGGTTTGTCCTGGTTCGGCTCGGCAAGCAAGGGCGATCGGCTACTGGCAATTAGAATTGGGAATTGCGCATGGAGCAAAAGGGCATGGGGCAACCTCTACGGTTTAGGGGGTGGGGTGTGGGGTGTAGGGAAACTTCATAGCGATTCGCAACTTTTCTGCTCAATGCCCAATGCGAATATGCCCTTTTGCCCTTATTTAGGGTGTAGGCTGTAGGGTTTAGGGGGGTATTTATTTCTTTTCCCCACACAAGAGCACCCTACACAAGAGCACCCCAGTTATTGCCCAATGCCCTTTTGCCCAATGCCCTTTTGCCCGATCGCTAATTTCTAAGAGCCAATTGCTGACCCACCGACCGTTGAGAGCTTACCCTAAAAGCCAATTGCTAACAATGACTGATTCGATCGCTCGCCGTTTGGAGCAATACACAACCCAGCGACCTGGGGAAGTCCTACTCGTCCGGGTAGAGATTGATGGGGAAGCAGATGAAATTGCCATTTTCAAAGGCTATTCCAGTTCCTTGATGCGCTCCACCGCTTTCGACCCAGATATCCCCGTACTTCCTGACGGAGCCAAAATTATTAGTATCGATCGCGCTCGAAGTCCCTTAAACCCAAAAGCCCCAGACTACATTCAACAAGGGCTAACTTGGGAAACTATTCAGCCTTTACTAGATGAAACGTAACTTTTGAGTTTTAAGTTTTGATTTTTGAGGTTTGAATTTTGTTAATTTTTAATTTTCAGTTATGACTTTTGATTTTTGAGTTTTGCCTTTGCTGCATCTGTAGCGCCAGTCAAAGCAGAATTAAAGTTATGAGTTTTGAGTTTTAGGTTTTGAGTTTCGAGTTTCAATGTCTTTGCTGTATCTGTGGTTGCTATGAAAAAAAGTTCAAAAAGATAGATAATACAAATTTTTCGGGTCTAGCATCCCAATTATTTGCTATCATCTGTAATCTTTACAACTAAGATACAGTATAGCCAAACTCAAAACTCAAAACTCAAAACTCAAAACTCATAATTCTTATACCAACTTGCCTGTTGCTTGCAAGCGCGCGCGTGCCCGCTTGAACGCTTTTTTGGCCTTGATTTGCTCTTGACGGTCGTCGCTACTATCTGCTTTATTGTTGCGTTCTTCGGCGTCCTCGTATTCCTTGCGGGCTTTTTCCGCATCAATACTATTGCCTTTTTCGGCTCCATTGACAAGGATAGTAACTTCGTTCTCTTCTATTTCAGCGAAGCCACTGAACAGAGCGATCGCCACCCAATCTTTACTTTTTTCTGGGCGAACCCGCATCACCCCGGTATCCAGAGCTGTCAGCAGGGGAGCGTGATCGGTCAAGATACCTAACTGACCCGTGGTACTGGGCAGAATCACTTCTTCTGCAGGAGCATCCCAGATTGTTTTATCTGGTGCAATAACGCGAACGGCTAGGGTCATAAATAGTTCAAAGGTTAGTGCAAAATTTTTTTACTGATGGTTGCCCAAGAACCCAATTTTTGATGCCAAGGAAACGATAGAGCGTTTCCTTGGCTTTCGGGGCTTTTTTTCTTAGCCTGGGGTATTTATTTACTTTCGGCCTTGATTTTTTCGGCCTTGGCGATCGCCTCATTAATATCCCCGACCAGATAGAAAGACGCTTCTGGGAGGTCATCGAGTTCGCCCGAGAGAATCATCTGGAACCCCTTAATAGTATCTTTGAGATCCACATACTTACCCGGAGCTCCGGTAAACACTTCTGCCACAAAAAACGGCTGGGACAAGAAACGCTCGATTTTGCGGGCGCGAGCCACCGTCAGTCGGTCATCTTCCGACAATTCATCCAAACCCAAGATAGCAATAATATCTTGCAGTTCCTTATAACGTTGCAGGGTTTTTTGGACTTCGCGAGCAGTATTGTAATGTTCTTCCCCAACGATATCCGGTTGCAGCATAGTGCTGGTGGAATCTAGCGGGTCAACCGCCGGATAAATCCCCTTAGCAGCCAAACCACGGGACAGCACCGTAGTGGCGTCCAAGTGAGCAAAAGTCGTGGCCGGTGCTGGGTCGGTCAAGTCGTCCGCAGGGACATACACTGCCTGAATCGAAGTAATAGAACCTTCGGTAGTAGAGGTAATCCGCTCTTGCAGTTCCCCCATTTCCGTCCCTAGAGTAGGCTGATATCCCACAGCAGAAGGCATCCGGCCTAGGAGTGCGGATACTTCAGAACCTGCCTGCACGAACCGGAAGATATTGTCGATAAACAGCAGTACGTCTTGCTTATTTACATCTCGGAAATGCTCAGCCATCGTCAGAGCAGACAGAGCTACCCGCATCCGGGCTCCTGGGGGTTCGTTCATCTGACCATAAACTAGAGCTACTTTAGAATCGCTGAGGTTTTCTTCATTAATAACCTTGGACTCTTTCATTTCGCTATAGAGGTCGTTGCCCTCCCGAGTGCGCTCGCCCACACCGCCAAACACGGAAACTCCCCCGTGGGCTTTGGCAATGTTATTGATCAATTCCATAATGATCACGGTTTTGCCCACGCCTGCACCGCCGAAAAGGCCCACCTTACCGCCCCGCCGGTAGGGAGCTAGCAGGTCAACCACCTTAATACCAGTTTCTTGGATAGAAGGGCTGGTTTCTAGTTCGGTGAGGCTCGGAGCAGAGCGGTGGATAGGAGAGGTTGCTTCAGCATTGACTTCTCCTAGATTATCTACGGGGTCGCCAGTAACGTTAAAAATACGGCCCAGGGTGGCGCTTCCCACGGGAACGCTAATCGCCTTGCCCGTGTCAACAGCTTCCATCCCACGCACCAAGCCATCGGTGCCAGTCATAGCAACAGCACGGACTTGGTTGTCCCCTAGGAGCTGCTGCACTTCGCAGACGAGGGAAAATTCTTTACCGGCTTCGTTCTTGCCCGAGATGTTCAGAGCGTTGTAGATTTGCGGCATTTTACCGCCAGGGAACTTGACGTCTAAAACGGGCCCAATGATTTGGGTAATGTAGCCTACGTTTGTTTTCTCAGCGGTTGCAACCATGCTTGCGTCTTTCTTAACGATTCAGTTATAGGGGGATACGGTCGGGTAGCCCGTACTGGGGAGCATCTCAATTTCTCTGCCTAACGTAACGCCGCCACCCCTAGCGGTAAGAGTTGCTCGGGGTTTTGCTGCAAAATCGAGATGCTCTCGGGAGCTAGCCCTAAAATAGCCACCTTTTAAGGTATCACTGATGGGGACGCTGGGAATTCTCGTTCTCTATGAATTTGCACGATTCTTTAAAAAAAAATAAATTTAACAGCTAGCTGTTGAATTTAATGAATAATTAATAATCAATAATTGGAAACAGAAGGCTTTAAGAGGGCAGGGGGCCAAGCAAGGGGCAGGGGGGGCAGGGGGGACACTTTCAAGGGTATGTTTTTTATATTTGGCATTCAAGAGTATCGACCCGGGACGTAGGGGCGACAGCATTCCCGAGATAGATTTTGCTATACAAAAATTCTTAAATTATAATGCTCTGCTCCCATAAACCAATGCACCCCACCGACCGCGCTCCTGCCAGGAAATTATAAAAAACATACCCGCAGATTGCAGGGGGGACATGGGGACATGGGGACATGGGGAAAGAAGGGCAAGGAAAGGTTTTTTGAGATTTTGAAATGACAAAAATAAACTGCCCTTCCTGGAAAGAGGGGACAGGGCAGCTAAAAAACGGGATCGATCGATCGAGACCTTCGCCATTTTACCGCAGGTCTCGATCCCCCCAGACCCCCTTAAGATCCCCCTCCCGTCCCCCTTTGAAAGGGGGAGGCCAGAGGAATAAATTTTTATGTAATTCACGGGGAAATAGTCAAAGGCGTCAAAGCCCCCCAATTTATCGGGGGTTGGGGGGATAGCTTCGCGCTCCCTGCGGTGCGGGTGTTGGTGAACGATCGCGCATTTGTTGTGTTTCGTTCCCGGGACTCTAAAAACATCTCTAAAAACAAGGTGTTTTTGCGTTTTGGCGATGGTATTTTTGATAAAAAATTGTTTATGAGCTTTGGTCCTGCTTGCCCCTGCGGATAGAACCAATCCCCAAAGCCGCAAACCCCAGAAGAGCGATCGCCGTGCCCGGTTCGGGAACCTTGGCTGGGGCGCTGGCCGCAACCTGAGCTGGGGCAACCCGGGCTGGGGCAACCTGGGCTGGGACGCTGGCCGCAACCCGCTGAATAGCGATCGGTACAGCTGGGGCAACCTGGGCTGGGGCAGCCTGGGCTGGAGCGATGGGATTGCTGACGCTACCGTTATCGGTATCGGCAATAAACTGCATGGTGCCAGTAAACCCGTCGATCCAGTTCATCGAAAGAGTACCCCAGATGTCTCCTTCGGAAATATCTATTGGAATAGAGTATTCCCAATCATCGGGGGCTTCTCCAGATATTACCTCAAACGACCAACCGCCAGAGGAGCCGGGAGTGCTAGGGAAACTACCATCATCGAATGCTGTATTTCCCGGAATCCCGTTAATACTCAACGAGAGAAGAGGGTTGTTGGCATTAAACGTCCACGGAGTACCGAATGTCGTAGAACCAGAAAATGTCAAATCCCAGTCGGTTCCAGAGGCACCTCCTGCATTGGGAATCGTGATGTCCGTGCCCCAAATTTCCTTCTCGAATGTTCCATCTAGGAATCTTACGATTACCTCCATCCCATCCATGTCGCCTCCGCCTGTGGAGAAGCCAGTAATGACTGTCTGCTGGGCCTGTACGGGAGCGGCAAAGTTGGCTCCTAAGGCGATCGCTCCCACTGAGGCGATCGCTATCGAACATTTGTTGATGAAAGCTGAATTATTCATAACCCCGATGTTTAAATGTTTCAAATTAATAATTTTCCTACGATCGGCAGATCCGCGATCGCCTGAGACTCAGGAGTTTCTCAATCTCAACTCTTCCTTAATATTCCGCTTCCGCAACCTCTAAACAGTCGCTTCCACGTTTTTATAATGTTTTTCCCTAGAGCAATCCTAAATAGATTGCGATCTTGGCCTTACTCTAAAAAATTTGTCTTTAAACCACTATATATTGCGTCAAAATGAAGTAATAAATTGGAAAATTATTCTTGGGTACTGCCCCTACCTTTTATACAAATGAATTAGACGCGCTATAGCATTTTTTTATTGATTATAAGCGGGTTGCTTTCTATTGCTCCGATCGCCTATCGCAAATTAACCGCCACTGCTATAAATTATAGCCTTGCCTCGGGCAAAGGCGCAAGTAATGTATGGAATATCGATTTTTGGACTGGCTCTTAATAGTAATACCATAAAACATCATGTTAATTTCATCTTTTTTTAAAAAATCTATTTTTCACCAAATTCCCAGTCTCCACAGCCAGAGGAGGCAATATTCCTATCTGAGATTATTGATGACAAGCATTGGTTATTACCTAAGCGCGAATCTGTGACCTAAGATACAAAAAAATAGATAATCTGGGTTTGAGCCCCAAAACCATGCCCTAAACCCCACGCGCCACACCCCACACCCCCACCTCACACCCACAGACCATCTTGTCCTAGAGGGTATCTCTAGAAATATCGAACAATTAAGCCAAAAAAAAATCTAACAATATTAAGTGTCGTTTCCTCAAATGCCAATCAATCGAAAATTAACTAGGTCTTAATAGGGACCTACATTAATGGCAGCGTTTTTTCTCGATAGAGGTTACCTCTATCGAGAAAAACTAGCCCTTTTGTCCAATGTCTCAGAAAAGTTTGGGGTAAAATTACCCGAATAGTTTGAGGAGTCACAAGTTAGTCTTGGAGCAGCGATCTTTGCCCAAAATTGGGCCAGAGTAATCCTGCTTTGGTAATTCTCAGTAGAATCAGAAGCCACCCAACGCAGAAAAGCCACCTAGCAACATAATTTTTTATGCGGACTTTTTTTATCGTATCGATTGGACAACTAATCTCTCTTGTGGGTTCTGGTCTGACCTCATTTGCCCTCGGCGTCTGGGCGTACCAGAGTACCGGATCTGTTACCCAATTTGCCCTGCTTTCGTTGTTCCTTTATCTGCCAAATGTCATCATGGCACCGATAGCAGGGGCGATCGTCGATCGCTGGGATAGGCGTCAGGCTATGATTCTCAGCGATGCCGCTGCAGGGGTTGGCACCGTAGTAATATGGGGGCTAATTTCCTCAGATATGCTGGAAGTCTGGCATATCTATATTATTGTAGCAATTGGCTCCTTTTTTAACTCTTTGCAGTGGCCTGCTTATGCCGCCGCCACTACCATGCTGGTTCCCAAACAACAGTTGACCCGGGCTAACGGCATAGTGCAAATATCGAAAGCTACCGCAAAGATTATTTCCCCTGCAATGGCTGGATTGCTCATTGCCTTGGTTAGTATCGAAGGCATTTTAACCATAGATTTCATTAGTTTTCTGGTTGCCTTGGTAACTTTGCTGAGCGTTCGCTTCCCCAATCCCGAAATAGTAGAGAAAAAAACCGCTCCCAAGATTGGCGAGTTGGTACGGGAAACTGTATCCGCCTGGAGTTACATTGCCGAGCGGCAAGGTCTGCGAGGTCTGCTGATGCTCTTCACAGTTATCTATTTCACCCTGGGCGTTCTTCAGGTATTATTCTGGCCATTAATTTTGAACTTTTCTTCCCCTGAAAAGCTGGGGGTTATCTTATCCATTGGCGGCAGCGGATGGCTCCTCGGTAGCCTTGCTATTACTGCCTGGGGAGGACCGAAGCCTCGCATCAACGGCCTGTTTTTATTCATTCCCCTACAAGGGGCTCTACTATGTCTGGGCGGACTGCAAACCTCAGTTGCCTTGGCTGCAGTGGGGATTTTTGGTTATTTGTTTGCTTACCCAATTATTCTCAGTTGCAATCAGGCGATTTGGCAAAGTAAAGTTCCGCCTATATTGCAGGGACGGGTCTTTGCCCTGCAACAAGCTATCGAACGTTCCTCATCAATTATCGCCTATATTGCGATCGGTCCATTGGTCGATCGCTTCTTCGAGCCCCTACTTGCTGTGGATGGCGCTCTAGCAGGCAGCGTCGGCCAAATAATCGGTGTTGGACCGGGGCGCGGTATTGCCCTGCTATCTATTTTAATAGGAATCGCCAATGTGCTAGCGGTAATTGCTGCTTATCAGTATCGCCCCGTGCGACTGGTGGAAAAGTATCTGCCCGATGCAACCGATACCTGGGAACCGAGCGCCCCGGGAATTGAGCAAGAAAGCTCTCAGCATTCAGCTACGAGCAGTCAGGAAATTGCCGCTAAAACTGAAATTTATACGAATGTCTCCGCAGAAGAATCGCCTATTGGGCGCTAGCTCTTCCCACGCTTTTATAGCAATTCTGAATTGTTCGCTCTAATACAGGACTTACGCAAAATGTCCAGATTTAGTTGTTTGTAGGGGCAATCCCAAGAGCGTTCGCTCTTGTGCGGAGCCTGCGCGACAGCGCATAGCGTCTCCCAATGCGAGAATCGCCCCGAGCCATAGCGTTGTTGCGTAAGTCCTATAATATTTGAGAAACCGGGCTTCTGTTGCCAATACCTTCTCAAATAAGTGAGACGAACGAAGCGTAGGGGCGACAGCATCCCCAAGACTATCTCTTAGCTCGGAATAGTAATTCCCGTACTGGGATGCTTCGCCCCAGCTTCTCTTACCCTTGAAAGGGCGATCGCGGCGATCGCTCAAAGGAATTGCCCCTACGGGATTTGTTAGTAATTAACCGGATTCGATCTAACTTTACCTTATAGCAAAGGTTGTCTCTGGGATTCGCCGATGTTTTGTCGGATCCAAAGGAATTTTGAATTTTGAATTGCGTGAATGAGAGAATTCCGCGCAGGGGCGAATATTTGTGGTGGAGCTACAACCTGTTGGCCGAGGATCCAGTAATGGCTACCGAGGCTGTAAGATTAGACTATACGAAAGTGGCGGTTTTGCGGCAGGTGCAGAAGTGCAAAAAAATTTTTGGATTTAATGTTGACGTTCGAGCAAAGCCGTGCTACTATAGTTTCATAGCTCCGGTAGAGGGGCATAAAAAAGGGGCCACGGCTAGCCGCGACCCTTTGGATGGAAAAGAACACAAACCTAGCAGGGAGGTCTTCTCACTCAAAGAAAAGAAACTTCTCCCTTAAAAACCGGACTGGCACGGAGTAAGCCCTGGACTATGGGCAAATAGTCCAGTGGCATACTCCAATAGCTAGCCGGCTGGGAAGATAGCCCAACCCAAAACCCGGCCGATTGTGCATCAGATCGTGGCAGCGGGTGGGTTTCCCTTGGGAGAATTTCTTTTTCTTTTTGAGCAACGGACCTCCTTGCTTTTTTTAGATTCCAGTGATGAATTATAGCAGTAAGGCGGTTCCTACCCGGTCGATAGAACGCAAGCAGCGATCGCCCTCTATCGCGTAGAGAGCGATCGCATTTTAGTCTTTGTCAAATCAACCTAAAGTCGGATTGACCAGTTGCACAGAAACCCGGGTTTTTGAAAAACCCGGGTTTCTAAGTCACCAATTTTTCGATAGGACTTACGCAAATTATAGAGATGCTCCCCCTAAATGTAGGGGCGATTTCACCATTTGCTCTACCAGATACAGGGGCAATGCGTAAGTCCTGTTCGAGACTAGGCAGCGATCGCTCCCTTCCCCATGTCTCCCGGTCCCCAAGTTACCCAGTCCCCCGGTCCCCATGTCACCCTCTTCCACAGTCCCCACAGTCCCCACAGTCCCCACAGTCCCCACCCCCTCTCCCCAAACTCGGCGCATAGTTGCATAATTTTTGCCCCAAAAACCCGAATAGATCCCAGGGGCAAAAACCTCTATGGCGAAATCCTCAATCGGAAACTCGCGATCGCAGAAAATTGGTGAAATATGCCATGAACGAACAACGACTCCAAGCTTATCTCGCTCTTATTAAGGCCCTACTCGAATCTCCTGGGAACCAAAGAGCCAGTATTTTAGAAGCCCATTCGGAACTGATTGATGCCGGTCTAGTGCAGGCCATGCGTCAGGTCGCCGCCTCCTTAGAAAAACAGGGCTATTCAGACGCGGCAGCATGGCTGGTAAGTTTTGCTGAAAATGTAGATAAAAATAACGAAGCGCTCCAGTTCCTTTTCGCAGTTTTCAGAAAAATCGCAGAAGGCCAGGGAGATCCGCAAGTCATCTATCCGCTCCTACAACAGAACCAACATCTCCTAGACGAAAACCTAATTCAAGTCCTCAACAACTTGGCGATCGCTACCCTGCCAACCCTCGAACCAGAGCAAGCACAATTGGCTGCCGCAGTTATAAGCGAATTCGGCAATCTGGTTCAGCAGTTTCCCCTGGGTAGCAAAGCCAATAATATGGAAGTAGCTATTGCCTGCTACGAGAGAGCTTTGCAGGTATGTACTGCCTCGACCTTTCCCGAGCAATGGGCTGCGACCCAAAATAATCTAGGTAATGCCTACTCTGACCGGATAAAAGGAGAGAGAGCCGACAATTTAGAACGAGCGATCGCCTGCCACAAAAGAGCTTTAAAATTCAGAACTTCGTTAGCCTTTCCCGAGGATTGGGCTATGACCCAAAATAATCTGGGTAATGCCTACCAAAACCGGATAAAAGGAGAGCGAGGGGACAACTTAGAGCAAGCGATCGCCTGCTACAAGAAGGTTTTGCAGGTATATACTCCCTCGGCCTTTCCCGATCAATGGGCAATGATCCAAAATCATTTGGGTTCTGCCTACCGCAACCGGATAAAAGGAGAGCGAGGGGACAACTTAGAGCAAGCGATCGCTTGCTACAAGGAAGCTTTGCAGTTATATACTGCCTCGGCATTTCCTCAGTATTGGGCTCTAACCCAAAATAATCTAGGTAATGCCTACTCCGACCGGATAAAAGGAGAGCGAGGGGACAACTTAGAGCAAGCGATCGCTTGCTACAAGGAAGCTTTACAGATAAGAACTCCCTCAGCCTTTCCCGAGGATTGGGCTATGACCCAAGATAATCTGGGCTCTGCCTACTGTGAGCGGATAAAGGGAGAGCGAGTAGATAATTTAGAGCAAGCGATCGCCTGCTACGAACTAGCTTTGCAGATTAGAACTCCTTCAGCCTTTCCCAAGGATTGGGCTACGACCCAAAATAATCTGGGTATTGCCTACCTATACCGGATTAAAGGAGAGCGAGAGGACAACCTGGAGCAGGCTATACGCTGCTGCGAGAGAGCCTTGCAGATTAGAACTCTCTCAGCCTTTCCCCAGGATTGGGCTATGACCCAAAATAATCTGGGATTAGCCTACTCTGACCGGATTCAAGGAGAGCGAGGGGATAATTTAGAAAAAGCGATCGCCTGCTACGAGGGAGTTTTACAAGTATATACTCCCTCGGCCTTTCCCCAGGATTGGGCTATGACCCAAAACAATCTCGGCTCTGCCTACAAAGAGCTAGGAAAAACTCCAGCAGCTATACGCTGTTGTCGATTTGCCTTAGAAGTTTTGACACCTGCTGCCTTTCCCCTCTGCTGCCTAAAAACCGGATGCAATCTGGGAAATCTGGGCTTTACTGCTGGAGATTGGCATATAGCAATCGAAGGCTACGGTCTTGCCATTAAGGCGGTGGAGCAGAGCCGCAACTGGGCAACTTCAGATGCCAGCCGCCAAGAAATTACCAAGAAGGCTATTGGCGTTTACGAAAAAATGGTGCAAGCCTGCGTTAATAGCGGGCAGCTCGATCGCGCCTTGGAAACGGTAGAGCGATCGCGTTCCAAACGCCTGGTAGATTTGATGGCCAGCAACGACCTCTATCGAGGCGGGGAAATTCCTCCAGAAATCCAAAACTATCTCAACCAGTACCAGAATCTGCAAAAAGAAATTGACCGAGAACGCTACCGCTACGATATCGACAATAGCCGAGAATTGACTGGAGTAAGAACTGGTCGCCCTTATAGAGCTGGTCTTTCTCCGGGCAAGCCGCGCCTGGTCGAGCTAGAAGCCCGAAAACAGGAAATTTGGCAAAAACTGCGCCGTAAAGATCCGGTCTTGGCGGGACAAATTCAGGTCAATCCCCTCGACTTTAACCAACTGCAGCAGCTCCTCGGCGGCCAACGGGAAACGGCTATTCTCAGTTTTTATAGCACCGCCAAAGACATTTATATTTTTATCCTCCGTTACCAGCCCGAGGAAGATAAAGTTTCTGTTTCTGTTCGCTCCTGCTCAAACCAAGGTTATGATTTTCAAAATTGGATTTTAGAGCAGTGGCTAAAACCATATGTTCAAGATAATTTCCGATGGCAGGGTCAGATGGAAAGCGTCTTGGCAGAACTGGCCCGGCGGCTGCAGATCGACGAACTTATAGAGCAACATTTGGCGGGAATCCAAGAACTAATCCTTGTGCCGCACCTCGCTCTGCACCAAATTCCCTTTGCTGCTTTGCCTTTGAATAGCGGTGGATACTTGGGAGATAGCTTTCGCATTCGCACAGTTCCGAGCTGCCAAGTTTTGCAATTTTGCCAGAACCGTCCCCCGGCAATAGCTTCCAAATACGGCACCGTAGAAGATGCCACCGAAGACCTGCCCTACGCCCGTTTTGAAGGAGAGCGCATTGCGAGGCTCTACGACATTCCCCCATCCCAGCGCTTGCAAGGTCGCCGCCAAGCTACTGT
The DNA here is from genome assembly GCA_010672965.1 of Oscillatoria sp. SIO1A7. GTDB lineage: Bacteria > Cyanobacteriota > Cyanobacteriia > Cyanobacteriales > Laspinemataceae > SIO1A7. Next base: position 81,426 of record JAAHFN010000007.1, read on the forward strand.
TAGCAATTACCAGCACCTTGCCCGACAAGTTCAGGCGCTCCATTCCAGCCACCACGCCGAATCTCGTTTGGACAATCCCCTCGAATCGAAACTTATTTTAGGCGATGGGGATATAACTTTGGGACAGCTAATGACCCCGGGCTGGCGCCTCCCGGAACTGGTGGAAGTTTTTCTCTCTTGCTGCGAAACCGGCCTGGGAAATATCGAAATTACCGACGATATTTTAACCATAGCTGCTGGCTTCTTATGCGCTGGCGCTCGCAGCGTCGTCAGCACCCTCTGGGCTGTAGATGACTTGGCCACCGCCGTTTTTTCTCTTATTTATTATCGCTATCGGCAGCAAAACCTTACTCGCTCTGCCGCCCTCCAGCGCGCCCAGCAGGACTTGCGCCAATTAACCGGCGACGAGTTTGCCCGGGTCTATGGCTCGGAGTTGCAAGCCGACTTGGAAGAACGCCGCCGGGAAAAGCTGCCGGAACTGGAGGCTAAATATAAGGAAGTGCAAAAGCAGCTTTGGCAAGCCAAGAAAACTCTGAAAAAATCAAACCTGGATTCGGAACGCGAGGAATTAGAGCAAAAAATCGCAGACTTAAAGAAAGTCGGCGATCCTCTGCACAAAGCGATTCATAAATTTGAAACAATCCAGAAACGCCTAGAGGCCAAATCCAGGGAACCCTATCCCTTCGCCGCCCTGCAGTATTGGGCTGCCTTTGTTTGCCAGGGGATGGCTCGATAAGTTTTAAGTTTTAAGTTTTAAGTTTTGAGTTTTGAGTGATGGACGAAAATGTACAAATATAGCCTTTCTCAAATAAGTGTAATAAAATAAACGTAGGGGCGACAGCATCGCGAGCGACAATCTCGGCTGTGTAACGGTAATTACCGTATTGGGATGCTTCGCCCCAGACACCTTACAGCAATTTGAGAAACGCTATATTTGTACCATTCGGGCGCTCGCAGAGTCGTAGGCGTAGGCGTAGGCGTTGGCGTAGCCTGCCCAAGGAGGGCATAGCCTGCCCGTTGGCGCAGCCTGCCCTCTGGGCTTCTGGGCTTAGGGCTTAGCCTGCCCCGAGGACATAGCCCAAGAATCAGTACATTATTAACTTGCAAGTCCCTTACTGCCCATCCAAAATACCCACCAACACCCGTACCAGATCCTCGACATCATCCGGCACTTTGTATCCCCCAATATCCTGAGTGACTTGCTTGGCTTCTGCATCCAAACGGCCAAAGATCCAAAAGCTGCCAATAGTGACCGCCCCATAAACGTAGCGCGGCGCATCCTCCAGCAGCGAGAGGGCAATCATCTCCACTGCCAATTGCGTAAAGCCACGGGTCAGATCGTCCCGCTTCGCCTCCACGACAACGACCTGCTGCGGGGCTCGGATTAAATAGTCTAAATTACCCTGCAGCCAATTACTCACCTTAAGGGGATATTCAAATCGCAACATTCTCTGACAGAGCGTTACTACTTGCAGCAGCACCGGAGCAACTAAAACCTCGCGTTTCGCCGCCTCGCTCGTCAGTTGCACAAATGGCAGGGCAACTTCGATTTGTGTCTTCAACTCCCCCAGTCCCGGTAAAGGCTTCGTTGCTTTCGGCAAAGCAAGTCTTCCCTGGGCATAGCCATAGTCAAACTCTGCCAAAATCTCATCGGGATCGTTGGGTAGCTCGAAGAAAGATCGAAATGTATAGTTAGCCTCTGCTTGCAAAATCTTCGGCATCGCCCGACTCCTTAATTTAAGCGAATCCGATATTATAGCAGTCCTAAATAAATAGAATACGATAAAACCGCTCTTTTCGTAGGGGCGTAGGCGGAGCCTGCCTTTGGATGGGCATATGGCATTACCCGCTCGCGAGGGCAGGCGGAGCCTACGCCCTTTCCCTTGCCCCTACGCTGTCCTAACCGCTGTCCTAACCTTAATGTATAATGCTATGTTTTCCCGATCGCGCTTCGAGAGCCATGTACTTAATGCGAAATCGAGTTTTTCGGAGCAGAAACCGGCGCTGGTACTTTTGCAGGTACTTCTAACGGCTGCGATCGCTCCTCGGGAATTCGGGATATCGCTATCTTTTGAGGGCGACCCAAACCGTAGGTCAGAGCATAGCTTTGAGCCAAAAGCCAGAACCAGAAAGCAGGCCAGCGGTTTTCTGCCCAGGGTTGGCACCAGCGCGTAAAGCTAGGCAGCCAAGCAAACAACCAGCCAATAAAAGAATAAAAAGTAAAGCTAATATAGCTGCCGAGCCAACGCAGCATATCCTTAGCACCAGCTAATTCCCAAATCCACAGCAGCAAAGCCGGGTTTTGCCAAGCCGCCTTTAGCGCCAGACGATTAAAAGTAAACCAATCTACCCGGTCTTTAATAAACGTATCGGCCACTGGCAAAGGTTCGCTGGCTAAAATGCCGAAAAAAGTATTCAGCATCGAGTTTATCCGTTCCGGCGGTAGAAAGCGGCCAGAAGGAACCATCATCCCTTTGGAAAATAGCCAAGTAACGGCGATATTGCTTTGGTAAGCGCGAATTTGGTTTAAGTGACTCGCACCGAGCAGATCCTGTTTGAGAGCCACATCTAGGAGATGGGTTAAACGCGGCAGATTGCGGACTAGAGAACCGAAACCCGTAAAGACTAGGGGAGATTGCAGGGAAGCGGCATCGCCCATAGCAATCAGACGGTCGAAAGCAACGGAGCGATCGCTACTACCAATAGCAAAATAACCGGGAATATAACCAAAAGTGGCTTTTTTCCAAACCAACTCATCCAAATCGCAGCGGCGATACTCTGGCAAAATCGTAAAAAAGTCCTCATACATCTCCAGCAAAGATCCAGGATTTTCTGGATTGACTTCGTGGTAATGAAACAAATAAATTGCCATTTCCTCTGCCTTGCCTGGAAATAACTCCCAAATCAACTGTCGTCCTCGGGAAATATCTCCATGACTATTCAGAACATCGCCATATTGTTTATCCCAGACTTCTGGCTCCAACCCAGAAACTACAGCTCCCACCGTCGGGCAAACGCTATCAAAAGTCCGACTTCCATTCAGTTGCCATGCAATAGGCGAAGCCGTTCCCATCGCATCCACTAGCAAGCGACCGGAACAGCGCTTAATCTTTCCACTAGGCAAATGCCGTGCCTGCACCGTCACCCGCTCCGGTTCTATATCAGCGCGAAAAAATTCCGTTTCATCCCAAATTTCTCCCCCCGCCGCCAGCAATTTTTCCCCACAGAGGCGCAAAAGCTTCTCCGCATCCAAAGCCACATTTAGCACTGTCGGCGTATGCAGCACTGGAGCCTTGCATTGGCGAGGATTGTTAACATCGAAAAATTTGTTAAATCCGTCAGCGTACTCGCAGGCAATTATACTTTCAAATTCAGTTTTATTAAATAATCCCAGATCGATTAGTTTTTGGAACTCCTCTCGGGAGATATTCCATTCTCGATTCATCCGACCAAAAGGCAAGCGCTCCATCAGCAAAACTCGGTAGCCGAGCCGAGCCATCACTGCGGCATGAACTACTCCCAAAGCACCGCCTATATAAATAAGATCGTAATTGTAGCCTGAATAATCTTTTTCTTGCGGCTCTGAATTTTCTATAGTTTCTTCTGAGGAAGTTTTAAAAATAACTTGTTTTGGCTCTTGGGGATTGCGGACTCCTTCGCGCCAGCGCTTTTCCCACCAATAAACTCGATTTAGATCGTACTCGCCGTTAGGGATTTTCTGAAAGTATTCGACTGTTAGCGGATAATAGGGTGCCAAGCTCTCAAATATCGATCGCTCCCCCGAGGCAATAGCTGGAGGTTCTGGATAATTGTAGGGAAAATGCTTTCTAAGGGCAGCCTTGAGACCTACCAATATTTGCTTTTCCCCAGCGATCGCTTTTTCTGCCCAGCGGAAAACCTTGAGATAGGTAGTTCGCTGCACCGACCAGACAAACAAGGATAGTTCGTCGGAAACAGATAGCGCCTCGGGGTTAGAGGATATAGAATTAGCAGGATGGGCAGATGACTTTTCTCCCGCGCCAGAGGCAACAGACCCTACCAGCAAGCGAATGCCATCGGTACTTCGGAGTTTTTGGCTGCTAACTTCCGGCTGAAAGTCTTCTTGCAGCCAGCGTAGCACCGCATCTGTGTCGGGCGTAGGAATTTCTAGATATAGGATTTCCTTCATTTGTTCGCGGTAATTTCCCCTCTATTTGCCAAAAAGGGGTTGACAGTGGTGCAAAGTGCGCTATACTTTCCCATACTGAAATTAAGATACCTTAATAAAACTTAATAATTGGTTCAAATTCCTTTAGATAGGAGAGTATAGGACCGGGCTAGCCATGAATTATACCATTCCAACGAGTCCTCAAAAAATGGTCGCCCTCCAGCAGCAACCCGTGAATGAAGAACTGGTGGCAGCAGCGATCGCCGATCTAGTCAGGATTTCGCGCTCCCAAGGCAAATCCTTAGAAGAAGTTACTGCAGAGGTCCTCGCTGAGGATTACCTCCTAGAAGCACCTTTAAGACAATGGCTCAGCGAAGCGATCGTCCAAGCTTGGGATTATATGGGAGAACTTTAACTGTTAGTTAGCGCTCTTTTATCACTCTGGAGAAAAAATAAAGGCAGTGTAGTTTGGAATGCGATTTTCATCCAAGATCCGGGTACGCAGGTCTTCGAGCTTTCGTAGGTTCAAATATTATCTACCGAAAGTAATAAAAGAGCGTTAGAGACTTGCGCAGAAATAACGTTCTTTGGCCCCCACCGTTCGGGCTGAGCGGAGTCGAAGCCCAATCGGTACATTACAGATAATTTGCTTTATGCTTTATGGCAAGTTAGCAACAAAATATATATAGAGAGTAAGGTCTGCCTAGCACCTTATATATAGATTCCGTTCTGACAATAAAACGTAAGTCGCGAAAAAATTATGCGATCGCAAGTTGCCAACAGTACAAAAATAGGGGGAAATAGTTTTTTTTTAAAATAGGGTTGACTTTTTCTAGAGTTGTGCTATTATAGTGATTGTCTGGAAAAAGCCTCCTGCGGGCATAGTTTAGTGGTAAAACCACAGCCTTCCAAGCTGTTGATGCGGGTTCGATTCCCGCTGCCCGCTTAGAAAGACAAAATAATAGAATGCTAGCATAATGATATAGCATTCTAAATTAGTTCTGATACGGCCTGCAAAAAATATTACCGGCGGCCCATAACTGAATCTGATATGACAAGCGAATTCATCGCGATCGGGATTTAGGCATGGGTTCCATTTTGGTAAATCAAGGGGCTATCCTTGCTCACAAAAAACAAAGCATCTTTCTGAAATTTTAGAAAGATGCCAGTTTAACATTAATACTAACCAAATATGCGTAATGCTATAAGTGTAACGAACGAAACTTAGGGGCGACAGCATCCCGGAGACTATCTAGGCGCTCCCAATGGAAATTACAGTACGGGGATGCTTCGCCTCAGACAACCTCACGTCAATTTGAGAAACGCTATAGCAGCCTCTTCTATGCCTGACTCAAATGCTGCAAAAATTCTAGCACGACGCGATCGCTTTCCTCGGCGCATTCCGCAGCCTCGTAATGCTCGATAACGCAGATGCCTTGAGACTGCAAAACCCTAGAGCCTGCGCCGATATCCTCCAGATCTGCTTCCTCCAAGTCCACCGCCAAAATACCCAATTTGCTTTGGTAACAAACGAGAAAATAAAGGTCTTGGTTTTGTCTCCCTTCCTTAGTCGTCAACCGAGCCGTAGCCTTGGGGAAAAACAAAACCCCTGCGCGATCGAGCGCTTCGGCAATATTCGCCTCTGCAGCAGAGCGAAACTGCCAACCATTCCAGAAATGAGGATCGGGTTCATCAGTTTCGGAATTTGGTTTAGCGATCGGGTTTGCCTCTTCTTCAACTATAACGCTGCGATCGCCTGCTTCCTTATCCTTGCATAAATCTGCTTGACAAGAATCTGATTCCCTGATGTTAGCGAATAAAAGCCTTGCTCCGCTTAAATTCGAGCCACTCAGATTTACTCCTGTTACCTGATTGCGTTGTAAGGTTATTTGATGCTGCCGCAAATATCGCTTCAGCACAGACTGAAGATTATCTTTCTTGACCTTTTCGCCGAATGCTTTTGACAATCGCTTCCAGAGTTTGGCTCCAGCATCCTTGAGATAATCGCGATCGTACCCACTGCGCTTAGCAATTTCCCGATAAGAGAGACCTTCCCAAGACCAACGAAACACTATCTCTTGAACCTGGTTGAGGCGCTGATAGTCGAGTACGACTTCCACGATATCGAGTGCTTCGTCGGCCGTCATGGCTCAAGGTCCCTTAAAAATTATAGTAATTGAACAATAGGGAGTGCGATCGGATCTGCCTCATGCTGCAACTGCAAGTCCTGCAATTCTTCTAGCGGCCACACTAGCATTTCGGCAAGCTGTAATCTCTACCCCAGACCCTATTCTACCATAACTACTACCTTCTTATTACCTTTTTCTTACTTTTCTATTACCCTTTCTGACCGGCCAAGGCGATATAACCATATTATCCAGGTCGAGAAACTCTAAGCCTTAAGCTAGCCAACAGGACAATCATCAATTCGAGACTCAATAATGCGACTATCTCCACAACCCACGTTAGGATTGCATCCCTCAATTGCTTGGAATTGCATAGGGCTTGGAGAGGAGATATGACATTCACAAGCAGCTAGCTATTTAGTAAATTTCGCATCTCAACCCGAGGAGGTTAACCTAACATGACCGTTGAATTTGACATTGGTGCCCTCAACGGCACTCAAACCTTTGAAGATTTTGTCGGCAACGCTGACGAGTCCGATTTATACCGCTTCAGCCTGGGCGGAGTTGCAGAATTCGGCCTATTTCTAACTGGTTTAACACAAAGCGCATCTGTAGATTTATATCTAGATGAAAACAACAATGGTGCAGTGGATTCTGGCGAATCTATTGGCGGAAGGTTCAGCAGTAGCGGTGAAAACGAATCGTTAGAGCGGACTTTAGGAGCGGGAACCTACTTAGTCCTAGTTCGCAATTCAAGCGGTTCTGACACTCGATATAATCTAAACTTGTCGGCCACTCCGACTGGGATAACCGACATTGATGCTAGCGGACAAGCGTTTAACGCTGGTTTGCTCAATGGCACACAAACATTTCAGGATTTTGTAGGAAACGCTGACGCATCAGACTTCTACCGCTTCAATCTAGGCGGAGTTGTGGAATTTAGCCTGCTTCTAACTGGTTTAACACAAAGCGCATCCGTAGATTTATATCTAGATGAAAACAATAATGGTACAGTCGACTCTGGCGAATCTATTGGCGGAAGGTTCAGCAGTAGCGGTGAAAACGAATCGTTAGAGCGGACTTTAGGAGCGGGAACCTACTTAGTCAGAGTTCAAAGTTCAAGCGGTTCTGATACTCGATATAACCTAAACTTGTCGGCTACCTCGATCGGGATAACCGATATCGACGGTAACGGACAAGCCTTTAATATTGGTTTGCTCAATGGCACACAAATATTTCAGGATTTTGTAGGAAACGCTGACGGATCGGACTTCTACAGCTTCACTCTGAGCGGAGTTACGGACTTTAGTCTGTTTCTAACTGGTTTAACACAAAGCGCATCCGTAGATTTATATCTAGATGAAAACAACAATGGTTCAGTGGATTCTGGTGAATCTATTGAGGGAAGGTTCAGCAGTAGCGGTGAAGATGAGTCGTTGGAGCGGAGCTTAGGAGCGGGGACCTACTTAGTGCGAGTTCAAAGCTCAAGCGGTTCTGACACTCGGTACAATCTAAGTCTGTTTACGCCTCTTTCGGGATCGACGCTAATTTCCGATCTTAACCTGCTGAATATTTTTGGTAACTTAGTCGGTACTGCTGGCTTCGGTGCTGCTGGCGACGAGTTTTTTGACTTATCCTCTGGGGACGACACTACTCAGCTACAAGCCGGTTTAGCCGAACAATTCCGAGGTGGGGTGCGTGCCTTTGATGGTAGCGATGCAATAACTGGTTCTCCAAGCTTTGATATCGTCAATGGAAATCAAGGCGCAGATATCTTGCGGGGCGGTACGGGAGCTGATTTTCTGCGGGGCGGGCGAGACAACGACCAAGTTTTTGGCGACGATGGTGATGACCTCCTCAACGGAAATATAGGCAACGACAATGTAGATGGCGGAACTGGCAATGACTACCTGCGCGGCGGCCAAGGCAATGATGCTTTAACGGGTGGCGATGGCAACGATTTCTTAGTCGGCGACTTTGGTTTCGATCTTCTGACGGGCGGCACTGGAGGCGATACCTTTATGTTCCGAACCGACACCGAAACGACGACCGATGTCACCCTTGCAGACCAAATTACTGATTTTGGCACGGGAGATAGAATTGCTATTGTGGGCAACATCAACCCGAACGACCTGATTTATCTTGACGCTGGCGGTAACAGCGTTATTCAGTTAAATACGGGTGCTTTCTTAGGCGTAGTTTTGAATACCGCCTCGGCAGCCGTGCAGAGCGCGACTTTTGTTGTCACCAGTGGCGATCCGGCCATTAGTCTGGGATAGAATGTAGCAATTTTAAATACTATACGAACCGCAGCCAGAACCCCGGTTTCTCGAAGAAACCGGGGTTCTAAATCTAAACCAAAGGCGATTTACGTTACACCAGTTCAATTTGGCGAGGAAATGTCTGGAAGCTTTCTGAATCCGCCGGTATCGATCGCCAGGCATTTTTGACTGCCTCGGTCAGCCACCATTGCCAAAACTCCCTTCTTTTGTTGCGATCGCCGTTTGCCTCCCATGTCGCTCCTGCATAGGCGATCGCTGCCCAAAAAGACGAGTCGCTCTCGTAAGCATCTGTATCGGCATCGGTCAGCTCTTCATCGATTCTTTCTCTGTCAAAGGCTTCGTCATCCAAAGCCGTAGATAAAGCGCTCACGGCACTCAATCCTGCAGCGATCGCTTTTTGGTACTCGAAACCTTGATGGTTCGGTTCGCTGGCCATATTTTCTAATTTCGTCCATATTTCATTCCGGTAAGCGCGAGCCTGACTATGCTCTAATTTTTGGGCGATCGTCAGCCTTGCTGCCCCTAGCAGACAATGTGGCGTATCGTCTTGCCACCAGATACTTTCCCATATATCTAAGACTCTATTGGCGGTTATAATTGCCAGCATTGTTCGTCTTTTATGCCCCAACTTCACTGAGGTTGCCTCGCCATTCAAATCAAAAGCTGCCCAAATTGCTTGACGGTATCCTAAGTTTAAGTCAAACTGAGTATCTCGGTGCAGAGCTGCCCTTGCCTTTTCTATTTTTTGCTGTAAAATTATAGATATTGACATCTGCATTCCTCCTATTGCGAGCTGAAGTCTGTTGGCAGGCTATCTACAGTGCCATCGGGACGAAAAATCCGCGTTGTTTTTGGATCGGCAACGACTTGCAGTTTGCCTGTATAGCGTGCCAAGGTTTTGAAATATTCCCGGCAATCCAAGCACATTTCGCTAGAAACTGCAATTGGTGTATTAGGTTCGGCCACTGAAAGTTGCTTTTCGGCATGAGAAGCATTATATCGTCCCGGAACGCCTTTATCTAGAGGACCTGCTTGGGTCAGTGGATGTCCGATTTCTTGAGAATACGCCATAACTTGCCTGGTAGTCTGCAAGTACCCAGGCTCTTGTTTCCAACCGCTCAGAGTGCGAATTCCGCTTTCTGTTGCAGCAACTGTTTTATTGCGAGGGGGACTGCCCAAACGGGCTCGGGCGGCTTGGGCTGAACGAATGGCTGCAGCTTCATCCAAATCAATCTACTCTCTTGACTAACACTACAGATTAATTTTATGACTCTATAGAGGCGATCGCTGCCCAAAAAGACAAGTCGTTCTCGTAAGCATCTGTATCGGCATCGGTCGCAGGGAACAGCAGCCAGGGTTCTCGAAGAAACCGGCATTCTCAATCTAAACCAACAGCTATTATTATAGGGAAACCCCGGGGTGCGATCGCCTAACATTGTCCCGAGCATCCCAAGCATAGACAAGCGCGATCGCTCCTTAAGCTTCAACCAAAGGTTTGCTCTGCTCTATCTCCGCAGAGTGCTGTCCTCGTTCAATATTAAAACTGCTATAAAGTAGCGAAATCTCAAAAATATCTGTATGAATTAACGCTGGTTTGCGGCAATTCTCCTGCGGAGACCCGGGGTGCGAGTCCTCCCCTAGATGAATTCCTATTAACTCTGCAAAGGGCTCGCCAACTTCTTCTGGATCGTGGACTTCCCAGCGTATTTCTCGACAATCTTTAAAATTGAGACTGTAGGGAAGGCGATCGCCGGTCGGATCGTACAGACATTCTAAGACAAACTCATTCCCCCAATACAAAACTCTGACGTTGGTGACTAAAGATGTTAGTCCGCCCAAATTTAGCAACTTGTAGTCATCTGACATCTCAATCCCTCACTCGCTCTCCAGTATTATGTGTATCCGGGATTGGGTTGCCTAATTTATCCCGGGTTTCCATTAAACGACCCTCCCGATCTAAGCGCAGACCCCTATTTATTCTGGAACCGTCTGAGGCATAGATTGGAGCGGGAGTTCTTACCACTTCACCATCAGGACGAATTATTACTTTTGAGCGATCGGGAAACTTGTATTCCACATAACCGCCCGAAGTTATTTTAACTTTAGCATCCAATTTTTTGAAGAACTCATCGATTTCTTGGCGAGTCATTCCCGTTAAATCGCCAAATTCAGACGCAGTACCATTTCCACCCACTCCCTTACTTGGCACATCCGCTCTCCTATGTCGTGAGTTCTATTTTTTGTTTTTGTAAGTGCATTGTCAGACTTTTACGGCAGAAATGCAATTGCTAGTTAATCTGTTAATCCTGGTCAAGGGAGCGATCGCTTAAATGCGGGACAATGAGGGAGCGATCGCAACATTCCCATAAAACAACAAAGGGTCTTTCTGATTGGTTCAGAAAGACCCTTTGTTGAAAATTAATCCTGGCACCGAGCTATTTTCCCGGGCAGCTACCCACCAAGTATCTTCGCCGCTGCAGCGTTTCACGTCCGAGTTCGGGATGGGTTCGGCGTGGTTCCACCGCGCCCTAAGCACCAGGANGCCTCAACACCCTACACCCTACACCCTACACCCTACACCCTACACCCTACACCCTACACCCTAATTAAGGGAACTCACCTTAATTCTTCCCCCTCTTCCCCCTCTTCCCCTACACCCTACACCCTACACCCTACACCCTACACCCTACACCCTAATTAAGGGAACTCACCTTAATTCTTCCCCCTCTTCCCCCTCTTCCCCTACACCCTACACCCTACACCCTAATTAAGGGAACTCGGACTAAGGTGCGATCGGTCATCCTTCACAAAGGACAGGGTGCAAAAGATTAATTCTCCATTAGAAATCTTCAAAAGATTTATTTAGAGCGTTATCATAAGACCCAAGGAGCCTCAAGCCAGAAACCTGGTTGGTCACCTACCGCCAATAATTGAGGATTGCTAAATCTGATATTATCAAGGTGATATAAGGTTGCTGCTTTTCGCAAATTCAATCGAAAAAATTTTCTCAAATCTGCGAAAAGTTCGATTGACAGAGGCAGTAACAATATTGGGGTGTAGGGTGTAGGGGGTGTAGGGTGTAGGGTGTAGGGTGTAGGGTGTAGGGTGTTGAGGCTTGTTCACCACACTGGTGACATATGGGGTCGTTACGTCTCTGTAGGACTTTCGAGCCCCCGACAGCGGTCGGGAAATAGCATGAGGTTTCCCCACACCCCACACCCCACACAAGAGCACCCGCTTGTGTAGGGTGTGGGACTCTAAGAAAATTCTCTCCTCTCCCCACACTCCCCACCCTCCCCCCTCTCCCCAGCCCCACCCTTCCCACAGTTCCAGAGGCGATCGCAATGAAAAGAGCCAAAGTAAAATTAGCCCCGTGGGTTACTCTTTTAGCCTTGTTAGGCACAATTGCCTACCCCGGTATGCAAGCGAGCGTAGCCCAGACAACAATTACCCCTGCTTCCGATGGCACGGGCACTCTGGTGGATGCTGCGGGAAATCAAATTAATATCCAGGGTGGCTCACTATCGGGGGATGGCGCGAATCTCTTCCATAGTTTTGAGAAATTTGGGCTCAGCAATGGGCAGATTGCCAATTTTATCTCGAACCCGAACATCCGCAATATTCTGGGTCGAGTTGTTGGCGGCGATGCTTCCTATATTAATGGCTTAATCCAGGTAACCGGGGCAAACTCCAATCTGTTTCTGCTCAATCCCGCCGGGATTTTATTTGGCGAGAATGCTCAATTAAACTTGGCGGGAGATTTTGCGGCGACTACTGCTACTGGCATTGGCTTGGATGGAGGAGGTTTATTTAATGCGATCGCCAGCAACGACTATGCGAATCTAGTCGGAACGCCGAATGCTTTTACTTTTGCTGCCTCGCAACCGGGAGCTATTGTTAATACAGGAAACTTAACGCTAAGCGGAGGCAATCTCAGCCTGGTCGGGGGCACGACTATTAATACCGGAACTCTCTCCAGTGCGGGAGGGAATATTACGATCGCCGCAGTTCCGGGTCAAAATACATTGCGCCTGAGCCAGAGCGGACATCTGCTCAGCTTAGATATCCAACCGATAGGCTCGTCAAATCCAGGGAATTTTAATCCCGGAGCCAATGCCGGAGCCAATGCCGGAGCGGAAATAAATCCCCTCGGCCTGCCAGATTTGCTAACCGGCGGTCAAGCTTTAGGCCATGCAACCGAAATAAAGGTCGAAAACGGCCGGGTATTGCTAGGAGGATCGGGAATTTCTCTCGCCGCCGATCGCAATGCTAGCTCGGTTGTCAGCTTGGGAAGCATTAATACTGCCAATGCCGGCGGCGGCGGGGGAATTAAGATTACTGCTCCTGGAGATGTTATTACCGGCAATATTAATAGTAGCGGCAGCGCAGCCGGGGGAGAAATAAGTTTCGCTAGCGCTTCTGGCAAAATCGATACGAGCCGAGGCGCTTTAAATTCTAGTTCTGACGCCGGTCGGGGAGGCGGAATTAGCCTGAATGCAGAATTGGATATTAAAACCGGGGATGTTCGAGCAGATGGCGGGTTGCAGGGAGGGAACATTGCAATTTCCAGCCGCAATGGGGCAATAGATACCAGCGGCGGAATTCTCAGCTCTCACTCCTTATATATAGTCGATTCCCAAGAGCGACAAGTTAGATGGGAAATTGACGAAGAAGATGGAACCATAGACCTTTCTGTAGAAGGTCCCGAGGGCAGCGAAGTTAATTATAGTATCGCCTCTGGAAACGACTTGGCGATCGCAGTAGGCGACATTGCTAATGTTTTGGGAATCAAGCTTCCTGCAGGTCCTCCTAGTAGAAAACCGACTCGCTCCTCCCCAGGAAATCCCAGAAGCAGCGCCCAAAGTGCAAATGCCAGACGAAGCGGTCCGAGCTTCCTGAACAGCCAGGAAATACAACCTTCTGATTATCTGAGATTCGATAACGACGACACCTCTTTGACAGTGACGAGTTTCCGCTATCGAGGGGGCGAGGGTGGCAATATTTCTCTGAGCGCTTCTGGAAATATTAACGCCGGAAAAATCGAAGCCCAGGGCTGGGAAGGAGGAGGGAATATTAGCATCAGCAGCGGTAAGGGCGGGCTGAATATTGCTGGAGAACTGAACTCTTTTTCGGCTGCTGGCAATGCGGGAAATGTTACTCTCGATGCTTTGGGAGATACGACTTTATCTTTAGTTAATGCCCAAGGGGTGAAAACCGGCGGCAATATTAGTATCGCCAGCCGCAACGGTAATGTTGAAGTTCGCCGGACTGGAGCCGATAGTTCTGGTGCCTACAACGAAAAGTTAAATGTATATGTCCTAGGGGATGAAGAAATAGAGGTAGTCTGGGACAATCCGCCGACAATTCTGAATTCTTTTTCCCGGGGCACCGCTGGCGATATCGAGATCCAAGCCCAAGGCAGTCTCAAAGTTGGAGATATCCTAACCTCGGGCGAAACGAGGTCTGGGAATGTGGCGCTTTCTGCCCGGGGCAATATTAGCACTGGGGAAGTCGATACCTGGGGCGGTGGAGAAATTAGAATTTCGAGCAGCGAGGGAGAGATAGATACCAGCGGCGGTTTCTTGCAATCCGGCGGCGGAGAAATTAGCCTGGATGCTGAGGGGAATATTAAAACAGAAGATATCCTGTCCTGGCGGTGGGGAGAGAACTACCGAACCGGCGGGAATATTCGCGTCGCCAGTCGCAAAGGAGCAATCGATACCAGTCGAGGAGAGATAGATTCGGATTCCGGCCAGCTAACCATAAGCGCTTTGGGAGATATTACAACTGCAGATATCTGGGGCGGCGGCGGCGTCGAGATTACTAGCTTTCAAGGAGCAATAACTAACCAGCGTTTTCAAATACAACAACCACCCTCTGCTGGCGATGCTTCTAGAGGTGTCGCTCAGCCAGGGGCTCGGGCAGGAAGTCCGATCGCTATTAACGAACCCACCAATATTTCTTCGGGTTCGGGAATAAAACTCTCAGCTCGCGGGGACATTAGCACCGGGAACCTGGATACCTGGAATGGGGCGGATATTTCTATCCGCAGCAGTGGCGGCACAGTTAATACTACCGGAGGCATAATTCACCTATTTTCGCCAGAAGGTTCGAGCGCGAAACTCTCCATCGAAGCCGCTCGGTCAATAACTACTGGCAATATTGCCTCCGATAGCGGACGCAGTATGGATGCCAATCTCAATGCCAATCTCAGTTCTCAAAATAGCGCCGATATTTCTATTACCAGCACTGGCGGGGAAATTAATACCGCAGCAGGGGAGATACGCCTCTTGTCCCCACAAGGTTCTAGCGGGAAGCTCGCCCTCGAAGCCGCCGAGTCAATAACTATCGGTAGCATTCGCGCCAATAGTTATTTAAACGGCGGTGCGATTTCGATTGTCAGTCAGGGCGGCGAGATAAATGCAGAAAATAAGATAGAAGCTTCTTCTAATAACGGTACGGCTAGCAATATTTCCCTGAATGCCCGAGGCAATATTACGACTGGGGATGTCTTGTCTTATGGAGTCGAGGGCGGCGGGGATATTGCGGTTGTCAGTCAAAGTGGCGCGATCGATACCAGCAGCGGCCGACTGGCGGCTTATTCAAATCCGGGGAATGCGGGCAATATTTCTCTTGAGGCTGAAGGGGATATTACTACGGCAAATGTCTGGTCTTATGGCATATCTGGGGGCGGGGATGCGACTTTGACTAGCCGCAGTGGAGCGATCGATACCAGTCTGGGAGTTTTAGGGTCGTATTCCGATAAAGGCACGTCGGGTCGAGTCGAGATAAATGCTTTTGGGGACGTGCGGACTGGTTATATCAGGACTTGGGCTTTGGGGCAAGATCCAGAAGCTCGCGCCGGAGATATATATATAGAGAGCCGCAATGGAGCTATAGATACTACTGCTGGGGATTTATCTGGAGAAGCAGAGTTTAATAATTTCGATCGCCTCTCTCCAACAAATGCGGCGGCATCGTTATTTGAAGGTGAAAATGCTAATATCGATGCCTATTCTTTGCACGGCACCGGCGGCAATGTCACCTTGACGGCGAAAAAGGGAATTACCACCAGCCACATTAGTTCTTTTGGTGCCGAGAACGGCGGCAATATTACTGCCTTCAGTAGCGAGGGAGATGTGGATACTGGTCTTTTGTTCTCGTTTTCGGCCAGAGGGCGGGGGGGTAATGTTTCTCTGGATGGCAGTAAGATTGCTGCGGGAAGCGTCTGGTCTTTCGGGGAAACGCAGGGGGGCGGAATTTATGCGACGAGTCGGGGCAGCATAGATTTGCGGGGCGCAACTCTAAATACTTATTCCCAAAGCGGAACGGCTGGGGAGGTGAATATCCGGGCAAATGGGAATGTGAGTTTGGGCGGTTCGCCAACTCAAGGCGCTATCCGTTCCGAGGGTCAGCTTCAGGGAGGAAGTATTAGCGTTAGCACCCAGTCGGGCAATATAGAAGTTTGTGCGGGATGCACCGATCGCTCGCCACATCATCAAACAACACATAATCCTAATGGCAGTATCAATTCTTTTTCTCGGTCGGGCAATGCTGGGGATGTAACTCTCTACGCGCCAGGGGATATTACTACCAGCGGCATCCACTCGGAAGGAGAGAAGTCCGGCGGGAATGTAACTATTACTAGCCTGGAAGGGAGAGTGAATAGCGATCGCGGCGAACTCTATTCTTTTTCCGATAGCGGGACGGCGGGCAATGTCATTATTAATGCAGGGGGTCATGTCAGCACTGGCACAATAACGTCCTATGGAGCGGAGCGAGGCGGGAATATTAGAATTTTTAGTGCTAGCGAAAATAGTATCGATACCAGCCAGGGGGATTTAGAAACCTATTCTGACAATGGCATTGCCGGAGATGTGTCCCTAGAGTCTCCTGGGAATATTACGACGGGGAGCATCCGCTCGGAGGGACTGCGCCAAGGAGGGAATGTTGCGATCGCCAGCCAAAGAAACATTTCCACAATTGGCGGCGATATCGATTCCTTTTCCGAGCGGGGCACCGCTGGCAACGTCACCCTGTCTGCCCGAGGCAATATCTCTACAAATAATATCAGTTCTTACGGTTCCGAGCAAAGCGGCAACGTAACCCTAAGCAGCTCGGGCAATAGCATAACTACTGCCAACATTTTCACCGAAGCGCAGGAGGGAACCAGCGGCAATATTAGCATTACCGCTCCGGGTTTTAATGGCAATATTTTTACCGGCAATCTCCGCTCGGTAGGAACCGCATCCGGCCAAATAGTTAACAGTGCTGGCAATAACATCGCAACTGGAGACCAAACATCTATATCCAGCAATGGCAATGCGGGGGGGATTGACAATACTGCTGGAGCTTCTGTGAGCGCGGGCGATCAAACAGTAAGCGCCAATAATGGCGATGCTGGTTCGATTAACAATACCGCCGGGTCGAATGTAACCGCAGGCGACCAAACGGTTAGCGCCAATAATGGCGATGCGGGGAGCAGTAGCGGGGCAATTAACAATACCGCCGGGTCGAATGTAACCGCAGGCGACCAAACAGTAAGCGCCAATAATGGCGATGCCGGTTCGATTAACAATACGGCTGGGTCGAATGTAAGCGCAGGCGACCAAACGATAAGTTCCAATAATGGCAATGCCGGTTCGATTAATAATACGGCCGGTTCCGACATAAGCGCAGGCGACCAAACCATAAGCGCCAATAATGGCGATGCCGGTTCGATTAATAATACTGCTGGCGGCAATCTGGTTCGGGGAAATCAAAGCGTCACGGCGGTTGGCGGCACTGCTGGCAATATCAATAATATAGCTACAGGAACTCAAAGGCAGAGAGTCAGCCCGGGATCTGGCATAACGCCAAGGGCTAGAGCTGCTGGGTTTAACTCACAAAGACCGCCAATACCGCCGCCAGGATTTTTACCTCAAAATTCCCCTCAAAATGGAGCTATAGTTTCTGGGGCTCCGTCCGCCGCCGGTCAAACTGAGCCAGCCAATATTACTGCTAACTCGGGAAATTTACCGCCCAATATGATGGCTGCAGCCAGATTGCTAGAGCGGAACGAGCCGAGCCCAGGGATGATGCCACCTATGGGCGAACCCGATCGCGATCGCATGGCCCGGGGTCAGCGGATTATGGGAGCGGAAGGGGACAACAATTCCGGTCAATCCAATAATCCTCAATCCCTCTTAAACAGCATGCGGGCGAGGATGAATGTCGTCGGTGCTAGCGTCCAGAATACAGGAAATTTTGTAGGGGCTCTGGAGCTACACCGCCAGAATGAATTTGAGAACTATTTTGGGCTTGGCTTCGGGCAAGAAGCGGGCGAGTCGGCGAGCATTCGAGAAGCCCTGGTGGATATTGCCAAGCAAACTGGCAATCGCTCTGCTGTTATTTATGTCACCGCCTTGCCCTCAGAGTTAGAGCTAGTTTTGTTTCTGCCAGACGGTCAGCCAATTCGCAAAACTATTCCAGACGCACCGAGGGAGAAACTGCTGGAAGTAGTAATCAAATTTCGGGGTCTGATTACAGATCCTCGCAGCTTTCATACCCCCAGGTATTTAGAGCCAGCTCAAAAGCTTTATAAATGGTTAATCGCACCTCTGGCGGAGGAACTGGAGACAGCTTCTATCGATACGCTGTTATTTAGTATGGATAGCGGAATGCGAAGTTTGCCAGTGGCGGCTTTGCACGATGGCGATCGCTTTTTGGTGGAGAAATACAGCCTGAGCCTGATTCCCAGTATTAGTTTGGTGGATACCCGCTATCAGTCTCTCCAAAATACCCAAGTCTTGGCGATGGGTGCGAGCCAGTTTACTTCTGCAGCTCCTTTGCCCGCCGTACCCGTAGAATTGTCGGCGATCGCCGGGCGGCTCTGGTCGGGAGAAGTCTTATTAAACGAAAGTTTCACCCGAGAAAAGATTGTCCAAGAACGCAAGCATTATCCCTATCAAATTATTCATCTGGCTACCCATGCGGAGTTTCAGCCCGGAGCCCCGAGCAATGCTTACATTCAACTCTGGAACGATAAGCTCCGCTTAGATCAATTGCGGGAAATGGGCTGGCACAGTCCGGCAGTAGAGTTGTTGGTTTTGTCTGCTTGTCGTACTGCGATCGGAGACGAGCAAGCGGAGCTGGGTTTTGCCGGTTTGGCCGTTGCCGCCGGAGTGAAGTCAGCTTTAGCCAGTTTGTGGTATGTCAGCGACGAGGGCACTTTAGGATTGATGACCCAGTTTTATCGTCAGCTCGCCGGCTTCAACGAAGATGCCCGTCCTACTATTAAGGCCGAGGCTCTGCGACAAGCCCAAATCGCCATGATTCGCGGCAATGTCAAATTTACTGCCGGCGAGTTGCGCGGTGCGAAGACTGTCGATAGCATACCGCTACCCCCAGAACTGGAATCTTTAAACAATACCAGTCTCTCTCATCCTTATTATTGGTCTGGCTTTACGATGATTGGCAGTCCTTGGTAAGTTTTAAGTTTTATAGCAGTCAGCGGTCAGCTTTCAGCTTTCAGCTTTCACAGGACTTATATCAAATCCGTTTAAACAGTCACAGTATCTGTAGGGCGGTGCCCCCGTGCCCGCCCCGGTTGGTCTGCGGCGGCCGGGGGGCGGCCGGGGCAACCGGGGGGATTGCCCCCGAAGACTATTGCTTTGGCAAACCTAAAATTATGTGTAACTGTAGGTTGGGTTGAACGGAGTGAAACCCAACTATACCAATCGTTGTGTTGGGTTTCGTTCCCGGGCCGCTCCCTACAATTTTAATGCGGACAGTCAACTATAGCGTTTCTCAAATTGATGTAAGGAATCTTGGGCGAAGCATCCCATGACGGAGGTTACCGTTTAAGGCCGAGATTGTCTCGGGGATGCTGTCGCCCCTACGTTTCCTTCGTTAGACCAATTCTGTATGAAGTTGCAACAAATAACGACGTTTATCCGCCGTTCGGGCTGAGCGGAGTCGTAG
Organism: Oscillatoria sp. SIO1A7; assembly: GCA_010672965.1. Classification (GTDB taxonomy): domain Bacteria; phylum Cyanobacteriota; class Cyanobacteriia; order Cyanobacteriales; family Laspinemataceae; genus SIO1A7. The sequence continues at coordinate 100,943 of JAAHFN010000007.1, forward strand.
GCTTTGCCTACGACTCCGCTCAGCCCGAACGGATTTGTTGCATCTTCATACAGAAGCGGTATTAGGCTCGTTTGAGAAACGCCATAAAATGCGATCGATCGCCTGATAGCGATAGAGGGCTGACCCTGCTTGCGTTCTATCGACCGGGCAGGAACCGCCTTACTGCTATAATTCTTCCTGCAATCTAGAAAAAATAAGGAGGTCCGTTGCTCAAAAAGAAGACGAATTTTTCCCAAGGGAAACCCATCCACTACCACGATCTAATGGACGATCGGCGGGGCAATGGGGGTGGGCTATCTTCCCAGCCGGCCTAGCTATCGGAGGCAAGCCACTGGACTATTAGCCCTAGTCCAGGGCTTACTCCGTGCCAGTCCGGTTTTTCAGGGAAAAGTTTGTTTTGTTTGAGTGAGAACACCTCCTTACTAAGGTTTGCCTTTCCATTTAATAAAGGGTCGCGGCTAGCCGTGGCCCCTTTTTTTAACCCTCTATCGGAGCCATAAAACTATATTAGCACGGCGTTGCTCGAACTTCAACATTAAATGCAAAAATTTTTTTGCGCTTGGGCACCTCCCGCATTTCCTCCACTGTCGTATAGCCTAATTTGACAGCCTCGGTCGCCATTACTGGATCCCCCGCCTACAGATTTGCGCTGCACCACAAACATTTGCCGCAAAACAGCCTACTGGCAAGGCGACGGTTAAAATTGTGAGTTCGATCCGCGACAGCGCACCTATCCCCCCAAACCCCCCTTAAAAAGGGGGCTAAGCTCTGAATCTCTCAATAGCCCCCCAATTTATCGGGGGGTTGGGGGGATCTGACGTTGGTATTAGACCTCGCATTTGTTGTGTTACTACGGACGGTAGGGGCGAATATGTTCGCCCGACACCCCACACCCGACACCCCACACCCGACACCCCACACCCCCGTTAGGGTTTGCGAGAGATAATACGAATTCGGCGATAATCGGCATACCAAGTTCCATCCCGATACAATTGGGGACGCAACTCCCGTTCGATCGCAGTAAAAATCTCTTGTTTTGCTTCGGCCGATATCCCGTCAAGAAACCTAGCAAACATTTCTAGCCAATTCTGTATGCCTCGTTCTCCGTCTTCTAAAGGAGTGGGGCGATCGAAAAGCAGGGCAAAAGTAACTTCAAAGCCGCGAGCTTCTAGGAGAGTAGTATATTCGCTAATGCTGGGAAAATACCAAGGATTGTCAGCGGGAGAAATAGGATAACCGGCTGCCTGGATAGCTCGATAAGAAGCAGCGATAATAGCCGCTACATTTCCCCGGCCGCCAAATTCAGCGACAAAGCGCCCGCCCGGTTTTAGGGATTGCCAGACTCCAGCTACAACGGCCTCTGGTTCGGTAATCCAATGGAGAACGGCATTCGAGAAAACTGCATCAAATTCACCGACGAAGGACAAATTGCGAGCGTCTGCTATTTCAAATTGGAGCTGGGGATAAGATTCGCGTGCCTGCGCAATCATCGTCGGCGAAGAATCCATGCCGATCGCGATCGCTCCCAAATTGGCAATTTCGTTGGTCAGATGACCCGTACCGCAGCCCAAGTCTAAGATGCGTTCTCCAGTTTGGGGAGATAGCTGCTCTACTAGCTGGGCACCAAATTGCCAAACAAAAGAATGCTGGCGATCGTAAAATTTAGCATCCCACTGCTTATCGACTTTCATATAACTTAACTATCATAACAACAATGTGGGCATCGGGCATCGGGCATTCATAGCGGTCAGCGGTCAGCAGTCAGCGGTCAGGCACAGAGCAGCAGAGCAGCAGAGCTTTCTCTAATAGTTTCTATAATTTTTTTTCTTCCACAACCATCGCCATATAAGATAATATCATGTCGGTTTGAATGCCCCAAAAAAAGCTTCTGCGCAAGGACAGGGCGTCCCGCCTGTCCGCCTGGGCTCTTTGGGACAGGCGGGACGCCCGTCCTACGGGAGATTACAAATTTTTATGTGGGTATTTAAACAGACTTGATATAACCTTAGTATTCCATTACAATTCCGCCTACAGAAAAGCCAGCAGAAGCTCCTAAGAGCAACAAGCGATCGCCTCGTTTTATCTTATTTTGCTTAATTGCTTCGTAGAGAGCCATCGGAACTGAGGCAGCGAGGGTATTGCCATGATCCCTAGCGATCGTCATCCATTTTTCTTCGGGGATGCCCAACTGCTTGCGCGTTAACCCGAGCCACTCAATACTAACTTGATGGGGAATCACCAGTTGTATATCCTCCATAGTTAGACCGCTAAGCTGCAACAGACGCTCTACAAACCCGGGCAAAATCTCGGCACAGAGGCGATATAAAGCTTTCCCATCCATCCTAAATAAAAAATATTCTGGGTCCGCAGCGTATTCTCTAAGATGATACTTATTTCCGGCACCAAGGCATTCCGACAGATGGGCTCCTTTGCTATAGGTTTCCATAAGCGAACCCAGAATTTTTGAGCTTTCATTTTCCGGCGATCGCCCTACAATGGCCGCAGCAGCTCCATCTCCAAAGATAGTGCAAACTTGTTTCTCTTGCCAATTAAGACCTGGGTTGCTGACTTCTGTGGCAACCAGCAAAACTGTTTGGTAGCGACCGGCGGCGATCGCATAAGATATCATATCCAATCCGGTAATAAAACTCAGACAGGTAGAGTTAATATCAAAAGCGGGTATGCCAGAGTCTAGGGCGCCTAACTTTTCTTGAATCAAGGAGGCAGTGCAGGGAATCGCTTGTTCTGGGACGCTACTGGTGCAAACCAAGCAGTCAATCTCAGACCAAGACAATCCGGCAGCTTTGAGGGCTTCCCGAGCAGCCAAAGCGCCCATCTCGGAAGCAGTTTCATTTTCTACAAAATGGCGAACGAGTACCCCCGATTTTTTTTCTATCCAGACCTCATCTATTCCCACCCGTTCTGCCAACTGCTCTGCAGTAACTTTATTTTTGGGAAGATATTTACCTGTAGCCAGGATTTTTACTGGTATTGCCTGCATATAAATTTCAGTTCTCTGCTTGCAATTAAACCATTTATTTGCTGAAAATGGCGATATAGCAATAAGCGGTCAGCAGGAGAGCGGTCAGCAGGAGAGCAGTAGGGGCTTTCCGTGCTTTTAACCAAATATGCGTAGTGCTATAATAGCATTTTAAGATAGGGGGCCTTCAATAAATGCTCGTTCCTTAGTCAGATTCTACTTTTGACTTTTGACTTATTACCTTGAGACTTGCGTGTAGCGCTATATTAGCTTGAGAGGCTTGAGAGCATTTCACCCCCATACAGCGGCCGCAGTAGCACCGGACCGGCGCGGCCCATACTATAACCATAACCAATCTAAATAACCTATAATAATCGGGATATTGCATTTCCGCGATCGCAGCCCCTGCTCCCCTGTCTTCTTGTTCCCCTGTCCCCTTGCTCCCCTGCCTTTTGTATGTATCGTTTGAGACAAATCTTATCTAACGGTTTTTTCAAAGAATCTTACTGGATTCTATTTTTGATCCTTTTATTTTTTATATTTTCTTTGTCTAACTGTATTAATAATTGGGTTTCCCTCGGCGACACCTGTAATTTGTGGCTCAAAGATTTTTCTTTGAACCTGACTGCAGAACTGATGGGAATTTTATTGGTACTGTTTTCGGTAAATCAAACAGTAAAAAATAGCCAAGAGAAAGAAAAGAATAAATTCAAAGAAATTGCTTTTCGTCAATTAAGATATGTTTTGCGCAAGCAAATATATTTGTTGTTTGAAATGTTCAAAGCAACCGTAGAGGTTAGGCCAGACAAAGATTATCAAGTATTAGTAGATTTGTTTGACGACACCTATTTTAACGAGGTAAAATATCTGGACTTGCTAAGCCCAGCGCCGATGGTGACTTCACAAGGGGACGAAATGGACTGGCTGGATTACCTGCATTCAGAGCTGCTAAGCCTGAAGTCGGCTTTGGGTCAAGTAGTCGATCGCTATTCGTTTTACCTGGACTCAGAAGTCGTAGATGTAATGGAAGAATTATCGGACTCCGTTTTTATTCGCTTTATTAACTCTATTTGGGAAGCCAAGAATATTAATGCCATTGGCGATCGGGGCGACTTACTCTCGGCCTGCAAGGATTTGTTACGGGAATACGCCACTTCCTTGTTAAAACTTATGGAGCTATACAACCAGAGTGCCGCGAGCGATCGGCAAATTACAATGGATAGGCGAAAATGGAACGATTGGTGGAGCCACAACGGCCGGCCAAAAATCGGCGAAAGTAGAATAAAACTCTATCCTCCTGCCCTACGAGACTAGAATTGGGAATTGGGCATTGGGCATTGGGCATTGGGCATTGGGCATTGGGAAGAGCGGAATTGGGAAGAGCGGAATTGGGAATTGGGCATCGGGCATTGGGCATCGGGCATCGGGCATCGGGCATCGGGCAAGCCCCGTAGGCGTAGCCCGCCCTCCGGGGCGTAGGGGCGGCTACGCCTACGGAAAAAAAATGCAAAATTATTCAAAACTACCTTGATAACTCGTGACGCCTGTCCTACGAAGGGCTTGCTGAAAAAGGCTGTGGGGACTGTGGGGAGAGGGGGAGAAGACAATTTTATGTAATTCTTCCCACACCTCGTAGGCGACCTCGTAGGCGGCCTCCCACACCCCGGCTTTTTATATTTATTTATTCAGCAGACCCTACGAAAAAAACTCAAAACTCCGGTTAGCTCGAACTCAAAACTGAAACCTCAAAACTCCGGGGCGCTCGAACTCCGGTTAGCTCGAACTCAAAACTCCGGGGCGCTCGAACTCCGGGGCGCTCGAACTCAAAACTCAAACCTATCCTCGTCTTTGGCTAAACCAGGATTGAAGCTGCTGGCGACAAGGGGATTCTAGAATACCGGCGAGAACCGATAATTTGTGGTAAGAGCAAGGGCCGTCGGGAATATTGGCAGCAGTGCGAATCGCGCCGGTCTTTGGGTCGTCGGCTCCATAAACTAAAAGACTAATGCGAGACTGGACGATCGCCCCGGCACACATGGGGCAAGGCTCCAGAGTAACGTAGAGAGTACAGCCGTTGAGATGCCAATTGTTTAAAACTCGGCCGGCGGCTCGCAAAGCCAGAATTTCTGCATGGGCAGTGGGGTCATTGTCTCGCTCGCGCCGGTTTTGTGCGATCGCAATAAGCCGACCTTTAGCATCAACTATTACTGCTCCCACGGGCACTTCCCCGGCCTCGCCAGCTCTTTGAGCCAATTCTAGAGCCTCCATCATCCATTTTCGGTGGAGGAGATAGCTCGGATCGTCAATTGGCGGTGGCGGGTAGGTTCTTGATTTTGGGGAATTTTCACTCATAAAGGTGACTTGAGAAGTTCTAAGGAAGTGCGTTATAAAAGCATGAATTTTCCGTAGGCGGCCCCACAGACCACACCCCACAGACCACACCCCACACCCCACCCCCCACACCCCACACCCCACACCCCACACCTCTTAATAATTGTAAACCTCGGCTAGCAAATGGTCCAGTTCTCCTTCTCTATTCAGGCGATCGAGTTCGCTATCTCCGCCAATATGCTGGTTATTGATAAAAATCTGGGGTAAATCCCGCCGTCCTCCCGTGCGATCGACCATTGTTATTGCAGCCAACTCATCCTGGTCAATTCGGTATTCGGTGTATTTGACGCCCTTGTGACAGAGCAACCACTTGGCTCGGATACAAGCAGAAGAAGCTTGCTTAGTATAAATTTCGACTAAAGCGCGGACGGGCTTTGGATCTTGACCCATCATTAGCTTTACGAAATCGAGCATTTCTGGGGATTTTCGCTTTTTTTCGATCATTGCAGTAAGCGCTGGCTCTTGCCCTACAACGCCGGGTGTGGGGTATGGGGTGTCGGGCATGGGGAAAATTCCCGCAGCTATTATCCCTAACTCTGTTTGGGGCTTTTAGGGTCGCGCGCCGCATGCTCCCCCGAACATCGTCAAAACGACGAAAAAGCCTCAGAGTCAACACCCTACCCTACAACCGATTGGTAGAACGGCCGAGCCGATAGACTATGCCTTGGTGAGTCTAGCCTAGATCTTTTTTGTCTGGGCTGCCTATGGGGCGAGACTATCTAGTTTAGTCTGCTGGTGTAGTCTGCGCGTAGCCAGTAGAGTAGGTAGAGTAGGGGCGTTTCATGTCCCTCGCGAAACTGCCGTTCTGTAGAGGCGGAAAGCCCCTACTGTTTAAAGCTGATTGCTCCGGCTGCAAGCTCGGTAGGCAGACTCGTAGGTGCTAGAGCGCTTGCCAAAAAGTTCGTAGCGATTGTCTCGCACCAGTTCGTAAAGGCGATCGCCGGTTTGCTTTAGCCCCGGCAATGCCCGATAAGCAGAAACAAAAATTTCCCCCATCGGCAATAACCGCCCAATCTCTTCTGCTGCATCGCTGCCCTGCCAGCGTTTCTCTGGAGCCTTCGCATCAAGCAAAATCATTCCCAATTCGCAGTCTTCCGACGTAATATCAAAACTCCAGAGAGTCTCCCTATCCTGCATGGGAATATAGTCAAAAAGATTGCCCCGATCTAATTTTTCTAGCAATTGTACTAACGTCGAACAAAGATTGCAATTGCCATCGTAAATAACATGGTAGTTAGCGATTGGTATCATTATTTTTCCTCAAGCTGCTAAAAGAGAGCGATCGCGCATATTTTATATATTTTATAGGCTCTGGAAGCGGCATATAAGGGTAGCAGCAATGCCCTATACCCTATGCCTAGGGTGTGGGGTGTGGGGTACTCTTTCACTCCCCGAGCGCGTGACAAGAGCGGTATCGTTAGCTCTCTTAATCCCGAAACTTCCGTCCCTGTAGGACTTTCGAGCCCCCGACAGCGGTCGGGAAATAGCATGAAGTTTCCCTACACAAAAGCCCACAAGATAATCACCCTACGCTATCTATGCCCCTATCTATGCCTATGCCAAAACTAAATTCTCGCCTTTTAACATTCGGGAGGCAGCTTCTAGCAGGGCCTCTTCGAGGTAAGGCTTGGTGAAGTAGCCGCTAGCGCCCATCTGGACGGCCATCTGACGATGCTTGTCTGCACCCCGAGAGGTAAGCATGGCAATAGGCAAGTCATGGAGGTGGGGATCTTTCTGCATTTGCGAGAGCAACTGCAAGCCATCCATCCGGGGCATTTCAATATCGCAGAAGACAATATCGCAGGGCAAACCCGATCGCAGTTTTTCCCAAGCCTCTTGACCGTCCCGCGCTTGTTCCACGCGATAGCCGGCTTTGTTAAAGGTCATGGAAAGCAGCTCCCGTACAGTAATAGAGTCGTCCACAATCAGGACTGTAGGTTGCTCTTGGACGACGGATTCTATCTCTACAGTGGAAGTATCGAGCGCGGGAACGTCGCGGCGGATGCGGCCGGCGGCGATATCTATCATTTCGAGAACATCTGCGATCGCCACAATCCGACCATCCCCCATAACCGTTGCTCCAGCAATTCCCATCGGCTTGGCTACAGGGCCTTCCAACTGTTTGATTACAATTTCCTGTTCCCCCAAAACCTGATCCACTTGCAGGGCTAAATAATTTCCGGCGCTACGCAGAACGACCACAGAAATAATTTCTTCATCTGTATTGCCCCCATACATACTGCCGCGTCCCAAGTGGCGATTGTATCGGAGCAAATCCCGCAGAGAACGGAAGGGAAGCATAGTATCCCGCCAGGGAATAAATTGCTGATTTTCTTCGGAGGAGGAGGAATCTATTTGCACCTTATCCCGGGGGACATCGAGCATATCTTCGACCCCATCCATCGGAAAAGCAATTCGGACGCGATCGCTAATACAGACCAGAGCCTTAGAAATACTCAAAGCCAAAGGCAGGCGTATCGTAAAAGTCGTGCCCTTACCCAGAGTGGAATCAACATTGACCACCCCGCGAATCTCGCTGACCCGGCGGCGAACCACATCCATACCCACCCCGCGACCGGCCAGTTGGTCTGCCTTATCTCGGGTACTGAACCCGGCCTCAAACAGAAGATCGTAAACATCCAGCCGAGACATAGTTTTCGCCTCGGCAGGAGTAATCACCCCTTTCTCAATCGCTTTTACCTTCACCTTCTGGGCATCAATTCCCGCGCCATCGTCAGACACGGCAATTACGGTTTGATTTCCTTGGTGGAACGCCCGAACCACAATAGTTCCTCTGGGGTCTTTGCCTTTGCCCTCTCGAACTTGCGGCAATTCAACTCCGTGAGCCAGAGCATTATTGACCAAGTGATTCAAAGGGTCGTGAAGCTTTTCGAGAATCATCTTATCCACCAAAGTTTCCCGTCCCTCCAAGGTCAGCTCCACTTGCTTGCCAAAATTAATCGCATTGTCGCGCACCCCACGGCGCAAGCGATCGGCAATATCGGAAAACGGAACCATTCTCGACCGAGTTAGCCCTTCTTGGAGCTGAGTAGTGATTTGTCGTAGCTGGCGCGTCACCTGCTCTGTCTCATCCACCAAAAACTCAATATCCGAAGACGACTCCCGCACTCGCACGATTAACTCTAGAATCTCCTGGGCTAAGGTGTGGAACGGAGTAAATCGGTCCATATCGAATACGCTCATTTGGTCGTGTCCCGAGTTCGCGGACAAGAAATGAGACCCTTGACGACTCGACAGCAGAGCCATTTCTAGCAGCACTCGCTCGTACAAATCCTGCATTCGCTGGCCTACATCTGCCAGATTTTGCACCTGGTGCAGCAGATTGTCTAAAAACTGTCGCATCCGCTCTTGATCCTGCTCCAAGCTGTTGCGGTTGACGACCAACTCTCCGACTAGGTTGTTGAGATTATCCAATTGCCGCACTGGCACCTTCATAGTCTGTTCCATAAATGGAGCGCCAGTCGCGGGCATTGTCGATCGCCCAGGAGCCGCACCCTCATCGCCATTGCTCTGGGATTCTTCCTCATCGGCTCCGGCACCTTTGGTTGCCTCCATTGCAGTCCCTGCATTTTGCCCTATCTCGCCCGCTGTCTGCGGCTCCTCGTCTAATACAGCCTCCAATGCTGCAAAATCGATAGTTGTCGGTTGGCCTAACAGAGCCTCCAAGGTCGTAAAATCTACTCCGTTAATTTGGGCGGGCTCATCCAAAAGCGCTTCCAAAGGAGCAAAATTTATCTCCTCAAGCCGGTCTGCTTGCCTCTTTTGCTTACTGCTGCCTAGCAGAGCATCCAACTCTACAAACACAACGCCAGCCGACTCTTCTATAAATTCGCCTTCCTCATCAAGTTCCTCGAATGCCTCTTCAGAGACATCTGCCGATTCAGCCTCTATCCCAGAGGACAAATCGGGATATTCTTCGTCTTCCGAGAAATAGATTTCTTCTTCTGAATCCCCGACTGTTTCTTCCTGGCCGGGCTCTTCTTCTGAAGAAGACCCTTCTGGTATAAACCAGCTCTCTTCAAAATTATCGGCCTCTGCTTCCCCACTTAGATCCCAATCATCAATTGCCGCTGAACCCTCGTCATAACTCCATTCTAGGTTGGGTTGTTTTACCTCTTGCTGCAACTCATTAATAACGCTCTCGGAAACTTCCAGAATAGGTACCGATTCTTCATCTGGTTCGCTCGGGGTGTCTTCAAATAAACTATCTAGCCCCGCTAATAAGTTTGGCTTTGTTTTGTCCTCCGCTTCTTCTTCGTCTTCAGCCTCGTCAAAATTTAGCCAAAAAGCCTCTTCTTCTGGTTCTCCTATAGCTAATTCATTCTCTTCGGCTGTCCTTTCCCCTAGGTCATCTAGATTCTCCTGCTCTGCCTCTTCGTCAAACAAGGAAGCAAAGTCATCTTCGCTATCGAGGGCAGCTTCTTCCTCAAACAAATTGTTTTCTATAGACTCCTCTTCCAGATCGCCTTCAGAAAAGTTTAGCTCTTCTTGGTCGTCAAACAGACTGTCAAAATCTTCTTCAGATGACTCTATATTGTTAGGTTCGGGTATCTTGGTTTCATCCTGGGCAGTCTCCAATTCCCAATCCCAGGTGTCGAAACCTGCATCTAGAGACGGCGCGGAAGAGTCCAACTCTTCAAACTCTTCAGTCTCTATGCCAAGCTCTATCCCAAGATTTTTTGTGGCTGGCGTTTCTGGCGGGCTTGCAGAGTTAATTGCCAGCAAGTCGCTAAACTCCGAGTCTATTTCATCTAACGATTCCTCTTCTAGAGAAAACGACGCGGCGATCGCATCTGACGATTGCTCTTCTAGCTCGAAACTAAACCCCGAGTCTATTTCATCTAACGATTCTTCTTCTAGAGAAAACGACGCGGCGATCGCATCTGACGATTGCTCTTCTAGCTCGAAACTAAACCCCGAGTCTATTTCATCTAACGACTCTTCTTCTAGAGAAAACGACGCGGCGATCGCATCTGACGATTGCTCTTCTATATCGAAACTAAACCCCGAGTCTATTTCATCTAACGATTCCTCTTCTAGAGAAAACGAAGCGGCGATCGCACCCGCTTCTTCTGACTCTGCTATATCGAAACTAAACCCCGAGTCTATTTCATCTGACGATTCCTCTTCTAGATCGAAGGACGAGGCGATCGCTTCTTCTGGCTCTCCTAGCTCGAAGGATACATCATCCAGCAATTCCTCGCCTTCGTCAAACTCCAATCTATCCGAGCTAGAAGAGTCATATTCGTCTAAGTGTCTTGCTGCTACACTCTGGCTCCCAGATTCTGCTGGCTTTTCCGGCTCTGCCAAGAACTCGGAGGGAACCTCATCAAATAGATTTGTTAAGTCTTCTAGTTGAGATGGATGAGACTCAGAGGAAGCCGCTGGTTGTTTTTGGACTGGTTCTTTCTCCTCTCCCAGAGCGAACATATCCTCAAAATCTATTTCCGAAAGTATCTGTCCGGAAGAATCCGTTGGCGCTGATAGTTCCAACAGGTTGCCGGTTTGTTCGGGAGAATTGTTGCTTTGGGTATTTAAGGCGGATCCCTCATCTATTTCCTCATCCCAAAAGAAATTATCTCCATCATCTCCATTGTAAGACTCTACCTCTTCGAGCCAATCGTCTGCTTTGCTGCTATATGTCTGGTTGCGGCTAGACTCTCTGGGCTCGAATAATAATAAATCGGCAAAATCATCCTCTTCTGGTTCTAATTCTGTTTCTTTATCTTTTTTGGGTAGGCTACCCGCTTCATTTGCACCATTTCCCTGAGAATAATCGATTATTTCTTCTTCCGACCAAGTTGTGTCTAGTTCGGGAACTTCTCCTTCAAATAAATCTGCTAAACTTGTCAGCCAGTCATCAGAATTTTCTGCATTATGATTGCTGCCTGAGGGAGAGGCATCAAGCAAGTCTTCAAGGTCTGGATTATTCATACTTTGACTCCCGTTTGTTTCTCCTTGGCTTAAACTTAATTTAAGCTATTTCTTTAATGCACTTGGCTCCCGTTTATTATCCAATTTATTTTTTATATAGAAATTCCCGCGTTCGTTCGCGATATACGAGCAACCCGGTGAGAAGGAGCGATCGCGCCCGCATCTGGGCTTCCCGAGAAATCGTTCCCGGTTCAGGCGCTCCCGGAAAGGATCTGAACCTATAAAGGAATTGCTATAGATTTAAATAATAACATTTACTAGCTTATTTTCTATATTTTCTTTTCCCAATTAATATTTTATTTAGATTCCAGAGCCCAAACTGCTAGCTCCCTACCAAGACTGGGGCAATTGCGGCAAAATTTGGTATGGCATGGCACTACGCATTAAAGTTAGGACAATTTTATTAGTTGCCAAAACTATAATAGGCAACACTCGTGCAGAAGCTACGCTCCCAAAAGCGCGCATAAGCTGAAAGCTAAAAGCTGAAAGCTAAAAGCTGACTGCTCAAAGCTGACTGCTTCTAATGTCTCTCCCCGGTTTCCACTCGGAATCTTTCCACTGAGGTTAGCAAATCGCGAGCGACTCCCACCAGATTCTGCAAAGAAATCGATACTCGCTGGGCCTCTTGGGAAGTTTCTTGTGCTGTCAGCTCCACCGCACTCATAACTTGAGCCACCGCACGCGCCGTCTCGTTTTGTTCTACCGTATCTGCGGTAATCGATCGCACCAAAACATCAATCCGATTCGTAACCTGAATAATACTTTCCAAGGCTCGCTTGGCCTCTTCGGCGAGCTTTGTCACCTCAATAACCTGTTGTTGGCCCTCCTCCATCGCGGTCATCACCGAGTTCGTCTCGCTCTGAATTTGCATCACGATTTGCTCGATGTCCTTAAGAGCCTTAGCAGAACGGTCTGCCAACTGACGTACCTCATCTGCAACAATTGCAAATCCGCGACCTGCTTCCCCAGCACGAGCCGCCTCAATACTCGCATTCAGAGCCAAAAGGTTAGTTCGGGAAGCGATTTGGGAGATCAAGGCCACAATCTTAGAAATCTCCTGGCTTGACTCGGCCAGCCGCTTCACCTGTCGAGTCGTTTCTGCCACCGTCTCGCGAACCTCTAGAATCCCCTCCACGGTTTGTTCTACTTTCTCACCCCCTTTCACCGCTGTCTCCGAAGCGCTACGGGCCACCTCTTCTGCCTCCCGAGCGCTCTCGGCTACCCGTTGAATTGCATCGGTCATTACCTGTACTGAATTCAGGGTTGCCGCCAATTCTTCTGCTTGCCGCAAGGCGTCAGAAGACAGGGCTCGGGCAAATGTCTCGTTTTCCGTGGATCCTTTGGTTACCTGTCGGGCGGCCAGTTTCACCTGTAGCACGATTTCCCGCAGGTTTTGGATGGTTAGATTAAAGGAGTCGGCCACCGCGCCCAAAACATCAGCCGTAACTTCTGCCTGTACCGTCAGGTCTCCACGGGCCGCCCCTTCCACGTCATCGAGAAGCCGAATCACCTGCCGCTGCAAATCTTCCTTAGCTTGCTCTTGTTCTTCCGCCTTGCGATTGGCCTCGCTAGTAGTTGTATGGATGATGCGAGACATTTGGTTGAACTTATGGGCAAGCTGACCGAACTCGTCATCAAAATACGCGGTTGCCCGGACGTTAAAATTGCCCTGAGACATGGTCTCGAACTGAGCCATTAGATCGTCTGTAGAATGCTTGGCCTGTTTGGCTGTTATCTTGCCCAAACCCAGGGTAGCCAACAGACTTGCCGCCCCTGCAGCAGTAGCCATCAAGGCATCTTTAACTTGGGGAATCGAGATCTGGCTTGATGCGTAAGAAACTGTCGCCACTGCAATCATTGAGGTTGCTCCGCCGATTAAAGCAATCCATATTTGTTTGCGGGCGATCGGTGCGTTCTCTAAAAACGCCAGCAGCCCTGGTTCGCTGGTAGAGCTGGATTCTGCTCCCCCCTGGTCTGGCATTGGAAAGTTTGGAATCGCGTCCCCTGCTGTTCCAATGCTGACTATTTCCTCGTCCCGAATCAGCGAGCCATTGGTATTTTCATCGCCGATCGCACCCCCCATTTCAAAATTCGGGTACGACACCGTCGCAGAATCCCCCGGACCAAAGTCAAACTCGCTGCCTGCTGTGTTAGAGCCCGTTGTATCTTCGGATAGATCGAAGTTGGGCATACTGTCCACAGCGTCAAAAAATTCGTCGTCTCCGTCTAAAAAGTCCGAGCCCGTATGACCCTCAAAATCTGAGAATTCAGACATTGAGAGTCCTTGGGTATCCTCTATATTTCCGTTGGATTCCCCATCTATATCCCGTTGGATTCCCTCGGAACCCTCATACATGGGGCTGAAAGTATCGTCAAAATCAAATTCATCGCTTAAGTTATAACCCTCCGAGTAACTCAAGCCATTACCTGCTCCTGGGCCAGACACAAAAGTTTGCCCCTCATCTAGATAGCTATTGGTCGAACCCCGGTCAATGTTTTCTCGGTCTGCATTATTGTCATCTTTTTTTCTTGACGATGCCCTGCCAGAGGAATGCCCGGTTTCTTTTGCTATTGCATTGGAACCTTGGGCACCCATTAAAAGCGTCGCTTCCTCTGCCCGGAAGCCATTGGCGAAATCATCCAGGGATCCTTCATTGTTCTCTTCGAGTTCTCTGAGCCCTATAGAAACGTCGGCCTCAATCATTGAGTTTAGGTCTTGGCCCTGTTTTATCTCTTCTAGGAATGGAGTTTTCTCTTTCGGCCCCAACGATCCGACACCAATATCAAGAGCCTCTCCATCATCCTGCGGCGGGAAAACATCCTCAAAATTTTCAAAGGGTTCCGCCAGATTATCAACCAAATCTGCCTCTAAATTTTGGTCTATTTCTCCTAGGGAGTCTGAAGGCAAAGAATTGGTATCTATTGCCCCATTCTCTTTAATGGCAGAAACCTCCTCTGCAAGGGAGCCCATTTGCCCATTGCGATCGCTTCGCTTTTCCCCTTGAGTTGCTGCACTTAGATCCTCTGAATTTCCTGCTAAGAGCCCTTCTGTCGTATTGTTCTTGCGGCTATTTATTCCTGCAGAATTTCCCCTTGAGCTAGCTCCTTCTCCTAGCAAGTCCGGCATTTCCTCTGGATCCGGGGGCAAAATATTCGGCAGTTCTGTTGCCCATTCGCTCCATTGGGTTTCTTCAACTGCTGCGAGCAACTCCTCAGAGTCAATTGCAAAGGGATCTAAGCTCAGGGAGTGGTTTTCCTCTGACTCGCTCCCTTGCTCTCCTGTCGCCGACTCTTCAAAATTCAAGGTTGTAAATGGATTGTCTTCCTCGGGTTCCTCTATATTGCTGCTGAGAGCATCTTGGTTCTCCCCTGCCAAATATACAGATGAGAGGTCTTCTGCAAATAAGCCGGACCCACCGTTTCCATTAAAGTTTGCCTCGTCGTTGCTCGATGAGAGGTCTTCTGCAAATAAGCCGGACCCACCGTTTCCATTAAAGTTTGCCTCGTCGTTGCTCCTTGGAACGTTGCCTACCTCTTCTAGTTCCAGAAAAACTGATTCTTCAATTAATTCCTCATAATCAACGGTACTTGATGCATCATCATCAGTTTCTGAAAGCTCTAGGTTCTCGACCTGGGGCAGTTCCTCCTCTGGGTTGCTCCAGCGTTCGTCTTCATTAGTGTCTTCTACAAACAAATCTCCATAGGAGCCTAAGTCATCGAGATCTTCTGAATACTCTTCTGTCGAAGCATCCCCTAGGGCCAGATCGTAATTCTCATCCAGTCCTAGTTCGGGGGATAGTTCTATGCCTCCTAGATCCTGAATATCGCTCGCGCCCTGAGTTGCTAGTCCTAGTTCGGGGGATAGTTCTATGCCTCCTAGATCCTGGGTATCGCTCGCTTTGGGAGCCTCCAGTACCAAGCCATTTTCTGAGGATGCGTCTTTTTCGTGCAGGTCTGGATATTCTTCGGTTGAGGCATCTCCAGGTGCCAAATCCTCCTGAGCTATTCGTTGGGCTACCGACAGTGGCGCTTCCTCTTGGAGAGCATATTCCTCTGCGTACTCTAGCCCCTGCTGCGCTTCCTCTAGCAATGCTGGATCGTCAGTAATTCGCAGTACATATTCATACCGCTCCCTGGCAACGTCATACTGCTGTAAAACGTAGTATATATGGCCCTGTAGCAGCCAGAATTTTGCCTCCTCTGGCAACTCTTGGACCAATTGATTTACAATCTCAGCCGCCTGAGAATAGTCGCCATCTTGGTAGGCAGAACATGCCCTTTCGTACTCCTGCGCGTAATCGGTCATTGGTGCCATTTACAACCTCCCTACCCTAACACCCGAGAAAAGAAGGATGAAACAGGATTGACGGAAGCACAAACGCTCCCTAAGGAGCGGATTCTGCCCCGATACCGCCCCGAGACCTTCAGCCCTCAGCCTTTCCCTCGCGTTTTGCCTATGATGCCCACTTTGACGAACGAATAATCATCTGGCTATCCAATAGTCTCAGAACCAGATCCGACTCTTCGTCCAATGCCCATTCCCCTTGGAAGAACTCAGAAAGGGTCTGAGGAATATTCGTTGGGGGGCGCACCTGCTCTACGTCAAGCCAGTCCATTCCTACTATTCGCTCGACTGCTAACCCTAGTATAGTGTCTCTATCCTCCACTGCAATCACCGGAATTTCTGGTCTATCGGTGTTTAGGGGAGCCGCATCCCCGAGAAATTGACCGAGATCTGCTACCCAAATTACTCGCCCTCGCAAGTTTAGGGTGCCCAACAGCAAGGGAGATACATTCGGAATCGGGGTAATTTGTTCCGGTGCTTGTTCTAGTACCTCTCGGATTCCCGTTGCCTTTAAGGCAAACTCGTTTCCTCCTTGAACGTAAAACCGCAGGTGCATTTCCCCTTCGCGGCTTTGGATTTCCTGGAACTCAGGAGCCTGATCTAGGCCAGCGCCAGTTAAAAAGTCTGGATTACCTACCATTACTCTTACACTTACCCTCGCAGAAGCTGTTTTACTGTTCCTACCAGTTCTGTAGGTTGAAAAGGCTTGGCAATATATGCGTCAGCGCCTTGCTTCATCCCCCAATAGCGATCGAATTCTTCTCCCTTAGACGAACACATTACTACAGGTACGTTCTGAGTGTTGGGGTCAGCCTTCAAACGGCGGCATACTTCGTAACCATTCATGCGGGGCATGACAATATCAAGTACCACTAAATCCGGAACGTTGGCCTGAATTTCCTCTAAGGCTTCTATGCCATCGTTTGCTATGGTAACTTTTAAACCGCTCCCTTTGAGGAGGGTTAAAATCATCTCTCTTTGGGTGACGCTATCTTCCACAACTAGAACTGTACTCATAAGTGCTTATTATCCAAGCGTGCTTCCTCGCAAAAAGGGTGGGAAGGGTGGCAGGTGTGGCAGATGTGGTAGGTTTTGCGTCTAAATCGCATTTAAACTACCTCTAAAGCCCCTTTAAGCAAAATACTCTTAGGTAAAGAAAATGTTTCAACCAGTCTAAAAAGGTTGAGGTTTTTAAGCTATAATCTCTCTTTGCTAATCTAAAAAGCTTGCCCATGCCCATTTTATCCCCCCAACCCCCCTTGGAAAGAGGGTATCCAATCCTTAAGCCCCCCTTTCCAAGGGAGGTTGGGGTAGGGTGCCCTTCTCTGTGGGGAAAAGACTTTCGGGGGATTTATAGCAATTTTTGTCCCTCCTCCAGAAGGGGCTGAAATCCTTACTAAGATAGGGGTTTCGGGACTTCCGAGAATAAGAGCTATTACGCGCCCTCGGTCGCGCCCCGCGTGGTGAAAAATCCGAGCGAGTCAACACCCTAGGGTTGGGGGGATATAGAGATATGTATTACAAACCAATTTGCCCAAAGCTTATCTTAAAAATATAGACAAAAAAATCACAAGAGCGATCGGCGGTTGCAAAGAAGCCTGCAAAGCCGCTTCGCCGATCGCCGATCGCTTATCTCTCTCGATTTTTTTAGGACGAGCCCTGCTATAGAGAGCCGCCTTGTCCTCAACAGTTCTAGAAGTTCATCTCGGCCGCTTGGACTTTCTCGACTTGCTTCTTCTTCAGGATTAGCAAAATTTGGCTCAGGACAACAAGAGCGAAAAACGCCATCAACCCTTTAACCCGAGCGGCACTTTGCAGAACTATTTCCACATCTTTCTGACCAAAACCGCCAACATTGGGGTCGTTGGTAATGGGTTGGCCTGATGTTACTTCGTCCCCTTCAGCCACAATTAGCTCTGGACCGGCGGGCACTGTATCGACAACACTGTCGCCGTCAGCAGTTTTAATAGTTACTTCATAACCGCCATATTCTTGTTTGGCGATCGCAGAGATAGTCCCAGTGGCAGAAGCATTGAAAGCGTTATTATTGCTGGTGTCTCCAGTGGGATATACCTGACCGCGACCTCGGTTGCCGCCGACATGAACGGAATATTTCCCGTATTTGATGGATTTGTCTGTCTCGGGGTTGGGAGATAGAACTGGGAAAACGAGTTCTTGATAGGTATCTCCCGGTAGGGGACCGACAATATAGACATTATCTTGGTCTTCTCTGTAGCGTTGGAAGTAGAGTCCCCCTATCTCTTCCTCCATTTCTTCGGGAATGCGATCCTCGGGTGCAATCGAGAAGCCTTCGGGGAGCATGAGGACGGCTCCTACATTTAGCCCCCCTTTGCTACCATCTCCCAAGATCTGCTCGATCTCGGTGTCGTAGGGAATATTGACCGTTGCTTTAAAGACGGTATCTGGAAGAACCGATTGAGGCACTTCTACCTCAATCGGTTTGGTAGCCAGGTGACAGTTGGCACATGCCAGTCGCCCAGTCGCTTCCCGTGGGGTTTCCGGTGCAGTCTGCTGCGCCCAGAAAGGATAGGCGGCAGCCTGCTGGGGTGCGACTATATCGCTGGTTAGGAAAAATGCGAGGGTAGCGATCGCCACTATTGTTCCTTTAACCAAGACCCTCACTAATCGCAGCGTTTTCGCTGACAAGGAAATTTTTTTCATTTGGATGGTATTTTTTTCAGCTCCAAAGGTCAAACAACGAGATTTTAGACAGCACGACCAATCCAAAACCTAAAATCCAAAATATCTGTTACTACGCCCACCAGGGATCTTCCCCGGTGCGGAAGTCTGTTTCGGTCCACGGGCTCAGGACTACTATATCGTCTGTAACATCTAGGTGAGCCAGTGCCAAAGACAGGGGAGCTGGACCCCGAACTACCTTGCCTTCCGAGTTGTATTGAGAACCGTGACAGGGACAAATGAACTTGTTTTTACCAGCGTTCCAAGGCACTACGCAGCCTAGGTGGGTACATACTGCATTGAGTCCGTAGTCGGTTAGAGTCTTGTCCTCTTTTACGATTAGGTAGGTTGGGTCACCTTTGAGACCCTGACTCAGGGTGCGATCGCCCGCTTGGTGGCTGGCCAAAAACTCGCTGGCTTTGACATCGTTGCCCAGAGCATCTTTGGCGGTCACCCCGCCCCCCGCTCCTCCACTCGACGGGGGAATAAAATACTTGATTACTGGATACAAGGCTCCTAGGGCCACGCCCGTTGTCGAGCCAAATGCCAGAAGATTCATAAATTGACGACGCCCCATATCTGGGACGTCAGGAGATCCGGAAGCTTGAGCCATGAGCGTGCCGAGGGATTGACTATGTTAATTTGTATGTCGAGCGCCGATATGCCAATTTCACTTTGACTCCGCTGCCGAGTGATTTAGCCGCAGTCTGGGTTTTTGAAATAGCTATTCGGCAACCTTTCCTTCGCAATTATTACATTTTTTGACATCTTTACTCATAATTTCCCAGAGAATTCCTTTGAATTATGTAACGATTTGTAACTTATATTTTTTTTATTGCCTAAGTTGTGCTATAGAGCCTTGCATAGAGAAGATGGGGAGTGTGGGAGGCGTGGGGAGTGTGGGAAGGGTGGGAGGTGTGGGAGGGGAGGAATGGAAGAATTCCCCTCTCTCCTCTCCCCACACTCCCCACACTCCCCACGCCTCCCCACACCCCCCCTCTCCCCGCACCCTAGTCGGGCATTGGGCTCCACATTGCTATAAAATATACAATTGAAAAATATATATGAACGGAATAGAGCTACGCCAGTTATTAATTTCCAAATGGGGCTACTCTTACGATATCCAACTTCGACGCACCGGCGGCAAGATTTTTGTTCAAGTGATGTGGAAATATCTGGAGCAAGCCTCTTTTCCGCTTACGGAAGAACAGTACATGGCCCATTTAGATGAGGTTGTCAACCATCTCCATGCCTGGGGTGGGGTGGAACAAGTGAAAAATTATATAGAAACTACTCGGCAAAAGCCCCGGCTGGGTAAAGCGGTTAGCATCCCAATTGAATTGGGGGCCAGAGCTAGCGAGTGGCTGGTAGAAAAGTTTTAGTATAGCAGTCAGCTCTCAGCAGTAAGCTCTCAGCAGTCAGCTCTCAGCAGTCAGCACAATTCGCGAATCACCCCTACAGGCAAAGAATGAGATTGCCCTAAGCAAATATGCGTAGTTCTATAAAAACCTGCGATCGCAAGCCACGCATATTGAGGAGAAACGGGCGATCTCTTATTTTTCAGGACTTACGCAAGCCTAAGTCCATATCTAGTATTTGTAGGGGCAATCCCAAGAGCGTTCGCGGGGAGCGGAGCCTGCGCGACAGCGCATAGCGTCTCCCAATGCGAGAATCGCCCCAATCGATAGTGTCGTTGCGTAAGTCCTGTTTTTGCCTCATCTTTCTCATTATTGCTTAAAAAGTCTCTTTTTAGCAATATAGAAATCCTGCCTTGCGATAAGACTCGAACTGAGAAACCCGGTGGGCGTAATTATCGGGTTTCTGGCTCCCATCGGATCCTATCCTACGATCGCATAAGCTAATTGCTGACAGCTATACTATACTATGCAAGGACTTGAGGATTCTTATACTCAAAGCGATCGCGAAGTGCCACATTAATCCACTTTGCTCCCCAGTACAAGACAGCTATAGTTACAAAAGTAATTACCATAACCAGCACGGGAAGCTTGCCAATTAAATCGTTCATCACGCTGTGAACTAGGACATCGGGCTTGGTTATAATGTCCCAACTGTTAAAACGTTGAAATCGTCCTAGGTAAATGCCAATAGCAGTCAGCCCGTGAAAAACTGTTTCAGTCCCTAAAATAAATTGGCTCCAGCCCTGGCGCTTCATGTAGTCACCTAAGTACATTAAAGATAGCACATAAGCTTGAAAGCCCAAGACCATAAAGAGCATATACGAAGGAAACAGAGCAAGGGTAATGACCCAGACCGAATAGCCTTGGCGAATGTCATCAATCAAGTGGATTATATCAGTTAATACATAAGGTGCATTGGGTAAAAAGGCAACAAAAACTAGGAATCCCAGCCACCATAATAGGGTGCGAGACTTGTTTCGGCGCTTTGCCCAGAAATCCAAACCCATTAAAAGCAGAGTTATAGTAAGAGCGCCCAATATGTAAATCTTCCCTGTATTTGAGATCGAGAGGAGGCGAGTCAGGAACAGGCGAATGTAGCGACCGTTGGGCAAGAGAGTTGCTCCTAATAAAATTAGGGTTCCCCAAAACAGCGATCGCGATCGGGGTTTCTGGAACAGCCAAAAACTCAAGGCCAAGGGCACTAAGGCCAAAAACAAATTCCAAGTCATCCAGCCACTGTTGCTAAGCACGGCCTGCCCTGCAAAGTTTATCCAAGTCATCAGTTGTTCTTTCATAAGGGTTTCTTCTCCACACTCCCTAGTGCTTTGACCAAGCTAAAATTATGTGTAAATCTAGGGGCTTTTCGGCCTAAAAGACCCTAGATGCCGATCGCGATCGTTTCGTTCCCGAGCCGCTCCCTACAATTTAAAGAATAGTGAGAGTTGTTGTGCTAAATTGGGCAATAATATTGTTCTGCAAAACAATGACTGGCCTTACCCCCGCTTGCTCGGAACCTCGGATGGGATTCAAGTCAGCAATCCACACTTCCCCTCGTTGGACAGTTTTAGTCAATCTTCCCTCCTCAACATTTCGGCGTATTCCTCTATACCCTGCTCGGCCAGAGCTAGATCTTCTCCGTCAAATTCGCTGTAGAGAGCGGCCAGGTTGCTTTCTCTTTCCCGCAAGCTAACCCATAAGGCGCGAAACTGGAGAAAATCAATATAATCTGCTACTTGCCCGAGTTGTTCTTCGTTGAGTTTTTCTAGTTTGCTTTGAATTAGTTGCTTTATTTGTAACATTGCTTGTACTCTTAATTGTGCTAATCTAACCTGATTTTTCATAAATATGCTGACAGCGACTACAGGTAACTCGGATAGCGATCGCCTAAGCCGAAAAAGCAATCGTGACTGGGGCAATTATAGCAGATGCTTGCATGACCGCCCTTACTACGTTCCCGATTGGCAATATAAGCGGTAATGGCACTGGCAGCGCCGCTCAGAAATAATCTGCCTTCGCTATCTTGGGGCAGCTCGGGGTACAAAAGCATTTTTAATTTTTAATTTTTAATTTTTAATTCCGCGCAGCGCAAACCGTCAAATAGTAATGCTCTGGCTGACGCTATAGCGTTTCTCAAATAAGTGTAATAAAGGATCGGACCCTAGAAACGTAGGGGCGACAGCATCCCTTCGACAATCTCCGGATGCAACGCCGGTGATTATTCACATCAATTTGAGAAACGCTATATTGCTGACGACCAAGAACGGGGAGAGGGGAGGACCGGGTTTCCTTGTCCCCTCCTCTCCCCCGTCCCCCTAGAGCCAAGGTGAATATAATAGGACTTACGCAATCGGCCATAAAGACCGCAAAGAGCGAGTTTTATGTCCCGCCACGGACGCTAAATAAGGACTGCGTAATTCCTGTATGAGAAAGTGGTTAAAACAAATAGCAATTTCCCTATTAACAGCATTGTTAGTAGCGAAGACTTCTCTAGCAGTCGATCGCTCCCTTATTAGAGACTTGGGGACTGGGGGAGAAGGGGACTTGGGGACTTGGGGACAAGTTTCCCTCCCCCGGTCTCCCAGTCCCCCGGTCTCCCGCTCTCCCAGTCCCCTTCTCCCCCAGTCTCCCGGTCTCCCGGTCCCCTTCTCCCCCGGTCTCCCGGTCTCCCAGTCCCCCGGTCTCCCAGTCCCCTGGTCTCCCAGTCCTCTTTTAGAAGGAAGACAACTTTTTATAGAAGAGCGATTTTCCGAAGCAGTAGAAATATGGGAACGAGCCGCCGAGGCTTTTCAGGAATCGGGCTCTGAGCTGAGTCGGGCAATAGCTCTGAATTATCTTTGCTTGGCTTATCAGAAATTAGGACAGTGGGATAGGGCAAAAAAGGCTATAGAAGAAAGTTTATCTTTATTAGAGATGGGACAGAATACCTTGGCAGCCAATTATCCAAGCGTTCTAGGAGCCGTCCTCAATACTCGCGGTCGCTTAGAGCTGTCTCTGGGAAAATCGATAGAAGCTCTGGATACCTGGAAGCAGGCGGCGGCGAACTATCGCCAAGGGCAAGATAGCCAAGGAGCGATCGGCGCTGAAATTAACCAAGCGGAAGCCCTCGCTACTTTGGGGCTTTACAGTCAAGCGCAAAAAACTTTAGAACGAATAGAGCAACAGTTAGAAAACCAACCCAGTTCTTTAGTGAAAGCAACGGGACTGCGCAGTATCGGCAATGCTCTGCGCAGGATGGGCGATTTAGAGAAATCTCTCGCTATATTGCAGGAGAGCTTGAATATCGCTCGACGATTTCACTCCCGAGCGGCAATTTCTGCTGCCCATTTCAGTTTGGGCAATACTGCTGTAGCCTTAGCGAAAAAAGCAGAAGATTTAGGCGACAAAAAACGACAAGCAGCGGCAAGACAATCAGCTTTAGATTACTATCAGCAGGCAGTCGAACGCTCAGAGTCGCCGATGATGCGAATTCGGGCTAGTCTCAATCGACTGAGTTTATTTACGAACATAAAGCAATTCGATAGAGCCCGAGAGTTGGCTTCGGCAATCCAGCCGGAGCTGCTCAATTTGCCCCCCAGCCGCCAGAAAGTCTATGCCCAAATTAATTTTGCTGGCAGCTTGCGCGAATTAGAAAATAATTTGAATACAGAAAGCAATTTAAATTTTCATAAATCGCGATCGCTAACTTTAACTTCTGTGGCTTTCTGCTTGGCGACAGCGGTGAGAGATGCAAAAAATATCGGAGATATGCGGGCATACTCTTATGCTCTCGGCAATCTAGGAGAACTATACGAATCAACCGAGCAGTGGGAGGAGGCCGAACGGCTAACCAACCAAGCCCTACTCGAAGCTCAGTCAATTAATGCTGCGGATATTGCCTATCGCTGGCAATGGCAATTGGGGCGAATCCTCCAGGTTAAGGGAAAAATGAAAGAAGCGACTGCGGCCTATCGGGTAGCGGTAGAAACTCTCGCTACTTTGCGCAACGAGCTAGCGGGCATCAGTACAGACATTCAGTTTGACTTTCGGGAAAGCGTCGAACCCGTCTATCGGGAGTTAGTCGGGTTGCTACTCGCAAAATCTGAGGGAATAGAAACCGGACAAGAAAATCTGCAAGAAGCCCGACAGCTTATCGAGTCGCTGCAGCTAGCGGAAATAGACAACTTTTTCCAAGAAGCTTGCCTGGATACAATGCCGGTGGCGATCGACCGAATCGATTCCCAGGCGGCGAGCATCTATCCGATTATTTTAGAAGACAGATTAGAAGTTATCCTGGCTCTACCGGGTTCTGAACTACGTCAATACACGACAGTCATATCGAAAAAAAAAGTTGAAAAAGTTTTAAGCCAACTGCGACGAGACCTAGGGCGCATAACGCCAAGCAAGCAAAAAATTGTGCGCCTTTCCCAGCAAGTGTATGATTGGATTATTCGACCGGCAGCAAAGGAAATCGAGGAGAGCGGGGTAGAAACTTTGGCATTCGTGCTGGATGGTTTGTTGCGGAATATTCCTATGGCAGCTCTCCACGACGGAGAAGGATATTTAATAGAAAAATATAGTATCGCTTTAACTCCGGGACTGCAACTGCTGAATCCCCAGCCTTTGGCACCAGAGGATCGAACGGTGCTGGCGGCTGGTTTATCGGAAGCTAGAGCTGGCTTTTCTGCTTTGCCGAACGTGATTCGGGAAATAGAGGAAATAGAGGAAATAGAGGAAATAGGAGCTTCTCGGGTGCTGTTAAATGAAGAGTTTACTGGGGATGCTTTGCGAAAAGAACTAAATCAATTCCCGTTTCCAGTAATTCATATCGCGACCCACGGGCAGTTTAGTTCTCAGGCGGAGAATACTTTTATTTTGGCTTACGATCGCAAGATTAATGTCAAAGAGTTGGATGCCTTGCTGCGCAATAGGCAAGAAGAAGGGGGCAATCCGATTGAATTGTTGGTCTTCAGCGCCTGCGAAACTGCTCGCGGAGACGACCGAGCGGCTTTGGGATTGGCCGGGGTGGCGGTACGAGCGGGGGCGCGCAGTACCTTGGCCACTTTGTGGCAGGTAAGCGATCGCTCTACTGCCGAGCTTATGGCTGAGTTTTACCGGCAATTGGCCGTAGCCAATACCAGCAAAGCTCTTGCCCTCCGACGCGCCCAGCTCAGTATTATGAAGCAGCGCCGTTACGGAATTCCTTATTTCTGGGCTCCCTATGTTTTGGTCGGTTCTTGGCTGTGAAGTTCTATAGCAATCCTAAATATAGCGTTTCTCAAATAAGTGTAAATTAGAAGTGTAGGGGCGACAGCATGCCCCTTGACAATCTCGGCCTTAAACGGTAACCTCCGTAATGGGATGCTTCCCCCCAGACCTCATATTACATCAAGAGCGAGAAATGCTATAGAAATAGCATGGGATAAGATTGGGAGCTAGAAACCCGATTTTTTGAACAATACCAACGCCTATCTGAAAAACTCCCTGGTAGGGGGATGTAGGGGATGTAGGGGCGACAGCATCCCGAGCGACAATCTTTGCTCTTATGGTAAAGTTATTATCTTGGGATATTGCATCCCCCCAGACGCCTATGCATCCCTGAGACAACCCAGGGCGAAGCATTCCAACGCAATAGATTTTTGCGAAGAGAGCAAACGTCCGATACGGGAATGCTATCGCCCCTACACCTTATTAACCCCGGAAAATGGCGAAGGTATTGTTGAAAAAACCGGGTTTCTCGTAATAAGATAGCTATATATAAATATGTGGAAAAAGCTCGGATGGCTAGCTAAGCAATGGGGCGGCAGATTCATTGCCGCTCCTAGCGTTGCCGGAATTGTTATTGCTCTGCGGATGGCGGGATTGTTGCAGCCGTTGGAACTAAATGCTCTGGATGAGTTATTTCGCCTGCGCCCCCCAGAGCCGAAAGACCCTCGCATCGTCATTGTCGGCATCGACGAGTCGGATATTAGGCTACAGGGAGAATGGCCGATTTCAGATAGAGCCCTGGCTAGACTTTTGACAAAAATCGGAGAACAAGAGCCGAGAGCTATTGGTCTGGATATCTATCGAGATTTAAAAGTCGAGCCCGGTCACGAAGAACTGGTTAAAGTTTTTGAAAGCACGCCGAATCTGATCGGCATCAAAACAATCGGCCAGGAGACTAAGGGTTTTGCAGTTAATCCGCCGCCGGTACTGGAAAAGCTCGGTCGAGTAGCGGCTAACGATTTAGTTTTAGATCCAGATTCTCGAATCCGCCGGGGCTTGCTGTTTTTAGAAGACCAATCTGGCAATGCGGTGACCGCTTTGGCAGCTATTCTAGCTTTTATGTATCTGGAGGCAGAAGGAATTAATCCGCAAAATGCGGCGGACAATCCAGAAAATTTGCAATTGGGCAAGGCTGTATTTGCCCGCTTCAAGGAAAATGATGGGGGATATGCGGGCACCTACGCTCAAGGCTATCAAATTTTGATCGACTTTCGCGGACCGCGAGGCAGCTTCGATACGGTGTCGATGACGGATGTATTGGAAAACCGGATTGCCCCAGATTTTATGCGCGATCGCCTGGTATTAATCGGAGCAGTCGCCGCTAGCCTCCCGGATGTTTTTAACACTCCTTTCGATGGCGGTTTGTTTGCCGCTCCCAGCCGCACCCCGGGGGTAGAAGTTCATGCCAACTTGACCAGCTATCTAATTGATGTCGCCCTAGGCGATCGCCCGGTAATTCAAGTCTGGTCGGAGCCGATAGAATGGCTGTGGATTTTTGCTTGGTCGCTGCTGGGAGTAGCTTTCGCTTGGTTTTGTCCCTCTCCTTCAGTCACGGCGATCGCAGTTTTCCTAGGAGGCGGTATTTGCTTTGGCGGCTCCTATCTGGCTTTTCTAGTTGGCTGGTGGATTCCAATGGTTCCTTCTATCTTGGCATTGGTCGGCTCTTCAGTGGCTATTGTCGGCTATCTGGTTCAAGTCGAGCGCCAAGAGCGGCAAGTAGTAATGAATCTCTTCGGTCGCCACGTTACTCCCAAAATTGCCGAAGCTATCTGGCAAGATCGCTTCCAATTAATAGAACAAGGAGAGCTAACTCCCCAAGAAATGACGGCGACGGTCATCTTTACAGATATAAAAGGTTTTAGCACTATTGCCGAACAGCTAGAACCAAAAGTCCTGATGCCCTGGCTCAATGAATATATGAAAGCAATGGTTGAGGCAGTTCTAGAGCATGATGGGACGATTGATAAGTTTATTGGCGATGCAGTTATGGCGGTATTTGGCGTTCCTATTGCTTCGACTAGCCCCGAAGAAATTGAGGCGGATGCGATCGCAGCAGTAAAATGCGCCGTGGCAATGGGCGCTAAGCTCCGGTCTCTTAATAAACAATGGCGGCAGCGGGGACTGCCAGCGATCGCCATGCGCGTGGGAATTGCCACCGGCTCTGTGATGGCGGGAACTTTGGGGAGCGATCGGCGATTGGATTACACTATTATCGGCGATACGGTTAATGTCGCCGCTCGCTTGGAAAGTTTTGACAAGTCTCTCGATGGAGGAGTTTGCCGCATTTTGATTAGCGAAAAAACTCACCGCCATATTAAAGAAAGATTTCCTACCAAGGCGATAGGATCTGTTTTGCTCAAAGGACGCCAGCAGGAAGAAGAGATTTATCAAGTTGCGCTCGAATAGCTAGGAGTTATGGCGGAGTTTTCGATCCGATCGCTGTTTAATCGGATTTGATGTAAAATAAGATCGAATCCGGTTAATTACCCACAGAAAAATTTGCAATCTCCCGTAGGACGGGCGTCCCGCCTGTCCCAAAGAGCCCAAGCTCCCAGGCGGGACGCCCGTCCTACGCAGGACTTGACTTTTTTTGGGGCGATTAATCGGATTTGATGTAAAATAAGATAGCAAGCCAAGCAATTTGAAGAAATAGGCAAGGTTATTCGCTAATGGTACTGCTTTACCGAGCCATGAGGGAGAAAAATGGTCAACCCAAGATTGGGCGATCGCCTCGGTTGTTGGGGGTCCGGTTAGGGACGGATATAGATGTGGAACAAATACCTATACACCGGCTTGACGAACGAGGTTTTCTGCAAGAAGTATTAGTAAAGCTAATTAATTCAGGAAACCTAGTGGATGTCGTTATCAAGAATAATAAGGGAATGTCTGCATCTTTATCGATTGAGGCTCTGCCCATTTTCCGCAAACCCCCAGAATTTGGCGGAACGGGAAGAGACCCTTTATGGAAGATTGACGATAGCAAGATATCGGGAAATATCGAAGTTGTACGAGATAGCCCGACCCATGTAAGTATTAGACCCAGACAAACTATGCTCTTGGAGTTATATGAAACAGCCTTGACCAACACGCAAAAGGATTGGCAGAAAGTTACAGTTACGGATCGATAAAGCTGAAAATTGCCAAAAAGGAGATGATTAATTATGGGTTGGATTTTTAGTTTGTCTGCTGAATGCGGCTCCAACCGAGAAGCGGCTCAGCGCTTTGCCAAACATTTTGACCAAATTGGGTTGCAACTTTCTAGCGGAGTGGACTCGAAATGTAGCGCGGGGCTTTTTCAAGACAGCGAAGACAACTGGTGGGCTAGGGTTTGTCCGAATGAAACGAGTCAAGTAGGAATTACTACTCCCGAAGATGCTGCTGTAATGACTGAATTGGGCTTACTGCTTTATAAGCATTTGCGGCTAGCTCCATCGTTTCGCTATGCGATGGTAGGGGTTGAAGTCGATGAGTTCAGAACTTACAGCGAACTCTTGGAACCAGAGGAAAGGCCGGATATTTTATGGCCTGGGTTAGTGCTAGAGCGAGCCTTATGGCAACTGATGGACAGTCCGGTTGGTTTCAGAAGCTTCGCTCCGAGCTACCTGTGGAAACCTTATGAGGGAGAAGCCTATAAACCTTTAATGAATTCGTCCGCTCTAAGAGAGAAGATAAACTCTTTGCTCCAAACCGCGAATTAAAAACGTGCGAGTTTCTTACCCAAATTTTCTGCTTGTTATCAAAATTATTGCAGAAACCCGGTTTCTTGGTTTTCTTGGTTCTCCCTAGAAACCGGGTTTCTTACCAAAATTTTCGGCTTGTTGCCAAAATTGTCGCAGAAACCCGGTTTCTTTAGGCTATTCTGACGGGAGCATTTCAATTTTGTAATAGTGTCTTGTCGGTCCTGTAGGTTGGGCCCGGGAACGAAACCCAACTAGAGGGTCATTGTTGGGTTTCGTTCCCGGGCCCAACCTACAACTTGCTACAACTTGCAAAAGTGAAATGCTCCCATTCTGACGAAGAAATAAAATCGCTCGTCTCAAACCTACCCCAAGTAGCTGCTATGAAATTCGCGATCGAAATCGACCGGGAAACGGACGGACGCTGGATTGCTGAAGTTATCGATATCCCCGGAGTCCTGGCTTACGGACAAACGCAAGAGGAGGCAACGGCCAAAGTTCAGGCATTGGCACTGCGAGTTATTGCGGAGCGCGTCGAACTGTCAAGAGGGCATTGGGCATTGGGCATCGAAAAGAGTTAAGAGTGAAAAGAGTCAAGAGTGAAAAGTGAAAAGTTGGTTTTTTTCACTTTTCATATCAAATCTGGTTAAACAGTTGTAGGGGTTCCCCGTGCCCGCCCCGGTTGGTCTGAGGCGGCCGGGGCGGGCACGCTTACCTCGGGGTATGTTTTTTAGATTTGGTGTTTTCTAGTCAAGGTAATGATGTTTTGACTGGGGGCGATGGCAACGATGTCTTAGTCGGCGACTTCGGTTTTGACGTACTTAGCGGCGGCTCGGGAGCAGATGTTTTTGTTTTCCGAGTCGATACGGAAGGAGGAACGGACGCGACCCTTGCCGACCAAATTACCGACTTGGCGGCGGGAGACCAAATTGCGATCGCCGGTAGCATTAGCCTCAGCGAACTCAATTTTATTGACGCTGGCGGTAACGCGGTAATTCAGCGCAACACCGGCGATATTTTGGCAGTTGTCCTCAACGTACCGGCGGCTGCAGTTCAGGGAGTTACCTTTACCGTGTCCAGTGCCGACTCGGCTCTGGGAATTGGTTAATATAGCACTACTGGCGCGTCCAGCTTAAAATTGTGGCCAACTACCTCAATAGCCCCCCTTTTTAAGGATCTAACCCACAATTTTAACCGTCGCCAAGCTACTACTGGCGCGTCCAGGTTAAAATTGTGGGGAGCGGTTGAACGGAGTGAAACAAGGGCGCAATGATTGGTATAGTTGGGTTACTCGCACGAGTTGGCTCCGCCAACACTCCGTTCAACCCAACCTACATTTACACACAATTTTAAGCTTGCCAAGCTACTACGCACTCAGGGAACGGACAGTTCAAATCTCGCTCCTGGCTAGTAACGGCAAGGCTTGTGCCGATCGCATGACTGCCGTCTGCGGCTGCCGCAGGAGAATCGCATGATTGCTTACTGCTATATAAGGGCTGGCTGCCAGAAACCGGGTTTCTGCAATAACCTTTGCTTCCAACCGAGAGATTTATTAACAAAACCTTCGCCAAAAAAGGCAAAGGTAATGAACTGGTATCCTTGCGATCGCGATATGAGACAACCTACAAGCTCTGATAAGTTAAAACCCAAAAAAAATTTGGTCAGTTTCCACTCAAGTTTTAGGCTGAAAGTTAGTAATTGTTAGCAGCGCGAGAAATGACTAGATCAAATACGGTTAAACAGTAGGGGCGGTGCCCCCGTGCCCGCCCCAAACCAATCGGGGCGTTCGCGAAGCGTCTCCGCCCCTGAGAATCGCGCCCGGGAAAAGCCCCTACAGTACGGTCTTTATGAAACAGCGGAAGCGGATTTGATATTAATAGCGATAGAGGGCAATAGAGGGCGGAGCAGCGCTCTATTGACCGGGCAGGAACCGTCTTACTGCTATAATTTTTTTTTAATCTAGAAAACGCAAGGAGGTCCAAGCCTGGTTCCAGGTTGGCTCCAAGGGGAGTGTGGGGAGTGTAAGGAGAGAGGGGAGAGGGGGGAGAATTTTTTCTGGTTCTTCCCACACCTCCCACACTTCCCACACTTCCCACACTGGCCAGTGCTAAAAAAGAAGACGAATTTCTCCCAAGGGAAACCCACCCGCTGCCGCGATATGCTCCACGATCGGCGGGTTGTTGGGGTGGGCGATTTTCCCACCCGGGCTAGCTATTGGAGTATGCCAAAGAGCAACTTTCCCAAAGTCATTGGCTTACCCCATGCCAGCTCGGTTTTTAAGGGAGAACTTTTTCTTTGATTGATAATACCTCCTTGCTAGGGTTAGTTGGTCTGGTTTGTAGGTTGTAAAGGGTCTCGGTTAGCCGTGGCCCCTTTTTTATTCTCCCTCATGGGAACTTAAAAACTATATTAGCACGGCTTTGCTCGAAAAACAACATTAAATGCAAAAATTTTTTTGCACCTTCTGCGTCTTATGGACCTCCTCCACTGCCGTATAGCCTAATGTTACAGAGAGCGATCGCCATTACCCCATCCCTGGCCCACAGATTTGCTGGCACTACAAATATTTGCGGCAAAGCACCCTACCTGGCGCTGTACTTTCTTGGCTATAGGATACATGAGAAGCCCGGTTTCTCATATATCCTACCGCCCTGCATAGAGGCATCTACTTCAGCTAAAAAATTATATAGCAGTAAGCGATTAGCTGTCACTGCTCAGCAGTCAGCATTAGTCCTGCCATACGCACAAAGAGCGCATTTTGTAACTGTCAAACACCTTAATCGGTAGTGCTATACAATAATTCTAAAGTTGGGAAAATTAAT
Source organism: Oscillatoria sp. SIO1A7 (assembly GCA_010672965.1). Taxonomy (GTDB): domain Bacteria; phylum Cyanobacteriota; class Cyanobacteriia; order Cyanobacteriales; family Laspinemataceae; genus SIO1A7. Next base: position 132,475 of record JAAHFN010000007.1, read on the forward strand.
AATGGCCTAATTCACTATTCAAGTACCCGAATAACTGCGCGATCGCCTGGAACCATTACAATAATTGCTCTCAGAATTGCTATACTGGTTGGTCGAGACTATGCCAGCCAGAGCATCTTCCGGCCAGTCACTATTAGGCCAGAAACCCGTTTTTTTGAACAATACCAAAGCCTATTTGCCCCAACGTCAGATACCCCCAACCCCCCGATAAATTGGGGACTGTGGGGACTGTGGGGACTGTGGGGAGAGGGGGGATAATTTCTTCTGATTCTTCCCCCTCTCCCACCCTTCCCACTCTTACCCATCTCTCTTGGAGCCCCCCTTAAGAAGCCTTAAGAAGGGGGGTTGGGGGTATCTGACGTTGGTATTAGACCTCGCATTGTGTTTCGTTCCCGGGAGGAACCTAAAAATAAGGTGTTGGGTGCGTTTTGGCGAAGGTATTGTTCAAAAAAACGGGTTTCTAGTTTCAAAGGCGAATCGCTCTTTTATTCCCATAAAGCGATCGCTCTTTTATCCCCATTCAGGCGATCGCTCTTTGCCTAAAACAAGAGCGATCGCCCTTTGTACCATTCGCGTGCTATAATAGAAACAAATTATAACGCTTAAATCTTGTCTCGGACTTTCCCTAAATCGAGAAACACCACGAACATCACCCTCACCCCCGAACTAGAACGACTCGTTCGGGAAAAAGTAGAAACAGGATCTTATATCAAGTCTGGTTAAATACCCACAGAAAAAACTGAAGCCTCCCGTAGGACGGGCGGGACGCATTGGGCATATTCGCATTGGGCAATAACTGGGGTGTGGGGTGTGGCGGTGGGGTGTGGGGAAAAGAAATAAATGCCTCCCCTACACCCAGCCCGCGTCTTGGTGGTTAACGAGATTGCTAGCTTTCCGCTTAGCGAACCGATGGATTGGGAGTCTCGAAGCGGCTCTCAGGCAGCTAAATCTGGCAAGCAAGAGCGTCAGAAACAACGGTTTTTCGTTCCAAAATTTGCACCTTGACAGGGCTGCTCCCTGAAACGACTATCATTTTTGTTTTTTATCTAGTATCAGCATAGCTTGGGCAACTTCGCGCTTTAACTCTTCGGCAGTCAACTCGGCAAAGGGGCAGATATCATAATCGTCCATAAGGTCTGAGAGTGAAGAGCGATTAATGCCTAGCAACTCTGCTGCTCTGCCCGCACCGATATCGTGATGCCGCAGCAGGGTCATTACATAAGCTTCCTTGGCTTTGTTTTCCGCTTCCTCTCTGTGGATGCCGGGAATTTCCGGGAGCATCGAGAGAGTGAATCTAACTTCCGTCGTTGCTGGGGGCAGTAGGACGCGATCGCTTTTCTTCTGGTTACTATTCGCCATTTCTTCTGGGGATGCGTCCGCCGCCAGGGATTTAGTTGCCGGTGAATTGTCCTCAACTTTAGCGGGCATGGATGATTCCTTATTGGCCTCCTGCGGCCATCGATAATTTTCTAATAACTTCTCGATTTTCTGCCAATCTTGACAATCGATTAACACGGCAACTGGGCGCATTTCCTCGTCGGTGACGATTTGTTTTTTTACAGCTAGCATAAATCCTCGCTTGTCTCTATAGAGTTGGACTTGGACAGGACTTATATCAAATCCGGTTAATTACCGATGAATCCTGTAGGGGCGGTGCCCCCGGGAGCGCCCCGATTGGTCTGGGGCGGCCGGGGCGATCGCGAAGCGTCTCCGCTTCCCTTGAATCGCTGCAAGGGAATTGCCCCTACGGTATTTATGAGCATTTAATCGGATTTGATATTACGCAAATTGTCTTCTGCAGACCTAAATGTAGAGCAAATGGTCAAATCGCCCCTACCAGATATAGAGTTAATGCGTAAGTCCTGTTTGACATGGTAGCAGCTTTCTCCTCCCGAAGCCTCCGGCGGCCCAAGCTTGTAGCTTGCCTTAATCGGGGACAAGAGCGATCGCTCAATGAGTGCTTTGAAGAGCGATCGCTCCCGAAGCGTCCGAATTCTTCAGGACTTACGCAAGCCTAAGTCCATATAAGCGTATTTGTAGGGGCAATCCCCCCGCGATTCTCCTTACGCAACGACAAAGAGCGATCGCCCCGATCGCATTTTGTCGTTGCGTAAGTCCTGTTCAAGCCCAGTTGGAAGCTTGCTCCAATTGGGCATCCAACCCACCCAGACCAAGGCATTTGGAGGGGCAAATTTGAAGAAAAGTTAAAAATAGTAACGCCTGGGTTGACGAAAGCGCCATAGTTCTTTATACTCGTTGAGTGCCTGCAACCCACATAAGGGCCCCAATAAATTCTGTGGGGGGATTTTAAACCCGTTCGCCCACATAGCCATAAACCCCAAACTCTACATAACAACAATTGGGGCGTGGGTTGCGAGCGCAATTGAACAGGGCCTATTATGGCCTACAACCAAAGTGCATAATGTTGACTGAAGAACGCTTACGCTTATTAAAATCCTGGAACGACACGGAGGCAGACTATCCCGAAGATAAATGCATCCATCAATTATTTGAAGCCCAAGCGGAACGGACTCCCGATGCGGTGGCGGTTGTATTCGAGGAAGAACAACTGACCTATCGGCAGTTAAACGCAAAAGCCAACCAACTGGCACGCTACCTGCAAGGGTTGGGAGTAGAGCCAGATATGCTAGTGGGTCTTTGCGTCGAGCGTTCCTTAGAAATGGTTATCGCCATGCTGGGAATCCTCAAAGCAGGTGGAGCATATATTCCCTTAGACCCGGCCTATCCAGCAGAGCGCTTGGCCTTCATGCTCGAAGATGCCAACTTGTCAATTGTAGTCACCCAAGATGAATTGGGAGGGAGGCTGCTGCATTTGACAAGTGCGACCGAGCAAAATCTAAAGTTGGTTCTCGCGGACAATGACTGGGAAGAGATATCCAAGCAAAGCTCGGAAAATCCAGACAGCGACATAAGTTCTGACAATTTAGCCTACGTTATCTATACTTCCGGTTCTACCGGGAAACCTAAAGGCGTTCAAATTGCCCATAAATCGGTGGCGAACTTTTTAAGCACCATGCGCTCTGCCCCGGGGTTGAGCGAGGGCGATACGCTGATGGCCGTCACCACAATCTCATTTGATATTTCAGTTTTAGAACTCTATCTACCGTTAATTACTGGCGCTCGTTGTATTGTAGTTAGCCGCACAGTAGCCAGGGATGCCGATTTATTAATCGAGTTGATAGAACGATTTAACGCCACTATCATGCAGGCCACCCCTTCGACTTGGCGGATGCTGCTAGACAGTGGCTGGCAGGGAAGCAAGCAACTGAAAGTCCTTTCCGGTGGGGAGAAGCTGACCCGAGATTTAGCCGCTCGACTGCTAGAAAAATGCGCCTCGGTTTGGAACATGTACGGACCGACAGAAGCAACGGTTTGGTCAACGATTCATCAGGTGCAACCAGGTGTTGACTCTATTCCCATAGGACGGCCTATTGCCAATACTAAAGTCTATATTCTCGATGGCGATCGCAAACCAGTCCCCATTGAGGAACCGGGAGAATTGCATATTGGCGGTGCGGGTCTAGCGCGGGGCTATCTCAATCGCCCAGAACTGACTCTAGAAAAATTCATCGCCAATCCCTTTAGCCCCGAACCAGAATCGCGTCTCTATAAGACAGGAGACTTAGCGCGCTACCGCGAGGATGGCACGATTGAATTCTTGGGACGCATCGACCACCAAGTGAAGGTGCGGGGCTATCGCATCGAACTCGGAGAAATCGAGGCAACTCTGAGGCAATACCCGGATGTCAAACAAGCCATTGTCACCGCACGGGAAGATATCCCCGACCAAAAACGCCTGGTTGCTTACTTAGTTGCCGGTTCCCCGTCAGATACGGCGGACGACGAGGAAGATGCGGCCAAGCAAACCGAGCAATGGCAGAAAATCTGGGATGAGGCTTATGTCCATACCGACGATGTGGAAGATGCGAGCTTTCATATTGGCGGCTGGATGGATAGCTATACCGGCAAAGACCTAGACCCGAAACAGGTGCGAGAATGGGTAGAGCATACCGTAGCGCGGATTCTCTCTTTGCAACCGAATCGATTGCTAGAAATTGGCTGCGGCACCGGTTTGCTGCTGTTTCGGACAGCGCCCGAATGCCAGCACTACTACGCTACGGATATTTCTGGGGAAGCGATTCGCTACCTAGAAGGACAAATCGGCAATAGCGAGTTAGCCCCATCGGTGGTACTGCGTCAGACTGCTGCGGACGAGCTGGCAGAAGTTGTCAAGGAGTCTTTTGACACGGCTATCTCTAACTCGGTGATTCAGTATTTCCCAAATATTGATTATCTGGTAGGGGCGATAGAAACTGCGGTGGAGCTGGTAGAGCCCGGAGGGCAGATTTTCCTCGGAGACGTGCTGAGCTTGCCCTTGCTGGAAGCTTTCCATACCTCGGTGCAGTTGTATCAAGCTCCCGCCGAGCTGTCGGTAGCCCAACTGCGGCAGCGGATAGGCGATCGCCTCGCCCGAGAACAACGACTCATAATTGACCCCGAGTTCTTCGTCGCCCTCAAAGAGCATTTGCCCGCAATTAGCCATGTGGAAATCCAACTCAAGCGCGGGCGCTACCAAAACGAGCTGACTCGCTTCCGCTACGATGTCGTTCTCCATATCGGCAAAGAATCTTCTGCTCCTACAAAGCCTCCAACTTCTTTAAGCTGGCAGCAAGATAATTTAACTGTAGCCGCCGTTCGAGGGCAACTGGTAGAAGCAAAGCCAGAAATGCTCGTTGTCAGCGACGTTCCCAACCCTCGGACTTGGGAAGATATCCGGGCAATAGAACTATTAGCCAGTCCCGATTGTCCCGAAACCGTAGGGGAAGTTCGCGAGAAGATTCTCCCAGAAGGGATTGAAGTAGAAGACTGGTGGGAATTGCAATCCGAGGTGGGTTATCGGATTAATGTTACTTGGTCTGGCAAAGGTGCTGACGATCGCTACGATGTCGTATTCGTGCGGGAGGATGCCAATATCGTTCTAGACAGCAGCATTATTTCCCCTTCTACTCCAGAAAACTCTCCAGAAAAAGGATTGCAACCTTGGAGTGCCTATGCGAACCAACCATATACCGGGACGACACACGACCTATTAGTGCCTGAGCTGCGGGGCTTCCTGCAAGAAAAACTGCCAGACTATATGGTGCCCTCGGCATTTGTGGTTTTGGAGCAACTGCCCCTAACTCCCAACGGCAAAGTAGATCGCAATGCCCTACCGGCTCCGACGAAATCTCGCCCGGTGCTGGATGTGGAAATGGTGGCACCGCGTACCCCCACTGAAGCAATTCTCGTAGATATTTGGGCAGATGTCTTGAGCCTGAATCAGGTAGGAGTCTTAGACAACTTCTTTATGTTGGGGGGAGACTCCATCCAAGCAACTCATTTGCTCGCTGTCATAGAACGGCAATTTAGCACCCGCCTGCCTTTGACCAGCCTATTTACCGAACCGACTATCGCCAGCCAAGCCAGTCTGCTCTCAGAGCAAGGCGATCTCGGCTCCTATTCTCCCTTAGTTCCGATTAAAGCTGAAGGAGAACTGCCGCCCTTGTTCTGCGTGCATCCCATTGGCGGCAATGTTTTCTGGTATGCAGAATTAGGCCAAAATTTGGCAGATAACCGACCGTTCTACGGCTTGCAGTCTCTGGGATTGTATGGCGATCGCGAACCCCTGAGCAGTATGGAGGAAATGGCGACTGCCTATATCGAAGCCCTACGGGAAGTTCAACCGAATGGCCCCTACTATCTCAGCGGCTGGTCTATGGGCGGCATTGTTGCTTGGGAAATGGCGCAACAGTTGCAAGCTGCGGGAGAAGAGGTGGCGCTAGTTGCCCTAATCGACTATGCTCCCAGCGATATCATTCCCTCAGAATCAATGGATGATGACTCTTTAGCCAGTTGGAAGGAAACCGATTTAGGAGAACTCTTTGGCGGAGAACTCCATCTTTCACAGCAAGATTTGGAGCAACTCCAACCCGAAGAGCAATTAGAGCGAGTCTTCTCCGAAGCCAAAAAACGGAATCTCTTACCTCCGGGAGTTGGCATCGAACAGCTCGGTCACTTGTTTGACGTTTTCAAAGCCAACTACGTTGCTTTGGAAAGCTATAAACCGCAACCCTATTCCGGTCGGGTGGCTCTGTTGGGTGCGAATGCATCCGCAGAAGACCCCAACTTGCGGAAATTGGCTGTAGGCGAGTTAGAGACCCATACTATTCCCGGCGACCATTACAGCATGATGCAGCAGCCCCACGTCGGGGTTCTGGCTCAAGAGCTGGAAGCTTGCATGAATCAGTAGCGAATTCAAACTAGCGAATTCAAACTAGCGAATTCAAACTAGCGATAGTCTCTTTTTTGGCTATCTCTCAACCCCAACCCACTGTAATAGTAGGTTGGGGTTTTTTATTCGACTGCAAAGAGCGAACTAATATAGCAGTAAGCTATTAGCAGTCAGCAGTCAGCAGTCAGCAGCTAAAGTCCTGCCAAAAAGCGCACACATGAGCGTTTTGTAACTGTCAAACACCTTAATCGGTAGTGCTATATTACTATTCCCCTGCAGTCAGAGCTTGTTGGTATGGCTAAGAATTTGAAAAAAGCGCGATCGCCGTTTATAATATCAAATCCGGTTAATCGCCCTAAAATAAGTCTGCGTAGGACGGGCTTCCGAAAAGTCCCCCATACCAGCCCAAGCTCCCAGGCGGGACGCCCGTCCTACGGGAGATTCCCAATTTTTTCTGTGGGTATTTAACCGGATTTGGTATAATCGTTTCAAGGCCGTAACTCTCCTCCGACAGAACCGCCAGGGTTTTGAAAAGTAAAACCGATATTGTCTTACAATAAGCCAAAGCTAGCACCATGCCAAATAACCTAGATTATATTTCTATTGAGGGCTTTCGCAGTATCCGGGCGCTCCAGAAGCTAGAATTACGCCCAATCAATATTTTGATAGGAGCTAACGGTTCTGGAAAATCTAACTTTGTCGAAGTTTTTTCTTTTTTAAATGCTATTCGTCGCGGTAGGTTGCGAAATTATACAGCAGAACGAGGTGGAGCAGATACAATTTTGCACTTTGGCTCAAAAATAACGCCAGAAATAGATCTTGAACTGTTTTTTTATAATAATATTAATAGCTACAAAATATCATTAATGAGGACAGAAAATGATAAATTGTATGTTAACGATGAGTCTTGTTCGTACTGGAATGAGACAAAATACTTAACAGACAGTATTTCTTTAAAGGAAAGGGCAGTAGGGGATGAAGCCGGTATTAGTCAACCTGCTAAAGAACCAACTACCAGTTGGGTGCAGAAGCGTCTTGATAGTTGGCGAGTTTATCACTTTCACGATACGAGCAAACAGTCACCCATAAAACGGACATCAGATATTAATGATAATCAGTTTTTGCGACCTGATGGCTCAAATATTGCTGCCTATCTACTTTTTTTGAAAAATAAATATCTGTCTAACTATAGCATTATACTTGAGGAGGTAAGAGGGGTAGCACCCTTTTTAGATGACTTTCAATTAGCTCCCTCCCGTCTCAATGAAAATAAGATTCGTTTGGAATGGGTTCACAAATTTTCTGACCAATATTTTGATGTATCGTCTCTATCCGATGGGACAATACGCTTCATTTGTCTGGCGACATTATTGCTTCAGCCCGTCCGAGAACGCCCTTCTATTATTCTTTTAGATGAGCCAGAGCTGGGTTTGCATCCTTATGCCATTTCGATTTTGGCAAGTATGGTCAAATCTGCTGCTACCGAGACTCAGATTATTATCTCAACACAGTCACCTCTGCTTCTCGATTATTTTGAACCAGAAGATATTTTGGTGACAGAGCTAAAAAATGGAGCCACAACTCTAACTCGCTTGCAGTCTAGGGATTTAGAGGAATGGCTGGAAGACTATAGTTTGGGAGAGCTTTGGGAAAAAAATCAATTTGGAGGCAGACCTAAAAATGGTTAGATTGTTGGTACTTGTAGAAGGAGAAACAGAAGAGACTTTTGTCAATGAGCTTTTGGCACCGCATCTTTCTAAGAAGGGATTTATTGCAGTTAGTGCTAAGTTTATGGGTAATGCTCGCAAACGAGATCGACGGCGTGGAATTAAACGGTGGCCGGGAGTACGAGAAGAAATTATACGACATCTCAACACAGATAAGAATCTATACGTTTCGACAATGGTAGATTATTATGCTTTGCCAGGAGGAGAAGAGAATCCAAATGCATGGCCAGGGCGATTCCAAGCGATATCTCTAAATTTTGACGAGAAGGCTCAACATATTGAAGCAGAACTTCAGCAAGATATTGCTACTTACAGTCCACAATTATTCAAAAAACAAAGATTTATTCCCTATATTATGATGCATGAGTTTGAAGGATTGCTGTTTAGCGACTGCGACGAACTTGCGAGAAGTATCGCTAGGGAAGCATCCATCAGTTATTTGAAGCCGGTGGGGATTTATGTCCCTTAGACCCGGCCTAATTTCAGTCAACTTAAATCTAAAAATAATCTAAATATTTTTGGTTTTGTAAAAAAATGTATTAATATGGATT
>JAAHFN010000007.1:141144-374981 GCA_010672965.1 Oscillatoria sp. SIO1A7
GCATCCATCAGTTATTTGAAGCCGGTGGGGATTTATGTCCCTTAGACCCGGCCTAATTTCAGTCAACTTAAATCTAAAAATAATCTAAATATTTTTGGTTTTGTAAAAAAATGTATTAATATGGATTGCGATCGAAATTATAAGCAAATCCAAGCGATTGCTTGAAGGAGTAAAAAATGAGCAATGGAAAAGGTCTCCAGCCGACAAAGTATGGAGCGAAAAAATATAATCTCAAATCAACCGTCGATTTTGATGTGGCGGTAAAATACGGCACCGTGTTAATGGCGATCGCATTGGGAGGGGCGATCGCATCCCAATAATTGCAACTGTGGCACTCGATCCATCACCGTCGGACAAGCTGGATAGCCAAAGCTATACCGAGAGCCCCGATCCCTTTGGGCTAATACATCGCGAATGTTATCTGGATCTAAATCTCCTAAGCCAACATTCCCGCCGAATCCTGGCATGAATCCATTCCGCCAAGGCTTCCGCCAACTGCACTGCCATCCCGTGGAAATAGAGATAATCGGTGTACTTGTTGCCTTGATAGAGTTCCTGTGCTTTCTGGGTGGCAATTTCTCCCATAGTGACTGCCTGCATAGGCAAGACATCAAATCGATTCTGTTCGAGGGGGCGGATGAAATCAGCAATGCATTATGTCATTCCCGGCGACCATTATGGGATGATGCTGCAGCCCCACGTCCGGGTTCTCGCCCAAAAGCTGGGAACTTGCTTGAATTAGGTTAAAAGAGCGATCGAGTTGGACTTTGACATGGTAGCAATTTGCCCGAATCGAGGACAAGAGCGAGTCGGGGTAAGCGCATTGAGATGCTAAAATAGTCAAAGTTCTACACCAAGGGGGTTGGTAGTGACCCAAGAGACTATAACTTTTAATCTCGATACTGACAAAAAAAAGGTACTCGATCGCATCGCTTCTAGCATGGAGCGAGAGCGTACCGATATCCTAAATGATGCCATTGATGCTTATCTGGAAATCTATCAATGGCAGCTAGACCATATCCAAGAAGGTTTGCGTCAGGCGGATGCGGGCGAATTCGCCACCGAGGAGGAAGTGGCTGCTGCTTTTGCCCGGTGGCGCCAATGAAAATAGTTTGGACTCGCCTTGCCCTGTCGGATTTAGATGAGGCTTATAACTACATCGCTAGCAGCAACCCTGGTGCAGCTGCCGATATTATCGATCGTATTGAGAGGGCAGTGAATACTTTGAGCCTTTATCCCAACATAGGGAGACAGGGACGAATTGCCAGCACAAGAGAATTGGTTGTTGCCCGCACGCCTTTTATCGTGCCTTAACGAGTACGGGGCGAACAAATTGAGATTTTAGCAGTTATTCATGGTGCTAAACGCTGGCCTGAGAGCTTGTAATACCATTTGGAAAAAAGACCATCGCTAAGAGCGTCTGGGGCGATCGCCCCAGACGCTCTTAGCTTGCCCGAATGGGGCTTTTATCCGATTCGGGTAGCGCGTCCCGAGAAATCGCGCAAGAGGGTCTCCGCTTCCCTTGAATCGTACCCGAAGCGTTTCTGTGCTTGAATTGCAGCTAAAAAATTTGAAAAAAGCGCGATTCTCCTTACGGAGACGCTCCGCGAACGCCCCTTATGGTAGTCGAGTGGCTGCTACCCCCCAGCCCTCTCCTTGGAAGGGGGGTGGCGACCGCAACTAAGGAGGGCCGTTGCCCTACCGTCCAATAAGCAGAGTGCATCATGTTGACAGAACCAGAAAGCGATCGCTTATTAAATTCCTGGAGCGATACGGATCGCTATCCCGGTATTGCATCCATCAGTTATTTGAAGCCGGTGGGGATTTATGTCCCTTAGACCCGGCCTAATTTCAGTCAACTTAAATCTAAAAATAATCTAAATATTTTTGGTTTTGTAAAAAAATGTATTAATATGGATTGCGATCGAAATTATAAGCCAATCCAAGCGATTGCTTGAAGGAGTAAAAAATGAGCAATGGAAAAGGTCTCCAGCCGACAAAATATGGAGCGAAAAAATATAATCTCAAATCAACCGTCGATTTTGATGTGGCGGTAAAATACGGCACCGTGTTAATGGCGATCGCCGGTGCGGATGGGGAACTTGCAGAACCAGAATTGCAATGGTATATTGACGAGCAAGAACTTCTTGCGGAAAACTCACAAGAGTACATTGACACCCTCCGCACGTTAGATTGGAAGAAGGCGAGTATTCAGGATCTATTGAATGAAATAAAGTATGATTTTCCTATTAATTCTCGCCGAGTCATGTTGTATCACGCGATTAAGATGAGTCGAGCTGATGGTAACTACCATGAACAAGAAAAAGCAGCAGTGGCAAAAGCGGCGGAGATTTTAGAAATTGAACGCAGCATCGTTGTTAGCCTTGAGTCCCTCGCGGAAATGGAAGAGGCAAGCGATCGACTGCGGCTAGCTTTATTTGAAACCGAAGTGTAATTAGGCTTTAGGGCGTGAGGATTAGGATATATTTGCTGGTGCAAGTATATCCTAATCCTCAGTAAGCAGTCATTACTAAGCGGTCAAATAACAAGTTTTCATATCGTATTACCCAAAATATAACAAAATGAATCTTGAAAGGGATGCAGAAACAATTTTGGAAAGTATCGAGTGGGATAAGATTTCCCTAGAAAGATTACAGCAAATTCAATCTCAAATCAGCAAGCAAATAAATATTAAAATTAGCGAAAAAAAGCTCGAAGAAGATGCCCAAGATAAGATTTATTATTACAATGCAAGTGCTAAAGTATTTCCAGAGACCTTGCAGAATTCCCTAGGCAAATATCGTAAGTGTGTTTTCGCGATCAGCCTGGGAAGCAAAAATTTTGCTTATAGCGAGCGAATCGAAGCCTGCATAAAATGGATTAGCAAAAATTTTAATTCTTGTGTAGTGCTAGTCGGGGATAGTGTATATAGACTGACAGTTGAGGTTAGAAGTAAACTTAAGGGCGAAGAAGCTTTGTCTTTGGCACTTAAGACCGGACAGGATTTTATCAAGGAGCGCCGTCTCCTGTTCGATCAATACTCTGGAAGCTGTCAGTTCGAGTTTAAAATGCTCTCAGAAATAGAGAAGCGATCTGACTTTCAGATATATTACGAGGAGCTTCAAGGTCTTTATCAAAAAAATGAGTCTTTTCAAAGGATGGTCAATTCTTTTGCCCAGACATATCTGAACAGAGGCAAAGATGTAGCAGACGAGCCAATCTCCGAAAAGCAAAAGTACCTGGCGACATCTTATCTGCTTGAAGAATCGGCTTTGTTCGCCTCGGTGGCGAAAGAAGGATGGCTAGTTTTCGTTTATCCCGGCTCCATCAAAAGCTTTGAAGAAATAGCAGAGGGACTACACCCAGAAGTTCCGGAACCTCTCAAGCAAATTGTCTGGGTAAGTCTGCGCCTCAAAAAGGGACATAATACAAGTGAGGATCGGGTAGGAGAGTAAATTGGCGATCGCTTACAACAATTTACTCCAATGGATGCAAGGCGATTGGCGATCGCTTGCATCCTGAGTTTTAATTTACTTTCGCCTTGACTCATCCTTTACTTAATTTCACTAAGTAAACCCCAAGCAAAAGGGGGCTTTTGACTGGAGTAAAGCGATCGCCTCTTGACAAAAGAGCGATCGTCTGTTAAACTAAAACCGCTCTTTACTTTCCAAGATGGAGAGTAAGGATCGCGTTCGTTTATAAAGAATAAAGTGATGTTGACAGAACCAGAAAGCGATCGCTTATTAACTTCCTGGAACGATACGGACGCAGACTATCCCCGGGGTTGCATCCATCAGTTATTTGAAGCCCAAGCCGAGCGGACTCCCGAGGAGGTGGCAGTTGTCTTCGAGGAAGAACGACTAACTTATAGGGAGCTAAACGAGCGGGCAAACCAACTAGCTCGCTACTTGCAAGGGTTGGGCGTAGAGCCAGAAGTATTGGTAGGTCTTTGCGTCGAGCGTTCCTTGGAAATGGTTGTCGCCATGCTGGGAATCCTCAAAGCCGGTGGGGCTTACGTTCCCTTAGACCCCGCCTATCCAGCAGAGCGTTTGGCTTTCATGCTCGCCGATGCCAACTTGTCGATCGCAGTCACTCAAGAATTTCTAGCCGCAGAGCAACTAAATGTGGCAACAGGAGATGGCGATAAAAATATTTCTTTTGTCTGTATCGATCGCGATTGGGAAAGCATCGGCCAACAGGAGCGGACAAATCCCCAGTCCGCAATAAACCCGGAAAACTTAGCCTATATTATCTATACTTCTGGCTCGACAGGGAAACCCAAGGGAGTGCAGATTGACCATAGTTCCGTCGTTAATTTATTACATTCAATAGTAGCTTGTCCGGGACTGGGCAAAGGCGATACCACAATTGCCGTAACCAGCATATCTTTTGACGTTTCCGTCCCCGAAATATACGGACTATTAACTGTCGGAGGGAAGGTCGTTATAGCTAGTCGCGAAGCTACTAAAGACCCAGCACAGTTAATGGAGTTGCTGGGCAAACATAGCGCTACGGTCATGTCAGCAACTCCAGCAACTTGGCGGATGCTGCTGGAAGCGGGTTGCGGCGATCGCCTGGAAATGAAAATTATTTCTACAGGAGAGCGCTTGCCGAGAGATTTGGCCGACAAGTTACTAGAAAAATCTGCTTCTCTCTGGAATCTCTACGGCCCGACAGAGATTACCGTCTGGGCAACTCTATATAAGGTTGAAGCCGCTGAAGGAACGGTGGCGATCGGACGACCCCTCGCCAACGTCAAAACTTATATTCTGGATTCAAACCGAGAACTCGTACCCATAGGCGAACCGGGAGAGCTGCATATAGGTGGATTTGGTTTGGCGCGGGGATATCTGAACCGACCGGAACTAACCGCAGAAAAATTTATTGCCAACCCATTTAGCACCGAACCGAACTCGCGTCTCTACAAAACAGGAGATAAGGCACGCTATCTTCCCGACGGCAACATTGAATATTTGGGACGCATCGACGACCAAGTAAAAGTGCGGGGCTATCGGATAGAACTCGGAGAAATCGAAGCAACTCTGAGCCAACACCCCGAAGTCAAGCAAGCTGTTGTCGCGGCAAGGGAAGATGTCACGAACCAAAAACGCTTAGTTGCCTACATCGTTCCCGGTTCTACAGCAGAAAATCCAGATCGAGAAGATACAGCCAAACAGACGGAGCAATGGCAGAAAATCTGGGATGAGGCTTATATCCAGCCAGACGAGGAGCAGGACGCGAGCTTTCATATTGGGGGCTGGAACGATTCTTATACCGGCAAAGACCTAGACCCAGAACAGGTGCGAGAATGGGTAGAGCATACTGTAGATCGGATTCTTTCTTTGCAACCGAATCGCTTGCTAGAAATTGGCTGCGGGACTGGCTTGCTGCTATTTCGGATAGCGCCCAAATGCCAGCATTACTACGCTACGGATCTTTCTGGGGAAGCGATTCGCTATCTAGAACGGCAAATCGGCTCTTTAAAAGGGGGGAATCTTGAGTTAGCCCAGTCAGTGGTGCTGCGTCAGACTCCTGCAGATGGGTTGGCAGAAATTGTAAAGGAACCCTTTGACACGGCTATTTCCAACTCGGTGATTCAGTTTTTTCCCAATATCGATTATTTGGTAAAGGTTATAGAAACTGCGGCGTATTTACTAGAGCCCGGAGGACAAATTTTCCTGGGAGACGTGCTGAGCTTGCCCTTGCTGGAAGCGTTCCATACTTCGGTGCAGTTGTATCAAGCTCCCGCCGAGCTGTCGGTAGCGCAATTGCGGCAGCGGATAGGCGATCGCCTTGCCCGAGAACAACGACTAATAATTGACCCCAAGTTCTTCTTCGCCCTCAAAAAACATTTGCCGCAAATTAGCCATGTAGAAATTAAACTCAAGCGCGGCTATTACCAAAACGAACTGACTCGCTTCCGTTACGATGTCGTTCTCCATATAGGCAAAACAGCGCCTACTGCCACTGCTCCGATTTATCTAAACTGGCAGCAAGATAGTTTGACCGTAGATGCCGTTCGCCAACAACTGCTAGAAACAGCGCCAGAAATCCTCGTTGTCGCTGGCGTTCCCAACCCCCGGACATGGGCAGACCTGCGAGCAATAGAATTGCTAGCCAGTCCCGAATGTCCCAAAACTGTAGGAGAACTGCGTCAAAACATTTCTCAAGCAGGAATTGAGCCAGAAGACTGGTGGCAATTGCAGTCCGAGGTGGGTTATCGAATTAACGTTACTTGGTCTAGCAATAATGGCGAGGCTTACTATGATGTAGTCTTCGTCCGCAACGGTAGCAACATTATTCCAGACAGCAGTATCGTTTCATCTCAAGAAAAAGAACTCAAACGTTGGAGCGATTACGCCAATCAGCCCTACAGCGGCAGCAAACCCAATCAATTAATCCCTCAGTTGCGCGAGTTCCTGCGAGAAAAACTGCCGGAATATATGGTGCCATCGGCTTTTGTCGTTCTGGACGAACTGCCCTTGAGCCCCAGCGGAAAAATTGACCGGCGCGCCCTGCCCGCCCCCGATCGCTCCCGCCCGGTTCTGGATGTAGAGCTGGTAGCGCCGCGAACTCCCACAGAAGAAATTATCGCCGGAATTTGGGCAGAAGTATTGAGCCTTAACGAACTGGGAGTTTTAGACAATTTCTTTATGCTGGGAGGCGATTCCATCCAAGCGACGCAAGTAATTTCGCGGGTACGCGATGCTTTCGGTGTAGAACTTTCCCTGCATCGGTTGTTTGAATCGCCGACAGTGGCAGAATTAAGCGAGACCCTCTCAGAATTGGCTTCCCCCTTTTCAAGGGGGACGGGAGGGGGATCTTCTCGCCAAAAATTAGCTGCCATCCAACCTCTGCCCCGCTCTGGAGATATGCCCCTGTCTTTTGCCGAGCAGCGCCTCTGGTTTCTGGATCGATTGCAGGAAAAAAGCGTCGCCTATAACGAGATTGAGGCTTTGCGCTTGAGGGGTTCGCTTTCTGTAGAAGGGCTACAAGCGGCGTTGCAAGAAATCGTCCGCCGTCACGAAAGCTTGCGGACTAATTATCAAGCAGTCGATGGCTCTCCAGTGCGAGTTATTCGCCCGGAACTGGATTTGCAAATGTCTATTGTTGACTTGCAGAATTTGCCACCAGAAGAAAAACTCTCTGAAGTGCAGCGCTGGGGCGATCGCATCTCTGGAGAACCCTTTGACTTAGCCAACGAGCCTCTAGCCCGAGTAACCTTATTGCAATTGGCAGCCGATGACTATGTATTGTTGCTGGCGATGCACCATATCATTACCGATGGCTGGTCGATGGGGGTATTTGCCAACGAGTTGGAAGCATTCTATGGAGCCAAAGTGTTGGGCAAGCCTTCGCCGTTAGCCCACCTGCCAATCCAATATGCCGACTTTGCTTGCTGGCAGCGGCAGCCGGCGATCGCAGAAATACTTTCCCCGCAACTGTCTTACTGGAAGCAACAGCTAGCAGGAGCTACTCCTTTATTAGAACTGCCGACGGACTATCCCCGTCCCAGGGTGCAAACCTCCCGAGGGAGCAAAGAGTTTTTCGAGTTTGGCTCCGAATTCACCGAACGGCTCAAGCATCTGAGTCGAGAAAACGGAGCGACTCTATTTATGACCCTGTTTGCCACCTTTAGCACTTTGCTTTATCGCTTAAGCGGCCAGCCCGATATAGTCGTGGGCACGCCGATCGCCAACCGCAATCGCAGCGAAATAGAAGGAGCGATCGGCTTTTTTGTCAATACGCTGGTGTTGCGAACTATAGTTGTGGGCAATCCCAGTTTCCTTGAATTGTTGCAGCAGGTGCGGCAGGTATCTTTGGATGCCTACGCCAATCAGGATTTCCCCTTCGAGCAGTTGGTGGAAGCATTGCAACCCCCGCGCAGTCTCTCGCACTCGCCCATATTTCAGGTCATGTTCGCCTTGCAAAATGCGCCTCGGAAACCTCTGGAGTTACCGGGAGTGAGTTTTAATTGGTTGCCCCTGGAAACTGCAAAAGCCAAGTTTGACTTATTTCTGTCGATGGAAGAAACAGAAGCGGGACTAATTGGCTACTGGGAATACAATCGCGATTTGTTCGAGCAATCGACTATACGCCGCATGATGGGACATTTCCAGACTTTGCTCGGGGCAATATTGGCCAACCCAGAGGCGCGAGTTGGCGAATTGCCCTTGCTGACAGCAGCAGAACGCCACCAGTTGTTAGTAGAGTGGAACGATACTCAAGCCTATCCCCAAGATAAGTGCATCCATCAATTGTTTGAGGAACAAGTGGAGCGGACTCCCGATGCCGTGGCAGTAGTTTTTGAGGAAGAACGACTCACCTATCGGGAGTTAAATGCGAAAGCAAACCAATTGGCGCATTACCTGAAAAGCTTAGGAGTCGGGCCAGAAGTGCTAGTGGGCATTTGCGTGGAGCGCTCCATAGAAATGATAGTAGGATTGTTGGGAATTCTCAAAGCAGGCGGAGCTTATGTACCCTTTGACTCCAACTCTCCAGCAGAGCGTTTAGCTTTTATGCTTGCCGATGCTGGAATTTCAATTATCGTTACAGAAGAAAAGCTGAAGTCCGCAATTCCTTCTCTGCCCGATGTTGTCATTTGTTTAGATACCGACTGGCAGCAGAAGATTGCCCTGCAAGCTCCAAGCAACCCGACCGGCTCCGTTGAGTCCAGCTCTCTGGCCTACATTATATATACGTCTGGTTCGACTGGTAAGCCGAAGGGAGTATTAACCCAACATAATAATGTGACGCGCCTGTTTGCCGCAACCCAGCCCTGGTTTTCCTTCAATAGCAGCGACGTTTGGACTCTATTTCATTCCTATGCTTTTGATTTTACCGTCTGGGAAATATGGGGGGCGCTATTACACGGAGGAACTCTGGTTGTGGTTCCTTATTGGGTTTCGCGATCGCCCAAGGACTTTTATGAGTTACTATGCCTTCATAAAGTCACGGTTCTCAATCAAACACCCTCGGCTTTTCGGCAGTTAATTCAAGTCGAAGGTTCGCTCGAAACCGAACTCCCTCTGCATCTCCGTTATGTAATTTTTGGGGGAGAAGCTCTGGAAATCAAGAGTCTAGAACCCTGGTTCGAGCGACATGGCGATAGCTCTCCTCAAGTCATTAATATGTATGGCATTACTGAAACAACAGTCCATGTGACTTATCGCCCATTGACGATATCGGATCTCAACCGTAACGTTAGCCCGATCGGTTCGCCGATTCCAGATTTACAGGCTTATATTCTGGACGATCGCCTGCAACCCGTCCCTATCGGCGTGCCAGGGGAACTCCATATCGGCGGCGCGGGATTAGCCCGGGGTTATCTCAACCGTCCAGAATTAACCGAGCAAAAGTTTATCCCCAATCCTTTTAGCGACGAACCGGGCGAGCGCTTATACAAAACCGGAGATAAAGCACGCTATCTCCCGGATGGCAACATTGAATTTATCGGACGCATCGACAACCAGGTAAAAATCCGAGGCTTCCGCATCGAACTCGGGGAAATCGAAGCAACCCTAGCCCAACACCCAGAAGTGCGCGAAGCAGTGGTTATCGTCCGGGAAGATTCTCCAGGAGACAAGCGCCTCGTAGCCTATATCGTTCCCGAAGCAGAAGAAATAGCGGGTTCTGTTTTGCGCGGTTTTCTCAAAAGCAAACTCCCGGACTATATGGTGCCCAGCGCTTTTGTCTTTTTAGAGGCAATACCTCTAACGGCTAATGGCAAAAGCGATCGCCGCGCCCTACCCGCACCGGATACCGACTATCTCTCTGAGTCTGCTAGCCTTATCCCGCCCCGCAGCAATACAGAATTGCAATTATCCCAAATTTGGTCGGAAGTTCTCAATGTCACTCCCGTGGGAGTCACCAACAATTTCTTTGACTTGGGCGGTCATTCCCTGTTAGCAGTCCGCTTGATGGCTCGCATCGAACGGCAGTTAGGAATACATCTACCTTTGGCAACTCTGTTTACAGAACCGACTATCGAAAGCCAAGCTAATCTGCTTTCTGCAAAGAGCGATGTCCGCTCCGATTCTCCCTTGGTTCCAATTCAAACTTCAGGAGATTTGCCGCCTTTGTTCTGCGTGCATCCGGTTGGCGGCAACGTTCTCTGTTATGCAGAGCTAGCCCGACATCTGGGCAACAATCAACCGCTTTATGGCTTGCAGTCTCTGGGATTATCTGGCGAAAAAGAACCTTTGACCAAAATCGAGGAGATGGCGGCTATTTATATAGAAGCATTGCAGGAAATTCAGCCCGCCGGTCCGTATTATCTAGGCGGCTGGTCTATGGGCGGTATCGTTGCTTGGGAGATGGCGCGACAATTACAAGAAGTAGGTCTTGAGGTGGCGTTGCTTGCTTTAATCGATAGCTACGCACCCAACGCGATGTCCGAACTAATAGATGAAGCAAGTTTGGCCAATTCTTTAGCTGCCGACTTGGGCGGGATGTTTGGAACCGAGCTGCCTATTTCAGCTAAGGATATCGAGCAACTCCAGCGGTCGGAACAGTTGCAGCATATCTTTGCTACAGCCAAGCGCCTTAATCTGTTGCCGCCAGAAGTTGGCATAGAGCAAATGCGCCAGTTGTTTGAAGTTTTTAAAGCTAACCGAGTTGCGATCGCCAACTATCAGCCCAAGCCTTATTCGGGTCGGGTTGCCCAGTTTTGTGCTAGCTCGCCGCAAGAAGACCGAGGCTTCCGTTCTTTAGCTACAGGGGAGTTGGAAACTTTTGTCATTCCCGGCGACCATTATGGGATGATGCTGCAGCCCCACGTCCGGGTTCTCGCCCAAAAGCTGGCAACTTTACTGAAGCAGTTACTATTCTAATATTAAACCCGGTTAATTACCGCTCAATTCCGTAGGGTCCTTCCGCCCTATGTCAACCGAGGCAGCCATCACCACTCGGCTGCCCCTACAACTCTGTAACTGGTTAAACGGATTCGATCTAATTACCACGGATACTTACAGGAAAAAGAAAAATGTTACCTATTAAAGTTGTTTCAATTTTATCAGAAAACTCAGACGAAAACTGCCGACAAATCACCCAATATATTGGCAAGCAACTGGGCATTGCGACAGAGTTTCTCGATAACATTCCCTGGCAGGAACGGCATAATATGCTGGACGCACAAGAAGTTCAACTAGGATGGGTTTGCGGAATAGACTATGTTCGTAAGATGGATAGTAAGCCTCCATATGTTGAATTGGTAGCAGCTCCAGTCATGGAAAATCCAAGGTATCGGCAAAAGCCGATTTATTTTTCAGATGTGATTGTCCGTAGCGATCGCCAATACTATAGTTTTGCAGATCTACGAGGCTTATCATGGGCTTATAACGATCCGGGTTCTCATTCAGGATACAATGTAGTTCAATATCATTTGGCAGAACTAGGTGAAACCCAAGGCTACTTTGGTCGCTTAATTCAAGCTGGAACTCACTTGCAAGCCATAGAAATGGTATTGGAAAATCGCGTTGATGGCGCTGCAATTGATAGTATGGTGCTTGATGTAGAATTAAAGACTAAGCCTCAACTCCAATCGCAACTGCGGGTGATTGAAACCTTGGGGCCAAGTCCCATTCCCCCGTGGGTAGTCACAAGAAATGTGCCATCAACATTACGCGAAGCTATTCGCAAGGTATTTTGGCATATGCACGAAACTGTAGAGGGTCGAGAAATCTTGAAACAAGGGCAGATAATGAAGATGGTTCGGGTGGAGGATTTTAGTTACAATCTTGTTCGCGATATGCTGCGAGTAGCCGATCGCGTTAAATTGTAAGAGCCATTTCTCAAGTTGTAATAAACCAAAACGTAGGGGCGACAGCAACAACAGCAACTATCTCGGCTGTATAACGGTATTTTCCGTACTGGGATGCTTCGCCCCAAAAACCTCACATCAATTTGAGAAACGCTATATTTAAAGACGGTAAACATTAGAGCAAGACGTTCGATTGAACCCAAGGATAAATTATGACCCAAAGCACTGTAGAGAAAGATGCAGTCAGTGCCAGAATATCCCGGATAGTCGAGGACTTGATAGAGAAGGAAAGCTAATTCCAGGAGAAACTAGACTTAGAGGAAATGGCAAGCTATAGCCTTTCTCAAATAAGTGTAATAAAATAAACGTAGGGGCGACAGCATCGCGAGCGACAATCTCGGCTGTGTAACGGTAATTACCGTATTGGGATGCTTCGCCCCAGACACCTTACAGCAATTTGAGAAACGCTATATATATCGGGCTTGGTAAAAGCGAAATTTAGCCCCGAGCAACTCCAAGCGATCGACGATGAAGACCTTGCTGGCCGACTGAGAAAAATAATGACAACCCACGCAGTGGCAGGGATGTTAGACGACTTCACGCCGGAGCAAATGGAAATATTCGACGCTGCTGTAGAGGGGAGATGGTAAGTGTTAAAATAAATAAATGGACAAGCTCTGGCAAGAGCATGATACCCATTAAATTCAAGGAGGACTTATGACTCAAGGCACTATAGAAAAAGATGCAGTCACCGCCAGGATATCCCGGTTAGTCGAGAATCTGATGGAGAAGGAAAGCTGGTTTCGGGAAAAGCTAGACCTAGAGGAAATGGTCAGCTATATATCCGGCTTGGCAAAGGCGAAATTTAGCCCCGAGGAACTCCAAGCGATCGACGATGAGGACCTTACTGAGCGAATTGATAAAGTAATGGCGGTCCACGCAGTCGGAGGTATGTTAGACGATTTAACGCCAGAGGAAATGGAAATATTTGATGCTGCTGTGGAGGGGAGATGATAAAAAAGGATTATCTGCTCGATACAAACGTAGTTTCGGCTATTATCAAGAAAAACGAAATAGTGCAAAGGAAATTCGAGGACGTTTCTTTTGATAAAGGAGAGGTTTTTATTAGTGGCATAACCTACTACGAGGTCAAACGGGGTTTGATTGCTACCAATGCTACTAGGAAAATGGCTGAGTTTGAGAGAATTTGCAGGCGAACTCCGGTAATATTCTGGAACGATATCGCTATTCTGGAGAAGGCCGCAGAAATCCATGCTTATTTAAAAAAGAGGGGGATGAGGCTGGAGGATGCAGATATTTTTATAGCTGCGATCGCCATTGTTAGAGAGTTAGTTTTGGTTTCTCACGATTCGGATATGCTGCGAGTTCCAGAGCTGACTGTAGAAGACTGGCTGACAATGGCGTAATGAGGCGATAAGTTTTTTAGCCCCAATAACTCCTCATACTCCTCTCGTGTCAGAGTCAGAGCTTCTCGTTTGGTTCGCAATGTTAATTCTTCCAATTTCGGCAAAATCGATAGCTTGGAGCAAGTCGGAGACGGACAACTGAGCTTCTACCGTTACTTTTGGCATTGTTTGGGTTCCAATGCTTGATTATTTTCTTTAATTCTACTCATAGCCCAGAGTTTAGAGTTGGCAAATTGGCCTCGGGCAGGCATCTCGCTTCTTGCCAGTCCCGGCAGCCAGCCAATATCGCTAAAAAAATTAGACCCGGTGTAGGGGCGTTTCGCGAAACGCCCCTACACTGGGGATCGATGACTTCTAGGGAAAGCGGCTATTGAGCCTGGTTAGGCTTCGTCTTCGGGCGGCCTCAAGCGTTGAACCTCTTCCTGCAGTAGTTGATTTTCGGCGCGGAGCTTTTGGATCTCTCGATCGCTTTGCTCTTGCGATAATCGCATTTCGATGCGGAGCAGCCCCATTTCGGTGCGGAGCCCTCGGATCTCTCGCTTGTCTTGCGAGTTTCGATGGACCTCGAAGCCAAGATCGACGCTATAGGCAACAATCGCCGTTACTCCAGCAAGAGAACCCGTTGAGGGTACGAGGAGCAATGTTGCTAAAATGAATACCAACGTTGGCACCAAAAAGCTCCAATGCGGATTATACTTAGACATGTGTGATGTGGGTATGCTACCCACGGAAAAACGATAAATTAGTTTTTCGGTTGCCGCCGAAAAACAGCAGAGGTTAAGAGTGCTGCGATCGCAGCACTCTTAACCTCTTCCATTTTGGCGCAGTCTTGCAGCTTTTAGCGGTAATATGCTGCCTCAGCATCTCGAAACGAGAAACAACTCTCGACGATTCTGAAACCGATACAAACAAGTTATAAAAAAGCAAGCCTAACCTCCCGTACTATGTTTCCTGTAGCTTAACCTTGTAAACGGCTCTCCTGTAGCTGCGCTTTATTCGTTAGATTTATTTATCCTTGTTTTACCATAACTACAGGACAGCCAAAGACACAACATTTATGCCACCACATCCGTAACAAAAAGTCGTATTATATGCCATAACTCAATTAAAAATTTCAAGATAGAATACCCTTTCTTTTAAGGGAGGCTTGTAGGGAGGAACGAACGACAGAGCCCCCAGAGCCAAGGCTCTCTTCGCTTCGAGCGCGTTCAGCATTTAGACTAATATGACTCAGAGGCTGCTTTGGAGGGGAAGACGAACTCGAATGCAGATATTCGCATTGCTTGGTTGCGCCGTCTGCCCTTACCGCTCTTACATCAGAACTCAGATTCTGACTTTTTTTTACAAAAAAAGCCTTAAATCTCTTCCGTTTATTTGCTTCTTCGTCTATGCTAACTTCTGACATTTTTTCTGTCATTTCTGGTGGTGACTCTAAAGGTGTTTTTTTATAGATACTGCCCAAATGATCGTTTGCTTTATCTCCGTGTTTTATTACCTCTAACGTAGAGTATCCGTGAATGGGCAATTGACTATTACTTCTCTTGTAGTCAGCACTAGACTCAGTAGGATAAAGTTGCTGAGGTTGGCCATCTAGAGACTGTCGCTCTCTTTCTATGCTGTCATCCTGTTGGTCTTTCATTATTAGTCACTCCTAGTGAAAAGCTATTAGTTAGCGCAGCATATACCATTGACCATCTTGCTTCATATATATTTCTGCTCCATCCTTCAGCTTCTCTTGTATGTAATAGTCTCTTGCCAGCGATCGGCGCACTGCTTCTGTTAGAGAAATTCCATAGGAATCCATTTGATACTGCAAATGGTCTAGCAGCTCCTGGGTCAAAGCTATAGAGAACCTCTTGGAGATCTGTCCAGGGGATCCTTTTTCTTTAAGGGCAACCTCTACCATAGGAGGTTTATGCTTTAAATGAATTTTTTCAAAAGGTTGTCGATCTTTCACATTAAATTCCTCCTTCTAGTTAACCTTGTGTTGGTCCGAGCTTATCGCGAAAGCAGATATAGTTTGGGACCGCTTAAATACCACTAATATGCACCGCTGTTGATACTTTCTGCACCAATTAGGTTTAAAATTACACCATTTATTACCTTCCCTTGCACCGCGCTGAGTTAGTTACTTGCCCTTTTGCTAGCTATGCCACAACGAGCCCAGTTGCCGTAATAATCTATTATGTAGCTGTTTTCCGAAAATGTCAACGGGGGTACTAAATTTTTGTTAGCCTCTTAATAAGGCCCGGATAATGCACCTTCTTAGATCTATAATAGCACCTACCACGTTACTTAGACGCACCATTGTTCGACTTTTGACGCACCATACCTTGCCTGCAAATCGAGGAAATAAGGGAAAGAAGTTAATGGTGTTGTGAGGTCCGAGACCTATTGATACAATTCGCGTTGTATAGTGGTCCTGCAATTAGAAGAGGAGAGCCTATTAGTAATGAAGAGCGCCCGCGCCAGGGAGAAATCGATCCGCCCCCAACTTGCTGCATATAAAAAAATAGAGCCTCGGCTTTGGCACCTTAATGGAGAGACCAAAATCTAAAGCTCTTGTTAGCTATTTGCTTGCCCCGACATAGGGAGCAACTGTTTGGATCAAGCCGGTTGCAGCGATCGCTTGTCAGTAGAGTGGAACGCCGTTGCTAGTGAGGCCCTTTTATTTGATAAATCGAGCTTGTTTTAAATGGAGAGAAAAAAATTCTGACTAAATCGGGAATTTTGAGAATAAGTATTTTGATGCTCTCTTAAGACCTGTCGAGCAAGAGGCCCAACAATACAGTAATCGGTCTTTGTCCTAATATATTAATATATGTTATTGCAATGTTGGCAACTCGTTGAAGGTTGTTCGAGAAAGCGGTCAGCGGTCAGCGGTCAGCGGTCAGCTTATACAGAGCTGAAAGCACAGAGCTGTTGGCGCGAAGCGCAGGCAACGCCATTCGACTTCAAGCTTGTCCTGAGCCCTACCCATAAGCTGAAGGCTGAAAGCTGAAAGCTGAAGGCATGTCCGGCAGCGTTGTCGAAGGGCTGAGAGCTGAAAGCTGAAAGCTGAAAGCTGAGAGCCAATACCATTTATGTTACAAATAAGATTATCTAGGGTGCAATTTCCTGGGGTAAAGCCAAAGGGGGTTTGACATCTACGAAAAGCCGATCGCGATTGCGCGTGGGCGTAGCACAAACAAACCGCCAACTAAATTTTGGGAAGACTTAAATGAGCTACTGCGTCAATCCAGCCTGTCCCCAACCAGAGAATCCAGACCAGATTCCCAACTGCCTTGCCTGTGGGAGCAATCTCTTATTGCAAGGTCGCTATCGCATCATCCGAGCTTTGGGGCAAGGTGGCTTTGGGGCAACATTTCTAGCCAAAGACGAGTCCCTACCCGGTCAGCCAATCTCCGTAATCAAGCAACTGCGCCCTGCCGCATCGATGCCACATGTTCTAGAAATGGCGCGGCAGTTATTCCAGCGAGAGGCCGAGACCCTGGGCAGAATTGGCAATCATCCTCAAGTGCCGAGACTGCTAGACTATTTTGAAATAGAGGGTCAATTTTACTTGGTTCAAGAGTATATCAACGGCCAAACTTTGAAAGAAGAAGTCAATATAAGCGGCTCGTTTACCGAGTATGGCGTGAAAGAATTTCTCAAACAAATCCTGTCGCTACTTAAATACCTGCACCGGCACGAAATAATTCACCGAGATATTAAGCCAGCTAATATCATTCGCCGCAATGTAGATAATAAACTGGTGCTGATAGACTTTGGCGCGGTCAAGGACGAAATCAATCAGACGACGATGCTGAATTCTGCCAGTTCTGGACAAACTGCTTTTACATCCTTTGCAATTGGCACCCCCGGTTATGCCCCCCAGGAACAGTTGGCTCTGCGACCAGTTTATGCCAGCGACATCTATGCCGTGGGGGCAACTTGTCTTTATCTGCTAACGGGTCAATCCCCCAATCGCTTCGGCTATGACCCTCATACTAGCGAAATCCTCTGGCGTCCGTATGTTTATGTCAGCGACAGTTTTGCCGAGGTGCTGGGGAAAATGCTGGCCGGTTCCGTGCGCGATCGCTACCACTCTGCAGAAGAAGTCCTGCGAGCCTTAGATGTAGCTTCTAATTTGGCAAGCCTTCAACAAGGAATGATAGCGCAAGAGCCGACTGCTATCAACCAATCGGAAGAGCCGACTCAAATAGAGGGGGATAATTTCTCCTGGCTGCCCGCCCACGCTCGCCAAGCAAAAGCAATTCAAGCCCGAAAAGCCAAGCAGGCCAAAAAAAGACCATCGAGCAGCCGGACAAGACTCAAGCAACAAGGCTCGGCAGTCCAACGCAGTTCGGCTACCAAGCTGCGGGATAAAACTGCGATCGCATCTAGCCAGGTCAACGGAGGTAAATTAACTGCCGGACAAGTGCGACTTGCCTATGGCAAAGGGAGAAAAGATTTTGCAGACTGCAACCTAAGCGGTATCGACCTGCAAAGAGTCACCTTGTCCAAAGCGATTTTTTATGGGGCGACATTAGACAGAATTAATCTCCAGGACGCCAATCTACTTGAGTGCAATTTTGGTCGCGCCGCTTTAATCAAGGCGAACCTGCGCGATGCCAATCTAACCCGGGCGTCTTTCTCCTATGCGAATTTGGCTGGCGCTGACTTGAGAGGAGCAGATCTCAGGGATGCTTCTCTGAACCAGACCAATCTGCGCGGAGCTAACCTATGCGGGGCCAATCTTACCGGCGCGAAGGTCACCGCTAAACAGTTGGAGTACGCCCGCACGAATTGGCTGACCATTAAGCCCAATGGCAAAAGAAGCTTTTTTGGCTAATGGTAATGCATAGGGCATAGGGCATTGGGCATTGGGCATGGGGCATCGGGCATAGGGCATAGGGCATTGGGCATTGGGCATCGGGCATGGGGCATCGGGCATAGAGCATAGGGCATAGAGCATAGGGCATCGGGCATTGGGCATTGGGCATGGGATGAAGTTATTCCGCCTGTCCCCATGTCTCCTTGTCCCCATGTCTCCTTGTCTCCATGTCCCCCGGTCCCCGGGTTTCCTTGTCTTCCAATGCCCAATGCCCAATGCCCCATGCCCAATACCATGTCTCCTTGTCTCCATGTCCCCCGGTCCCCGGGTTTCCTTGTCTTCCAATGCCCAATGCCCAATGCCCCATGCCCAATACCATGTCTCCTTGTCTCCATGTCCCCCGGTCCCCGGGTTTCCTTGTCTTCCAATGCCCAATGCCCAATGCCCCATGCCCAATACCATGTCTCCTTGTCTCCATGTCCCCCGGTCCCCGGGTTTCCTTGTCTTCCAATGCCCAATGCCCCATGCCCCATGCCCAATACCATGTTTCCTTGTCTCCATGTCCCCCGGTCCCCGGGTTTCCTTGTCTTCCAATGCCCAATGCCCAATGCCCCATGCCCAATACCATGTTTCCTTGTCTCCATGTCCCCCGGTCCCCGGGTTTCCTTGTCTTCCAATGCCCAATGCCCAATGCCCCATGCCCAATACCATGTCTCCATGTCCCCCGGTCCCCGGGTTTCCTTGTCTTCCAATGCCCAATGCCCAATTTTATCCTGAGCCTGTCGTAGGCGTAGCCCGCCCTCCGGGGCGTAGGGGCCCCATGCCCAATACCATGTTTCCTTGTCTCCATGTCCCCCGGTCCCCCAGTCCCCTTGTCTTCCAATGCCCAATGCCCAATGCCCCATGCCCAATGCAGATAGAATAATTCAGGCAGTTTGACCGATTGAGTTAAATGAAAATTTCTCTGAACTGGCTGAGGGAACTGGTAGATATCGGCATTTCCGAAGAAGCCCTAGCAGAAAAGCTGACAATGGCTGGCTTTGAGGTAGAGGACATCGAAGACCGTCGCGCTTGGGCGGATGGGGTCGTGGTAGGCAAAGTCACTAGCTGCGATCGCCACCCCAATGCGAACAAGCTCAGCGTCTGCGAAGTAGATATCGGTGCGGGAGGCGACCCCTTAAATATTGTCTGCGGCGCTCCCAACGTGCGATCGGGCATATTCGTACCCGTAGCAACCGTCGGCACCTATCTGCCAAAAGTGGATATCAAAATTAAAAAAGCAAAACTGCGGGGCGCTCCTTCCGAAGGGATGATTTGCTCCTTGGCAGAACTGGGATTAAGCAAAGAATCCGAAGGAATTCATATCTTTCCAGGGGAAAATCTCCAGCTTGGCAGCGACGTTCGCCCCTTGTTGGGACTGGATGACGCAATTTTAGACCTGGCGACAACGGCCAATCGTGCCGATGCCCTGAGCATGGTCGGGGTAGCTCGGGAAGTGGCGGCTCTCACTGGGGCAACCGTGCGATTGCCGGAAGTTCCGACCCCGACGATCGCAGCTAGCTCTCCAGGCAGCTCCCAGGAAACTGGGTTAGCGATCGCCACCGAAGATAGCAAAGCCTGCCCCATCTATATTGGCACTATCATTGAAGGAGTCGAGATTGCTCCTTCTCCAGAATGGTTGCAGCAGCGCTTGCAAGCTGCCGGAGTCCGACCTATTAATAATGTGGTCGATGCCACCAACTATGTCTTGCTGGAATGGGGTCAACCCCTGCATGCTTTTGACCGAGACCGATTGCGAGCTGTAACGGGAGGCGACTCCTTAACTATTAGCACCCGTTTTGCAAAAGCTGGGGAATCTTTGACAACTCTCGACGGTCAGAAGCGGAGCTTAGAAGAGCAAAACCTGCTTATTACAGCAGCAGCGGAATCGCAAAACGATCGCCCAGTGGCTTTGGCCGGCGTGATGGGTGGACAGGAAACAGAAGTCCATGACGAGACGAAAAATATCTTGTTAGAAGCGGCGCAATTCGATGGAGCTGCAATTCGCAGATCGGCTCGGGCTCAGGGCTTGCGCACGGAAGCATCTAACCGCTACGAACGGGGGACGAATCCGGCGGGATTGGAGACGGCTTCTAGAAGAGCGATCGCACTTATATTAGAGTTGGCAGGGGGAACTGCTACGACCCAGGCGATCGCCGACAATCGCCCGGAGCAGTCTTTGCGCCCGCAGTCCATCGAGCTGCACCTAGATCGGGTAAACCAGGTTTTAGGGAATGTCAAAGTTGGCCATGAAATAAGTATGCTCCAACCGCAAGACATGGAAGATGCTCTCAAAGCATTGGAATGTCAAATCGAGCCAACAGCAGAGCGGCTTTGGAACGTCACGGTGCCCCCCTATCGCGCTCGGGATTTAGAGCGGGAAATTGACTTGATAGAAGAAATTGCCCGCCTCTACGGCTACGATCGCTTTTGCGATACTCTACCAAATCAGAGCGCTTTTGGCAAGCTGCCCAAGGAGCAGGAAGCAATGCGCCAAATCAGAGCCGCCCTGCGAGCAGTGGGTTTGACGGAATTGATGCATTATTCCTTAGTCAAGCCGGAAGGGGAAAACCAGGTGGCGATCGCCAATCCTCTTTTTGCCGAATATTCTGCCCTGCGCAAGGAAATGATATCGCCATTAATTGATGCTTTCGAGGAAAACCTAAACCAAAATAATGGTTCTCTCAACGGCTTTGATATCGGTCGCATTTTCTGGAAAGAGGGAGAAGCTTACCGCGAACGAGACACCCTAGCTGGAATCGTCGGTGGCGACAAAAGCCAAGGTCGCTGGATGCGGGGCGGTCGGGAGCAGCCGATGACTTGGTTTGAAGCCAAAGGCTTATTAGAAAGTGCCTTCGACCGACTGGCGCTCTCGGTAGAATATCAACCCTTATCTCCCGAAGGCGAACCGCAACTATTACCCGTCGAGTTTTCTCAGCAGACTCTGCACCCCGGGCGCACTGCTTCTTTGCGATTGCGGGGCAAAGCTCTCGGCATATTCGGCCAACTGCATCCGGCATTGCGCAAGGAGCGGGAATTGCCAGATGAGATCTATGTATTTCAGTTGGATTTGACAGTGCTGTTAGCTGCTATGGTTCAAAGTTCGACGCCCAAATTTACCGCTTATTCTCCCTATCCCGCTTCAGACCGGGATATTGCTTTCTTCGCTCCAGTTGAAGTTTCTGTCGCCGAACTAGAACGCCGCATGGCTAAGGCCGGGGGCAAATTACTGGAGTCGGTGGAGCTGTTTGACGAGTATCGCGGCGAAAGCGTACCGGAAGGAAATCGGAGTTTGGCGTTTCGGCTGACCTACAGAACCGGCGATCGCACTCTCACCGACGAAGACATCGAGCCCGTCCATCAAAAAGTGCGCGACTCTTTAGTCAAGCAATTTGGCGTTAACCTCAGAAGTTAATCTATAGTTAATCTATAGTTCATCTATTGTAGATGGTAGATTTTGCCGCCCATCCAAAATCTATAGCGTTTCTCAAATTGATATGAGGTTGCCTGGGCGAAGCATCCCAGTACGGAAATTACCGTTCGGAAAACCGAGATAGTTGCTCTTGTTGCTGTCGCCCCTACGTTTCCTTCATTATACTTATATCGAATCCGGTTAAATACCCATACAAGGGATCTCGAAGATTCCGTAGGACGGGCGTCCCGCCTGTCCCACCAAGCGTAAGGACAGGCGGGACGCCCGTCCTACGCAGGACTTGACTTTTTTTAGGGCGATTAAACGGATCTGATATTATTTGAGAACCGCTATATTATTCACCATCCAATTAGTAAGGAAAGGAGATTAAAAATTATGGCCAAGTATGTAATGTGGGGAAGTTACTGCGAAGACGTGCTGGAAAAGCGATCGCCCTATCGGCAGGCTCATCTGGATGGTCTTGCCCAGCAAAAAGAATCTGGCATACTCGTTACCATTGGTCCGACCAAAGATTTGACCAAAGTCTTTGCTATCTACGATGCCCCGGATGAAGTCACCGTGCGGCAGATAGTCGAGAGCGATCCCTATTGGCAAAACGGGATTTGGACTGAGTATGAAGTCCGAGAGTGGATTCAAGCTTTTTGAGGCGATTCCCTTGCTCCCATTAGCTGACTGCATATTCCGTAAATTGTCGTTGAAAAGGTGAATGAAACCCCAAAACTATATCTGTTTTGGGGACACCTGCTTCAACTAAAAGACTGGCAATTAAGATTTCGCTATTATTTTGTTGAATGTATATTTTTCCATTGATTATATCTAAATGTAAAATATTTCCATAAATTGAATGACCGTTATACCAACCTACTTGAACTAATAAATAATGATGGCGTTATGTATCTAAAATAGTCTCCATAGGCACATAATCGTCGCCACAAATTTCTGCTTGCTCTTTTAGGACTTTTTGAATTAAATCGCTGTAGTTTATAGCCATTTTCTTTGGTTCTCAGTTAGCGCCAGAAACCCGGTTTTTTCAAAACCCGGGTTTCTCAGATATTGAAGGCCACCCCCGTCGTTGCAGAAACTCCCGTTCTAGGTTCTGGGGCAGCCTATTTATTCTATAGCGGTTCTCAAATAAGTGTAAATTAGAAGTGTAGGGGCGACAGCATCCCCGAGACAATCTCGGCCTTAAACGGTAACCCCCGTAATGGGATGCTTCGCCCAGGCAACTTCACATCAATTTGAGAAATGCTATATATAGGACTACGGATTCAGGTTAGGACAGCCTCTTGGGGCAAATGAGAGGGCGTAGGCTCCGCCTACGCCCCTACGAACAAGACTGTCCTAAACCGTCGTAAGTTTTGCAATACCAGAAAAATCCGGGGCAGGGCTCTGTCGCGGGGCTCAGCCCTGCGCCAGAGCCTAGATCGATCTGGAGCGCCAGTTTTGGTCCAGCCACCCCGCTTGGGTTGCTTAGGTCATAAACTTAGACAGCCGCAAAGACTTAGCCAAAGTCGGATTGAGCTTCCAGCAGACCAGACTAAAGGCATCAACTGGATTCCACTTGGGATAATACTCCGCCACGATCTCCCTCCACTGGCCGTCCTCCTCGCCGGGATTGGGATTGAGCCATTTAAGATCTGCGGGCTCCTCCCCAACCTTGGAATAGGTTACTTGAGCAAACTGATTTAGCCAAGCGTCCTTATCTGGCTCTGCCATATTTATTCGTACCTCAAACAAGTCTAAGCTAGCAAGTATAGCAAGTCTTTTGGGAATGCGGAAGTCCCTGATGTTACAGCAAAAATCGGGAGCGATCGCGCCTTGCCTCATGTACGATAAGCAATTGTTGAGGGCAAAGCAGCCGCCAGATGAGGAGCAAATCATAGGGTATAGCAGTCAGCAGTCAGCGGTCAGCGGTCAGCATTGCCGGTATATAGCTTTGGCAACCAATGAGATTGCCCTAACCCTCGCGTGCGTAGTGCTATAGCAAACTGGGATAAGCAGCAACGATGAAAGCAGTTGTAATGACCAAAGCAGGCGGTCCAGAAGTCCTGCAAGTCCAAGAGGTTCCCGAACCCAAGATAGAAGAAGGCGAAATTTTAGTGCGCCTTCATGCAGCAGGAGTCAACCCCATCGATACCAAGCTCCGCAAGCGAGGCAGCTTTTATCCAGACCGAACCCCAACTATTCTGGGATGCGACGGTGCAGGGGTCGTGGAGGAGGTGGGCGAAGGGGTGAATCGGTTCCAAGTCGGGGACGAGGTATATTTTTGCCAGGGGGGTCTGGGCGGACCCAAGGGCAATTATGCTGAATATATAGCGATCGATGCGCGGTTTGCCACCTTAAAACCGGCTTCTTTGAGCTTTGCCCAAGCCGCTGCAGCTCCCTTGGTTCTCATCACTGCTTGGGAAGCTCTTTACGATCGCGCCCGTCTGGATGCGGGACAGCGAACTTTAATTCATGGCGGCGCGGGTGGTGTCGGTCATATCGCCGTCCAACTGGCGAAACTCAAAGATGCCGAGGTTTGCACCACAGTAAGTTCCGAGGAAAAAGCCTCATTTGTTAGAAATCTGGGTGCAGATTTGGCAATTCTTTACAAACAAAAGAAATTTGTGGAAGCAGCCTTAGAATGGACTGAGGGAGAAGGAGTCGATATCGCTTTCGATACTGTGGGTGGAAAACTATTTCAGGAAACCTTCAGCGCGATTAGGACTTATGGCGATATTGTCACAATTCTCGAACCGGACAAGAAAACCATATGGAAAGAAGCTAGAAATCGTAATTTGCGGATTAGTCTCGAACTGATGCTGACGCCAATGCTGGCAGAAGATGATAATTTGCAATTGGATCAAGTGGCTATTCTGCGGGATTGCACTCGCTTATTCGATCGCGGTAACCTGAAAATTCAACTGGGCAAGACATTTCCCCTGGCAAAGGCGGCTGACGCTCATCGCTTGTTAGAATCTGGGTCTATGACGGGCAAGATTGCTTTGCTGATTTAGCAATTTTGTGAATGGGAAAAGTTGTGAAGCCAGAAGCCCGGTTTTTTGACAATAAGTTCGCCATTTCCCTCTCCGGGCTCGATCCCCCCAACCTCCCTTAAAAAGGGGGGCTATTGACCCTTTTTACTATTGCCCCCTTTTTAAGGGGGGTTGGGGGGATCTGACGTCGGCCGACGAACAGGCGTTTGTTGGGCTACTCGCACGAGTTGGCTATGCCCCAGAGGGCAGGCTCAAGTTACTCAGCCAGCAAGATAAATAAAAGGCAGAGCAAAATTTGTCTCTTTTCTCGCCTCATCAAAAACTTAGAAGTGTCCTATTTTAATGCCTTTGCCTGCGCCTTTGCCTGCTCTTGTCCTCGAAATTTGTCTTTAGGGAATTCTAAGAAATAAATCACCCAATTCGTAGGACGGGCGTCCGGTGCCTAGCTAAAGACAGGCGTCCCGCCTGTCCTACGGGGAAGCGAGCCGCGATCGCAGCCTACATAAAAAGAATAGGCGCAATTCCCGTTGAAATTTAAATCGGAGTAGCCGACAAGGTTAGAGTATAATTAGTATCCCCTTCAAACTGAGAAATGCGCAGAAAATAAGTTCCCGCCACCAAAGTATTGATGTTAATTGTCTCCGCCGAGGTTCCGAATTCCGTCGAACTGGCAAAAACATCGTCAAATCCAATCGAGCCATTGCCGTTGAGGTCTTGGATGAGTTCCAGATCGGCATCGGCAGCGAGACCGTCGAGAACAACGTTCAAATTGCTATTGGCACCGAGACTAAAGCTATAGATATCCGTTGGGTCGGCTGCACCGACAAAATCTGTCACCGTTTGCGTATCTGCGATCGCCCCCAAGTCGGCCGCCGAGCTGAGGTCTTGTCTGGGGTCTATTGCGGTACTGGCGCGTCCCTCTACCGACCCAAATAAACTAAAATGCTCGAAGGCGCTCCCGATAGTACCATTGGCGATCGCCTCCACCACATCTGGATTTTGTTGCAGATAAAAATCAGTATCTAACAAAAGACTGGGGTCTCGACCTTCCAGTTGACCGAACATGACGAAATGTTGATATGCCGTTAGTTGGTCTCCGGCCACTGCCGCCGCTACATCTGGATTCTGTGCCAGGTAAAAGCCGGTATCGAACAGAGGCTGGGGATTGCGGTTCTCAAACTGCCCAACATTGAGAAAATGATCCAAGGCCGTGGTGATTCCCCCTTCAATCGCGGCGGCCACATCGGTATTGAGGTCTCGGTACTCGCTAGCATCGAACAGGGCGCTCGGATCCCGCGATTCCAAGTTGCCAAATAGATTAAAATGCTCGAAGCCGTTGTTAAAATCTCCGCTTGCAACTGCTGCTGCCACATCGGGATTCGCCGCCAGATAGTAGTTTTCGTCAAATAGAGCGCTTACATCTAACATTTCTTAAAATTTTCTCCTCTCTGCTCTATGGTAGATTGCACTTATTGCGTGGTTATTATCTGCTTATACCATTTTGATTTATCAATGCTACAGATAGTAAGTTAGAGATCCCCCCAACCCCCCGATGGATTGGGGGGCTCCAGACCATTGCCCCCCAATCCATCGGGGGGTTGGGGGGATCGATATTGTAGTTTTTTTTCAAAATGGTATAGCACTACGGATTCAGGGAACGGACAGTCACAAACGCAAAGATTGCGTATGGCAGGACTTTAGCTGACTGCTGACTGCTGATAGCTGATAGCTGATTGCTATATTACCCACAATGTTCAATACTATTACGGTGCAACCAAAATGGCTAGGTCTCCTCTAATTCGCCTCCTGCGTCGGGCCTACAAAGTAGCCCAAGTTTCCAGAAAGCGCCAGATTCCCCGAGCAGAAGTCCTGGGAATGCTTCAGGAAAAAGCCTCTCGCCGTCGCCTGCTGCAAGCAAGTCTGGGATTTGCCGGAGCAGTGGCGGCAAATCGTTTGACACAGGGGCCTCGCGCTGCCGTCGCTCAGTCGGGAATAGAACCAGTTCTAATTGTCGGTGCTGGCATTAGCGGACTTACCGCTGCCTATCGCCTTGCCACTGCCGGGGTTCCGGTCAACATTATTGAAGCTAGAAACCAAGTGGGCGGACGGATGCGCAGTTTGCCCAAAGCCGCAGGCACCGCCATAACGGCAGAACTGGGCGGAGAATTCATCAACACGGATCATACTTGCCTGCGCAATCTGGCAGAAGAACTGGGCTTTAATGTTCTCGACGTTGAGGCCGCACAGCAGGGATTGAACCGGGAAAGTTACTTTTTTGAAGGACGCCTAATTTCCGAAGAGGAACTTATTCGCGATTTTGCTCCCGTCGCCCAGCAGATTAATGCCGATTTAGAGATTCTAGAAAATTTTGAAGACTATACCACCGCAGACCAGCCGACTATAGATCTAGACCGACTGTCCATTACCGAGTACCTAGACCGAATTCCAACAACTCCCGTTGTCCGGCAGATCGTTCGTATTGCTTACAATGTCGAATACGGTAGAGATCCAGAAGAACAGTCTTCGCTCAATCTCATATTTCTGATAGGTGCGGAACCGGGTGAGTTTGAACTTTTAGGCATCAGCGACGAGCGATTTTATATCGATGGGGGCAACCAGCAAGTTCCCCGCCAACTAGCAGAGCTATTGGCGTCTTCTGTAGAGGTGGGGACGGTTTTAGAGTCGATATCGAGTACCGCTAACGGTCGCTATCGGGTCTCCATGCGAGCCGGTCAAAGTACCTTCGATCGCATTTACGAGCGAGTTTTACTGGCCTTACCCTTTACAGTTTTGCGGACTATTCCGCTGAATGTAGATTTACCGCCAGTAAAACGCTTGGCTATCGATACTCTAGGTTATGGCACTAATGCCAAATTAATTACAGCCTATCGGGAACCAATATGGCGATCGCGCTATAACTCCAACGGCAGAGTCCTTTCAGACCTAGGATTTCAAAATATTTGGGAATCGACCCAAGGCGTTTTCACTGCTTCTGGCGGTTCGAGGTTGATAACAAACTTTACTGGAGGTCGGCATGGCGTTTTGCTGGGAAGTGCTACGCCACAAGCTCACGCCCAAACACTCTTGCCACAATTAGAGCAAGTTTTTCCCGGTATTAGCAGTCTTGCCATCCCGGGCAAAGAGATTCGAGCCTATTGGCCTGGGGAGCTATACAATCAAGGTTCCTATAGCTGCTATTTGCCCGGACAATGGACGCAAATGTACGGCTCAGAAGGCGAACGAGTGGGCAATCTCTTTTTTGCAGGGGAACATACCTCTGTAGAATGTCAAGGTTTTATGGAAGGAGGCTGCGAAACCGGGGAGGCCACAGCTTTAGAAATCTTGCAAGACTTGGGACTACAAGCGCCGGCGGCTCAGCAGAGAGAGCGACTGCAGAACAGCCGCTCCCAGCGCATCAATCCCCGAAGTCCCCGTCCATTTCAGAGATTTCGGAGGTAATATCAAATCTGGCAAATCTGGTTAATTACTCATACAAAAAAATTGTAATCCGCCGTAGGACAGGCGTCCGGCCTGTCCTTGTCTGGGCTAGGGACAGGCCGGACGCCTGTCCTACGGGAGGTTGGATCTGTGTTTAGGGCGATCGCGATCGCGTCTGCGCCCCTGAGAATCGAACGGATTTGATAGAAATAGGACTTACGCGCATCGATCCAGATCTAACAGTATATTTAGCGCTCTCTTGCGCGGTGCGGCAGCCTACATACAGAGCCTTGGCGTAAGTCCTGAGAAAGACTAATTCCCGAAGCCCCATATCAAAAGAGGAGGCAAAATGCCCAAAAATCATTCGGTTGCTATTTTGACTTTTTCCTTGTTCTTCTCGGCAACCGCTTTCGCCAGTCCTTTACTAGCTCCTTTATTAGCGAAGGCCAAATATCCAGTCGTGCCATCATCGGATCTAGATGTTCCTGTTTGTTACATGGATACTGCGGATGGGAGGCGGTTGGATATGGGGGCTTTGTGCCAGTCCGAGCCAGAAGCGGATTCCAAACCAGCTCGGAACTGTCGGGCAAATCTTGGTTCTGCTGCAATGGAAATCCGCCAGGTTAATTACAAAGGCAATGTTTTGACGGGTCGAGTCACCAATCAAAGCTGTGAAACTATAGAAAATATTAGAGTTAATTATCGGGTAATGGATGAGGAAGGCAACCAAATTGACAATGGATTCATCTACGCTCGACCTTCAAAGGTTGCCCCCGGAGAGACAGCAGAGTTTAGGGGGACAATTGCATCTGGTGCGGATGTTGAGGTGACCCACGCCGACCAATAGCGATCGCGGTTTAACAATCTATAAAGGCCAGAAACCCGGTTTTTTAGGACTTTACCTTCGCCAAAACGCAAAAATACCTTATTTGTAGGGAGTGGCTCGGGAAAGAAACCCAACAAATACCCGATGTTTAACCAATGCCAGATCCCCCCAACCCCCCTTAAAAAGGGGGGCAATAGTCAAAAGCGTCAAAGCCCCCCTTTTTAAGGGGGGTTGGGGGGATCTGGCCTTGGGGCAAATAGGCGAAGGTA
Organism: Oscillatoria sp. SIO1A7; assembly: GCA_010672965.1. Classification (GTDB taxonomy): domain Bacteria; phylum Cyanobacteriota; class Cyanobacteriia; order Cyanobacteriales; family Laspinemataceae; genus SIO1A7. The sequence goes on from JAAHFN010000007.1 coordinate 170,132, forward strand.
TTGTTGGAAAAACCGGGTTTCTAACTCTTCTAACTCGCAGAAAACTAACCCCCCAAAGGCAAGGTTTGAGAAACGCTATATATCTCTTAGGATGCCTTAGCCTCGACAATCTTAAGGGATTCGGTATTAACGCCAGACTCCCGGGTCAGAGCAATTTTGCCAGTGCGAGCAATTTCGCGGAAGCCAAACTTACTAAGTACCTGACAGATAGCTACCATTTTCCCGGGGTCGCCCACCACTTCTAAGGTGAGGGCATCTTCCGCTACATCGACAACGCGAGCCCGGAAAATCTGAGCCAGTTGGATAATTTCCGTTCGCGTAGAGCTAGTAGCATTTACTTTGATCAGCATCAACTCCCGTTCCACGCAGGGAACGTCGGTAATGTCTTGTACCTTGAGGACGTTAATCAGCTTGTAGAGTTGTTTTGTTAGTTGTTCTATAGAGGCATCGTCTCCGGGTACTACCATCGTAATTCTAGAGACCCCGGATTGCTCTGCTGGACCGACAGCGAGGCTTTCAATATTAAAGCCCCGACGGGCAAAAAGTCCTGAAATCCGCGTGAGGACTCCCGCCTCATCTTCGACCAAAACTGAAAGAGTGTGTTTCATTGCTAAAATTTATCTTGGCAATCGATTGGGGGGATAATTGTGAATTTTTTGAGCTTTGTTATTTTGGGGACCCCCACGATCGCACCTATGCCCCCTGCCCATAGATTTACCACAACCAAGCTTAAAAGTCTAGTGCCCCTGCGCGGAAGTCGAAGGCCTCAAGGTAATAAGTCAAAATGCCTTTAGACCGCTTAGCTCCGAACGGGAATTTCCCTGTTGGGATGCGCGGACCCCAGAAACCTGACATAAATTTGAGAACCGCTATAGCAGCGGCTTGTCAAAAAAAGCTATTTAGTTTCAGTGCGATCGCATATCCAGCCATTTTGTAATAGCAGCAATATGAACGGAGACGACATTGGCATTAATGCCCCCCACTCACAAGGAACTGCTGGAAATGTGGGCGAGGATTTAAATCAAACATTCAACAATAGCAACACAATATATAATGTTTTTTTAAATTTCGGAAAAGAGCAGGATTCAGAGCTACTCGCAATTCAAGAAATACTAGACCAACTAGACCCAGATACTATTAACGTCCCATATTACGAATCCTTACCTGAAGGAGTACAGGGATATTCCTTGGCAAGCATTAAGATAAAGGATGTTGTGCGGCAGTTAGACGAGTTGCGCGTACTCGATCGATTTATTGAAGATTTAATATATAGCGATCGAGTGCCAAAGGAGGTAAAGCGAAGGCTCAAACCAATGCTAGAACATTTTAAAGAAGAATATTTTGAACCAGGGAGAGATAGCGATCGCAGATTTCGTGCGAAAAAACCTCATGTAACCAACAATAGTAAGCTTGAATCTTATTTGGTTATAAAAATCGATAAACCCCAAACCCCAAGCATTAGCAATAAATTTTTATTGACTGCATGGCTAATTAGCGATGATTCAATAGAAGATTGGAATAAGAAATTTCAAGCCTTACATTTAAAAGATACGCAAGATGTGAATTTATGTAATCTAGACGAAATCGCAGAAACAGTCAATAAATTTATTAAAAAGGCAGAGCCATGTTAAAAACAACATTTAATACAGACATTTATTACAATTTGACAATTGAGTTTTTTCTACCTCAAGAGCTACTAGATCTAACATTATAAGACTTGCCAATTGACGATGGCGATGACGGAAAGGTAGCTCTTGGCGTTCAATATCCAATTGCATTTCTTTCTAGGGAACGTCTTAACGTAGGGTATCTTGTAAAATATCAAAGTGTGTGGCGTGAAAAATGGCATGAATTTGAAAACCTGTTAAAGCACAAGATAATAGACTTGAAGGATAATTTTGAAGTTATCGATAATTTGGATAATTTTAATAGTGGCAAATTAAGCAATAAAATAGGGGAAAAATAGATCGTAAAATAATAGAATTGAAGCTCAATTGCACTCTTGCAAACAAAGAGATAAGGAAGCAATTGTTAAAAGTCGTTAGAACAGGCGTCTTGCCGATCGCTATCTGGAGAAGGCGGAATACAGAGTTTCAAAAGGGCAATGATTTTTTTGCTCTTGAACCCGACCTTAGCAAGAGTCTGGATAAGGCGACGGTTGAGATTTTGGAGCTGGGAATTTAGGGTTTAGGGTGTGGGGTTTAGGGTGTGGGGTGTAGGAATTTAGGGTGTGGGGTGTAGGGTGTGGGGTGTAGGGTGTGGGGTGTAGGGTGTGGGGTGTAGGGTGTGGGGTGTAGGGAAAATTAGCGCCTCTTTCCCGACCAAATGCGATCGCCTCCTTCCCGACAAAATGCGATCGCCTCCTTCCCGACAAAATGCGATCGCCGATTCCGCTCTTCCCAATTCCGCTCTTCCCAATTCCGCTCTTCCCAATTCCGCTCTTCCCAATTCCATCCGCTACATCCGTTACCCCATCCGCTGCCACATCCGCCACATCCGTTACCCCATCCGCTGCCACATCCGCTGCCACATCCGCCACATCCGTTACCCCATCCGCTGCCACATCCGTTACATCCGTTACCCCATCCGCTGCCACATCCGCTGCCAACCCATGCCCAATTCCGCTCTTCCGCTCTTCCGCTCTTCCATCCGTTACATCCGTTACCCCATCCGCTGCCACATCCGCCACATCCGTTACCCCATCCGCTGCCACATCCGCTGCCACATCCGCCACATCCGTTACCCCATCCGCTGCCACATCCGCTGCCACATCCGCTACATCCGTTACCCCATCCGCTGCCACATTAACGGGGGGCCATGTGCCCTCCGTCGGCATATGAGGGCATCCAAAAGCGAGTCATTGTAGAATCTACAAAAAGCAAAGAGGAGCGGAGGAAGAACAGTTCCCCCCTCTGCCCCTCTGCCTACAAAAAGCAAGGAGGTGCCGCTCGCCCAGATCCCTCCCTGGTGCAAATAGCCGCGTTGGCGCGATCGCTCCGCAACCATTCCTTGCGGAGCTAGCTCGACTGCGTCCGATCGCCGCTCAGAGCGATCGCGAACATCCGTCGCCGGGCTCCTCGACTTTCAGGCTAATTAAGACCAGTGGTGAAAACTAGGGCGAATTTTCTCCCAAAGGAACCCACTCGCTGCCGCTCATTGAACCAGTCAGCGGTGTTTTTGGGCGGGTTTCCCACCTGACGCGGCTTATGGAATAAGCAACTTGAGCGCTAGTCCCCACTAGCCAAAGGCTTACCCCGCCGCCGGGTGGGTTTTTGAGGGAGAATTTTTTGAGTGAAAACACCTCCTTTGCTTAGGTTTCTGTTCTTGGTTTCAAAGGGTCGCGGTTAGCCGTGGCCCCCTTTTTTTGCCCCTCTTTGAGGGTATGAATCTATATTAGCAAAGTATTGGTAGAATTTCAACCTTCGAGGCATTTTCTGAAATTTCTGAAATTTCTGAAATTTCTGCACTTATATATACTTAGACTGTCTGCCTTAAAATTGTAGGGAGCGGTTGAACGGAGTGAAACAAGGGCGAAACGATTGGTATAGTTGGGTTTCACTCCGTTCAACCGCTCCCTACATTTACTTATATATACTTAGTAAAGATAACGGCCAAGGTCGAGCTAGAGAGCATTAGGGGCGATCGCAGTCAAAGAGCGCTCAAAGAGCGCCACCGTTAGGGAGATCGAGTCTTAGGCGTTGGGTTAGTTTTTTACGGTCCCCAGTCCATAGATTTGCGGCGGGCCACTTGGCAGTTATTGCAAAACTTACGACGGTTTAAGACAAGGTTGAACGAAGAGTAACCCAACATCCTCGCGTTCGTTTCACTTCAACCTAGGCGATCGGGCATTTGTTGGGTTTCTGGAAAAACCGGGTTTCTGCGATCTTCGCCGCATTCGCCGTGGCCGCTATAGAAAAGCAGCAGGGTGTCGCCTTCTCCGAGATCCGCTAGGCGATCGAGGGCATCGAGAATTTTCTGGCGAGTTGCCTCGGCACCTTCTAGCACGACTATTCGATCTTTGGGATAGCCGCAATATCTCTCGTTGCCCAAGACATCAGCTACTTCCCGCACATCTTCAATAGTAATGGGTACGTCGAGTCGGGGCGCGTTTTTGTAAGAGCCCGGGGCGATCGCCAAAGCATATCCGCTGTTAAATGTCATAGGTGGAGAAGGAGGTGTGGGAGGTGTGGGAAGTGTGGGAGGTGTGGGAGGTAAGAGAAAATTATATTGTAGCACTACGGGACTTGCGCGGAAATAAAGTACCACTCCGTAAGCATTCCACCGTTCGGGCGCTCGCCGGTCGTTGCCTTTGAACTGGTACATTATTAACTTGCAAGTCCCTACAGATTCAGGGAACGGACAGCCTCCGGGGCATTTGTAGAGGGCGAATGGCATTCGGCCCTACATTCTAGCAATCGTAACTGTATCAAACTTAATTGAAATCACTATAGGAAAAAAATACCCCAGGCTCTGGAAAACCTGGGGAAGATTTAGGAATGTTAAATAAGCGCGTTATTTCTTTAGGCTTTTGGGGGCTTTTGGGAAAAAGCTATTTTGTCACATCTAAAGAAGCGATCGCCTGCAAAAGCAACAAAGCAGTCAAGACTCAACCAGTAGCTTCCTCCGGCTCCGCTTCGGGCTCCTTAAAGACTACCCGCAACAGGGGCGGTGCGACAAACGTGGTGAGAATCACCATCATAATAACGGCAGCTTGTAACGATTCCGAAAGAGCCCCGCTAGCTGCTCCGACACCGGCAAACACCAATCCCACCTCGCCTCGGGGAATCATGCCAATGCCAATAGCCAGCCGATTGGTATTCGGTTGCAGAATTGTAAAGCCAGCGATGACCTTACCCACAATAGCGACCAAGATTAGAAACGCCGCAATAATTAAGCCTTCCCTATTGCTGGGGACTGCTGGATTTAATACTCCTAAGTCAGTCTTAGCACCAACAACCACAAAGAAAATTGGCACCAACATATCGGCCACGGGAATTACCTGCTCTTCCAATTCTTGTTGGATTTCTGTCTCTCCCAAAACTAGACCGGCGGCAAACGCGCCTAGGATAGCTTCTAACTGGATAGCGGCTCCAATATAAGAGAGAATGAAGGCAATAATTAGCCCCGAAATCAATAAAGGTCCGCGAGTCTTCAGGTTTCTGACCAAGGCCACATAATAAGGGCTGAGAAAGCGACCTAAAAGAATGACACCTACTAAGAAAACTCCAGCACTGACGATTAGATAGAGAATATTGCTTACTTCCACATCGCCAGTTTTGACCAAACTCGCAACGACTGCCAAGACAATAATCCCTAGAATGTCGTCTAGAACTGCAGCGCCAATAATAATCTGACCTTCCTTGGAGGTGAGTCGGCCAATTTCTGCCAGCACTTTAGCAGTAATGCCAATACTGGTAGCAGTCAGGGCAGCTCCTGCAAAAATAGCCGGAATCAAAGGTGAGTTGAACAGATAAATGAGCCCCAAAGTGCCAGTGGCAAAGGGAGCGATAACTCCCACTACTGCCACGATCGCTGCTTGAGGTCCATATTTAATCAGTTCTTTTAGCTCTGACTCAAGACCAATTTCAAACAGCAGGATAATGACTCCCAATTCCGACAAAATGGAAATCACTTCGCTTTGGGAATGAAAGGTTGCTGCTGCCGCAGCAGGCTCCAGGCCGGCTGTGGATTGCAGCAAGTTTATAACCACCGAACTCTCAGGCAGGACCCCAGGTTCCGCAAATACCAGAAGCTTGAGGACAGAGACGCCCACAACCACGCCGCCGACTAAGTCGCCTAAAACCGGCGGTAAGTTGAGTCGTATGCATACCTCGCCGCCAAGTTTGCTGGCAAAGTATATTACTACTAAACTGAGCAGAACTCCTGCTACGACTAGCCCTTCATCGGCTTCCGCTTCTGTGGAGGCTGCGAGGAGGGGGATGGTTTTACTAATAAAGGGGTGCCCAAATACTTGGGTTAGTGCGATCGAAGCGATCGAGAATTGGGCCATTGATATCGCAGAACTCAATACTTATCTAATACTAAATCCGGCAAGGGGGCGGCCGGTACGCCGTCAAAAAGTTGGTTCAGACAAAAACCCGATGCTGCAAGCAAGGCATCTGACGCCGCACCTGCTCCAAGCGGGAAGCGCTAATTTCGGCGATCGCCACCCCAGGTTTATCCTCTGCATCGGCCAAAATTACCCCCCAAGGGTCGATAATCATTGCATGACCGTGGGACTGCCGCCGTCCGTAGTGCTGTCCCGTTTGAGCCGGAGCAACAATATAACAGGTATTTTCAATCGCCCGGGCTTGGAGGAGTACCTGCCAATGGTCTTTGCCGGTATAAGCGGTAAACGCTGCCGGTACAAACAAAACTTCGGCTCCCTTGCCAGACAAATGTCGGTATAGTTCGGCAAAACGCACGTCATAACATATTGATAGTCCCAACTGGCCGAAGCGATCGGAACTATAAACCGGAGGTAGGCTAGATCCGGGCTCAACTGTTGCCGATTCCCGATAAGTGTTGCCGTCAGGCAAGTTCACGTCAAACAGATGCACTTTCTGATACCGGGCCAGTTCGGTGCCATTGAGGTCCACCAACAAAGCCGTATTATAGTTTTTGTTTTCGCTTGCCGGAACTGGGAAGCCACCGCCCAAAATGGTAACTTGAAACTTTTGGGCCATTTTTTTGAGAAATTTTTCGCTTTCCTCAGCGATCGTCTGGGCCTGTGCTATTTTTTCTTCTTCTGGCCCGAGAAACGAGAAATTTTCCGGCAAACTGACCAACTCCGCTCCCTGGCGAACCGCGAGGTCAATCAATTCCTCTGCCTGAAGTAAGTTTTTTTCGATGTTGGGGCCGCTGGTCATGGAAATTGCAGCAGCTAAGTAGGATTTCATCAATACAGCTAATCAGTCTCTAATTCCAACAGTATATTTTTCTATTTTTGCTTGCAATGCGGCCGAGGCGCACCATCAAATCATATTTTGCAAGCCATCAATAGACTCTAATCTCTCGTTGCAGCCATTGCTCTAGGGAGGGGGCGATAGCTTCGCTCTCCCTGGCGGTGCGCGGGGGGATTGCCCCTACAAAACACTATATTTGGGTATTTTGCGTAAGTCCTGACAAAAATATAATCCTGTCAATAGCTTTCCCAGAATTCAAAACAGAGCGTGACTAATTTGGCTTCGCTCCGACTGCCCCCAGGCTATTACTGCCTGCATTACTGTGGCTTATTTGTAGCTCGCGAGTTTCTGCAATAAGAAATAAGAGCGATCGCATCCTATTGGTCGGTAGGATCGCAATAACCAATAATACTGGATATTTTGTCAGGTTCAAATCGACTCCGGGCAATATAGCGTTTCTCGCTCTTGATGTGAGGTGTCTGGGGGATACAATATCCCAATAGGGGAATTACCGTTCCACAGCCGAGATCGTCGCTCGCGATGCTGTCGCCCCTACGTTTCTTTTATTACAATTTGAGAAAGGCTATAACTTATATCAAGTCAGGTTAAATACCCACAGAAAAAATTTAGAATCTCCCGTAGGACGGGCGTCCCGCCTGTCCCCCCCCGCCCGTAAGACTTTTCGGAAGCCCGTCCTACGCAGAAGCTTTGGGGCATTCAAACCGACATGATATTAGCGTTCATATCTCCGCTAGCCAAGAAATAGGCGCTCGCAGAGATTGCCTCTCTCGTCATAAATAGAATCAAACTCTCTTTCTAACGCAACCTATAGCAATCCCAAATGATTTAGAATATAATTGTGAACCCAAAAAAAAACAGGTGGGTGCAAACAGGTGGGCGCAAAAATTACCGATTTTTGCAAATATCTAAGATATCCCGAACAATTTAGAATTGCCAGGACTTACGCAAAATATCCATACCCCGATATTTGTAGGGGCAATCCCTCGATCGCACTGTCAAGTCAGCGAAGCTATCGCCCCTATTCCTGGCGTAGATGCGTAAGTCCTAATTGCTATAAGTTACGCGCCTACACCCGCCTACCCATTAAATGCGGTCCCGTATTGCGATCGAGGTTCCCAGGACTTGCGCGTGGCATTTATGCGCCTGTATAGCAGTAAGCGATTAGCTGTCAGCGGTCAGCAGTCCTAGCTCATTCCTGCCAACAAGCGCACTCTTAGGATCTTGTATAGCAGTAAGCAGTCAGCTATCAGCAGTCAGCTTTTAGCACAAGCCTTGCCGTTACTAGCAAGGAGCGAGATTTGAACTGTCCTAACTTTAATGCGTAGTGCTATAACTGTCAAATACCTTAATCGGTAGTGCTGTATTTTGTATAAGCCTCGATATTAGGGCCTCATAATTGACCTGGCGTCGATGGCTAATTTTTGCTTGCTAGGAGGCGATCGCCCCAGTCATATAGCAGTAAGCAGTCATGCGATCGGCAGTCAGCCCTATGCCCCGGAGGGCAGGCTTCGCCTACGACTTCGCTCAGGACATGCTTTTAGCACAAGCCTTGCCGTTACTAGCCTTGGAGCGAGATTTGAATTGTCCGTTCCTTGAGTGCGTAGTGCTATATGAAAAAAAATTGAAAAAAAATTTCCCAAGGTTGTCACATTTTAAAAACTCGTGCTATTATCGATCTAGTTTCACGGGATGTAGCGCAGCTTGGTAGCGCGCCTGCTTTGGGAGCAGGATGTCGCAGGTTCAAATCCTGTCATCCCGATTTTTTATATAAAAAAACAAGCCTTTACGCATTTATATCTGCGATCTGCATTGAAGGCGAAATCAAAGGATCCAGCAACATACAGGGCAGGTTATTGATTGGTCCCTAAGTCATCAGACCCTATCGATTGGGCGCGATGGGGTATTCAGGAGGGACAAGGGACAAGGGAGACAACCCTACCTTTTTCCCAGCAAGAGCGATCGCGTAGATATTATAGCGGTCCAGCTCTGGTTTAGCTGCTTTTTTATTGTTTGGTGTTTTGAAGTGTCGCCTAAGCTGAGGCGTTGAGAGTATTATATAAATATCGTGATAGCAGAACTTTGCGTCTCCCCAATACCCAAGTAAGTTGAAAGCCAAGTGAGTTGAAAGCGATCGGACATTGCCTCTGGAACTCTTGTCGAAAGACCCTAGTCGGTGAAACAAATCAATCTCAGGCTCCTGCCTTTCAAGTCTTATACCCAAGGAATGGGCGCGAGCTATTTGGGTGCGAGCTATCATAGGCATAAGAGGGCAATTTGGGTATCGCTGCCGATCGCAGAGAGCTTGGGGAGGTAAGTCTTAGGCGAGGATGAGTCTGAAAAAGGACCTACGCAAAAGCTCGACTCGTAGGGTACGCGCCAAGCATAGAAATCTATATATAGATATAGGTCTGGCAAATTGCGTAAGTCCTATGAAACAGCGAACCCACAATACCAAAGAGAAAACAATTAGGAGTCAATTGACTATGCGTTATGGCAATATTGGCCTAGATTGAAATAGGAAGCCAGTGCGATTAACAAAGGAGAAAAATCTCCATTAGGTGCTAAACTAAGATGAAAAAAAATTTGCGATAGTAAAATAGGTTTAAAAAACTGACTAGAAAAAACGTATCGCTCGAAAAAAGAGAAAAAGAATTGCGATCGCTATGGAGCGCATCCCTAAGGCAAACAGCGAATTTTAAGTATTGATGATAGGCGTTTATTACAGTGTCGAGAGCAGGTAGATTTATGAAATTATTAGCGCGATCTTTAGCGGTATTGGGTTTGGTGGGCAGCATGGTACTAGCACCGTCTCTAAAAGGAGACATACGGGTGCTGGCTTTACCACCGGAACAAATCCTGGACAAACTGCGCCCGGTTCCGGTGTTCACAATTACTAACGAACAAGGGGCTCCCCTAGTAGCTTCAATATCCAACGAAGGCGAAAATGCTTCGGTGGCTGGGGTGTTTATCAACCGAAGCGATGCTGAAAATTTTGTCAACCAGCTTACCCAGAGAAATCCCGAACTAGCAAATACGGTCAAAGTAGTGCCCGTTTCTCTAGCAGAAGTTTACGAGATGCAGCAAGCTAACGCTGGCTCTGGAGATCGGCCGCTTTCATTTGACTATGTGGCCGCAGCAAATCAGGTAGATTTGGCCAGGGCAGTGCTAGCACAAAACGGCCAAGATGGAGCTAAATTTAACGGCGTGCCTCTATTCTTGGCAACCGGCGGTCAGGAGAACGGTTATTTAACCATCGAGCAGGGAAACCAGCAAGTGATTCCTCTATTTTTTCAGAAAGCAGACTTAGAGGGATTGCTCGGTCGCTTGCAAAGTCAGCAGCCAGATTTAGCAGGCTCGGTCAGCATCCAAGTGGTTAACCTACAGGGAGTTTTTAAGCTGTTGCAAGATAGTAACGACCAGCAGTTAGATAAAATTGTCTTGATTCCGCCCCGGGAATCCCTGGAATATATTCGGGATCTTCAGGGAAGTCAGTCTGGCCAGTAATGGCAATTGTATTTGACAAAATAAGGAATTGTAGAGGATTGACTGGGAATAAATGACTGTTGTCTCGGGGAACGAACTTTGGCAGTGGCGTCGCGTTGCTCGCCAGAATGCCAAAGCAGGAGGGATATCGCCAGAGGAAGTAGATTGGCTATTGCGAGAAGTGGCCGGTCTAGATAAGTTGGTATTGCGTTGGGAATCTTTTAAAGAGCGATCGCACATACAAATAGAAAGACCTCTAAGTGAATTAACCCAACTCTGGCAGCGTCGCCTTGAGGAAAAGTTCCCATTACAGTATGTCGCTGGGGTAGCACCTTGGCGAAATTTTTCCCTAGCAGTCACTCAGAGCGTTTTAATTCCCAGACCGGAGACAGAATACCTAATTGACCTGAGCGTAGAGGCTTGTAGGGACCGAATAGATTCGGTCTCTCCTCCTTTGCAAAAAGGACATTGGGCGGACTTGGGCACGGGAAGCGGGGCGATCGCCCTAGGACTGGCAGAAGTTTTCAAAGAAGCGACAATTCATGCCACCGACTGCTCCGCCGAAGCAATAGCGATCGCACAGCAAAATGCTTGGCGCTGCAATCTTAACAACCAAATCAAATTTTATTTGGGTTCTTGGTTTGAGCCGCTATCAGCTCTCAAAGGTCAACTCAGCGGCGTAGTAGCCAACCCCCCCTACATCCCCAGCGCTATAGTGCCCCAACTTCAACTAGAAGTGAGCAGACACGAACCTCACCTAGCTTTAGATGGAGGTCCTGATGGCTTAGATTGCATCCGCCACATTATCAATACCGCACCATCTTATCTGCGTTCGGGAGGAGTCTTACTTATAGAGATGATGGCCGGTCAGGCACCCTTAGTATGCGAGTTTCTGCATCGTCACGGCAGCTACAACTCAATTAAAATTTGCTCTGACTTAGCCGGAATCGAGAGATTTGCCTTAGCTTATAGATCCTAAAATTAGGACTTGCGCTTTCCTGCAGGATTTAACTATGATAAGATCGTAAGTTTGGTACGCGGTGCGGCACCCTACAAATATTGTCTCTGCGTAATTCCTGTAAATGTGCAATGATTAATTAATTGCAGATTAATCGCGAGGTTCGAGCCCTCAGAAATTATTTACCAGCCCAAAAAAAAATTCTCCCCAGAAATGACGCTAGTTTCTATAGAAACCCTAATTGCAGGTGCCCGCTCCGGTCATCTAGTAAGTTTTCCTACAGATACCGTACCAGCCTTAGCTGCCAGACCCGATCGCTCGGAATTAATCTTTGCAGCGAAGGAGCGCAGCCATGAAAAACCACTGATTTTGATGGGGGCGACCCCAGAGCAACTCTGGCCGTTCGTGACCGGCAGCCAGTCAGAGTTGCTTTTGTGGCGGGAACTGGCTGACAAGCATTGGCCTGGAGCCCTGACTTTAGTATTACCGGCTTCGGGGATAGTGCCAAAGGCAATGAATCCAAAGGATCCGACGACCATCGGCATTAGAATACCCAATCGCAAAGTGGCCTGCCAAATTCTCGAAGAGACTGGTCCGCTTGCTACCACCAGTGCCAATAAGAGCGGTCGGCCTCCCCTACAAACAATGGCAGAGATAGAGGCTGAGTTTGCGGAAGTGCTGGCGCTCGATTTTATGGACCGCCATTTAAAAAGAGAAGGCCAAGCTCCTAGCGGTCTTCCTTCCACTGTGGTCAAATGGACCGGTAATAGCTGGGAAATCTTGCGTAAGGGCTCGGTAAGGTTAGAATTTTTAGGTTAATGAGAATCTTGATAATATTATGGCTTTAAGCAACTGGGTGGACCTTGGAGTTGGCCTGGGATTGGGTGTGGGGATTGGTTGGCTATTTCGATCGAGGCAGGCCGGGGATAGTACCCCCCCACAAGCTGAAGCAATTTCAGATGGCAATGAAGAACCCCCGCAGGCAGAATTAATCCAGTCTATACAAAAAGAACTAAAGCAAACTACAGCGGCTTATGGTATGGCTGCTGAAATGTGCGGGTTTAAAGCAGGTTTTCTGGCTCGGGTTGCTCACGAACTGCGATCGCCCATCAACGGACTAATTGGTTCGCATCAATTAATTCTCTCGGATCTCTGCGACGACCCAGCAGAAGAGCGAGAAGTATTAAATCAAGCCAATCAATCAGCCCTGCAAATGGTTGAAATGCTAGATAGGATTCTAGACGTAGCCAGAACCGAACATGGCAGCAACCCCCTGACCCTAGAAGCCCTCCAACTAGCCCAGGTATTTGAGGAAGTCTATTACCTTACCAACCTGCAAGCTGCCAATCGCAATATCTCCCTGAAAGTATTGGCTCCAGATCCAAATCTATACGTCTGCGCAGACGAGCGATGGCTGGTTCAAGTGCTAGTAAATTTGGTAGATGAAGCCATTAATCCCGCTACATATGGCAGCATTTCTATTAACGCCCAAGCATCGCCAGATACTAAATTTGTCTGGATATGGATTGATGCTCCATATCCAGATGAAATTTGGAGCGAAGCGGTTGATTTACTCCAAACAGAGCCGGGATTAGACCCCCCCGGGCGGGAAAATGGCAGGGTCTCCCTAGGTCTGTCCCTATTTATGAATCATACAATTATGGAGTTGATGCAGGGACGACTCGAAGCTATGGAGATTCCGCCATCTGTAGAAGCAGAACCAAATATTAGGCGGATTCAATGCTCGCTTCCACTAACGATTCTAGAACCGGCGATTCCCGAGCAGGAAGGGGACTGAACTCCGGCTGATTGTACAAAACCATTGTGGTGCTGGGATTGTAATCGAAACCAATACGTTCGTAAAAACGCTCTTTATAGGTGGTCATTAGATAAACCCGCTCGACTCGGCTCATCAGAGGGTGACTCAATAAAGTTTGAACTAGCTTTCGCCCCAATCCCGCACCTTGATATTCCGGGTGAATTACTACATCCCAGATAGTGGCCCGGAAGATACCGTCTGAGGTAGCGCGGCCAAAGCCAATCAGGCGCTCTCCATCCCAGACAGTTACTGTCGGACAGCTATTGGCGATCGCTACTTCCAGATCGGATAACGATCTCCCCGTTGCCCAAAATGCCGATATCTCAAATAGCGACTTCACTTCTTTAATATCTATCTCTTCTTTGCGATCGGAAAATCTAATATGACGGCAATCCATTTTTAGCTATACCTTTCTAAATTTTACTGATTACTAAACTGGTACTGTAGTTATAGTTGTACTTTTCCCGGGCTCTGGTTGCTTCTTAAGCCTTAAGACCTTTGTTGATGTTTTTGAATCTCTTGCAAAAGTTAAGGCAATAATCGGAGCGTATAATTCTTTTCCGATTAAATCCTTGCATAGCAAGTATTTCATTAGCAGCCGTTCTCCTTGGCGTTTTTGCGCAAATGATTTAGGCTCGCCATACATGATATTACTCTTTGCTCGACTAAGTCAATGCAATAGGTTGCTATTTCGAGTCATTTATATATATATTTCCTGACATTACAGCAAGCAACAACGATCTTAACTTATCCTTAATTTTTTAATTGCGAGTCCGTAACTATTAATACTAAATCCGGTTTATAAAGAATGTTTTCAACCCTGGGGGAGCCCTTCTTGGGCGCTTGTTTTGTGAGCCGCGCCAAGCGCCTGGGAGGCGGGGCTGAAGGCGTCAGGTTAAAGAGCGATCGTATCATATCTCTACAATCTCTACAATCTAGAGATATGAATTGCAAAAAGGCACGCCCTCAGCAGAGCGCGCCTTTGATAACAGCTATTTAACTATTATACTTAACTCTCAGCAGCTACGGGTTCTGCAGTATTTGATGTAGCATAGACGCTCACTTTTTGGCGGCTCTTTCCTTTTCTTTCAAAAGCCACAACGCCATCAATCAAGGCAAATAGAGTATCGTCGTTGCCGATACCGACATTAGAACCAGGATGAAACTTAGTTCCTCTCTGACGCACCAAAATATTGCCCGCTTTAACCACCTGGCCGCCATAGCGTTTGACCCCCAGGCGTTTAGATGTGGAATCGCGACCGTTGCGAGTGCTACCCGTTCCTTTCTTGTGAGCCATAGTTGTTTCTGTCCTCCTTGCAATTTATCTATTTAAAAGCGATCGGCACTTACGCAGATACTCTTTTATGTAGGGTGCTAGAAGCGCAAGTCCTAGCTAACAATTTATTCTGGAGCTTGGCTCAAATCCGCTGTTTCTGTAGCAGCCTCGGCTTCCCCAGATGGAGAAATCGGGGCAGCGGCGTCTGCCGGGGCAGAACCCAATACCGAACCATTGATACTGATCGAGTTAACCATCAAGCGAGTCAGCTCCTGTCGATGACCTCGCTTCTTGCGAGTTTTCTTTTTGGGGCGCATCTTATATACGATAACTTTGCGGCCTCGCAGGTGCTGCATCGCAGTTGTCTCGACGGTAGCTCCTTCGACAAAAGGTCGGCCGATATGCGTAGTCCCGTCGTGATTTACTAGCAAGACTTTGTTCACCAAAAGGTTTTGTTCTGGTTCCACAGCGAGCCGATCCACATCGTAGAAGCGACCGGGCTCTACTCGCAGTTGCTTGCCGCCGGTTTCGATAATTGCGTAAGTCATAAAGGTTGCGTGAAAAAAAGCCGTACAGGTAGCTGGTTTATTTCGTTACGGGAGTCCCAGCATTTGCGAAGTCTTAACCCGATCCGAGCAAAAAAGTAAACAGCCAACTTACCATTGTAGCAAACTGGCACAGTTTACCAAGGACGAACCTAAAAAATATACAGATGAAAGCCTGCTTCCTTCTATAGCCTTTAAGCCTCTACTACCGCTGGTTCTGGCTGAGGCTCTCGGACTTCTTGCTTGATAGTTAGATAGCGAATGACTTCTTCGCTTAAGCGCATATTCCGCTCTAAAGCTGCGACAATCTTTCCATCACAAGTGTAGTTCATCTGGATATAGATACCTTCGCGATGCTTGCCTATTTCATAGGCCAGACGGCGTTTGCCACGGTGTTGGGTTTCTATGACCTCTGCTGAGTTCTCGCGCAGGAAGTTTTGATATTTAGCGATCGCCACCTCCGTTTGCTCCTCGGTCATATCCGGGCGCAGAATATACATTGTTTCGTAAACTAACTTCTTCATCAGACTCCTATCCTTATGAACTACAAGACCTCTTTTTACTGACGGGACCTTCAATATTCTCTGCTTCGCAAAGAAGTACCGCAGCGATCGCCACAAAAGAAGTAAGGTATTACAATGTTGGGGATTTCGATCCCTTTCTTAAATACCGACCTAAATTATTACCTCATGGAAAAACAAAAACGGGGTTACCCTTGCAAGAAGTCACCCTTGCAAGAATCTAAATTTATAGCATAAGCTATCTTTTTAGGGCACCAGTCTCGTTTTTTTGCAGCTATACTAAACCCAAAACCCCAGAACGAGAGTTTTAGTGCTTCCCAGATCCCCGCTGCGCGGAAGTCAAAAGTCAAAAGTCTCAAGGTAATAGTGCCTTTGTACCCTGGCTCCCGGCCACAAGGATCGCTGTTGGATTATTTATGCCGCGCTGCACTAGGGTATTTTTTCAGATTTGATGACAAAACGCGATAGTTTTGCCGAATATAGGCGATATTATTTGGCCATTAATAGGGTGCCCAGGATCTAAATCTATAAAAATCCAGAATATATGGGGCATTAGGGCAATTCCCTCGACCTAGCTTACAAGGGTTGTCCCAAGCCAAACAGGGATTAGGGCAATTCCCTCGACCTAGCTTACAAGGGTTGTCCCAAGCCAAACAGGGACCTTGCTATTGGCCAATGCTTCTCTGCCTCTTGGCTCTGTAAGGCTTTGGCAAAAAATATACCCTTGCGAGCCTTGACATTGAAAGGGCACGGGCGATTAAATCTAGGCTTTCGATCGCTTTGGTCCGCATAAGGATGGCCATTATTTAGGCAGTCCTACCCTCTTGGCTTGTCTCCAAGGCGAAAATTAACGCCCTTGCATGGGCAATTTTTGTATTATGGCACAGCGCTACGTCCGAATTCAAACTCCACAAGCACGGGTTTACTATGGATTGTTACAAGTCAACGGAGGCGTTCTGGTACTGGACGCTCCTCCTTGGTTAAAAGGGCAACCAACCGATCGCTTGCTGGAACCAGACAATTACAAGCTCCTGGCTCCTTGCGTTCCGTCCAAAATTGTCGCTGTTGGTAAAAACTATGTTCAACACGCAGCGGAAATGGGAACTCCCGTGCCAGCAGAACCGCTTCTGTTCCTCAAACCGCCAACAGCGGTCATTGGTCCTGGAGATGAGATCGCCTATCCTCCGCAATCTCAGCAAGTCGATTATGAAGGGGAGCTAGCTCTAGTAATAGGAGAGCGCTGCGCGAATGTCTCTCCAGAAGAAGTATGCCAAAAAATTTGGGGCTACACCATTGCCAATGATGTCACCGCCAGAGACTTGCAAAAGCGTGACGAACAATGGACCAGAGGTAAAGGATTCGATACTTTCTGTCCTCTTGGCCCCTGGATTGTCCGAGAAATAAGTCCGGCCTCCCGCTTGCAGACTTTTGTTAATGACGATCTCGAACCCTTGCAATCAGCTCAAATTGATGAGATGGTATTTGGGCCAGAAGCACTTGTCTCTTATATTTCTCAAGTTATGACTTTGCTGCCTGGGGATGTGGTACTGACTGGCACTCCTCAAGGAGTAGGACCGCTGCAAATTGGCGATCGCGTCCGGGTCGAGATAGAAGGTATTGGCAGCCTGCAAAATACTATTGGCAAGCGAGAATAAAAAACGTCGCGCCCGAGCAAGCAAGGGGACATGGCTTGTTTCGCACGACCTCTCCAACTCGCGATCGCCATCTGAGCCCTGCTACTTTTCAGTCCGGCTTGCTCAAAGGAGTGCAATTAAAAAGCGATCGCCTCAAGTAGCGATCGCTTTTTATAGCATTTCTCAAATTGATATGAGGTTATCTCGGGCCCGCGCATCCCTGTAGGGAAATTCCCGTTTGGAGTGCCCAGATAGTCTTGGGGATGCTGTCGCCCCTACGCCCCTCAACCCGATCGTTCATTACACTTATTTGAGAAACGCTATAAGGGATTTGCAGCTTAATAAGATGCCAGGAATTTGCCTGCTGCGAGGGACAAGACGATGGCTGGTATTTTATTTTTGCTTTTCCTAATTGCGCACTTGCATATTGACGGCATCAGAAATAACCGGAATCTCGGCATAACGTCCCATAACCGACTGGAAAACCGAATAGCCAACTATTGCCAACAGCCCCAAAAAGACCGTATTATACAAAGTTTCTACTAGCAAACCGCCAGAGATGGCAATCTTGGCCAAATCTAGCAGCAAACCGCAGAGCAATAAAACCAAATCTACAAGAATAGCCTGCATCGTGTTGTAGCGAATAAAATGGCTGACCCGTTCGTTTCTAACCACTGCAAATAAAAGGACGAAGAAAACAATAAGCCCCGTGTAGGGTTGCAAGGGTAGGGTCATATAAATGCCTAGCAGCAGTCCTAAAATCGATTCCAGATGAAATTGTTGGAACAAAAATCCGCCAAAACCAATGCCGTCAAAAAATGGCAGCAGATAAACTAAACTGGCAAAAAGCCTATCCCATCCACTTTTATCTCCATACATATTCATTCTTTTATCTCTCCTGAATTCGATTTTAAGGTAGTATGTAGCAATCTTAAATTTGGTATCCATGTGAGCTGGAGCCAGCCGGAGCCAGAAACCCTGTTTCTTTGAGAAACCGGGTTTCTAACATATCGTTATCGAGCTTTTTAGCGAGAAACCTGAATATAAGCAGCATCGGAAATCACTGGAATTTCTGCATAAAGTCCCCGCACAGCCTGGAATATAGAATATACCGATGCAGAGAAAACAGCCAAGAAAATCGTTGTAGATACTATATTGAAAAAGAAATTGGCATCTATATCGGATGGGAGTAGATCTATGGGAAATCCGATTAGCCGCATAAGCCACGAACATAAGGAGACAAAAATATCGAGCAAGATAGCCTGCATTGTATGGAAACGAATAAAATGTCTGAGGCGATCGTTTCTAACTACTAGAAGATACAATGCAAAGAAAATGATTATGCCAGAGTAAGGTATTAATGAGCTGATATACATGTATAGCGCGATCAAAGGCATAAAAGGTAGCACGATAACTCCAAACGCTGGGAATACGCTAAACAAATAAGAGCCAAAACCCAAGACGAGAGTCATGGGCAATAGGTAAGTTAAGCTGGCAAAAATGCGATCTTGTATAGTGCTGGAACCGCGCCAAGTCATTTATATTCTCCTTTGCGAGTGAAAGATTGGTTTATCCCACATGTTTTTCCGTGGCCAAGAATAAAGCTAAAAATGCCCAGAGGGTGCCACAACTCCAAACCCAGACAAATTAGGGAATATTAGCAACCCGGAAGCCCATTTGACATTCGTACTGGTCTGGCTGGCTTTGAGCAAGTTTGCGGATCGCATGACCGCAGGTCAGTTGGCCCTGACGCCAGCGAGGTTGACCGCCTTTATCTGCTAGCAAGCAGGTTTGACAGACTCGCGCAGGACTCAAGACCCGATCTTCCATTAAGATGACTAGCATTAGGCACCTCCACTGGCTTCCCTATACCATTTGTTTAATTCTAAGTCAAGTCAGGGGAAAATCGGGAAAATTCACACATAGCTTAACGTTGGCTATGTTCGGGAACAATTTAGAATAGTGAGTTTAGGCTCTTGTCCTGGATAAGCTGTCACGCATTTAAATTGGGTAATAGCTGGGCCAATAAGTGCAGGATAAACCCGCGCTGTTGCCGGAATGGGATTTCGCGTGGTGATATGGATCGCCGATTTAAGTGCGTAAAATTGTCCTGGCTAGAATGACCAATACAATAACAGGTCCATTAAAACTGCCGGTTTGGTTGTTTTTCAGTCGCTAGCTACTGGAGCTTAAATCTTAAAATTGTGTGTAGATTAATCTTCAAAAGCTTACCAAAAGGTTGTTTCAGAAAATGCTTAATCACAAAATTAAAAGTGACAGGCCAGTAGGAGCAAAATCGCGATCTGGCCGCCTCTGACGTTTGGCTATATAAAAATTGTGCGATCGCTACCCAAACCAAAATCTGAAATTTTGGTACTTTGCCTATTTATCTATGGGCCATGACTTCATATAAGTCATGGCTTGATTAAGGTTCCTGTAGGCTTGCGATCGCGATCGCAAGCCTACAGGGAAACGATCGCAGAACCTCAATGAATGCGATCGCTGACAAGTTCTAAAAAAGAGAAGATAATAGCTTGGAGGAACAATATAAATAGGTATTTGGTTCAACCTGTTTGGCGTATGCTGAAAAATAAACTGTAGTAATGTAAAGCAAGGCCGAGCAATAATAAACTGAATTGCTTGCTAATGGTTGCATTCAATCCAGGTATAGCAGTAAGCAGTCAGCTATCAGCGGTCAGCTTATGCAGTTCCGCACAGAGCTTAGCTCTTCTGTAAGACTATTGCCGTTCCTAGCTTTGGCCAGCTTTGAATATGCTTAAGGGATTTCCAAATAAATAGTTCTCCCTCGCTTCCCTGTAGGACGGGCGTCCCGCCTGTCTCTCGGCATCGGACAGGCTCGTACCGGACAGGCGAGACGCCCGTCCTACTTTCTTGGGTAATTTATTTCTTGGAATTCCCTAACGAGTGACTCGGATAAGGGAAAACGCGATGTCTGTAGGAAAAGAAAAAAGATTAGCAGCCGCAAAGGAGGCAACGAAAATGGCTGAAGCGGGTAATGAAACCCTACAAAAAAGCCCGGTAGTTAGCTATCGAGATACCTTCACGGGTCACTGGAGGATAGAGAAAGCTATCTCAGAACAGGAGGAACAGGAAAAAAACTATCAGCTTTGCGGGCAAAGACTGCGACCAAATCCATTGAAAAGTTATCGAGATACGGCAACAGGCAAGTGGGTTGTTGTCAAAGCCTGAGTAGCTAGTGTTTCCCGAAGCTAGTGCTATCTACCAAGGCTCCTACCAAGACCCAGTTTGATAGGAATATGCCTAAGTCCTTCGCAGTCCAATAGAGCTACAAAAAACTACCATTAGAGGATTTCGCCATTGGCTTTTCCAGGTGGCTTTCCAGGGGTCAAGCCTTATGTAAGCCTGCCAAGCCTGCCCTATCTTATTTGAAGAGAAAATAGAAATCAAGAAACAGAGATAACAGAGATAAAACAAATATAAAACAGACAAGGAAGATTTGGGTAAACGCTCTCCATACCCATACTTACCTTGTCTTTTTTTGTTGTATTTGAAAAATAGCGATCGCCCTAATTTCGCCGCCCGCCACCTCGACTGGGCACAATGTCGGGGTGATGTTCTATCCGAACCGATGACGTATCGTATTCAGATGGTTCGGAGACATTTGCTTTGACTTCTCGGAAGCTGGCAGCTAAGCCGCCCAGGAATAAGGCAGAGAGGAGAATCAAGCTCGCTACGCGCATAATAATCGCAAATTTGTTTGACAGCACTTATCTATTCGCGATAAGCAAGCTGCTATCTGGATAAAAAATAGGCGATCGCTTGACTTTTTGATTTATCTGTTTAACCCTCTTCCCTCTCTTCCCTCTCTTCCCTCTCTTCCCACCCTTCCCTCTCTTCCCTCTCTTCCGAACCTTCCCAACCTTCCCTCTCTTCCCAACCTTCTCTTCCCAACCTTCCCTCTCTTCCCAACCTTCCCACACCTCCCACCCTTCCCACTCTTCTTCCCCCTCTTCCCAACCTTCCCTCTCTTCCCAACCTTCCCACACCTCCCACCCTCTCTCCCATGCCCCAATGCCCAATACCCCTATTAGGTTACTCTGAATCCCGATGGACCGTATCTGGCGAAAAGGCCGGGATGCAAACCGCAATGTATTCGGCACCTTCTGGGCCGGGGGTACTATAGCGAACCCATTCGCCCTTGGGAGCGATAACCGCCTGTCCGGCTTTTACTTCCAGATGACCGCCCTCGTATTCCACTCGAACCATACCTTTGAGGACAATTGTAAACTCATCAAATTCTGGGCGCTGTCCGGGTTCTTGCCAACCGCTAGGCGATCGCATCTGGGCTATACTCGTTGTTTGAGTTTCGGTATTAACCCTACCGATATACTCGTCGATTAGTTTCGGCTTATTGCCTACCGCTTCAATTCTACTGGGGCTCTCGATTAGTTCTGGCATAAGATAAGCAACCACAAAATTCCCAAGCAAGAGGTTACCATAGTTATGGTAAATTTTGTTATAGCCCGCTTTTGCCGTGAACCAACCTCCTTCCGACCTACCCGATATTTACTCAAAAGATTCTTCTCAACATCAGACCCTAAGCGATTTAAACCTTACTCCTCCTGAAGCCCCTCCTGAAGGAGACCAGTTTGACTCCCTCGCTCCCGATAAAAATAGTTCGGTTAGACGTACTTTTGAGCGAGCTTACATTATTCTTTTAGTTATTGGTTTTAGCATAGGGGCAGTTTTAGCAGTAGGAGTGGTAGCTACTCTGAAGCGATGGGGATTGACGGAGGTGCCGGCTAGGCAAGAGCAGGGAGAGTAATACTAGGGTGTGGGCTGTAGGGTGTGGGGTGGTGCGATTCGTTTAGGTAAGGAGCCGAAGCGTGACTAGCGAGGTATATGCCTAGTAGCCTATGGCTATAACTGTTCCCCGGATGTAGGTTAAAGTCCTACCCTCTCAGGATGGAGTGACTCCCTATCTGGCCACGCCGAGGCTAATCACGCCTTGCGAAGCTGGCAACAGGGCCGGGTCCGAGGTAAAGCAGATAGCCACACTGGGGCTAACGGGGAGATGATATGGACAACATATGTGAATCTCCTATAAAAGTGTCCAACACCCTGGTAGCTGCAATCTGACTAATCAATGCAGACTTAACCGCCTTATACTCGCAGCACACCACCGAGCGTAGCTGCAATCCCTCGTCGGGCGTGTGGGCAAAATGGAGAGTCCGCTCGTCATCAGTCAATCTGGGGAACGGAACCCGCGAAAAACATTACCAACTTCGAGCGAGATGACAACGCTCGTGGAGGCGCTTTATTAACCCCTTATCGGAAGGTGATGGGTAGGATGAGGGAATCAAATTGCCCCCGGCAACGCCCGAAAGTCAGTAGATCCGAGGTACGCGATAGGGCTAGGGCGGTATCAACACAAGCGTGAAAGTGCCCGCCCTAAGCATTCGCCTTTCCAGTCCTGCTCCCAAGGCTGCTTTCCGAAAATCTGACATCTGACTCAAACGTAATTGATAATAACGGTGGTTGTCTCATCTAAAACAGTTGCGAAGGGGATAAGCGCCTAAATAAGCGCTGCCCATAGGTTGCGTTTGAGCCGTGTGCGGTGAAAGTCGCACGCACGGTTCGTTTGGGAGAGGTGCACCTCAGTAATGGGGACATCGACTCTAACTAGGGAAAATTCCTGCTAATTTTCCGTTCGCGGGGAGCGTAGCCTGCGCGCAAGCGCTTAGCGTCTGGGTCCCTGAGAATCGCGCCCCGCGTCTCCGCTTCTGAAAATAGCTTTCGGGAGTCGGAAAGTCCTACAGGAAAGACAGGAAAGGAGGTTTTGGGTTTCAATTGGAAACGAACCACGGCGATCGCCAAAACGGTGAAAAAACCGCAGAGTCAACACTCTAGTGCAGGGCGGCAGAAATAATCGATCGGCTCTCTTGTGGCCGGGGAGCTATTTCTAATACAAGCTAGGGGCAGCACAAAAACTGCGGGAAAATTAACTTTTAAAAACTCCTTAGAGTCAACACCCTAGGGTAGGGGTGGGTTGAAAATTCAATGAAGCGCATTAATTTATATAGAACGAATAATCCCTGCTCCCAGGAGGGAAATCGCTTGGGATGTTCGATCGGTATCTTTATTATCAGAAATAACCTAATTACTGCGATGTTCGGCTTTTGCTCTGCTTTTAGATAAGATTCGCTCGAATAATAACACAAGTAAAATAGTCGCACCGACGCTTAAGGCTAGACCCGGCCATAAGGCATCGGCTAGAGGTCGAGGCCGGTCTAATACCCAGCCTCCTAAGATAGGGCCAATGAAGAAGCCCGCTGCCCAACATTGGCCGTTCAGGGAATGATAGAGGCCGCGCAGGGATGGCGGCGCTAACTCTGCAACTAAGGAAGAGGCAGAGGGAGTGTAGGAGACGGTGGCAATAGCCAGAATACCCGACCCCAAAAGAATCCAGGCTAGCTGACCGATAGGGAGCAAGCCTGCCAGAGCGATCGGTAAAAATCCCGCTCCCCAGAACAATGCCGAAAAGATGAGGGCGCGTGGGTGGCTAAAGCGTCTCAAACTCTGGGCGACGGGCAATTGGAAAACAATACAGAGGACTAAATGCCAGGTAAATATAGCGCTGATAATTTCTGGTGGAAGACCGCCGCTAACAAATTCGCTAAAATACAGGGGCATGGTGGTGTGGACTTGGGAGATGTAGGTGGTGAAAGCGATGTTGGCAGCTATATAAATTAGAAATGGGCGATCGCTCAGCACGACTCTCCAGCCATTTTTTTTAGATTCTGTTCTTCCCTCGATTATTTCTGTTTTTATTTCCGTTTTTGCTGGGATGCGATCGTCTGAAATTCCTCGGTAAATAATGGCAAAAAAGATCGAGAACGAGATGCCATCGGCAATAAACAGGGCTCGGTAAGCACCAGTCATAGCAATGACCGCGCCTCCCAAGATAATTCCCAATCCCAAACCGATACTATCTGCCAAGCGGTTTACGGCATAGGCTTCCTGGCGATTTGTTGTTTCTGTGAAATCGGAGATAGCTACTTCTATTGCTGGCCAGTATAAACCTACGCCCAAACCCGCCAGCAAGTTACCTGCGACTAAGGTGGAAAAGTCCCAAGCAGTCGCTAACAAAAAAGAGCCTGCGGTAGAAACTAGGGCGGAGATTAGCAGGGTGCGTCGTCTTCCCCAGATTGGCGAGTCTGTCATTAAGCCACTGAGAAAACGACCCAATACGCCGGATATTGCAGCACTGCCCACTGCAAATCCCACAGCAGTTTTTGTGATGCCGAAGCGATCGCTGGCAAAAAAGATGGAAGCATAAAATAAGGTCAAGCCGCTACCAATTCCAGATAACAAGCGACCGGCAACAAGAGTCGATATTTGCCTATTGAGTTTAGTGAGCTGCATGGGGAATTAGCCAGAGTGTCGGGTGTCGGGTGTCGGGTGTTGGGTGTCGAGTGTTGGGTGTCGCTTATACTAATGGTCCCCACAAGCTGAGACAGCAGGTTGCGGTAGAATACTGGCATTCGGTTGCTTCTACCGTCGCGAGTACGGAGCGCAAGCTCCTTAGGGGTCTAACTTAGGGTGTAGGGTGTAGGGTGTAGGGTGCAGGGAAGTTTCCTACTATTTTCGCGCCTCCCGCTCTTTTGGCCATGAAAACCAGGCTGTTAGGGCACGGGTAACGATATTGCGAACCCCGCTCGTCACCAAAACGGTGAATAAGCCTTATAATCAACACCCTAGGTCTAACCCCAGGCGCGGCTGTAGGAGGATCGGTTACTCCTCAATTAGTCGATCTAATCAGACTATGAACCCTGACACTATTATTGAATCCCTGCAAACAGGATTTCGCGTTGCCGTGGGCGCTACGGCTTCTGCGATCGAAATGCTGCAAGACTCCGAGAAACGAGATGAGAATTTTGGCAAGCTAAGTTCGCCAGATTGGACTAAGATAACTGAGGAATTGGCGGAAAAAGGAGAGGCTACGGAGCAAGAAGCGCGCCAGTTTGTGGAAAATCTGTTGAATCAGCAGAATCCCCCCCCAGATAGTGACTCGGCTCAGGCTCCTAGTTCCAATACCAGTACGTCCTCAACTCCGAGTTCTGATTCGGAAGCCCAGAAAGAATTGCAGGAACTTACCGAACAGATTGCAACCTTGCGTGCCGAACTAGAAAGATTGCAGGAGCAAGAGTCAGAATCTTAGAAGATTTTGCCCATAAATGTCCCTTTGCTTGCGAAAATTTCTAGCCTCGCCGCCGACTGGTAGGTCAGCCGTCTGGCGAGGCTAGGTGAGCGAGCTTTTCTAGTTGGACTGGGTTAGTAGATCTTTATTATCCTTTGCTAAAGATAACAGATCGGATACCTAGTGCCGCTGCGCGGAATTCACGCAATTCTGAATTGCTAAATTCGCGCATTCCTTTGGAGCTTGGCTCCCGGCCATAAGAGGGCGAAGAAAGATTATTTCTGCCGCGCTGCACTAGAGATTTTATTTTGGCGATCGCTTGTCTTGTAGCGTTTTTCCAAAAAAAATAAATATTAATCTGTTTGCTCAGTCGTTGTCGTACTTTTCTTTACCCATCAGATCGCCAATCCGATCCCTGAGCAGGAAGTCGCATTTTTCCAGCTCCCCTTCTACACAGGCCCATTCCCGAGCTGGAATGTGCTGGCAAAGGGTATATATAGGCTGCTGGCGGCTGACGACTCCCTTTCTGACCAGGTTACGGGCTTCATCTTGGATGACTTCGATGGAATATTGGATTGTGGAAACAGTCATAATTCACCCCTGAAAAGTTTGATTTACAAAAAAATTCAGCGAAAAGGCCCTATTCTATTGCTACCAGGACAACTACTCTTATCTTGTCAAGATATATCGTTAACTTTTCCTAGTATGCCCTAAATTGTTACTATATATACTGCTAAGTTTCTATTTTTACGCTAAACAGCCTCTAATTATATTAAGACATTATAAAAATTTGCTCTTTTGTCCCAAATTTGTGGCGATCGCCTCTTGGCCCTATCTGAAGATTCGATCCTACCCTGCCGCCTTGGGCGCTTCGCTCTAGAGGTTAGGGGATTGGGTATGGGCCATTGGCCTATAAACGAGATCTACAATTGTACCAAATCCAGGAAAGCAAATTTTTTTTTCAAAAGCCAGCACTGGGGAGCCATATTGGGAGCATTTTACTTTTGTTCCGCTCCGCTCGGGAGAGCCCGATCGCGGAGCTATAGCCCTACGCGCAAGTCAAAAGTCATGCATTCAAAGGTAGTCTCTGACTAAGGAACGAGCAATAAATGTCTTAACTCATTTGCGTAGTGCTATAAAAGCTAAAAACTGTTGGCGCAGCGGTAGCTCCGCGCATAGGTTGAGAGCTGAAAGTTGGAAGCTCACAGCTGAAAGCTGAATGCTGAATGCTGAATGCTGAAAGTTGGAAGCTCACAGCTGAATGCTGAATGCTGAATGCTGAATGCTGAATGCTGAATGCTGAATGCTAAGACCCGAACAAAGCCTCAAGAGCGATCGCCTGTGCCTTGGGCATTTGCCCATAGGAGAATACATAAGGAATCTCTGAAGGTAGCTCCGTAAGAAACCGCTCCAATATATAAGGACTGCCGTAGATAGCCAATGCCTGCAGTTCGCCATTGCGTAGCAACCGCTCTAGCAAATCTTCGGCGGCTTTGGTTAAACCGGCAGTGCCTCGGAAGGGATTGCCACGAATAAATAGTTGTAGCAAGGTAGGAACGGGATTTTGGTTAGAGGCGCCCTCAGTAGCTGCCAAACTGTCGCGGTCAAAGATCTGAAGTAGAGCGCCTTTTTCTTTGGGAATGGCGATCGCCGGGACATGGTGCCCGAGAAAACTACACCGGAGAACGTCATCGACCACAATTAGATTGCGCAACCCCGTGCCAGGAACGGGCTGCCAAGGTATTGCTCCGCCGACTCTGAGAGACTCTTGCAAAATCTCCCCAGCAGTGGCTTTGGTTACCGGGTTAGCCAGTAGGTCCAACTGTGCGGCATATTCGAGGGAGAGGCTAGAGATAGTTTCTGGTTCGCTTTTGCCCGGGGTAGTTGAAGCGCAGACCTTTCTCTTCGCTTGCCAGATCCGCTCTACAGAGTCCCGTATTCGTTTGGGGGAAATTCGGCCGCTTTCTACGGCGTTAAGCACGGCTTGGATTGCACCTGGAGGATCGGCGGGCATAAGTAAAATATCCGCACCTGCTTCTAGGGCCATGACTGGAGCTTCGTTGGAGCCATAGCGTTTGGCGATCGCTCCCATCACCAGAGCGTCTGTAACTATCAATCCCTCAAAGCCGAGATTGTTTCGCAGCTTGCCGGTCAAAATCTTCTCGGACAAAGTAGCGGGTTGTTCAGGGTCCCAACATTCAATGACTAGATGGGCGCTCATCACCGAATCCACTCCAGCGGCGATCGCTCTGGCAAAAGGAGGCAGCTCAATCTCTGCGAGCCTTTCTCGGGAGTGGGGTATAACTGGCAAATCCAGATGGGAATCAACGCTCGTATCTCCATGCCCGGGAAAATGCTTGGCACAGGTTAGCACCGACCAGTCTCGGGCTCCTTGGATAAAAGCTTCGGCCAAAAAGCCCACTGCATCTGGGGTTTCGCCAAAAGAGCGAACGTTTATGACCGGATTTTCGGGATTGTTATTGACATCCACCACCGGAGCCAGCACCCAATTCAAGCCAATCCCCAGACTCTCCTTGGCAATAAAAGCCCCCATTTTGCGGGCATATTGCGCGGCTTTATCGGGGTCTCCAATCGCTATATCTCGCAGAGCCATTGGTGGGGGGAACCAAGTTGCGCCAGCAAATCGCTGTCCTACTCCTTCTTCTACATCAGCGGCGACGAGTAAAGGATATTTTGCCCAGGATTGGACTTGGCGCGATCGCAGCATCAAATCTCCGGCACTGCCTCCCACTAAAATTACGCCTCCAACACCTAAGTCTTGAAGCCAATGCTCTAGTTCAGCCGCAGGAGGCTCCCACCAAGGAAACTCAATTTGACTGTCAAAGAGGTGGCCAGATATTCTTACCACGAACATCTGCGCCACCTGTTCTGCTAGCGATAGGTTTTCGATATCCGGCAGCATTTGTCAATTTTCTCTAGTTTGATTTTTTTTAGCTTTCAGCAGTCAGCAGTCAGCTTTCAGCTTATAGCTTTGGAATATGCAAGCAGTCAGCAGCACTCAGCACTAAGCTTTTAGGAGACTTCTGGGAAAGAAAGTACCGCTTCCCCTCCCAGGAGGG
This sequence comes from Oscillatoria sp. SIO1A7, assembly GCA_010672965.1. Taxonomy (GTDB): domain Bacteria; phylum Cyanobacteriota; class Cyanobacteriia; order Cyanobacteriales; family Laspinemataceae; genus SIO1A7. The sequence continues at coordinate 198,556 of JAAHFN010000007.1, forward strand.
GAGGGGCTAGGGGTGGGTGGAGGGGTTGGGGGTGGGTTTGTAGCTGGTCGGAGTACCCACCCCCAACCCCCTCCCGATAGGGGGCCAAAGCGCTCCGATCGCTCCCGAGCGGGTACTTTTATTCCCAGAATTCACCTTAGCTTACTGCTGACCGTCGGCTTAATGGTGCGCTTCGGCGGCACCCTACAAAAAAGCTGGCGATCGCTTCAAAAAGCTGACCGCAAGCGCGCCTACGCTTCTGCTACAGGTATATCTTCGCTATATTCCTCAGCTTCCGAAAAAGTTTTACCTTCTTCTTGGCGTTCTGCGCTGAGGCGATTGAGCAGGGTTAAAATCTTAGTGCCGCGTTCTATGGAGCGGTCTTGTACAAAAACTACTTCTGGGGTTCGGCGCAGGCGCACCCTATGGCCCAATTCGCTGCGTACATAGCCCGTAGCAGCCTTCAAGCCGGCCATAGTTTCCGATCGGGCCTCCTCTGTACCATAAATACTTACAAAGATTTTTGCGTGTTGCAGGTCCCCAGAAACCTCCACTTCAGTGACGCTGACCATACCTGCACCCACGCGATCGTCCTTAATGTCTTGGAGCAACATTTGGCTCACTTCGCGCTTTATCAGGGAAGCAACACGGGAAACTCGACGTTCCTTAGCCATAACCATTTCGCTCCCTTATACTCGTCATTTGCACTAGCTTTCCCCAGATTGGGAAAGCTACTTATTTTAGCTTTTCCCAGTCTAGTGCAGCGCGGCAGAAATAATCCCACCAGCTCTTTTGTGGCCGGGAGCCAAGGTACAAAGGCAGACTTATTACCTTGAGACTTTTGACTTCCGCGCAGCGGCACTAGACTGCATTCAAGCCAAGCATAGCTCGAAGGGTCAATACTATAAAGCAGGAGCTAGCTGCTAAAAATGCAACCAGGGCGATCGCCGTAACGGGTTTTTCTAGCAGCGGCTTGAGCCAACCGAATATCGAAAAGAATATGCCCAGGGTAAAAGTCAATAAGTAGCGGGGATAGCGAGAGACGTTTTCCCAAAAGTTGTCGTTCATGGTACTATATTATTTTTAACCTTTATTACTTTTATATGTATTCTCCATCGCCATCCAGGCTGCGATAGCAATATTTTTTCAAGACAGATATCTTAACAAGAGCTTACTAGAAAAACTATTTTTGGCCTGTTTGCCTGGATTTACAGATCAATTCATAACACTTATCTGCCAGCTCCACAAGCTCTGTAAAGCCCCAAGTCCCTCTATCGTTTAGCTTTTTGGCCAAATCAAGGGGAATGGCTCCCAGCCCCATATGGGCCCCACTTATAGCACCGGCCATTGCAGCGGTTGTATCTACATCCCCACCAACGGCAATAGCAGTACAAATCGTTTCCCAGTAATCATCCGGCGTTTTCAGAAAAGAATATAAGCTCCACAAAACGCTGCTAACCACAAAAGGCGATATTCCCGGCCATTTGTTTAGGTCCTGTGTCATCCCAGCTTTGGAAATAAACTTTACAGCTTCTTCTGGAGGCAATGGCAGCCAGTTAATTAAGTCTTCAAGATAAATAGGAAAGGAGGAGTCAACCTTATGAGTCCACTTGCTCAGATCCAGTAGGAACGACTCCGGATTTATTTTGGCATCTCGAAGTGCTAAAGCCACAGCTCCGGCAATGGCAATGGAGCCCGCCGAACATCGGGTATCTTGGTGGGTTATTCTCCCTTGATTGTAGGCTGCCCTAATCAACTTTTGCGGGTTGTCAAAAAAGAACAAACCTATAGGGCCAGCTCGCATAGCACTCCCGTTTCCTGCCGCTGGGGGCTTGCTACCAGCCTCTTGCCAAGGAACCCCCTGTGCCAGACGTAATGCAGCAGCTTCCGTAGATTTACCCCGACCCACAATGCGCTTCTCTGTGAAAATATCAGCAATACGACGGGCATAATTGCTCTCGTCAAACTTTCCGCCCAAAACCACATAACTCTTGAGTAACTCGCGAGCCAGTTGCGAATCGTCCGTATATTGACCAAAAGGAAAAGGAAAAGAAAAGTTTTCCTTAAAATTCTTGAATCTCAGTTCATTTGTTACATAGTCCCTACAGACTTTTTCTGAATGGCCTTCTACTCGAAAGCCCAGGGCATCTCCTAAGCATTGGCCTATCAAACAACCGCTAAATTGTTCTTGGCGCGGTAAGCCGCTCATTTGCAATTGGCTCTCCATTGCGGCCTTTCTCCTTGTACTGTTCCCGTCGGATTGGGTGTCTCTATGGTAAAGGTATAGCAATACGTGCCTAGTTTCAGCACTAAATAGTAAAGTTTTCCCGCAATCTTACCATATAAACTATGCACAAGTTTTATATATTCCGTATTTTCACTATTGCCAGATTGTCTCTTACTTACTGTTTTTGTCCTCAATTCGATCGCTTTTAGCTTATATAGCGGTTCTCAAATTGATGTGATATTCCACCGGCGTTGCATCCCAATACGATAACTCTCGTTCTACAGCCCAGACAGTCTCGGGGACATTTCTTAGCCCCTACACCTTCACTTAATACACTTATTTGAGAACCGCTATATCAAATCCGGTTAATTCCTCATAAATAGCGTAGGGGTTCCCCGTCCCCGCCCCGGTTGGCTTGGGGCGGCCGGGGCAGCCACGCTCCTCTCTGCCCATTAGGGGTCGATGCAAGCCTCACGACTTGCACCTCCCATTCAAAACCGAGCGTGCCAGTTTCCCAGCACTCGGCTCCTACCTTTCCTTCTCCTTGTTATGGATACCTATCTAGGTCTAGGGCGGACTTGCAATCATGGCAGTGCTGGTGAAGCACCTGTAGGTTATCATATTTATCGGAACCTCCTTTTGACCTAGGGACTATATGGTCTATTTCTAATTGGTCGTCAGGCATGATGTAGTTTCCACACCAGCTGCATTTGCCTTTCTGCTTTTTAAGCAGTTTTGCGATGCGTGTTGGTGTTTCGGGGTGTTTGCCCCTTCTTTCGCTCCAATAAACCCAGTTGCCATCATAAGGACTGATTCCTGGCTTTATCACTTTATGGATTCGTGTCTCGATGTCGCCATGTTTTAGCAAGACTTTAGGATTATTTCCTTTACTTCGGAAAACCTGACGGCCATCCTTTTGAGTGAAAAGGTTTTCCATTGACTTGCCTAGCGACTTTCGGTTTTTTCGGTAGTTTGCGTATCCTCTTAAGACGTGCCAGAACTGATAGTCTTCTTCCCACAACTCCGATTTATCGCTGACGATGGAGTAGTAATTACTCCACCCTCTGATAATGGGGTTTAGCTTGGTAATTAGAATATCGGTTCCTATCGATTTATGGTCCTCTACTACCTTCTTAAGGGCTTTGCGGTGTCTGTCTTTGGCCTTTTTACTGGGTTTGATATAGGTTTTATGACCTATTAACCTACTTATTCGTCCTCCGGTTTTACCGCTACTATGTTTGCCAACTTTCCGTTGACGGATGTTAAATCCTAGGAAGTCAAATCCTGGATCTTTTCCGTCTCTGGTATGCCTTATGCTCGTTTTGGCCTCGGACAGTTCTAGTCCCATCTTGAGCAGCCATTTGGCGATGAGGTCTTTACTCCTATGGATGACTTCAATGTTTTCGTGTAGGACTACAAAGTCATCGGCGTACCTTATTATTGTCGGTGCGTCTTTCTTTTTGAAGGCTCCGCTAACATCTTGTATCATCCTGTCTAGCGCAATATTGGCCAGTAACGGAGATATTACCCCACCTTGTGGCGTACCCTTGTTGGTTTTTGTATATATCCTTTCTTCCATGATGCCTGCTTTGAGCCACTGTTTTATCTGCCTTTTTAGGGGCAATACCCGAGTCTATTTTGGCTAGCAGAGCTGTGTGGTCGATGCGGTCAAAGCATTTGGATATGTCGGCGTCCAGTACCCATTTGGTAGTCTTGTTTATATTCTGAAAGATTCTGCCGATTGCATCGTGGGCGCTTCTGCCCGGGCGGAAGCCATAGGATGTACCTTCAAATCTGGCTTCCCATACTGGCTCTAGTACCAGTTTCCCCAGAGCTTGTTGGGCTCTGTCGTGCATGGTCGGAATCCCTAAAGGACGTTTTTCTTCCTTTCCTGGTTTTGGAATCCATACCCTGCGCACGGGTTTTGCCCGCGTTCCGAGTTTTAATTCCTCTGCCATACTCAGGCGCTGACTGGGGGTTAGGGATTTTACTCCATCTATCCCAGCAGTTTTTTTCCCCCGATTTAATTGAGACACTTGTCTTATAGCCAGGAGTCTGGCGTAGTATGACAAGCGCCAATATCCTGGAGAGCGAATTAGCCTTACGCTTTTCACCGTTCCTAGTGGCTTGATAGATTCGCTTTTGCAGCTTGAACGTCTTGCGCTCTACGCGAGCCCAGTTTATGGCGCTCCATTCTCTCATCGGCTTTTGCCGTGCTTTAGACATATTTACCGCTACTTTCACTCACTATCTTGACTGAAAGGCGAAGTACGTCAGCATATCCCATTCATTACAAACGGGCATTCGCTTCTTACTTCATCTCACCCCAATATCCCATGCGCCGTTTCTCAAGGGCTGGTAAGCCGACCGACCTCATACTTACAGTAAATATTGGGTTACTTCGTTCCACATGACAGGCCGTTTGACCACTTAGACCCACCCTGTCCGCCGGGGCCCCTATCTCATCCATTCCATTAGCAGACAGGTTTGGGAAGCCCGTTGGCGCTTTTTTCGCCGCAGCGTATCAGCCTTTTCGCTACTTCAGTATCACGACGGTTATCAGGTGTTTGCCCTATGGCTGGTCTCCTATGGTCTTGCTAAAGTTGGACCCCCGTAGGCTCAGGAGTTTATCCCATTGTCGCCCCGCTTCAGTCCAGGTTTGAGAATCACCCGAACTTAGGGCTAGCGTTACCTTGTTTCCCTTCTGGCTCGGCTTTGTGCGGCATTCCGTACATCGCTTTGGAGCGGTTGGTGAGAGATATTCGGTACTCCCTGGCGGGACCGATGTCCCTGAGAGACGGTCATGTAGTTATCTGGGTTTGGACACCGAAATGTCTCACCCACAGACTGAGCCTTCGGTTGGGGCTATTGCCTTGCCCTTCACGGCCCAAACGAATCGCACCTACAAATACTGTAACTGTTTAACCGGATTTGATATTAGTCGTTCCAATCCCTCGCATACAAGATAAGATGAAAAAATAGCGAGTTTTGTATTTCTACACAAATACAAAACTCGCTATAAAAATTATACATTAGACAGGACTTATGCAGGGAAAGCAAATCTATTTTGCGCATTGCGCACCAAAACCTAGTAGTCTGTCAAGAAATAATTGAGCATTGGGCATGTTCGCATTGGGCATTGGGCAAGCCCCGTAGGCGTAGCCCGCCCTCCGGGGCGTAGGGGCGGCTACGCCTACGGAAAAATTTGCTCCACTATTCAAAACTACCTTGACGGGCTACTAGATATAGATTTAAAGCTGACTATTTGCGTAAGTCCTGTTAAATTTCAGCGGCTATGCTAATCCGAAAGTTATATTTCGTTCGCAATCTTAGCAGCAGATCTGCTAACTAAGAAACGCCACTGATGGATAACCTGCTGTAAGATAGCTGTTATATTTCGTTCGCAATCTTAGCAGCAGATCTGCTAACTAAGAAACGCCACTGATGGATAACCTGCTGTAAGATAGCTCGTTCTGGAGCTGGTAGGGGGGAAGTATTGACATTAGAATTAGTCTGAGCACCCCCATAGATAGGGGAGCCGATCGCTCCTGCGGTGCTGGGGTTCGTTTCGTCGAGAGTTGGTCGTTCGAGAGTTGCTTCGTCGAGAGCTGGTCGGTCGAGAGTTGGTTGTTTGAAAGTTAGTTCGTCGAGAATATTAGTGGCGCGAGTGAGGGCAGCAAGTTGAATAGCAGGACTAGCTCCAGCGCGATCGCCCTTAATATAGCCATTAATATAGGAACCGACCTCGCCCAAGCAATTGATGGCGTTCATAACCTGGGGTCGGATAGCAGTATCGGCCAAAGGAAGTTTGGAAACAATAGCCACGGCTTCAGCTAAATCCGCAAGCTGGCGATAACTCAAAAAGGTTGCCATCGCTTCAAAAGATATGATAATTTCTTCGCCGCCCGTATAAGAAGAGAGCTTAGCTAAGTGCGGATGGTAGCTGGCTAAGTTGAAATCATCCCTATGCTCGTTATTCTTGCCGTTCGTTATTTTTGTCTCGTCGCTGAGATCGTATAGTATCCCAGCAAAAGTCGTTAGAGCAGTGCGACGGCGATCGCGCCAGAACCAGGTCACAGAAATAAAAGCTATGACCAGACGGTCTATAGTTTGGTTTGCCCCATTGTAATTATAAGGACGAGAGCGCTTATCGAGTTCTGCCAGTAAGAGCCTTCCGGTGCTTGGCAATTCCCGACCATTTTGCCCCGCCGCCGGAACTGATAAGCCCAAATCTTCCCAGGTTAGTAAGGTATAGAGAAAATGTATGGGCATCGGGGTGGAATGCAGATATTTATGTAATGCTTGTCGGACGGCTATTCGTTGAAAAGGATTGCGAGCCGCGATCGCACAAGAGCGCAATCCTTCTTTTTCGTCCTGCTGCAAGCGGCGGTAGAGATATTCCCGCGTTCCCCATAGGGGCAATATTGCGAGTTCGTCCCATTCCACTGGATGTCCTTTGCCCCGAGATGTGGCATAAAAAGACAAAACCAATTCAACCGGATAAAATAGCGATCGCAAAGCACCGATAGCGACTGGCAGGTTAAAAAATAGACTGATGCTAATGGCGGTCTTGATTCCGCCCTTTAATCTTAGCCTGGTAATCGGCTGGGCGTGGCTCCATAAGCCAGCCTGAATAGCTCCTACTGCCAAACCTAGAAGCGCGATCGCTACCAAGCTGGCAAATGCGCCAAGAGCTTGCTGGCCTGCTAGACTAAAGGCAGTGTTAACGACTAAGCCTAGTATTATACCAACAGCAAAAATGATAATATTTGGCTGAATAGCGATTACACCAAAAGCTTTTTTAAAGTAAGGATTAATTGCAATAACATCGGCTCCGACAACAGCCCAAGCAAATGGGATACAGCCGACTGCAAATAGTATCAATAGCAAGCCAATACTGCCTGCTGCACCAAAAGCCATAAAGGCAACCGCTAAAAGAATCGCTATCTCAAATAAGGTGGCGATTAGCAGCAAGAGGCTCGAAATTCCAAATGCCCATTGGGATAATAAAAGGACATTAGTAGCAGTAGTTAGAGGTATTTCCCGCCCGGTTTCTAGATCCCAGAGTTTGACTTGGCGATCGCCTGACCCCGAGAAGGCTCGCTTTCCATCTGGGGTTACTGCTACGTCGCGAACCCACTCTCCATGACCTTCTAAAGTATATAGTTCCGTTCCCTTCTCTATATCCCAGACTTTTAGCGAGCGATCGCTAGATGCCGATATTGCCCGCTTTCCATCTGGAGTCAGCGCCACTGCATTCACCCAGCCAGTATGTCCCGCTAGCGAATGTAACTCCTTGCCGCTTTCCAAATCCCAGACCTTTAGGGTGCCGTCCGCACTAGCCGAAACCGCCCGCTCCCCGTCAGCGGTTGCCGCCAAATCGAGAATAGGGTTCTGATGCCCCGATAAATTGTAGAGCAGTTTTCCCCTCTGCCAGTCCCAGACTTTTACTGTGCCGTCGGTGCTGCCAGAAATAACCCGCCTTTCTGGCAGAGCCGCTAGGATTTTGATGCTAGCCGAGTGACCTTTTAGGGTGGCGCGTTCTTGCCCTGACTCTATATCCCAGACTTTTAAAGTATTGTCGTCGCTGGCAGATATTGCCGTTTGTCCGTCTGGAGTAACTATTGCTCTATTAACAGTTTTGCCATGACCTTCTAATGTATGTCGGACTTTGCCGCTTTCTATGTCCCAAACTTTCACAGTTCCGTCCGCACTGGCAGAAATAGCATATTTTCCATTCGGAGCGATCGCCACATCGTTAACCCAACGCTTATGACCCCATAACGTGCTGACGGCTGTACCTTTGTCTAAATCCCAGACGCGAAGGGAGCGATCGCCGGATACAGAGATAGCTTGCTTTCCGTCCGGGGTTACCGCTAGAGCATTGACCCCTCTTGTATGACCTTCTAGGGTGCTAAGCACTTTCCCCCGCTCCAGATCCCAAACCTTGAGGGTGCCCGGTTTCGAGGCGCTAAAAGCAGAAGCAGATATGGCTCGTTGTGACGAGACTGCCGCCACGGCATTAATCGAGCCAGTATGTCCCTGAAAGGTGCCCAGGTTGTAGAAAAATGTTATCGATACTGCTAAAATCAGGCATAATAAGCTGCTGGCGATCGCCATTATATAGATCTGGCGGCAGGCTTTCGTCCGCAAAGTGCCCGAGAACTTTGCCCATCCTTCCTGCATCTTTTGCTTCGGCTCCGCTTGGTTTAGGTAGGCACTAAAACCACTGGGACGAAAAAATAGCCAATAGGCCAGTAAAAGATAGTGATAAGGATTGAGCGGATTGAGACATTTTGGTGTTGTCCCTCGATAGCTAGGAAAAGCAGGCATAAAACTTCCTTTTGGCATTAATTCTAGAATAGGATAAACTCAGAAATGGGCAGAGATGGGGAAGGGTGGGAAGGGTGGGAAGGGTGGGGAGTGTGGGAAGAGAGGGGCGGGAGCGTTTCACTTTTGTAACGGGGAGCCCGGAGGGCTTTGTTTGTGTAGCCGCGCCTTTAGGCGTCAGGCGGCTAGATGCCGAAATTGAAATGCTCCCGAGAGGGGCAACTGCCTCTTTGGGCATCGGGGAAGGGGGCGGCTTGGGAAATCGCAAAATTATTCAAAACTACTTGATAGATTACTAGCATCTCAATTTTGTTTGCTTTTTTTGGCACCCCTGCCAGCCCGGATCGGTTCGACTAAACTGCATCTACTTTGCACATTGAGATGATCTTGATAAAATTCTATCCCTTTACACATTGCTACAAATTGTTATACATGGCGAACGACTTGAAAAAAGTAAGTCTTATAGGAGAGACTAAGGTGAAACGTCGCTGGTTTTTAGGGTTAATTATTTTTATCGCATCCACTTGCTTGGCAGTCTTTTTAGCGACCTCGGCACCAGCCCAGACGCCCGAGCTTCCTGCTGAATCTCTGCGTTATCTAGCAGACTTGCAGGGATTTTCCATTGGTGCCTCAGCAAAGCCAAAACCGCTAGAAAGGGTCCCTAAATACGGATCGTTATTTGCCCGCGAGTTCAACACTTTGATGCCAGAGAATGCCCTGAAATTTGCGCCCGTGCATCCAGAGCGCGACGTTTACGATTTTACCAAAGCCGATGCTCTCGTTTCTTTTGCCCTGGCCAGGAATATGCAAGTGCGCGGTCACACCTTAGTCTGGTTTCACGCCCTGCCCCGCTGGCTGCTAGAAGGCAACTTTTCCCGGGAAGAGCTGATGGCTATTTTAGAAGATCATATCAAAACTGTTGTCGGTCGCTATCGCGGTCATATCTACGCTTGGGATGTAGTAAACGAAGCCGTCGAAGCGGATGGCTCTTTGCGGGATACCTTTTGGTTGCAAGGAATTGGCCCAGAATATATCGATTTATCGTTTCGCTGGGCCCATGAAGCCGACCCCGATGCTGCTCTTTTCCTAAATGACTACGCCGAAGGGATGAATTCTAAGTCCGACACCCAATATGCCCTAGTTAAAGGGATGGTAGAACGAGGGGTGCATATTGATGGGGTGGGCTTTCAATCCCATCTGGGTTTCTTGTCTGCAGATGACCCGCAAGAAGTGGCCGAAAATATTAAGCGCTTGGGAGAACTGGGATTGCAGGTGGCCTTCACAGAAATGGATATGCCAATTTACAATTTACCGGGCAAAACGATAAAAGAAAAGTTAGACTCCCAGGCTCGCCTTTATCGGTATTTTTTAAAAATGTGCCTCGATGCTACCAATTGCAATGATATCATTTTCTGGGGATTGACCGATCGCTACACTTGGCTCAAAAATTTCACTGGCGACTCTAAGTCTCCGCTGATTTTCGACGAAGATTTTAATCCTAAGCCAGCCTACTTCGCCATAAAAGAAGAACTGCGATCGCGGAATTGAGCTAATGGGAGCATTTCAATTTTGTAATCCGATCTTTTTGGTTGCGTAGGGAGCGGTTAAGGAACGAAACGAACGAAACCCAACTTGGGGCTATTGTTGGGTTTCGTTGATGGCGGACCCAACCTACTACTTGCAAAAGTGAAATGCTCCCGAGCTAATGGGGCAAAAGGACGGTAAAAGGACTTAGAGAATTGAGAATGAAGCATCGGGCAAAAGGACCGCGTTGTCTTTACGATCGCAAATCACCTAAGTCCTGTCTGAAACTTGCAACTATATTAAAAATGAGTTTTTATATCTGCCTGCATTTTATACAGTCCCTACAAAATTTACAACTCTCAATCCTTTGAACTTACATTAAATCCGCGTAGCTACAAATCTCGTAGAGTCAGCCGAGTGGCGGTAGGAGCCCGAAGAGCGATCGCTCTTCGGGCTCCTACTAGGGTGCTCTTGTGTGGGGTGCTCTTGTTTGGGGTGTGGGAAAACTTCATACTACTTCCCAACCGCTTTCGGGAGCTGGAAAGCCCTACGGTAACAGAGGTTTCTGGTTTTCATCGTGACGATACGAGCGATGTCACGCCAAGTGGTGAAAAGCCTCAGAATCAACACCCTAGACTGCTACCGGACTGCCACGGGGAACCCCTACAAATACTGTTATTGTTTAAGCTCATTTTATATAAAATAGGACTTGCCCAAAATACCTATATTTAGTATTTGTAGGGTCAATCCCCTCCGATCGCCCCTATGCGTAGAGTCCATGCGTAAGTCCTATTCAAACTTAAAACTTCAATAATTATGCAAATTATCTGTTTGCTTTTATGGTATTTACACAAAAATTTACAACTCTCAACTTAAAAAATTAAAACTTAAAACTTGAGTAATTACGCCAATTATAGGATCGAACTCTATATATATGTAGCGTGCCTAGACCCTACAAAAAATGCCGATCTGTAAGTCCCGTACTTCAAATTTCAAGGTCCGGAATTAGCCTCAACTTTGCATTAACTTTGTAAAAACTTTAACCTTTCTTTATCTTCTGCAAGTTACTACTATTGACGTTATAGTCAGACAGACGTTATCGTAGAGAAAGGAAAAAAATACGGAAGAACTAGAAGAGGTCCTATGTTGTTGTCCTAGCATTTACTCAGAAATAGAGTATAGGGCTATTCTAGGATCTCCTAGCATTTACTTTGGAATCGAGTATAGGCATTGGGTGACAAACAAAAATTGGCGCGGGTGCATCTAAGCAGTCACAAATTATAGGCAAAAGCCAAAAGGCAAATCCATCAGGATGCCACCTACCATGAATAAAACACTATATACCCAACCAGAATCTGCTTGGGCAGATTCTGGCTCGCCAAAAAATACCCGGCCAGCACCTGTTAAATCGGAATCTGCCCAGCCAAATCAAGCTCTTCGTTATATTACTCTTGGAAATCGCCGCCCTGGATTATTGATGTTGGCAGCATTGCTGCTAGGGTCTCTCGTTCCCGGAGGTTTGTGGTCTGAGACAGCAACGGCCAATCCCGTCGTTCCCGCAAACGATGGCACCGGAACTGCGGTAACCCAAAACGGAAATGAATTCAATATTAACGGGGGACAAGTATCCAGCGATGGAGCAAACTTATTTCACAGCTTCGATAAGTTTGGCCTGGATGCGAGTCAAAGCGCTAATTTTATCGCCAACCCAAACCTACAAAACATTCTGGGACGGGTTGTAGGCGGAGAAGTCTCGATTATTAACGGTTTGATAAAGGTTACTGGGGGAAATCCCAATCTTTTCCTGATGAATCCCTCGGGCATAGTCTTCGGTCCGAATGCTCGTCTGAACTTACCCGCAAGCTTTGTCGCCACCACTGCCAGCGGCATTGGCTTTGAGGACGGAGGCTTTTTCGATCTTTCCAGCACTGATTATGCCCAGTTAGTAGGAGAACCATCTTCTTTTAAAATTGACAGCCTCTCGGGAATTGTCAATTTTGGCGACTTAAGCGTCCCAGCAGGAGAACAGTTGGGCTTGCTGGGCAGCGCAGTAGTTAATGCAGGCAATCTGAGCGCTCCCGGGGGCAATATTACCCTCGCCGCCGTACCGGGCAAAGAAAACCTGGTGCGCCTGAGCCAACCGGGACATTTGCTGAGCTTAGAGTTTGAACGGGAAAACTTGACTGCCCTAGAACCGACTCGGCTACCAGAACTAATCGCTGGTGGAGGTTCGGGTCACGCCAATCGAGCAACTGCTAACGCAGATGGCACGATTACTCTTGGGGGGTCGAGCGATAATACAATTACCGTGCCAACGGATGCCGGGACTGTTGTAGCCTCGGGAACTCTGGATGCCAGCAGCACCGAAATAGAATTGGCTGGCAGCCCGACGGTGCAGGTTCTTGGCGATCGCGTAGGGATTATAGATGCCAACATCGACGCCTCGGCAACAGGTGGCGGCGGTACGGTTGCGATCGGCGGCGAATATCGCGGTCTGGGCTCTCTGCCTAATGCCACGCAAACCTTTGTAAGCGGAAATTCTTCTATTTCTGCAAACGCCCTAGAGCGCGGCGATGGCGGTAGCGTCATTGTCTGGGCAGACGGCACGACTCGGTTTTTTGGCGACATCAGCGCCCGAGGCGGAAGCGAATCTGGAAACGGGGGCTTTGTCGAAGTCAGCGGAGCCCAAAATTTGCAATTCCAAGGATTTGTGGATACTTCTGCTCCTGCTGGCACGGCCGGAACCCTGCTCCTCGATCCAACTAATATTACAATTGTTGCCGGAGCAACTCCCAACCCGGCTAATGCTGCCGACGGAACTTGGGGCGAACTCGAAGATACGGGAGACCAAACTATAGGAGTTGAGGCGATTCGCAACTTGCTTCTTACTAATGGCAACTTAACTCTGGAGGCAAGTAATGATATTACCTGGAATAATGTAAGCCTAAATTATGACACCCTCGGGAATGGAGGGACAACCCTAACTCTGCGGGCTAACAATACTATCGATTTCTCGGGCAGTATCGAGGATCTTGATAGTACCACTGAGGATCGTCTCAACGTAACTCTGCATGCCGACAGCGATCCTGCCGGGGGAGGAGCAATAGTTCTCCAATCGGGTGCGAATATAAACACCAGTGGGGGCGACATTATTTTAGGCGGCGGCACCGATCCAAAGACGGATCCTGCGATCGGTACGGCAACTAACCCCAATGGAATTTTGCTCGATGGTGCAACTCTTAACTCCGACGGAGGCAAGATTAGCCTAAGGGGAGAGGAGTTACCGAGCAGCACGGCGCCTCAAAGTGGGGGCGTTTGGATTAGCAATGATTCTAATATCGATAGCGGTACTGGCAATATCTCTATTAAAGGTACTGCCCACTCCACTAGCGCCAGCGGCGAGCATTTTGGGGTTAGTATTGACGGATCGAATACTACCATAACCTCTACCAGTGATACCTCCTCTGTATCTAATATCTCTATTACTGGTACGGGTTCGGCCAGCGGAACTGCAGACAGTCCCGGGGTAGTAGTTCGCAATAGCGCCAGTATCTCCGCCACCGGAAGCGGCACAATTAAAATAATCGGAACCGGAGGGACGGGAAGTAACGATAACAACCACGGGGTTTCTTTGCTTGGTGGCACAATTTCCAGCGCCAGCGGCAATATAACCATTGATGGAATAAAAGGCGGCGGCAATTCAGCGGGTTTGGGTTCCAGTGGCACCAATGCGATCGGCGGCTCAAGCACAGCGGGAGACATTACCATAACCACCGATACGATAGATCTGGATTCGGTAACGATTCAAGGTAGCGGAGAGCTTTTCCTCCAGCCCAAAACCCCTAGTCAGACCATAGGTTTGGGAACCGGCACCGGAACCTTTAACCTCGCTAATAGCGAACTAGGCAATATAGATGGCTTTAGCGGCATCACGATCGGACGAAGCGACAGCAGTGGCGCAGTAACTATAGGCGGCATGGTTGCTTTTAACGACCCAGTTACGATTAAATCCCCCGATGGTGCCGGCAGCATAGATACCACCGGGGCAACGATTACTACCAATGGCACAAGGATCTCCCTAAGAGCTGGGCAGAATATCGATATTACTAATACTACCACCATAGACACCAAGGGTAGTAGCGCGAACGGCGGCACTATTGAGCTTATTGCGGATGACGATAGTTCCAATGGCGGTATAGTAAATCTCCAAAACGATATTAATGCTGCCGGTGGTAATATATTGATTCAGGGGCGAGGCACTAGCAGCAATAAAGATGGGGTTCGCATTCCTAGTGGCAGAACGGTTGAGACCACGGGAAACGGTAATATAACCTTGACTGGGACTGGGCACAGCGGGACGAACGACAATTATGGAGTTTTTGTGGAAGGAACGATTCGTTCCGAGAATGGAGAGATAAAGCTGACCGGCACCGGCAACGGAACTGGCACTAACAATTACGGGATTCGCATTCCTAGCACCAGCTCAGTTTCCAGCACGGGAACGGGAGCGATAACCCTAGAAGGAACTGGGGGCAGCGGAACGAGCGATAATTACGGCATTTTCCTGGAAAAAACGATTAGTTCCCAGGGAAATATAACCCTGACTGGGACTGGGAGGGGCAACGGAAGTGGCACTAACAATTACGGGATTCGCATTCCTAGTGGCGTCTCAGTTTCCAGCACGGGAACGGGAGAGATAAGCCTGACTGGGACTGGGGGCAACGGGACGAATGATAATTACGGCGTCTTTGTGGAAGGAACGATTGGTTCCCAAAATGGAGCGATAACCCTGACTGGAACTGGGAAAGGAAGTGGCACTAACAATTACGGCGTCGTTGTGGAAGGAACGATTGGTTCCCAGGATGGAGATATAACCCTGATCGGCACCGACGGCGGAATTAGCACTAACAATAGCAGCATTTATATTAATAATGCTACGATTCAAAATGTAGGTACGGGGAAGGTTGTAGTAAGGAGTGAGGAAAATACTAACCATGCGGAAGGTATCCTGATCGAGGATAGCAAGATTGGCAATAGCAATGCTGGAGAAATTGCCCTAACTGGAGATGAAATCGATATCACGAGTACGTCGCCCAGTTCAACCCAAATCTCTGGCGGCGGCCGTCTGCGCTTGCAACCTCACACAAAGGCTGTGCCTATCGAAATTGGAGGGAATGGCACTCAGAATAATGTTTTGAATATAGAACTAAGCGAACTCGCTACCCTACAAAATGGATTCTCAGATATTTTAATTGGCAGGGATAACGGCTCGGGGTCGTTGACGATTAAAGAGAATGTCAGTTTTCAAGACCCAGTACAGTTGCGATCGTTCTTTGGCGGCAACGTTACTGCGGAAAACAATTTCACGATAACAGGGACTGGTGACGCTATCATTGAAATTATTGCATTATTTGGCAATGTTAAAGTCAATGACATTACCAACCTCGGTCGGGATATTACTATAACTAGCACAAATGGTAATATCAATACCGCTGCTGGAACTCTGAATGCGAGCGGTACAAATGGTGGCAATATCAGCCTAACTACTGGCGGTAGTAGTATTACAACGGCTGCCATCAATGCTAATGGAACGGGAGGAAACGGTGGCAATATAACCCTGAGCGCTATCAATAATAGTACAAGTGTTACAAGTGTTACAAGTGTTACAACGACTGCAATCAATGCTAGCGGAACGGGAGGAAACGGTGGCAATATAACCCTGAGCGCTAGCAATACAAGTAGTAGTGTTACAAGTAGTGTTACAACGACTGCCATCAACGTCACTGGAACTGGCATTGGAACGTCAACCGGCGGAGATATTACTATAACCGGCAATGAAATTGACTTGAACGGAGCCGTTCAAGGCATCGGTGCTACTGGGACACAAGGAGGCACTATTACTATGCAGCCTTCTAAAACAGGTCAGGACATTGAGATAGCTAACAGTAGCAACCCGGCCAGCCTGAACTTAGCTTCAATAGAACTAGACCAATTGCAAGCTGGGTTTGCCAAAATTAAGATCGGTCGCAGCGATGGCACGGGAACGATTACGCTCAATACCTATACCTTTAAAGACTCAACTGAAATTCTCGGCGATGCGGCTGCTACCCTGGTGGGTGCCAACCAAAATACAACCTGGACAATAACCGGAACTAACCAGGGAAATATCAGCGGCTTTACCAGTGGCTCGGATACTCTGACATTTAATGGCATAGGCAATCTAACTGGCGGTTCTGCAGATGATAACTTTATCTTCCAACCGAGCAGCAGTCTCGCAGGAAATGTGGATGGAGAAGCTGGAACCGATGCACTAGACTATTCCGGTTACGATGCCCAGGTAACTGTGGATTTAGGCAATGGTAGTTTAGGCAGCACTACTGCTATAGGTGGAAATATTTTCAATCTGGAAGAGGCGATCGGCAGCTCCTCCCCCCACACCAACAATACCCTAATTGGCAAAAACATAGTCAATGATTGGGATATTACGGGAACCCATGAGGGCAATATAAACAGCAGCGCTTTCACCTTTACGGATTTTCAACATCTAATTGGCGGCAGCGATCGAGATACCTTTACTCTCAATGGCGGAACTGTAACCAGTATTGATGGCGCTGGCGGTACCGATGATAAGATTGTTGGCAATAACGACAATACGACCTGGAACGTCACGGGAAACAATAGCGGCAATCTGAGTAACAGCGTTATTGGCACCATTGACTTTAGCAACGTCGAAGATCTCACTGGTGATGGGACTGCCGAAGATTCATTCGTCTTGGGACCCAGTGGCAATATTGGCAAGATAGATGGCGGCACCGGCACTGGCATTAATACCCTAACAGGGTCAGATACAAGCAATACCTGGAATCTTGCTGGAAGCAATAGCGGTAATGTTAATGGAGTAAGCAACAGCTTCTCTAACATTCAAAACCTTACTGGCAACAGCAATACAGATACCTTTGTATTTGCTGCCGGAGCCAGCATAGACGGCAATATCGACGGAGTTGGCACTACTGATACCCTGAACTATTCTAGTTACGGTAGCGATGTATCGATAAATTTAGGAACCAATAAAGCCACGGGAGTCGGCGGTACGATTAGCAGCATTGAAGTGGCGAAGGCCAACTCGGCATTCAACAATACTTTAACCGGAGAGAATAACGCTAATAACTGGAATATTAGCTCCCCTAATAGTGGCGATATTGACGGGGCCTTTACTTTCAACAACTTCCAAAATCTAGTTGGCGGTAGCGATGCGGATAGCTTTGCATTCAATGGTGGCACGGTAGCGACGATTGATGGCGGTTTGGGCAACAACACCGCTATTGCCGATAACGTTGTAGATAACAACTGGACTTTAACTGGGGTCAATGCAGGTACTCTTAATGGTACTGGTACTGTTAACTTCAGCAATATTCAAAACCTGACCGGCAATAGCAGTAACGATACCTTTAAGTTCGAGCCGGGTAGCAGTATTGCTGGCAATCTGGATGGAGCCGGAGGCAGCGACGCTCTGGACTATTCTACTTATGGCGTCAATGTTTCGGTGAATTTAGAAACCAATACGGCCACGGGAGTCGGCACGAGCAGCGGGAATATAGCTAGCATTGAAGCGGCGACGGGCGACCCGGGATTCAACAATACTTTAACCGGGGATAATACCGCCAATAACTGGAATATTAGCTCCGCTAATAGCGGCGATATTGACGGCACTTTTACTTTCAATAATTTCCAAAATCTAGTTGGCGGCAGCGATGCGGATACCTTTGACTTCAATGGTGGCACGGTAACGACGATTGATGGATCTGGGGGCAATAATACTGCTATTGGCGATAATGTCGATAACAATTGGGTTGTCAGCGGCCTCAATGTAGGTACTCTTAATGGTGCTGTTAACTTCAACGACGTTCAAAACCTGACCGGCAAAAGCGGTAACGATACCTTTAGCTTCGGTTCGGGGAGCAGTATCGGTGGCAATCTGGATGGAGCCGGAGGCAGCGACGCTCTGGATTATTTGAGTTACAACAGTGTAGTAGCTGTGGATTTAGCAAATAGTACCGCTACGGCTGTAGGAGGTACTATTTCCAGCATTGAAGCAGCGACGGGAGCCCCTGGATTAGACAATAATTTAAGTGGGGACAATACCGGAAATTATTGGAATATTACCGGCACCAATAGCGGCGATATTAATGGCAGCTTTACTTTTGTCAATTTCCCGAATCTAATTGGTGGCAGCGATACGGATACTTTTGACCTTAATGGCGGTACGGTAGCAACGATTAATGGCGCTGGCGGGACTGATAACACTATTATTGGCGATGATGAGAACAATGGCTGGGCGATCGCCGCTAAAAATGGCGGTCATCTCAGTTATCTCAACAATGCCATTCCCTTTAGCAATATCCAAAACCTGACCGGGGGAAATCTTGACGATACCTTTATCTTCCAGGATGGCGGCAGTATAGACGGCAATATCAACGGAGTTAGCACTACCGATACCCTGGATTATTCTACCTATAACAGTCCCGTTACCGTAGATTTGGGAAATAACACTGCCACCGCTGTAGGGGGTACTATTAGTAGCATTGAAGCTGCGAAAGGAGGCACGACCGCCAGCAATGTTTTGATCGGGGAAAATGCTGCTAATACCTGGAAAGTTACCAGCGAGAATAGTGGCAATATTAGCAATATTAACGGTACTTTCAATTTTGAGACATTCCAAAATTTAACCGGGGGCAGCAATGCCGATAGCTTTGTCCTGAATGGCGGCACGGTGACAACTATAGATGGCGGGGCAGGCAACAATAGCCTGACCGGCGACAATACCAGCAATAGTTGGAACCTGACTGGGAGCAATGGAGGGACGCTGAATGGTTCTCTGGCATTTAGCAATATCCAAAATCTGACGGGAGGCACCGATAGCGATGCTTTTGTCTTTAACGATGGAGCCAGTATCGATGGCAATATTGATGGCAATATTGGCACGGGCAGTACCGATACTCTCAACTATTCTGCCTATAACAGTCCCGTTACTGTAGATTTGGGGAATAAGACGACGACTGCGGTGGGCGGAACTATTGCCAATATCGATCGCGCCCTGGGCGGTACGACTGGCAACAATCGTTTGATTGGCGATAATACCGACAATAGTTGGAATATTAGCGGCACCAATAGCGGCGATATTAACGGTTCTTTTACTTTTAATACCTTCGAGAATCTGGTGGGGGGCAATAGCACCGACAGCTTTGTCCTGAATGGCGGCACGGTAGCCACTATAGATGGAGGTTCGGGCAATAATACCCTAACTGGCAATAATACTGAGAATACCTGGAACCTGACCGGCAGCAATGTGGGGACGCTAAATACTGACTTGGCATTCAGCAATATCCAAAATCTGACGGGTGGCAATAGTAACGATACTATTGTCTTTAACGACGGCAGCAGCATTGATGGCAATATTGACGGAGTAGGGATTACCGATACTCTGGATTACTCCAATTACAACAGCCCGGTAACTATAGATTTGGGCAATAATACTGCGACGGCAGTGGGCGGAACTATTGCCAGTATTGAAAGCGCCAAGGGAGGAACGACGACTAACAATCGTTTGATTGGCGATAATGCCGACAATACTTGGAATATTACCGGGACGAATAGCGGCAATATCAACGATACTTTCACTTTTGAAAGTTTCCAGAATTTAACGGCAGGGAGTGGTGCCGACAGCTTTGTCCTGAATGGCGGTAAGGTGGCAACTGTAGATGGAGCGGGGGGGAATAATACTCTCGTTGGCGATAATACCGAAAACGCCTGGAATGTGACGGGAACTAATTCAGGGAGTTTGAGCGATCCAAATAATCCGAGCGATGCGATCGCTTTCAGTAATATTCAAAACCTGACCGGCAATGATAATGTTGACGTATTTGGGTTTAACGATGCCGGCACAATAGACGGCAATCTAGACGGTGGAGGGAATTCGGATATCCTGAACTACTCGAATTACAACAGTCCCGTTACTATTGATATCGCAGCGGTAGCTGCCCAAGGGGTTGGAGGAAGCACCACCAGTATTGAGGGGGCGATCGGCGGAACTACAGCCGATAACGTCCTGATTGGATCGGATCTGGCCAATACCTGGACTATCTCTAGCGACAACAGCGGTATCGTTAATGGCTTTTCGTTTGGTTCTTTTCAAAATCTAATCGGAGGCAGCGATACGGATACCTTTAACCTCATCAATGGCAGTACGGTGTCGAGTATTGCAGGGGGCGCAGGTAACAATACCCTGACTGGGAATAATGTCAGCAATACCTGGGAAATTATCGGGACTAATGCCGGTAAGCTGAATGGTAATTTAGAGTTTTCTAATGTCCAGAACCTGACGGGCGGCAATAACAGCGATACCTTTAAGTTCGGCGAGGGCGCTAGCATCAGCGGTAATATTGGCGGTGCAGATGCTGGGGATACTCTAGACTATTCCAGCTATACAACTCCAGTTACGGTTAATTTAGAAACCTCAACGGCGACTGGGGTAGGCGGAAATATCAGCAGTATCGAGGGGGCGATCGGTACCGATGCTGCCGAGAGCAAGTTAATTGCTACCAATAGCGCTAATACCTGGAATATTACGGGGGCAAATAGCGGCGAAGTAAACGGCGTGGCGTTTTCTAGTTTTTCCGAACTGACCGCAGGCGATGCCGAAGATACTTTTGTTTTTGCAGATGGAGGGAGTATTAGCGGCAATATCGATGGGGTTGGCAGCGGCAATACTCTAGATTATTCCAACTACTCCAGTCCGGTTTTCGTGAATTTGGGAAATTCTACGGCGACTGCGATTGGGGGAAATATTAGCAATATCGCTACGGCCAAGGGCGGTACTACTTCCAACAACAGCCTCATAGGTGCAAATGGGGAGAATACTTGGAATATTACCGCCACCAATAGCGGCGATATTAATGGCAATTTCGCTTTTGATGGCTTCCAAAACCTGACTGGGGGTAGCGATAAGGATTCCTTTAAGTTGGCCAATGGGGTTGGCGTCGATGGCAATATCGACGGTGCCGGAGGAACGGATACGCTGGATCACTCTGCCTATACCAATTCGATTACGTTGGATTTAGCCGGAACGAGTACGACGGGAGTCGGCGGAGAGGCTAGCAATCTAGAAGTTGCGATCGCTCCACCAGGAGTGCGGGACAATACTTTGATCGGCGAGAACGCTAACAATGCCTGGAAGATTACAGGTCATATTAGCGGAGAGGTCGGCCCGTTGACTTTCTATAATTTTCATCACTTAGTCGGTGGCGATCTCGCCGACACCTTTACTTTATCTGCTGGCGGCAGTGTCTCGACCGTTAATGGCGGAGGTGGGAATAACACCTTAGTTGGTGCCCAACAACTTAACCGCTGGAATATTGTCGAGCGCAATTTTGGTACGGTGAATGGAGTTGGCACTTTCTTGAATATCCAAAACCTCACCGGCGGCGATAATCAAGATATTTTTGTTTTCAGCGCTATCGGGAGCGTTGATGGAATAGTAGATGGACAAGGACAGCTTGATACCCTGGATTACTCGGCTCGTTTTTATCCCATCCATATCGATGGGTTAGCAGGGGAGGCCACTGGCACTGGCGCTGTCACCCGAGTGGAGTTTGTAATTCTACCGCCACCCCCAACTTTGCCGCCGCAAACTAGCACCGAAGTTCCCGCACCACAACCGGCACCGCAACCAGTACCACAACAAGAGGCATCCCAAGTAGAAGCGCAACCGGAGGCGTCCCAAGTAGAAGCGCAACCGGAGGCGTCCCAAGTAGAAGCGCAACCGGAGGCGTCCCAAGTAGAAGCGCAACCGGAGGCGTCCCAAGTAGAAACGCAACCAACTACCTTGGAGCCGGTTGCGATCGCCCCCTTGCCGCCCGAAGCAGCAGCGATCGAAGAACCCGCTACTTTAGAACCAGTGGGATTGGAACCAGTTGCATCAGTTACGTCTCAACCGGCGATAGTAGAACCGGCGATAGTAGAACCGACGATAGAATCGACGATAGTAGAACCGGCGATAGAATCGACGATAGCAGAACCGGCGATATCAGTACCGGAGCTTGTAGGATCGCAACCGGCAATAATATCAGAATCGACGACATCAGAACAGGCGATCGCAGAACCTTTAGGACTGGAGCCCATAGCAGTTCCTTCTGAGGAACTGGCGGCTTCTCCACAGTCCCTTGAGAGTCCTGCATCCTCGGTTTCTAATCTGGAATCGTCCTTAGAACCGCTCGAATCGCCGCTTGGGTCGCCTCAATCTGCAATTTCGGGTCCTCTGGATTTTGAACCAACGCCATTGGAACCCTTGCACGACCCGAATATAGTTTTCGGAAATCCCGAAGAGCGGATTTTATCGATTACCCCGATAGAATTGGATATGGCAAAAGTGGTTGCTTATTTGTCGCAAACGATTCGCCATTTGGAGCCAGAGACGGAGAGCCAACAATCCTCCGAACCCAATCAAGAGGAAGAGTCAACATGTCCTGGAAGCTTCAGCACTAATAGCGAGAGCTTGTCTTGCGGGATAGATCCAGATCGGGAATCTTCTATGCTAAAGTCGCGATAATCTGATTTGCCTACCCGCCAGAAAAGGGACTTGCTGCTATGGCTCCAGGCTTGCCGAGGCCATATTGCGCTACTGGTATAGCGGTTCTAAAATTGATGTGAGATGCCTGGGGCCCGCGCATACCAATATGAGAATCCCCGTTATATAGCAGAGATTGTCGCTCTTGTTGCTGTCGCCCCTACGTTTCCGAACCCGATCGTTTATTACACTTCAGGACTTACGCATTAACGCTATTGACGGGGCAACCACCGGGGGATTGCCCCTACAAAACACCACACCTGGATATTTTGCGTAAGTCCTACACTTATTTGAGAAACGCTATATCAAATCCGGTTAATTACTCATAAATAGCGTACCGTAGGGGCAGAGGGGAGCGTGCTTGTCCCGATTGGTATGGGGGCAAGGGAGAGGGCGTTGGCGGAGCCTGCCCTCCCTTGCCCCTATAGCTGTTCTAGCCTGAATCCGTAGTGCCATGCAGCAAGGTTATGGCTCTAGGTCCGCCGAGGCCATAGCAGCAAGGCGGAAGAAGAATTTTTGCAAAGCCGAAAATACTGAAGACACAATTATAGTAAGCTAGGATCTGGCTGGCTTGTCCTGTCTGTTGCGATAGGACGCTAGCGTGGTAGTGGATTTTCCTCGCCTCAGCCTCAGATGGCGAACGGGCAATAGGAGCGTCTCAATATATATAGTTCGTCTAAATGAATTGGACAATTTCTGTAGGGTTTTTCCCTGGAGCGCACCCTAAAGGGGAGAGGGTTGCCATTGCTTGCGCGTCTGGGCTTCTGAGAATAGCCTTTTTGCGCGATCGCACGAATGATTTAGACCTATTAGACGCACTATATAAAAACGCACTATATATATAGTGTATTTTTTGCAACGCCGTCCGCCACGCTTAGGTTCCCTTACTGCTCTTTGGTCGGCGCGAGCGTCCCGCCCAATTGAGATGTTCTAGGGCAATTTTGTCCAAGAGCGATCGCCATCGGTCAATCTGTTGAGAAATAATACCCGTGTGGAGTAGGCGATGACAAAAGCGCTTTTTATATTGGGCGAACTCGATAACGACGATCTAGACTGGATAAGCCAAAAAAGCAAAAAGAAAATACTAGCCCCGGGCGAAACCCTGATTTATGAAGGGCAAACCATCAACGCTCTCTATATTGTTTTACAAGGAACCTTAAGCGTTTCTATCAAGCCCTTGCCCAATAAGGATCTAGCTAAGATATTTAGCGGCGAAGTGGTGGGAGAAATTTCTTTTATCGATACTCGCCCTCCCTTAGCAACAGTCAAAGCTATTGAGAAGTCTATAGTTTTGGAAATTCCTAGATTACAGCTTATCAAAAAACTCCAAGAGCGAGGGTTTGCCGCCCGGTTTTATCGGGGCATATCCCTTTGCCTGTCAGACCGAATGCGCGGTA
Source organism: Oscillatoria sp. SIO1A7 (assembly GCA_010672965.1). GTDB lineage: Bacteria > Cyanobacteriota > Cyanobacteriia > Cyanobacteriales > Laspinemataceae > SIO1A7. The sequence continues at coordinate 222,635 of JAAHFN010000007.1, forward strand.
CAGTGCGCCGCTTGGGATATGGGATGATGGACTCCGAAGAAAAAGGCGATGAAGACGAAGGTGTAAATCCAATCGTACTCAAAAATTGGGATGTAGCTCAGGTAAAGTTTGATTGGTTGGTGCAAAATACTCTCGATTAATCGGCTTATTATCGCTAAAAAACAACGATATGCCCTAGAGAATAAGCATTATTAATGGAGACCAAAGCCAGAGAATATTGTCATTTCAAATAAAAATGATACAAGATGTAGGGGCGATTTCGCGAAATCGCCCCTACAATAGGCTATCTTAGCTGGTTAAAACTTAATTGAAATGACTATATGTCAGAAAATATAAAAGCAAAGGAAGCGGGTTATGTATGAAAACATGAAAAACGCTGTAGTGACCGATAAAGAACTACTGGCGCTAACTCAGGACGAACTCAATATTGTCAAACAGTATTGCGAAAACGATAAGCCCAGAAATATTCCCCCTCTTCTGAAAATTTTCGACTCGCATCATCAATTGCAACTCGTCCCATTAGGCCAGTGGGACGAGTTTGGCAAGTCGGCGAAACGCCGGCAAATTATGACCCAAGTTGGAGCTGAGATTTACAGGCAGTGGGGGTGGGATCCATTTCCGGCTGTGATACTGCTGACTACAGAAACTTGGCTCAAAACATTCGACCCCGACTCCGTTCCCGAGAAAATCAGAATGCCAAGCGATTATCCAGATGCGATCGACTCAATTATGGTGCAAACTCTTACTCTAGCCAGAGCTTCTCTTTTAGAAAAGGAACCAAAGCCTCGCTCTAGCATGGCTATTTTTGAAATTAAACGCCGCAAGCCCTACATCCTGCTGGAGCAAATGGTGGAACCGACTCTTTGTAAAGCGGGTCCGGGTATGACCGAGCTGCTCAACCACTTTTATCTCGGCTGGTTTCAAGAGAGCATGAGGGATCAAAACTGAGTGGCATAAATGGTAATTAGTCAGATTATCTATATATAGAGTTTTAAATTATTAAAAAACTCTATATATAGGTTATAGAGTGGTAAAATGGGTAATTCCCGTTCTATCATAGGCAAGCCCCGTGCTGGAATAGACCTTAATTTTATGTCAAGAATTCCAGATAAAAAAGTTCGTATAGGGGTTGACATTTCGAGCGAAAACTGTAAGCTTGAATACATAAGCTAAATCGTTCATCTCTCGATCGCCCAAAACTAAACGCAAAAACAAGGGCACAGAGACGGAAGTAGGGGGGTCATCCCGAAGGAACGCGCCGCATCTTAGTATGAGGTAGTTATCATGTTCGTGGCCTTACTGACAACTTTGTCCATCGCTTCCGTAGCTTATTGTCTCGTCGTTACCACCAGAGAAGAGATTGTAAGAGTAGCGGCGGCTTGCACCGCGTCTATCTGTCTGTTGCTAAGTATCATTTTCGCTCCTGTTTTTATCCAAGCGATCGCAGTCGTGGCTCTAGTTATGATGAAAGGTCAGTTTCTAGAATCAGGTCAAGAGTATTAAAGCTTGGCACGGGAGCAAAGCGAGGGGCAGAAAAAACTGGCGAATCGCCTATTGCTTACTGCTATTAGAGACTTGCGCAGAAGTAAAGTACCAGCGGAGAAACCCGGTTTTTAAAACAATACCAACGTCTATTTCCCGTAGGTTGGGTTGAACGGAGTGAAACGAACACGAAGATGTTGGGTTTCGTACCTCAACCCAACCTACGAGTCTACGAGTCAAGCCATTTTTGGTTTTGGCGAAGGTATTGTCAAAAAAACCGGGTTTCTGAGATTTCTGAGTGCCTAGATGCTTCTATTCTTGGCCGTTCTATTTTACGAATTTCAGAGCTACAGAATTCATGCAATAGCGTTGGCCAGTTGGTCTAGGACCGTCGTTGAAAACGTGACCGAGATGAGCATCGCAGACAGCACAAAGGACTTCGGTTCTGACCATCAATAGGCTGCGGTCCTGTTTTTCCATAAGATTCTCTTTCTTAATGGGCGCCCAGAAAGAAGGCCAGCCGGTCCCCGAGTCGTACTTGGTTTCCGAACTAAACAAGTCCGCATCGCAGCAGATACATTTATAAGTTCCAGCCTCTTTATTGTCGTGATATTCTCCGGTAAAAGCTCTTTCGGTTCCGTGCTTTCTAGTGACGCGGAATTGCTCTGGCGTCAGTTGCTCTTTCCACTCCGCTTCCGTCTTCTGGACTTTCTGTATCATAGTTGCTCCTGGATTTAAGTTTGGCCGCGTCTGCGCGAGCTGGTGATAAGCGGTTCTCAAATTGATGTGAGGGCGAAGCAACGAGAGTACGAGAGGTTGCCGTTCTATAGCCGAGATGGTCGCTCGCGATGCTGTCGCCCCTACGGGATGTAAATTACACTTATTTGAGAAACGCTATAAGCGTACCCAATAGCAACCAAGCTTGGTTTCAAGCTCTTCGGGGCTTACTAAGAATTATTTTTACTCTTATTTAAAGTTTATGCGCCCATCTGCATAATTCGGTTTTGCCCACCTTTGTCAGCAAACAAGCGATCGCTCTTGCTTGACTTGCCAGGAGATTAGGCGATCGGCGATCGCTACCCACAAACTATGCTAATCTTACGAGACTCGGTTTCTTTAACAAACTGTTCTTTTGCTCTGCAATCTTGCAATAACATATTTATAACTATTAGATTGACACAAGGTAGAAAATGTCCAGAAACCTGACAGCCTCGGAAATTAAAGAACTGAAACAGACATTCGATTTGTTCGATAGTGATGGCAATGGCTCGCTATCGCACGATGACATAGCTAATGTGCTGCGCTCCTTGGGGATGAATATAAATGACGAAGATTTAGAGTCTATCTTCGTTAGCATAGCTAAAAACTCAAGCAACGCTATTGATTTTAGTTCGTTTCGCAATGGATGGCAGATAAAGTAGATCTAAACTAGAAAAACAACTTATTAGATATTTTTAATTTAATCGATGCGGATAGCAGTGGCACTATCTCAACAGAAGAAATACGATCATTGCTGAACGCCTTGAATATTGACTTGCTTGACAAAGAAGTCGAGGCGATGGTACAGAATTACGATCTAGATGGAGATGGTTTCATTGATTACGATGAATTTGTTAAAAGCGCTGTCAGATGTTGATGCAACGTCAAGCAAAGCGTGCAAGGGGTAACAGCTTACGATTGGTGGCGTAAAGCCGTGAACGGTTAATTATGGTTGATTAACCGGATTTGATATTACTTCCGATTCCCCTCCTGGAAGGGGTAGGGGTGGGTTAGCGCGTTTGGTCTCTTACAGATAATTTTTCAAAAACGAATAGTCCCTCCCAGGAGGGGAACTCGTCGCTTCCCAAAGAGGAACTTACTTCCGATTCCCCTCCTGGGAGGGGTAGGGGTGGGTTAGCGCGTTGGGTCTCTTACAGATAATTTTTCAAAAACGAATAGTCCCTGCCTTCTGGGAGGAGAACTCGTCGATTCCCAACGAGCGGTACTTTCTTTCCCAGAAATCACTTTAATTAGGGCTGGCTATTTTTAATCCCGATATGCCCGGGTTGAGCCTTGACTCGTTCGAGCCAAGCCCGCACCGCCGGAAATCCGCTCAGGTCAAATCCCCCTTCCTCTGCTACATGGGTGTAAGCAAATAAACCAATATCGGCGATAGTATAGCGCTCTGCTACAAAAAACTGCTGTTGCTTCAAGTGGTTTTCCATTACTTCTAGAGCTGCATAACCCGGTTGGCGTTTTTGCGCGATCGCCTCCCGATATTCATCGGCCTTGCCCAGAATAGAAATCCAATATCGCGATGTAGCAATATAAGGTTCGTGGCTGTATTGCTCGAAAAATAACCATTGCAGCACTTGAGTTTGTTGCCAATAATTGCTCGGCCAAAATTCAGTATCTTGGCTCAGATAAAAAAGAATGGCATTAGACTCGGCTATAAATCGGCCGTCCTCCGTTGCCAACAGCGGAACCCGACCGTTAGGATTTTTAGCTAAAAATTCTGGAGTTCGGCTTTCACCTTTGAGAATATTAATGTCTATCCTTTGATAGGGTATGCCTAGTTGGTGCAAGAGCAAGCGAATTTTGTAGCAATTTCCCGAGGGTAAAAAATCATACAAGTGCAGCATTATTTATTTCGATCGCAATGTTTGCAATATTTTCAATATATAGCGTTTCTCAAATAAGTGTAATGAACGACAGCAACCCTTTTAATCCCGAGTTTTTTCTGGGTGCCGAAGCGGAATCTCGATCGCGAATTCCGTTCCTTGCCCCGGCTCCGAACAACAGTTAAGCCACCCGCCATGTTGTTCTACTATAATTTGATAGCTAATCGACAACCCCAAGCCAGTACCTTTACCCACGGGTTTAGTCGTAAAAAACGGGTCAAATAGCTTAGATATTACCTCCTCGGACATCCCCGAGCCATTGTCGGCAATTCTTATAGCTATCCAATCATCAGCGATCGCCTCAGTACGAATGCGGATAGTAGGGAATTGGGAATGGGGCATTGGGCATTGGGCATTGGGCATAGTTTTGAGTTTTGATTTCTTAGTTTTGAGTTTAGTTATTAGCTTGGTTTTAGTAGCTTGGTATTCGGCAGTTTCTTCTGCCAAATCTCCCACAGTCGGATTCCCAATTTCTAATTTCCCATTCCCAATTTTTAATTTCCCATTCCCCATTCCCCATTTTTCATTGCCAATTGCCAACTTACCATCTTTATCTTCCAGAGCATCAATCGCATTAGCCAGGATATTCATTAAAACTTGGTTGAGCTGGCCGGGGTAGCATTCTACTAAAGGCAATTGACCATATTCCCTGATTACTTCTATCGCCGGACGATTTGGCTGAGCTTTAAGCCTAGTTTGTAAAATCATCAGGGTACTGTCGATACCTTCATGGATATTTACTTGTTTATACTTTGCTTCATCCAGGCGGGAGAAATTGCGCAAGTTAAGAACAATTTCCCGGATGCGATCGCTGCCCGCTTTCATCGAATTAAGTAGTTTTGGTAAATCTTCTATTACAAAATCTAAATCTATAATTTCTATTTTATCCAGAATGTCTGGTTCGGGGTTGGGATATGTACTTTGGTATATTTGAATCAGATCTATTAAATCTTCTATGTATTCTCTAGCCGGTGCGATGTTACCATAAATAAAACTAACTGGATTATTAATTTCGTGGGCTATGCCAGCAACTAACTGACCCAAGCTAGACATTTTTTCAGCCTGAATCAGTTGCGCTTGTGTTTGCGTCAACTCTTCCAAAGCTTGCTGGAGTTTTGCTTGAGCTAAGGCGCGATCGCGAATCTCCTTTTCTAGATTTTGGTTCGTCTCCGTTAGCTCTGAGGTTCGCTCGCGCACTTTTTCCTCTAGAACGCTATAGGAGGCAGATAGCTCTTCGGCCATTTTGTTAAACTTGCGAGCCAATTCTTCTATTTCATCGCCAGTCTCGATATTTAAACGATAGTCGAGATTGCCGCCACCAATAGTGGCTGCACCCATTTGCAGCTTTCTAATCGAGCGGCTTGCTGGCAACATAATCAGCATAAACTGAGCCATAAAAAATAAAAAAACAAGCCCTACTATCGCGACTTCTATCGCCAGCTTAGTATTACGAAATTTAATAGACTTGAGCTTGGCTATTTCTCGTTCTTGTTCGGCGACTTCTGCCACATAATCTAAATAGAATTCGATATCGTTTCTAAAAGAATTTATGGCTCGCACGTCTTGCTGGAGCTGGGGCAAGCTAGAAGAGGCATCGGTTAGTCCGGCTGCTAAGCGATCGAGCTTGTCGTGGCGGCTACGAGTAACCGCTAGTTCGGGCATCTCTGGCACCAGGCGCTCTAGCTCGTCGAGACCCAGCAGAAAGTTAGATTTAGCTTTTTGGTATTTGGCCATATCTGAGGCCGTCCGATTCAACAATAGAAAATGTTTCAGGGCTACAACTTCATCTCGTAAAGAGACTTCCAGATTTAGAACAGTAGCGATCGCGCGTTCTGTTCTTTGGCTAGAATTTTCCACAGACTGCTGCGCCCGCTCCAGCCAGATCCTACTGCCAGCTACCAGAGCAATAATCGAAACAAGGACAAGACCAGAAGAGCCTAGAAACTTGGTAGTAATTTTCATATTATTTACTTAGAGTCCAGTTTCATAAGCTCTTGCAACTGCCTTATAATTTCGTAATCTTCGTCCCCCACTAAAGTATAGCCATCTGACTGGCTACCGCTTACATCTACTACTACAGATGGGGCATCGATCAATGCTTTTTTTAAGGCGAATTTAAACTGGGAAGAGAGCCTGCTGGATATGACGATAGGGCTATTGGGAATGGGGTCTGACTCCCAGATAACTTTGTAGCCTTCGGGAGGTAGCAGCCCAGAGTCTCTGGCGCGATCGAGCGTTGCCTTATCAATAGCGATCGCATCTACCTTTCCAGCAACGAGGGCGGCAGTATTTTTGTCGTGGCTGCCTGCATAAGCTATAGCTGCAAAATCTCGCTCCGCAACTAGCCCTATTTTTTTGAATTCACCTGAAGGCACCAAGTAGCCAGAAGTAGAAGATTGACTCACAAAGCCAAAGCGCTTATCTTTTAAATCCTCAACTTTGTTAATGCCGCTATCGGTCTGAACTACAATCGTGCTAGAGTACCAAGGTCGGCCGGTACTCTTTTCTATATGAGCTACGATTGGTTCCAGTTGGGGATTGCGTTCTTTGGCCTTAACATAGGTAAATGGCCCTAGGTAAGCCATTTGCACCTTCTCCTCCACCAACAAGTCAACTGAAGTATCGTAGTCCTTAGTAATCTGGATATTGACAGGAACCTTTAAGGCTTCTTGAAGATAATCGGCAAGGATCTCAATCTTGGCTTCGTGTTTTCCAGAACTTTGCCAAGGAATAACGGCAATATTGAGAACTTCAATTTTCTCTGAATCGTTAGCCTCACTTGGCTTGGGACGTATACTGGAGCCTTCTGATTCCAAAGGATTTGGTGGCGTCGGAGCGCAAGCCACGCCCAAGATCGTACCTGCCAAAGCTATAGCTACAATTGACCTTAACATATTCTCGTTCTCCAGTTTGCAGTTTTTCGATAGAGTAACCAAGCTAAATAGACAGATAGCCGATTGCCAATTCCTGTAATTTTTAATCCAAGCCGCTATGCTTCGCAGTAAAATTGAACTAATATCAAATCCGGTTAAAGAGTCACAGTATCTGTAGGGGTTCCCCGTGCCCCCCGTGCCCGCCCCGAGAGCGCCCCAGACCAACCGGGGCAATCGCGGGGGATTGCCCCTACGGGATTTGTTAGTAATTAACCGGATTTGATATAACTATGCCATCCTTAGCATTAAAAATAACGCAATTATCCGCTTTAAAAACAAAGATGCTAACACTCTGTAGTAAGACTAATATAAAGAGGCGATACACCTTGCGTACTTATTATTTGTTTACATACATTATAGCTAATACTCATTGCCTATGGTTGCCGAACCGGAATCTCAATCGCAAATTCCGCGAACTGCCCGACTTGTGAAAAGCACTGCAACCTGCCGCCGTGACGCGCCACAACAATCTGGTAGCTAATCGCCAATCCCAATCCCGTCCCCTTGCCCACGGGTTTTGTCGTAAAGAAAGGGTCAAACAGTTTGGATTTTACCTCCTCGGTAATTCCCGGACCATTATCGGCAATTCTGATTGCCACCCAGTCATCAGCGATCGCCTCAGTACGAATGCGAATTGTAGGAGATTGGGAATTTAGCATTGGGAATTGGGAATTGGGCATTGGGCATTGGGTACTATTTTGCCCAATACCAGATTTCCCATCTCCTCCTGAGCCTGTCGTAGGCTTAGCCTGCCCTTCGAGCATAGAGCCCGATTCTCCACGCCCAATACCCGATTTCCAATGCTCCTCTAAAACATCAATAGCATTTTTAAATATATTCAAAAATACTTGATTTAGTTGGCCGGAATAGCACTCGACCAAGGGCAATCTGCCATATTCTCGAACTATTTCTATTTCTGGAAAATCGGGTTTAGATTTTAAGCGATTTTGCAGAATCATCAGAGTGCTATTTATACCCTCATGGATATCTACCGTTTTTAGTTCTGATTCGTCCAGGCGAGAGAAACCGCGCAGGGACAAGACGATATCGCGGATGCGATCGGCTCCTCCTTTGATAGAATTTAGAGCATCCGGCAGGTCTTCTGTCAGAAAATCTAGTTCGATATCTTCGAGTCTTTCTCTAATATCTGGCGTTGGCGAATATTGTTCCTGGTATAATTGCAATAAGTTTATTAATTCCAAACTATATTGCTTAATATATGGTATGTTGGCATAGATAAAATTAAGCGGATTATTAATTTCATGGGCAACACCACCTACTAGCTCCCCTAGAGCTGACATTTTTTCGCTCTGAACCAACTGAGCTTGGGTGAGTTGCAATTGTTCTAAAGTTCGTTCGAGCTGCTGGTTTTTTTGCATCAAAGCTTCCTCTGTTTGCCGGCGCTCGGTGACATCGCGCAGAATTACGGTTAAGACTTTTTCGTCTTTGAGTTCCAGCTTGGAAATGGAAGCTTCGGCGGGAAACTCAGTCCCGTCTTGTCGCAGCCCAACAATTCCTCGGCGGCGCTCTCCCATCTTTTTCGCCACCTCTGAGGAACTGGCAAATTCTTCAATATGCCTGCAGTGAACTGCTTTTAATCTATCGGGTAAGAGCAAATCTAGAGACTGGCCTAAAATATCTTCAGATCTATAGCCAAAAATTGCCTCTGCTCCTTGATTAAAGAGGTTAATTTTTTGATTTATATCTACAGAAATAATGGCATCATTGGCAATATCGAGAATACCGCTCAGACGAGCTTGGGATGCCCGCAGAGCTTCCTCGGTTTTCTTGCTATTGCCAATTTGATTTATTAGGGCAAAGTTGACTGATTCCAAACTGGGCAGAGCGATCGCCCGAGGTATCAGCGGTATCAGTATCGCAGCAGTGGCTAGGGAAATTGTCGCAGCAATCGCTTTGACGAAACCAGAAAGCCAATAGTCCGTATGCCAAAGCGTCCATATTTCCATTATGTGAGTCGTACCACAGCAGACTATGAAAGCGCCAAACAAGATAAAAATTAACCGCATCGATGCGTCCTTTCTCTGTTGCAGAAAGTAAACGAGGGTTAGCGTTATGGAATAATGGGCAAGAGCGATCGCTGCATCGGAGGCGACATGAAGCCAAACCAACCCAGGCTTCCAAAGATAGCAATGGCCGTGGGTATTAAAAAGTGCTTCTGAAAAAACATCTAGCATAAAACCTCCTAAAATTACTAAGCAGCGCGATCGCTTCAGGGATTTGCTTTTGAGGGATGCTGCTGCAATACCTGTTGCAAATATTTTCCTGTATAAGAGTCAGGAGAATTTGCAACCTGTTCTGGCGTGCCCGCCGCGATCGCCTTTCCTCCCTTATCGCCACCTTCTGGGCCGAGGTCTATAACCCAGTCGGCACAGCGAATCACATCTAAATTATGTTCTATGACCAAAATCGAATTGCCCTTATCCACCAAGCGCTGCAACACATTTAACAATTGGTGAACGTCATAGAAAGATAGCCCGGTAGTCGGTTCGTCTATTAAATAGAGAGTCTTCCCCGTGGCGCGACGGGATAGCTCGGAGGCCAGCTTAACTCGCTGTGCTTCGCCCCCGGAAAGAGTTGGAGCCGGCTGCCCTAATTGGATATAACCCAGTCCCACATCTACTAAGGTTTGCAGCCGTTTTGCCGCCCGAGGGATATTCTCAAACACCCTTAAAGCTTCTTCAACCGTCATATTCAGCACGTCGGCGATAGAATAATTTTTATAGCGAACTTGTAGGGTTTCGCGATTGTATCTTGCTCCTTTGCAGACTTCGCACTGAACGTACACGTCCGGCAAGAAGTTCATGGAAATAATGTTAACCCCTTGTCCGCCACAGGCTTCGCAGCGTCCGCCTTTTACATTAAAAGAAAATTGCCCTGCCTTGTATCCCCGGGCTTTTGCTTCTATAGTTTCCGCAAACAAAGCGCGAATAATATCGAAAACTCCCGTGTAGGTGGCAGGGTTGGAGCGAGGGGTTCGGCCAATAGGCGATTGGTCGATGACTATTGCTTTATCTACTGCATCCTCTATGTCATTTTTAGCAATCGTTTCTAAAGCGCCCAAATCTTTGGGAAAAGGAACTTTGCGACCGAGGTAGTGTTGTAGCGCCGGATAGAGCAGTTCGTTAATCAGGGTCGATTTGCCAGAACCGGATACGCCAGTTATGCAGACTAGCTTGCCGAGGGGAATCTCGACATTAATCCCTTTGAGGTTATTGCGTTTAGCATTTCGGAGCCGAAGCGCTTTGCCGTTTCCTTTTCGGCGCGAAGCAGGAGTCGCGATCGCTTTGCGCCCGGACAAATAAGCGCCAGTTAGAGAATTCTCAGCGGCGAGTAGAGTTTCTAAAGTGCCTTCCGAGACAATAGAGCCCCCATGCACTCCAGCACCCGGGCCGATATCTATAATAGAATCCGCATTGCGGATGGTTTCTTCATCATGTTCTACTACTATTAAAGTATTGCCCAAGTCCCGCAATTTGGTTAGGGTTCGCAACAGTCGCTCGTTATCTCGCTGGTGCAGTCCAATGCTTGGTTCGTCTAAAACATAGAGTACGCCGGTAAGACCGGAACCAATCTGAGTGGCCAGCCGAATTCTTTGGGCTTCGCCGCCGGAAAGAGTCATGGCAGGGCGGTCGAGGGTGAGGTAGTCTAAGCCGACTTCCAGCAGAAATTGCAGGCGATCGCGAGTTTCTTTGAGAACTTCTGTGGCAATTTGGGCTTGGCGATCGCTTAGCTCCAGGGCATTAATCCGCGCCAAAGTCTCGCGTATGGAAACGCTCGTTAAATCGACAATTCGATATTGCCCGACTCTGACCGCTAGAGCTTCCGGCTTTAGTCGCTTGCCCTGACAAGAAGGACAAGGGCGATCGACTCGATACCGTTCTAGTTTTTCTCTTTGCAGCTCTGAAGCAGTTTGCTTGTAATGCCGCTCCAACATGGGAATAACCCCGCAATATCTTCGCAAAGATCCTTGCTTTTTAGTTCCAATCCAAATTGGCTCCTCATCTCCTAATAAAATAATCTCTTGCTGTTTTTTGCTGAGTTCGTTCCAGGGAGTATAGAGGTCAAACCCATGAGCTTCTGCCACTGCCAATAGCAGACATAGCTCGTAGTCATTTTCTTTTTTATCTATCCAAGGAGCGATAGCCTCGTAGAGGTTTGCTTTTGGATTCGGTACGATTAAATCTGCCGAGAACTCGCGCAAGCTTCCCAAGCCATGACATTCGGGACAGGCTCCATAAGGAGAGTTAAAAGAAAATAGCCTTGGGGAGAGTTCTTGCATAACTGCCCCATGTTCGGGACAGGCAAATTTTTCTGAAAAAAGCAAGTTTTGTAGTTCTTCTCCTGGATTCGCGCCGGAACCGCCGCTTTCTTGGATTGCGATTAGGGCTAGGCCGTCGGCATGATGCAGGCAGGTGGATAGGGAATCCGCAAGACGCTCTTGGATGCCCGGTTTTTTGATGAGGCGATCGACAACGATTTCGATAGTATGTTTTTTGTTTTTATCCAGCTCGATGTTTTCTGATAGTTCCAGAATCTCTCCATCGACCCGCACCCGCACGAATCCCTGAGAGGCTAAGCCGGACAAGAGTTTTTTATGGGTGCCTTTTTTGCCTCTAATTACCGGGGCGAGGATTTGGAATTTCGTGCGATCGGGGAGTTCCATAACGCGATCGCACATTTCATCTATAGTCTGAGGAACGATAGAGCGATCGCAAATAGGACAATGGGGTTTTCCAGCACGACCAAACAAAAGCCGCAGATAGTCGTAAATTTCCGTGACCGTCCCGACAGTGGAGCGAGGATTATTGGAGGTAGATTTTTGGTCAATAGAAATTGCCGGAGAAAGTCCATCAATCGACTCTACGTCGGGCTTGTCTAATTGTCCGAGGAACTGACGGGCATAAGCGCTCAGGGATTCGACGTAGCGCCGTTGCCCTTCTGCAAAGATAGTATCGAAAGCCAGAGAGGACTTGCCAGACCCGGATACGCCAGTAAAGACAATTAGGCGATCGCGCGGCAAATCTAAATCGATATTTTTCAGATTATGCTGGCGGGCTCCGCGAATGCGAATAGCATTACTTGCCGATTCTGTTTTGGGCGCTTCTATTTTCGGCGCTTCTATTTTCGGGTATTCTATTTTTGGCGCTTCTATTTTTGGCGCTTCTATTTTCGGCGCTTCTGTTTTTGAAGTTTCTGGTGAAGCTTCAGGGGTTGCCTCTATCTTTGGCACTTCTATTTTTGAAACTTCTGGCACGGACCTCTGCTCGGAAGTGCTAGGGTCGTGGCCTTGCTCCTGCGCAGGAGGCTCGCTCTCTTCTCCCCCGCTCTCGCCAGCAGGACTATCGGTGGGGCGATCGGCAAAACTCAGGTCTATTGGGGCAATTTCTGCGGGCAGGTTCTCGGTACTATCGGCGTTGGACATTTCTCGGCGATCGGACATAGAAGATAGGGCAATACAATCCTCAATTATCTTAGCGCCATCTTCCCCATTGCGGTTCCCTCTCGCTCTAAGTACGAAAATTGACACTTACGGAAAAACGCAGTCTCTATTAGTTAGAGTTACCGTTTACAGCGAAACTTTATCCTAAAAAATTAAGCCAAGCTGAGTAATATACCAATACCCTATTAGGGCGCAGACTATAATTATATAGCAGTAAGCTATCAGCTCTCAGCACTCAGCAGTCAGCTAAAGTTCTGCCATACGCACACATGAGCGTTTTGATTCCTGTCAAACACCTTAATCGGTAGTGCTATATAACCGCGTTGGGTTTCTTGGCTCAAGTGAACCTACAGCTATAAAAAGTAGGACAGGTAGGGCAGATATAGCGTTTCTCAAATAAGTGTAATGAACGATCTGGTAGGGGCGACAGCATCCCCGTCACTATCTCGCGCGCTCCGAACGGGAATTTCCTTATTGGGATGCTTCGCCCCAGAAAACTCACATCAATTTGATAGCCGCTATATAGAGCCTTAATATAGTAATATAAATCAGGCTAATTACCCACAGAAAAAAAATGCAAGCTATCCCAAGACGCCGTAGGACAGGCTTCCCCTCAAGCTAATGCGCTCCAGCACCCGATCGGGTAAACCTTTTCTGGAAATAACCTAAAATGAAAAAAAAATATATAGCGGTTCTCAAATTAATGTGAGATACCTGGGGCGAAGCATCCCAATACGATAACTCTCGTTCTAAAGCCCAGACCGTCAAGGGATGCTGTCGCCCCTACCAGATCGTTTATTACACTTATTTGAGAAATGCTATAGTAGTCTGTCAAGGTAGATTTGAAAATTAAGCAATTTCCCAAGCTGCTTAGGGACTTGCAAGTTAATAATGTACCAATCTGTAGGCTGCTAGTCTATGCCCTCCGGGCAGGCTGCGCCAACGACTCCGCGAGCGCTTAGCCCAGTCCGTTGGCGTAGCGCTCGCGGAGAATGCGATCGCCCGAACGCTGGTACTAAATTTGCTGCGCAAGTCCCTTAATCAACGATGCCCAATGCCCAATGCTGGCCCTCGCGAACGACTGTCAGCAGTAGGGGCGTTTCGCTGTCGCAACTACGAACCCGCGCAGGAGAATCGGCTTACTGCTACACAAGATTCCGAAATGTGCTACACTATCATCGGAGGCCACATAGCCTACCGCACCCTAAGAAAGGACCCGCTCCATTTGATGCCAGCTCATAAAGCCAGCATGCAACGGAGCGGGTTCTTGCTGTATGAGCCAGTTTTGTTTGGTTCGGTTTCGGTCAATTTCGTTTGGTTCGGTTCCGGGTATTATAGCGCTACGCGCAAGTCAAAAGTCTCAAGGTAATAAGTCAAAAGTAGGAACTGACTAAGGAACGAGCATTTATAAACGTCAAGCGCGTACTTTGCGTAGTGCTATATTTAGAAATCAATTACCCAATTCGTAGGACGGGCTTCCGAAAAGTCCCCCATACGAGTAAGGGACAGGCGTCCCGCCTGTCCTACAGGAGACTTATATAGTTAATGATTTATTACTGCTATAGATACTTATTTACTACTCAAGCTAAGGCGAGCCATATTTTCTGAATGGTTATCTGCATTATTTAGCGAATCCAAGGAAGCAATTTTTCTCTCTAATTGCAAGATTGTTAATTTGATATCGGTTTGAGTATCGCTATCAAAAGACAGGATTCGGCACAAGCGATCGCGCATTCGTTGATGATGGCGCAAAGTAGTTTCTGCATCTCCCCGCAGGCCGTAGATGCGTTGTTTAATTTGCGATTCTGGCAGACAGAAAAAAACGCCTCCATCTGTAAGTTTTATGCTGCCTTCAAATAAGTCAAAAATTCTAGAATTTTTAGTGATATTTTTTTCAAAACTGTCTTTTCCATAAATGTGAAGGCTCAAAAATGGCTCTTTTCCGGGATTGCCCATTTGGTGAATTAAATATTTATCCACCTGTTTGACCGAGTTCGGAATATAATCCGTTCGTTTGAGGGTGCTTAATAACCCATTTTCAAAGTTGTAAGTATAATGTTCTGCTGCGCCAAAACATTGAACTGCTCCCCATTCGGCAGCACCATGATCGTGAATGGCACTGAAGTCTCCGGGCAGCCAGGACATGACCATAATTTCAAAGTTTTCTCCGTGATAAACGAGCTGCCGCCCGTAACTATCGGTAACCGGATGCTTAAAGTCTGCCCAAGGTAACAGGTCTTGGGGGTCAACCTTCGCTTCTATAGCACATTGACAAACAATTTCAGGGGTTAGCCTTGCTGAGGCGCGAATGATTTTGACCAAGCGAGCGAGGCTCGGCGGCAAGCTAGCCAATGCTTGTGACGACCGCGAAGGATGCAAAAAAGCTGTTTTCATTATCTACCCTCAAATTATGATTGCGATCGCGTTCGATCTATATGTCAAGAAATAATTGGGCATGGGGCATTGGGCATTGGGCATGTTCGCATTGGGCATTGCAAGAGCCAGGGTTTAAGGGGGCCCGAGGGACATGGAGAGATGGGGACATGGAGACCTTCGGGGCAGGGGAGCAGGGAGCAGGGAGAGCGGAGGGAGCGGAGGAGCGGAGGAAGAACGTTGCCCCTCTGCCCCCTCTGCCCCTCTGACCCCTCTGCCCCTCTGCCTCCCCCCGCTTCTGCCAATGCCCAATGCCCAATGGGCAGGTATGGCGCCCAATGGGCAGGTATGGCGCCCAATGCCAATGCCCCATTCCCCATTCCCCATTCCCCATTCCCCTTCTTCTTTTATATTAGTCTGTTAGACCTGAAAGGAGGCTGAGAATAATCAGAGAAATTACTAAAAATTTAGGTAAATTTAGCTGAGTTTTTAACTGCTGTATCTAAGCTAAGTCCGCTTGGTACGGAGGCACATCAGCCAGGATTAGTTGCATAATAACCATGTCGTACCAGCTTCCTTTCGTAAAACCAATCTCTTTCTGTAGGCCGACTATCTCAAAGCCAAACTGTTTGTGAAAATCAATACTCTTCTGATTGCAAGCAAAGATTTTTGCCACGATGTGATGATAGTGAAATTCTATCACTTTTTGCAAAAGACTCCTTTGCAGGAGCTTGCCATATCCTTTACCCGTCTGGGCAAAAGACAAATAAATTGAGGTTTCGCAGCAAACTCGATAGCCAGGGCGATCGCTATAGCGCTTAATAATTCCCCAACCAATGACAGCTCCGTCTAGTTCGCCGACTAATATAGTTTCGCGATCGCTAAATTTTTTGACTTGCGATCGCATATCCTCAGCACTATAAAGCTTGGTATCCATAGTGATTCCACCGCGAACGATGGATTCGTTGTAAATATCGGCGATCGCCTGTAAGTCGTCTTTTGTATATTCTCTTACTAGCATTTTGCAATCTCGCAACCAATCTTTTTATAATATCAAGTCCGGCAAATACGGCCGTTCGCTTAAAAAAAATGCGATCGCCCCGTAGGACAGGCGTCCCGCCGGGAGCATTTCAATTTTGTAATCCCATCTTTTTGGTTGCGTAGGTTGGGCCCGGGAACGAAACCCAGCAATAGCGCCCTGTTGGGTTTCTTTCCTCAACCCAACCTACATCACTGCTCGTTGGGACAGGCGGGACGCCCATCCTACGGTTTCAAATTTTTTGTATGGGTAATTAACCTGATTGGATATAGCATTTTTGAAATAATACCAAATCCGGTTAAACAAGTCCAATACTGGTAGGGGCAGTCCCCCCGTGGTTGCCCCGAGCTGTAGGGGCAACCACGGGGGGATTGCCCCTACAAATACTAGATATAGACAGTTTGCGTAAGTCCCGATCGTTTTAGAATTACTTTGCTCCCAGCACGCTGAAGATATCGGAAAAATCATCCGTCCATAGTGGAGTATTTTTTTGTGTCTGAATGGGTTGCCAGCGCAGATCCCGAGCCAGGTCGCCAAAATCTTTTGAGTCGCGGGCTAACAAAACCCAGTGAGACGGAGATTTGCCCATTTTTTTCTCGGCCTCAGAGATTTCTAGCTGTATCTGTCGCAAGGTAGATAGTCCTAAATCTCGCGCCAAAGCTCCTAGCACCGGCTCCAGATTGATATAGCGGTTGGAAATATTGACGGCGAGCAGTCCTCGCGATCGCAACTTCTGAAAATAAAGCTGGAGCGCTTCCCGGGTCACTAGGTGAACGGGAATCGAGTCGGAACTAAAAGCATCCATGACGATCGCATCGTAGGAATTGTCTGACACCGAAGCTAATTGCAGCCGCCCGTCTCCCAAGACAATAGATACTGAGGCTTTGGCATCTTCTAGAAAAGTAAAATAACGCGGATCGCTGGCAATCCTTACCACCGTTGGGTCGATTTCATAGAAAGTCCAGTCTTGTCCAGGTTGCGAATAGGCAGCTAGGGTGCCAATGCCCAACCCGAGTACGGCGACTCGTTCCAAGCGATCGCTGGAATTAAAATTATCAAAAAATTGTCCTATCGGGCTATTGGGATAAAAATAAGTTAAGGGAACATGGCGGCGTTCTGGAGCCAGACTTTGTTTGCCATGTAAAGTCGTGCCATGTACGAGGACGCGGTATTCGCCGCGCCGGTCTTGGATGACTCGGTTGACGCCAAAGAAACTGCGATCGCTTTCCAGCAATCCTCCCAAACCGCCGCCGGAAAACTGGCCGAGCATAAAAATCAAGGCTAAGCCAACCCCTAAGCGCAGCCAACCCAAGGCAAAGGCAAAATAAAAGGCTACTAAAATAGCACTGGCTAAAACCAAGGCAGGTAAATTCTCCTGAAATCCGTTGGGATTGAAGCCGACTGGCAAAGCACCAAATAATAAACCAAGAGCTATGAGGCGAGTATTTTTGAGAGAGCTATCCAGAGAGCTATCCAGAGAGCCGCCATCTAAAATTAAAATACCGAGCAGCATAATGAGCGGATATTCTAAAATAGAATTAAATAGAAGGGGAGCGGCGATCGCATTAAACCATCCCCCTAAAACTCCTCCGACGGCAATCCACAAATAAAACCCGGTCAGTTGTTCTGGGTCTGGTCGCCTGCGAGCCAACTCCCCATGAAAGACACAAGCTGCGGCAAAAAATACTCCCAGATGCCAGGGCAACCAAAGCCAAACTGGCTCCATCGCTCCGAGCAAGGACAATATAATTCCAGAGGCCAATAATAATGGGAGCAGGGTTACTAAAGTCTGATGGGGCAATCGAGAGCGTGGCGCGAACGTCAAAATAAAACTTAGCAGATAAAGGGCTAAGGGAATTGCCCAAAGCAGAGGAATTGCCGCCAAGTCAGTGGTGAGATAGGTCGTCACCCCTAGCATCAGGCTAGACGGTAAAAAAGCGAGTAAGATCCAATGATGCGCATGGGGCATGGGGCATGGGGCATTGGAGAGAGTTTTGAGTTTTGAGTTTTGAGTTTTAAGTTGGGAACTGTTTTCTTCCTTTTCCAAATTTGCCTTGTCCCCTTGTCCTTCATCCTCAATGCCCGATTGCTTGAGTTTTGAGTTCTTAGCTTCAAGGTGAGGATTGTTTTCTTCCAAATCTTCCAAATCTTCCAAATCTTCCAAATCTTCCTTGTCTCTCTTGCCTCTCTTGTCCTCCTCCTTCTCCCCCGGTTCCGAAGATGCAGGCGGGACGCCCGCACTACGGTTTTCCTTCTCCCCGATGCCCGATGCCCGATGCCCAATGCCCAATGCCCAGTGCCTGATGCCACCCACCCCCCGACCCCCTCCCAAGAGGGGGAGGTTGCCCAATTCCCAATTCCCAATTCCCCATTCCCCATTCCCCATTCCCCATACAACACAGCTAAGAGTTAGGAATATCAATAGTCCATAACCACTGGCCCATAGCCAACTTTGGGAGGTGAGGGAAAAGTTAGGCTCGATGAGGGTTGGGTAGAGGAGGAGCCCTAATAAACTGCCGAGGTTGCTGGCGCTGTAGAGAAAATAAGGGTCTTGGCCTCCCGGGCGATCGCTGTCGGCAAACCATCTCTGGAGCAGAGGGGCGCTGGCGGAGACGACAAAAAAAGGCAAGCCGACGGCACTCAAGAGTAGGGCGAGCAACCAAAAGATGGGATTGGCACCGCTGTGGGGAGGGGAACTATCGGCGATCGCGATGGGCAAGAAAAACAGGGGCAGCCAGAGCAAGAGGCTATGAGCGATCGCCCCTCGGCGCATTCCCCACCATTTCGCATTCAGATGGGAATAGCCATACCCCAGCAATAAAGTGCTTTGGAAAAAGAACTGACAGGCATTCCAGACTGAGGGCGAACCGCCTAAAAGCGGTAAAATAGCCTTAGCAACCATAAGCTGTACCCAAAAAAGCAGGAAAGCGCTGACAAATAGGGTTAAGGAGAATAGGATTAACAAAAGCCGCGTCCTCCAGGGATAGCTTCTAATATATAGACATATATAGACCCAATCTGAAGTTAACTTTTGGGGCTGCTCTAGGGTAACATTGGTTTTGGTTAAAATTTTGGTTAATAGTTTGTAGCAGCAAAAACCTCCTTCAGCAAAGCCCGCCGGTATCTTGGTACTATTAGCGCCCAGAAAGAACATGACAACTGACTCTAACTCATCCCAGTCCGCTCCGATTCCTCCAAGCCCAAGGGACGAGATTCCCCAAAACCGTAGCAACGGAGCCAATCCTAAATGGGATGACAAAGTTGTTACGGTTGCGAGCGCCGGGGAATCGGGGATTTTGGAAAAATCCGAACAAAAAAATCTAGCTGTTGCCAAGCTGAACTTGCCCAACTTCGCTGCCACATCAATAGTATGCGCGACCATTTCGATAACAATTCTGGGTTTGGGAATCGATAATGTTTGGGTGGCATTTATTGGAGCAATGGCCACTCTGCTGGTATCTTTGCGAATCCTGGTGCCGAGTTGGGGTTTAATTTGGACGCAATTGGTGCCGTCACAATGGCGCTCGATTGTCGTGGGTTGTTTGGGCCTTATGGGGGGAATCGTTGGTTTGCTGTTGCTCAGCGGCGCTAACCAACAGCCTGGGTCGCGCAATATCCAGATTAATTGGGATGCGATCGGCGCTATTGGGGACGTGGTCGGAGCTTTAGGTCAAATTTTAATCGCTATTATCGCCGTCTATGTGGCGTGGCGGCAATATGTGATTTCTAAGGAACTGACAATTCAGCAAAACCGAATTACCCAACAGCAAACGATTGATGCTTATTTTCAAGGGGTGTCCGATTTGGCCTTGAATGAGGAGGGATTGCTGGAAGATTGGCCCCAAGAAAGGGCGATCGCCGATGGTCGCACAGCTTCTATTCTCAGTAGCGTGGATGCGGAAGGAAAAGCTAAAATTATTCGCTTTTTGTCTCAGTCGAAGCTCCTGACCCCTCTGAGACGCGATCGCCACCTTGGCCGTCCCATTCTCGATGGCGATGGCGGCTATGCTGAGGACCGCGCTACCGGCGTCCGCGTAATTGATTTGGGAGTAATGCTAGCCGGCTCCAATCTTTCTGGCACCGATTTGCGTTGGACTGAGCTAAGCCAAGCCAATCTAGTTCGTGCGAATCTAAGTTACTGCGCCCTAGTCAAAGCAAACTTGTCCCAAACAATTTTGTACGAAGCCAATCTGATGGGCGCAAACCTTATGAGCGCCCGCCTATTTTACGGCCAAGCAGAAACTGCTTCTCCCCGCAGCCGCAGCGAACGTCCTAACTACAAAACTGGCGAATATACCGGAGCCGTGATAGAAAACGCAGACTTTACTGATGTCGAGCGTCTCTCCGAGAGCCAGCGCTATTATTGTTGTGCTTGGGGCGGATCGAAAACCAGAAAAACTATCCCCGGAGGTTGCGAAGGTATTCCCAATAAGCTAGACCGATAAAATAAAGCAATGACCTTTTTAGGTTCCGCTTTCGGCTTTCTAGGCTTTCGGCTTTCTAGGCTTTCGGCTTTCTAGTGCTTTGGCAAACCTAAAATTATGTGTAACTGTAGGTTGGGTTGAACGGAGTGTTGGCGAACGCGCCCCGCCTGCCCAAGGAGGGCTAACGCCTTCTCGAAGAGTAACCCAACTATACCAATCGTTTTGTTGGGTTTCACTCCGTTCAACCCAACCTACAATTTTAAGCCAGACAATCCACTAGGCTTTCGGCTTTGATGGCAAGGAGCGATCGGCATTTAGTTTTTGCCTAGCTTTTAGGGTTCGCAACGCGATATGGTGAGTTGAGAGCTATTTGGGTGCTTGCCCACCCCTAAACCCCACACCCTAAACCCTGCCGGGCTCAGAGAGATTCTCCTTACGGAGACGCTATGAGCGCGAACGGGATAATAGCATGAAGTTTTCCTAAACCCCACACCCCACACCCCACACCCTACACCCTACTTTTACCCTGCATTTTGTCTATCGTCCAGAGTTTTCTGAGGGAAAAATACCCCTCTTTTTGCGAGCTTCCATCGCTTTTTCCAAAAGATCCAAAAGTCCCGGTGCTTCTTCTTGGAGCGTAAGCAGCAGCCGCTCGCCTATATCTTCGTTACCCGGATCGCGCCCGGTTTCCATCACTTCTAATAGCCGAGGCATCGCAATATCGTCAACTATTTGAATTAAACCACTCAAACAGCGATTAAATTGTCGTTCCGTCAACAGAGCATCTTCTAAGGGAAACTCGATGATTGCTCTTATTTCCCCATCGGATGGATCGTATTCCCACTGGAGCATTTTCGTTTCCCAGGAAATACAAAGCATGGTTTGTAGAATGGCTTCCTTATAAGGATGGCCGCTAATTTCCGACAAAACTTGGGGAGCGAATAGTTTAAAGAACTCTCCCTCCTCATCCAACTGGATGACAATCAGAAAATTATCCACATTTTCCGCTTGTACCCCAGTGATAATGCGATTGTTTTCTTCATCTAGCTCGTATTTCCAGCCCCGGTTATCGAGATAGTCGGCAATTTGTTCCAGACTCGTAGCCATATTGAGTGTCCTTGTTTGAACTGTATGTTATGACATGTAATAAATCCACCCAAAAGGGGTGAAAGCCTCCGGCTTTGCGGGGATTTTAGCTGCATTGGAGCCGGACGTTCTACAACTGCTTAATTGAGGGCCAGCCGGGAGAGAACTGCCAATTAGAGGGTTTTGGCTGCTGGCATCTTCAATATATAGCAATTTAGGGAATTGGGAATTGGGCGTGGGGCATTGGGAATTGGGCATGGGGAAGAGGCAGGGGAGACAAGGGGACAGGGGGATAGGGGGGACAGGGGGATAGGGGGACAAGGGGGAGACAAGGGGACAGGGTTACAAGGGGACCAGGAGACCGGGAGACCAGAGCCGCCTCTTCGGGGCGGCTACGCCGGAGGAATTCTCCCATTCCTCCAATTCCCCCATGTCTGGTGTTGACTCTGGGCTTTTTCACCGCTAGGGTAACAATCTTTGGATTGTCGCGGTGAAAGCCCGAGACCTCGTAACCGTAGGGTTTTCCAGCTCCTGACAGGGATAGAAAAAATAGCAGGAAATCCTGAAAGTTCCACCCCGAGCGAGTCAACACCCTACCTCATGTCTCCCGGTTCCCATGTCCCGCTCTCCTGAGCGAAGTCTCTCGGTCCCCATGTCCCCATGTCCCCATGTCCCCTTGCTGCGGCAAGTCGGGCAGCATCAGCAATTTCAAGACTGCGCAAGCTTTGCTCGGGAGTGACATATAGGGGAGTTCCTTCGGTAAGGTAGTCTAATACCATAGTGGTATCTTTGGCGAATAAACCGCGACGACTGCCCGCCGAGATGGGTTTTGTTTCTTCCCCTCGCAGGAATTGTCCGCGATCGCCGTCAAAAATTAGACTGCCATTATCCCCGTGTACTTCAAATCTTTTTTCTGAATTCCAGAAAATATCCCCCTTACCATAAACTATCTCAGCTACCCAGCCGTTCTTAAACTGCAATTGCGCCGAACACAGACAGGCCCTAAAGTAATCCGGGTTCGAGGCAGACCAGAACTTAGTAGAACAACTAACGCCTATTGCCGTTCCAAATAGATCTGTAAACCTATGCAGGCGAGAGAGGGCCGCAGTTAAAGGAAACCCATACAAATCTTGTTGATAATTCCACCTCTGCGGGGCCGGTCGCTTAACGCCAATGGTGGCATAGCGAGCATAGAATACTTCCCCCACTTCAGGTAAATATTGCTTAATAGCATTGTGCAGTCCGCCCAATAGTTCTATGTGTTCGACATGGAGCAATTTCTGCTTGGCAGTTGCCAGGTCAATAATTTCCCTAGCTTCTTTTGGATCGAGGGCGAGGGGATATTCGACGACAACATGTTTGCCCGCTAACAGGGCCGCCCGACTAATTCTGCCATGATCCTTATTAATAGTGGAAACGATCGCAAGATCGATATCCTCCCGTTGCAGTAGCTCCTGCCAAGACCCAATCGCCTCTGCTCCATAAGTTTTGGCAAACTCCTGGGTTTTTTCTGCAACATGACCGACCACTGCTACTAAAGAGGAGCGATCGTCTTCTAACAATCTCTCGGCCCTGAGCTTAGCCGCAAAACCCGTTCCCACTAGCCCGACTCGAACGGGCAGTTTTAGTTTTTCCATGCCTAGCTGCGAATCTGCTTTGCCATTGTATCGAGAGCGCGGTCAGCGGTCAGCAGTCAGTGGTCAGCTAAAAGTCGATAAGTCGCGGGTCCCTAACTAAAGCTCTACAAAATCGCTAAAATGGTAATTTTGACGTTTTTTTACAGGGCCGGCAACTAAGTCATATAAGTAATTGCAATTAAATTAGAAATTCCTATAACAAATTTTGTTAAATCAATCCTCGTACTAGGTGTTCCATCGGGTTTTTTTTACCTTAATATCAAAAGGTGAGCCAACCCTGACGGCAGGCCAACGCATTAATCCAAGCGTAGGACACCCATAAGGGAAACTTATCATTCACCTGTGGATTCAAAAATCGCGATTAATTAGAGAGGAACAGAGCATGGCAACTTACAAGGTCACCCTCAAGATGCCCGATGGCGAACAAGAGATTGATGTGCCCGACGACAAGTACATCCTGGACGAGGCGGAGGAACAAGGATTAGATTTGCCCTATTCCTGTCGGGCAGGGGCCTGCTCCACCTGCGCTGGCAAGGTAGAGTCGGGCACGGTGGACCAGTCAGACCAATCTTTCCTGGATGACGACCAGATTGCAGAAGGCTATGTCTTGACCTGCGTGGCCTATCCAACATCTGACTGCACCATTACAACTCACCAAGAAGAAGCGCTATACTAAGGGTTGGCAATTGGTAACTAGCTAGTTCGCAGTACCCACCATTTGCCCAATTGTCAAGACCCGAAAAAAGGCGTAAAAAAGATAGAAAGCGTCAAATCGGCTCTTCCCGGTGCCTTAATCTAGGCATAGAACGCCCAAAGCGGGAAAATTTATTCAACAATCGCGATTACTGGAGAGGAATAAAGCATGGCAACTTACAAAGTCACCCTCAAGATGCCCGAGGACAAAGAAGAAACTATTGAGGTTAAAGACGACGAGATTATCCTGGATGTGGCAGAAGAGAAAGGAATAGATTTGCCCTACTCCTGTCGTGCAGGGGCCTGCTCCACCTGCGCTGGTAAGTTAGAGTCGGGCACGGTGGACCAGGAAGACCAATCTTTCTTGGATGACGACCAGATTGCGGCTGGCTATGTCTTGACCTGCATAGCTCTCCCCAAATCTGACTGCACTATCACAACCCACCAAGAAGAAGCCCTCTACTAAAAGGTTGGTTGGCAATCGGTAATGGATTAAGTTGGAATCCCTCATTTGCCCGATCGCCAACAACCGATAAAAAGAAAGAGAAAGTGTGAAGTCTAAGATACCGGGCTTCACACGTTTTTGTTGTTTTCTTTATTATTTTTATAGGAAATCCGTGGGAATGGGAGTGTGGGAAGGGTGGGAAGTGTGGGAAGGGTGGGAAGGGTGGGGAGTGTGGGAAGGGTGGGGAGTGTGGGAAGGGTGGGGAGTGTGGGAAGCGCAGTCCTTGCGGGGAGCCGCCATAAGTCGCGTAGTCCGTTCTCCAATTCCTCCCACCCTTCCCCCTCTTCCCACCCTTCCCCATCCATCAAAGGCCCCCATCTCCCCATGTCCCCATGTCTCTCGGTCCCAATGTCCCCATGTCTCCTTGTCCCCACGTCCCCATGTCCCTCTAGAAAGTGATGTCCTCGTTAAGGGTCTGAATTTCGGTGCCGGGGAAATAAAAGCGGAGGATGCGATCGCTGCTCCAACCTAACTTGGCTAAAAAGTGAGAGCCATGCTGGCTCAGTCCAACTCCATGTCCGAATCCGCCGCCGACAAACCGATAACCTTTGAGGGTTTTATCCGCTCCGTAGATAGGCTCCAAATAAAATAGCGTGCTAAGAGGAGCATAGAAACCCTGGAGAATCTCGTCTTTTTTCAACTCGACGATACCCCGGTCAGTTGTGACTGCGAGCTTGAGAACCCTACCGGCGTTACTGCGCTCTACTACCTCCAGCTTGCGAATGGTTTTAAAATTGGCCAATGGGTGTTTTTTTCTTTGTAGATAACTCCGGAGTCTTTGGTTCATCTGAGGCAAGGCAGAAGCTTCTCGCCAGCGAAAAAAGTCATATTTCTCTTCATTAAATCCCTGCTTGAGAGCCATAAAGCGCCGAAAGTTTTGCTCCCCGGCCAGACTATTACCGGACAAGTTCCATATATTAGTTGCAGAATCGACAACGGGTAGGAGATAGGGGCGAGGCGGTCCGTCCCACAAGTCTTCAAAGGATGCAGTGATGCCTCCGCTAGTGGAAAAATAGAGAGCGTCAACCAATTCGTTTTGATAAGTTAGGACTTGACCTGCGGTGGCCGCGATCGCGCGATCGGCGGGGAGCCAAGTATCCGCGCCTTTATAAACCTGGCAGTGGGTATTGGCACAGAGTTGATAGCCATCAATTTGAAAACGGCGCAAGTTGCGCAAAGCATAGGTGCGAGCCAAGATAGTTTGGGATTCCAAGGCCGCATAAGGAGGGTTGGTACCAACTTCATGGGGCACCACTCCTCGCAGGTAGGTTTCTAGGGGGACTTGGTTGACCAGGGTATAGCTGCCATAGGCATTGGGCTTAATCTCAAGCCGTCCGTGATAGCTGCGTTTGTCGCGATCGCCCTTGCCTTGAGAAACCGCTATCAAATCTTGGCTCGCCGAGATATCCAGATATTTTCGGTGATAGCGACTGCCCCCGGCGACCCAGCTAACAATTCGCTCCTGCCGCAGATTAGAGGTTTCGATAAAAGCAGTTTTGTTGCCCGCCTCGCGCAGGGATTCCAGCAGGAGCCGACGCAGTAAAGGAGAATTATAAGTATCTCGTTTTGCCCAGACTTGCCAGGAGCTGGGTTGGCCAATTTCTACTTCTAGCCCTTGTTGCTGCCAACGATTGGCGCTATGTTCGGCATTCTCAAAGCTGCGATGGCTGCTGAGAACTACCCGCTC
Organism: Oscillatoria sp. SIO1A7; assembly: GCA_010672965.1. Taxonomy (GTDB): domain Bacteria; phylum Cyanobacteriota; class Cyanobacteriia; order Cyanobacteriales; family Laspinemataceae; genus SIO1A7. The sequence goes on from JAAHFN010000007.1 coordinate 248,615, forward strand.
TTCTACCACTGGCTGCTGTAGCGGTCTGGTGGAAATTTCTAGTTTAATTTCCGTCGCCATAAGGGTAGTGGGCAAGCCATCTCCTCCCTCAAAAGTTAAGGTCAGGCGATCGCCGGGTTCTGCTGCTTTTAAAGTAAGTCTATCGGAAATAGAACTGCCAAATCGCTGCACCACCCCTACTTCTAATTCTATATTTTGGCGATCGCTGGAAGTTGCTGTTGCGGAGAAGCTGGCGATCGCTATTAACAATCCGCTTAGAGCTGTACCGGCAAACAGCTTCCATCCACTGTTTGTTTTTTTGGGCAGGGCGGCTCTTAAGGCTATCGCCTGCCCTGGGTCGGTACTTGCGCCAATTACGCAAATTGTCGGAGCCTTGGCGCAGGGTTCTATCTGAGCCTTGGCGCAGGGTGCGAGGTTGGAAATAGTTATATGTAGCCTAAGATTAGCTCCTAGCATCCTATTGTTTTTATCAATATTTGTAAGGGCAATTTCAAGCGCGATCGCCGAAGGACGAATGCGATTCGCCCAAATACCGTAGGAGCGGCCATTCTTTGCTGCCCCTACGGTATTGGGAGATCGTTAACCATATTGGGTATAACTTATCGGCCAGCATATCAGACAGCCCCGAGAGACAGTCGCCAAAAAGCTTGCCTTTGCGATCGAGCTTTTGCATCAATTTATAATAGCTCTAGAGACTAAACAGGTTTTTGAGTCGCTTGCGCACCCAATCGACGGGATTGCTATCATCTTCTAATTCATCGACCAATCCCATTTCTCGCAGTTGCTGTTGTCGCTGAGTCAGTTCTTCTTGGTGCTTGGCCAACTCTTCCACAATCGCCTCATAAATATCCGGGTATTCTCGCAATAGTTTTTCAAAGCCATTTTTGCTGAGGACGAACAGAACTGTCTCGGTTAAGGCGCGAACCGAAGCGGTGCGGGGAATTCCTAACATCAAGGCCAGTTCTCCCAAAAATTTACCCGGACCAAGATTGACGAGATGCTTGTCAATTTTTTCCACATAGACTTCCACCTGACCCGACAAAACCACATAAAAAGCATCTCCCGGATCGTCTTCGTTAAATAGCACTTCTGCCTCGCGCAGGCGCTGTCGGTGCCCATTTTCAATTAATTGTCGCATTTGGATATCGTTAAAATTTTTAAAATAAACCACCTCTCGCAGCAAATCGCTGATTGATATTGGCTTTAATGCTTGTGAAGCTAAGCGCTCCGATGCTACTTGGGATAATTCTTGGCCATTTTCTTTGCCATTACCTCCTACAGAAACCAACTCTTCCGGATTCCGAACCCACAAGTCTGTTTGGGGCTTGGGTATTCTGATGCCTTGCTGACGTAAATTGTATTCAACAATAAAGTTCAAAGAACTCGTAATCGAAAGTCTAGAATCCACGTCAACTATCCAAACCCAGAGTTCAAAAATCATGGCATCTCTACCGAACTCCCTAAACATAACTCGCGGAGAAGGTTCGTAGATAACTCCCGGTTCCTGGTGGGCGGAATTTAATAAAGCTTCCGTGACGACTAGCGGATCGCTATCATAACTAACTGCTATAGGTATTTTAACCCGCCGTCTGACATCTTTAAAGGCCGCATAGCTCCAGTTTACAATTGGGTTTTCTACCATGTGGCTGTTGGGCACTATCACATACCCCCCGTCAAAAGTACGCAGGATTGTGGAGCGCAGGGATATGGATTTAATAAAGCCAGACAGACCTTCAAAATCAACATAGTCGCCAGCTTTCACAGTTCCTTCTACTAGGATTGTCAGACCGCTAATAAAGTTTTTGGTCAGGTTTTGCAGACCAAAGCCAATACCAACCCCCAAGCCACCAGCCAATACAGCCAAAGAAGTAAGGTCAAAGCCAGTGGCTTGCAGAACCATGATAAAACCCAAGGTGCCAAAGGAATAGCTAACCAATGTAGATATAGATTCTCGGTTGCCTTCGTCAATCCCCAGTTTAGACAAAAGCCGCCCCTTGAGGAAATTCTTGAGTGCCCGAGCAATAAAAATAACCAGTAGTAATGATATAATTATTTGGCCGATATCGTAGAGAGAAATTTCCGACTCACCCAATCTCAGAACGGGGTTGGAGAGGATACTGCTCGTTCTGTCTGCGAATTCTTTTAAAAATAACATATCCATTGCAGCATCGATTTATTTCGGTTGTCTATATACTCCAGCCACAGAGAGATAGAGCAGTGCGAGCCTTTTTGCCAGGGAGCCCTTTTTTTGCCGTATTTGCCGCCAGAGGGTAACCGACTCCTGTATCCTCTCTCTCGGGAGGGGGTTGGAGTAGGGTTGGAGTAGTAGGTGGGTACGGCTGCCCGGAAAGGGGCTGGGAGTATGGGCTCCCTTGTAAAAAAAAGAGCGATCGCTCTTTTCCTGATTGGGTATTGTAGCAATATCGCGGCGGTAAGTATAGACGCTAGCGATCGCCCCGCTTCACAGCTAGCAAGTCAGAGCTAGCAACAGTGTAGCTTTTTTCGTTTTTTATTTCCAGATCCGCGAAAAATTTTTGCTCTCGGCACCCCGATCGCGATCGAGCTTCATTCCCAATGACTTCCCTTATCAATTTATTAGACTCTCTCCTTTTTGGTTTTATCTTCTATTCTTTATTGCAGCTTTATTTACCTTTAATTAATCTTATACTGCTATTTTAACGCTTGAACGCATAAAACAAGGTTTTGTTGTATCGAATATCTGTCCCTTCTTAATAAATCCACAAAATCCATCGTTTTGGGCATTGGGTAGTTTGCCTGACTGGTAACCATAGAGCCACATTTTATTGCGTAGCTTTTCTGGCAACTTTACCAAGTCATTATAATGGGCGTGGACGCTACTCGGAAATCGAGATGTCTCGCAATCGTGAAAAATAACATCGGCTCTTTGATAAAAATCACCCAAAGTTTCAAAGGCAATTCTCGTATCGGTTGTAATCAATATCTTAATTCCTGTTGCCTCAAAAAATAATCCATAGCTTGGCATGACATAGTAGCCATTATTAACGTGGTTCGTTTTAGCTAAATTAAATTCAAGTCCTTGCCAGACAAATTTGCTATCGCGCCCAATTGTTTTAGGTTTAAAAAACGTTTCTAAGTTAGTCTCATCGCCACCAATCGATCTCATACCACCCGACAAAGTGTTGTCCCATAAGGTTTCTGCTATATCTTTACTCAAATATAGATTGGGGCGATCGCAGCTAGGATCGAACTTAGTTTTAAAGCCGACAAATTCCAAACCTCCCACATGATCCGCGTGTAAATGGCTAATGTAAATATCGGTCAGATCCTTATGCGAATAGCCAGCACCATGCAGAGAAAATCTAATATCCGAGCCGCAATCAATCAATAGTTTTTTGCCTTGCTCGTTTATCAAAAGCATATTTGATTGATAATTATCGGTTCCAAGGGTAAAAGCAGAACCGGAACCTAAAAAAAGTAATTTCATTTTCTCTTGTTTCTCCCTCATCGGTTAGCTGTTGTGTTTGTAGGGGTAAGCCTGGAAGATTCCGAGATCTCGCCTATTGCCCAGCCTGCTTTATAGTCGATTCGCACGCCCTACACCATAGCGCCCGTGCCTTAAGGCTATCCGCCAATCTTCCCGTACCTTCTTACAAAACTCAGATCTCTTGACCCCTAGAGAATTTTGACAGTTTTACCCCCCCCCGTGCCTATATAGGGATTGCTGAAAAAGGCTGTGGGGGAGAGGGGGAGTGTGGGGAGAGGGGGAGAGGACAATTTTGTTTAATTCTTCCCACACTTCCCACACCTCGTAGGCGGCCTCCCACACCCCCCACACCCCGGCCTTTTAGATTTATTCAGCAAACCCTATATAGGTCCGACTAAAATCGGAATTGCAGGACTTACGCAAATTGTAGGAGCGAACTCCATAAGTAGAGAAAAGCACCCGATAAAGAACCCTACATGGGTCCAACTCAAATCGTAATTTGACTTTTATAGCAGTAAGCGGTCAGCCATAAGCGGTCAGCAAGAGAGCCAAAGTCTTGCCTTTCTTAGCTATGGGCATTTTGTAACCGCCCTAACCCGCGCGTCCGTAGTGCTATATTGTATAGCAATAAGCATATTTGCCAGTAGGGACGAGAAAGCGAATCGCCCCAACCCACCCGGCAATGCTTGCGATCGAAGCTGACTGCTGAGTGCTGAGTGCTGACTGCTATATAAGATGCAATGCTCTATAAAATGGCATCAGTCGTGACAAGCTCTCGATATAGTTCTGGTCGGCGATCGCGGAAAAAACCAAAGGAGGCTCTAGTGCGAGCAATCTCACCCAAGTCAAAGGCGGCACAAATTATGCCTTCTTCCGAAGATCCCAATTCTGCCACTTTGTCTCCGAGATGATTGGCCAGGAAAGAGTGACCGTAAAAAGTTTGGTCCCCTTCTGAGCCGATCCGATTGGCTGCTACAACTGGCACTATATTCGCCACAGCATGGCCGAGCATCACTCGCTGCCAGGGATCTTTAGTATTCAAACGGGGGTCTTCGGGCTCGCTGCCAATAGCAGTGGGATATAGTAATAGATCTGCTCCCATTAACACCATAGCTCGCGCAGATTCTGGAAACCATTGGTCCCAGCAGATTCCCACTCCTATGCTGCCAAAGCGAGTCTGCCAGACCCGAAAACCCGTGTTGCCCGGTCGGAAATAAAACTTTTCTTCATATCCAGGCCCGTCGGGAATATGGCTTTTGCGGTACGTTCCCAGTACAGAACCCGTTGCATCTACTATAGCGACGCTGTTGTAATACACTTGTCCTGCTTTTTCAAAAAAAGACACGGGTACTACCACGCCCAATTCCCGAGCTAATTCCTGAAAGCGAGCGATCGTAGGATGGCCTTCTAGGGGATGCGCCCAATCAAAAAATTGCTCTTTTTCTTCTCTGCAAAAATAGTATCCCTCAAACAATTCCGGCGGTAAAATAATTTGCGCTCCCGAGTCCGCTGCCTCTCGCACCAAGTCAGCGACCCGTGCTATATTGGCTGCTTTGTCCTCAGAAAACGATGTTTGGATAGCTGCTACAGTAATTTTTTCTATCATTGTTGTCTTTAAGTTTTAAGTTTTAAGTTTTAAGTTTTAAGTTAAAGGTCTCTCAATCTAAGAACTTGCAATCTAGGCAATTCTAATATCAAATCCGCGTAGCTGTTCCATGAATAAACCCCTACAAACTGTGACTGTTTAACCGGATTTGATATAACTCAAAACTCAAAACTCTCAAGCTAATATCAAATCCGGTTAAACAGTCACAGTTTGTAGGGGTTCCCCGTGCCCGCCCCGGCCGCCTCAGACCAACCGGGGCGGGCACGGGGGCACCGCCCCTACGGGATTTATTTGTGAGTAATTAACCGGATTTGATATAAGAACTCAAAAAAGGTTGATTCTGGGTGATGCAATGAAAAGCACCACCTCCAGTCAGAATAGACTTAGCAGGAAGACCGATGGTACGGCGGTTGGGGAAAAATTTAGAAATAGCCTCCACTGCTAGATCGTCATAAGGAGAACCATAAGTAGGAACGATCGCGCAACGGTTGCCAATATAAAAATTGAGATAGCTTGCGGGCATAATCTCGGAGCGATCGCTCGTTATTTTACCCGGAGAAGGAATGCGGTGTATCTCTAAGGGTATGCCGCGATCGCAAAAAGAAGCCAAGTCTCTGGCAATCTCTTCGAGAATTTCAGCATTAGGGTCGTCAGCATCGAGAGCCTCCATGCATAGAACGACTCCGGGGGCAACAAAGCGAGCAATAGTATCAATATGGCCGTCAGTGTGGTCGCCAAGCAATCCTCGATTTAGCCAGAGTATTTTACCGACCCCAAGTGCCGATCGCAGATAGTCTTCTATTTCCTCGCGAGTCAAGTGGGGATTGCGATTGGGACCCTGCAAACATTGGCGCGTTGTCAAGCAGAGCCTGCCATCGGTTTCCACAGCACCGCCCTCCAACACTAAAGGAAAATGAAACTGAGGCACGCCTAAGAATTGGGCGATATTCGCGGCTACTGTCTCGTCACCGGGCAAGATATATTTGCCTCCCCAGCCATTAAAGTTAAAAGTTGCTGCCCCAAGGCTTCCATCTGCTGCGGTTACAAAGATTGGAGCGATATCCCGCAGCCAAATATCGCCAAAAGGCATGATGTGGAAGCGAACGGGAAGTTCTCCTAGGGAGGCTTTTGCCTCAGCTTTGCCCGCCTCGTCTAGGACTAGAATTTCCAATTGTTCCCCTTGGGGTTCGCCGGTGATGGGGTGAGGATCGGCGATCGCTCGACATAGGGCGACAAATTCGGCGCGGGCTTGCTGCAAATGATCCAGCCATTCTTTTTCGTGGCTCGGCCATGCCAACCAACAAGCCCGGTGCGGTTGCCATTCTGGTGCCCGAGATAGAGGCAAAAACTGGGCTAGATCGGTTTTATCGTAGGTTCGCGAAGTCAACTTCTCAATTATCCTTTTTCAGCAATAGTATAGCAGTCAGCTTTCAGCTTATGCGCTTCGCGCAGGCTGCGCCAACAGCAGTCAGCTTTCAGTCAAAGTCTTGCCAGCTTAAGGAAAAGAGCGTTTTGTAACTTTCCTAACCTTAATCCGTAGTTCTACAATAGTACAAATTAAGACCAATTACTCTCCAATCTGTTTAGCCATTAGAGTCCGTTACAATCTAACAAAGTCAAGAAATGTTATTTCCTAACATCGCTTTTAAAACGTTCGGCATTTGCAGCCTCAAAAGCTTCGATATCGCCTTTACCGAAAAACTCCCAGAATGGCTTGGGTATTTCCAGAGCCCGTTGTGTTGCCTCGCGATCGTCAATGCGATCGAACCACTCTTGTAAATTCGGCAAGCCTTCTACCGATACCTTTGCCCAATAGTAAGCACGAGCCCAAGGGTATGTTGCCATATCGGCTATAGTATAATTGTCACCTACCAAATATTTTCGCCCTTCTAAATGAGTATTTAGAACTTCAAACAAGCGCCGACTTTCATCTACATAACGTTTAATTGCAAAGGGATGTACTTCCCCTTGCTTGGCAGCAATACGCTGAAAATACATTGCTTGCCCCATCATGGGTCCGACTCCAGCCATCTGGAACATCAACCACTGTAATGCACGGGACTTATCGTCGGCATTGGCGGGTAAAAATTTGCCATATTTCTCTGCCAAATACCAGAGAATAGCCCCCGATTCAAATACTACAAAATTATTATTCCCGCGATCGACGATAGTGGGGATACGCCCATTCGGATTGAGCTTTAGATACCAGTTTGACTTTTGTTCCTTCTTAGAAAAGTCGATGTAAGTTAGCTCGTATTCTACTCCCGCTTCTTCTAGGAAAATTACCGGCTTCCAACCGTTCATGGTAGAAGCCGTATATAAATGTATGTCCTTTTTGTTAGTCATTGTCCTTGTCCTTCATCCTTGATATAGCAGTAAGCTATCAGCAGTCAGCAGTCAGCAGTCAGAGTCTTGCCATCTAATATAAGCACTCATAGCGTTTTGTGAATATCTTAACCTTAATCCGTAGTGCTATAAATAATAGCAAATCCGTTTAATCGCCCCCCAAAGAACGCTCCTGACTGGCCAGCCGCCTTCGCTTTCATAGGAACATAACAAAAATAATTCCACATAACTTGAGGATAGCACCTCTTGAAAGTGGAATTATTTTGTTGGCTAGCTTCGCGTTAAGCATAGTTAGCGCGTAGTTAGAGCTTAATTATTGTTGCCTTTCCATTTGGCGATCGCTTCTTGTGCCTTGTCGTGCCACTTTGTATCTGCGGGAACCAAGACTGCCGCTTCAATTGCCGATGGAATGCGGCGGCTGCGGGCTCGACGCGATGCAATCTGCCAAATCCGGTAGCTCCACCATTCAATGCGATCGCGGGCATCTTGATAATGGGGCTCTCCCGGTTCTATTTCGCGAAGCATAGCGATCGCTCGACTGTAAGTAGAGGCTTGTCCCCGCCGAATTAAGCGGAGCGCATCTTCCAATAATTGTTTATTGCCCTGCTCTAGCTGAGATTGTGCTTCCCAGACTGCTATTTTTTCCTCAGCCATAGCGCGAACATCTGCCCGGTGTGACGGAACCATCTTAGCTGCAGCGATCGCGTCGGTTAAATTGCCCTTTTCGGCGCGATCGGTTGCAATATCCAAAATCGCCTTACTCCAGCGATCGATATTTTGCTGGGCTTGTTGGTATTCGGGGTCGCCACTTTGAACTTGGCGACTTCGCGCGATCGCCCGTGCGTACTCAGAAGCCTGAGTCGATTGCAGGTCTGCCCCTGTCAAGGCTCCTTTCTCTTCGCTATCTGACGCGATCGCTGCTGAAGTTCCAGCTCCAGTTGTTCCTGAAGTTCCGGCTCCTTCTGAAGATGACCCAGCTTCTGGCGCTGCTGCTGGCGCTGTTGCTGCTGGCGCTGTTGCTGGCGCTGTTGCTGGCGCTGCTGCTGGCGCTGTTGCTGGTGCTGCTCCCGGCGCGGCTCCCGGCGCGGCTCCCGGCGCTGTTGCTGGTGCTGCTGCTGGTGCTGCTGGCGCTGCTGCTGGTGCTGCTGCTGGCGCTGCTGCTGGCGCTGGTGCTGGCGCTCCTCCCGGTGCGGCTCCCGGTGCGGCTCCCGGTGCTGCTCCCGGCGCGGCTCCCGGCGCGGCTCCCGGCGCGGCTCCTGGTGCCGATCCTGAAACCTTAGCCGATGTTGGGGAGCGATCGGGTTCGCGATCCATAAATGGAGTCAGCTTTGCCAGAACGCCACCTAAGATCAGCAGTAGTGCTAGGGCTCCTATCGGCAAGCCTTTTCGCTTTTTTTTGCCTTTCTGTTCTGAATTTGTAGGAGAAGTATTCTGCTCATTAGTAGCATTCTCCTTGTCATTGGCGGGATTGTCCCACCCCTCGCTCGATTTATTGTTTGCCAAGTCTTCCCACCCCTTACTCGATTGATTGTTTGCAGAGTTTGCCGAATTTGTCGAATTTGTCGAATTTGCAGAGCTTGCATAATTTCCCGAACCGTTGCTTGCTGCTGGTTCCGGCGCTATTTGCTTATTTGCAGAGCTTGCATAATTTCCCGAACCGTTGCTTGCTGCTGGTTCCGGCGCTATTTGCTTATTTGCAGAGCTTGCATAATTTCCCGAACCGTTGCTTGCTGCTGGTTCCGGCGCTATTTGCTTATTTGCAGAGCTTGCATAATTTGCCGAACCGTTGCTTGCTGGCTCTTTCGAGGATATTGTCCCCTGGGTAGAGCCCGTATCGGAATCGCCGGGGGATATAGTCTCTTTGGCCGTATTGCCATTGGTATTTCCAGCAGCAAAAGAATTTGCCCGCGTAGCAGCAGCGGCGGCGACGGCGGCGACCGCCGTCGCCGCCGCTGCCCTTGCCCTTTCTAAACCTTTTCCCGGTTCTGCTTCCAGTCCTGAGTGGTACGGGCTGGCGTTGGCGTTTGCTTCGTCTCCACTGGATTGTTTTTGCCCGATGCCAGTTGGGACGACCGCCCAGCGAGCATCTGCCTCGGTTGCACCGGGCAAGATTATCTGTTGAATTTTGGCCGGTGGATAGATGATAAATACTGGATCTTGACCGGGGCGAAAGTATTGCTCGCTTAATTCTGGCAGTCGATCGCGCAGATACAACTCCAGACCACCGAGACTTTTGCATCCCGAGCGTAGGGCTTCTAGTACCGCTGCTGTAAAAAATCCTCTATCCAAGCCAGCTCCTTCCCGTGAAAACTGATCCCCTTGACAGGACAGAATGGTGGATATTTCCAGTTCCCGGGCTAATTCCGCTGTTTTGGCTCCCCAAGTTTGGCCGCCAATCGTCCCATTGGCTCGGTTGGCATCCAGCATCACCAATGCTCGTTCCCCAACACCAGATGCCCTAAGATTTTCAAAGAGCGATCGCACGGATATACCCGTTCCTGGGATGTCCGAGGGATTCCCTTCTATCGGCATCAAATAGTCTTCTCCCTTCCAACTGACCCCATAGCCGCTGAAGAAGAACCAAAATATGTTGGAGAGATCTGCTTGATTCCGATAGGCCGTATTGAGCGATCTCAGAATATTTTCCCGATTCGGATAGGTCGATTGCCCATCTCTACTGGGAGAAGTCTCCGTTAGCAGCAAGCACTGTTCCGGGGAAATCCCCCCAAGTTCGACGAGAAAATTCTCCAGTCCCTGGGCATCTTGTTTGGCAAAATGTAAAGCCTGGAAAAACTGATACTGATTGATTCCTATTATTACGCTCCCGAAATTTTTCATTGCTTCTCCTCGGGATTGATAAAATCTAGTTTGTTTCAAAAATACCACAGACCTCCGAGTTTTTCACAAAACCGGGGGCCTATCCTTGGTTTTAGTTTTTAGTTCTTAGCTTGAGAGTTTGGGACTTGCGCCGAGACAATATAGCAGTCAGCAGTCAGCTTTTAGCATAAGCATTGTCGTTCGCCCCGGAGAGCAAACAATAAGATTGCCCTAACTAAATATGCGTAGTGCTATATATATAGGAGTAGCCGATTTTCCTGGGGGCAGCCGCAGACGGCTAAGAGCAGTAGGGGGCGAATGGCCATTCCCCCTGGCGCATCGGCCGTTTGCACCGGCGAGATGAAACGCCCCTACTGCGCGGAGCTGCCTCGCGCGATCGCGTCAATTGTCTGCTACCTTCATGCAAGCTTTCTATACATGATGCTACTTGCACGTCTGCTCCCTAAATATAGCTGAAAGCTGAAAGCTAAAAGCTGAAAGCTGAAGGCTAAGAGCAGATCGCTATCGGCTTATTATCCCTCGAATTTACCAAAGGCCTCTGACTGGTTGGGGTGCTGCAGCTGGGGCTACTGGTACTGGTTCGGGAGCCCGTGCGGGAACTGATGCGGGAGCAGCGGGAACTGGTTGCACGGTGCGGCGGGTTTCCCGAACTCGACGCAGGGATTCCTCCCGACGACGCCGGGCCTCTGCTTGGCGGCTGCGAATTTCTTCAAAGACACTATTTACCCGATCTTCTAAGGCCGTAGATCCGGCGCTGCTATCCTCAGTGGAGTCAACAAGAGCAACGCTGCGATCGTCATAGACGATGATATCGCTGCCAATTCCGATTCCGAGCCTTGTCTGATCCAAACTGGTAATGCTTACTTTTTTGCGATCGCCATTGGGTAGCTCGACGGTTACTACCTCATTGTTAACCGCAATCACCTTGCCCCTGTAATCTTCGCTGGGTTCTGCCTGAGCCACTATACGCTCTGGGGCTTCTCCTGGTGTTTGGGCCATTGCGCTATAGCCACCAGCGAGAGAAAGCAATACCGATAAGGTTGCACCTGTTACGAACTTTATTTTTTGTAAACCCATATTTCCTCACTTTTGATAATTTTAGCTGGCGATCGCCCCTGTTGGACCAACCTGGACATATCCATCTTCCCCAACCCCGTTCGCGTTACGCCCAGGGCGAGACTACCACAAAGTAAGCTTTTGCTCTTGTCCTTGTGGATGCTTTATTAAAGCATCAAGTTTTTTTTTTGTCAATCAAGTTTTATAGTATTAAGCAATCAGTCTATCGGCTTTCAGCCTATCGGCTTATGCGCTCTGCGCAGGGAGCGCGTCCTGCACAGAGCGCCCATGCGCAAGTCCTGATATAATCCCTTATCGTGTGGTATAGCACTAAGCATATTTGCTCAAGTTGGCCAGTAGGGGCGATTTCACCATTTGCCCTACATCCCGGACTGCGATCGTGGTCGCCCGGCGGACTGCTTACTGCTATACATAATCTTTGATAGCCTATGGGGAGGAATGGGAAAGATGGGTAAATGGCTTCAAACCTTGGTTTTGGCTTGCAAAGGCGCGGTGACGATCGCTTTTTGTCTATCGGGAGGGCTTTCTCTTGGAATGGCAGCTCCGGTGCGGGTTGATTTGCTGCCTATTGAAACACCAGAATTGCCGCCCTTGGGGGACAGCTCTAGATTCCTGCCCTTGGAAGAATTTCAACCGGAACTAACCAACCAAGGCACTTACTTATCTATCGACTTGAGCGATCGCCGGGTTTATTTGTATCAAGGCGATAAGTTGCTAGCCAGTTATAAAATTGCCGTCGGTAAAGCAGGTTGGGAGACTCCCACCGGGAATTATAAGGTAATGCAAATGATCCGCAATCCAGCTTGGGAACATCCCTGGACTGGAGAAGTAGTTCCCCCCGGCCCCGATAATCCCTTGGGTACTCGGTGGATTGGTTTTTGGACTGATGGAACCAATTACATTGGCTTCCACGGCACTCCCAATGAAGGCTCCGTCGGACAAGCTGCCTCCCACGGTTGCGTCCGCATGTTCGATAAGGATGTAGTAGCTTTATTCGAGCAAGTGGAAATCGGCACCCCAGTTCTAGTCTTACCTTAATCCCTGCGCGGGTAATTGATTTGGGATGCCCGAATTTTACCGGAGCGATCGCTTATATTTTTCTAGCAATTCGCGAATATAGTCATAACCATCCACGCCAATGACAGCAATAATATCCTGACGCTGCTGTTCTAAAGCGATATCGAATGCATCGGTGCCCCATTGACCCTGTAAAATTGTCAGCAACCCAGCGGGTTGACGCCACTCGCTAGAACCAATTTGTTCTAGGATATACATTCCCAGACAGCCGGTAGAAACGGTTTTCTGGATAATACTAACGCTATAGTAAGCTTGGGAGATGTAGGCATAGTTAATACCCTGAAGGTAAAAGTCTCCAGCAAATTGAGCGGCTTCTAATCCTTGGGCTAAATATTGGAGGGCTTCTTGAGGTTTGTCTAAAACAACACAGGCAATGCCCAGACTGCTAGAACAGAGAGCTTGGCTCTGGCGATCGCTCAATTTTTCCGACAACTGTAGCCCTTGTTGCAAATAATCCATCGCCCTTTCATAAACCTCCGGCTCCAGTCGTTCTCCCTCTCGCGCTTGGAATACTTCGCTGTAGCCAAAATTAGCCAAGGCATTCGCTTGGCCACGGGTATCGCCAGACTCTCTAGAGAGAATTAAAGCCCGCTGGCTATAACTAATCGCTTGGCTATAATTTTTCCGTGCCACCGAAGTGCGGCTGAGGTGATTGAGATTGGCTATTTCGCAGGAGCGATCTCCAGCTTCTCGGGCAATTTCTAAAGCTTGTTCGTGGAAAGTGAGGGAGCGATCGTATTCCCCCCGGGCTCTAAGCGAATAACCCAACATTGTTAAAATTCGCGCTTTTTCTTGGGTTCCCTCCAACCGAGTCAAAGGTTCGTCTAAATAATCTAAGGTATTGCGCAGGTATTCCCCAGTAAAAGATGCAAAAATACCGCCATAAAGAGGAAAATACTCCCGCTGAGAAAAGGCGCGCAAAATTTGCAGCGTTATCTGAAAACAGCCATCGGCCAATTGTTGGCTCTGAGCTTGGTTGAAGCCATTGGCCAATCCCGACCAAATAACTGCAAAAGTTAGAAAAGTAGAACTAGAGAGCTTGGTGCTGGCTTTGGCGTTATAAACGAGCTTGTCAAACCAGGCCACTAGCCCCCGCTGCAAAAATTGCAAAATTAGGGCCAGTTCCACCAAGCCACCGGGTTCGAGATTGCCTCGGTCTCGGGCGAGTTCGGCAATAGATTGATTCAGAGCGATCGCCTCGAAGAGGGCTTGGGCAAATGCCGCGTTCGCCTGTTTTGCCCATAGCATCCAAGGACCGCGCTGCCCCGGCATTCCTTCAAATCCAATCTGCGATCGCCCTTGGTCGTACATCCATGTCGTTAGATAAGGTTCCAGTCTTTGCCAAGATTCCAGACCACCCTCAATGCCGGCAGCTAATTCTGCGATCGACTGCTCTCGATCGGAATTTTCCCTTGCAGCAGCAGCGAGAGCTTTAGCAAATTCTTGAAGCTGTTGGATACCCTGAGCCTGCGGTTGGTTTGGGTCTAGCGATCGCAACAGAGCGAACAGTTGGCGATCCGGTTCGGCACTCAGCACTTGGTTGACGAACAATCCACGCGATCGCTTTGCTTGATTTTCCTCCTGCCAGCGCTCCCAGGATTGCTCGATTGTCCTCAAGGCTTTTAGAATGCGATTGGCTTTGGCCCTCTTAAGCTCGTCCGCTCCAGCATCCACCCGATGTTGGGCCGCACGGAGGCGATCGTCGAGACAGCGCTCGAAGATTTCGCCAGTCCCCTGGGCCACTTCTTGCACGATCGAGCGATATACTTGCTCCTTGGAGCGGATTTTGCCTTTGAGAGTTTTTTCTACAATTTTTTCTATCAAGGCGTTATAGCGATCGGGCAGTGAGGTAGAATCAGACATAGTTGCATCTTTGGTTGCGATAGATGGAGAATGGCTAGCAGGTGGAAGCCATTGACATCTTCAGTAGAAGACTTTCTATTAGAGTATAGGCGAGGGGATTCCCAGGAGATTCGCGGGAGCAGAGCGATCGGTCTCGATAGGAATAATTTTGAGGGGTTCTCCCCCGTGAGGGTGACAATCCGTAGTCTATCGAGCCGGAAAACCCAGCAAGCCCCTTATATTTAACGCCGCCTCGCTTGCTGGTAACGCCGCATACCCGGGCAGCAATATGCAACGCTACATACCTAGGCAGTAATATGTAACCTCCTGCCCCTTTCCTCTCTCCCTTCCCGTTCCCCATTCACCTTTCCCTAGCGCAACCAATATTGAATTATTCCAAAACCTGTATATCTAAATGTCGTGCCAAGTAAGAGCGATCGCGATTTACTAAATTTTTTTTCAATTTATGTTAAAGACTTTCCAATCCCTCGTAACAATTGCTAGAATGACAAACCTTAAAAAGCCGGTTAGGTTGTTGTCTATCGCCGCCTATTTCCATTAGGGAGAGAACGACTGGAGGGGAAGACAGGGGGAATTGGGTAGGACTTACGCGCGGCTTGTAATATTTATCGCTATATCTAGAATTTTGTACGCGCAAGCACGCGCTGCTAGAGAGGAAGACTGGGAGAATTGGCTGGCGATCGCCATAATTTCTGGCGGATCGAAGAATTGCATTTGGCAAGGCATACCGCATAAGATTGCTGACCCAACAACAAGCAATTAAAGGTTTAAAACCCAATTATAGCGTCTTTACTTTTCATCAAAAGCAGACTAGATCCGGAACGCCTTAATTTCACCAATATAGCACTACGCCAATAAGCGCTTGACATTTATAAATGCTCCTTCCTTAGTCAGATTATACTTTTGACTTTTTAATGCATGACTTTTTACTTGCGCGTAGCGCTATAAAATAGCTCCTGTTTTGCAGATTCGGCCCTGAAAGTCTTGGTGGCTGGAATAGGATTGCTGTTTGGCAATGCTGGTCCTAAAATTCGCAACTGGAACATAATCGCAAAAAAAAATACTGCGGCGATATTTTAGATCTGTTTTTAACAAGGTCAAAATAGGTATAGTCGCCAACTGGCCTGCATTTGGGGCGTTCTCCTTCCTAGAGGGCTCCCAAAGAACGGCTAAATTGATATATATAAGGTATTGACAAAGACAGCTAGAGATGTTAAAGTCAATTACAGGTTTGAAAAACTACAAGTCAATCGCTCTTTTTAGGGGTGCTAGCACTTTTCTCTCTTTCTATCTGCAATGGGCTGGCGAAAACGGAAGAGGCAATCTAAATACCTATCTAGAGCAAAGACCGAGTGATGGACCACAGATTTAGGGTTTACCCCTGCAAGTCAAACTTGCAGGGTTTGAGGGAGTTTGCTTGCTAAAAAAGAAAGCGTTAGCTCTCGTCAAAAAACCTAAAAAATTGTAAAAAGATCGAGAGTAAGATAGCAACATAGTCATATAATTACGAGTAGTAAATTTCGTGCTATGTTGCCCTCTAGAGTTGCAAGCTATAAGCGTCCTAAGCTTCTTGCTTAGGATACTAATTGCCAATATCAAAAAATGCTATAGGTGCGGTCGCTATAGGGTGCGTTACAGTAAAAATTGGTTGAGATTTAACAAAGGAATCTTTAGATATGAGCTAGGGCGAGATAGTTCGGTAATAATTGTCGCGATAGATTGGCAGCTAAATTGGTAGAGCCAATAGGAAATAATATGGATAATTCAGGGAAATTAAATCGAGAAACTATAAGTAAAATAGGGGGAGATTTATTGCTCTCTAATACAGCTTACGGAACGGGTACAAAAATCAAGTACCAATCAATTCATAAGAACGAACTCGGTGATGAAGAGATTATTTTAGTAGCAAAAACGACAGAGAAAAAGGCAAAAATAAGACAAGAAGTTTCTATTTCTATAACCGGCACAGGAGGAGATCTAGAAATAGAAGATAGGGTTTTATTGAAAAAAATATCCCTCGGTGATGCCCCCACTTTTTGGAAGTTATGGGTGCGGCATAAAGACTATCTTTACGGTTGCTGCCTCGAATGGATGAAAGGCAATCCTTGGGAAGCAGAAGAAGCACTTAGCGAGGCAATGCTCAAAGCGTGGGATAAATTGCCAAAATACGCAGAAAAGATTACCAATATCAAAGGATGGCTGGCTCGACTGACTCATAACCTCTGCATGGATATACATCGAGAACGCAAGCGAGGTGCCAAGAGGGTAGAAAGTATAGAAGCAATAGCAGATCGCGAAGGAACGAGCTATAGCTTCGAGTCTCCCGATGCAGCTATCCTTCGGCGCGAGATGGCAGCGTATATCCGCCAAGGAATTGAAAGTTTATCTCCTAGGTTGCGCGCTCCTTTTATGCTGCGTTTCTGCCAAGACAAGTCTTATCAAGCAATAGCCAAACAAATGGGCGTGTCCGAACATAACATTCGCAAGCGCATCCAACAGGCGCGAGCAATTATGCAAGAGCAATTAAATCAGTACCTTTCTGGCTCGGATGATTCTGCAGCGCTGCTCAAAGAAATTGCCCTAGATTGTGGCGATAGTTATGCAATTCCTCTGTCAGAAGCGATCGGCGGAGATTCCTCTGTTGATTATACTCTGCCCTGGTCGAGGGGAGTGGAAGAAGATATGTCCCAAGAGCCTCAATCCGAGGAAACAGAAATTTTTGATGAAGAACTAGGGAATGAGGGGTGCATAATGGAGAGAATCAATTACAGGGTGACTGCCTCATGTCTAGAAACTGTACCGCACACTTGGTTTGCATTAATGGGTTCTCTGAGTTGGAGATAAATGTTTGCCTGGTTTTGGAAGAAAAGCCCATTAAACAAAATACCAAGCTGAAAACTTTAACTAAGTACGTCTTGCAGCATCCTCGGGGATGGAAAAAGAGAAAACAACTAGCAGATATTCTCCGCACAATGGGTCGCTGGGAGGAAGCGATCGGCGAGTATCGCAAAGTGCTTTTGCGGCAGCCCCAACTAATAGAAGTGTGGCTGCAATTGGGACAGATATTGCAGCTAATGGCAAGAGAGGCAGAGGCCATAGAAACCTATGAAAGTGCTATGGCTTTAATAGGCAATCCGGCGACTCGGGAGCATTTGAAGGGATTAATCGATTCCTGTCGCCAAAGCGATCGCTCCGCCGCTATTGCCTTCGAGTCAGCCGCTGCCCTGGAACCGGATAATCCCGCTCACTGGCTCGCCGTAGGCCAGACCCAGTTGAGAATAGAAAATCCGGCCGCCGCTTTAAAAGCCTTTGATGCCATCTTGGCAATAAACCCGGAAGATACAATTGCCTTAATTTATAGCTATGATGCGCTCTTTGCTTTGGGTCGCTTTTCAGAAGCACGGCAGCGAATCAACCAAGCCCTGGAATTAGCGCCCCAAGATTTCCGGGCGCTCAAACGAATAGCCGATTATCGCTGTGGCATGGGATTGGTCACAGGGGAAGAAGGCAAGCAGACCAAGCAGCTAATTCGGGCAGCGGTGCAACAGGTCGCCAATGCCCCTGGCACCCTAGAGTCCCTAGCTTATTACTACATTTTCCGAGGCCAGTCGAAAAAAGGGGTCGATCTATTGCAGAAGTTCGCAGTAGCACATCCGAATAACCCCGGCGGTTGGTATTCATTAGCTCGCTGCCTTTTCCATGTTGGTGAAAATCACAAAGCGGCAGAGGCAATTCTGCGTGCCAAAAATCTATACCCGGGAGATTGCCAAATCTATCTGCTCGCCTGCGATATTTTGCCAGAGGCGGGGAAACTCCAGGAATTAAAGCCCTTAGTAGAAGAGATGCTGGAGCGATTTCCCGAGCGATGGAGTATCTGTGCTACAGCAGGGCGGGTGCTGGCAGAAAACTATAAAGATATAGAGCGAGGGCTAGCGGTTGCAGCAACTGCGCCGGAGTTGCAGCCCCAAGTGGCGGATGCTTGGTTCTGTTACGGTCGCGTCTTGGTTTTGGCCGAGAAATACCAAGAAGCAGTAGAGGTTCTGGAGCGAGGATGGCAGTGCTGGCAGTCTGATGGAGGATGCCCTCTACCTGCTGCTCGGTGGCTGGGGGAGAGCTATCGAGCTTTAGGAGATCGAGCAAAAAGCCAGCAGTGGTGGGAAGAAGCGGCGCGTCAAGCGATAGAACTCATGGAGTTCAATCCCGCTATGGCTACTTACTCCCAGGGCAAAGCCCTAGAAGCCTTGGGCGATGGTAAGGGAGCTGCCCGAGCTTATCGGACCGTCCCTAGCCATCAGCTACTTTATCCCCTTGTTCTGGAGGTCAAGGAAGCACTGAAACGCCTGTGAAGTTTGGTCTGAAAGTATTTGAGGGATAGAGAGATTAGGTATCTGGATTGACAAAAAAAGTCTCTAACTCGCAAAATTCACAAATCCCTCGGGAGACCGTTTTAAGGTATAGAAGGACGAAAAACAACTCTGGGGCTGTGGGATTAGACCCCCCAGCTTTAGGGAATCCCTCGTTCGTAGGGAGCGTTAGTTCTCCCATTTCAGATGCCAGCCCAGCACAGAGAGAAAACCTTTGGTTTTCAAAAGGGAGATATCCTCATTGATGCGGTTTACCTGACGGATCGAAAAAAAGCCTCTAACTCGCAAAATTCACAAATCGGGTATGAGGAGCGTCTCGATCGTTAAAGCCGAAAGGGAAAACCATATATATAGATCTGTTATAGATCGAGATCGTTAGCCGGCAGGTTGTTCGAGGAATTGCTCGAAAAACCTATAATAGCGGGCGCGATCGCCCCGATAGGCAAATTAGCAATCGGAAACTATATGGCAAACCTATGGCAACCTCCAAATACAAAAAAATAATCCCATTTTGTTTTTGGTATCCTTATCTAAGGGCTAAAGGCTAAAGGCGCAAGCTTGATTCCTGAAACCCTGCCGAATTTTTGTTAGTTAAGCAAAATAGTAATTTAGGAGAAAGCAATCATGGCACTCCCAGAATTTGGAAAAGGAGTTAGCGAACAAATCACCGATGCAGTAACTCAGGCTAATGTAAAGGTACTAGGTGACTCGCCAGCAATGGCTCTAAGCAACCTGTACCAAACCATTTCTCAGTCCCTGAGTCTGTCCGCACAAAATGCCGTGACCGCTCAGCAACAAAGCAACATCATTCATCAGGCAACCACGACTCAAGGAGTCAGCCTGCTCTATTCTCTTGGTACGGCGGCAGTGGCAGGAACCACAAGCGAGGTAATGCAGGCTGACGATCCCGAATCCCTGGCCAATATGCTCGCTATCGTTCAAGCTCTGAAAAACGCAAGCTAATAACCTTAAGATCCTAAGCAATATCGGCAGTTAAGGGTTATTCTTTATATGCCCTGCTCTGTTATTATATCTTGTGCAATGCAACAGATATAAATTCAGTTAGAGCAAGATATAAAAAAGATTATTCCCGAATAATATAAAGCCACTTGTGATTAGGATAAAAACAAAGCTTGTATCCCCCGGTTCGCAGCCGGGGGGAGTTAAAACCATAAAAAAAAGTAACCGTAACTAAGGAAGATATCGACTATGGCAAATGTTAGCGAACAAATCACCGATGCAGTAACTCAGGCTAATGTTAAGGTACTAGCTGAGTCTCCAGCAATGTCCTTGAGCAACCTGTACCAGACCATTTCTCAGTCCTTGAGTTTGTCCGCGCAAAATGCAGTAATGTCGCAACAACAGAGCAACATTATCCATCAAACAGCTACGACCCAAGGAGTCAGCCTGCTCTATTCTCTTAGTACGGCGACACTGGGAGGAACTACAAGCGAGGTAATGCAGGCTGATGATGCCGAATCTATGGCCAATATGCTCGCTATCGTTCAAGCTCTGAAAGATGCAAGCTAAATAACATATTCGCTCCCTACCGGCAAATAAGCTACGATCCCCGCAAATATTTTATTTCGTCCTAAAAGCGGAGCAAGGTAAAGGCGCAAATCTGATTCCTTTCAGGCAAGTCTTAGTTAAGCAAAATAATTATCACGGAGAATAGCAATCATGGCAAATGTTAGCGAAAGAATCACCGACGCAGTAACCCAAGCTAATGTAAAGGTACTGGGTGACTCGCCTGCAATGTCGCTGAGCAACCTGTACCAGACTATTTCTCAGTCTCTGAGTCTGTCCGCACAAAATGCAGTAACTTCGCAACAACAGAGCAACATCATTCATCAGACGACTACAACTCAAGGAGTCAGCCTCCTCTATGCCCTTGGTACTGCAGCACTTGGAGGAAGTACCAGCGATGTAATGCAGGCTGACGATGCCGAATCTATGGCCAATATGATGGCTATCGTTCAAGCTCTGAAAGATAGCCAAGGCTAGGGCGATCGCAAAGGATTCTTTAAGCAGGGCTTTAATGCCATATTTAGGGAATTTTAACGGTATATTTTGTTTTTTTAAACAGAATATGGGAGGGCAAAAAATAGAAGATGCCTGACCAATATCGATTGGCTTGGGAACGGGACTTACGCAGGGGCGCGATTAGTAGGTGCGCGTAGTCTTGTTGACCACCTTGACTGGTGCGCGTTGCCCCACCAGGCGCTGCATATAGAGTTCTACCCTATAGTTTGCGTAAGTCCTGTTGTATTTAGACAACACCAAGTTATAACCTCGGTTAGCCTGGGGTGTTGTATCGAGAAAAACTAACTGTAATTAAGGAAGCATATAAATCATGGCAAATGTTAGCGAAAGAATCACCGACGCAGTAACCCAAGCTAATGTAAAGGTACTAGGTGACTCCCCAGCAATGTCCCTGAGCAACCTGTACCAGACCATTTCTCAATCCTTGAGTCTGTCGGCACAAAATGCCGTGATGTCGCAACAACAGAGCAACATCATCCATCAGGTGACTACAACTCAAGGAGTCAGCCTCCTCTATGCCCTTGTTACTGCAACACTTGGAGGAACTACCAGCGAGGTAATGCAAGCTGACGATGCCGAATCTATGGCCAATATGCTCGCTATGGTTCAAGCTCTGAAAGATAGCCAAGGCTAGGGATTTTTTCTGCTGGCTCGCCCGCCGAGATGTCAATTTTGAGACGAATTGAAGTAGCTCAAATGGACATCTCAACTTTGCTAATATCAATAGTTCGGACAGTTTTTAGGGTTCATATGATGATATCCTTATTTTACCGGGGCGCGATCGAGAATCGGAGGTGCCTTATGTGCTAAAAACTGTCCGGAGTATTGTATAATATAAGAGGAAAGTTTGAAGGCCGGACGCGCTCTTTGCGTTTTTTATGAGAAATCGCGGTTTGGGTTAGCATTAAAGTTAAAGATTGGGATGCCTTAGTTTGATTAGCAGGAGACATAAGCATAATAGGCTCTTTATGTAGGATTCGTTTATGTAATGAAATGCTTACATTGCATTAATGCAATGTAAGATGCGCTTATGTAGAGTGATAATTACCTGTATTACATAAATGTCTTGCTCGAACGGTGGGCAGTTGCAAAAATAGCGTTTTATCCTATAATTATCGTAAGTCTAGTAGCGAACGCCCTCGTTATTAAGGTCCTAATTAATTGTTAAAGCAAAGCAGGATATACAAAAAAGTAACCATTCCTAGTGAAGGTATAAACTATGGCAAATGTTAGCGAACAAATTACCGACGCAGTAACCCAAGCTAATGTAAAGGTACTGGGTGACTCGCCTGCAATGGCTCTAAGTAACCTTTACCAGACTATTTCTCATTCCTTGAGTCTGTCCGCGCAAAATGCGGTGACATCGCAACAACAAACTAATATTATTCATCAAGCGACCACGACCCAAGGGGTCGCCCAGATCTATGCCATTGGTACTGCAGCAGTTGGAGGAACGACAAGCGAGGTAATGCAGGCTAACGCTCCAAGTTCCCTGACGAATATGCTCGGTATCGTTAAAGCTCTGAAAAATAGCGGTGGCTAGGGCGATCGCAGTTACCAGGGAAAGCAGCTAAGACTGCTCTAAAATGCTATAGATCGCGATCGAAGAGGCGATAGATCGCCCTCGAAAAAAATCGTAGCTGCTTTCGTCGTCGCGGCTTTTGAGTTGCAAGGAGGTTGATGAGATCCGTGCGTAAAAATAACGTTGGCCCATTCCTCATCCGAACTGGACAATCCGGATCTGAAGGAAGTTAATCATGGCAACACCACCATTTCAAAGCCCTCAAACCGTTAATTCTCAGGTGGCTGATGCTGTTTCGCTTGTCAATACGAGCGTTTTGGCCATAGCACCTGCCCAGTCAATGGGACTGGTGTACCAAACAATGGCTCACTCTACGAGTCTGGCAATGCAAAATGCCGTTGGCTCTCAAAATGCAATGCAACAGATCAATACTGCTGTTGTATCTACTGCCTGTCAGAGGATAATGGCCTTAGGAGCCGATTAGCTATAAGAGGTTCGTTAGGTTTGCTTTCTAAATAAATAAAAAAAATGCCCGACAAAGTAAATAGCCAAATTATTGATGCCGTGACTCTGACTAATGTCAGCGTATTAGGCGAATCTCCAGCTCAATCGATGGGATTGGTCTATCAGACTATGGGCCATTCAATCGGTTTAACGATGCAAAATGCCGTTGGCTCTCAAAATGCAATGCAGCAGCTTAAAACTGCTGTTGTATCCACTGCATGCAGGGGCATCCTGTCCTTAAGCCAACAGGGATCCAGTAACAACAGCAATAACAATAAACAGCCTGACAATCGACAACCATCGCCTACCCCGAATCCAGCACCAGCGTTTCCTCCCGATCCAAATCTAGAACCGGATCCGACTCAAAATCCAGATAATGTGCAGATTAATGGCAAAGAAGATCCTCAAGAAGCACTTCGTTCAACCTCGTCAGATTCACGAGAGATTAAATCGTCGGGAGCAATTATAATAGGAAGAAGAACAGAAACTACCGATCCATGCCAGGATCGTAACTAAGAGCGATCGCTATTATTATAGCAGTCAGCAGTAAGCTGTTATCGCTAGATATTTGGATAAATTATTTTCCACTCAGCCGTTCTAAAATAGGCAACTCTAAATCTAAAAAAAGGAGATTTTTGATGAGCAGTCTCGAACAAGCTAAAGAATCTGTCGCTTTAATTAATAACTGGAACCTTTCTCCCAAAGTCGTAAAAACTGAAGGTGCGGGAAAGGCTTATCAAGCAGTAGCGCAGTCAATGTCCCTGGCAATTCAAGATGCTACAGAACATCTGCGCAACGTTAGTGCAGTTGCTCAAGCGGCGATCGCCGTTTCAACAGAGCTTATGATCGCCAATAAGCAAGTCTATCCATACTCCCAATTTATTGATGAAGCTCAGCAGACTGTAGATAAAGCAGAACAAACCTTTAAAAGAGTCGGTATGGATGCTGGGGATATCCTCAACAACTTCCCTTCGGGAGAATAATGGCGATGCTATCAAATTATTCAAGGCTTTAGCGCGAAAAGGTCAATGGTATTTAATTAACCGGATACCACCTACACCGGCAATCTAGGTATGTCTTATAGCTAGTCTGCTAGTGGATTTGCCTGCTGCCGGCTGCTAAAGTATGGATAAAGTTATAACAAGCTAAACCTAAACCCAAGATGATAATTTCTTTGGGTTAACTTTTTATATGGATAATCTTGACTTTTAGTTTAGTAATATCAAATCCGGTTAAACAGTCACAGTTTGTAGGGGTTCCCCGTGCCCGCCCCAAACCAATCGGGGCGGCCGGGGCGGGCACGGGGAACCCCTACAGGATTTATTTATGGAACAATATGAAATTACGCTAATTAATTACTCACAAACAGGAACAGTTCGGCGCCCTTGCGCCCTATACCAACCGGGGCAGCCACGCTCCCCTCTGCCCCTACAAATTATGGAATTGTTTAACCGGGTTTGGTAGAACTTTAATTTGCGATCGCTCTTTTGCTTCTGGACTTCTGATGCCAGTCTTGCCTAGGACAGACAGCCGCCACTAATGCGAATATGCCCTTTTGCCCAATTCCGCTCTTCCGCTCTTCCCTATTCCGCTCTTCCGCTCTTCCCTATTTTCCATAAGGTTTAATCTTGAAATTAAACTTATCTGCATAAAAAAGAACTTGCGATCGCGATACAGCATTTTTCTTTAAAGCCTCAAATTTACTCCTGACCGTTTTTAGCCTCTCTGGTTTAACTCGATCTGGCGACAGGTCGGAAAAAGGAATAAAATCAGCGGGTATTTCTACTTTTTGGTTCAGGCCGATCCAGTTTCCATAATTCGGATTCGGCTCGTCAATAGGCAGGCCGGGATAAAGAGTGTCAATGGGCTCCCCAGCCTCGTCAAAGGCAGCCAGTACCCGATGTAAATGCGGTTCCTCTAGCTTGCCAATAATGTTAGCGAATAGCAAAGGGGCGCTTTTTTTCATCAGCTTGACAAATTCTACGGAACCGTATTGGGGATAAAAGTTATTTTTGCCTTGGTAGATATCGAACTGGATAAAGTCAAATTTCTTTTGGTTAGAACTGAGGAAAGCTCCCGCATCTGCTTCTACAATTTCCAGCCTACCCGCATCTATATAATGTTGCACTAGGGGAAAGAAAGTCAGACAGAGCCGAATAACTACCGGGTCTATCTCAACTACGGTGAGGCGCATCTGAGGGAAACAGGCAAGGTTCATCAATAGACCCGCGCCGCACCCGAGCCCGAGTACCAAGCCCGAAGAATCCGGCAGCTTGCAGCCGACAAGAAGAAAGCCAATGGCAAACAAATTCTCAGACAAAAAACTCGGCCCAGGTCTGCAAGTAGGTTCGCATTCATTAGCAGGAGGCTTTTTGCAGATATTCCCTTGGGATTGATTGTCAATCCATAGAGTGCGGAATTCGGGAATGTCGATTACTTTCACCGTGCCGAACATTCCCTCTTCCACGGCCATAATCACTACTTCCTCCGGATTCATGGCGCGCCACTGCTCGTAGGCAGTACCTGCCTCTTGCAGTCTGGAGAGCCGCATTAGCGTCGCCGCTTTGCTAGCGAGGGATTCGGAATGTTCGGAGTTCCGCTTGAGAGCTTCTTCGTAGGCTTCTAGGCTTTCGAGATAGCGCTCCTGCCGCCCATAGATAAGTCCTAAATTGTAAAAAGGCAAAAATAATTGGGGGAAGCGGGCGGCAATATTCTTGTTGATTTCGACAGCAGCTTCCAGCTTTCCTTGGTGAATCGCTACTTTTGAGGCCAGTAATTCTTGTTCTAGAAAAGGATCGGGCAGAATCGCTTGCTCCCGAGCCTGCGCGATCGCTTCTTCTGCTCTGGGAATATCGGGGTCTAACTGATGCAGCAAGTTATTGAGAGCGAAAAAAATTTCGTTTTTATAACCGCAGTAGCTACAAGGTTTTGGTAAGGTTTTGAAAACAATACTGCCAAGCTGCAACACTCCCGCCTCCGGCAGGCGATCGCTAGTTTGCTTAGCACCGCAAGCAATGCAAATATGGTTGTTGTAGCTGGATAGTGCTTCGCGATCGGAAGAGGGCTGGTAGGCGTACTCAAGAGATAGTCCGAGGCTTTTTTTAGCTAGCATTAATGTCAAATTCTCCTCCTGACTAGAGCTGATAATAGATAGAACAAAATTATCCCGCCTCAGTGGTATTGTGCAGGCGAGAGCAAAGTTGAAATGCTGTTTTTGTTTTGCTGCTTTTTCCTAGAGTCGAATAACCTTCATTTTTTATAATAATTCAAAATTTGATTACGCTAAGTCTTTTCCCTTCTTCCTGAATTAACTTTACTTTTCTGTCAATGTCAGAGCGTATTTTTTCAATAGATTCATCCATTTCTGTCTGGAATCCATTGACATCGGCTAAGTTCTGTTGGGCAACCTCAGATCTTATCTGTTGAATGGCTCTATCCATTTCCATCCTGACCTGTTCGACTGCCCGCTCCGCCTCCAATCTGACAGCAGCGATCGCTTCAGTCACTTCTGCGGCATCTTGCGCCTCATCTGTTGTTACCTCTTCACTTTCTCTATCCTCGTCAGTCTCGACTTCCTCCCCGGCCGACGAGGTATCTTGCGTTGTCTCTTTGGCCTGCCGAACGATAGTCTTGGCAGCCTCTTGAGTCGCTCGACTTGCCTTGGTGGCTGCTTTGACGATATCTTCAGAGACTTCTTGGGCATCGCGAACTACTTCTGCCCTAACTTCTATAGTTATATCTTCCTCCTCCCCGTCCTCCTGAGTCTCTAAATCTTTAGTAAGTTCGGCAATGTCAGCAGCCATTTTTTCTGAAGCTGCCGCTCTTGCATCCTCGATAGTTTGTCTGGCTTCTCGCATTTCTTGCAGGAAGGCCGCCTTAGTTGCCTCTCTCGACTGCCTTGCTGTCTCCATTTCTTTTTGGAGTTCCTTTTTGGCGACGCCGAGAGTTTTGTAAAAAGTTTCTCTTTGTTTGGCTAGAGCTTCTTGGGTAGCTTTCTTGGCTTCTCTAACTGCCTTACGTTGCTCTTCTATAACGGCCCTAGTCACATCGGCGTGACTATAGGTTCTGCCTTGGTTCTGCCCGGGGTTAGGAATACCCTGATTTTGGCTCATAGTCTAATTTTCCTTTGCAAACCCAATTTTAACGCTGACTCGTCCTTCATTATACACAGACGTATTTGACATAGAATTTGTGAATTTTTTGATTTAACAGCCTAAAACAGTATTGGGAATTGGGAAGAGCGGAATTGGGCATGGGGCATGGGGTGTGGGGTGGGGGGTGTGGGGTGTGGGGTGGGGGGTGTGGGGTGTCGGGTGTGGGGTGTGGGGTGTGGGGTGTAGGGAAAAGAAATAAATACCTCCTACACCTAGTGCAGCGCGGCAGAAATAATCCAGAGCGCCCGATCGGGCGGGGAGCCAGGGTACAAAGGCAGACTTATTACCTTGAGACTTTTGACTTTCCGCGCAGCGGCACCCCTACACCCTACACCCTACACCCCAAAGATCCTTTAAAAGGGCAGGGGATGCCCAATGGCATAAAAAACGGCTCTAAGTCGAAAAATTCCCAAATCGGGGAGGGCGAGCGTCTTAGAAAGAGAGGAGCAAAGTTATTAAATTTATATTATATTTAGACCCTAAGTTCAGCGTCGGATATAGAAATCCTAAATCGGTTAGGTTTTCGCCCAATAAATGGCTAAGTCCTGCGGACATTGGGCGCGATCGCTCCTGAGCATCTCCGCCTCCATATGAATCGCGAACCGGAGCGAGAAACCGGGTTTCTCCTGTATCGCCAATGATACGGGACTTACGCACAATATCAATATCTAATATCTGTAGGGGCAATCCTCCCCGCGCACCGTCAGGTCAGCGAAGCTATCGCCCCGTAGCGCAGATGCGTAAGTCCTATGATATAGCACTACCGATTAATATAAGGTGTTTGACAGTTACAAGATGCGTGCGAGTGCGCTTGTTGGCAGGACTTTAGCTGACTGCTGACTGCTGACAGCTAATCGCTTACTGCTATAAAGTAATTGCTTTTATCCTGAATTTCGGGACTAACAACAGTCACATATTTATAGGAGCAGGTTGTGGCACCCCCTGAAGCAAGCGGTTATTATCAAGTGGTTTCGTCCTTGGAGGGAAATGATGGGACGAAAAGCAATGTCCCGTACCTGTTGCCCCCTCAGTTTGAATATAGTAAAGCATCGCATTTTTCAGTAAGCTCGGTAGCTATCAAGCATGGTGTTGGGGGCAATACTTTATGCGACAACGATGATTTCTCAGTGACCTTGAAGCAACAGCAGGATGCAAACAACCTACATCCTGTTAAGGTTACGCTCAAAAATAATAATATGTGGAAATGTGCTAGTTCGGCACGCTCCACCCTGCGGCAAAACTTTAGTCAGCTCTATCAGACTCTCGACCAACATGAATTACAGGGCAAGCTGATACCGGGGAGTGCCTTCTGGATAGTCCGGGCTATTAGTCAGGCTCTACCCGCACCTATCCGAGAGACGCTCTTTTATAGATACGGGATGAACTATGGCATAGAGGGGAAGTCCAGTCCCTATATTGATTTGGAGCCGGGAATGCGCTTGCGCGTTGATTTTTCGGCAAATCAATTTGTCAGTCCGTCTTCGCAATTCAATGGCTTGGTTCCTGCCGGTCAATATACCTATGAAATTAACGGCCATACCGGAGAGGACGGGTTGCATAGGATTGCTTTTAATAGCTTTCTCGGCTCCATAGCAGCGCCACAGATTGATAATGGTTCGACTCCGCCAACGATCGCCAGCGGTATTATCGACCTCCAAGCCGCCGGAGCCACACGCCGCTACTACCGCCTATTTTATCCCGTCGAGATGGCTGCAAGCAATACCCCTGGAGATTCTAATATTGCCAAGAATGTCACTTTAGTGGGAGCCGATTCTTTGGCGGATATGCAATTAGCAACGGATGCTTACGGACAAGGGAATTGCGTTACCGGTAATTCCCCAAAACCGATTAAATATTTTATCTTTCGGGGTCGAGCTGCAGTCGTTCCCGAGATTCAAATCTATCTTGCCAAATGGGTTTGGGAAGGGAATTACGTTTTCTTCGACAATCTCTATGTGCCAGTGGGAACAACTGTTCGGAACTTAGGGCAAAGATTGGCAGGAGGTAACCCGCTGCAGTGGGCAAATAAAGTATTTTTTGCAGCTTATCGCCAAATTCTGAATGACGAGATATCCGCAGATAAAAGAACCAAGATTAATTTGAATGCCAGCAACAATGGCAGCAACAATAACCCACTCAGCTCCTTAGATTTGCCCGCCGTCGAAGGCGATCGCTTTGAAGTTCAAATTTCCTAAGATGACTTCTGGGAAAGAAAGTACCGCTCGTTGTGTATGTCGGAAAGTGACTGGGTTATTCATTTTTACCCTCCCAAGAGGGGGATCGGAAGTGATATTCGATCGGGTATCTTTACGATCGGGAATCACCTAAGACTAGCGTATCCCCCAAGGCCAGACCCCCCCCAAGGCAGACAGATATTATGTCAAACCTAAGATTCAAGCAATCTAATTTCCCGCCACTCTACTGGGCAGAATGCGATGGGAGCGAGCAAAAGACAGGAGAGATAGCTCCTTTGGTGGGATATCTGCTACCGCAGGAAATCCAAAAACCGCCAGCATCTCTAACCCTTGGCGATTCCTGGAGGAACCAGGCAGGCTGCTACATTTTCCTGGATTCTCCCGTGCCGGCAGAGGAAATGCAAGAACGAGCATTCGCTACAGCAGTTTGGAATTACCTCAGCGATGCCAGCCGTAAAGGGGCTCGTTTTGTTTGGTTTCGCAATCCCAATACCGCAGAATACGGCTTAAGCGGTACATTTATACCCGTTGAAAAATTTGGCGAACAATCCAAAGAAAAATCAAAAAAACAATCCGGTAAAGAATCTTATTGTACTCGTCGCCTAGCTCTGTTTGATTTTCGGAACCTGACCGTAGCGATCGGTACTGGCTGCCAGGTCAATCTCTCGGAGCAAAACGATAGTTTTACAATTGTCCCGCCGCCTGCCCCGCCGCCTGCCTCGCGCCAAAAAAACCGCTCCATTCATCTCATCGCAGGCCGTGGCAGAACTAATCTATATGTTGTCCGAGGTGGCGTAACCTTGCCTCTATGCGGCCCGCTTTCCGGCTGCCTTCAATTCCAGATGCTTTTAGAGCGAACTAATGAGATATCCGACCTAGAACATCTCGATATTGGATTGCGGTTTTTTTACCGAGATCCATTTTTCGCTACATCGGGAGAAGCTGCATCGGCAGAAGCTGCATCGGCAGAAGCTACATGGGGAGAAAGGGCGGAGGATTTCTTTGTTGCCTCGCAACGCTATCCAGTTTTCGGCGAGGAACAAGGAAATTTGTCTTTGTATGCGAATCTAGATCCGATTTCTCCCTTAGTGGCAGAGCGTAGCTATTTTTCTTTTGCCAACCCCGCTGCTACCACAACGAAAGATATTCAGGCTGTAGAGTCTTATTACGTTACTAATCTAGGGCATAAGATTAAATTAGCGCCTCAAGCCAATGCCCGTTTGGTCTTTGCTCCCAAACCAACCAGTAAATCCGCAGCGGAACCGCCGTTTTACTTAGTGCCTCAAGGGGATTTTGCACTCCAAGTAGTTGATGGAGTTAAGACTGCTGGCAAGACAGATAGTCTAATGTGCGGCCTGTCGGGGGTGGAATATGTAAAACTGAGACAGGGCGTTACTAATATTCTCAGCTTTATACCGGGGTATAGCGCTTTTGCTCCGGGCTTTGTTCCAGATCGGCCGCCACGGCAAGCGGCAGAGCTGCTCGGCGATTTGGCTACTACTTCATGGGTCTATGTTAAGTATCGAGCTGCTCGGGGAGCGGGAAATGAAGGATTAATCTACTGCGCGCAGCCAGATAGCTCCGTACTCTACGGTCTGCCAGCAGGAAATGCCAGTAAGGTAAAAAATAATAAACAATCCTCGTCGCAATTGGATTATTTGGATTATATGGAAGTGCCTTCGGCGAATCTCCCGGCTGCCGATCGCAACCCTTCTAAGCTGGCTTTTCCCATGCTGCCCTATAGGGGGATAAAAAGCCGCAATCTATTGCCCTATAAGGAGTTGGAGCTTCAGGCGATCGGTCCGGCGCGACGCAAGGCAATCTATGGGCTCGACCCCAGTTCGGCCAATATGTCGGCTTTAGGGGCGGCTCCAGCGGCGGCTCCAGCGGCGGCTCCAGATAAGACGGAAAAAAGGACGGAAGAAAGGACGGGAGCGACGCCCCAAGGTTTGCTCGCTAGCTATTCTAGCAATTACCAAATTCTAAACCAGCTTGTTTTGGCTAAAAATGCCGACGGTACTGAGTTTTTGTTTGAGGGCATCCAGCGGGGCTCGCCTTTGTGGACTGCGCTGCAAACCAATCAGCTCTTTCTGGTTGTCTCCGACCCGCAGGCGATCGCTAGTTATATGAAGGCACAAAATAGCGCTATCGTAATTCAGAAATGGCGCTTCGATCTGGAACCGGACAAATGGCGAGAGTCGGCTAGCGAAAATCCCACTTTGCTGATTTTTAAGTTTTATAACAAGACTCTTGAAGAGCTGGCAGGGCAGGTGAATATGTGGTCTTTGCCAGAAGTCTTTAACAAAGCTCCGCAAAAAGCCAGCGCCAAGTTGCAAAAGACAATCCAAGATGCAATTGAGGATGCGAAAAAGTCTGATTCCGGGCTGAAGGATTTTGCCGAGCTAGCGCGCAATAAAAACTGGAATGGCATCTTGGCGCTCAATTGTAATGTGCCCCTGGACGCGCTGCCCCCGCAATTGGAAGGTCTGGCGGCAGGCATTAAGCCAAATAAATTTTACGCCCACCATGTTGGTATTAATGTCAGTCCCATTAAAAAGATGGGGACGAATTTGTCCATGCGTCCCAGCTCCCTATTCGGACTGATTGTTTACCGCGACCCCGACCCGCTAGCCAACAGCGGTGTAGCTTACGACTTTAAGGTATTGCTGCTGGAGATGCGATTCCAGAATTCCCAAATTGTCAAGTTTGCCAGCAAAATCAACTTGCAGGTGAATTCCTTATATGAAGAACGGGCAACTCTCAGAGGGGTCGAGAATAATAATCTGTTCTTTAATGGATTCTACCAAAACCACAATGGCAAACCGTCCTATGTCTTTACGAGCGAGGACGATAATATTTTTGACATGACTAGCTCGGTGCTGAATAAGGTCGAGTTTGTTAAAGCTCAGTTCGTTACCGACAGTAGCACTAGCAGAAGCAAAACGGTTAAAACCCAATTCCAGTTTTGGGGCAATATCGATTTTAAGGCGCTGGAGGGCTTTGATATTTTTTCCTTTGGTTCGGCGAAGGGAGAGCCCGGTCAGTTGAGTATTGCTAATTTGGCGATCGCTATGAGTTTCGAGCCTAGCGACGATGGCGATCGCGAACCGATTAAGACTTTCAGCTTTAATGCGGGCAATCTCTCCTTTGATATGTCCCAAAGCAAAGCTCGCCCTAGCAGCTTATTCAGTCATTTTCCTCTGAAATTAAAAGCGATCGTCCAGGGCAAAGATGGTACGGTGCCCAAGGACTCCGGCTATATGTCCGCGACCAGTCCTCTCAACCAGGGCAAGCCAACCTACCCCTGGTACGCTCTGGTATTCGACCTGGGCTTGGGGAGTTTGGGAGCCCTGGCAGAAAAAGCCAATTTTGTGGCCAGCTTGATAGTTGCTTGGAGTCCCAGCAGCGATCGGGATTATAACGTTTTTACCGGACTGAAGTTGCCCGGGTCTAGCGGCGGCAAGCGGGAAATAGACGTAGAGGGCTTGTTCAAGATAAAGATGAAAAATATCGAATTTTATGCCGTTAAGATTGATGGAGAATCCTACGATCGGATAAATTATATGCTGCGCCTCCAGTCTATTAGCTTTGGTTTTATGGGATTGTCGCTGCCTCCTAGCGGTCGAACTGATTTTCTGCTCTTTGGCGATCCGAAGACTGATAAGAACGATACCCTCGGCTGGTATGCGGTTTACGATAAGGGAGTCAAGCCCAAGGCTCCTGCCCGATTGCCTTTCCCCTCTGCAGGGGAGCAGGCCGAAACCCCATTACTTCCAGGAGGTGGGAAATAATGACTCGTATTATGATGTGGAATATCGAAAATTTTTCGATTAATAAGCTTCAGCCTAGTAATGGCGATCGCTCTCAAATGAGAGAATCCTATATTACAGGTACAATAAAACAAGTCGATCCCGATATTTTGGTTGTTCTGGAAGTATCGACGGGTGGCGGCAGGCAGCGAGGAATCGTTATTAACGATAAAGGGGTAGGCGCGGATGGCATATTGTACTTGCTGGAATATCTTCAGAGAGAAGACCCAGCAGGTAAATGGTGCGTAGTTCCACCTTTAATATTGGGAGATGCTTCAAGTGGTTTGAAAGAAGGAGTAGCAGTATTCTTTAAAAACCAAAATTTGGACTTCCGAGGACCGTGGCAATTAGAAGAGATTCCAGAGGGAGGTAGGCCGGGTCAGAAGAGGAAAAAGGTGAAAGCCGGTCAGTCAGTAAGCGGTATCCAACCAACAACCTATGATGGCCAATGGCAAAATGCTTTACCCAAAACGGCACCGGCTGGAGGACTCATTCCCAGCGACGACGGGTCAAACCAATATGCACGCAACCAAAATCAACTTGCTGGCCGATGGGGATATAGCGATCGCGGTCAATTTATCGGTTTCCCGAAGCAGAGCAACCGGCCGCCTTTTCAAACTACTTTTATAGAGACTAGCGGTGCTAAACGGATTATAAATTTGTACTCGGTACATACATCTCCAGCTACTGCAGCGCAAGCCCTAGAAAAAATTGCTCAAATACCAGATATCAAGGCAGCAGCTAAAGCTAATGAAATCAAAATTATCGCCGGAGACTTCAACGTCAATGCCCTCGACCCAAACAAACTAGCAGATTATAACGATCTAACTGCAATCGGCTACAACTTGCTTTTCCAAGAGCCCACGCATCTAGCCACAGTTGCCCATGCTACTACCGCAGGAAACAACCCATTCTATGGCTATATGTCCCAAGGGGATTGGAGAAATCCTCCCACATTGCCGGCAGCAGGGGTACTTAGGCATTGCTATGATAACTTTCTGATTAAGGGGGCTGCGGTTAAAGCGCAGTATGTTGTCAATCGCGTCGTCGGTACGGCAGCTCGGCCGCCTCTGCCAAAAATTACTTCGGAACTTATAAATAAGATAGAGCAAATTAACAAGATAAATCGAAGTCAAGATTATAAGAACGGAATATTTAGGAGAATGGAGAACTTTGGCCGGGTTCGTGGCGGTAGCGACCATCTACCACTTTGCATCGAAATTTAAGGACAAAGAAGCTCTCAGCTCTCAGCTCTCAGCTAAAGGCTCTGACTGCTGACCGCTTCTCAACTCTCAGCTAAAGGCTCTGACTGCTGACCGCTGACTGCTGACCGCTGACTGCTGACCGCTGACTTTACTAAATTTTCTATGATTAACTGCAGGGTATTTAACTATGTCTAACGGAGCCATCAAAAATCTCAAAGAGCTAGCCGATCGCCTGAAGCAGCAGGTAGCGGAAACAGGTCAGATAACCCTGGATGGGTCAATTTTATCGGAGCGAGTGGCCAAGGCGATCGGCAAGCAACTGCTGCGCAAAAATCTTATCTTGCAAGTTAATAACCCTGCAGTAATCCCAGACAAACCCACCACGGAGCTGAGCTTTTCCGCCACAACACCCAATAATTTTGACGATACTTTCTTAAATTTATCGAATAAGAGCGTCAGTCCCATCGCCTTCACAATGACTGGAGGCGAGATTAACTTTACGATGACAGTCCTGCTGGGGGACAAATGGTCGTTTGGTCAGAGCTACGAACAACTGGCCTACAGTTCCCTAGATGACGTAACCTTAACTGGGGCAAAGTTAGAATTTCAAACTAAGGGCGATCGCGCTGCAAAATCCGGGCAACAAAAATCCGGGCAACAAAAATCCGGGCAACAAAAATCCGGGCAAGAGGATTATGGAGTTCTCAATTTTTCCTCTGGGTTGAGCTTGACCGGCTCTAACAATCCTTTAGCGCCAGTAATAGAGTTAATTCCAGGGGCAAAAGAAAAATCTCTGACCTTGAACGGGAGTATAGATGAAAGCGATCGCGGTCCTACCTTCGACTTGCAAGGGGATTTGGGCTTGTCCATGCCAAACTTGGGATTTTTGCGTTTATACAATCCTTGGGTAGGCATGAAAGCCTTCTATATTAATAACGAGGAAACCCAAAACAAGCAAAAGCAAACTAACCAAACAAGCAGCAATACTAAGCTAGCCAAGAAGGATTCTGGCAATTGGTCTGTTTATCCTTTCTTTTATGTTGGCGCTAATATCGATATTCATAGCAAGAAGGAGCGAGTCGATCTGAGGGTCGAGATATCGCGGCTCAAAAATAGCAATGAAGTCTGGATCGGTATCGTGCCTGAAGAGCCCGTTGACACCAGCATCGGCAATACGATCGCTCTGATGGGCGATGTGGCTGGCTTGGATAATCTCTTTAAGAGCGACTATGCTAAGCAGTTCAAACAAAACTATCTAGATACTATTGCCCTCAAGTCATTTAGCGCTGGTTATGACTATTCTGGCAAAAACATAACTCTAGTATCGGCGGAGGTGGGAACCCTTAAGCCCTGGAAAATATTTGACGATGATTTTAGCGTTGACTTTGACCTCCAGTGGCTTATTTTCAATCCCAGTAGCAAGCAGCCGAGTACCTCCGGCTATCTGACGGCAGAGTTTGCCTTCAAGGAAGATTTTATCTTCGACGTAACCGTAACGATTCCAGATTTTGTGATTTCTGGTAAGTACGCCGGAGAGCCAGTAAAACTTTCATTCGCCCAGCTCAGCCAAAAACTTTTCGGCGGGGATCTCTTCGTGCCGGCAGACTTGCAGATTGAGTTCGACGATTTCTACATTGTCGCCGCACCAGAACAGAAAAACTACAGCCTCAAAATAGCGGCCAGTGCTAGTTTCAGTTTGTTTGGCACGCAACTGCTCGCCCTCAAAAATGCCGTACTCAATGTCGATAGAGAATATAAAGCCGGCCAGAAACCGAGCCTGAGCGCGACGATGGATGGGATTGTCGGTCTCGGGTCGTTCGATTTCCAAGTACATGCGGTTATTAGTAGCGATCGCGATACCGAGTTTGAAATCCACATGGTCAACGAAACCGTTGGCAGCTTGCTCGGGCATTTAGTAAGTTTGGTAGATCCTTACTACGAACTAACCCTAGAGGAACCTTGGGATAAACTAAATAGCATTAGCCTCGACGAGCTAGTGCTGAAGGTTAACATAACCAAAGGAACGGCGAGCGTCAGCTATCCCATCGGCTTAGACTTAGGATTTATCGACATTGACTCCATCGGCCTGACTTATCAAAAGGCGCAAAAAGATAAAGAAACCGGAACTATTAAACCCAGCGTCGTTCAGATTTCTCTAGCTTGTAGATTCCTAGGCGAGAGCTACGGTACGGACAATCCCTTGGCTTGGGAGCCGATGAACGAGGCACCGCCAGCCGTCCCCGGTCAAGGCAAGTCTGCCTTCGATCTGCAATACCTCGGTCTGGGGCAGCATGTCTCGCCAATAACCGGCGACCTCGAAACTATTAACGGCATTATCGAAGAGATGCAAAAGTCGATGGTGCCCGCTGGGGACAGCTCCCAGAATCCGGCGAAGCTTCCCGGCATCCAATTCAATGCCGATAGTAATTGGCTGATAGGGGCGGAATTCACAGTTATTAAAACCGTAACTATTAGTGCTATTTTCAATGACCCCGACCTCTACGGCATCCGCGTGGTGCTGGGAGGAAAGAAGGCTAAGTCTTTTGCCGGTTTGGCTTTTGAGATTTTATATAAAAAAGTAACGCCTACTGTGGGGCTGTATCATCTAGAGCTGACTCTGCCCGAGGCAATGCGCCAGTTAGAGTTTGGCGAAGTTTCGCTGACTCTGCCCGTGGTCACTATAGATATCTATACTAACGGTAACTTCCGCATTGATTTTGGCTTTCCCAAAGGTCTGGATTTCTCCCGCTCTTTCTGCGTTCAGGTTTTCCCCTTCGTCGGCTATGGCGGTTTTTACTTCGCATTGCTGGATGGCGCTACTTCCAGAAAAGTGCCGCAAATTAGTAACGGCTCTTTCCATCCGGTTATCGAGTTCGGTCTCGCCCTCAGCTTGGGTGTTGGCAAAACTATCGAAAAAGGTCCTCTGTCTGCCGGTTTCAGTCTCACGGCGATCGGTATATTAGAAGGAGTTCTGGGCTGGTTTGAACCGAGCGAACTTGCAGTTCAGAGCGATACTTACTACTGGGTACGAGGTACTATAGCTCTCTGCGGCAAGCTATATGGTACGGTCGATTTCAAAATAATCAAAGTTAGCGTTGAGGTGGTGGTCTATGCCAGCGTCACTTTAACTATTGAATGCTACGAACCGATTTATATCGACCTCAAAGCGGGAGTGTCGGTGAAAGCGTCGGTGAAGATTGTCTTTGTCACGATTCATTTCTCGTTCCATCTTACTTTGCACGAAAGCTTCAAGATTGGCTCGAAGAGTACGCCACCTTGGAAGGTTATCCCCGGTGGAGCTAGTAAGAGTCTGGCGGCGGCTTCGGTTCCCAAAGTTGCGCCTCGGCTTGCGGCTCCAGTGCTTGCTACAGCTCGCCAATTGGCAGATGCGCCGGCGGACTTGCCTGTGGTGATGGCGAAAAAGATACCAGCAAATTCCCCTGTAGGTATGCCGGGAAATATCGCTGCCAGTAACGCTACAAGTGCCGCTGCCAGTTCCGCCGCCAACACCGGTGCCAACACCGCTGCAAACACCGCTGGGTTTGTGGAGCGACCTTCGGCGGCTTCTTTGGCGAGAATGCTCGATCGCTCC
Organism: Oscillatoria sp. SIO1A7; assembly: GCA_010672965.1. Classification (GTDB taxonomy): domain Bacteria; phylum Cyanobacteriota; class Cyanobacteriia; order Cyanobacteriales; family Laspinemataceae; genus SIO1A7. The sequence goes on from JAAHFN010000007.1 coordinate 286,276, forward strand.
CGAGCGGTGGAAACTATCGAGCTGGTTATGATTCCGGCTTTCACGATCGCCCGGGATAGCGCGCTCCTAAGTCCTTCTTCAAATGGCACGTCAAATGGCGATGGACAAAGCGATAACCAGAGCGTCCAATGCGCGATGATGCTGGTGTTGGAAAATTCAATCCATCAAGAAGCCAAAAAGGCAGATGAAATCAAGGGTCGGGTTACTAATGCTAGCGCGCCTTTTAACCAATTAATCCAACGGTTGCTAGCTTGGGCGATCGCCAGCTTATCCGGTTCTGAGAGTTCTGAGAGTTCTGGCAGTTCTGGCAGTTCTGGCGGTTCCGACAGTTACGACAATAACGTGACCGCAGCTCAGCTCCAGCATATCCACGATGTCTTAGCCGACAACTCCATCGAAGAAACTCTCTTTTCTTACGAGAGCTTAGTTCAATTCTTAAGCGATAATTTCAAGCTGCAAATTACCGGGGACAGAACCCAGGAACGAAGCGGCACGATTTTCCCGATGCTTCCGGCTTTAACCCTAACCCCCGCCGGAGGACAGGAAATCGACTTTGCCAGTTACAATCCCGTTGACGAGGACTACTTGCAGAAAATAGATGCATATCTCAAGCAACTGCAAGTTAATTATGAAAATAGCGTAGAAAAAGATTACAACCAGAAGCAAAACGCTGACTATGGCGGGGAGGCAGCAAACCAGGGCGATCTTTGGCAAGGAGAAAGTCTGCCGTCAATGGCAACGGTTATTTTCCAAAACTATTTCCTGCTCTTAGCTCGCTCCGCCGTTCAGTCGGCAATCCAATTGCTGATGGCTTATCCCTATAATCTCCAGGCCGACCAAAGTATAGAGGATATTGCCAGTTCTTTTTCAATTCCCGCTCTAAATTTTGTTGCCACCAACCAATCTGCACCGGGTATTCTCAAACAAGGAGTGCGGCTTGCGATTGAAGGGGTAGAGTACCAGGTCAAGAATGGCGACACTTTCACCAGCATTGCCCGAGAATTCGATGGGTCGGGGAACTTGGCAACGGCGCTGCTACAAGGGAATCTAGATAAGCCCGTTCTCCAGAGCGGTGCCAGCCTTAATTTGCAGTTTGAGGCAGGGCATCGAATTCAATATATTACTCAGGCGGGGGATACGATTCGGCTCGTCGCTAGTTTCTTCCAAGTTCGTCGGATGGAGCCGTCGGCTTGGAACCAACTTAGCGGGCTTAATCCGTTAGTCGAGGATATTATTAAAGAAAATAGCGATCGCTTCCAGCAACAGTACGAGAAACCATTAACCGCCAGTACGATTATTCCCGATGGCTTCGCGATCGCTTTGCCAGAAGGATACGTCTCTTCCAATGGTCGTGTTGCCAAAAACCGCGATACGGTACTCCAGGTGGCAGCGATGTTGCTGGTCGATCGGAGCAATGCTTACGATCTGCTGCTGAGTCCGATAGTTAATGGCATCCGCAGCCTGAATGGCAATTTGCAGAATGTTTCCCCCGATCGCCCTCTGACAGCAGGAGCGAATATTTCTATTCCCGCTTTTGACTATATAGTCCGAGAGGGAGATACTTTGCAGGCGATCGCTGGCAAGTTTGGCATCGAAGAGAGCAACTTGAACGGTATAGTCGCGAACCTGGAGAAGTTGCTGAAAGTTTTAGCGACTCTAGAGATTCCTCAGTTCGACTATCAAATAGGCGACTCGGATACCTTCAAGAGCATTGCTGGCAATTTCAATTTAACTCTAGAAGCCCTAACCGCAAGCATTGCCAGTCAGAAAGATATTTTTGTGGTCGATGGAACCATTACTATTAGCGAGGTTCCGGTGCGTGCGGTTGCCCAGCTCGTTACCGACCTCTGCAACAACGGCGAGTTTAACAATATCGCTGCTATGGTCTCGCGCTTCCTGCTGCACGGGCTGCGCTTGCCGGTAAAAGAAGCGATCGCTCCCGTGGCTGCAGTGGCGGTGGAGAACAGCGCGACTCTGAAGACTGCCCCGCTTTACGAGTTAATCGGCCAGCAATTCTCGCTTCCCAACCCCTTACCCGCCGACTATAAAATAGAGTTTGCCAACACAGGCGCAGTCGATTGGATAGAGTTCCAGACGAACCAGCAAACTACAAATAGTTTGGAGATAGCAGTCAGCGATCGCGAAGCAGAATTAATTGGCGAGCTGGAAAAGGCGACTTTCTCTCCGAATATTACTCGCTTGCAACGCTTGCTTCTGGCTCGCGAAACTCCCAATCGCTATTCCCTGCAAAAAGAGATTTCCTGGCAATGCGCGCTTTTGCCGCAAAAAACCTGCTTGAGTGCGAGCGGTCAGAAGGCGGGAACGCCTACTATCTGGCCTTTCCCAGAAACTTTCGATCGCCAAGTTGCCAATATCTCCGAGTCCGCTCTAATTTATGAATTGGCCGTTGGCACTAAGAAGTCCTCTTTGGAGCCGATGTCAACTTCGGAGGTAAATTGCTATCTCTGGGGAACTTTAGTCGATATTGTAGTGCGGACGATTCCCGACGAGCAGTCCGAGGGAACTCTAAGCAACCGTTACGAACTGTTCGGCGCTGCCCAGAAAGGACGCCAGCAACTGCAAAAAGTTTGGGAATATCTCAAGGGGACAGGCGGGACGCCCGTCCTACGAGGGGATACGCAAGGGGAGACGCAAGGGGAGACGCAAGGGGAGACGCAAGGGGAGACAGGCGAGACGCCCGTCCTACGAGGGGAGACGCAAGGGGAGACGCAAGGGGGGACAGGCGAGACGCCCGTCCTGCAGGATATCGAGGTTGATTTGTTGCTGCTTTATAAACCCAATCCGACTAGCAGCAATTCTAATGGTTTGGTGTCGGAGGTTCTGCAAAGCGATCGCACTTTTGTTCTCAAGACCAATCTTTCTACCCAGAGCCAGAGCGAGCCTTCATTCGCTTTTAATGCAGCGATGGATGCTGGTGCTGCTGCTGACTATAGTGCTGCGATCGCAAACCCGCAAGAGTTTATCAAGTTAATCTGGGAAGCAAGCGTGGTGCGTTCCGGCGGCTTCTATCTGAATTTCGCCGACCAAGATGGCAACGGCTTGCCCGAATATCTCTTTGCCCAAGGCACCGAGACGACTCTTTCGCTACTAATCCTGATTAAGAATCCCAAGGAATCGGCGAAGCATCCGCATATCCATCGGATGCACAATTGCGCTGTGGTCGGGGACAATATAGATTCGTCTAAGTCCAATCTATTTATCCAGCCGATTACTCACATCGTTGCCAAAAACGATAGTCTCAACAAGGTCAAGCAGGAAATCGCAACTAATTATAATTACCAGATATCGGCGGTGGAGCTGGCGCAAGCAAACCAAGATACAGTTAATCTGCTTTTGCCCGGGGCGCAGCTCGGTTACGGCAGCGGCAAGAATTATACGATTGAGTATGGCGATACTTTCGCTAGCGTCGCCGCAAAGCAGAAGACAACTGTGGAAGCGATCGCTACCAATAGTGACGACGAGCCTATCCTCGAACCCGGTTGGCTGATGCAGCTAGCACCGAATCAAATGCATCTCTCGGCAACAGTGCCCCCCGGTAATGTCGGTTTTTATATCGCTCGCCCGGATCCAGATCCCGATAACAGCCAAAATCCATCCGGCCAAGAGTTGGTTAATAATCTATTCCAACTGCTGGGTTACGGAATTGCCGATAACTCCTACTTTAAAGCCAGCGGCGAAGGCTTGCCAGTCGGTCCGTTACAGAGCCAAGACGATAGCACCGATGGCGTTAATAATAAGGATATAGGAGATGACGACTGGAACTACAAGCAGGTTTTGCCTGCGTACCGATTTGCGAAAAATGCCCCAGTTCCATCGCCTTTGGTTCGGCACCAAAATATCCTGCCCGCCCCCGAGGCCAGTCCCTATCTGGGTATAGCGCCAAACTCCCAAGTATCGATTCACTTTGATTTCAACGATATCTATGGCAATCGCCTCAATCTAAAAGAGTCCGTCGATTCCCTCGATATTCCCATCGGTTATTTCGACGCGATAATCAGTATCGATAATTGGCCGAGCGTCGCCAGCGCTTACCATTTCAAGCTAGTTGAGAAAAAACCGACTTGCAAGATAGAGCTTGATTTCCAGATGGGACGCTATGTTGCCGGTCTTGGCAATACCTATGACAGCAGTATCAAAAGTGCCCTTGCCGCTCGCGATCGCTTCCAGGAAATTTATTACCAAGTACAGCAGCCGGATTTGGCTTTTCGCCTGCGTACCTCCCTGGTTCATCCCCTGCCCAGCAAGAACAGCCCCAATCCCGAGTTAACGCCTTATCCTATAGAAAAGGAACTTTTGGTTGAATTTGTCAGCGCTATTTATGCATTCCTGAGCGCGGCGAGCATGCTGAAGGACTGGAAGCAGGCGACTGGCAATTCTGCAACATTAAGCCAGGTGGCCGCAGACTACCAGCTTGGGGCTACGGAGCTGAGTCGCGCTAATAGCAGCCTGCTAGCCAGCGACCTTTTCCAAGCCAAGACCCTGCGCATTCCCGCTTTCTACATTTTTAAGCAAAACGATACGATAGAGCGTTCTGGGTTGAGCGATGCTCAAATCGAGCAAAACCAGAATGTCCTGTTGAATCCCGATGTGGTTATTGCTACCAAAGAGCGCAGCTATAGTTTAAAAGACGATCGCAAGGGCAGTCAAAATAATAACTCCCTGCGGGCGATCGCTACGGAAACATTGGCTACGGCGATCGGGCTAGCGGAAGCGAATAAAACCCATTGGCTGACTCCGGGTACTAAGCTACTCGTCGGGACTGTCAGCCTAGAAGTCGGCCGGGGAGATACTCTAGAGTCGATGGCTGGCAAGTTTAGCAATAATAGCAAGACGGTTACTGTTGCCGATGTCGCCGCCAGCAACCAAGATGTAGTTAATATCTTCGATCGCAGCAAACAAGCTACTTTGGTTGTCAACGACTATATTATCCAGTCTGGGGATAGCTTCGGTTCCTTGGCTCCGGCTTACGGCTCGGTTGCAGAACTAATCGACAAAAACAAGAAACTCCCCAACATCTTCCCTATCGGTGCGGCTTTGCTGGCCAGCACTACAAGCTACAGCATAGAATCGGAAGATACTCTGGCCAGTATTGCCCGGGGACATAATATTAGTCTCGATGAGTTGGTGCAACAAAATCAGCTCGTGCCTTTGCAAGCAGGAGTCGAACTATCTATTCCCGACCAAGTTATTATCGACCCGACTGCTAGCAACTTCCCGGGTATTGATACGGGCAGGAATCTCTCTTTAGCGGAGATTGCCAATGCCAATCAATTAACAGTCCTCGGTCTCGTCCAGGCGAACCGCTCTCTACGGGGTTTGCTGCGAGAGAATGCAACGGTTAGCTATCAGGGCAAACAAGTTACTATCGGCGCAAACGACACTTTCATTACTTTGGCTGCTAAGTTTGTCTCCCAAGGAGCGAGCCTGACATTAGAAGCGATCGCCGGCATTCCCGAATTCGCTAACGCCAAAAACTTACTGACTAGCACTGCCAAGATGCTGCCGCCGCCGAACTCGGTTCCCCTCTCTATTGCTATTGCCGACAAGCCGGTAAATCCCAAGAAGATTTTCCCGGTGTCTGTAGAGGTAGAAATGTATCGCGACCCCGGCCTAATCGATCCAGACTTTGCCAATGTCAGCAACGTGCGCCAAGTTCGGACTGCGATCGCTCCCTACGCCCAAGAGGATGCCCAAGGAGCTAACTCGCCCAATTCGCCCAATTCGCCCAATTCGCCCAACTCACCCAATTCGCCCAACTCGGCTAACTCGACCAAAACTTTAAAGCAATTTGCGATAGATTTCGAGGCCGCTTTCCCAGGACTGAAGGCAGCGACAGGAAAGCAGACCGAAAACCAAGACCAGACCCAAGCGAAACAAATTTGGGCTGTGGACTTCCGGGAGGATGGCGGCATCGCCTTTAATATTGAGAAGGCTCAAACCGATAAAGGCCAAACCGTCGATCCCCCCAAACCCCCCTTAAAAACGCCATCGGCTTCCTTGCCCGCTTCCTTGCCCCCCCTTACAAAAGGGGGGGTTTGGGGGGGATCCTCTGCAACTGCTTTTGACCGCACCGATCGCAATCCTAATGCTCGCTATTTCGCCCTGATACCTTTGGCAAATGCTCTGCTAGCGGAGTCCGATGTCAATATCAAACCTTATATTAGCGGTAGCGGTTTGGGCAATACTCCCGAGAAGCGCAACTTCCAGGCCGTTGACTTGGATGTTTGGGCGCGGGATTTTCTAGCCGCCGTCGATCTATTCTTATCGCCAGCTTATGCAGTTCCGGCTTATGAGTTGGATGCCGCTGCTTTTGAAAAGGTGGTGGAACATAAAGGCAATTTGGCGGAGGCGATCGTCCAAGGGCTGGAAACCATTCTCGAAGATTCGCAAAATGCCAAAGACATTGCAGAGGCCAAAGCCGCCGCCCGAGAAGCATTGCAGCAGCGCCTGTTAGTCCAGATGTCCGCTGCCTATGAAGTGGATGCGATAGTGCAACTGCCGGTATCGGTAACTTCGCCCTATTCGGACGCGGGGACAGCACCGAGGCTGTCGGGGAAACCAGTGGCGATCGCCAAGCAGCTCCAGTCCCAGAGCATACCGGCAAACTACAGCATTTCCACGGCAAAAATGCCCCTAGCCAACGGCACCTCGGAGCTGACATTTTTGCTAGATGTCAAAGATCCGAGTATCGAAAGCGAGCTTAACTTGGATTTGAACTACGCCGTCAACGAAGTCGAGTACGATATCAAGAATGTCAGCAACATTGAAGATTACCAAGACTCGTCCTGGCTGACCTTCATCATTCCCATCGGCAGTTCCGAAGACGGATTGGCAGAGCGAGCGAAAATCGGCCAACTCAATATTCCCATTCCCTTGCGGGCTTATCCAGAACCGCCGTCGCCGGTCAAGCAGAATGGAGAATATCCGACGGTCAATCCCGATGCTTCGCTCCAGGAAAAAATAGCAACTCTCAAAACCTGGGATTATAAGTTTGCGTTTGAACATCAGAATGCAGCCCAGGACACTTTATATTTGACAGTCAAGTTTAACGACAGCCAGCAACCCGCCAGCTTCCTGCTTGCCGAAGACGAAGAACCGAACCTGTTCGAGGCGCTGGCTCAGTTCGTATCTGTATATCCTGCGGTCAAAGACGATCTCGCCCTTTTGCCGCAGCTCTCTCCGGGTCAGCAAAGTCCCAAGGCATTAAAGGCAGTTGAAACTTTGGCAACTTTGGTCGGGCAAGTATCTGGAGCGTGGCAGAAATACCGCGCTTTGCCTGAAGCTGATGAGGAAGCGATCGCAGCGCCCAAGCTTTCCTACGAGTATAAGATGGAGCTGCCCGCCCAAGGCGATGGCAACCAAAGCGATAGCAACCAAAGCGCCCAAGGCGATCGCGCCCAAGTCGATCGCGCGATCGCTCTGACGCAACTGAAAAATCCCCCTTACTTATGGCCGTCGGCAATATACGCGCAAGTGCCCGACGGCAAGGGAGACTTTACTTCTTATGAGTTTTCGCCACCGTCGCCGATTCCTCCAGGTGCCTCGCAGATTAACTATACTTCCTCAGACACTACGCCTCCAGCTTCAAGGTATGAATTGGTATTCAGCGACTTGGAAATTATCCAGACTCAGAATGCTTTGGGCGGCGTCTGGGTGACCCGGAACGAGAACTTGGGCAAAGATATCGGCGAATCGGTTAACCCCAATTTCATTTATCGGACGGCGATCGCCTATTTCGCCAACAAATTTACTCCTCTCATCCGAGATCGGGAAATTATCGACATCAAACAGGAAAGCGAAGCTCTAGCTCCTGCTTTAGCTAAATTGTTTGGCTACCTGTTTGCCAGCGATGGAGATTATGGCGCTGTCAAAGTGAAACTCAGTTCTCGCTATGGCTACGAGTTGGTGCTGCCCGAGCCAGAAGCTACGGAGCTGGCAGACTCCAGCAGCGACAATAGCTCCAGCCCGGACGAGCTGGTGACATTTCTACCGATTTTGCTCCTGCACCCCTTCGATTTCCAACAGGCTCCGGCGTGGCAGGCTTCTTTCGTTAAAAATCTGACTGCAGCCCTGAATAAATGGCAAAAGGCCAGCAACCCAGCCAAGCAGAAAGGCGGTTATTACTTCGATATCGATTTCTATTCGACTTCCGACGATGCGGCGAATCAACCGCTATTGGATATCAAAAATCTACGCTATCAGCTTTTTGAGGCAGGTTCTTCTAAAAACGATGCGAGTTCTTCTGGCGGCGATCGCTTTGGTACTTTTATCGCCGTTCCAGATTCTCCCAGCCCAGATTCTCCCAGCCCAGATTCTCAAGTGACAGATTCTCAAGTGACAGATTCTCCCGGCCCAGATTCTCAAGTGACAGATTCTCCCGGCCCAGATTCTCAAGTGACAGATTCTCCCAGCCCAGATTCTCCCGGCCCAAATTCTCCAAGTCCAGATTCTCAAGTGACAGATTCTCAAGTGACAGACTCTCCCAGCCCAGATTCTCCCGGCCCAAATTCTCCAAGTCCAGATTCTCCCGGCCCAGATTCTCCCGGCCCAGATTCTCCAGCCCCAGATTCTCCCGGCCCAGATTCTCCCGGCCCAGATTCTCCCGGCCCAGATTCTCCCGGCCCAGATTCTCCCGGCCCAGATTCTCCCGGCCCAGATTCTCCAGCCCCAGATTCTTCAAGCCAAGACCTAATTACTGCTCTATTGCTATTGCGTCTGTTTCGTAGAAGAAGAAGGTAATATCAAGTCAGGTTAAATACCCACAGAAAAAATTTAGAATCTCCCGTAGGACGGGCGTCCCGCCTGTCCCCCCCCGCCCGTAGGACTTTCCGGAAGCCCGTCCTACGCAGAACTTGACTTTTTTTTGGGGCATTCAAGCCGACATGATATAAGATCGAATCCGGTTAATTCCTCATAAATATAGCGTTTCTCGCTCTTGATGTGAGATGCCACCGGCGTTGCATCCCAATACGAGAACTCTCGTTCTACAGCCCAGACAGTCGCTCTTGTTATTTCTTAGCCCCTACCCGATCGTTTATTACACTTATTTGAGAAACGCTATAGCGTAGGGGCGGTGCCCCCGTGCCCGCCCCGGTTGGCTTGGGGCGGCCGGGGCAGCCACGGGGGGACTGCCCTACAAATACTGTAACTGTTTAACCGGATTTGATATAAGATCGAATCCGGTTAAATAACCAAATGCACGGCGCAGATACTCCGTAGGATATGCGTCCTGCTGACATTTTTTAGATGTGGAATTTTTGAGAGGTGTCGAGTTGATAACTGAGGGTATCTGGGCGAAGCATCCCAAATATAGCGCTACGCGCAAGTCAAAAGTCTCAAGGTAATAAGTCAAAAGTATAATCTGACTAAGGAACGAGCATTTATAAACCTCAAGCGCGTACTTTGCGTAGTGCTATATAAAAAATTCTATTTGGTAGCCGAAATTGTTTCGGGAGATGCTGTCGCCCCTACGATCGCTAGGGATTTTTGATTTTGGATTTCATTAAAAATTCATAAAACATTGTTTGGAGCCGTAGAATTGAGTCGTAGGGGCTAAGAAATATACCCGAGATAACCTAGGGCTATTAGCAACAACATACTGGAATGCTTCGCCCAAACCATCTATGCGAGGGAGAAAAAATTCGCGAATTGCGCATATTCTGGTTCTCATCGCAATATATTTTTGTTGATAACCGAACTTGTCTGGGCGAAGCATCCCAAGTATAAAAAATTCTGTTTGTAGCCGAAATTGTCTCGGGGGATGCTGTCGCCCCTACGATCGCTTAGCTTTACGAATGTCCTGTTGTTGCCTGTCTCCTCCACACAGCAGAAGCACGCCAGTTGCTGTAGTCGTGGGCCAAAGTAATAGCAAGTTAAAAGTCATGCATTCAAAAGTCAAAAGTAGTCTCTGACTAAGGAACGAGCATTTACAAATGTCAAGCGCTTATTTGAGTATTGCTATAATAGCGTTTCTGTAGCAAAATAATTTTTTTCAATAAATAGATTACTTAATTTAAGTTTGCTGCCTTGCCGACCGCTTTACCCTAGTTGGTTGGCCGCGACCTCGCTCTCGCTGATGGTGATGGAAAGGAATGTTCGCACTGTCAATCCACTGCATCAAGGTAGCTTGTGATGCCTCTTGTTTGAGTATTCCGACTGTATAAAATAATACCCCAAACAATCAGAACAAAAGCTGTTTTTCTACTCAAAGCGGTATAGAACCATTTAAGTATTTTTGCTTGTTTGATAGATTCTGTCCATAATAAGTAAATATACTACCCATTTTACTTGCTTACTTAGTTAAACTTTTATATATAAAGTGTTGACAGAGAAAGCTAGGGGTGTTATAGTCAGCTATAAGTTTGAAAAACTACATCGATAGGGATTTTTGTTGAGGCCCGTCGCAGCCTTCTCTCCATCTGCGGCGGGCCAAGCAAAACGGAAGAGGCGATCTAAATACCCGATCGAATAAAGATAGAGCGATGAACCCGCTTTAATAAGACTCCCCTGCAATTGTGACAAGGGGGGTTTAGGGGAATCTGCTTCCTAAAAAGCGATCGCTTGAATGCGTCGGCAGTAGGGGGTAGCCACTCCTTCGAGGCGCTTGATAATCACTTCTCCGAAATATCCCTAAAAAAAAGTGAAAACCCTCAATTGGTAGATAGCAACCGGATTAGAGTTAGGACATATTCTCTCTCTAGCGGAAAGCTAGAAATGTCCTAAAGACTCTAGGAGGTATGCTTATACAAATCTAGAACAATTGCTATAACTTCCCGTGCAAAATTAATTGTACATTTTTCTCTGAGTCAGGCCAGCTATCGGTATCGGGAGCCTGGAATTGCGTCTGAATCATTTGCGAAAACTTGTAGGGGCAGCCAGGCTCTTGACTGCCCCTACGGAAACAGTACAATTTCTTGTGCTTATGGCGCGTTACATAAAAAGCAATTGTTTCAGAATTTGAGGGAGCTTTGAAGCTCTTGTATGCGAGCGCTGTTTTGCGCGCTCTGCAATAATTGTCGTAGCAAATTGGCCGCTAAATCAGCAGAGCCGATGGGGAATTTATGATAAATCCAGGGAAATTCAGCCGAGAAAAGTCAAGAGAACCCCGCTCGGGAAAATCAACCCGAGACAAGTCAAGAGAAAACCAAAGTTTATTTCTCCATAATACGGGTAGCAAAGCAATTGCCAAAACAAAGGGCGAGTCAATCAAACTAAATCAGCTAGGCAACAATGAAGAAGTCCTAGGAGCGATTTTGACAGGAGAAATGGCTAACCATCACCGAGACCATAACCGAGGATTGTCTATCTCTTGGTCTGGTGGAGAAGCAAAGATAGATCCAGAAGATCTGCGGCTATTGAATAATTTTTCGCGAGGAGACGAAAGCAGTTTTTGGCAGTTATGGAGTCGGCATCAAAAGCATCTGTACGGCTGCTGCTTGGAGTTGATGAAAGGCAATCGCTGGGAGGCAGAAGAGGCGCTAAGCGAGGCCACTATAAAAGCATGGGATAAGTTGCCAAAATATGCAGAAAAAATCACCAACATCAAAGGATGGCTGACCCGACTAACTCTTAACATCTGTCTGGAGATGCATCGACAGCGCAAGCGAAGAGCCCAAAAGGTGGAGAGCATAGAGGCAATGGCGGTGGCAGATAACGAGGCAATAGCCTCTAACCTCGATTCTCCCGATGATGCAATTCTCCGGCGCGAGATGGCAGCACATATCCGCTGCGCGATCGAGACCCTACCTTCCAGGCTGAGCGAACCCTTTATCCTGCGTTTCTGCCAGGAGAAGTCGTACCCGGCGATCGCCAAACAATTAGGACTCTCTGAGAGCAACGTTCGCAAGTGTATCCAACAGGCGCGAGCGATTCTGCAAGAGCAATTAAACCGCTATCTTTTAGGGTCGGATAATTCTCCTTGCCTACCGGATTCTTCTGCCCCCTTGCCAAAGGAAGTCGAGCCAAAAGAGGTTGGAAATCTATCCCCGGATCTTAAATCCAATCAACCGGCGATCGGCGATCGGGAGGTTCCAGCCACTCAGACGGCTGTCTTGTTTTACGAAGAACGAATTAGTTACAGGGTGACTGCCTCATGTCTAGAAGCACTACCGCATATCCGGTCTCCATTGATGGGCTCTCTGGGGTGGAGATAAACGCTTGCGTCGTTTTGGAGGAGAAACCAATCGGACCAGAACGCAGGCTAAAGACTTTAAGCAAGTACGTCCGGGAGCATCCTCGGGGATGGAAAAAACGAAAAGAACTAGCAGATCTGCTCGGTGCAATGGGTCGCTGGGAGGAGGCGGTAGGCGAGTACCGCCAACTGCTTTCGCTGCAGCCTCGATTAATAGAAGTGCGGCTGCAACTGGGAAAAATCTTGCAGGAGATAGCAAGAGAGGCAGAGGCCATAGAAACATATAAAAGCACTATAGCCTTAACCGGCAACCCGGCGACTCGGCAGCATCTGACCGGATTAATAGAATCCTGTCGCCAACGCGATCGCTCCGCCGCGAAAGCCTTCGAGTCAGCCGCTGCCCTAGAAGCCGACAATCCCGCTCACTGGTTGGCTCTAGGCCAGACCCAGTTGAGAATCGAGAATCCGGCTGCGGCTTTGCGAGCTTTCGACGCCATTTTAGGACTCAACCCGGAGGATACCACCGCCTTAATTTATAGCTATGACGCGCTAATAGCTTTGGCTCGCTTTCCAGAAGCGCGGGAGCGAATCAAGCGAGCCTTAGAATTAGCACCTCAAGACTTCCGAGCGCTTAAAAGGCTGGCCGACTATCGCTGTGGCATCGGATTGGTCTCGGGGGCAGAGGGCAAGCAGACCAAGCAACTGGTTCGAGCGTCGGTACAACAGGCTGCCAATGCCCCTGGCGCCTCCGAGTCTCTGGCCTATTACCACATTTTCCGAGGCCAGTGGGAAAAAGGAGTCGCTGTATTAGAGCAGTTCGTGGCGGCGCATCCAAATAACCCCGGCGGTTGGTATTCATTAGCCCGCTGCCTCTTCCATATTGGCGAAAATCGCCAAGCGGCCCAAGCAATTCTGCGCGCTAAGAATCTGTACTCGGGAGATTGCGAAATCTATCGGCTCGCCTGCGAGATTTTGCCCGAAGCGGGAAAACTCCAGGAACTAAAACCCTTAGTAGAAGAGATGCTGGAGCGATTTCCCCAGCAATGGAGCGTTCGGGCTGCAGCAGGGCAAGTGCTAGTGAAAGGCTACAAAGACATAGAGCGAGGGCTGGCAGTTGCGGCAACCGCACCGGAACTGCAGCCCCAGGTGGCAGATGCTTGGTTCTGGTACGGTCGCGTTTTGAGTCTGGCGAAGAAACACCAAGAAGCAGTGGCAGTTTTGGAGCGAGGCTGGCAATGCTGGCAGTCTTATGGAGGATGCCCCTTGCCCGCCGCCCTCTGGCTGGGGGAGAGCTATCGGGCTTTGGGAAACCGAACAAAAAGTCGCCAATGGTGGCAAGAGGCGGCCCGTCAGGCTGAAGAACTGATGGAGTTTAATCCCGCTGTTGCCAGCTATTGGCAAGGCAAAGCCTTGAAGGGGTTAGGAGATAAAAAGGGGGCTACAGGTTGCTTTGGCCAAGCCCAGGACCGTCAGGTACTCTATCCGGCTCGCGGAGAAATAGAGAAAATTTTGAAGCGCTAGCAAGCCTTATTTGGCAAGGGTTTGAGCCGTGTTTTTGCGGATTGCTGCCGAGGGAAAAGCGGCTCGAACTCGCCAAAAAAATCACAAATCGCGACTGGCGATCGTCTCGATTGTAGAAGGAGCAAAAAATTCCCCCCAAGGCTGAGGTTTCTACTCCACCTTTAGGGAATCGCTCCTTTATTTCGCGACATCTCCCATGTCTTAGGCGAGCCAAGGAGAGAGGGTAAGCCTAAGCAGGGGAGATGTCCAAATGCAAACAAAATAGTCGTCGTAGAGCGCTATAGCGCTACGCGCAAGTTAAAAGTCAAAACTCAAAAGTAGTCTCTGACTAAGTTGGAGCATTTACAAATGTTCTAACTTATTTGGGTATTGCTATATTATACATCCGCTTTAAAAGTGGGGTTATTGTTAACGATCGATTCAGAAACAATAACCCGTCGATATTGCCTATCGCTCGAATAGGTCAAATCATGGGCATCGAACCTAATAACAAGCAAATGCTAAGTGAAGATAGACTGCTGTTACAGCGCATTGCTGGAGGCGAAATTAATGCTTTCTGGATCCTATGGCAAAGGCACCAAGACTATTTGCTCCGTTGCTGTCTGCGTAGGACTAACGGCAACTTAACGGAAGCGGAAGACCTGCTGAGCCAAGCTATGCTCAAGGCTCGGGAAAAACTGCAAGATTACGCGAAAAAAATTGCCAATGTAAAAGCTTGGCTAGGCAAGCTAATTAATAACTTATGGCTCGATCTAGCACGTCGCCGAGATGGGAAACAGGTTGAGGATATAGAGGCATATGCGGCTGGGGAAGAGCTAGGACTGGTTTCTGTTGGGGATACGCCAGCAAGCGCCCTGGAGCATGAGGAGAAAAAAAATGCGATCGCAGGCGCTATAGACAACTTAAAGCCCAGAATGCGCGAAACTTTTATTCTCCATTTTTACCAACAACTGTCTCATCAAGAGATAGCCGAAAAACAAGAGATTTCCTACAATAATGTCTGCAAGCGCATCTCTCAAGCGCGGACAATTCTGGCAGAGGAGTTGCGAGGGTATTTTCTCGGAGAACCTGGAACGAAACCGGATACGGCCAAAGTCGCCGCCAAACCGGCCAAGTCTCGGAAGGCTGAGAAAAAAAGCGATCGAGTCGAACCCATTCTGCCCGAGACCCCGAAGTTATCCGAACGGGTAGAGGATGAACAGCTATCTCATCAAGAGATGCATCAAGAGATGGGGGAACGGCAGGAGATTTCCTGCCAAAATGTCTGCAAGCAGATCTTCCAGGCTCGGGAAGTTCTCCAGGAGGAGTCGCCGGGGTATTTGCTTGGGGAGAATGGGACAAAAACAGAAGTCTCAGCGACACCAGCGGTAACAAAGTCGGCAAAAGAGGAAATTTCTGAAGAGAGCAGGCGAGCCGGTGAGGTTATCTGTTGCGAAACTGCCGAAGGTAGTGCTATCCCAGCAGCCCAAGTCGGATTCTCTGGCGGCAACTATTGGGGGTGGGTTATAGGGATTGAATTGTATTGGAAAACAGATATTAGAGGCAGTCCGCCTGTTGCTGCCTTGAAAAATAATAATATTTGGCCATAATATACAGTTTAATAAAGCAAAAATAATGGTTTAAAAATGTGATAAAATTTCAGACAATTCCGATTAATAACGTCAACTATATAGAGGCTAAAAACTAACTTTTGCCAAGATTGTAACCCTCAAAGCGCAAGCAAAAATAAGGAAACAATGAGTTCTGTCAATCAAGCAGTTTACGTTCCCGGTACAAATATCTATAAGTTCCTAACTGACGCAAGTGGTAACTTGCCGATTACCGGAGCGCCCGCCGATACAAATTGGCGACGCTGGTCAATGCTCCACGATGGAGGTGACTATCGGATGTACTTTTTCAAGAGTCATACCAGTAATAAGCTCTATCAATTTGGATGGGATGGTAGCTCTTATAAACACGGCCATAATTCAATCCCCGAGTTAGAAATAACTGGAATTCCCGACGATGCAGATACTGGTAGTTTCTCGATGCTGTATGGGGAAGAACACTACCGATTGTACTTCCGGCAACTCGGCAACCCTACCCAGCTTTACCAGTTCCTGTGGAAACCGGGGACGACAACCTATGCTCCTGGCCCCACACTGAAGATAACCGGATTCCCCGATGACACAGATTGGTCTCGATGGTCGATGTTGAATGATGGTGACGATTACCGCATTTATGCATTCAAGCTTGGTAGCAACAGCGAGTTTTACCAAGGCGCTTGGAATGGCAGCGCGTATGAGTACGGCCACAAATCTTATAAGGTACTGACCTTAGAGGGAACCCCGTCCAATAGCAATTTAGCCAGCATGGCAATGTTGCACGATGGCAGTAAGTATCGCTTTTATATGCAGGCTCTGTAGGTTCTGGGCAATAGACTTCGATCGGACATTTCCAGAAATTACATAAGCCTTTTCTGAAATACTTGTAGGGACGTTTCATGGAATGTCCCTACAAGTATTTAGATACTAACCGGAGCCAACCGGAGCTAGAAAGTAACTTCCTATTACAGGGGCGATCGAGTAAATCAAAAACTTATAAATCAAAAAAATCAGTATTTTGCTTTGATATCGTCTTTAAAATGCAGGTGCATAGATATCTGCAACTATCACTCTATAGGACTAACTAATAATTATAAAGCATAATTTGTTGGTCAAAATTGCCAGTTTATTGATAGCTGACTTGTTTCTATTGTCAGGTAGCTTAGAACCAGCATTATTCGATCGCAAAAATCCGATATACTACGAGCAAGTCGCGATCGCTAAGCCAGAAAATAATGGAACTATTGATTGGCAACAGAGCCTTGAAAAAAGAAGTGATTATTATGTAGAGATTGCTGCTGTAAATACAGAGAATAAGGCTCTTTCTAAAGTATTTGTGGAAAAAAGTGAAATATCTGAGTTACAAAAGCTATCTAAATGCGACAAGGAAACAGGAATATGCACAGTTAAATTAGGTTCAGAATTACAGTAACGACAGAATAAGGGTAAGTCGTTCCGTTTTTTGGTTTATTATAACAAATCTAAGAAACCCTACCAGGAACTTCTTGTTAACACAAGATATTATTAAAATTCACAATAAGCGCAAAAAATATTGCTAAGAATATTTACTATAATAAAAAGTCGATTAAAGCAGATATATTACTGGCGAAAACAGCTACAAAGGTAATGAACCAAAGACGCTAACGATCGCGGACTACTCATTTTGCTAAAAGTAAGACGATCGCCTTCTGAATCCGGCTTTCCTGGAAAAAACTGGCAGGCGATCGCTTTTTCAATTTTAAAAAACAGCGCTATAGCGTTTCTCAAATTGATGTGAGGCGTTCTGGGCGAAGCATCCCATTACTGGAGTTACCGTTCGGAGCGCCGAGATTGTTTTGGGGATGCTGTCGCCCCTACGTTTCGTTCGTTAGACTTATTTGAGAAAAGCTATATTGCCGATCGCTAATAGTAGCCGAATAGAGGATGGACTGACGGAGCGATCGCCCTTATAACCAATGCCCAATTCCTAATACGGAATTTATTCTAAACTCTAGTGCAGCGCGGCAGAAATAATCCACCAGCCGGACATTGCCCGGGAGCCAGGGGACAAAATAATTTTGAATTTTGAATTTTGAATTCCGCGCAGCGGCACTAGGCACTGAGTTAGACGGTTTACCAGGCCCAGTAACGTCAGTTACTCTATCGGATTGCGGAGAAATAGAGAAAATTTTAAAACGCTAGCAAGCCTTATATGGCAAGGGTTTCAGCCATATATTACTGGATTATTACCCTCGTTTTGCGGCTCAAACTCGCAAAGAAAAATCACAAATCGCGGCTGGCTATCGTCTTAATAGTAGAAGGACGAAAAAATGCCCCAAGGCTGGGGGGTTCTACTCCAGCTTTAGGGAATCGCTCCTTTATTTCGGGGCGCGACTTCTCCCGTGTCTTAGGCGAGCCAAGGAGAGAGGGTAAGCCCAAGCAGGGGTAAGACATCCCAATAGAGGCTGCCAACCTGACGGTTGAAAAAACTAACCTCAAACTCGAAAAAAAATCACAAATCGCGACTGGCGATCGTCTTAATAATAGGAGAGCAAAAAACTACAAAGGCAAAACCTATGCCCAAGGTTTCTATAATCTAAGCTAGCCTCTTTTTAATTGGTACAGGTATTCTTTACTTCATAAAAGGTAGAGACTGAAGAAGCTTCGGCGTTTAAGCTGTAGTTTTCTAGACTAAACGCCAACATAGTTCTAAAAGATCTTAATTTGTTCTTTAGCCCAAGAGGGACTAAGAATCTATATTAAGAGGTTTTAGAGGCGGTTGCTGGATTTTGTTGGAGGCGATCGGCACGGGTTAAACCGAGCAGTCAAATACGTTTTTTGTGGCAAAAAAATGGTCAATTATTTAGAACTTATCAACATAAAACCGCTATTGGCTGCTACATCTGGCCGAAGAGAAATCGTAGTGGGGATAATTGATGGCCCAATAGAAGGAGCGCATCCGGACTTACAAGCCACTTCCCTACGCGCTCTGCCTGCCGCACCAGAAGTTATCTGCCAAACAAAAGAGAGCATAGGCTGCGTGCATGGAACTTTTGTGGCTGGCGTTCTCTGTGCCCGAAGGGGTTCTCAGGCTCCAGCGCTATGCCCCGATTGCACCATATTGGTCAAACCAATCTTATGCGATGCAGCGGATTTTGAGCAATGCCCCAAAGTCACCCCCGAGAATCTGGCCTCTGCTCTCAAGGAAATGATAGACGCCGGAGCTAAGATTATCAACCTTAGTTTGGGTCTGCCCAGCACGACGCTCCAAGAGCAACCAAGTCTCCAGGAGGCTTTCGACTATGCTTTTCAAAAAGGAGTCTTAATCGTAGGAGCCGCTGGCAATCAAGGTCGAATCGGGCGGATTACCCTCTTTGACCATCCTTGGGTAATTCCGGTCGCTGCCTGCAATGGGCGAGGAGAATTGTATTCCAAATCCAATAGCGGCATATCGGTAGGAAAATCGGGACTAAAAGCGCCCGGGGTAAATATTGTCAGCACCTATTCTAGCGGCGGATATACACAAATGACCGGCACCAGCGTAGCGGCACCTTTTGTAACTGGAACTGCTGCCTTGTTATGGTCGCTTTTTCCCCGAGCTACGGCAGGGGAAATACGCCGAGCAATTCTCCGTCCCGATATCCGCCGCCAAAGTATTATGCCGCCTTTGTTGAATGCCGAGGCTAGCTGGAAATGGCTGCGCGGGGCAAGTTACTAAAAGTACCTTCCCGAGAACAATTTTTTGGTTGGTTGATTTGTCGAGTGGGTTGATTTGTTGCCTATAGTCAACGAGCAATGTCACTAAAGGTAGCAAAAGCAAAAAAAGCAAAAAAGCAAAAGCAAAAAACAGGAGCAAAGATGATAGCAGAGCAAGTTCGATCGCCTGAAGTAGAGACGGCACCGCAAGCCGTAGCAGTACCGCAAGCTGTAGCACCGCAAGCCGTAGCAGTACCGCAAGCCGTAGCAGTACCGCAAGCCGTAGCAGTACCGCAAGCTGTAGTACCGCAAGCCGTAGCAGTACCGCAAGCTGTAGCACCGCAAGCTGTAGCACCCCAAGCTGTAGTAGTACCGCAAGCTGTAGCACCGCAAGCTGTAGCACCCCAAGCGACAATACAAAATCCGTCGCCGGTCACCCTTAGCGTGACTACCCCAAACGTAACTGCTCAAGCGTGCGAGAAATGCGAGGCGGAGGCTGAAAGCGCAACTCCCCCCACCCCAATCTATGCCCTGGGATCGATTCGAGCGGCTTTTCCCAACACGAGTCAGGAAAAAGAATTTGAAGCTGCCGCCGCTGCGATCGGAGCTGTAGGACCGACCAATGCCCTTCTCTACCAAGTCCTCAGCCAAGGGGAGTATCTCTATATAGCAAGAAATATCTGCTTTATCTTCCAGATTGATAGCATCGATGCCTATATCCTTAAACCAACAAGTTATGTTGAGGTGGCTCAGTTTGTAACCGCCTTGGATCCCGGCATTGAAAAGCCTCTGGATGGAATTATTGGAGTAAAAGGCCCTCTAGCTCCGCCAGAGATGTGTAATGGTCTTCAGTTGCCTCTGGTAGCAGTCAATCAGTCCTTTATATCTAACCTGAAGGAGTTTGTTGATGCGATCGCGCAGCAAGCTGGAGTTTCCGAAGAATTAGCTCTAAGCGTACTGCAAATAATATTAGGGCTAACCGATAATACCGGAGCTACAGACGAGTACCGGGCTATTAACTATCTAGCGGTCAAATATCCACAGATTTACATTACGACGGCTCAGATGCTCGATCCCAATCAAACCGTTGGGGGTTACATTGGCGGCTATTACCTGGTTGGGGTTAGCGCTCAATTGGCAAATGTCCAAGGAACGCGCCGAATTGTTAATGTCATCTTCAAATATATGCAACAGCAAACCAGCGAAGTTGCTTTCTGGTTTAGCACCGTTGACGTAACGGGATTATACCCATTCTTAGTCAGCAAGTTTGCGCCTTTTTATCCTGGCCCATAGTATCGATTTGACTGTTCCTAGGGGTGGGCGTCTATTCTCGCCCCCTCCACTCCTTAGAGTCAGGAGTTATGAGAGAGTTATGTACTCGATACTAATAAGGCAGCAATAGGGCAACAATAGGGCAACAATAGGGCAACAATGTCATTTCCTATTCCCGAATAGATAGAAAAAAAAGTCCAAAGTTACAAGAACGACTGACGATGACTTTACTAAAACTTACCGCTGCACAAAGCCTCAGGACTCCCACTGTTAATCCTTATGCAGGCGAGCCAATCGCCAACTGGGAATCCTACGCAAATATTTCGCCTCAAGCCTCCAATGGAGGAGACCAAGCCTCCGGCGAGGACAATAGCAACCCTCCCACCTATATCTACAGTTCCTTCGGTGTTGTTCGGCCTGTTTTCCCCTCCCTGAGTATAGAAAAAGAGTTCTATCAGATTGCTCCTCCAGACAGCCCTACACCCCCGAGTAAAGAGCTATTATTCGAGGTGGTTTCACAGACAGAAAACCTATACCTGGCACGACAGCTTTGCTGGGTTTTAACAATAGCTCAAATCGATAGCTACATTCTTGAGCCTACTTCTGAGGCTCAACTGCTCTATCTGATAGCGGCCATCAGACAAGTCCAAAATCCTTTGAACCAGCCGGTTATTACGGCCATAGGAAGCCTCGGAAAGATGGCACCGTCTGGAGCCTGTAATGGACTTGAGTTACCAATTGTTTCTGCCAGCAAGTTATCTTACGTTAGCCCCAATCAATTTATTCGGGCAATTGTTGAGGAATTAGATAGTAGCTCAGAAGAAAATGCCTTGACTGTAGTAGGAAAATTATGGTCTTTAGCAATCAACCCAGGAAATACAGAAAAATACAGGGCGCTCAACTTTGTACTAACTGATTACCTTGATGTATATCTGGAGAGCTATAAGCTGCTATATCCAACTAATACAAGCGATCCTACTTACGAGTTAACAGGCATAAGAACTACGCCAGCTCTACTGCAAGGAAATCAGAAAATTTATAACGTTATCTTTTCCTATCAACCAACAAGCACCGGCGTAAGCAAGGAAAAGTATTGTCAAGTGGATGTAACCACAGAATTTCCGTACATAGTGATGCCGTTTGCAGATTATATAGCATCCTATAACTAGGAAACGGAAGCTAACCAAGGCTTGCTTGATTCTACAGAATCGCAGAGCGATTCATAAGACCAAGACAAGAAAGCCGTCTTGTAATGAGATGGCAAAAAACAAACGTAAAAGGACAAGAACAACGGAACCCGTTATGAACAAACAATTCAATTTCAGTGCAGCGCAAAGTCTCAATAACAACGCGAACGCCATTTATGTCAATGCTGCTGGCGAAGCTGCTATACCCAGCGTTGAAGGAGCATTCGATTTTTTATGCGCTCTGAAGTGCGGTGCTAGCGCGTTGCCGTGCATTAAGTGCGGAACCGATCTTGGTTGCTGGGCTAAATGTGCTGGACCGCAAGTGGTAAGCTGCATTAAGGGTTGTTTCTAAGCATCTTCAGGATAGAAGCAGCGAGCTTTAAACACCTGACAGGCAGATAACCGAGATCGGCTTGCAACAGTTCTCAGCGGGGAAAAGACCCCATTTCATCCCGAATGGGAGTCTTTTCCCTCTAGTTTGGGAAACCATCGAGTCAAGAAAACAACCGTTAAGGAAAAAACCATCGCTATGAAGAAACTACCCAACTTTACTGCCCAGCAAAGCCTTGCATCCCTGGAAACTGCAGGCACAGCAACTACTCTTGAGGCGGCGGCGCCTGGGATTGAGCCAGCCATCGACATTTGGTGCATGGTTAAATGTATCGGCACGAAAGCTCTTGGATGCGCCTATTGCTTAGTCAGCCCAGTCTGTTGGGCAACTTGTGCCGGGCCTGGAGCGGTGGGCTGTATTAGTAAGTGCATCTAGTAATCTTAAGACCAATCTTAGGACTTACGCAGGGGTTCTATATGTAGGGTGCCTCACCGGGCACCAGACGTTTTTTTATAGCATTCGATCTTATAAGAAGGCGTAAGTCCTGAATCTATTGGAAGCAGAAGTAGCTCAGATGCGCAGGCGAAATTGACCCTTGGCAGTCAAGGGTCGCCCTCACTGACAACCTTGCAGGAATAAAACAGTCTTCCCTGCAAATGGTATTGACTTTATTAACTAGATCGACAAGGAAATTAATCGTGATAAAACAAGTGACCGAGCTAACTATTCCCCGCTATGCGCCAGTGTGGGATACAATCCTAAAGTTTAACGGAGCCAGCGATTATGTGGAAATTCCAAATAACGAGGATATAGATTTTGCTAGCAAGCAAGACTTCACGATCGCGTTCTGGGTCTTGGCAGAAAAACAACAAAAAAATACCAGCAACAGCGACAACGGCATAGTTGAAAAATGGTCTTCAAGCAAAGGATATCCTTATGCAATCAGATACTTGAATGAAAAGGCAGGCGACAATGCTGGAAAAATAGTTGCGGCGATATACGACGGAACTGTTAATGCATCAATTATGTCAAAAACTAAAGTTGATGACGGACAATTTCACTATGTTGCTTTTGTGAGAAAGACAGAAGGGAAGAACACCAAACTTTACTTATACATTGATGGAGAGGAGGAGGCAAGCGCTGACGACAATAGCACCGGAGATACAAAAAATAATTCTCCACTCTATCTAGGACGGCGCGGTGATAATACTAATTATTTCACGGGCTGTATTGGCCGCTTGCTGATTTTTAATAAGGCGCTGGAAAAAGAGGGAATCCATTATTGCATGGAGAAAAATAGTACTATATTGCCCCAAGACAGTCCGTTATTGCTTAAAGGCGGCCTAGTCGGCGCTTGGCGCTGCAACGAAGGTTACGGGACTATAGCTTTCGACTATGCCAAGAGTAACAATGGCATACTAGGTGGAAGCGATGGCGAAAATGCTCGGCCAGTCTGGGTAGTCTCGACTATCCCGATGCCTCTTGATTTCGCAGGCATACATAATTCTATCAAAATGCCCGAGTTCCTCAAAGGCAAAGAACAAGAGGCAGATATACCAAAAGATCTGAGTTTGTTTGTGCGCAAGTAGAACCTGTATAGGGAGCCACAAGGGGGAAATAGCTTCGCTTACCCCCTTTTTATTTTGTCTTTAATTTCGAGTGGATTGCCGATTTCACCGCAGTTCAAGTCTATTACGATCGCCCCAATGCCAAATTCCCTGTTTCCCAATGGCCCAATGCCCAATGCCCCATGCCTTCTATCCGATCGCCGCTGACTTCGACCAAATATTATTTTGCACCAAAGTATGAACTCGCCAGTTCGGTTCGGCTTGAGGAAAATCGCTGCGATAGTGACCGCCGCGACTTTCGACCCGAAAAGCGGCGCTAGTTAAAATCAAATAAGCCACATCCAACAAATTGCCAGTTTCTCCCCAAAAGCGCAATTGCTTTTCTGGCTCCGGCAACAACTCCGATAAATCCGCTTCAGCAAGAGATTGCCCGGGGGTCAGGTTCAGCAGTTTTTGACTGAGGGGAAGAGCGGCAAACTCTGCTTGCCAGACTTGCACCCGTTCTATAGCTTCTTCCAAAGCCGCTCGACCGCGATAGATACCGGCACTCTGCCAGACCAGACGCGGCAACTCCTGCCGAATCGCTTCGAGCTTGGCTTGCTGAGCTGGCCAATCCTGCTTCTGGGAAAAGTTGCTAAGTCGCTCTTTTGTCGAAACGCCACTTATAGGATTTTTTTCTGGTTGTTCTTCTCGTTCCTGTTCTTGTTCTTTTAACAGAGAATCAGAATCGGTTGCTTCTCCAGTCAGGGTACTCGATGCCAGTTGAGCGCCAAAGACGATACATTCCAAGAGGGAATTGCTAGCGAGGCGATTAGCACCGTGAACTCCCGTGCTGGCAGTTTCCCCGATCGCATATAAGCCAGCAATAGAAGTAGCACAGGTCAAATCCGTAGCGATTCCCCCCATCCAGTAATGAGCCGCCGGAGCCACGGGCACTGGTTCGGTGAAGACATCTATCCCCCATTGGCGGCAAACCCGAATAATGTTGGGAAAGCGCTCTCTAATCTTCTCCGGGGAAATAGGTCGCATGTCCAACCAGACATTAGCTTCGGCAGGATCGGCACCGCTATTTTGCAAGTGCTGAAAAATGGCTCGGCTGACGGTATCTCTAGGTGCCAATTCCCCTTTCGGGTGATAATCGAAGGCAAATCGATAGCCGCTAGAATCGACCAAATGAGCCCCTTCTCCTCGCACCGCTTCGCTAATCAGAAAGCGAGGAGCGCCGGTTTTGCTCAGAGCTGTAGGGTGAAACTGGACAAATTCCAAATCTCGCACAATAGCACCGGCGCGCCATGCCATTGCCACCCCGTCCCCCGTACTGACGGGTGGGTTGGTGGTTTGAGCGAAGACTTGGCCGCCGCCTCCAGTGGCGACGACGACGGCACGGGCTGGCAGCCAAGTAATTTTATTTTGATAAACCAAGCAAACTCCCTGGCATCGGGTTTTGCTTTGTCGGGGCATATTCGCTAAATCTTTCGCTCCAGGATCTTCGCCTTTATCCCCCTCTGCATCTTCGGGCTGTTCCGTTGCTTCTGCCGGAGCGAGCCAAAGACTGAGGACGAAGCCTGGGGAGAGTACCTGAATATTTTCCCGATTCAAGACTTTAGCAGTCAGGGCGCTGACTACCGCTCGCCCGGTGGTGTCGGAGGCATGCAGAACCCGACGGCGAGAGTGAGCGGCTTCTAGGGTGAGGGCGAGTCCGGCATCGGGACTGCGATCGAAGCCTACACCCAGCTCGACTAGAGATTCGACACATTCCCGGGCTTTTTCCGCCAGAAATTGAACTGCTTCTATTTCACAGAGACCGGCACCGGCGCGGAGGGTGTCTTCTATATGGAGTAGGGGGGAATCGTCGGGAGCGATCGCTGCTGCCATGCCCCCCTGAGCCCAATCGCTGGCGGACAAAGAGAGGCGGTCTTTGCTAATCAAACCGACCCGACAGGATTCTGGCAAGCAAAGAGCGGCATAAAGACCGGCAGCACCGGCGCCTACAACCAGAACGTCAAAGGGCATGGGGGTGTAGGGTGTAGGGTGTAGGGTGTGGGGTGTAGGAAAAGAGAGAGGGAATTGGGCATTGGGCATTGGGCTAAAAACTAGGGTGTAGGGTGTAGGGTGTAGGGTGTAGGGATAAGAAGGAGACTTTGGAGAATAAGCTAAAAGCCTGAGTTTCTGCCTACACCCTACACCCTACACCCTACACCCTAACTATGGACATGGGGACATAGAGACTTGGGGACTGGGAGGGCGAGCGGTGGGCTGCATAAGTTTCTGGGGCGAAGCATTCCATTATAATACTTTTCTCTTATAGCCCAGGGTTATCTCGGGAATGCTGTCGCCCCTACCGCCCCTACACCTTATTGCGAGGGTCTATCTGCCAACTCGGACGTCAAATCTACCCTTTCATTGGTCCCCACGTCCCCAAGCATGAGCTTGGTCGTTGCGGTCCCCCATGTCCCCATGTCCCCAAGTCCCCCATGTCCCCAAGTCCCCCGGTCCCCTTGTCTTCCCTACACCCCACACCCTACACCCTACACCCTTACCAAAACTATGGACTCCGCAATCTGAGAAGAATCCTCGGAATTTACCGTTTGACTCTCCCCCGATCGCGGAGCCCTAAAAAACCGTCAACCTAGAAGCCAGAGAATTGGGTTCTTCGCGAATTGGGTCTTAGAGTTAGTTTTGAGAATTAGACCAAAGAACTGGGTGCCAAAATTTGGGTCCCTTGAATTGGGTCTGAGAACTGAGCGTTTAGTAGTAGCCGTTGTTAATGCGATCGTCGCCTTCTACGAAAGCGGGGATGGGTGCAGTGACGGTGAAAAGGTCCATGTTGTCTTTGAGCCGTTCTTTCTGGCGATCGCTGAGTCCGGAAATATTGAGAATGTCCTCTACTTTTTCGTAGGGACCATTGTTAACTATTTTTGAAGCCAAGCCCGGGTAGAAGCCTCGATATTTACGGAAGGCGCGGATATTGGTGTTATTGACATCGATTTTGTAGCCAATTTTGGCCCTTTTGTCATCTACCTTATTGCGGATAGGAGCTTCTGCCAGCAAGATAGGGGTTTGGCC
The DNA here is from genome assembly GCA_010672965.1 of Oscillatoria sp. SIO1A7. Taxonomy (GTDB): domain Bacteria; phylum Cyanobacteriota; class Cyanobacteriia; order Cyanobacteriales; family Laspinemataceae; genus SIO1A7. The sequence continues at coordinate 312,630 of JAAHFN010000007.1, forward strand.
CGTAACCTCAGTTAAACCCGCTGCCAATGAACTTTGGGGCGTTCCCAGCCATGTCAGACAGGCGATCGCCAACAAACCCAAGACTGTAAACGTGCGAGCCAATCGTCTCATAAGTAGGTTCCTCTCTTAATCATAAATAGGTCTTATGAGAAAATTATTGCAGAATGTTGCCGAAATTAGCTGTTAGCTCTCAGTTTTCAGCAAGAAAGCGATCGGCTTTCAGCTTTCAGCTTTCAGCTTTCAGCTTTCAGCGGAGTGCTACTCCTACTCCTGGAGTCTTTGCGTAAGTCAAGTCAAATCAAATGCTAATGCTGAAAGGCGATCGGCGAGCGGCTTCCGCTGACCCACCAACCGCGCTTCTGCTGACCGCTGATAGCTGACTGTTGACCCACCGACCGCTGACCCACCGACCGCGCTTCTGCTGAATGATGACAGCTAAATGATGATAGCTGGCTATTGATAGCTAGCTACTGATGAAATGAACCTTATAGCTGATAGCTGACTGCTGACCGCTGATAGCTAACCGCTGATAGCTGACCGCTGATAGCTGACCGCTGACCGCTCTTATAAATTATTTGCCCAGAAGCTCTTGCAAGTCGGCAAAATAACCCCCATAAGTGACTGTGGGGGTATCGTAGCCTTTCAAATGAACCTTATACTGCTCGAATCGCTTCTGGCCTGGGCCTAAACCCGAGAGGCATTGAGCGGTAGTTTCGCCCAAGGCAATATCGCGGCCAATTTCCTTAGTTGCCGATTCTAAGCGAAAGGCAGCGTTGACTGTATCGCCTAAAGCCGTGTAATCCGGGCAATCGCCGCTCCCTGAATTGCCCACCATCGCATGTCCCGTATTGACCCCGGCAGCGATGCGCAAAGGAAAGGGCAGGGGAAAGCTTTTATTAATATCCTCCGTTGCCTGATAGAGAGCTTCTAGGGAGCTAACAATCTGCACGACCTCATCATTGCTGGCTTTTTCGCTGTTATGGAACCAGACTGCCATAACTGCATCGCCAATATATTTATCGACCCAGCTACCGTGGTCTCGGATAATGTTGCCGACATTGCGGAACCAAGTACCAATGACCTCGGAGAGGACTTTTTCATCGAGTTGCCTGGTCAGGACCGTGAAATTGCGAATATCCACTACCATCACTGAGATGAGGCGGCGGACGTATAAAGCGGCAGTTGCCGTCAAGTCTTGCGAGTCTGGATCTTCTGGGTTCGGCTCTTCTTCCTCTTTGTTGGTGGGACAATAGAAAGAAAGCTCTGTTTCCCCAAAGGTGAGGCGATCGCGATCTTGCAAAGTCACCGGAATGGTCACCCGTCTTCCATTGACAAACGAGCCATTGCGCGAACCCAGATCTATAAGGTAGAATTCCCCAGTTTCGTTACATTGCAACATCGCGTGGTTGCGGGAAATCCATCGATCCGAGAGAACAAAATTATTATCTTCATTGCGACCTATAGTCCAACAATTGCTACCTACCAAAGGAAGATAGCGATTTCCATTCGGATTCTTATGGACCAGATGAGGAGCGCGTTTCAAAGTCACCGCTGGTGCCCAACTTACGACTGGTTGTTCCACAATTCTTATTTTGAAACAATATTCGATGACCCGATTCCTAGCTGGGAATCAGCATCCCAGTCAAATATTCTTTAGGCGGCTTCTGCGGCCAGCCAAAAAAGTCCATCTACCAAAATTGTACTTAACACAGCACCGGAGAATGCCCATCTGTGCAAGTATGGGGTGCCAGAGCCCTTACCCAATCTTAACGAGAGTACCCCCGTGGCTAGGAGAATTGCTGCCAATAGCGCAGCACAACCAATACCCCAAGGAGTTTTGATTTGTGCGATCGCGCTTTGAAAAATAGGCAGCGCCAAAGTAGATTCTACCTGCATGAGTTTTCGCCAGTGTGGAATCAGATCCACTAAATAGAAGTATAGGTCAGTAATTGCCGTTCCGAACAAAGAACCCAAATAAAACCAACTGCCTACCAACCATTGGCGGCGGCGGATAGACCACAAAGCCAAGGGCAAACAAAGGGCCTCTACTGGCAAATGCAGCAAAGGTTCCCAGCGCAGGCCACCCCAATAGAGACTTCCAGCGAGCCAACTGCCACTAAATCCCAGGAGTAGATCTCCCCAGACCTGGGTATAAGGGCGGGACCACAAGACTGACCCCAGCCAAATCCAAACACCAGTTATGGCTAAACTCGCTAATGGCAGATGCCGCACCAGAGGGGCTTGGGCAAAAACCGGCACGGAAACCAAAAACGCTGCAGCAGCAAAAACCCATCTAGCTTGGGATATTGTAGCTTTTCTTGAAACAACAGGCTCGGCTCCGTTGGCTAATATTATTCCCTCGACCCAGGAGGCCGTCTTGGCCATGATGGCCCATTGAGCGATATTGTAAAACAATTTTCTTTAACATTCTTAATTTAACTTTATCTACTGTAATGTATTGCGGCGCATTGGGCATTGGGCATGTTCGCATTGGAAGAGGCAGGGGGCAAGGGGGGCAAGGGGGCAAGGGGCAAGGGGGCAAGGGGCAAGGGGGCAAGGGAGACAAGGGGCATTGGGGTACATGGCTATATGGGGACCAGGAGTGTGGGGATATAGCACTAATTAATTAGGGCCGCTATGGTGTAGGCTATAAGGTGTTAAGAATAGAAAACCGACAGCGGCGATCTGACTTCCACCTATTGAGAAGGGGCGCTCTAAAAGAAAAATAACGATGTAATAGAGGGAAATATGTCCGAGCCCAGTACCATTAATTCTCCCAAACTGCACTCCCTGCCCCCAACCTCTGTCCCAGAAGACCTGATGCGGGAACTTGAAAAGATTCGAGCGAGAATATTGGCCTAATTTACTACAGATGATTCGTCTGTTCCGGAAAAGTGTGAGGAGTGAAACCGGCAGGCAGCAAGATGCACGGGTCAAAGGCTATGACTGAGATCGAGCAAACAGGTCCTATGGAGCATTCGCGTTGCTCTAGACAATCTTATTAGGTCTTGGGAGGAGTCTGGAGACCAACGGGAGCAAACAGAAACCGGGAGTATCTCCGTCAGGCTCTCGATCGAGATCGTCTTTCCAATCGTTCGCTGTTTCCACGAACAAAGCTATATTAGTTCTAGATTCTGGCGTTTTGGGAATGTTGACTAATCCCAAAACTAGCTCCGATGACTGCCAGAAGTGTAAAATTTGGTTCCGCTCTTTGCATAGTAGCGGCTACAAGATGATGCTCCCTGAAATAGCCGACTATGAGGTGCGGCGAGAAGGGCAGAGGGGCAGAGGGGGCAGAAGGGCAGAGGGGGCAGAAGGGCAGAAGGGCAGAGGGGCAGAAGGGCAGAGGGGCAGAAGGGCAGAGGGGGCAGAAGGGCAGAGGGGGCAGAAGGGCAGAGGGGCAGAGGGGCAGAGGGGCAGAGGGGCAGAGGGGCAGAGGGGCAGTTTCCCTTGCTTCCTCCGCTTCCTCCGCTCCCCTGCTCCCCTGCTCCCCTGCTCCCTTGCTCCCCAGTCTCCCTCAAAGGGGCCAAATTTCCGCGAAGCCATCGCTACGCTTGCGCAAGACATTGAGATATTCGCTACGGGGGTTTTGAGTAGCGCCAAATACTGTTACTACTTGGTAGTCTTCATGGTCGGCAACCCAAACTGGAGAGGGTTTTACATCTCTACCGAGAACCTGACCGCAGAGATCGCCATCATAGTCTTCTCGCCCGCGCCGGTCTTGTACTTTAAATTCGCGATCGTGCAAAACGGATAGGGCAAAAGGCTTGTCAAACTTTTCATCTCCAGAACAGACGACAAGCCGACAGTTGGCATCTATTGCTTCTGCCCAGCGATCGCGATATACCGGGTCGATGCTGCGAGGGGTTCGGGGATTAACCCGCTGTTCCATTACGTCGGAGAGGGCAGCATAAAAGTCCAACAACCGGCGGCGAAACAATTGCTCGAATTCTTGAGGAGTATCCGGCAGCCTCCAAAATGCTTGCTTGCTTTCTGCAAAGAGGCTCGACCCGCGATACCAAGGCGCTCGGGAACGAGTTTTGCGAGAATAGCAAGGTCGTCGCGAACCCTGGCCGACGCCGCCGAGATGGAAAGCCATCCAAGTTAGGTTGGCGAACAGAGTGGAGGTACGATCGCGCTTTCTTTCTGGTGCTGCCGGGGAATAGCTCAAAGTCAAAATTCCATCTAGCACGCCGCAGGGGTCATTTTTCCCTTTTTGATTGGGCAGGGGTTCTTTTTGGGTGACTTCCCCTTCCAAAATTTCAAAGCGAATCCAGCTATAGTTTTTCGGGTTAATGCTGCCAAATAATTTCCCCTCCCATTCTTGAACCAGAGGGGGTTCTAGGACGCCGAGAGTAAAGGTACGAAACCAATAGCGCAGGATTGATTTAAAGGCGATGGGACGAACTTCTGCCTCCGGTTTTCCGCGCATCTGCCATTCATTACGGCGATCGTTCCAGTTCCATTGAGTAAATTTCTGTCGCCCGTGAATTAGCTGACCTTCCAAACTAAAAGGAACGCGGAAAAATTCTTCTGGATTAGATTTTCTGCTTTCGGGATTTTTAAGGCGAAGCGGTTGTCCGTAGCCGCTATTGACCTGGGAGCCGATACCCCCTTGCAAGCCAGCCATTAACCATTGCTTGACGCGATTCAATATTTCAGGATCTTTGCAATGCTTGGCCAGACGCAAGCCAATTAAAAATAATGGTTCTTTTAAAGACAAAAAGACATTAGGATTGGGATTGTATTGGGGACTGTTTTCCTCCCATCTCCAGATATTATTCACCATATCCACTGCCAAGCCGCCGCGTTTTTCTACGGGTAAAGGATAGGCATCGAGAAAAACTACTTTACCGGCGCGATCGCTCTTGACAGCGTTATGGTCGCCAAACCAAGGAGCAACTAGCCCGGCGGCCTCCGTCCAGCTCGTCTCTTGCCGAGCCATTATTTCCCGAATCGCCTGAGCCCTGGCAATGCCGCGCAAGGTACTAGAGGGGATATAAGGCATTCCCAAGGCATCAAACGCCGGCAGCATCAGGTTTTCCGGTCCTTCGTATCCTCCGACCCGAACCCGCCAAGAAAACTGAACTTCAAAGGTATTCCCTTCCCCGGCAATTAATTTCGTGCGTTCTGTCAACTGAGTCAGACGCTTGCGATAGTCCCCACCCTCAATAGCAAGGTGGAATATTTGCAGTTTTGTCCCATCTTTATACGGGCTATCGGGAGAGCGCATCCAGCGCAGATACTCGATAAAGCTGGCATCTGAGGAAGCCCGGTCAATTTCGCCTTCGAGCAGCCAAGGAGAGGGTGCGGGAGGGCGGCTGCCAGGAGGCTGCGATCGCCCTCCGCCACTGCCACTGCCACGGCCTCCTCCTCCTCTTTTGTCTCCGCTCCCTCTAGGGGTCGGCCGACTCGGCCGGCTGGGTCGAGAAATCGGCCTTTCTGGTCTATCTAGTCTATCTGGTATATCTGGTCTATCTGGTATATCTGGTCTATCTGTTGGACTGGGTGCCATTTATTTAATCCTCTCCAGAAACATCGTGATAAACTGCCGTTGCCCAAAAACTGAACTCCTGAGCCAATGCCAATCCCAGACCGCTCAGGCCGAGATATTCCTCAGTGTCTAAGTCTTTGAGAACCTTGAGCCCATTATCTCCGACTAGGTTTTCTACACCCGAAATATTTTGCAAGCATTCAAAGTATTTCTTCACCACTTGCCTTTTTCCTTCCTGATTTAAGGCTTTTTCTTCTGCCTTGAGGCGCATCATGCCCCAAGTAGATAAATAAGTATAAATAGCAACTGCTTGATTCTTCTGTTCTTTGAGACGCCCCTCTTCCCGTTCGTTCTGCTTGCGCAAGTCAACCAAACCCTCATAAACAGGCGTACCAATAGTACGCGGATCGAATTTCATCAATTACCCTCCCATTTTCATTTATATTATTTGAGCGATCGGCTTATGCGCTCCACGGCGCGCAGGCGTAGCTATTCTGCGGTCAGCTCTCAGGCGGTCAGCAGTCAGGCGATCGGCTCTCAGCTAACCGCTATGAAAGCCGATATCAAATCCGCTTGCCGCATACAAAAAACTTGCAACCTCGCTATTGACAGGCGGGGTCTGTCCCTCGTCCTTATTTTGTAACGGGCGAGACGCCCGTTCTACGGGAAAGGTTTTTTTTAGGAGAATAGCGGGGATTCGAGATGACTGCTGAAAGCTCTTAGTCAATAGGGGGGAGCGACCATTGTTGGACGAATCCACGTCCCAAGCTTTCCTGTCCTCCCAGTTGCAGAATTGAACATTCTTCCAATAGGTCCTCGAATTGAGCTTGAGATACGGAGGTGCTGCTATTGGCGATACCAGTCATGCCCCAGGGAAAATACATTAAGGTATCTGGAGGAATGGCTTCCTCATAGCGAAATCCACCTTCGACTGTCTTATTCTCATCTAATTTAACTTTGACCTGACGCCACAGACCCATTTGAATCAAGGTAGCACAATGCTGGTCTGGCAAAACCAGGACTCGCTCTATGGCGCGGGTTGTCGGATGTTGCGGTATAAAATCTTGCCAATCTTCCCAATGTTGTAAATTCTCTGCTTGAAGAATGGCGTCTTTTAGATAAACCCGAGACCCAGCTAAGTTGGTGCTATAGGGAGCGGGGATATCCTCGCTGACACTCGGGTCAAATTGTCCCCATCGACGCAGCAACATGGGACAGCTAATCCAGATAGCGCCATGACTGAGGGAGGAAACTGGCAACCAGAGAACAGAAGCATCGCCTATCCAGATGTCTCCCTGTTCTAATTGGATGAGGGTTCTGCCAGTGGCTAATTCATATTCCTCTAATAATGCTTTATTTTGAATATCTTTAAAGTCGGGACCAAATAGCCGTATACGAATGACGCGATCGCTCGTACTAGACCGCAGTCTTCCCCGAATCGTGCTGGAGGGAATATATGGTAAATTAGTATGAGATTCTCGGGCAATGCCGAGGAGATTTCCTTCTTGAGTCGTCCCCCCCGTATGCAGGGGAGCCAACAAATATAGATAGGAGCGATTGTTCATAGTTTTCTTCTACCTTTTACGCTTTGGAGAAATAGAATTGGGCATTGGGCATATTCGCATTGGGTGTAGGTGTAGAGTATAGGGATAAGAAGGATGGGGGAGAGTCAGGAGATTAGGGAGGAATTGGAGTTGACTTTGCTTAGTTATTCCCACTCTTACCACACTTTTGCATCTGTCTTTGCCTGCGCTCTACACCCTACACTCTACACCCTAACTATGGGCTTTCGAGATTCCTCAAGACTTTATAGGACAGGCGGAACGCCCGTCCTACGGATTTAAATTGTTTGCTTGCGTATTTAAGTGTTAGGCGTGGGTATTTAACCGAATTTGGTATAACTCTCAAGCCAAACCCTCAAAACTCTCTAGCTAAGAACTCTCTAGCTAAGAACTCTCTAGCTAAGAACTTAAAACTTAAAACTCTCAGGCAAAAGGAACCCATAACATTTCTGAGTAGCCGAGCTGTCGCCAGCGTCTTGTTTGCCTGGATACTTGCTTTTGCGGTTGAGTTTGGTCTGCAGGTAAGAGACTGGGCTTGTTCAAATAATAGAGACTGCCCGGAGGTGCGGCAAAGACTTGGGGAGCCGGTATGCTTTTGTTGTTGTTTTTGTCTCGCAGGCGACAGCTAATGGGCATGGGCTTATCTGTGGCCAGGGCGACTAAGCATCCTTTGGCGCGATCGCCCTCACCCATATTGGCCAATTTCCACTCCCAAGGCCAAGACCTACACATCGCTTTGCCGCCATTGCGCTTGCGCTCGAAGACTCCAGGGGTGACGAGATAAGCCAGAGATTTATCTTTATTGGCCAAATTTTTCTGACATAACTTTTGCAAGGAATCCCATTGCGGTTTCAGTTCGTCGCACTGCTCGATAATGGCGCGATGTCCCTCTCCTCCTAATTTTAAAGTCGTGGGGCTCGGAAACTTCCGGTCGATGCCAATGGCCAGAGTCCAGCCCTCTATCAAGCGAATGGCTTTTTCGACGAAACAGCCATTATTTTCAGTGCTGCCTATTTTGCCGCTGGCGATGCCATAGTGAGGGCGAACTTCTGATTTCCAGGGTTGGACTTCGCTTTCGTCTGCGGCCAGCCAATCTTCTGGAGCTATTTTACCGCTTTTTAGGTATTGCTCTATTACCGGGCTAGGAAGATACTGACGATAATTAACTTCTGCTTTCTGCCTTTCGGGGGCAGAGTTTTCTTCTGGCGAAGAAAGCGGCGATCGCGGCACCAGGGGAAAAGGCCGCTCTGAGTTCCACATAGATTGATGCAAGGGATGTTCCTCATGCCAAGGCAAGGGAAACAAAGGATCCGTACCCGAGAATCCCTTGGGACTGGAAAAATAAAGAGTATTATGCCGACATAAGAAAGGACCGACAATTTGAAAAATTGGCTTGTCCTCTTTTGCAAAGCGTTCGTTATTTTTCATCAGTCCTCGCAAAGCACCGGCGATCGAGTGACCGCTGGGGGGAAAGCTGCCAGTCGCCCAAACTCTTTCTCCCGGGGAAAATGGTTTTGCATCTCTGAACAACCATACGTCCAGTGGGAATAGCTTGTACCAATACATTATTATCGCTCTCCTCCCAATTTTATATAGCGCTCCCGCAGCATGAACGCCGCTAACTTCAGCCAGTTTTCAATATCCTCTTCTCGCTCGGGAGCAGCGGCTGTTTGGCAAATTCCCTTCAAAAAAATCGCCAATTCTTCGGGGAAATTTATTGGCATATCGTTGACTGTAAATATTTTTCGCCGTCTGGCAAAGCCTTCCATCCACCGATCTATCGCCTCTGACTGCGGTGCCGGGTGTTGATTCCAGATAGCGATTGTTTGCTCGAACAGAGCCGGTGCATAGGCGCTCGCCATATTAGGCATCATAACCTCAGTCAGCGATCGCCAGCGCTGGAATGCCTTAAACTTCGCCCTTGACTTCAGTATTTTGCCATTGCCATGCAATACTCTTACTTCCACTGCGTCTTTCTCTTTCCCATCTAGGGATTTATGTTTTTTGGCTTCATCTTGAGCGAACGCTAGATTTTCCAGGGCAATTGCCAAGGGCACCGACTGATTGGCGATAACAATGCCAAAGCTAATCGTAGCATCGCTTCCCATTGTCATCAAGGGACGATCGGGTATTTCTTCCGCCAATTCCTGAGAGCCCCAGCGCCAATAATCTCCTTCTCTCTCGAACTCTTCTCCCGGATCGAGATCTCCTCGGAAGCATTGGCGTATATCCCACAACCAACTGTCCCATTCCCACAGATTCGTATAAGCGACAATATCCGACGGGCTGCAATAGAGCAAGCGTCCGGCATGACGTCGCTCCGTCAGATAAGGCACCAGTTTCTTAGAGAAATCCAAAAGGGAACGGCTGAGGCTGGCGTGATTTGCTGGTCCGACACGTCTTTGCTCTGCCAAGAACTGTTCGAGAGACTCGCCAGAGCCAGAAGGCAAGTTCAAGTCTGACAAGCTAGTGGAAACATACTCGCTATAAGCTTTTCTCTTCCTTCCCTCAATCCATTCCCTGGTTCCGTCAGCATTGCCAGCAGCCAAAACATACCAGCTAGTGGGATTGTTTAGCGGGTAGTAGCGCCTGACAAGATCCTCTAGAGAGGCTCGAATTTGTTGTGGCGATCGCCCTAAAATTTCTAACTCTTCCAGCAGCCATCCCGGATTTAATAGGCGCGAGCCATAGCGGCGATATTCAGCATCTTCGCTATCGTCAATCCAAGGAATTCCCCATTTCTCGGCCAGGATATCTTCGGGGTAATTATCTCGGCGCAGTTGCTCTAAAACTTCGTCTCCCAAATTATGAAAATGTTCTAAAGCCTCTGGAGGTTCGGTTTTGAGATAGCCTGCCAACCCAGAAGTAAAATGCGGATAAGCTCCGGTCGGGTCTGCCTCGTTTTGCCTCTGCAAGAGCGGGGCTACAATCTTATCCAATCCTCGCTTAACTATTTCGCTGGCATTGAGCTGTTCTATACCGTCAAACAAACCGGCCTCTCTCGGCCAGAGGTCTTCGGTTTCTGCTTCGGTAATCCAATCCGTATCCCCAGGGGGATGTACCACTGGACCCAAACCAGATATGGAGGATCTCGGGCCAAAAGCGGTGGGCAAGACCCAAGTTTGTCCTTTTTGAACCGCCCATAGGGTTTCGCGAGTTTGGCTCACAATAGAGCCCCACCAAGAGCTAGCATTAACGTTGAATTGACGAGAACGAGCGGCCTCCCCAAACAGGGCCATTTCTCCCGGTTTGAATAGCCTATCGCTCTCGTCGTTGCCTCCCGCCCGTCCTTGGGTCTCAAGCCACTCATCCAAACCAGCAAGGTCGGTTTTTAGGGGCTCGGAATCTTTGCCAATGGGAGTCGCACTCCAATCGGTTTGCCATTGGGCTTTGAGCCATAGCTGCCAACTGGGGCTATTGGGGGTCAAGTCTGCCATCCATTGGCGTTCGTCGTGCAATTCTTGGAAAACAAGCTGGCTTAATTCTTGCCAAGAGTCTAGAACTGTTTGGCGAGCGGTTTGCATGGCCGATTCGACAGCGGTTTTGGGCAGAACCAAGACCAGCTCTTGGGGTAGCCCTGCTGTCAGCAGTTGGCGATCGCTGGGTCTGGAAACCCACTCCGAGAACTCGGGCCACTCTTGCAATAACCACTGGTCTATTAGGGGTTGCTCAAAGAGACTGGGATAGAGCAGGCTATCTGGACCGTAAAGATCCGCCAGCTTCCAGGCTACTTTGGCCGAGAGATAATGTTCTATCCAATACCCCGCCCAGCAGTCCCGCATCTTGCGGCTAGCTTCATACCATCCTTGGACTGGCGCAAAGCGAAACGCCACTATATAAGGATGGGATAGAGTTTTGTTGGCGGACCAACGTTGCTGGATATCGTTACTGGTTAGGTTATGACCGGCTAAGGCACCGGCTAAGGCAGCGGTAATACTGGTATAGCTCCAAATCGAAGCATCTGGAAGATTAGGATCCGCTGGCATCAGCAGTAAGGACTCATCGCCAAAGGAGCGGCAAACTGCTACGGGCCAGCATCGCCACAGCCACCAAAATAGCTTTTTGAGATTAGATTCTTTTGCTATTGCCTGGAGCAATTCTCTTTCGCGATCGCCGAGATACTCGCTTCTATTGTCCCGGGAAATTAGATCCTGGTGTCCTATAACTTGCCAGTTCTGGATTTTCACTCCCGAGAGGGGGTGAGAAATATCCAGTCCTCGGTCTGGTTCGCTATTTGGCCCGTAGCTAATGCTAGGGGACAGGGTGCTTAAGGCGGCGCGATCGCTTCCCCAGGCTAATAAATCGGCGATCGCGATATGTTGCAGAATCTTTTTCCTCGATTCCTTTGGAGACTGCCAGCTTTTCATAGTCGATAGTATCGACCAGAAGCCTTCTTCCCTGCGCCTGTTACCTTCGTCGCTTTGGTCGCTCAAAGCCTCTAGGGTCCTAATATGTAGCAACCCCCATATTTTTGCCTGCCAGAATGCTGAGATTATTGTCCTTTCCTCCTGTTGTCAAAGTGGGCAGCAATTAGTTTTTAGCTGTTCTAGCTCTTAGCCTGCAAGGGAGCCAGGACTTACGCATAGATGTATGTAATCTGCTATGCTACCCCTAATCTACATAGGACTTACGCACTTACACAATCTGTAGGGGCAGTGCCCCCGGAGTTGCCCCCGGTCTAGCACCCAATATAGAGATAATGCGTAAGCTCTATCTACATATAGCCTTCTGTCCGACAAGCAAGCATAAGTCCTTTGTATCAAGGGATGCTCCCGAAATAAATTACCTAAGTCGCAGGACAGGCTTCGGAAAAGTCGCAGGCCCAAACTGTCCCCCCTGTCTTACAGGAAAGCTAGTAGTCTGTCAAGAAATAATTGAGCATTGGGCAAAAGGGCATTGGGCAACCTCCCCCTCTTGGTAGGGGGCCCTTGGTTTGGGTGGCACTGGGCATTGGGCATCGGAAAAAATTGCTCAACTATTCAAAACTACCTTGACGGGCTACTAGGGAGAAATATTGATTGGGAAATCCCTAAGAGCAATTAGCTTACCCCAAACTCTTGGGCTCTGCACCCGCGATCGCAAAATAAACTGCACCCGCGATCGCAAAACGCCGCGAAGGTCTGCGCGATCGCGCCAATTGGCCTGCGAGCTTTTAGCTTACCTTATTCTTGCAAAGCCGCACGATCGATCGCGATCGCTCTATCTCATGTTACCATATCGTTATCATCGCTTTAAGCATAATTGCCGATCTATCGAACAATTGGTTGTGCCAGCAGACAGCGATCGATAATTTTACATAGAGTAAAAAAAGCTAAATCCCTAAATATACTAAAGATTCGCCAGCTAGTTCTCGCTAAATTTAAGCCAAATGGCTGATGAAGTCCATGAGATAAAAGAGAATAATTATAAGTAGATGTCGAAATTTGGATTTGTATGGAAGCGATTTTGTGCAGGGAGTCGGGCATAGCGCATCCGGTGGATAATTATTTGTCTGGGTCTGGGTCTGGGAATCCCTACTTGCTGTCAGCAGTCGCTTCACTACATGATTCTCCCCAGCTATGCCAGCTAAAAATTCGCGCAACTCTTATTTTCCTCTAGAGTCAGCCATCGATCGCGATCCTCTCACCCTCATTCCCGAGACTCCTCTAGTAGAAGCGATCGCTATGATGAGCGGGCATAGGAGCAGTTGTCTGCTGCCTCGCTTGGAACCATTATCAGACTCGCTCTTTGCTACCGAGGCGCGAGGCAGTTGCGTTTTAGTTGCAGCCGGGACGGAGCTTCTAGGCTTGTTAACCGAGGCCGATTTAGTCCGCTTGGCTGCTGAGGCAACCAACTTAGGCGAGATAACAGTGGGGGAGGTAATAACCACAGGGGTAATTACCCTCAAAGAATCGGCAATTAGGGATATTTTTAGCATCCTGGACTTATTTAGGGAGCATCGGATTCGTCACTTGCCCCTGTTAAAAGAAGATGGCTCCTTGGCCGGAATAGTGACTGCAGATAGACTGCGAAAAATCCTGCAACCCTCTGACCTACTTCGGTTGCGAACCATAGGCGAGGTCATGAAAAAGGAGGTCGTCTATGCTCCCCCTGGGACATTGATGCTCGATGTGGCCAAGCTTATGGCCGGCCATCGGGTTAGTTGTGTAGTCATCGCCGAAGAAAGAGTGTGGTCAAAACCCGTCGATCTTCATGGGATACCCCAGTCGGACGATCCCCCCAAACCCCCCCTTTTGCAAGCATGTCCTGAGCCCTATGCGCTTCGCGCAGGCTTCGCCAACGACGTAGCTCAGGACAGGCTACGTCGAAGGGGGGGGGTTTGGGGGGGATCCTCTGCAACTACTTTTGACCGCACCCCCGAAGAAGTTATCGCCGAAGAAAGGATTGACCCCAAGCAGCTAGCAGTATCCGATGGAGACAGTTCGGGAAAAAATTTATCCTCCCCTTGCCACAGTTCCCAAATCATTCCAGTCGGGATTGTAACGGAGCGAGATATTCTCCAGTTTCAAGCTTTAGAGCTAGACTTTAACAGCTTATCAGCTCGGGCGGCCATGAGCGCGCCGCTGTTTTGCTTGAGTCCTGAAAGTTCTTTGCAGGCCGCTCGTCAAGAAATGGAACGGCAAAGAGTCAGGCACATAGTTGTCTGCGGCGATCGCGGAGAGATGCTAGGAATTCTTACTCAGATGAGCATCCTGCGGGCACTAGATCCTTTAGAGATGTATGAAGTAATCAAAGGATTGCAGCAAGAAGTTTGCCAACTGGAGGCGGAAAAGGTCGAGCGACTACAACAACAGCGCCTGGAACTGGAAAACAAAGTTCGGGAACGGACGGCAACAATAGAGCAACAGGCCAGCCGCGAGAAGATATTAAGCAAAATATCTAAGCGCATCAGACAATCTCTGAATCTAGAAGATATTCTCAAAACTACAGTCAAAGAAGTACGACAGCTACTCCAGTGCGATCGCGCGATCGTTTATCAGTTCCACCCAGACTGGAACGGTACAGTAGTAGCAGAATCCGTTGCTTCTGGTTGGAACTCCTACTTGGGAAAAGCGATTGAAGACCCTTGTTTTGCACCGAACTGGGTCGAACCCTACACCAAAGGTCGCATCAGAGCGGTAGATGACATTTATAACAGCGATATGGCTCCCTGCCATATAGAGCTATTAAAAGGATTGCAGATTCGGTCTAAATTATTGGTGCCGATTATCCAAACTACTTCTGAGGCAGAGGCTTCGGACGCCGACTCAACTTCTAGAATGGAAAATCGGTTATGGGGCTTGCTGAGCGCCCATCAATGCGGGACTGCCAGACAATGGCACAGTGAAGAAATAGACCTGCTACAGGAATTAGCGACTCACTTGGCTATAGCCATTCAACAATCCACTCTGTTCGAGCAAGTCCAAGCGGAACTAAAGGAACGCCAAATAGCTGAAGCCCAACTGAAAATCCGCGCTCGCCAGCAGGAAGCGGTGGCCTTGCTTGGTCGGCAAGCCCTGGCTCGGGAAGATCTCGATGGGCTGATAGAGGAAGCGGTGGCCTTGGTTTGCCAGACTCTAGAAGTAAAACATTCTACAGTTTTTGAGCTGCTTCCCAATCAAGCAGCGCTGTCCCTAAGAGCCGGATTTGGCTTGGAAACAGAGGTAGCCAAACAAATAAAAGTCAGTACCGGCCGCAAATCCCAGGCGGGCTATGCCCTGCTGGAGTCCAAGCCCATTATCGTCAGCGACCTAGCCATAGAAACGCGATTCAGCGGATCGCCCCTGCTGCACGATCGCGGTATCAAAAGCGGCATGAGCGTTATTATTCCCGGGAAAGAACATCAGTTTGGGGTTTTGAGCGCCCATAGCACCCAAACCAGAACTTTTAGCGAGGACGACGTTAATTTTCTCCAGGCAATTGCCAATACCATTGCCACAGCAGCGGAGCGTTTCTATACCGAGGAGGAGTTAAACCGCTTTTTCCATCTATCCTTAGATTTGTTCTGCATCGCCGGAAATGACGGTTACTTCAAGCGAATTAACCCCCAGTTTGAAGCCATACTGGGCTACTCGCAAAAAGAACTACTTTCCCGCCCGTTTTTGGAGTTTATTCATCCAGAAGATTTAGAAATAACTAAAGGAAAAATCAGATATCTATCTTTAGGTTATCAACTACATAGTTTTGAGAATCGCTACAGGTGTAAAGACGGGTCTTATCGCTGGTTTGCTTGGACCGCTATTCCTTATGGCAATAACCTCATGTATGCAGTAGCTCGCGATATTACCGAGAGCAAAAAGACAGAAGCAGCTCTGCGAGAAAGCGAAACCAAATTCCGTCAGCTAGCCGAACATATTCGGGAAGTATTTTTTATCGAAGACGTCGAATCTGGAGCAGTTATCTATATTAGTCCGGCCTTTGAGATTATGTGGGGTATGCCAAGCGAGAGAATTTATCAAAATCCTCTCGTCTGGATGGAGGCCATCCATCCAGACGATCGCTCCCCCGTTGCAGCGGCCTTGCCCAGACAGCGTCGAGGAGAGTCTTTCGACCTAGAGTATCGCATTATCAGACCGGACGGCGAACTCCGCTGGATTTTGACTCGCACCTTCCCAGTTCGCAATAGCGAAGGCCAAATTTACCGACTTGTTGGCAGTGCGGAGGATATCACTCTTCGCAAGGAAGCTGAAGAAGCTTTAAAAAATCTCAATCAAGAGCTGGAAACAATAGTCGAACAGCGCACGGCTCAAATCAAGCAGACTAACGAACAACTGCGATTTGAAATTCTAGAACGCCAGCAAATAGAAACGGAAATGGAAACCCGGGCGCTCCAGCAGGCAATTATAGCTGAATTGGGTCAACTGGCTCTATCGGGTACGGATTTAGATACTTTAGTTAATCTGCTTTCAATTCAGGTAGCTCGGGGGTTGAAGGTGGAGTATGGGAAAATTTTAGAAGTTCCCATCGACGAGAAAAACTTGTTAACTTTGGCGATCGCTAGCAACTCTCCGCCTTGGTTTACCCTGCTAAACCGAGAGCCGATTTCTGCCGCAGAACTGCCTGAAAACCTGCTCTCTTTAGAGCGGCTGCTATATAAGAAGGCGGGGGTTAGCGGTTTGAGCATTGCCATTGAAGGAAAAAATGCTTGCTTTGGTATTTTGGGAGCTTATAGCAGCCAAAAGCGGGACTTTACTCAAGATGATATTCATTTTATCCGCAGTGCTGCTAATGTTTTGGCCACGGCGATCGAGCGCCAAAAAATTGAGTTTGACCTGCGAGCTAGCGAAGAACGCTTCCGAGCTACCTTCGAGCAAGCTGCAGTCGGGATTGTCCTAGGCGATCTGGATGGGCGATTGGTCAAAATTAATCAGCGGTTTTGCGATATGGTCGGTTACAGTCAAGCGGAATTGCTGACCATGACATTTATGGAAATTACCCACCCACTGGATCTGGAGTCCGACTTGGAATATGTCCGGCAAGTTCTAGCAGGCAAAATTAAAACTTTCTCGATGGAGAAGCGCTATATCTGTAAAGACGGCCAAATACTATGGGCTAATCTGACCGTTTCTATGGCGCGCAAACCATCGGGAGAGCCTGACTATTTTATTGGAGCAGTGGAAGATATTAGCGATCGCAAGCAAGCCGAAGAGCGAATCCAAGCTTCCCTCAAAGAAAAAGAAGTTTTACTCAAAGAAATCCACCATCGCGTCAAAAATAACTTGCAGGTTATTTCTAGTATGCTCGACTTGCAATCTCAATATGTGGAAGATCCGCAGACGCTCGATATGTTCGAGGACAGCCAGCATCGCATCCAATCAATGGCTCTCATCCACGAACAGTTATATCAATCTCAGGATTTGGCTCAGATTGATTTTGCAGATTATATAGAAAACTTAGTAGATAATTTATTTCTTTCCTTTGGCCTCCAAGGACGAGAGGTAAAATCTGTTCTCAAAATCGAAAAATTCTCCTTAAATCTGGATACGGCTATTCCTTGCGGCTTAATTATCAACGAATTGGTCTCCAATGCTTTGAAGCATGGCTTTCCTCAAGGGGGACCGGGAGAAGTGGTCGTGGAAATTTATCTCCAGACCAACGAGCAATTTACTTTGATTGTCAGCGATACTGGTATTGGCTTCCCTGCTAACTTAGACTTTCAGAAAGTCGAGTCCTCATTAGGATTGCAACTGGTCTGTACTTTAACCGAACAGTTGCGCGGTACAATAAAACTGGATCGCAGTCAGGGAACAAAATTTGAGCTAACTCTTGCCCAAGTTAAACATCGCCAGAAGAGGTAATTATATGGAAGGCACCAAAATAATGATTGTTGAAGATGAATTAATAGTAGCCAAAAGCCTGTCTGGCCAGTTAAAGAAGCTAGGCTATGAGATTGCGGCGGTTGTTGCCTCCGGCGAAGAGGCTATTGACGCTGCAACTTCGGCCAATCCAGAACTAATCCTGATGGATATCATGTTACAAGGAGAAATAGATGGAATCGAAGCCGCAGCAAAAATCTGGAACGATTGCGAGATTCCCGTTATCTATTTGACAGCTAATGCCGATATCAGTACCTTAGATCGTGCCAAGTCGAGCGGCTCGTTTGGTTATATTATCAAACCTTTTAAAAAGAAAGAACTACAAGCAGCAATAGAGATAGCTCTGGGCAAACACGAAGAACAAAAGAAGGAACGAGAAGAGCTGATATTATCCGAGAACATGAGGAAGAAGGCCGAAGAGCTAAGCGAACTTAAAAATCGCTATATGTCTATTACTTCCCATGAGTTTCGCAATCCACTAGCCAGTATTTTAGGCTCCAGCGAATTGCTAGAACATTATAGCGAGAAATGGCCGGAAGAAAAAAAACGCAAGCATCTGCATAGGATTCAAGATGCGGTAAAAAGGATGAATGGCTTGCTGGAAGATATTTTAACCCTGGGGCGAACCGAATCCGATCGAATATCTTTTGAACCCGCTCCCCTAGACTTACTTCAATTCTGCCGCAGCTTAATAAATGAGTTGCCATCTAGCGATCGCCCTAACGAGCGCATTTTCTTTGTGGCTAGCTGCGACTGCACCGAGGTTTGTATGGATGAGAAGCTCCTGCGGCATATCCTGACCAATTTGCTCTCTAATGCTCTCAAGTATTCCCCCGACGGCGGCGGAGTAGATTTTACCCTTACTTGTCAGGATGGCTCCGCTAAATTTGAAGTGCGCGATCGTGGCATTGGCATTCCCCAGCAAGATTTAGAAAAACTATTTCAGACTTTCCATCGCGCCAGCAATGTAGGCAAGATACCCGGCACCGGTTTGGGTCTGGCTATTGTCAAAATTTTTGTAGAGTTACACGGGGGCAATATAACAGTAGATAGCCAAGTGGGGATGGGCACAAAATTTATAGCAACTCTTCCTTTGCGATCGCCAGACAGGTAGGTTTTACTGAAAAAGGCTGTGGACTGTGGGGGCTGTGGACTGTGGGGACTGTGGGGACTGTGGGGACTGTGGGGAGTTATGGGTCGAACCATGTAGTTTTCCCATCATATTTCCTGCGTAGTTATTTGTGTATCGACAAAAATCCTGGCGATCGCTTTTTTTATCAAAAATCGCTTATTAGTTGTCTGTTATAATAGTATCGGTTATTCTATGATGACTTACGCAGAGATACTATTTGTAGGGTGCCGCTCCGCGCAAGAGAGCGCTATATACATAATTATATCAAATCCGGTTAAACAGTCACAGTATCTGTAGGGGCGGTGCCCCCGGGAGCGCCCCGGGAGCGCCCCATACCAACCGCCATACCAACCGGGGCGATAGCTTCGCTGACCTGACGGTGCGCTCTTGGGATTGCCCCTACGGGATTTATGGAACAGCGGAAGCGGATTTGATATTAAATCCTTCAATTTGCGTAAGTCCAGTCTATCTCGTTTGACTATCGCATTCAGAATTCCTCAAACATTCCTCAAAGCCAATACCCATGCTAGTCTGGATTAGTTAGCCAATGTTTTTAATCCTTGTAAAGATAGCATAAATAGAAATATGACCGTAAAGACAATCATTTTTGACTTTGATGGCACTTTAGCTGACACCCTAGATGCAATCGTTAGAATCACAAATCAGTTAGCTGGAGAGTTTGGCTATCAAAAATCTAGCCAAGAGGATGTCGAACGGCTTAGAAGCTTAAGCTCTTGGCAAATCATTAAAAACTCTGGCATACCCCCGATTAAAATACCTTTTTTGCTGCATGCAGTTAAAGCAGAATTAAATAATCAAATTCAATCTCTCAGCCCTGCTACCCCAGGTATTTTTCTAATTCTCAAGAATCTCAAAGAACTAGGCTATCAACTAGGTATCGTCACCTCAAATTCAACCGAAAATGTCATGGGCTTTATCAATAAACATGGTTGGTCTGAATTATTTGACTTTATTTATTCTGGTGCTACTTTATTTGGTAAAACAACCGTTATTAAGAAAGTATTAATGGCTCGCAAACTAAAGGCGGAAGAAACGATCTATGTAGGGGATGAAACCCGAGATATCGAGGCAGCTAAAAAAATTCCGGTTATAGCGATCGCAGTCAGTTGGGGGTTTAACTCTAGAAAAGTATTAGCCCAACACCAGCCGGACTTTTTAATCGACCGTCCCAATCAAATTATTGAAGCGATCGCCTCATTACAAAAATCATAGCCATAAGCTTGTAGCTGTCAGCGGTCAACTCTAAGCTTTCAGCTCTCAGCAGTAAATTTCCCCAAACCCCAAACCCCAAACCCCAAACCCCAAACCCCACACCCGACACCCGACACCCCACACCCCACACCCTAATGTAGGGGCGACAGCATTCCCTAGATAACCTGTGCTATAAGAAAAAATTATCATCGTGGAATGCTTCGCCCAGAGCGATCGGCAATCGATCGCTCTCTAGCTCAAACCTAGGCTTCGTCTAGAGCGTGGAATGCTTCGCCCAGAGCGATCGGCAATCGATCGCTCTCTAGCTCAAACCTAGGCTTCGTCTAGAGCGGCAATCCCGGGAAGTTCTTTACCTTCCAGGAGTTCCAGACTTGCGCCGCCGCCAGTAGAGATATGGCTCATTTTGTCGGCCAAACCGACTTTTTCCACAGCAGCCACCGAGTCGCCGCCGCCGATAATAGTCGAAGCTCCTTTGGGAGTCAGTTCTGCTAGGGTGCGGGCGATCGCCTCAGTTCCTTCCGCAAACTTATCGAACTCAAACACGCCCATCGGTCCATTCCAGATGACCGTCTTGCAATCTGCCAAAGCCGCTTGGAACGCCTTCACCGACTCAGGACCAATATCCAAGCCCATCCAGCCATCGGGAATAGCCTCGACGCTTACAGTTTGGGCATTGGCATCTGCTGCAAAATTATCCGCAACAACTACATCCGTAGGCAGCAGCAGATCCACATTGCGCTCCTTAGCCTTCGCTTCCAAAGACTTCGCCAATTCCAGCTTGTCATCTTCTACCAGAGACTTACCCACGCTGATACCCCGAGCCTTCAGGAAAGTGAAAATCATCCCCCCGCCCAGGAAGAGCTTGTCGCATTTTTCCAGCAAAGTTTCGATAACGCCAATCTTGCTCGAAACCTTAGAGCCGCCAATAATCGCTGCCAAAGGCCGCTGCGGACTTTCAATCGCCGCTTGCAGATATTGGAGTTCCTTCTCAATTAAGAACCCGGCCACCGAAGGACTCAGATATTTAGTCACCCCTTCCGTAGAAGCATGGGCCCGGTGAGCCGTACCAAAGGCATCATTTACATACAAATCCGCCACCGAAGCCAGTTGCTTGGCAAATTCGGGGTCATTTTTCTCCTCCCCCGGATAAAAACGGACATTTTCCAGCAAGGCCACTTGGCCATTTTGCATCGCTCCTACCTTAGAAGTGACATCCGCGCCAATGCAGTCGTCGCACTTTATCACCTCTTGCTCCAGCAATTCTGAAAGGCGCTTGGCCACTGGGGTCAGGCGCATATCTTCGTTTACCTTGCCCTTGGGACGGCCGAAGTGGCTGGTGAGTACGACCTTGGCCCCTTTGCCCGTTAAATCCTGAATAGTCGGCAAAGCCGCCCGGATGCGGGTATCATCGGTGATGTTGCCTGCATCGAGAGGGACGTTAAAATCCGCTCGCACTAGGACCGTCTTCCCAGAGACATCTGAGGCCGACAAATTTGCTACAGTTTTCTTTGGCACGAAAAATACCTCCCGATCGCGTTTTTTGCTCTATTTTCTCGTTTTTTGGGATCTAATACCGATTAATCCCGCGTCAAATCCCGCGCAGCCGCACGGTTAAAATGCGATACTGCGCCCGAACAACAAAATGGGAAAACCCAGCTTGCTGTTCGCTGCAAACATTTTATCTGAGTGTGTGTCCCGCAGAGGAGGTGCTATGTTTAATACTGTTTTATTTCCTATCGATCGCAGCCGAGAATCCCAAGAGGCTGCCCAGAAGGTAGTCGAACTCGTCAAGACCTTCGGCTCTCGCTTGATTCTGCTCTCTGTAGTAGTAAAGCCGGCAGAGGGCCAAGATTCACCACCTGGAGAAGCCATGATGTCCCCAGAGGCCGTGGCCGAACTGCTTGAGGTAGCTAAACAGGCCCTTAGTCAGCAAGGTATCGAAGCGGAAACTATGGAGCGCGAAGGGCAACCTCCGTTTGTAATCTGCGATGTTGCTGACGAAATCGCCGCCGATCTAATAGTCATGGGCTGCCGAGGCATGGGCATGACTGAAGAGGGGGCCGTGGATAGCGTTACCAATAGAGTGATTAACCTGTCCCCCTGCCCGGTGTTGATTTTGCCCTAGGCAAAACGGGCAAAACGGGCATTGGGCATTGGGCATTGGGCATTGGGCATTGGGCCAGCAACGACCGGGCTCAGGATAAAATTGGGCATTGGGAATTGGGTCCAATGCCCAATGCCCCCCGACCCCCTCCTTTCAAGGGTATGTTTTTTATAATTCCCCTTTTTGGAGTTGCCGGCCTTGGGCATAAATATCTGGGGCGAAGCATTCCAATACAATAATTTTTTTTAAAGAACAAAGTCTGTCTCGGGAATGCTGTCGCCCCTACGCTCTCAAGGGTACCCCTCAAAAATGCCAAATATAAAAAACATACCCGCCGATTGCCGACCCCCTCTGGGGAGAGATTGAGGAGTGTGGGGAGTGGGGAGTGTGGGGAGAGCGGGGAGAACTTTCACTTCTAGTCCTTCCCACCCCTCCTCCATTCTTCCCCATTCTCTCTTGCCCAATGCCCAATGCGAACATGCCCAATGCCCAATTCCCCATATTCAAAAAATGACCATTCAATGGTATCCCGGCCATATTGCCAAGGCCGAGCGAGAACTGAAGGAACAACTAAAACTGGTAGATGTGGTGCTGGAGGTCCTGGACGCCCGCATTCCCCTGGTCAGCCATCACCCCCAAGTTCCTCAATGGGTGGGGAGCAAACAGCGAGTTTTAACCATCAATCGGGTGGATATGATTTCGCCAAAAATGCGCGATCGATGGATAGCTTGGTTTAAAGAGCAGGGGGAAACTCCCTATTTCACCAATGCCAAGGATGGGACCGGAGTCAAGGCAGTGGCTAAGGCGGCTAAGGCGGCGGGGATACAGGTCAACGAAAGGCGAGCTTCGCGGGGTATGCTTCCCCGACCCGTCCGTGCTGTAGCTATAGGTTTTCCCAATGTCGGCAAGTCTGCTTTAATCAACCGCCTCCTGGGCCGTCGCGTCGTCGAAAGCGCCCGTCGCCCCGGAGTTACCCGCCGCTTGCGATGGACGCGCATTTCTAAGGAATTAGAACTTTTGGATGCTCCGGGGGTGATTCCCAGTAAGTTAGAAGACCAAACAGCAGCTCTTAAGTTGGCAATCTGCGACGATATCGGCGATGCCGGTTACGACAATCAGCGAGTAGCTGCTGGGTTGGTCGATTTGCTCGGAAGTTTGGCATCGGCTGAGTCTTTGCAGCCTCGCTATAAATTAGATCCGACGCCGATAACCGGGGAAGAATACATATACGAACTGGCCGAGTTGCGATATCGAGGCGATATGGAGCGCGCTGCCCGAGTGCTGTTGAATGATTTTCGCACGGGCTTGTTAGGCCAGATTTCTTTGGACTTGCCGCCGGAATTGTAGTAAGCAGTCAGCGGTCAGCGGTCAGCGGTCAGCGGTCAGCGGTCAGCTTTTGAGCGGTCAGCTTTTGAGCGGTCAGCTTTTGAGCGGTCAGCGGTCAGCGGTCAGCGGTCAGCGGCCAGCGGTCAGCGGTCAGCTTTTGAGGGGGAGCGATCGGGCATATACAAGCTGAAAGCTGAAAGCTGACCGCTATCGACTTTTAAGGGGGAGCGGGATCTGCTATACAAGCTGAAAGCTGACTGCTGAAAGCTGACTGCTGAAAGCCGATCGGCTTACTATATATACAAGCTGAAAGCTGATAGCTGACAGCTTTCAGCTAAAGATGGTTTATTTGGAAGCAGATTCTATGGCGATCGCCAGCAAACAAGCCCAACTCCCCTTACCCCCAGGCAATTTTGGTTTGCCCCTTATCGGCGAGACAATTGCTTTTTTAGGCGATCGCAATTTCGCCGACAAGCGACAAGAAAAATACGGCTCGGTTTTCAAAACCCACATTTTTGGCAACCCCACCGCCTTTGTCCTCGGTGCAGAAGCCAATAGCTTTCTATTCGCGAACGAAAACAAATATTTTGTCGCAACCTGGCCCCACAGCACCAAGGCACTCCTCGGGCCAGCCTCTCTGGCCGTGCAAACGGGAAGCTTCCACCAGCAGCGCCGCAAGCTCCTCTATCAAGCATTCCAACCCCGAGCCCTAGTCAGTTATATTCCCGCAATGGCAAGCATTACTGCCAGCTATCTACAAAAATGGGAACGCATCGGCACTTTAACCTGGTATCCAGAACTGCGGAATTATACTTTTGACATTGCCAGTACCTTATTCGTTGGTACTGATGGCGGTTCTGAAACCGCTGTAGGCAAATTATTTCAAGACTTTTCCGAAGGTTTATTTACAATTCCCCTATCCTTACCTTGGACAAAATTTGGCAAAGCCCTGCGCGGTCGCGAAGGATTGCTCGCTCGGCTCGAAGAGATTGTCCGGCGGCGACAGCAAGAACAAAACCCGGGTAACGATGCCTTGGGATTGCTATTGCAAGCTCGGGACGAAGAAGGCAACGGCTTGTCGCTAGACGAACTAAAAGACCAAATTTTGCTGCTGCTGTTTGCCGGCCACGAAACTTTGACTTCGGCGGTAGCTTCTTTTTGTCTCTTAATGGCGCAGCATCCCGAAGTCCTTGCCCGAGCCCGCGCCGAACAGGAGCAATTTTCTGCCTCGGAACCGCTTACCCTCGAACAGCTCAAGGAGATGACATATCTCGAACAAGTGCTTAAGGAAGTTTTGCGCTTCATTCCTCCGGTAGGCGGCGGCTTTCGAGAAACAATTCAAGACTGCGAATTTAATGGCTATTTAATTCCCAAAGGCTGGTCTGTCCTCTACCAAATAGGCAAAAGCTGTCGGGATTCCAGCATCTATCGCGAACCCGAGCAGTTCGATCCAGACCGCTTCGCCCCAGACCGAGCCGAAGACAAACAAAAACGATTTGGCTATATCCCCTTCGGCGGCGGCTTGCGAGAATGTCTGGGCAAAGAGTTTGCCAAGCTAGAAATGAAGATTTTCGCCGCTATGCTCCTGCGCGATTATCAATGGGAACTGCTGCCCGAGCAAAATCTGGATTTGGTTGCGGTGCCAACTCCGCATCCCCGCGACGGTCTTCAGGTACGCTTTCGCCGTCTTTCTTAGCAGTAGGCGGTCAGCGGTCAGCAGTCAGCGGTCAGCAACCAGTAGGTTGGGTTGAGGAACGAAACCCAACAATGAAGCGCTCGTTTTGTTGGGTTTCGTTCCTCAACCCAACCTACATAACTTAATCTTAATCGGTAGTGCTATATTACTCACCACGGGCATAAGCGATATCCTGCTCCAATTCTTCCTTGGGGAGACCCTTTTTGGAGTTGCCAGCGAGGGGCATAAATTTATGGGGCTAAGCATTCCAGGTTATAAGTTTATTTTATAGCAAAGGATATCTAGGGAATGCTATCGCCCCTACGCCTTATTTCGAGGGTTGGTCGTGGTCAAAAAACATCAAATAGGACTTACGCAAATTGTCTTGTTCAGACCTAAATGTAGGGGCGATTTCGCGAAATCGCCCCTACAAGATACAGGGGGGCAATGCGTAATATCAAATCCGGTTAATTACACATAAATAGCGTAGGGGCGGTGCCCCCGTGCCCGCCCCGGTTGGTCTGGGGCGGCCGGGGCGATCGCGAAGCGTCTCCGCCCCTGAGAATCGCGGGGGGATTTCCCCTACAAACTGTGACTGTTTAACCGGATTTGATATAAGTCCCGATCGAATCTAAAAAACATACCCCGAGGTAAGCATCTTTCCCCACAGTCCCCACCCTCCCCAACCTCCCCACCCTCCCCACAGTCTTATCCTTGTCCCAGAACGGAATCGGGAACTGCTTCCACAAACCGCTGCCGGCTTAAGTCACTTTCTGTAGCATTGACTACAAAACCCAAGTAATTCCCTCTACCCTGAATTTCGTCATCCGGGTCTATTTGTATTAATGTCCCTCGAACAGTTCCATCTCCATCTGGATCTAGGGCTGCGGTATTGATGCCGCTGAGAGTCGCGATATCTGCGTTGCCAAAAATCGCCAAAACGGTCAACTGACTTGTCAGGTCTAAGGATACTTCTTGAAATTCTAAATTGTTAAAGGTTACTCCCTCAGTCAGTCCTATATCGTCGTCACTCGCATTAAAATCGAGTATCAAATCGGCTCCTAGGGAGTCGCTGCCAGAAGCCCCGGTTCTCAGGACAAACAAGTCGTCATCTTCGCCGCCGACGAGCATATCCAGACCGAAATCGCCGATTAAAGTATCGTCATCCTCGCCCCCTACAATTAGGTCGTTACCTTGACCGCCCCGCACGATATCGTTGCCATCACCTCCTAAAACAATATCGTTGTCTTTGTTGCCGTTGACAACATCGTTGCCATTTTCTCCGAAAACGCGATCGCTGTCTCTACCTCCTCGCAGAGTGTCCTGCCCTTCAGCACCCAGCAAAGAATCCTGGCCTCTATTGCCGTTAATCAATTCATCGGCGGTGGAGCCGTTTACCGTATCGTCACCAGCCAGAGCCCGGAGACCGCCAGGAAAACCAGTCAGGCTGCCCGGGGCGAGATCTTCATCATCGGGATCTAGCGGATCGTCGCTTAAGTCGCGAAACGTGCTGCTAGTGCCCCCTCCAGTATTGTTCGTCCCATTAGTCCCATTAGTCCCACTATTAGTCCCATTATTAGTCCCAGAGTTTGTTTGGGAGTTGTTTGGCTCTGGCTCGCAGAAACAGTCAGGAGGAATTACTACTCGTACCACGATCTTCTCCTATCTTATTTTTCTTTATTTTACAGGACTTACGCATAGCCTTTATGAATCGGGGCAACCACGGGGGGATTGCCCCTACAAATACTAGATAGATATGGATAGGCAAGCGTAAGTCCTGTTTTTCATTCTATTGTTTCTCGACGATTCACGCCATTCGCACAATTGGCTAAGCTTGCCATTACCGATCGCCAACCTTTTATTAATTTAAACCATGCCGCAGGCAAGAGCAATTATCAAAAAGACTTAGGCATTAACATTAACCAAGCAAATTTAGAGTAAATATTAAATTAATGAAACTACCGATTTCCTCAAAGTAACTAATATATTTTTGTGGCTTATAAGTTATAATTATAAAAGATAATAAAAGTCAGCCTGACAATGACAAAAAGATTAGCATCAGATTACGATAGTGCCTGGAAAGAGGCATTGACCTACTATTTCGAGCTATTCATGTTTTTCTGCTTTCGCAAGTTTCATAAGCAGATAGACTGGTCAAGAGGCTATGAAACTCTAGACTCGGAATTGCAAGAGCTTATTGCCGACGCTCAGACCGGGCGACGGCTGGCAGGTAAATTAGTCAAGGTCTGGCTTCTGAATGGAACTGAGAGTTTACTACTAATTCATGTAGAAGTTCAGGGACAATATCAAGCGGATTTTGCCAAGCGGATGTTTATATATAACAGTCGCTTGTTCGACCGATACGATTTGGAGGTCATTAGCTTGGCAGTTTTGGCAGACGATAGCACAACCTGGCTACCGAACCAATACAAGTATCGCCGCCTTGGGTTCAAGCGCGAGATGAATTTTCCGGTAGTCAAGCTGCTGGACTACCAGTGGAGTACCCTAGAAAAAAGCGACAATCCTTTTGCCATTGTCATAATGGCCCACTTGAAGTCAATGGCGACTTTGGCCAATAACCTGGAGCGTAAGGAATGGAAATTGCGTTTGGTTCGCTTGCTATTCGAGCGGGGGTACGACCGAGAGCAAATTCGGAATCTGTTTCGGTTTATTGAATGGATGATGGCGTTGCCCCAAGAAATTCAGCAGCAGTTTAAGATAGAAGTCAAGCGTTTAGAGGATGAGAAAAAGATGCCGTTTATTACCAGCTTCGAGCGAGACGGAATACAGCAGGGTACTCTGCAAACATCTCGCAACGCTATTCGCAATGTTTTGGAGGTGCGATTCTCAACAGTCCCAGATAATGTGATGGCAAATCTGAATGGAATAGAGGATGCTGCATGGCTAGAACAACTGCTAAGGCGGGCGGTAACTGTGGCTTCCTTGGAAGCTTTCGATCGGGTTTTGGCCTCCGGCAAGCAGTCTAGTTAGAAAGATAGCGCCAATAAAGCCGAAGATATGACGGCTTAAAAATAGTAATCTCGTTTCAAAAACCTTCGTCTGAATGCAGGCGAAGGTTTTTTGGTTAAAGCAGTCAGCTCAGCTCCCAACAAAAGAGCGATCGCATTCCCAACTATCCCAAATCTGCGATCGCATTCCCAACTATCTCAAATCTACGACTGCAAATGGTCGATCAAACAATATACATTTTTTTGTAAAAAAGAGTTGACAAGTTAAAAAATAGTGTTATAGTGGTAACAAGACAAGAAAAAGGGGCATTAAGCCCCCCTGTTAGCGAAACCTGAATATCGAATATGACAAATTCTAGTTTTCTCGATCGCCTGGTCATCAACCCCGAGTACGAACGCTCCGTTGGCGATCGTAGCTTTACCCGGGCTGAGACCTTCATACTCGGCTGGCTCGTTAGCTGCCGCTCTGGCCGGACTTATACCGAGATGATGCGGGAATGCCGCTTGAGCCTCCGGCAATGCCAAGAAGGCGTTCAAAGCTTGCTCGCCCTAGGAGCCCTGCAGTTGCGCTAACGGCCCTAACCTAACCGAGATTACCCGGGTTCCCCAAGGAGCCCGGTTTTTTTCTGATTCCAGAATAGCAGTAAGCCTTTTTTATAGCAGTAAGCAGTCAGCTGTCAGCAGTCAGCCCTATGCCCCGGAGGGCAGGCTATGCCCCAGAGGGCAGGCTACGCCTACGCCTAGACTTAGCCTCGGGACATGCTTTTAGCACAACCCTTGCCGTTACTAGCAAGGAGCGAGATTTGAATTGTCCGTTCCTTGAGTGCGTAGTGCTATACATTAGGGGTTTTTGAGAGAAAAGCGAATATCGGTCCTGTAGGGGCGACAGCATTCCCGAGACAAGTCTTGCTAATAACACAAATTTTAAAAATGGAATGCTTCGCCCCAGACATCTATGCGATCGCACTCCCCATCCAGCAAGCTTATGGCCCCTAGCCCAACCGGGAACCAAACTTCTTTGGTTAAGTCCTTTCAAGAAAGTTGACAAAACCAAAGAAGTTTGGTTAAATATAAGATGTTAGTGAAATTTGGCTATTGTCAGCCTAGCCTCCCACTCCAAAGGAGGCGCACTAGCTCTAGAACAGGATAAGGGTGCAAGGGACCTTTATTTGAATGGTTATGTTGGTGAAACGGCGGAATACTACTAGCTTTTGGATTTTTGGGACGATTTTCTTGTGTTTGGCCATAACTGGCCCAGTAAGAGCTGCGGTCGTCCCGGCGAATCTGCTGGAATTGGGCGATCGCTTAGACCTCGACTACAATCGCCAGCCTTTGGAACCCAGCACAACTATCTCTATAGAGCGCTATCCAGAGCTGGACGCCGATCTAAGGATGCAGCGAGGTCCAGAAGAATCTTTTTCTAGCAGCATTTCTGCCGAAGACTTAACATGGTTTTGGGGCTGGG
Source organism: Oscillatoria sp. SIO1A7 (assembly GCA_010672965.1). GTDB lineage: Bacteria > Cyanobacteriota > Cyanobacteriia > Cyanobacteriales > Laspinemataceae > SIO1A7. The sequence continues at coordinate 341,885 of JAAHFN010000007.1, forward strand.
GCGGCGGCTGGGGCTGGGGCTGGGGCTGGCGCTGGGCTAGAAAAGGCTAGAGGAACTTCCCCGGATCTTAATTTGTCAAATAGAAGGAACCGGACGCAAGTTGTTTCGGAAAAATAGCGTTTCCGGTTTATATCTGCAAATTTAACTAAAGCTTGTTTGGGCTAAATACTGAGCTTTTTTGCTTGTTGCTATATTAGCGGTATGGAGCGGTATGGGCACAAAAAAATAGCCAGTATCTTTTACTTGCCAGGAATCTTGAAGAGAATTGCTACGTTGCTTGCGAATCTATTAGTATTGCTGGCACGACAAGGGCAGTTTCGCGAAGGATTTAAAATCGCGAAACTACCGCTGGCCAGTTCGTCATTATTTCTTGTCACAGCCTTGCTTCCTATGAGCGGAAAGGGAGCATTTCACTTTTGTAACGGGACAGCCCGGAGGGCTTTGTTTGTGTAGCCGCGCCTTTAGGCGTTAGGCGGCTAGATACGAAATTGAAATGCTCCCAGCGGAAACCATTAAATGCAGAAACTTTCGGTGACAATTGCGTCACCAAAAACGATTAAAACGCTGAATTTTGTCCTTGGCTCGTCCCCAAGCCAGTCGTCTAGTTGCAGCATCCTACTCTCCTTCCCCGCCTTTACTCTGTCGAAAGGTGTTCCCGCATCGTCAACGACGATCAGTTCCAACCCTTCTGGCATATAGTCTTCCCCTTGAGAACGCAGTTGGAATAGAATCCAAACTGTATTATCCTCTGCATCCTGAATCACATTAATTATGAGATAAATAAGGTGACTATTAGCTCCGTTTTTCAGTTTAATAGTCTTGACTCGGCGAACTACAACCTTATCAGTATGTTGTCCAGTCTTAATATCTGTTGGCAGGAAACGCAACCCATACCCATAGTTTAGGTTGCCAAAAACCTCGTCGTACAGTAACCAGCCAGCCTCTGAAATTGCATGATCCACCTTATCGATCGCCTCATTAAACCATTTGCTCAAGGCCGGCACTTTTTCTGGGCTTGCAGCTAATTGCGGGTCTGTCGCCAATGCCTCTAATTTCAGCTCTTCTAAGGAGAGACCTGTTTCTTTAAAGCGGATACGAGCTAAGTCGTATAGGTCGTCGATGTTCCTGTTGATTATCCTAATGCCACTGCCACGCATCTTCCAGATGTAGGCTTCTTCTTCAGTAAGCCCCAGATCCATGACTTCGCTCAGTTCCTCAGTTGTAAAGGGCTCGCATTCTTCTACGGCATCTCCAATTGTAGAAACAACCAGATCGATCTCCTGATGCTTCCAACCCAGAATCAGTAAAGACTCACTTATTCTCTCCAAGGTTCCAGGCATCATATAGCTCGGAGTCTCTCCAGCTACTACAGCGTCCCATAGTTCTTTATCTTGTGGGGTTACGGATTCAGTATCAGGGCGAAACAAATTCACCAAGAAACTTATCAACAAGAGGAACCCCTTTTCCTCTTCACCCCTTTGATCTTTTCTATAGGTCATTTTTCGTCCCCATCCTCTTTATGTGCAGATTCATTGATTCTAACGGTTTTTCGAGAGGGTTGAGTCATCTTCTTTCTTTGAGACTGGTCAGTCCCCAGTAATTTTCTAACCTCCTGCAGTGAAGGCGGCAAAGGGGTTTTTTGCTTTTCTTCCGAATCTGGTATATATATTATCAAGTCCTCCAGCTTACAGTCCAATACATTACACAATCTTATCAGCCTGAGAATTTGCTCGACAATAGATCGGCCCCTCTCCCAATTCTGAATCGTATTTTCCGTTACGCCGACAAGAATGGATAGCTCGCGCTGGGTCAGTCCCGCCTTATCGCGCAACTGAGCAATGTTTGGTACTGCTTTCTTCCCTTCTTCGAGCATTGGTTCCACCTGTATTCTATCTACCTTATAAACTACCAAATTTTTTGGGTTCAACAGAGAATGCCAAGAAAATTTAGGTTTTCTCCGCCTATTGACGATACTCTGCCTTCGGGAGTTTATGAAGGTTTTGTGCCCTGCTGGCAAAAGCCGCTTCTCTTAAAAAATAGCGAAGTCTTAGACTTTAGCGCAGGTTCTTTAAGAATTGCTAAGAGTTCGGCATTTAAAGCATAGTCTCTCCTGCCCGAGCCAATACCTTGCAAAGCCTCGCGCCACGCCACGCAGCCAGGGGCCTAGTTACAGAGAGGCTGACCTTGGGGGAAATCGCCCCCAAAGTCAGTCTGTACAAGGAAAAGCAGCTTTTTCTTCTCCCCATCTTAGCACTAAATAGATTTGGTTAAGTCAATTTGCGTAAATTTAATTGACAAAAAGCTTTTTGACTTGTTATCCTAATGGGAACAGGACTTACGCGAGGTGATATAGCACTACGCACTCAGGGAACGGACAGTTCAAATCTCGCTCCTTGCTAGTAACGGCAAGGCTTGTACTGATAGCTGACTGCTGATAGCTGATTGCTTACTGCTATATAGGGTGCGACCGCGCACCAGACGCTGTATATAGAGTTTTTATGACGATTTGCGTAAGTCCTGCGTAAGCCCCTTGGAAAGGCGCTGGCAAGGGATAGTAAAAAGGTCCTCGGTGCCAGCCCATAAAAAAAGGGGCGACGCTCGAAAGCATCGCCGTTAAAACAAAATCTAATCACCATTATGAAGGGTAATTCGGCAAACTACAAACTCAATGCAGTTATAAGCATGGCCCTTTTGGCCCTTTGCATCAGCCTGGGCCTTGAACTGTCAAGCAGTTGGCTTCAAGAGTCATTTGCTGGGGGGATAGGCTCTTATTTTTCGCAACTGCGCATAATGGAGATTTTCCAGACGATCGCCTTTGCTATCTTGGGCGTTAGCATTCCCGCCGCAATTCTCCACCCTAACCCGGCCAAAGCGGAGGCCCCGAAGCAAAGCCCATACCGCCCCAAAAGCCACCCTACGAAATTGGCGACTCTTATTATAAGAGATGGGAATTTTGAAAGCGGTTTTCCGGTTATCCTCCAGATTTGTAATGGCCATTTTTTCCCGGCGACATTCTTTGGCAAGTTGCCCCCAGCGGCGGAGATTCCAGAAATGTACAAGGAATGCCAATATTCTCCTAATCTCTGCTTCCGCTTAAGCGCGGACAAGGATACAATCACTAATTTTTCCGTATCAGAAACTTATAAGCCCCGCGTTCGCAAGTTAGAGCAATACCTCAATACTTGGCTCGGCTCCGAGTCCTTTCGCCCGATCGCCGATAAGTTGCGCGAAAAATTTCAAGCCGAGGACGAAGTGCTATTGCTAATTCATGCAGAAAATCGCTTGCTGCAACGGCTGCCCTGGCATGCTTGGGATTTTTTCTCTGCTTATCCCGGAGCCGAGTATGCTCTCAGTAGTTTGGGGGATACTGAGAAACAATTTAAGCAGCAAAAGCCGCAGCCGATCGCCGTCAAACAAAAGCTGAGAATTCTAGCCATTTTAGGCAATAGTAAAGGAATCAATATTGAGGTAGATCGCGAAGAAATAGCCAAATTTTCTAAAGCAGATGTGGTATTTCTGGACAAGCCAAATCGGGAGGAGCTAAATCGACATCTCTGGGACGAGCGGGGCTGGGATGTTTTCTATTTTTCTGGTCATAGCAGCAGCAGCGAGGATGGTGCAACGGGGACGATTAGTCTCGATCAAAACGAAAAACTGGCGATCGCGGATTTTAAATTTGCACTCAAAGGAGCTATATCTCGGGGATTGCAGCTTGTTATTCTCAACTCCTGCGACGGATTGGGATTGGCTACAGAACTGGCTGACTTGGATATTCCCCAGGCTATAGTAATGCGCGAGTCAGTGCCGGACAAAGTGGCGCAAGAATTTTTGAAATATTTACTAGGAGCATTAGCCCGGGGCAAGTCTTTACCTTTGGCATTCCGCGAAGCCCGAGAAAAGTTGGAATCTTTGGATAACTTTTTTCCCTCCGCCATGTGGCTGCCAGTTTTGTTTCAAAACCAAATTACACAGCAATACTAAAAATTATTGCTTGTAATTGCAGTTATAGCGTTTCTCAAATAAGCGTAATATAATGCGCGAAACGTAGGGGCGACAGCATCCCTAGCGACAATCTCGGTCCCAAACGGTAACTCCCGTAATGGGATGCTTCGCCCAAGACTTCCTCAGATCGCAATCAATTTGAGAAATGCTATAACCAACCCTAAAACAGGATTTTTGAACAATTATATCGCCATTTTACCGGGCGTTCATAAGGTGTAGGGGGGTGTAGGGGCGACAGCATTCCCGAGACAATCTTTGCTACTAGAAAAAATTTATTGTATTGGAATGCTTCGCCCTGGGTTGTCTCGGGGATGCCAGGCGCGTCTGGGGCGAAGCATCCCAAGATAATAACTTTACCATAAGAGCAAAGATTGTCTCGGGGATGCATAGCTTTGAACAATTATATCGCCATTTTACCGGGCGTTCATAAGGTGTAGGGGGGTGTAGGGGCGACAGCATTCCCGAGACAATCTTTGCTACTAGAAAAAATTTATTGTATTGGAATGCTTCGCCCTGGGTTGTCTCGGGGATCCCAGGCGCGTCTGGGGCGAAGTATCCCAAGATAATAACTTTACCATAAGAGCAAAGATTGTCTCGGGGATGCTGTCGCCCCTACATCCGGTACATCCGGTACATCCGGTACATCCGGTACATCCGGTACATCCGGTACATCCGGTACATCCGGTACATCCGGTACATCCGGTACATCCGGTACATCCGGTACATCCGGTACATCCTTTGCGAGGAATTTTTTTACCTATCGCCTTCCATGCTTTTTGCCTTATATTACAAAATGCGATCGCAAGCCAAACCAGGGAGTTTTTCAGATAGGCGTTGGTGTTGTTGAAAAAACCTGGTTTCTGGCTAAGTCTTAAATTAGCGATGCTATTATATTGCTAGAAGCAGTAAAGCTTTTGTCACTCGGCTCGATAGGCATTGGGATATACGCCAATTGCCGAATAGACCTCTATATATAGCGTGAGGCGCTAAGAGTAGCACCCTAATGGTATGCTGCTAATGTAAGTAAATGTCTCAAAATTATCATGGATAATCTATTTTTCGTTTTGGGCTTTGAACTATCCCTCGTCGATTGGAGCAGTTGGGGCAGTTGGGTTCGAGAGTTATTGGCTGGCGAGACAACCACCTCTGGTTGGCAACCCAGCCTATTGGAGATAGTCCAAACAATCGCAATTGCCACCCTAAGCACGAACGCAGTTCTCCAATCTAAGACAGCCAAGGAAATACAGGCTCCCGGCCAAGCGCCAGACTGCATCCCAGACTGCTCGGAGAGGGATGCGAAAAAATTGGCGACTCTCACTATAAAAGACGGAGATTTTGCCAGCGGTTTTTCGGTTACAGCGAATATTTGGAACGATGACTGTATGCCAGGGACTTTTTCTGGCAAATTGCCCCCAGCGCCCTCGCTTCCCGAGATGTACGATAATTGCCAATCTTGTGCGGAAGGTCAGTTGCGAAAACTCAAGGCTATCTCTAGTACAAAGAACCACTCTACAAAAGAATTGTGCCGGCAAGAAGTTCGCAAGTTAGAGCAATATCTGAATTCCTGGCTCGGGTCGGATAATTTTCGTCTTATTGCCGATAAATTGCGGGAAAAATTCCAGCCAGAGGACGAATTGCTGGTACTAATCGATGCGGAAAATAGCCTGTTACAGCGATTGCCCTGGCATTGCTGGAATTTTTTCGAGGCTTATCCGCGATCGCAATATGCTCTCGGTGCTTTGGGCAACCCCGGGAAGAAATCTATGCAGGGAAAACCGCTGCATATATCTCTCCAAGACCGGCTGAAAATTTTGGTGGTTATCGGTAATGTGGAGGGAATTGATATTCAGCCAGACCTGGAGGCGATCGCCAATTTTGCTAAAGGAGAGCTGGTATGTCTGGAGCAGCCAACTCGGGAGGAGCTAAACCAATATCTATGGGACGATCGCGGCTGGAATATTTTCTGTTTCTTAGGCCATAGCGACAGCAGTGAAGATAAGGTAAGGGGGACAATTGGTCTGAACGAAACTGAAAAACTGGCGATCGCAGATTTTAAATACGCTCTCAAAGCGGCGATATCTCGGGGACTGCAGCTTGGTATTTTCAACTCTTGCGACGGATTGGGATTGGCCAAAGAACTGGCTGACTTGGATATTCCCCAGGCGATAGTTATGCGCGAGCCAGTGCCGGACATGGTGGCGCAAAAATTTTTAAAATATTTCCTATCATCCTTAGCCCGGGGCAAGTCTTCACCCTTAGCACTGCGCGAAGCCCGAGAAAAATTGCAATATTTAGAAACAGACTTTCCCTCGGCAACTTGGCTCCCGACGATTTGTATTAGGTGAGAACTAGGGTGTAGGGTGTAGGGTGTAGGGCATTGGGTAGAGTTTTAAGTTTTAAGCTTTAAGTTTTAAGTTAGTAACTAGCTAATTACAAATTTAAAACTCAAAACTATCGAGCTAATATCAAATCCGTTTAATTCCTCTAAACACAGATCGAGTCTTTCGTAGGACGGGCGTCCCGCCTGTCCCTACCCGGGATAGCTCCCAGGCGGGACGCCCGTCCTACAGGAGATTCTAAATTTTTTGTGCGATCGTTTAACCGGGTTTGATGCATAAGAACTTAAAACTCTCCCAATTCCCAATTCTCCATTCCCAATTCCCCCATTCAAAATTATGTGCGCAAAAGGGATAGATGTTTCTGACTGGCAATACCCAGTGGACTGGCCAACCGTTGCCATATCTGGGGTAGCCTTTGCTTTTACTAAAGCTACCGAAGGTTCGACATTCGTAGCCCGGAGCTTCTCGGGCAATTGGGCGTCAATGAAGGCGGCTGGCTTGCCTCGCGGCGCTTACCATTTTTTTCGGGCGAGTGAAAATGGTCAAGCCCAAGCAGAATTATTTCTGAGAACTGTAAGACTAGAACCCGACGATCTGCCTCCAGTGTTGGATGTAAAATCTACCGATGGAATGCCAACCAACACTATTATCGGTCGCATGACCCGTTGGCTCGATGTGGTCGAGCAGAGTACGGGTCGCCTACCGATTATCTATACTTACCCGGGCTTCTGGGAACAGCTCGGAACCTCGGGACATTTTTCCGATTATCCTGTCTGGATTGCTCATTATACCAGAGCGAAGGAGCCTTGGCTTCCTGAAGATTGGGATGGATGGACTTTTTGGCAATATACCGATAAGGCTAGAATCAATGGTATTGGCGGCGATGTCGATATTAATTGGTTCAATATTGCCCGGGAAGGAGCAAAAGGTTCTCACGTCCGCACGATTCAGAGACAATTGAGGAAGAAAGGATTTTATCGAGGAGCTATAGATGGGGTATTTAGCGCCCATCTCACTGAAGCCGCGATCGCTTTTCAAAAGGCAATCGGTCGGCCTGAAGATGGAGTTATAGATATCCACAGTTGGAGAGTTCTTATGGGTACGAGGGAAGCGATCGCTCCTTCCACTCCTCCATCGCCACCAATTCCCGCACCGCCGACGCAACCCAGGCTGCCGGTTCCTTCTACAGTTATCGATCTCTTAGATGTCTGCCGGTATTATCAAGGCTTCGCCCATCAAGAGTTAGCCCTCAATTGGTTGCAACGGCAGCTTTCCCAATCTGTTTTGAACGAGTTTGCCAATCTCTGGCGCAACCGAAATGATTCCCAACCGCAGCCGATTCGCCTGATTGATATTTGCAAGTCTTATCGCGGCTTTCCCCACCAAGACCGAGCGGTGTTGTGGTTGCAGGGTCAGGTCTCGAAATGCACTATAACTGAATTTAGCCGCCGCTGGCGATCGCGCAGGGAGCCCCCCCGGCAGGCGATCGGCATTCGTCTGGTCAATGCTTGCCGCTATTACCAAGGACTGCTCCATCAAGATAGAGCCCTACAGTGGTTGCAAGGGCAAGTTTCTTTATTTATCCTCCAGGAATTTGCCCGCCGCTGGCGTCAGCAGACCTCTCCCCAATTAACTGCCATCCATTTAATCAATGTCTGCAAATACTATCAGGGCGTACCCCACCAACAGGAGTCAGTAGATTGGCTGCAAAGCAAAATCAATAATTCTACCTTAGAAGACTTTGCCCGTAGATGGCGGGTCTGATCTAGCAGTAAGCGGTTAGCTGTCAGCGGTCAGCTTATGCGCGTATCGAGCGCCAGAAGCGAAAGAACTATCCTAGCCTTAATGCGTAATGCTATAGCGTTTCTCAAATAAGTGAAACGTAGGGGCGATAGCATCCCTCCAACCGTCTCTGCTGTAGAGCGGTAATCCCCGTACTGGGATGCGCGGGCCCGTAACCTCACATCAATTTGAGAAACGCTATATAAGGGAGGCGATCGCGCGCTCTACTCTTATATATAGGGTTTGCGCTCATAAATCTAAAAAGCCGAAGCAATAAGGGAGTGTGGAGGGAGTGGGGAAGTGTGGGAGGTGTGGGAGGTGTGGGAAGTGTGGGAAGAATTAAATAAAATTGTCCTCTCCCCACACTCCCCCCTCTCCCCACTCCCTTATTGCTTCGGCTTGGCTCCCATCAATGGCAGAATCATACCTTCCCGAGCCAGCAATGAGTTCGGTAAGGCCGCTTCCACTTGTGCTTCTATATTGTCTAAAAAATCATCATCGTGAGACGGATCGTGGTGAAAGATAACCAATTTCTTCACCCCAGCGGCCTTGGCAAGTTTCACTGCTTCCTGCCAGGTTGAATGTCCCCAGCCAATCTTGGGACTTTTCGGGTTGTTATATTCTTCTTCTGTATAGGTAGCGTCGTAAATCAAAACATCTGCATTGCGAGCCAGATGCAGGATATTTTCGTCGAGCCTATCTGGGTAATGTTCCGTATCGGTGCAATAGACTGCAGCGTGGTTTTCCCAACTGACCCGATAGCCCATTGCTTCATTGGGGTGGTTCAGGCGACCCGTCTCGATTCTAATGCCATCGAGGTTAAGGACTTCCCCGGGATTGAGGTCGTTAAACTTGAGGTCAGACCGCATTGCTTGGAGGGGGACCGGAAAATTTGGGTGATGCATTTGATCGGAGAGACGCTCTTTGATGGTAGAGCCATTGGGGGTTATCGCTCCGTAAATGTGGAACCTATTTCCCGGAATAAAGGCAGGAACAAAAAAGGGAAATCCTTGAATGTGGTCCCAGTGAGAGTGGGTGAAGAACATATAGGCTTCCACTGGCATTTGCCCGAGCAACTCTTTGCCCAGCACCCGCAAGCCAGTGCCACCATCAAAAATCAGGCGTCTTCCCGCTACTTGCATTTCTACGCAGGGGGTATTGCCGCCGTAGCGAACTGTTTCTTTTCCAGGGGTGGGAATGCTTCCCCTCACTCCCCAGAACCGGATGAAAAACTCAGAGAAAGAGTTCTTTTGCATACTGGATTTCCCGTTCTGTTGGCTGTGGACTTGGTGCCGACCCAAGAAGCTCTCCATCAGAGCTGTCTCCGGTGGAAATTTTGAGGCCCGTACCCGCTCCTCTCATTTTGGCGATCGCAGAGCTAGTCATATAGTAGGGTGTTGGCTGTGGGCTGTAGGATTTAGGGAAACTTCACGCTTTTTTGGCAATTTCCAATAGATATCGCAAAAGCCCGACAGTTCGTCGGTTTCGGGGATAAACGGGCTCCCAATGACCCCCCACAGATAGTCATTTTAACGAAAAGCCCCCACAAATAGACACCCTAGTCATAGTACCAATCTAGCCTGCTTTGGCCTTCGAGCATGTTCTTCGAGCATATTCTTCGAGCTTCCTCTACTTTAGAGCCTTGCCCATTTAGATGTCACCTAGGGTGGACGATCGCAACCCTCGGCAGATATAACGCCGTTCCGTTTTCGAGCATCCCGATTGTTTATCTTATCTATATTAGAATCAAGTTTTCAATTTTTAGCCCGGTCTGCGCATAAAAAGGGACAATAAACAAAATAAGATCCTAAGCGGTTATAGCAGGGACTCGCAGCCCTGCCGCGAGTCCCTACTTATATATTATTTACACGCTCCGTTTGCGATCTGCTATCTCTTTCCTGCGGTCCCTCAGCGAAAATGTTTGGCGGCTTCCTCGTCCCCGGCTTTCGAGTCAAAGCATTTAACTTCAGGAGCGTCACCGATAGCGTTTAGTTTTGACTTATTACCTTGAGACCTTTGACTTATCACCTTGAGACTTTTGACTTATTACCTTGAGACTTAGCGCTTTCAGGGCCCCTACACTTACCGCCACACCCTAGCTATTTTTCGGTCCCTTTTTTCTCGGCGGCTTTCGCGGCTGCGATGCACTCTTTGACCAGTGGCGTCACTTTGTCCACACCCTGCCAACCGAGAATTTCCGTCACTTTCTTTTCTAGGTTCTTGTAGGTTCTGAAAAATTCGGCAATTTCGTCTAGGCGGTGTTGTGCCACATCTTCCAGGGATTTGACATTGACATAGCGCGGATCTTTGTCGGGAACGCAAAGAATTTTTTCGTCGCGATCGCCTCCATCTATCATCTCCAGCATCCCAATCGGTCTGGCTGGGATTACGCACCCGGGAAATGTGGGGCTATCCATTAGCACCATCCCATCTAATGGGTCCCCATCATCTGCTAGAGTGTTGGGCACAAACCCATAGTCATAAGGATATTGTACCGACGAATATAGCACTCGGTCCAAGGCAAATGCTTGCAATTCTTTGTCAAACTCGTATTTGTTTTTGCTCCCTCCTGGGATTTCAATCAGCACGTTTAGAATGCCCGGTTCGGCTTGGGGAGGAATAAGCGATAAGTCCACAAATAGTTCCTTGGTTTTGCAAGATTGTTTTTTGGCTGGTGGTCCCATAGCCTGGGTAAACGCACCAACATTCCGCTAGCCATCCTATCAGAAAGCGTCGCCTCAAATGAAACTGCGACGAGCGATAATTATTTTTTTTGCACCGAGCTGGAGGTCATGCCTGGGGTGTGGGGTGTGGGGTGTGGGGTGTCGACTGTCGATTGTGGGCCTTATGCGGCAATCCTGAATGGGTTGGCAGTTTCGCGGTCATAAACAGGATTTTCTCAAGAAACCTCGTAAGATTGGCTAATTATTTAGGATTGCCACAGACAAATACATAGACAAATACATAGACAAATACATAGATGCTAAAAGATGCGCCCTATTCCTTATGGCCTACTCCTTATATATAAGGCTCTCCTAGACCCGATGCTCAGATGCACCCTCTTCAGTTTTTGTCTTAACATTTTCTTAATATTCTAGCCCCTAAGCCGAATGAAGCGCCGAATGAAGCCAATCGGAAGGCTTGCCCAAAATATCCTATAAGGGGAGCTTTGAACGATTGAACCCTATGCTAGATTTTCGGAGCCTCCAGCTATATAAATTCTGTTTTATGAATTTTTCTAAAGTATGCGCGATCGCAATCCCTCGGGAAGCGCGATCGCACGGCGCGATCGCCACCCCCCAGGATTCTTGTAAAGAGGTTCGCTCACCTGCTCTTGGCACATGGACTTTCTTTTCAGGGCTTAGCCAATACGCTTTTTGTAGGGTTCTAGTCTAGCAGCACTACTATATTTAGCGTTTGCGCATCTGTCTAGCCCATACGAGCCAAAAGATAAGCATAAGTCCTGTTTTTGTTAGTTTCTCCAGCTCTTTAAGGCCGGTGTTGTTTTTATCAAAGAGAGTTTTGTAAGCTATTTTATTTTTGGCATCAATCCCTCAAACCCTGTAACGGATAAGACTTGAGCTGTAGAGTCTCGACGCTACTGCTTGGAGAATAACGAGCGATTACCCAGATGGGTAAGGTTAGAGTTAACAAGGCGATCGCCGTTCCCACGAAGTCGGCCAACCTCTGGGGAGGTCGATCGGCAGAACTGGCAGATGGTTCACCTGATTCCATAAAAAATGCTATTGCTTTGTTTTATAAATGTCACAACTAACTTAATCTTATCCTCTATTTCGAGCATAGATTAAGTCCCTATTTATAATTCTAACCTCCTTTAGCAGCAAGGATGTATTGTATGACACGCAAATTGGGAAGAGCGGAATTGGGAATGGGGCATTGGGCATTGGGCATTGGGGACCGGGGGAGGGGGAGAGATGGGGAGAGATGGGGAGAGATGGGGAGAGATAGGGAGAGATGGGGAGGGATGGGGAGGGATGGGGAGGGATGGGGACCAGGGGAAAAGGAGACCAGGGGACAAGGAGACCAGGGGACCAAGCGAGGGGGAGAGTGAAAAGTGAATAATTGGTTTTCTTTAGGACTTAGGCGCGGCTTGTAGAGATGCGCCCTAAGTGTAGGGGTACTCCGGCCGTTGACCTCTACCTTTCGGAGCGAGGTAATGCGTAAGTCCTGTTCTTAACTTTTCACTCTTCACTATTCACTTTTGGCCCCCAATGCCCAATTTTATCCTGAGCCTGTCGTAGGCGTAGCCCGCCCTCCGGGGCGTAGGGGCCCAATTTTATCCTGAGCCTGTCGTAGGCGTAGCCCGCCCTCCGGGGCGTAGGGGCCCAATGCCCAATGCCCAATTTTATCCTGAGCCTGTCGTAGGCGTAGCCCGCCCTCCGGGGCGTAGGGGCCCAATGCCCAATGCCCAATGCCCAATGAATTTCATCCTGATAGAGCATTAGCATAAATGAGGATAAGCGTTCAGGGGCAAGGAGATCGGAAAGCTAATGACTAAGGTGGCATTGTCGATCGCGGTGAGTCGGTACGATTTTGAATCTACTTTGCGACCGCTACCAACGGCGGAGAGAGACGTACTCGCTTTGGCTTCTGGGTTGCAAGACCCGGAAAAAGGAGGATTTACAGAGGTCGAACAACTTATTAATCCCGACGTCCAGACTATGCGTTCGAGCTTGGAGCAGCTATTTAGGGGGCGAGCGGAAGAGGACCTACTTCTGCTTTACTTTTCTGGCCACGCGATCGCCGACGAAGCGGGAAAACTATACTTGGCCGCGACCAATACTGAGAAGAGGTCGCTAGAATCTACTGCAATTTCGACTGAATTCCTGCGGGAGCTGATGGATGACAGCGGCACCAAGCAACAAGTGGCGATTCTAGACTGTTGCTCCAGTCAGCAGTTGCAACCGGGAGCAAGCGAAATCCCCTTTAAGCCCAAGGGGGTTATCCAAATCCACCTCACCTCGGTTGCCCAAAAATTAAATGCTTTTCGGGAAGCGGCGGAAAATGGCGGGGACAAGGACGCGGACAATAGCTCGGCCAATAGTTCGGAAAATAACTCGGCCAATAGCTCGACAACAGAACTATCTAGCTATACCTATTATCTGCTAGAGGGCCTGCTTACCGGAGCGGCGGATAGAGATAAGGATGGTGCGATATCTGTCTGGGAGTGGCACGACTATGCTAAAAGCAAAGTTCTAATCGCCGCGCCGGCTAGAGAACCGGCTATATATAAGACTCGCAAGGCAGGGCAAATGGCGATCGCCAATAGTGCAAATACGCCACAGCTCCAATATCGCCGAGCGGTAGAAAATTTTGTCTGCCGCAATAATGGGGAGATTTCTGCCCTGAGCGCCAGAATTCTAGAAATTCGACAAGAAAGGCTCGGACTATCCCTGGAGGAAACTGCGGCAATTCAAGAAAGCGTTCTCAAGCCTTACCGGGACCGCGAAGATAAGTTACAGAAATATGAAGAGGTTTTGGTAGAGGCCATTCAGTTGGAAGGTTTGCCCCTGAGCCAGGATAGTTTAGAGGATTTGAGGTATTTCCAGGAAACTATGTTAGCTCTAACCGATAAAGATGTCGTTGCTATCCACGATCGCAGGCTTGACTTTAAGCGGGATAGAGCTTACCCAGTTGTTATGGTCGGGGGCTTGGCGATCGCGATCGCTTTGGCCTTTGGCATTAACTATCTGATTGAATATATCTCGGCCCCAACTCCCCCGGAGATGAATTGGGGGCTAATTGAAAAGATTCTTTCTTTTCCCAGTTCCGAAGAAGAGGCGACGGATTCGGAAACTCCCGCTCCAGAACCAACTCCCTCAGTTCCTACCTCGGTCAAGTCAATACCCCAAACAACCCAGAACCTGGCCGAGAATCTGGTAACGGCATTTCGGGTGCCGACGGAGAAACCGATTACCCTTAAGGGTCATGCGGCTCCGGTTCAGGCAGCGACCATTAGTGCCGATGGGAAAATCTTGGTCAGCGGCAGTTGGGACAATACGATTAAAATCTGGGATTTGGCTACTAATGCGATCGCCAATACTCTCAATGGTCATTCCTTGCCCATCCGACAAGTGGCCATTAGCCCGGACGGCCAAACCCTCGCCAGCGCTAGCGATGACAAGACCGTGATGCTTTGGGATTTGGCAACCGGCTCCCTAAAGGCGACCCTGGGAGGGCACGGCGGTCGTGTCTATGCCGTTGCCATTAGTGCCGATGGCAAGATTGCCGTCAGCGGCTCTGAAGATAAAACGATTAAGGTTTGGGATTTGGCAACGGGGGAGGTTTTGGCAACCCTTCGAGGTCATAAAGGTCAGGTTAGGGCGATCGCCATTAGTCCCGATAATCAAACTTTGGTCAGCGGCGGTAGCGATCGCTCGATTGCTATTTGGAATCTGCAAACCGGCAGCAAAGTTGGCAGTCTCGAAGGCCATACAGATTTGGTGCGAGCTTTAGCAATTAGTCCCGATGGCAAGACTGTAGTTAGCGGCAGTTGGGATAAAACTCTGAAGGTTTGGAGCCTGGAATCTGGAGAGCTGCTTCGGACTATCGCCGGTCATAGCGATAAGGTGACTTCGGTTACTTTCAGCCCCGGCGGTCGTACTATTGTCAGCGGCAGCGATGATAATAGTATTAAGATTTGGAGCTTGGATGAAAGTCAGACGGAGGAAGAGGCGATCGCTAAAGGAACCCTTACGGATCATTCCAGCGATGTTTTTTCGGTTGCTATTAGTCCCGATGGCAAAACTTTAGTTAGCGCCAGTTGGGATAAGACTATTAAAATCTGGCGCTGACGACTTTCAACCCACCCACACCGCCCGCAAGAGGGGAGCATTTCAATTTCGCAGATCTGCCGCAGAGCGCGCCTATAGGCACAAGCCGCTCCTAAAACGAGCCTGGCGCGGCTACACAAACTCTCGCCCTCCGGGCTGTCCCGTTACAAAAGTGAAATGCTCCCATCGCCTGCCGCGTAAGCCAGTCAGCCATGATATAATAGACAGGACTTAGGAAAAAGCTCTATTTGTAGGGTGCGCAACGCGCACCAAGCTCTGAATATACTGGTTAAATCTGGTAATTTGCCTAAGTCCTAATAGATCTGGCTAACTCTTGAATTAGGAGAGAGAAGCAATATGCAAGCAGTTATGCAAGGAATCTGTCGCAATGGCCAGTTATTTCTTGAGGAAAAACTCAGCCATGACCTAGAAGGAAAAACCCTTAAAGTGATAATTGTGGAAAGCGAACAGCCCCCAGACAGGCAAAAAGAAAGATTTTTTAGCTTGGTAGATGGGCATTCCTTTGTCCTGCCAGAAGACTATAAATTTAACCGAGAGGACTTGCATGGAAGATAAGGTAACGATCGATACCAACCTTTGGGTCTATCTCTACGCTAAACATCCGTTAGATAAATACCTAAAGGTTAGAGAACTTGTAAGCGATCGCTTTGAAGCCATCCTGGTCAGTACCCAGATTGTCGGCGAGCTTTACCATGTCCTGACGCGGAAGAAATTCACAACCCAAGCACAAGCCAAGCAAATCGTGTTGGACATAGTGGCAAATTTTCTAGTAGTGGAAATTGACACAGCTAAGGTAGTAAAGGCAGTACAAATCAACTCCAGATATGGATACTCTTACTGGGATAGTTTGGTCGTAGCTACAGCGTTAATTGCCGATTGCAGCATCCTCTACTCAGAAGACTTGCAACATAACCAAGTTATTGAAAAAATGCGAATTGTCAATCCATTTTGAGTCAGGAGAAGCGAGGGGCGATCGCAGCAAAAGGGAAACCGCAAATGAGATATAGTAATCATAGGTTGCGATATGCCCGGAGTCATAAACCGGGTTTCTTAAATTAAGGAAATCCGGTTTATCGTGTATCCGCACGCTAGGCTAGGTAATTTAAACTAAAAAAATAGTCTATAAACAACAAAAACATGACTCTAAAAGAATTACAACCCCAACTACTGGCATTAGATCCGGCAGAGAAAGCTCTGGCTATCCAGGTATTAGCCCAAAGCCTCGCTAACAGTTGGTCGGGAATCGAGAAAACTCCCGGGGTCTGCGGCGGCGATGCCTGTATCGCCGACACTCGAATTCCGGTGTGGGTACTGGTGAACGCTCGTCGTTTGGGTATTTCCGAAACAGAACTACTAAAGGACTATCCAACTCTGAGTGCTTCCGATTTGGGTAATGCCTGGGCTTATGCCCGGGCATACCCGGATGAAATTGAAATAGCAATTCGCGAAAATGAGGAAGCTTGAACTATGGCGGGCACCTTCCCTGCTACCTTAGCCAGTTGAGTACCTCAAGATCGCGAATGCGCTGAAAGTGAGCTTCATTGTTGGTAACTACTGGCCATCCCAGAACTAACGCCGAAGCTGCAATCAGGATGTCTGCATCTCCAATCGGCAGTCCGCGTCTTTTTAGATCTGCATAGATATCTGCTGCTTTGACGATCGTTTCATCCGCGATCGGCAAAATTACGTTTCTAGTACAGAATCCTTCAAAGGTTGCGAGCTGCTTGGTTGCACCTTTAGCCTTGAGTCCCCGGAGAATCTCGTATTTAGTGATTATTGAAAAAGTGAACTTAGCATACTTAGCTAAATATTCGTTTACTTTTGGCATCACTATAGGATTCTCTCGGAGCGTCGCAGACAAAATATCCGTGTCCAAAACAACTTGTACTAGAGTCATTACGCCGTTTTTTCTACCCAAAGGTTACGATTTTCGAGGGCAATTTGTTCTATTTCATCTATTTCGTCCTCAGATAGGCCCTCATAAACCATAGCGCCTAATTTCAGCATTTCCTCTGGGGTCAGATCTGCGGGGGAATCGACGATAAGTTTAACTAGCTGATTCTCGGGAACCGCCGGATCTGTCAGCGGGCGAAAAACACCTTGCTCGTAGATAGCGTTAACGGTTTGCTTCATAACTCGGTTTCCTAGATTCATTGAGCTTAGATAATATTATAAGCCTTGTCAGCGGAATCTTTATTGAGCAAAGCCCGATCGCTCTTATTTTATAAGCAAAGAGCGATCGCTGCTCTTGACCTACGCAGCCCTTGCAAAAGAAAAATCATCGCAAAAAATCAATCCTGTCTCGCTGGAGAATAAAGATGCAGGGTCACGCAGTTCTCTGTAGATTGGTTGACTAATTGATGGAATTGATAGCGATCGACCCAGGTTACATTTCCGGCCGAGACTTCTTCGGCGCTGCGCCGCACCAGAAACCCGGTTTTTGTTTGGAAAAATCGGGTTTCTAAAGCAGCCAGCAAAGAGCGATCGCGGCCTAAGCTTTTCTGGCGATCGCGGCTGGCGCAGGGTCCAGTGCAGAGCGGCAGAAGTAATCCACAGCGCGAGAATTGTGGCCGGTAGCCGGCATCCAAAAGCATTTTAAATTTTGAATTTTGAATTCAGCCCAAGTCTGTGGGCCGGAGATGGGGGAATGGCGATCGCTCCCTGTAAGATTAGGCTATACGACAGTGAAGAGAGCGCGGGAAGTGCAGAAGCAGGAAAAAAATTTTTGCATTTGGTGTTGTTTTTTGAGCAAAGCCGTGCTAATATGGTTTTTAAGCTCCTGAAGAGGGGCAAAAAAAAGGGCCACGCCTAACCGTGACCCTTAAAAAACCTGGACCAAGCAAACCTAGCAAGGAGGTTTTTCCCAATCAAAGAAAAAAAACTTCTCCCTTAAAGACCGAGCTGGCATCGGGTAAGCCTTGGACTTTGGGAAAGTTGCCCAAGGCTTACTCCAATAGCTAGCTCGGATGGGAAGATGACCCACCCCAAGCCCCCCGCAGATCTCTCCTGCAGATCGCGGCAGGGGGTGGGTTTTCCCTTGGGAGAAATTATTCTTCTTTTTTAGCAGTGACCAGAGGGAGAGAGGGGGAAGTGTGGGGACTGTGGGGAGAGGGGGGAGAGGGGGGAGAGAGGGGAGAACTTTCAGCAGTCCTTCCCACACCTCCGACACCTCCGACACCTCCGACACTCCCCCCTCTCCCCACAGTCCCCCGGGTCTTCCGGTCCCCCGGCCTCCCCTAGGTTGTAGAAAAATTGTAGCAGTAAGACGGTTCCTGCCCGGTCGATAGAGCGCTGCTCTGCGATCGCCCTCTATCGCGTTCTATCGCTATTAATTAGTGTTGGTATTGTCCAAAAAAAACGGGTTTCTTTTTTTTGTAAAAACCGGGTTTATGACCGACCTGGTTTCTGACCAACCGGGTTTATGATGCCATTTCTGTATCAAGCTGCATTTATCCGCCGTTCGGGCGAGCGCCCGAACGGCGGATAAATGTCGTGATTTGTTGCAGCTTCATACAGAAATGGCACGAGCGATCGCAAGTGATGCAGAAGAGCTATAAGAGCTAGAAACCCGGTTTTTTGTTGAGAGTTTTGAGTTTTGAGTTTTGAGTTTTGAGTTTTGAGTGATTGCACAAATTACGACGGTTTAGGACAAAGGTTTAGTAGGGGCGAATGGCATTCGCCCTCCCCCTTGCCCCTACAGCTATCCGTTACCTGAATCAGTCGCATTCAGAAGCGGGTTTGGGAATGGGCAATCCATCTTCTATCATCGCCTCTAGGTGAAAAGCGATCGCCTCTTGAATATTTCGTTTAGTTTCTTCGATACTGTCGCCGGCGCTAACACAACCGGGCAGGTCGGGAACGTAGGCCGAATAGTTTCCTCGGGCTTGTTCGATAACAACAGCATATCGCGTTGTCTCTTTTCAATTCGGCATCTATATATGTATAGCATTACGCAGCCTCCGCGATCGCCCTCCGTGTAGGGGCGATTTCGCGCTCTCGCCCCTACGAAGATTACAAGAGGGTAGCTTCTGCGATCGCGCTCCGTGTAAGGGCGTTGGCGATCGCACTCTGTGTATGGGCGATTTCGCGCTCTCGCCCCTACAAGTCGTTTCTGCTATAATATAATAGAATAAGAAAAAACCGGGCTCCTTGGGGAACCCGGGTAATCTCGGTCCAGTTAGGGCGTTAGCGCAACTGCAGGGCTCCTAGGGCGAGCAGGCTTTGGACGCCTTCTTCGCATTGCCGGAGGCTCAGGCGGCATTCCCGCATCATCTCGGTATAAGTCCGGCCAGAGCGGCAGCTAACGAGCCAGCCGAGTATAAAGGTCTCAGCCCGGGTGAAGCTACGATCGCCAACGGAGCGTTCGTATTCGGGGTTGATGACCAGTCGATCGAGAAAACTAGAACCATTTGTCATAATAAATATTGGGTTTGGATTACAGGGGGGCTTCATGCCCCTTTTTCTTGTCTTTTTACCACTATAGCACATATTTTTAAACTGTCAACCCATTTTTACAAAAAAAATAATAAATTTTTATGAAGCGAGGCCGATTTGCGATCGCCGATTTCGCCTAGTCGTTTTTACCATAATGAAACTGCCCAGCTTACCTTCTATCAATATCTATAAGGGCATGGTATCCCACCGCTGCCTAATTGGTTTGAGGCGATTCCTATGGGGAGCATTTCAATGAATGCGATCGATAGCCCTATTGGGCTTTGTTTGTGTAGCCGCGCCTTTAGGCGTTAGGCGGCAGGGCGTTTAGGCGGCGGCTTACTTTCATTGAAATGCTTCCTATGGGGTGCAAAAAAGCTGGTAATAAAAAAACCTTCAATCGACATGCGATCGAAGGTTTTTTAGCGAGGCAACGTTAAGCTAATGTGCCTTCAATTTTCTTGCGACTCCTCTAACTAGACTGCTTGCCCGAGGCCAGCACCTGCTCGAAAGCCTCTAAGGAAGGGGCGATCGCTGCTCGTTTCAAAAGTTGTTTCAGCCACGCCTTATCGTCTATGCCATCCAGAGTTGCTGTCAAGTTATCGGGCACTACCGAGAACCGCGCCTCTAGAACGTCGCCGATATCTTCGCGAGCCGTTTGCAGAGTACCTTCTTTTAGACCTTGCCTTAAACCCTGTTCTATTCCATCTCGCTCGAAGCTGGTAATAAAAGGCATTTTTCGTTTTTCCTCTAAACGCTTGACTTCTGCTTTAAACTCTTGCTGAATTTCCTGGGGCAAGGCTACGATCCATTCAATAAACCGGAACAGATTCCGAATTTGCTCTCGGTCGTACCCCCGCTCCAATAGCTACTCCTCTAACTAGACTGCTTGCCCGAGGCCAGCACCTGCTCGAAAGCCTCTAAGGAAGGGGCGATCGCCGCTCGTTTCAAAAGTTGTTTCAGCCACGCCTTATCGTCTATGCCATCCAGAGTTGCTGTCAAGTTATCGGGCACTACCGAGAACCGCGCCTCTAGAACGTCGCCGATAGCTTTGCGAGCCGTTTGCAGAGTACCCTGTTCTATTCCATCTCGCTCGAAGCTGGTAATAAAAGGCATTTTTCGTTCCTCCTCTAAACGCTTGACTTCTGCTTTAAACTCTTGCTGAATTTCTTGGGGCAAGGCCACGATCCATTCAATAAACCGGAACAGATTCCGAATTTGCTCTCGGTCGTACCCCCGCTCCAATAGCAAGCGAACCAAACGCAATTTCCATTCCTTGCGCTCCTGGTTATTCCCCAAAGTCTCTATTGACTTCAAGTGGGCCATTATGACAATGGCGAAGGGATTGTCGCTTTTTTCTAGGATACTCCACTGGTAATCCAGTAGCTTGACTACCGGAAACTTCATCTCGCGCTTGAACCCAAGGCGGCGATACTTGTATTGGTTCGGTTTCCAGCTTTTGCGATCGTCTGCCAAAACTGCCAAGCTGATAACGTCCAAATCGTATCGGTCGAACAAGCGACTGTTATATATAAACATCCGCTTGGCAAAGTCAGCTTGATATTGTCCCTGAACTTCTACATGAATTAGTAGTAAACTCTCAGTTCCATTCAGAAGCCAGACCTTGACTAATTTATCTGCCAGTCGTCGCCCGGTCTGAGCGTCGGCAATAAGCTCTTGCAATTCTGAGTCTAGGGTTTCATAGCCTCTTGACCAGTCGATCTGTTTATGAAACTTGCGAAAGCAAAATTCCATGAATAGCTCGAAATAGTAAGTCAGTGCCTCTTTCCAGGCACTATCGTAGTCTGATAGTATCTGCTCTGTCATTCGGGCGTTTTAATCGTTTGTCTATATTAATATTATATCAATTAAAAGGCATTTTTATGAACTTTAAAAGTCATTTTAAAAATCAATAGTTCTGGCGATCGCAGATTAATAAGCTTATTTTTTAATCATTGTTTTGCCACAAGCAACGGCCTTTCTTGTAGTAGCTGCGGCATGGGATAATTGTCTATAGCCAAGATTCTGTATGGTCAAGCTATGAAAGGTCCGGGGCGCGATCGCTAATTATATTAAGTCCGTTTAATCGCTTTAAAAGTCTCCCCGTAGGACGGGCGTCCCTACCTGACATAGCGGACAGGCGGGACGCCCGTCCTACAGGGAGGTGGGTATTTAGCCGGATTTGATATGACCAAAGTTAAGAAAATTTGCAACACCTTCGCAAATTCCGGACTCTACGCTTTAATCATTGATATCCCCACTGGTAAGGATGGGGGAGGGTGAGAGGTGTGGGAAGAGAGGGGAGTATCGGGAATGAGAGGGTATTTTTTGAGAGTTTCTCCCACACGGGAGCATTTCACTTTTGCAACTATTAGCCCTCTTGGGCTTTGTTTGTGTAGCCGCGCCTTTAGGCGTCAGGCGGCAGCTTACTTTCATTGAAATGCTCCCTGTGGGAGGGGAGCATTTCACTTTTGCAACTATTAGCCCTCTTGGGCTTTGTTTGTGTAGCCGCGCCTTTAGGCGTCAGGCGGCAGCTTACTTTCATTGAAATGCTCCCCTCCCACCCTTCCCACACTTCCCACACTTCCCACACCTCCCACACTCGATTATTTAATTGTCATTAGAAAGATGAAGAGAACTGTCCGAACTTGCGTCTATTTCCTGCTGCTGCTAATTTTGGCAGTAGGGCTGGCAGCCTGCGGGCCGCCAAAAGTAAAGCAATTGCCGCCGGTTGCGCCCTTGGCAACGCCAGGACTGCCGGAATGGATAGAGCAAATCAGTCCCACTGAGAAGACCGACACTTTAGGCCAAATTTTAATTCGGTTTAAAGACCCGGTTATCCCCCTGGAAAGCATCGACTCTCCGGCACAAAAAGAAAAACTGAAAAAGTTTGAGATATATCCCGAACTGCCCGGGCGCTTTCGCTTTTTGACCCCGCGCATGGTGGGATTTCAGGCCGATCGCGCTTTGCCGAAAGCCACCCGAATCCAAGTCACCCTCAAAGCGGGCTTAGAAGATTTAAGCAACCATCGCCTAGAGCAAGACTTAGCTTGGACTTTCAACACGGAATTGATTCAGCTCGGTAACTTGCCCAGCATCAAGCCTTATGAACATTCCGAACCGGAATACATCAACGTCGAGCCAACTCTAAACTTTACTTCTAATGTAGAGCTTAATTTAGAATCCTTGCAAGACCGAGTGCATCTATTCGCCGACGGAACCATTGAGGCAATTCCAGTTGAAGTCATTCCGACGAAACCCAGGCAAGCTAACTCCGCTGCCGAGCAGTTCGACTCTTCGCGGCGTCAGTGGAACTATACCTTCAAGCCGCAAGAAAAGCTCAACAAAGCAACTCGCTATCGGGTAGAATTTGCTTCGGGGATTAGTCCCGTGCGGGGCAACCTGAAAACCGAAACTCCTTTTGTCAGCGAGGTGGAAACCTATTCGCCCTTAGCTTTCGAGGGGATGGATCTTTTCGGACAGCCCGGTGCAGGTGGTGCTTACGGGCGCTTTGTCAATGGCAGCCCTCAGTTGAAGTTTAATAATAAGTTGGTTGCTGAGGATGCGATCGCCAATATTAGTGTCAGCCCGCCGCCGAAAGAACGCCCGAAACTGGTGCGAGCTTATGACGACTCGAAGCAGGTAACCCTTAACCCTTGGGCGCTAGAACCGGATACCGCTTACACGATTACTATCGGTGCCGATACAAAGGATCGGTTTGGGCAAACCTTGGGCAAGCCGGTGACAGTTCAATATAAAACGGGAGATTTAGCCGGAGAAATTTGGGCGCCTTCAGACCTAAATATTTTTCCCGCCGACAAAGACTTAGAACTAAACCTTTATGCGGTCAATCTTCCCGAGTCCAAATACCGGGCGGCTTATCGAGTCGTAAAACCCACGGACTTAGTTTATAACCAGTATGGCTCGGAGTTGATACCGGGCAAACCGGCGACTTGGGATAGCTTTCCCATAGCGGCGGAAACAAATAAAATGGCCGAGATTAAAGTCCCCCTGCGCGAAAAGCTGGGAGGTAAGACTGGAATGCTGGCCTATGCGATCGAAGGTCGCACCAATCGCTATATCGACCAAAATAAAGAAAAATGGCGCGAGTCGATTTATTATGGCATGGTGCAGCTAACTAACTTGGGCGTCTTTGCCCAATGGTTTCCCGACTCCGGCATAATTCGCGTCAATCATCTCGGCGACGGAAGCGCAGTATCTTCTGCAGCGGTGGAGATTTATCAGCTAAAATTAGATGCTAAAAATCGCCCGTTGCCGAGACCTTGCGCCACGGGCAAAACCAACCGAGCCGGTACTTTTACTCTGAATAGTCGGCAAATGCGGCGCTGCACGGCGAAGGCAGGTAAAGCCCCAGAGTTGCTGGCGATCGCCCGGGAAAACCAAGATTGGGCATATGCCAGCACCCATTCTTATAGCGGCGCTTACGGTTATGGCATCTCTAGCGACTGGGACAGCGGCCAACCCGTTTCTCGCGGAACCATTTTTTCCGACCGAGAGCTTTACCAGCCGGGAGAAAAAATCGCTCTTACTGGCGCGGCTTACTATTTGCAAAATGGCAAGCTGGTTAGCGATGCCGGGAGCAGCTATAGCGTCACCCTGGAAGACCCGGATGGCAACACTACTAATTTAGGCGATCGCCTTACCAACGAATTTGGCACCTTTTCCGTAGAGCTGCCCTTAGAAAAAGACAAACCCTTGGGTTACTACTACATTCGCGCCCAAAGCAAAAACAATGTCTCTATCGAAGGGGAGTTTCGCTTAGCCGAGTTCAAACCGCCCAATTTTAAAACCGAGCTAAGTCTCGACAAAAAATTGGCATTTACCGAAGAAGAAGTAAAAGGAGTTGCCCAAAGTAACTATCTATTTGGCTCCCCGGTCTCCGGCGGCAAAGTCAGATACTACGCTGCTCGCAGCCCTGATAACAGTTTCGCTCCCCCCGGCTGGGAAAAGTTCTCTTTTGGACGCCGCTGGTATTGGCCGGAAGAACAACCGTCGGTTTCCAGCAGCGTTCTGCAAGAAGAAGCAATGCTATCCGATAGCGGCAGCGGCAGCGTAACTGTCAAAGTCGATAAAGACTTGCCCTATCCGATGACCTACCGAATAGATGCAACAGTCAGCGATGTATCTAATCTATCGGTCTCCGCTTCTCAATATTTTACGGCTCTGCCCAGTAACAAGTTAATTGGCTTGCAGGGCAAGTTTGTCGGCGATGCGGGCAAAAACTTTGCCATCGAAGCGATTGTCACCGACCCCGAGGGCAAGGCGATCGCCGGAGAAAAAGTCCGCCTCGAATTGCAAAAGATGGAATACAGCAGCGTCACCCAAGTCGTGGAAGGCAGTCGCACTCCTCGCTATCAGTTGGAATATAAAACTGTGGCGAGCAAGGAGATAAAATCCCGCCGGACTCCCCAGCGAGTTTTTCTCAAACCCTCCGAAGCTGGCTCCTATCGGATTCGGGCAAACTTTGCCAATAATAAGAACGAGACGACGGCGACGGATTGGCAAATTTGGGTTACCGGGAATAGTCCCGTCCGTTGGGGGCGAAGGGATACGGACAAGAACCGGCTGGAAATAAAACTGGATAAAGAGAGCTATCGCCCGGGGGAAACTGCCACAGCGCTGATTCAATCTCCTTATGCCGAAGGAGAATTGTTTTTTGCAGTAGTGCGAGACAAGCCTCTGTATCAAAAAGTTGTCAAAGTCAAAGGTGGCGCGCCGCAGATTCGCTTTAAAGTCACGCCGGAAATGCTGCCCAATGCCGCCGTCGAAGCAGTGTTGGTGCGTCAGGGAGAATCTCTGCAAGATCTAGAACCGGGCAGTCTGGAAAATTTGGTGCAAATCGGCTTTGCTCCTTTTGCAACCAGCTTGGACGAAAAATATTTACAAGTCCGAGTCACTCCGCAGAAGGCAGAATTGCAGCCGGGAATGGAGCAAACTTTGCAATTGGAATTGAAAGATGCAGCGGGGAGGCCAGTTCGCGGACAATTTACGGTTATGGTCGTCAACGAAGCAGTGCTGCAATTGACCGGCTATCGTCCTCCCGATTTGGTCAAAACTGCCTACGCCAAGCAGTCGATTTCTACTCGATTTAGCGATAACCGCTTTGAAGTGGTGCTATCGCCGCTAGCCTCTCCGTTGGAAAAAGGTTGGGGCTATGGCGGCGGGCGATCGGCCAGGAGCGCTAGCACCCGCGTCCGCAGCGACTTTAAACCTTTGGCTTACTATAATGGTTCGCTGCTTAGCGATGCCAAGGGGCGAGCCAAAGTTAGCTTTAAGTTACCGGACGATTTGACGACTTGGCGAGTTATGGCAGTTGCGGCTACTAAGGATATGCGCTTTGGCAATGGCGATTCTACTTTTATTGCTAAAAAAGCGCTGATGGCCAATCCGCTTTTGCCCCAGTTTGCGCGACCGGGCGATCGCTTCTCTGCGGGAGTGGCGGCGACCAATACTACCGGAAGAACTGGGAATCTCGTTATTAATGGCGCGCTCAGTCCCAATCTCCAGTTTACCGAAACTTCTGCGACGACCCAGAGCCAAAAAGCCAAAGCCGAATCCGGCACTCGCGCCTATCGCTTCCCGATAGTAGCGAAAAACTCCGGCGAAGCAAGAGTGCGCTTTGTGACTCGACTCAATAACCGCCAGTCCGATGCTTTTGAAGTGCCTTTGCCGGTGAAGGAACTTCCCGTGACTGAAAGCGCGGTGGAAAGCGGCACTACCGAAAGCCAAGCAGCTATTCCCCTGAACGTCGCTAATAATATAGTGTCCGATGCGGGGGGTGTGGAAATTGCTCTGGCTTCTACCCTGGTTCCCGAAATTGCTGCTCCGGCGCGACGGGTATTCGAGGAGAATCAGTTGCCTTTCCTAGAACCAATGGCCTCGGAACTGGCGATCGCTGCTAATTTGCAAATACTCGGAGAAAAATACGGTCAAGCTTTTGCCGATTTTGCTCCCGAGCAGCAGGCAGCTTTGGCTCTAGAAAAGTTGCAAGAACTCCAGCTAGAAGATGGGGGATTTGCCAGTTGGCCGGGACGCCGAAAATCCAGCCCCTTTCTAACGCCCTATGCTGCCGAAAGTTTGGCCAAAGCCCGAGAGGCTGGATTGCCAGTGGATGCGGCGACTATTGATAAGGTGCGGGATTATTTGCAGAAAATCCTCGCCAATCCCAGCGACAGTTATTATTGCAATCTGAAGCCCTGCCAAAATCGAGTACGCTTGCTGGCGCTGATGGCTTTGGCAGAGTTGGGAGAAACGCGCAATGATTTTCTGGCAGATATCTATGCCGATCGCGCCGAACTAGATCGGGTGTCGCAGATTAAGTTAGCGACTTATTTATTCCGCTTCCCCGAATGGCAGCGGGAAGCACAAGCGATGTGGAGCGATATCCAAGAAACTGTTTATGAAACCGGGCGATCGGCGAGTATTAATCTGCCTTCCGGCTGGTCTTGGCTGAGTACGCCAGAGACGGCTCAGGCTCGCGCCCTGCGACTGGCGATCGCTCGCAAAGCCAAGCCGGAAATTAGCGATCGCCTTTTGCAAGGTTTGCTTAATATGCGCCGCAATGGCACTTGGCAAAATAGCTATGCCAATGCCGAAGCTCTCGGCGCTTTGGTGGAATACGCCAAGTTGCAGCCAACGCCGCCGGATTTCATCGCCAAGGTAGAGCTAAATTACGATCTTATAGATGCTATGGAGTTTAAGGGCTACGAGAATGTCAGCCGCTTTATCAACGTGACGATAGATCGCTTGCCCGAAGGTAAGTCGAATCTAGTTTTGAGTAAATCCGGCAACGGCACTCTGCATTATCTGGTCGAGTATGCCTATCGCCTCGAAGGGAATCAACCCGGACGCTTTAATGGTTTGCGAGTCGAGCGCGCTATTCGCAAAGCTGGCGATCGCGATCTGCTAGCAAAGATTGGCTTATCGAGGCCGGAGCGATCGCTAGAAGTAGAGGCGGGGGAGGTCTTCGATATCGGTTTGGAAATTGTCACAGACCATCCCGTAGATAATGCGATCGTTGTCGATCCATTGCCTCCCGGTTTTGAGGCAGTCGATACCAGTTTCAAAACCTCGAATCAGTCCGTCCGAGCCGAAGCGGATAGCTGGCAAATTAGCTATCAGACTATTTATAAAGACCGGGTGGTTGCTTATGGCGATCGCCTGCCAGCGGGAGTCTATCACTTGCATTATTTAGTGCGATCGGTTACTCCCGGCGTTTATGAATGGCCTGGTGCTGAGGTTTATCTCCAATATGCTCCCGAAGAGTTTGGGCGATCGGCTTCTTCTACTTTGGAAGTGAAAGAATAGGGCATTGGGCATTGGGCATTGGGCATTGGGCATTGGGCATTGGGCATTGGGTGTTATCTCCATGTCCCCATGTCCCCATGTCCCCATGTCCCCATGTCTCATAAATGCCATATATAATTACTGTAGGGGCAGTGCCTCCGGGAGAGCCCCGCGCCTAATCCGCCAATTTCATCGAGATATTGAGGAAAAATTTATGGAGATTGTCGAACATACATCTAATATTCTAAGACTCAAGGCGAAAAGAGGACCTTGGAGTGGTACAATGGTACTCACACTGCTTGTTAGTCCTATCTTGTTTTTGGTAGGGCTAATAGTGCTTTTGCTTAGCGAAAAAGTAACTCTGAACTGCGAGCGCGTTGAACCAACTCGGACAACCTGCGAGCTTACCTCATCGGGTTTACTGGGTCAGAATGTCAGGTCAATAGAAGAACTTAAAGGTGCTAAACTGCGAGGGTCTGGTAGTAGTAAGAGTCTTTTGCTTCTGGCTGATACTGGGGCAATATATATAGGTAAATCTAGGGAATGGAGCAATATAAACGTAAACAAAGTTAATGATTTGGTCAACAATAGAGGACAAGCTTATCTCAAAGCAGAGAAGGATTATCCTTTTGGTGGTTACCTATTTGGAGTTCTGTTTATGCTGTTGAGTGCATATGTTTTTATTGCTTCTTTCCTAGTCAAGGTCTTGATATCAGGTACTTTCGATAAGACCTCGGGGCAGGCAA
This sequence comes from Oscillatoria sp. SIO1A7, assembly GCA_010672965.1. GTDB lineage: Bacteria > Cyanobacteriota > Cyanobacteriia > Cyanobacteriales > Laspinemataceae > SIO1A7. Next base: position 370,307 of record JAAHFN010000007.1, read on the forward strand.
GCTTTAAGTTTAAAAGTATATTATTTCAGACTAAATTTATAGAAGAAAACCTAGATAATATTCAAAAGGTAGAGATCGATCGAAGGTTTCGCAAGGAGGAGCAAAATTTCGGTATTCAACTAAGACTAAAATCGGGCAAATCAATTTATTTGGGAGCTTTTCAAAATCGCTATGAAATTGAAACGGCAATCAATGAGTTTTTGGGTGTCAACGAGCAATAACGTTTGGTATCGTCTCGCTTATCCAGATTATTTCCATAAATTACCTCCAAATACTTGCGAACCGAAAGAGCGATCGCCTGCCAGCGGGAGTCTATCACTTGCATTATTTAGTGCGATCGGTTACTCCCGGCATTTATGAATGGCCTGGTCTTAAGGTTGATCTCCAACAGGACTTACGCAACGACGCTATAAATCGGGGCAACCACGCTCGGGAAAAGCCCCTACAAACAACTAGATATGGATATTTTGCGTAAGTCCTGTCCAATATGCTCCCGAAGAGTTTGGGCGATCGGCTTCTTCTACTTTGGAAGTGAAAGAATAGGTAGTTAAGAAACCCGGTTTCTTTGACAATAGCTTCGCCATGTTTTCCATAGGGCACGATCCCCCCAACCCCCCTTAAAAAGGGGGGCAATAGTCAAAAGGGTCTTAAGCCCCCCTTTTTAAGGGGGGTTGGGGGGATCCGGCATTAGTTAACAATCGGGTATTTGTTAGGTTTCGTTGCCGAGCTGCTCCCTACAAATAAGGTATTTTTGCGTTTTGGCGAAGGTATTGTTTGAGAAACCGGGTTTCTGGCTATGAGAGAAACCCCGACTTTACACGCTTGCTCCCAGGTTATAATGATAGCGTGCATCAGACTGACGTAAATGGTTTGCTGCAAAACTACCTGAATCCAGTGACCCTAGAGGTCTCTGATATATACCGAGACATTGAGGAAAAATTTATGTACGTCGCCGAACATACGTCTAAAGTTCTAACACTCAAACCAGAAAAGGGAATTTTACTTAGCAACGTACCGATGTTGCTGATTGCTCTTGCATTATTTTTTCTAGGGCCAGTAACTATTGCGGCATTTGCTAAAGTAACAACTTTGAAGTGCGATCGCCCCGAACCAGAACGGGTGATTTGCGAACTGACCTCATCAGGTTTTGTGAGCGAAAATGTCACCCTAATAGAGGATCTTCAAGGTGCTAAAATACAATCAAGCACAGACTCTGATGGGGATACGAGCTATAAAATTGTTCTGATTGCCAATAACAATAAAATTATACCTTTCAATAATGTCTCTTCTATAGGTGGTACTACTGACAGCATGAATGAAAATGTCGATAAAATTAATTTTTTCATAAACAACGTAGCAGAAACATCTCTCACTGCTCGGGAAGACGATCGTTTTATTGTATCGCTATTTGCAAGTTTTTTCATGCTATTGGGAGGAGTACCTTTGCTTTTTTTAACTCTAAGAAAGACATTAAGATCGTGCAGCTTTGATAAAAATTACGGACAGGTAATATTAAAACGCAAAAATCTTCTATCGCAGGGTAAAAATATAGATGAAAGATTAGATAACATTAGAAAAGCAGTAGCTCATCATGAGGGGGTAATTGTCAATGGCAATAAACTCTACAAGGTTAAACTAAGCAGAAAGGTTGGAGAACCTATTTTTCTATATTCGTCGATCGATCCCAATGAAATTACCAAAACAATCAATCAGTTCCTGGAGGACGAATAAATAGCGACAAACAATCCAAAATCATTTTGTTGAGTCGGGCTGAGATGCTATGTAGCAAATCTAAGCTTTTTGTTTCAATAAAAGAAATTGCGCGATCGCCTACAATCAAAACCTACCGTAGGACGGGCATCTTGCCTGTCCCGATCGCCTCCATAAATTCTCTCTAAATACTTGCGAACCGAAAGAGCGATCGCCTTTGCCAAAAGGGGAGGAACGGCATTGCCGATTTGCCGACATTGGCTTTCGGCGTTACCGGCGAACTCAAACCAATCGGGAAAGCTTTGCAGGCGAGCGCCTTCGCGAACGGAAAGCCTGCGCCTGCGCCCGTCGGGCAAGCGAATTCGCAGCATATCGCCCGTTGCAGCGCTGAGGTTGCGGCAAGTTACGGTTCTAGCTGGAGCATCCAAGTGCAAATCCCTGGGTCGGACGCATTTGGATGCTCGCTCGTATTTTTTAATATAGGCATCCATGCTGGGTGTGAGAAACTTCGAGTCCGGCGGCGCAGCCTGAGCCAATTCTCCCAGAGCTTCCCCTACAGTATAAGGTTTGCCGCCAATTTGATTTGGCCATTGCCAGCCCCCTTGGTGGGCGACGCAAAAAACTCGCTCTCGGCGTTGGGGAACCCCATAATGGGCAGCATTGAGTAGTTGCCAGTCAACTTTATAGCCGAGATTTTGGAGAGCTTCGACAATTTCGTTAAAGTAAGCTCTATTTCTAAAGAGCATTCCTCGCACGTTTTCAAAAATAGCAATAGCCGGACGATAGCGATCGACGGCATTAATAAAAATTGGGAAGCCATCGCGACTGTCTTTTAAGCCTCGTTGCTGTCCGCCGACGCTGAAGGGCTGACAGGGCGGGCCGCCAATAATTGCTTCCGGGCGATCGCCTAAATCCGTTTCGGTAGTTAGGGTCGTTTGCTGACAATTACCGTGCAAGTTTTGCCGATAACTGGTGCAGGCATCCGGCAACATTTCATAACCCACAGTTCTCAAGCCAGCAGCTTCAAAACCCAGAGCCAGACCGCCGCATCCGGCAAATAAATCGATAGCCAAAAATGCTGTATTCTCCGGTTGCGGCAACTGCAGCTCTGCCCGGAGCAAATCTAGATAGGGAGTTTTGAGGTTTATGTTAGTCACTTTCGTCATCAATCGGTATAGGGATAGTTTGGGTTTGTGCTGCTCTAGCTTCTTTATTATACTATCGCGCCAACCTATAGGAAATCGATGGGGAGATTGCTGAGGACAAGAAGGCGATCGCCTCGTCCGATTGCGGGGGGATTGCCGTTGTAGGGGCGATTCGCGAATCGCCCCTACGGCCAAACAAAAATTGCGTAGGACGGGCGTCTCGCCTGTCCCTCCAAGTGTCTGGGACAGGCGAGACGCCCGTCCTACGGTAAATTGCCCGACAGTACAGACGTTTGACTTTGGCGCAGGTTTATGCTGCTTTAACTGGTACAATTGAGAAAGCAAAGCAACCATTACATCGGGAGGTAAAAATTAATGAAAAACGCCCTAGACGTAGCTTGCTACTTCCTGCGTCGCCTAGACAGGGAGGCGGGAGATACCATTTCGACCCTAAAGCTCCAAAAGCTAGTTTACTACGCACAAGCTTGGAGCTTAGTATTCAGAAACAAGCCCCTATTTTATCAAGATATAGAAGCTTGGATGAGTGGTCCTGTAGTGCGCGATGTCTGGAACGAGTATAAAGACTACCACTACAGGGATATTCCACCGCCGGACGGTGTTGATGTTGAATTTGACGAAGAGGAAACAGAAGTCCTCGAAGAGGTATGGAGTGCTTATGGAGAGTTAAGTGCCAGACACCTCCAAGAGCTGACACAATCCGAGACTCCTTGGCTCAATGCTCGCCGGGGCTTAGAACCCGCTCAAAAATCTACCAACCTTATATCTTACGAGGACATGAAGTCCTATTATGTCAATTTTATGGCGGAGGCTTAATTGGGCAAAAATAAAGCACTACCGATTAAGGGAACGGACAGTTACAAATCGCGCCTGTATGCGTATGGCAGGACTTGAGCTGACTGCTGACTGCTGACTGCTAATAGCTTACTGCTATAAGCCTCCGCCCTGCTATAATTGTAAAGTCTAAAGTCTGAAGAAAAAACTATGACTGTCGATATTAGCTCTTTACTGATGAGTTCGCCGGAAATACGGCATGGCAGACCTCGGATAGTCGGGACGGGGATTACCGTTCACCGCATTGCTATCTGGTACAATCTGGGACATAGCGCAGAAGAAATTACCCGACAGTATGGACATTTGAATTTGGCTCAGGTTTATGCAGCTCTAGCATATTACCATGCCAACCGAGAGGAAATCGATGCCGATATTGCCGCAGATGAAGAAGAAGCCGATCGCCTGGAACGAGAATACAAGCAGAAAAGACGGGTGCTGAGATTAATAGAGATGGGGGAGGGTGGGGAGTGTGGGAAGGGTGGGGGGAGTATTTCTTAGTCTTTCCCACGGGTATTAAAAAAGTTAGCGCGCCGATCGCCGCCTAGTCAGTGCGTGGAGGTAAATATGTTTCACTGTCATGTTTGTGGTTTTAATGAATATCGCGAAGAGTTAAGAACTGAACTTTTCACGATCGCAGGAAAGCCAGTGCTAGTAGAGCAAATTCCGGCTAAGGTTTGCTCTCGGTGCGGCGAGGTGACATTTAGTCGCGAAACGACGGAAAAAGTGCGGCAGATGCTGCACGGGGAAACCAAACCAGTGAAGTCGATTCAGATGGATGTATTTGCTTTTGGATGATTCTGGGCGAAGCATCCCAATTTTGATATTTTTTCCTGCTAGCACGGCCTGTCTCGGGGATGCGATCGCCCCTACATTATATTACCGGTGAGGTGCTGGGCGAAGCATCCCAATTTTGATGTTTTTGGCGAATAGCATAGCCTGTCTCGGGGATGCGATCGCCCCTACATTAT
>JAAHFN010000007.1:374991-440762 GCA_010672965.1 Oscillatoria sp. SIO1A7
GCCTGTCTCGGGGATGCGATCGCCCCTACATTATATTACCGGTGAGGTGCTGGGCGAAGCATCCCAATTTTGATGTTTTTGGCGAATAGCATAGCCTGTCTCGGGGATGCGATCGCCCCTACATTATATTACCGGCGAGGTGCTGGGCGAAGCATCCCAATTTTGATGTTTTTGGCGAATAGCATAGCCTGTCTCGGGGATGCGATCGCCCCTACATTATATTACCGGTGAGGTGCTGGGCGAAGCATCCCAATTTTGATGTTTTTGGCGAATAGCATAGCCTGTCTCGGGGATGCTGTCGCCCCTACGCCATAAATCCAAAATCCAAAATCCAAAATGGTGCTATAGCACTGCGCATTAAGGTTAGGATAGTTCTTCGTTCCTGGCTGGGAACTGCCTTACTTGTGCTGTTGGGGGAAGCCCGCTGCCCGCCCTTGTAAGCTGAAGGCTGACAGCTGACCGCTTACTGCTATACCATAAAATAGACCTCCGTTGGTTCTTGGAAAATGCTCTGTTGCCTGAATCCCCATTGCCAGAAACCCGATAACCCCGACGGGACAAAGTTATGCCAAAGTTGCGGCAGCCCGCTCGGCCTGCTCAGAAATCACTATCGCCCGATGAGATTGCTATCCAGCGAAGGGGGGTTTGGCCGCACCTATTTGGCCGCAGACCTGGATAAGCTCGACGAAATCTGCGTTATCAAGCAGCTCGCCCCGCAAGCCCAAGACACTGCCAGCCTCCAGAAGGCAAAGGAGTTATTTGACGAAGAAGCCCGACGGCTGCAAGAACTCGGCCAACACCCGCAGATTCCAACTCTCTATGCTTATTTCCAGGAAGGCGGACACCTTTATTTGGTGCAGCAATTCATCAAGGGGGAGACTTTGGAGCGGGTGCAGTCGGGAAATTGGAGCGAAAGTCAAATTAGAGAATTGTTAGAGAAACTGCTACCCATCCTCAAGTTTATCCACGAACGCGGGGTGATTCACCGAGATCTTAAACCGCCGAATATTATCCGTACCCCCGAGGGACAATTCGTTCTAATTGACTTCGGGGCTTCCAAGCAGTTGACGGCAACCGTCTCGGCTCCAGGAAGCACGATCGGTACTTTTGGCTATGGGGCGATCGAACAGATGCGAGATAGCGAAGCCTATCCGGCCAGCGATTTATTTGGTTTGGGCGCAACTTGCTTTTGTCTGCTGACAGGCGCTAGTCCCAATTCTTTGTTTCTCAATAGGGGCTATGACTGGCTGCGCAGTTGGCGGCAGCATTTGAGCCAGCCCATTTCTGAGGAGTTGGAGCGGGTTTTGGACAAGTTATTGCAAAAGGAGCGAAGCCATAGGTATCGAGAAGCGGCTGAGGTTTTGGGGGATTTGGAGAGAAAGGCAAAGGCGCAGCCTCAACCTCAAGCAAAAACCCAGCAAAGGCGCGCTTCGCAACAAAAAAATAGACAAAGTAGCCGCCTTGGTCTATTGGCCAAAATTACAGGGTTAGCTTTAAGCGTGGCATTAGGAGTTTACGTTCAAATGTTAGGTTATTATAGGTATGGAGTGTTTCCGTTTAACCCACTGGTTTTTATTGTTAACCCCCTTTTGCAAAATACCCTAACCGGGCATCCTGAAAGTGTTAATTCTGTAGCAATAAGCCCAGACGGTCAGGCTCTTATTAGTGGCAGTTGGGACAATACCATCAAGATTTGGAATCTCAAGACTGGCAAGCTGCAAAATACCCTCACAGGCCATACCACTAATGTTAATTCTGTAGCAATAAGCCCAGACGGTAAGACCCTTGTTAGTGGCAGTTGGGACAACACCATCAAGACTTGGAATCTGGAGACTGTCACGCCGCAAAGTACCCTCGCCGGGCATACCGGCACTGTTTGGTCTGTAGCAATAAGCCCAGACGGTCAGACTCTTGTTAGTGGCAGTTGGGACAAGACCATTAAGATTTGGAATCTGGAGACTGGCACGCTGCAAAATACCCTCACAGGCCATACCACTAATGTTAATTCTGTAGCAATAAGCCCAGACGGTAAGACTCTTGTTAGTGGCAGTGTTGACAAAACTATCAAAATTTGGAATCTGGAGACTGGCACGCTGCCAAATACCCTCACCGGGCATACTAATACTGTTTTTTCTGTAGCAATAAGCCCAGATGGTAAGACTCTCGTTAGTGGCAGTGCTGACAAGACCATCAAGGTTTGGAATCTCAAGACTGGCAAATTGCAAAATACCCTCATCGGTCATGCCGACGCTGTTAATTCTGTAGCAATAAGCCCAGACGGCCAGGTTCTTGTTAGTGGCAGTTGGGACAAGACCATCAAGGTTTGGAATCTCAAGACTGGCAGGCTGCAGAATACCTTAATCGGGCATACCGGCTCTGTTCGTTCTGTAGCAATAAGCCCGGACGGTCAGACCATTGTTAGTGGCAGTAGGGATAAAACTATCAAGATTTGGCGAATGCCATGATCGATTTGGAGTTTGGTTTTAGATTGGGTAAATCGCCTCCCTGACCCAAGGTATAGCAATCCTCAATCGGTTACGATCGCAACCGTAGCCAGAAACGGTCAGAAACCCGGTTTTTTGGAAAAACCGGGTTTCTCAGGTATCGCGTTTACGATCGCTTTGTTGAAAAACTTGTAGGGGCAATCCCCCCGCGATCGCCCCGGCCGGGTTCACACAAATTATTTAGACGCTCTATATAACAGATTTGATTATGAAAGTTCAATCGATCGCTCTAAAATATTTCAAAGCATTTGAAAACAGGGAATTTGATTTCACACATGAGGAAACTGGATTGGCTAGAGACCTGATACTTATAATAGGGTCTAACGGTTCTGGCAAAACCAGCATTCTCCAGGCAATTTCGGCAACATTAGGGGTTGCAACCGGGAGGTTAAAGAGACTTTCTGATTTAGAATGGCCGGGGTTTAACTATGAATTACTCGCCAGCAACTGGGGAAGGGTTGAACCAGAGGTCAGTTTAAAAGTGCAATTTTCTTCTAAAGAACTTCAAGCAATACGGGAATTCCAGGAAAAGTTGCAGGATCTGGAGCCAGAAACCCCAGAAAACGGGGTTCTCACAGATGGGAAACATATTGTTAATCTTAAATGGCGCAATGGAATCGTTGAAGCGGAGAATGCTACGGAACTATTACAATTCAAGGGGCGGCAATATGCCAAACGGCTGCTGCGCTCTGAAGGATTTGAGGCGTTCGAGCGAGTTGGGACGGCGCTTTGGTACACGGAGCAAAGAACCTCAACTAGCTTAACCAGTGAAGATCCAGAGCAAAAACTAGAAATTACAGACGATATGCTCCGCGATCGCTTATCGAAATTGCGCCAGTTTCATCAGTTTTTTGAAGATGGTAAAATTCAGCAACTTCGTCCCGGACAGAAGGATTTATATGCTGAAATCGAGAAGGCTTACAAAACCATTTTCCCAAAACGCAGCTTTGAAGGTCCGTTTCCAAGGGAAGGAATTGATGATATCCTGAGCGAACCTTGGTTTTATCTCTACGATGGCAAAAAACAATATGAGATTTCTGAAATGTCTGGAGGCGAGCGCGCTACTTTTCCAATGCTGATGGACTTTGCTAGTTGGAATATCCATAACTCTGTTATCTTAATTGACGAACTTGAATTGCACTTACATCCGCCGATGCAACAAGCATTGCTGAGAGCTTTGCCGGATCTAGGGAAGAATAATCAATTTATTGTTACGACTCACTCCGATCGCATAGAGCAGCTAATTCCCGAAGCATACATTATTCGACTAGAGGTGCAATAGTGAGTATTACGGACAAAAATAGAGCAGTTATAGTAAGACCAATTATTTATGAAGATGCACGCAACAATGACCTTTATCCAGAGTGATTTTTACGGATAAAAATCGATCAGTTATAGTAAGATTAATTCTTTATGAAGCTGCACGCAACAATGACCTTTATCCGCCGTTCGGGCTGAGCGGAGTCGAAGCCCAATCCGTTGGCGTAGGCTTGGGCTTCGACTCCGCTCAGCCCGAACGGATTTGTTGCATCATACAAAAATGGTATAACTTATTTTTCATTGGCTATATATGAGAAGCCCGGTTTCTTGAAGAAACCTGGGTTATGGCTCCGTTTCGTATCGTTTTGCCGATTTGCCGATATTGCCTTTCGGCGTTGCCCGCGAATTCAAACCAATCGGTAAGGCTTTGCGGGGTAGGGCGTTTGCCTGCTTCGTTACAAAAAATGCAACAAAGAAGGCAGCCTTCTGGCAGTTGAGTATAATATTCGGTGAATCCCATAGCCTTTAGAGGCAGAGAGTTTTCTGTCTTTTGTCAATTCGCTGCGAGGCAAAGTATGAGTAGATTCGCCAGAACTTGGATGCGCTTCCTGCTGCTAGCGCTCCTAATGTTCGGCATAGCATGTGCAGGGGATAGCAGTTCCTCAAGACCGCAGCCTCTGCCAAATGTGGCCCCGCTAGAAGCGCCGCAATTGCCGGACTGGATAGAGCAAATCAGTCCGCTAGAGGAGGCGGAACCCCTTGCCCAAATTCGCATCCGCTTTAAATATCCGCTGGTTCCGGTGCAGAGTTTGGAGGATACGGAGAATTCCGAAAACTCTCCCCTGAAAAAAATTAGCATTTCCCCGCCTTTACCCGGTCGCTTTCGATTGCTGACTCCTCGGATGATTGGCTTCCAAAGCGATCGCGCCCTCCCCAAGGCCACCAGAATTAAAGTGATTCTCAAATCTGGATTAGAGGATTTAGAAAATCATCGCCTGGACTCGGATTTGGCTTGGACGTTCAATACCGAACCCCTGAAGCTAACTAATTTACCTTCGATTGACCCAAACATCGATTTAAAACCAGATCTTAATTTTAGTTCTAATGTGGAATTAAATCTGGATTCGATACGCGATCGCATCCAGCTAATCCCGGCAGAAGGAGGGGAAAGCATTCCGGTCAGAGTCGCGCAAGAAAACCCATCGGAATATATCTCGTTTCCCGAAGAAAATAAATACGACGAGTCTCGCAATCGCTGGGACTACAGTCTTACCCCGAAACAAGATCTAGCCAAAGCAACGCGCTACCGCTTGCAATTCGACCCCGGCATTCGTCCGGCCAGGGGGAATATGCCCAGCGACAAAACTTTTAAGACTGAGGTGGCCACTTACCAGCCTTTAAAATTTGAAAGAATAGAGAGCGGCGGCTGGAGTCGGTTTGTTAATGGCAATCCCCAATTGAAATTCAATAACGGTCTGGTTGCAGAATCAGTTCGGGAAAATATTACTATTACTCCAGAGCCAAAAGAAGGGGCTAAAGTTCTCTGGGCTACGGATAATTTTAATTCCGTCTATCTCAATCCCGAAGCTTTAGAACCTGCCACTAATTATACTATTGCGATCGCAGCCGACCTGAAAGACCAGTTTGGCCAAACTTTGGGGCAAGAAATCAGCAAATCTTATCAAACCGGCGACTTGACGGGCAGGATTTCTGGACCTTCTACTTTGGCAATTTTTCCTGCGGGAACGAATCCAGCCCTAAAGCTGACGGCGGTTAATCTGCCCAAAGCGGAGTACCAAGCCAATTATCGAACGGTGACGCCGCAAGATTTGATTTCTAGCAGTTCTGCTTATCCAGTGCGATCGCTCAGGAATTTTCTGCTGGCTCCAGAGGATTGGCAAACTTTCTCTTTCGAGTCGGTTAAAAATAAGAAGACGGAAATCGAGATTCCTATTGAGGAAAAGTTAGGGGCAAAAACAGGAGCGATCGCCTATGGAATGCAAGCCTTCACTCCCGTACCCTGGAGCAACAATCGAGAGGAACTACAGCTCCAAAACTTTAGCGGTCTCGCCCAGGTTACAAACTTAGGAGTCTTCGCCCAATGGTTTCCCGACTCCGGCTCGTTGCGCGTCAATCATCTCAGCGACGGGGCTCCAGTTCCCTCGGCAAATGTAGAAATTTATCCGATTGAAAACAATCCAACTCAAAACAATAAAAATGCTCCAGAGCCTGCGGCTTGTTTCGCTGGCAAAACCGATCGCAACGGCACTGTACGGCTGAAAGGTCGCCAGTGGCAGCGATGCAGTAAGGAAAATACTCCTCCCCAGTTGCTGGCGATCGTGCGCGAAAATAGCGATTGGACTTTTCTGACAACCCATTCTTCTAGCGGGTCTTATGGCTACAATATCTATTCCACTTGGCCAGACGGACGCCCGCAATCCCGGGGCAATATTTTCTCCGATCGCCAGCTTTACCAGCGCGGGGAAAAAGCTGCCTTTACTGGGGTCGCTTATTACTTTCAAAATGGAACGCTTCAAGCGGACGCTGCCAAATCGAGGGGCAAGGGTAGCAAGTATGCAGTAACCTTACGACATCCCGATGGCAACACCACCGATTTAGGCAGTTATACTACTAACGAGTTTGCCACCTTTTCCCTAGAAGCTACTATAGAAAAAGAATGGCCGCTAGGTTCCTATTCTATTACTGCGACAAACGAGAAAAACATTACCATCTCGGGAGGATTTCGGGTTGCGGAGTTTAAGCCGCCTAATTTTCAAGTGGAACTGAGTCTCAATAAAAAATGGGCGGTGCCAGACCAGCGAGTTCAAGCTACGTCAGAAAGTAACTATCTATTTGGCTCGCCTTTATCCGCAGGAACGGCGCAATATTATGTCAGGCGCTTCCCGGATTCTTTTACGCCGCCGGGGTGGGAAAAATTTTCCTTCGGTCGCCAGTGGTTTTGGCCGGAAGTACGCCCGGAGGTCAATAGCCAAGTGCTGCAAGAAGAGATAGATCTCGATAGCAGGGGCAAAAACCGCCTGAGCGTAAAGGTAGATAAAGACTTGCCCTATGCGATGTCTTACCAGGTGGAAGCGCAAGTCTCGGATATCTCCAATCAGTCGGTGGCTGCTTCCGAGAGTTTCACAGCTTTGCCAGCAGATAAGCTAATTGGCTTAAAAACTGACTTTGTTGCCGAAGCGGGTAAGAAGTTTTCGGTAGAGGCTATAGTAACCGACCCGGAAGGCAAGGTGGTTCCCGGAGAAAAGATAACTATCGAACTGCAAAAGATGGAGTATAAAACCGAGGAGCGGTTCGACCTTGACTGGGTTATGCCCCAATATGAGTTGGAGTATAAGACCGTCGCTTCGGAATCGGTAACTCCGGGTCGCCGAGCTAAGAGAGTTTCTTTAAAAGCGCCGGAATCTGGTTCTTATCGCATTCGGGCAAATTTTGTTTATGACCGGGATGCGAACAATAACAAGAATACCGAAGATAGCGATCGCGATAAAACTGCTACGGAATTGCGGATTTGGGTAACTGGAGATGAGGCGGTGCAGTGGGGATTTGGACGCGATCGCAATTATCTAGAAGTAGAGCTAGATAAGGATAGCTATGAAATCGGCGAAACGGCTACGGCGCTGATTAAATCTCCCTATCCCGAAGCAGAATTGTCTTTTGCGGTAGTTCGGGACAAACCCCTCTATCAAAAGACGATTCAGGTAAAAGGTGGCGCGCCGCAAGTAAAATTTAAGGTGACGCCAGATATGTTGCCCAATGCAGCGGTGCAAGCAGTTTTAGTCCGCCAAGGCAAACCTCTTGCAGAACTGGAATCGGGACTGGAAGAGATAGAACATTTGACGCGGATTGGCTTTGCCCCCTTTAGCACCAGTTTGAAGGAGAAATATTTAACCGTTCAAGTCTCTCCGAGGCTGCCTGCGGTGGAACCGGGCGGCGAACAAACTGTGGAGTTAGAATTAAAAGACTTTGCGGGCAAGCCGGTGCGAGGACAAGTTTCAGTTATGGTCGTCAATGAAGACGTGCTGCAACTGACCGGGTATCGCCCGCCGGATTTGGTGAAAACTGTTTATGCGGGTCAACCTATAGCCACCCTTTTTAGCGATAGCCGACTTAACCTGCTGCTCGAAGACAATACTAATAAAGATCGCGAAGAAGCAAGGCAAAGGAAAGGGGCAACCCGAGGCGGTCTTGCCAATTACGGAGGTTTTAGTAATGGTCGCGCAGAGATTCCTCCTGTGGGCGATATTGCCTTACAAGAAAGCTATGACGAAGCGCCCAGCCCACAGGCAGCCCCTGAAGCTCCGAATTCTGGGGGTTCGGGAACTGCCACAATACGCATTCGCAAAGACTTTCGTCCTTTGGCTTACTATAATGGCTCGGTGAAGACCGACCGTCGGGGGCGAGGCAGCTTTAGCTTTAAGTTGCCGGATAATCTGACCACTTGGCGAGTTATTGCCGTGGCGGCGAGCGCGGATATGCGATTTGGCAGCGGCGAAAATAGTTTTATCGCCCGAAAAGCGCTGATGGCGAATCCGCTTTTGCCTCAGTTTGCTCGTCCCGGCGATCGCTTTTCTGCTGGCTTGTCTCTGACTAACAATACTGGCAAAACAGAAGATGTCGTTATTAATGGCCAACTCAGCGAGAATCTCCAATTTGCCGAAAAATCTGCGATCGCCGAGCAACTGGAACTAAAAGCAGAATCGGGAACTCGCGCCTATCGCTTCCCCATCGAAGCCTTGGGGATTGGCGAAGGGAAAGTGCGCTTTGTGGCGCAGATGAAGAAAACTGCCGATGCTTTTGAAGTGCCTTTGTCGGTCAAGCGCTTCCCAGTGACGGAAAGCGTGGTGGAAAGCGGAACGACTGAGGGGCAAGTGGCGATTCCTCTGAATGTCAATAATAATGTGATGCCGAATGTGGGCGGATTGCAAGTTGCTCTGGCTTCGACTTTAATCCCGGAAATTACTGCCCCAGCTCGCCAAGTTTTGGACGACGATATTTTGCCTTTCCTAGAACCGAGCGCCTCTCAGTTGGCGATCGCTGCTTCTTTGCAAATTATCGGCAAAAAATACAGCCAAGCATTTGACGAGTTCAACCCCAGCCAGCAAGCAGCTATTGCTCTGGATCGCTTGCAAAAACTACAGCAGCCCGATGGCGGTTTTGCTTCTTGGCCGGGAGCGAGGGAATCAGATCCGTTTATGTCTCCTTATGCGGCGGAAAGTCTGGCCAAAGCCAAAGCCGCCGGATTTGCCGTAGATGCGGATCTGGTCTCGCGCCTTAGCTCTTATTTGCAAGACCTGCTCGAAAATCCCGATCGATACGAGTTTTGCAGCGAGAAGCTCTGCCAAAATCGGCTCCGGCTTCGGGCGCTAATGGCTCTGGCAGAACTGGGAGAAAAGCGCCGAGATTTTCTACAAGATATCTACGATCGCCGCTCGGAACTGGATTTGGTAGCGCAGGTGAAACTAGCTCGCTATCTGTTTGAGTTTCCCAATTGGCAGCAGCGGGCGCGGGTGCTATTCGACCAGCTCCAAGAAATTGTCTATGAAACCGGGCGAGCCGCTACGGTGAATTTGCCTTCGAGTTGGTCTTGGCTGAATACGCCTACTGTCGCTCAGGCAGAAGCATTGCGCTTGTTTGTCGCTCGCGATGCCAAACCGGAAGTTAGCGATCGCCTCTTGCAAGGTCTCTTAAGTCTGCGCCGCGATGGTGTCTGGCAAAATAGCTACGCCAACGCCCAAGCTCTCGCCGCTTTGGTTGCTTATAGCGACGCCCAACCAGCGCTGCCCAATTTTACGACGACGGTGCAACTGGGTGAGAACACTTTAGATGAAATGAATTTTGCAGGCTATGAAAATCCCAGCCGATTCATTCAAGTAGCAATGGAGCAATTGCCTCGCGGTCAATCTAATTTAACTCTGGATAAGTCCGGCGAAGGAACTCTGCATTATCTGGTGGAATACGGCTATCGCCTCCTGGGAAATCAGCCCGGTCGCTATAACGGCTTGCGGGTCGATCGCCAAGTTCGCCCCGCAGGAGAAGAGAAACTTTTGGCAGTGCAAGGGCTTGCTGCTCCCGAAGAACCCCTCACCGTTAATGCGAGGGAAGTCTTCGATATTGGTTTGGAAATTATTGCCGATCGCCCGGTGGATCGAGTCGTCATCGCCGATCCTTTGCCCGCCGGATTTGAAGCGATCGATACCAGCTTCCAAACCACAACCAAATCCTTACAAGCTCCCTCGGATAGCTGGCAAATCGGCTACCAAAAAATTTATAAAGATCGCGTGGTAGCTTATGGCGATCGCTTGCCAGCGGGAGTCTATAGCTTGCACTATCTTGTCCGTTCCGTTACTCCCGGAACTTATCAATGGCCGGGTGCAGAAGTCTATCTCCAATATGCCCCAGAAGAATTCGGGCGATCGGCTTCTTCTACTTTAATAGTGCAAGATTAGTTACGAGAAACCTAGAAAAACGGTTTTTTGGAAAAACCGTTTTTCTGGCTGCTTTCAAGGGTATGTTTTTTATGACGCTCTTTAATGAGCGCGATCGGTAGGCGGCATAAGTTTTTGGGGCGAAGCATTCCAAGATTTAATTTTTTACTTAAGAGCAAAGGATATCTAGGGAATGCTGTCGCCCCTACGCCTTATTTCGAGGGTCGATACTGGCCAAAAAACATCAAATATAAAAAATATACCCTTGAAAGGTTTCTGGCTCGGGCTGTATATGAGAAACCCGGTTTTTTGGAAAAACCGGGTTTCTGGCTTCGGGCTCGGGCTCTAATTAATTTTAGATTAGATCTTGGATTGGGTAAAATACAAATCCGTAGAGATTTGGTATAATTCCGTAGGACGGGCGTCCCGCCTGTCCTTAACCTGCAGGCGATCTTTTGAGGACTAGATGGACTAGAGATATGAGTAATGCTGTTTTGGAACCAGTAGCGGAGCCTATTTTAGTTCCTGGCTTGAGTTGGCGAGAATTTAAAGCTATAGAACAACTTCTCGCTCGTCCGGGGATACGGCTTTCTTTGTTGGCAGGGGTATTAGAAATTAGGAAAATGCCAGGAAGACAGCACGAAGTAATCAAAAAGCGAATTGCTGCTTTGCTCGAAACCTATTTGGAGCATAAAGGCTTTGACTTTACGCCAACGGGTTCGATGACTTTGGAGAACGAGGAAGAATCGGTAAAGCGAGAAGCAGACGAATCCTATGAATTAGCAAGCGATCGCGATCGTCCTGACTTGGCCATAGAAGTCGCTATTACTAGCGGCGGTATCGATAAGCTTGAAGCTTACAAGCGCCTGGGAATCCCTGAGGTATGGATTTGGCAAAAGGGCAAGCTATTTTTATTTGGACTAAGAGCCGATGGCTACGAGCGGCTAGAAACTTCTGTATTGCTACCAGAATTGGATCTGGAACTGTTCGATCGCTGTTTGAACTATGCCAACCATGCTTTGGCATTACGGGAGTTCCGACTGGGAATAATGCGTTAGGATTGCTATAGAAATTAACGAGTAAATCCGATGAATTGGAATTGGCTAGCAGTGGTTCATCCAATAGCCGGACTGGCGCTAGTGGCGCTGGGGGCAACTGCAGGAATATGGGGATGGCGTTACCGCCAAGCCAGAGTTGGCAAAAGCGATCGCGATGCAATGGAAACCTTGGCGCTGATGCAGCAGCACCAAAAAATTGGCATTGCCTTCCTCGCTCTGACCTTTCTGGTTTGGCTGGCCGGTGCGGAGTTTTCTTCTGTGCTAGGGCTGCGGGGCATTATTTCCGGTTCCTCTCACGACCCTTTGGCGCTGCCCTTGCTTGTTTTAATTGCGACTAGCGCCGCCGCAATACTTTTGTTTCGCGGCCGCAGTTGGGCTGCTCCGGCGCATCTGACCCTGAATGCGATCGCTCTTTCTTTATTGGCACTACAGCTTCTCTCGGGATTGCGGCTGGCCAAGCTGTTGTTCTATCCCCTAGGCTAGGGGTGCTTTCAAGGGCATGTTTTTTATAATCCTCTTTTTTGAAGCAATCGGTAGGCGGCATACGTTTCTGGGGCGAAGCATTCCAATACAAGAGTTTTCTTTAAGAACCAAGTCTGTCTCGGGAATGCTGTCGCCCCTACGCCTTATTTCGAGGGTCGATCGTGTCCTTACAACATCAAATCTAAAAAACATACCCTTGAAAGGGCTAGGGGTGTGGGCGTGGTGGTAGGGTGTAGGGTGTATCATTTATTAATTGCAAGGAGCGTCCCCAAAGAACCTATATTGGATCTGTGGTTAATTATTAAAGAATCGTGAAAGCAATTACTCTGCTGGGCTCTACCGGATCTATTGGCACCCAAACATTGGCGATCGCAGCACAGTATCCCGAGCAATTTCGGCTAGTGGGTTTGGCGGCGGGGCGCAATATCAAATTATTAGCCCAACAAATAGAACAGTTTCGGCCGGAAATCGCCGCCACATCCGACGAAAAGCTGCTGCCGGAATTGAAAGCGGCGATCGCTCACCTCGACCCCCAGCCGATTTTGACTGCAGGACCAGAGGGAATCTGCGACGTAGCGGCATTTGGCGACGCCGAAGCTGTCGTCACCGGCATCGTCGGCTGTGCGGGCTTATTGCCCACCATTGCCGCTATAAAAGCTGGGAAAGATATCGCCCTGGCCAATAAAGAAACCCTCATTGCTGGGGGGCCGGTAGTCAATCCCCTCATCGAGGAACACAACGTTAAATTGCTTCCCGCCGATTCCGAGCATTCCGCTATTTTCCAATGCCTGCAAGGAGTTCCCTCCGGCGGCTTGCGGCGGATTATCCTAACTGCATCTGGGGGAGCTTTTCGCGATTGGCCAGTAGAAAAATTATCCCAAGTTACCGTGGCAGACGCTACCAAGCATCCTAACTGGTCTATGGGACGCAAAATTACTGTAGATTCTGCCACTTTAATGAATAAAGGGCTCGAAGTTATTGAAGCTCACTATCTTTTTGGAATGGAATACGACAATATTGATATTGTCATTCATCCCCAAAGTATTATTCACTCTTTAATCGAATTACAAGATACCTCGGTTTTAGCTCAATTGGGTTGGCCTGATATGCGCCTGCCCTTGCTCTATGCCCTATCTTGGCCCGATCGCATCTATACCGATTGGCCATCTCTAGACTTAGTAAAAGCTGGCGACTTAACCTTTCGCGAGCCCGATCGCCAAAAATATCCCTGTATGAAACTGGCCTATGCCGCCGGTCGCGCTGGCGGTTCGATGACTGCAGTATTAAACGCCGCTAACGAGCAGGCCGTGGCCATGTTCTTAGAAGAAAAAATTAGCTTCCTGGACATCCCCCGGGTCATTGAAACCGCTTGCGAAAAATATCAAGACAACAACCAAGGTTCCCCCTCTCTAGAAGATATTTTGGCGGCGGACAATTGGGCGCGGCAGGCAGTGGCGGAAGCAGCTCGGGCATTGGACAGCGATCGCTTAGTTGCTCTGCGCTAAAATAAACGTAAGTTTATATATAAGGAGTCTGGCTCCAATGAATAGTTTTGAATTTTGAGTTTTGAGTTTTGAGTTAAACGCTGCCATACCTCGCGGTTTAACCCACCCCTAACCCCTCCCAGGAGGGGAAGAAGAGGGAATAAAGGTCGGTTCCCCTCCTGGGAGGGGTTAGGGGCAATCGGCGGGTATGTTTTTTAGATTTGATGTTTTTTGGCCACGACCAACCCTCGAAATAAGGCGTAGGGGCGATAGCATTCCCGAGATATCCTTTGCTATAAACTAAACTTATAACCTGGAATGCTTCGCCCCAGAAATTTATGCCCCTCGCTGGGAACTCCAAAAAGAAGGATTATAAAAAACATACCCCGAGGAAAGGGGGTTAGGGGTGGGTCTTTCCATATAGAGTTGAATCGTAAAATTTGCTTGCGTAAGTTACGATTAGTCACTAAAATAGAAAAAATACCATGCAACTAGAAACCAAACCACCTCCAGTCCGCGCGGCCTTCGACCTAGAGCAGCTCGACATTCCGCCGGGAAATACCGTCCAATTACGCAATATATCCTGGGAGATGTTTGAAAATATCCTAGAAGCCCTAGGAGAAAGTTACGCAGTTAGGCTCGCTTATGACAATGGAATTTTGGAATTTAAGATGCCACTACCAAAGCACGAAAGAGGCAAAGAAATTATTGGCGACTTAGTGAAGGCTCTCCTCGAAGAAATGGATATTGAGTTTTTGTCCCTAGGCTCTACCACTTTCAAGAACAAAAACATGGCACGCGGGATAGAACCAGACCAATGCTTCTATATAAAAAACGAAGCAGTTATCAGGGAACGGACGGACATAGACCTAAGCCAAGACCCGCCTCCAGACTTGGCGATCGAGATTGACAATACTAGCGATTCCCGTACTAGATTTAACAATTACCAGGCTTTGGGAGTTCCAGAATTATGGCGATACGATGGGAAGGTGCTACAGATTAACGTGCTGCAAAAGGGAAAGTACGTTGAGTCTAGCGTCAGCCCAACTTTTCCCAAATTGCCAGCGATCGCCCAAACTATTGTTCGCCACGTTTTACAGAGCAAAACTGCAGGACGAACTGCAGCCAAAAAAGCATTTATCGCTTGGGTGCGAGAGCAATTGTAGCTGTCAGCAGTCAGCGGTCAGCGGTCAGCAATTAGCGGTAGGGACTGTAGGGGCGATTCGCGAATCGCCCCTACTAAGTAGGGTGCCGCACCGCGCACCAGATTATGCATGTTTCGAGCCCAAAATTTGCTTGCGTAATATCAAATCCGGTTAAAGAGTTATATAGTTAAAATTGTGTGTGACTGTAGGGAGCGGCCCGGGAACGAAACCCAACTATATAGCAGTAAGCAGTCAGCTATCAGCAGTCAGCTATCAGCACAAGCCTTGCCGTTACTAGCCTTGGCGATATTTTAATTGTCCTAAACTGAGTGCGTAGTGCTATACCAATCATTGTGTTGGGTTTCGTTCCCCGGCCGCTCCCTACAACTTTAAGGCAGACAGTCCAGTAGTCCGCTCGGCAAGACTAAGCCTCGTTAGTCAGCTATCAGCAGTCAGCTATCAGCACAAGCCTTGCCGTTACTAGCCTTGGCGATATTTTAATTGTCCTAAACTGAGTGCGTAGTGCTATACCAATCATTGTGTTGGGTTTCGTTCCCCGGCCGCTCCCTACAACTTTAAGGCAGACAGTCCAGTAGTCCGCTCGGCAAGACTAAGCCTCGTTGTTAATGTAACGCTGCCATACCTCGCGGTTTAACCCACCCCTAACCCCTCCCAGGAGGGGAAGAAGAGGGAATAAGGGTCGGTTCCCCTCCTGGGAGGGGTTAGGGGCAATCGGCGGGTATGTTTTTTAGATTTGATGTTTTTTGGCCACGACCAACCCTCGAAATAAGGCGTAGGGGCGACAGCATTCCCGAGATATCCTTTGCTATAAACTAAACTTATAACCTGGAATGCTTCGCCCCAGAAGTTTATGCCCCTCGCTGGGAACTCCAAAAAGAAGGATTATAAAAAACATACCCCGAGGAAAGGGTTAGGGGTGGGTCTTTCCATGTAGAGTTCGAGCCCAAAATTTGCTTGCGTAAGTTACGATTAGTTATTAAAATACAAAAAATACCATGCAACTAGAAACCAAACCACCTCCAGTCCGCGCGGCCTTCGACCTAGAGCAGCTCGACATTCCGCCGGGAAATACCGTCCAGTTACGGAATATCTCCTGGGAGATGTTTGAAAATATCCTAGAAGCCCTAGGAGAAAGTTACGCAGTTAGGCTCGCTTATGATAATGGAATTTTGGAATTTAAGATGCCACTATCGGGACATGAAGACGACAAGGAAATGATTGGCGACTTAGTGAAAGCTCTCCTCGAAGAGCTGGATCTTGAATATAGAACTCTGGGCTCTACCACTTTTAAAAACAAAAACATGGCACGCGGGGTCGAGCCAGACCAATGCTTCTATATAGAAAACGAATCGGCTATTAGAGGCAAGCGATCGCTCGACCTAAGCGTAGATCCTCCTCCAGATTTAGCAATTGAAATTGATAATACTAGCGATTCCCGCACTCGAATAGATAACTATGAAGCTTTGGCAGTGCCCGAACTCTGGCGATACGATGGCAAAAAGCTTCAGGTCAGCCGGCTGCAAAAGGGAAAGTACGTTGAGTCTGGCCTCAGTACAATTTTTCCCAATCCACAACTAATCGCACAAATTACCCAGTTCGTCCAAGAGAGCCAAACTCAAGGCAAAGTGGCAGCCAAAAAAGCATTTATCGCTTGGGTGCGAGAGCAATTGTAGCGGTAAGCAGTCAGCGGTCAGCAGTAGGGTCGTTTCATGTCGCCCGTGCGAAACGGCCGTTCGCCCCCACAACTTTGCTAGAAGTACAAAGCAATGGAGTATAGAAGCTAGGTTATTTTGGGAGTAGGGGCGATTTCGCGCGAAATCGCCCCTACTGGCTAGGGTTGCTATTTTAGAGATTTTGTGCTAAGGCTAGGCTGTGGTGTTGACCTTGGGGGCTATTATGGAGCGTCTATTGACTTTGCCCAGGCGATCGCTGCCTTGTTGAAGTCTTTTAGGAGAAGCAATGTTTCCCTACCCCACACCCTACACCCCACACCCTACACCCCAAAAACCAAACCCATGAATATTCCCAGAATAATTTCCACAACGATCGCCATTCTAGGAATCTTTGCCGCTCTTGGCGGACTTCCAGAACCAGCGATCGCCCGGGAACCGTTGCTAATAGCCCAAAAAAACCCCGAGGATTTCCTCAAGCGGGGAGTAGAGAAAACTCGCTCCGGGGACTATCAAGGAGCCCTAGAAGATTTTAATGAGGCCCTGCGGCGCGATCGCAACTATGCCCAGGCTTATATGAATCGGGGCAACATCTACTCGGCATATGGCAACCTACCAGCAGCGATCGCCGACTACACCCAAGTCCTGAGAATCGACCCCAACTCCATAGCCGCCTACATTGGTCGCGCATCTGCCAACTCCGCCATCCGCAACCAACCAGCAGCAATAGGAGACTACACCCAAGCTCTCAAAATCAATCCCAACTACGTTGAAGCCTACATCGGTAGGGGAGCTGCCTATCTTGTCTCCGAAGACCTATCCAGAGCCCTCGACGACTTGAACCAAGCCTTACTTCTCGATCCTAACAGTGCCGCCGCCTACTACAACCGAGCTACCGTCCTCGTCGGCCAAGGAAACAACTCCGGAGCCATCAGAGATTTACAAATAGCAGCAAGGCTTTTTCAGCAACAAGAAAAGCCAAGGTTCTACCAAAATTGCCTCAGTCGCATCCGGCAAATACAGCAAATACAGCAAATACAGCAACAGCGACAACCCGAGGAGTAGGGACTTTCGGGACTTTCGGGACTTTCGGGACAAGGGAGAAAGTGAATGGTGAATAGTGAATAATTGGCCTTCTTAACTTTTCACTCTTAATCGCCTTTCACCCCACACCCCACACCCCACACCCCACACCCCACCCCCCCCCCCCCACACCCCACCCCCCCCCCCCCCCCCCCCCCTCCCCCCCCCCCCCCCCCCCCCCCCCCTTCCCCCCCCTCGGTACATTAGTTCGCAGCAAATACAAGATTTTTCCCATTTTACACCTATATATGCTCATTCGATAGCATTTATGATCACTCCAAAGCCTTGCAGGTTCTACTGTTTGTTTTTTTTCAGCAGGCCCTACATATTAGAGTAGATTGAAGCAGATTGGAGGCTATCTTTTTTCAAATATGACTGCTAAGTGCTACTTCTCTGCTCCGAAAGCTCTCTGCACCGAAACTCTTCCGTTTGCTTGCTCAAAAATAGAGCTTGCTTAGCTCGTCAAGACCAATCTCGTTATCGAAATCCTCTTTGCAAAAATAGGCATGGATAGGCAGCCGTTCGGGGGCTGGCTCTGTCGGCCGTGCAGCAATAATTTTTTCGAGCTGGGTCAAATAGCCTTCTGCAGTTCGGTCCCAAGTGTAGCGGCTTAAAACCCGCTTTTGTCCCTGCTTGGCAAACTTATCCCACTCATCGCTGTTACAGAGAACTCGCTCTAATCCTCGGGCTATATCGGCGGGGTCGGCGGGATCGACCAAAACCCCATATTCCTCATTGCCCTCGCTGAGGCTCTCGCTAGGTCCGCCATTCTTAGTTACTACCACCGGCAAGCCCGCTGCTGCTGCTTCCAAAGGAGCTAGACCAAAAGGTTCGTAAAGAGCGGTCAGGGCAAACACCGATCGACGACTTGCCAATAAACGATAGGTTGCTGCCAGATAAGCTTGTGAGCCAACAGAAAAAGCGCTAACTTTGCCCCACAAATTGTTTTCTTTCACCACATCCCGGATTCCTGCCAAAACCTCTTGTTCGCTGGGGCGAGCGTCGGCATCGTTTCGCAAAGGATCCTCTAATCCTCCAGTAATCATTACCAAGTTGGCGCAGGACTGCAGTTTTTCGCTATAGGCAAATGCTTCTACGAGACCGAGATGGTTTTTTTTCAGATCTAAGCGGCTTGCGGCGACGATCGCCGGTAACTCGCCTCGACCCACAGCCAGATCTCGGAACAAGCATTCCTGGACATGTTCGTATGCTATCATCTCATTATCAGAATAGCCGTTAGAACTAAATACCGCCAGGTTACTCCCCGGTGGAATCACGGCAAAACGGCTATTGTCTTCTACATTCACTGCTCCCCGATAGGCTCGATGGCCGTATTGTTTGAAGCGTTCTTGTCGGGTACTGGTGATATTGAGCGCCGAGCGATTCATACTCAGCCGCTCGGCCATGATGCGGCATCCAAAATTGTATTGCTCGTCGATTTCCCCTAAATTTCCCCGGGTGACTTCCAGTTTGTCCATCTTTTGGGCACCGAGAGAATGGCCCGTAAAGGTGAAAGGGATACCAGTTTTGTCTTCAATCAGAACAGCGCTAAGCCCTCCATCGCCATAGTGAGCGGTCATAGCGTCTGGGAAGCTACCCTCATCCCGATAGAACTGGAGAATATTCGGCACCCAGTCGCTTACTAGATGAGGCCATAGCAACTCTTTGCGGAGGAATCTTTCGGGTCCTGCTGGCAAGCGAATAATGCGGAGATTGCGGACGCCAAGGTAGCGATCGAGTCGTTCGGCAAATTCCGGCCAATCTGGGTCGATAATCTGGCGAGTTAGAATATCTACCTTGTGACCTTGTGCTGCCATTGCTACAGCAACCTGCTTGACATAAACCAATTGGCCGCCAAAGTCAGGATGGTAGGTCCAATAACTATCCTTCGAGTCAAAGTTGCCTTGGGGGTTGAGAAATCCAATATGCATGATTCGATTGTATCGCACTGGAATTGTCCAGCAGGTGTGGGAAGTGCCCGAAAATTTCCGCGCATTGCGCTCTTTAGATGCTATCCATTGATTCAGAGGCATCAATCAATTCTACACTAGATAAAAGTACCCTAGTTCTCGGTCAGTTACTATGCTTGTCGAGACTCTCTATCGTTGCTTAGCAGAATTAATCACGGCTCAGATGAATCCCAATCTAAAAAATATTCAAGCTATTGATGAAAAATTGTCCCAGCGTCATCTTGACCTTGACCCTGGCGGCTATTTCATTATTTATCTAGACCGAGCGTCAGGCTTAATTTGTGCCAAGCATTTTAGCAATGCTATAGACGATCGCGGTTTGGCTGTCGATCCCGAAACCGGCCAAGTGATTCCCGCACGAAGCAAGGTGGAACGCAAGCCAGAGAAGCTTTTTAGCGCCAGAACGGCTAAGGAGCTGTGCGTAAAAATATTTGAGGAAACTCAGCCTTGCCCGACGACCACGCTAGATCATGCTGCCTATCTAGGGCGAGAGTTTGTCCGAGCTGAAATAGCTCTAGTCAATGGCCAAGAATACATCCAAGACTAATATATAGAGCCCGAGAGCGTTTAGCGCTCAGCCTTCAGCCCGAGAGCGTTGCCCTCAGCTCGTGCTTTCGCGTTGGGCTTAGCCCAACAGCTCTTAGCTCTCAGCTTTTAGCAATAAATTATTAGCATTAGCAATAATTTATTGTTAGTAGCTTGCCGGTCTATAGGTAGCCGAGGCACCAATACACCGACAGGCCGTTTCGCTCTTACAGATGAAACCGAAGCCCCTTTGGGCAGGAGAATCACGATCGTTGCTTACGACTTAACGCCGATCTCCGAGAGCTTTTTATCGCCTTGCCCGTTCTAGGTAGCCGATCTAGCTCCTGCTGACTGCTGGTCCGCCTAACGCTTTTTATCGCTGATACCAATAGTAGGTTGCCATCGGAATAGCGGTAGCCAGAATCAGAAGTACGACAACAATAACGGTAGCAGTTCCCGTTTTAGTCTCTTCGGCAGATGTAAAGGTGCCTTCTACCTGAATGTTATCGGTAATTTCGGGAGGACCTGGGTCTGGTTTTCCCGATAGTACCGTAACTAGGCGATCGGTGGCATCCAACATGGCCTGATTGTACTTATCCCCTTGCCGTAGGGGTGCCTGTAAGGTCTCAGCCACGACGCTTTCGGCAATGTCGTCGGTTAAGAGGGACTTTACGCCCTCCCCAGTACGGATGGCAGCGTTATTGGTGACATTATCCAAAACCAGGACAATCTGATTTTCCCCTGCCTCGGGGGTGGGAAACCACTTTTCAAATAGCTTGTCGGTAAAGCTTTGTGCTGTTTCCCCGTAGTCGAGCCGATGGATGGCGACTAAGCGCACCTCCCAGCCGGTTTCTCGGGCAAGATTCTTTGTCTTTTTGGCGATCGCACCTTCGCTAATGCGACTTAGAATCTCGGCTGTATCGACTACCCAAGTATTGCTGCCCGCCGAGAGACTGGGCATCTGATAGACCCCAGTGGCTCCCGCCGGTGCCGCTACCAAAAAGGTATTGCACCAGAGCAACATCCCCACTGTTATACCAAGGAGGAAAGGCCATTCCCGGATCCCTTTGAATAGCTCTCTCATCTACTATTTCCTGAAATTTGATTGCTTATAGTCTCAAAATATACCAGGGAATGGGCATGGGGCATCGGGCATTGGGGCATCGGGCATGGGGCATCGGGCATCGGGCATTGGGCATCGGGCATCGGGAATTGGGCATCGGACATGGGGACATGGGGCATCGGACATGGGGACATGGGGACATGGGGACATGGGGACATGGGGACATGGGGACCGCAAAAAACAAGCTCAGGACAGGCTATGGGGACATGGGGACATGGGAACCGGGAGAACAGATAAATAAGAAGAGGGCGGTACTTTCGGTCTCCCGATGCCCGATGCCATCCCGATGCCATCTCCCTTGCCCTTTTACAGGCCCTTTAAAAGACCCATGCCCCATGCCCCATGCCCCATGCCCAATTCCCGATGCCCATGTTAAGTTTTGCTTCTTTTGCTTGACTGTAGGGCTGGATTTGTTTAAAAAACAGAACGCACTCTCTGACAAATAGGACGCAAATTTTAGGCTTGAAAAATAGGGTCTGGTGCTAGTCTGTCAAGGTATTTTTGAAAGTTAAGCGATTCGCAACTTTTCGGCTCAATGCCCAATGCGAACATGCCCAATGCCCAAATTATTTGACTACTAGGTGCGCGTCCTACAAATAGAGTCCGTGCGTAAATCCTGACAAAATTACTTGGGAGATACGAGCTGTTATGAAGATTGCGATCGTAGGCTGTGGCTATGTGGGTAAGGCGATCGCCCGCCGCTGGAGTCAAGACGGTCATTGGGTTACAGCGACTACCACCAGACCGGAACGGATTGCGGAACTAAAGGAAGTGGCAGGGGATGCAGTCGCGATGAGAGGTGATGATGTCGAGGCTATGCGAAACCTGCTTCAAGACCAAGAGGCGGTTTTGGTTAGCGTTGGCGATCGCACCCGCACTCAATATAAGGAAACATACCTGGGTACTGCTGCGAATCTGGTTGCGACTTTACCGCAAGCGCCAGCATTAAAACAGATAATTTATACCAGTAGTTGCTCGGTGTATGGGGATAAAAAAGGCGAATGGGTGGATGAGGAGTCTCCCGTAGCCCCAGCCAGCGACAAAACCCAGACTCTCTGGGATACCGAGCAAGCTTTGTTACGGGTATCTAGTCCAGAACTGCGGGTTTGCATCCTGCGCTTGGGAGGCATTTATGGCCCGGGTAGAGAAATAGTCAAGATTTTCCGCAATGTTGCAGGCAAGACTCGTCCCGGCACTGGGGCAGAACCAACCAATTGGATTCACCTGGACGATATTATAGGTGCCTTGGAGTTTGTGCGATTGAAGCGATCGCAAGGTATCTACAATCTGGTGCATGATGTTTCCCTGACTAGCCGCGAACTCTTAGACGGTTTGTGCGAACGACACGGTTTGGCCAAAGTCTCCTGGGATCGATCTGCGCCGTCAACCCGTTCCTATAATGCTCGGGTGTCCAACCAAAAAATAAGGGAGGCGGGTTACCAGCTAATTCATCCGGAAACTATGCTCTAAGCATTGAATTAAACTGATTCTGTTTTTTGAAGGTTTGCTCTGCAAAAGTTATTGCCAAATTTAAAATAAAAAGAGCGAGCCTCGATATATAGGGTGCTAGCCCTACTGGGTTACTCCAGTAAGGTATATGATATTATGAGAAATCCGATAACAGTAAATAGCGGGTCTGCGACCTTTCAAGGAAGCTACTCTGACTCAAGGAAATTAGGGGCGATCGCTTTTAAAATCTTGTTAGACAGGCAAAACCGATTGGAAATTGTATGGACTCTCTAGCTTATATTCATCTAGTCGAAGCTTACGATCGGCCCTTGGAGCCAGCTCCATTGCTCGACTTTAAGCGGCCAAAATTCAACGGAAAAACGCTAGTTTCTGGTATATCCGTTGCCCTGGTAGCATCCTTCCTAGGAGTTGCTGCCCCCGCAAGAGCCTTTCTCAAAGTTGGTAAAAGCGGCCCTGAAGTCGAGCGGGTGCAACAACGATTGGGGGAATTGGGCTACTTTAAGGGCCCTTCAACAGGTTACTATGGCCAGATTACCCGCAAAGCGGTTAAGGATTTTCAACTTAATAACAACTTGAAGGATGATGGCATTGTTGGGCCACAAACTCAAGTTGCTTTACAGGAGGTCTATCCCAAACCAGCAGAGCCGGATACTCAGCCTATTGTTAAGATTGGTCGTAATGGGCCAACTGTTTACCGGGTACAGCGACAGCTAAGCTCCTTGCGGTACTACAACTACCGAAAAATGGACGGCATATTTGACGAGGAGACTAAACAAGCGGTTATTGATTTCCAGAAAGCCAACAATCTTAAAGCAGATGGAATCGTAGGGCGCAAGACTCACGAAGCACTGGCGAACCAGACGGGCTTGTAAGCTAAAATATTTTTCTCGATATTTAATAGTTCCCACCTTTTAGGGGTGGGTTTTTTCGTTAGGGACAAGGCCGAGGATTAGGATAGTTCAAACCCACGTTCCGCAGCGATCGTTCGGCAATAGGCTGTTGGCGCACAGTTTGTAGGGGCGATCGCGCGAAATCGCCCCTACCGCTCTCCTGCTGACCGCTTACGGCTATATCGCTTTTATCAAAAGCTAGATTCTATCAGTTCGTTATAAAGATCGCTAATTCCTTGGTGCAGGGCGGGAACGTAATTTTCTATAACGAATGAGTCCGAAGTATTGTCCGGCGGATCGTCTATTTCTAAGCGATCTGTTCCCACTCGCAGTTTTTCGCCGAGATTGTGTTGGCCGCACCATTTGCCAATGGTGTGGGCGATGAAAAATAATTCGCTATTCGGAATTTCTGCTAAGTTTTTGTCGAGTTGAGGCAAGTCTCGCCAAGCTGCAGGTAAGAATAGGTCTGGGTTGTCTTCCAGCCATCGACAAAAAACGATTATAACTGTATTAGGCTCCATAGGCGTAGGCGGGCGTAGGCGTAAGTTAGGGTGTGGGTTGTGGGGTGTGGGGTGTGGGGAAAATTGATACTTTTTTAAGCGGAGCGCAAGCTGTCGCCGGAAAGTCTTACAGGGACGGAGGTTTCGAGGTTCTAGAGCTAACGATACCACATATGTCACTAATTGGCGTGAAAAAGCCTCAAAATCAACACCCTAGTGCCGCTGCACGGAAGTCAAAAGTCAAAAGTCTCAAGGTAATAATGCCTTTGTACTCTGGCTCTTTGACCCGATCGGGCGCTCTGGATTATTTCTGCCACGCTGCACTAGGCGTAAGTCCTGTCTAATATAGCACTGTGATTTTTTGATTTGAGCGACTTAATCCATTACTCGGCAACACCACTAATGCTATTAGCTTCGGTCAACAAATCGCGAACGGCTTCTTTATCGGATTGGGTGAGCAATCTGTGTTTAATAGGATAAAAATCGTATTCGCTCGCCTTACCACGATGCCTCAAAATCTCTATGGCCTTCTTAACCGCTTTATAACCAATTTGAATGCCGGATTGGTCTATGATAGATTTCAGTGGGTTAGCAGGATCGAGTAACATTTGCGCTTTGTCGCCGGATAAATCTAAAATGCCGAAAATAGCAATGCGATCGCTCCATCCGAGTTCTCTGACAGCGCCAATAGCGAGTTCTGTTGCCATGTTAGAGCCTCCCCACAGTATATTGATTTGGGGATTTTCTCGCAGCATTTGCACCACCTTAGACCGTTCCTCGGGCAAGGCAGCATCCGTAGAAGCCACTTCATTCCACTGGAGCTTGGAATTCTCTAAAGCTTGCAAAAAACCTTGGAGGTTGGGATAATAGCGATCGTAAGCTGCCCCATCTACCAAACCGACATTGACTTCGCCATCGGGCAAATTAGTCCGAGCCCACTGAGACAGATAAGCTCCAGAATCATAGCCCATTTTCAAACTATCGGTGTTGTAGCAGGCAAAAACCAACCCGCGAGCTAGATTGCGATCGAAACAAAAATCGACAGTAATGACAACCATACCCGCATCGCTAGCTGCTCGAATCGCGGGAATGGAGTTGACCGGATCTTCTGGAACGAGTAAAATCGCATCGAGACCCAAATCTATGGCCTCGCGAATGGTTTTAGCTTCGTTCTCTACCCCTGGTTCCGAAGGAATGCCCCAAATTTCTACCCGTCGATTGGCCGCCCGCCGCATGCCCAGCTTGTAAGCCTCAAAAATGCTTTCTCGCTCCATAGGTTTAATCAAGCCAATTTTCAAACGGGGCAACCTATCGGGCATTATTTTATCTTCCCAATTAGAACTTAAGATAGCATCTTGCCAGTTTTGCGATCGCTTGACTTGATCTACTCCCCAAAAAATTGCTCCCTGCAAGTCCGCACGCAAAATATTAGCTTCTCTAAGGTTTGCTTGGAGTCCCAGATCCGCGAAGCGCAAAGAACTGTTTTGCAGGTTAGCTTTGTAAAGATCTGCTCCATCTAAGTGGGCTCGGTTAAAATTGGCTCCTTCTAGATCTGCTCGATAAAGATTGGCGTTTTTTAAGTCAGCCCAAATTGCCTTTGCATTGGCGAGTATCGCTCTTGAAAGTTGGGTTTCTTGTAAAAAAGCCTTGTTAAGGTTGCTGTTAGTAAGGACTGCTTCCTCCAAACTGGCTCCTTCTAAATTCGCGTAACCCAAGTTGGCTCCCTTCAGGTTGGCACCATTTAGATTAGCTCCTTTCAGATTAGCTCCCTCTAAGTTCGCCCCTGCAAGATTGCTTTCTTGCAAATTTGCTCCTTGTAAGTTCGCATTTGCTAAATTAGCTCCTTCTAAATTAGAATGGGAGAAATCAATACCGCTCAAGACAAATAGAGGTGGCCATGCTTGCCAGCTATCTGCAGTTATATCGAATTGATAGCAATGATTCAAATCGATGCCTTCCATTTCTGCATTTGGAGCCTTGAGTCCCGGGTTATTAGCGCATAATTTATTCAACCTTTCCAATGCCTTTATACGTCCTTCGCTGTACTCCTGCCCCACTCGTTTGATAATAATCTCCCTAGCTCTTTCAATTTCTTGTTGCCTTCTATGAGGAATAGTAACCAAATAGGAAGCCACGGCAAATAGCAAAGCTGCTTGGCTGAGCAAAGCTGCTAGTTTTATAAGCGATAGGCTTTCTAACCAACGGGCAAAATGTCCTATTTTTTTATCTAAAATAGATGCCGGCTTGACCAATACTTGCTTTATGATAGAAGCTTTTCGAGCTAAAACGTGAGCTTCTAGTTGTCGGCGATAGTCTTCTCGGGAGGCGTTCAGGTTATCGGCTTCTCGTTCTATTGCCTCCTCTCGCAGTTTGAGGTCAGTAATAGCAAGAACGCGCTCGAAACTCCGCTTTATTTCCTTAGAAAAAGTCGGAGCATCCAAGCTACGGGGTCGATCGGGACTTTGCTCTAGCTCTTTCAATTTGTTATCTTGTTTTTGAAATGTCATATTTTTATGCTACCCTGTTATCAATATTTTTGTTCCCTTCCGAATGCTTATTCTATCATCCTCTCTAAAGTATCTATATCCAAAATTAAAAAGCCAGATGGAGTGATATAGCTGACTATGACCAAATTCGAGCCTTGATAGCCATTGCGGGTGAAATCGATTTCTATTCCGCCTAAATTAAACCTAGAATTAGCAACTTGTTGCATAAAATTTTCTCTATTTATTTTGCCTGTAATGTCGTTTAAAATTTTTAATACCATCCGACCGACAATATACCCTTCTAGGGAAACGTAACCGAAATTTTCTTTGAGTTTTTCTGCTGCTTCTCGCACGATGGGTAGTTGGGAGTCGAGTAGAGGAACTACTTGAGTCATAATAATTTTATCGGTTGCGCCGTATTCTTCTAAATCTAGTTTAAAGTCGTCAGCCCCCGTAAAAGACAGGGCAGAAATTATCCAGGTCTCGCCGTTTTCCCGAGATGCCTTGGCAAAACGAGCGATATTGCTGTAAGAACCGGCGGTAACTACTAACCTGCATCGATCGCCCGTTTTTTCTTCCCAGTCTTTCAGAGAGTCGTAGCCCGGTTTTACATAAGGGGTATTGCGAGTATAGACCCCCACTGGACCTATGTTGTTGCGCGGGGGGCGATCGCCGATCGTGTTGAGAATGCGATCGTAAGTTTCTAGAATCGATGGATCGGCCTCCGCACGCTCCATTACCTGTTTCAATCCTGACAATCCTGCCATTCCATAACTGTCGTTTTGAACGTAGGCGCAGATTTCTCGCGGCGTTAAGCCAGCCCTTAATGCCAAATCCATCGTAGCCGCAATTTCTTGGACGTAACTGGCTCTATAGTTTACTATCGACCCTTTTCCCTGCCGCAAAACTTCTGCCCCTGTAAAAAAACCAACGGCGGGAATCTTGCTTTTTGCTAGCAGAGGTAGGGTTGCTTTTGCTGTTGGCGTGCCCACATTACCAATAGCAAGAAAAATCCTTTCTGCGATCGCCTCTTTCGCAGCTTGGATAGCAGTTGCCGGTTCGTAATAATCGTTTTTAAAAACGAGTTTTATTTTCTTTCCCTTAACTGTTTCGTCTTTTAAAGCTGCTTCTAAACCGGCCTTCATGCCATTTCCTAATGCTTCTTCCTGTCCTTCAAGAGCGAGGATAGAAGCCAGCTTAATGCTACCTTTATTTCTTACTTCACCGTTACTTTGGATCGTGACTGGCTTGCAGGCAACAAAGACCCCTGAAATAATAGCCAAGCACACAGATAAAATTTTTGTAAAAAAGTTGCTCTGGTTATTGTACTTCATAGTTAATATTTAGTCTTTAATAGTTATATTATATCAAATCCGGTTAATTAACCTAAAATAGAGTAAGTAGTCTATATGACAGCTCTCATGCCGCGACGGATCGAGATCGAACCCACCTAAGTCCTGAAGAACTGGCAGCCTGCTATCGGAGTGCCAAAAACGGTATTGAACCCAGTCACTATCAAGTTATTTGGCTGTTAACAACAGGTAAAACAACGTGGTAAGTAGCCGAAATTAATGGTTACAGTCTATCGCTATAACTTATAAGGGGCTAAAATACTCGGAGACCAACGACAACATAATAGTTAACGTAGGTCCTTACTTGAGTAAAACTCGAAGCTGCTGTTAGGAGCGCTCGTCTGACGACCGATTCATCCCCAAAGAGGATGGGAAGATTTGCGTCAACTAGATGTCAAGACTTACGCATAGATACTATTTGTAGCGTGCCGCACCGCGCACCAAACGCTATATATATAATTAAATCGAATTTGCGTAAGTCCTGGATATGTATCGCCGTCGTCCGCGTCCCGAACATATAGAAAGCAACCTCCTTGAACTTGAGGCTTGGAAAAAAACTAGCCCAGAAGGTAGGAGAGATCCTATGAATAAGACGCTCGAAGGAGCGGTTGTGTGAAAAATTTTTGCTTTTACCGAACAAGATTGTTCTAAATTTTGGCCTAAAAACACCCTTTGATCCTTACCAGGAGGGAGATTGCAGACGATCGAACGCCCGTTATAAACAAATAGCGCGACTTTGCTTGGACGATCCTCTCGTATCTAGTTCTATCTAATTCATGCTAAGCTAAGTAAATTAGCATGAATTAGCAGCTTTATAGAGATACGGCAATATTATTGGGGCAAAAAGCTGCTACATATCCTGTCTTCGCGCCCGGTTTTAAGCCACTAAGAGCCAGTCCGGCGAAGGTCAAAAACCTCCGCCGGACTGGCTGGCATACAGGACTATGCTTTTTGTTCCGATTAAGCGGGGGTTACAGCAGGTCCAAACCCTGCGGCACTCCCAGGGTAGCGATCGCCCTTCACTCATCAGAAAGGCGATCGTAAATTTCAATTAGCAGCTAAGTTTAGCAATTATAAGGAAGCTTTTAGGCAACCTTATTGGAGTGGGTGAAACAGCAGGTCTGGGAAAAAGCGGTTGAACTCAATCAGAATTCCAGCGGTAATAGTCATCCAAACAGTGGCGATGACAGGTGCGCTCGAAAGATATTTCTTTAAACCGTCCATGACTTATTCTCCAAAACAAAGTGAGGGATATTTTCGATTTCAGGCGAGCCATTAGTAGTTGGCTAAAATCTCTAATGGCTCCTGGCTAATGGCAATTACTCGCCAGGGCGATCGCGCTTTTTTGAGCGATCGCTCTTGGAACTAGCGAGGAGAAACAGTAATCTCGTTGTCTTTGGCAAACATAGCGCCGCTGGCAATTTGTCCAAAAGCTCCCAACGGCCATGTTGCGCCGCCCAAAGAACATTTGATTGCCAAAGGAACGTCGATAATAATTTCTTTGTCCTCGGGGTTTTTCCCTGCTTGAGCCGCTTGCAGATAGGAACGTCCAGCCCAGCCAATCCAACCGGCAATATACAGAAACAGGATGCTGGGGATTAGAAACTCGCCAGCATGGGCCAGGTTACCATCGACAATTAAATGTGGCAGACCTTCCTCGCCGCACAGCAGGGCAGAATAGCTCTCGAATCGGGCTTTCGCTTGGGGAGTGTCCGCCGCCTGAGCGCGCTGTACGAATGCGGGATTCTCCCCACAAGGGGTGAGATTTGAATAGTCAGCGGAGGCCGAGGGGGCAAAGCTGAACCAGAGGCAAACAGCCAGAATCAGCGCAAACAATCGTGCCATAGAATTGTTACCTTTTGTAACGAAACAATAAGTTTTTTGTACAACACCAACAAATGAAATGCGATTCGGGTAGCTCCTTCATTTGCAGAGGGAGCTACCCGTGGTGAGTTAGCCCAATAAATCTTAAGCTACTACAAAGTAGGGAACTATCAAATCAGATTACCAGCCAATGGCAACAGTTTTAGCAATCGAAACCAGTTGTGACGAAACATCCGCAGCGATTGTTAAGAATCGTGAAGTTTTAAGTAATGTGGTGGTTTCGCAAATAGCAACTCATCGCCCCTATGGTGGAGTGGTCCCTGAGATTGCTTCCCGTCGCCATTTGGAAACAATAAATGAAGCGATCGCCCTAGCTATTGCAGAAGCTGGGCTAGAGTGGCCCCAGATAGACGGTATCGCCGCTACCTGCGCCCCGGGTTTAGTAGGCGCTCTCCTAGTAGGATTGACAGCGGCTAAAACCCTAGCCATGTTTTACCAAAAGCCTTTTTTAGGGGTTCACCACTTAGAGGGCCATATTTACGCATCCTATCTTACAGAACCGGATTTAAAGCCACCTTTTTTATGCCTGCTCGTTTCTGGAGGCCATACGAGCTTAATCCATGTCAAAGATTGCGGTATATACGAGACCCTTGGCCAAACTCGGGATGATGCTGCCGGCGAAGCCTTTGATAAAGTGGCGAGATTGTTGAAGCTGGGCTATCCCGGCGGGCCAGTTATAGATAAGCTGGCTAAAGAAGGCGATCCAAAGGCTTTTCCCCTGCCCGAGGGGAATATTTCTCTCCCAGAAGGGGGCTATCATCCTTACGACTCTAGCTTTAGCGGTTTAAAAACAGCGGTGATGAGACTGGTAAAAAAATTGGAGAGAGAAACCGGGGAATTGCCACAGAAAGATATTGCTGCCAGTTTTCAGGAAACTGTGGCTAGAGGGCTGACCAAACGAGCGATCGCCTGTGCCCTAAATTATGGCCTAAGCACTATTGTTATTGGTGGAGGCGTTGCCGCTAATAGTAGCTTGCGGCAGCATCTAAAGGAAGCAGCGAAAAAGCGCAATTTACAGGTCCTTTTCCCACCTCTCAGGTTCTGTACCGATAATGCGGCCATGATTGCCTGCGCTGCAGCAGACCATCTGAGCCGAGGCCATCGTTCCCCCTTAACTCTTGGGGCAACCTCGCGGATGGCGATCGCTAGCGTCATGGATCTTTATATATAGCGCGGAAGTCAAAAGTCAAAATTCAAAAGTCAAAAGTCAAAAGTCAAAAGTCAAAAGTCAAAAGCCTCAAGGTAATAATGCCTTTTTACCCTGGCTCCTGGCCAGATCGGGCGCTTTGGATTATTTCTGCCGCGCTGCACTACGCATATCTTAATGTAGGGGCGTTTCGCGAAACGCCCCTACATACCCATCGCCCTGAGATCCGGAAGCCTGCTTATTTCACATTGACTACAATTAAGCTAATGCTAAGAAGGATAAATTTATTATGAATATATCCCTAACTCCAGAGCTGGAAAAACTTGTGAACGAAAAGGTAAAAAACGGCCAATATAGCTCTGCTAACGAGGTTATAGGCGCTGGGTTGCGACTGCTGGAAGAACGCGATCGCCTTAACCAAGCCAGTCTGGCCGAGTTGAAGGCGAAAATTCGCTCTGGCATAGAGGCTAGCGATCGCGGTGAAGTCGTAGATGGCGAAACCGTCTTTGCCGAACTGGAAGAGGATGTTCGCCGAATTGAAGTGGAAATGCTGCAAAAAAAGGAAGCTAGCTAATGGGTCGTATCTAGTGAGTTAGCGATCGTGAGGTTTGTATCAAATCATTTGCTCCCTTTGATATGGCAATCTCCATTTCTTCTATTGTTGCTTTGCCGATCCCAGGACGATGTAAAATTCCTGCTAATTCTTCTACAGAAACCTTAAGCGGAATGATTTTAACTTGACCTTCTTCGTCGATCGCTCTTCCTAATTTTACTACCGCTGCTCAGTTTGAGGTAGTCCATGATTTCTTGGGGAATGGTAATTTGTCCTGTTTCGGAGACTGTTGTATTTAACATCACGATTATTTTGGATTGTGCTTACTCTATAGCGGTTCTCAAATTGATGTGAGGTGTCTGGGGGATGCAATATCCCAGTGCCGAAATTGCCGTTTGGAGCTAAGAGATAGTCAAGGGGGATGCTGTCGCCCCTAAGTTTTCGTTCAAAAAATAATAGATCTGAGAGGCTAAGCGATCGCCTTTTGTCTTTCCAATTGATTGACAAAATTGGCTAACATCTGCAATCCAGCTTCGGATGATTTTTCCGGGTGAAATTGAACCGCTACAAGATTATCCCGAGCGATCGCAGCGGTGACGGTCTGACTGCCGTGGGTTGCTGTGGCCGCTCGCACCTCCGGGTCAATCGGATCTACATAATAAGAATGAACAAAATAAGCCCAAGGTTCTGTTGGAATATTGTTCCACAAGGTTAGATTGGGCTGAGTAAAAGCTATCTGGTTCCAGCCCATGTGGGGAATGGTCAGATCCGGTTCTGATTTAAACCGGCGCACTACCCCAGGAATAACCCCTAAACCAGCTTCCTTTCCTTCTTCGCTACTCTCAAACAGTATTTGCAAGCCCAGACAAATCCCCAGAAACGGCTTGCCAGAAGCTATAGCCTCTTTCACTGGTTCTACCAAATCGCGCGATCGCAAATGTTGAATTGCTGGATCGAACGAGCCTACCCCGGGTAAAACCACCCCATCTGCTTCTGCGATCGCAGAGGGAGAATCTGTTATCTTTGGCCGCGCCCCAGCATTCTCCAATCCCTTGCAGACGGAATGCAGATTTCCCATATCATAGTCTATTACAGCAATTACAGACATAGCCCCTACCCTTGACATTCTTAGGTTTTCCATGTTTATTCGTATTGTAGTTCGTCAAGCGCCAATATAGCGTTTCTCAAATAAGTGTAATGAATGAAACGTAGGGGCGACAGCATCCCCGTAACTATCTCTTAGCTCCAAACGGTAATTCCCGTACTCTTGTTGCTTCGCCAACTTCGCCGAGGCAACCTCACATCAATTTGAGAACCGCTATAAGCCCCAATTGTTTATGGCCAAGAAAATTCTCCTGACATCTTTTGACATATGGATGTCCCATCAAAAGTCCAATGCTTCTGACGATTTATTGGTACTCTCGCAAGATTCCTTCAACGGCTCTGTGTCTTTGCTCCGCAAGCTGCCAGTCTATTATCACCTGGCTCCTTACTTGGCGATCGCTAAAATTCAAGAAATCCGCCCCGATGTCGTTATCTGCTGCGGCATGGCCGAAGGACGCCAGAAATTAGCCGTGGAATCTCAGGCCAGCAGCGGCGCGGACGTAATTAAAACTTCAGTAGATTTGCAGCAATTAGTTGCGGGATTAGCCACCACTGAGATTAGCCATGATGCCGGTAAGTTTGTCTGCGAAGCAATTTATTATTCTGTTTTAAAATATCTGGACTATTGCCAACTACCCGTTAGCTGTATTTTTGTCCATGTCCCGGTGCTAACTCCCGATAATTCGCCATCTATCGTTGCTGACTTTGTGGCGATCGTCCGCAGGCTGGCAGAGCAGTAGAGGAGATGGGGTATCGAGTATCGACCCGGGGCGTAGGGGGCGTAGGGGCGACAGCATTCCCGAGACAGCTTGTGCTATAGCGTTTCTCAAATAAGTGTAATAAACGATAAGGTAGGGGCGACAGCATCCCCCTTGGCCATTTTTGCTGTATAACGGAAATTTCGGTATTGGGATGCTTCGCCCAGAAACCTTACATCAATTTGAGAACAGCTATATTAAAGAAAAATTATGGTATTGGAATGCTTCGCCCCAAAAACCTCTGCTACCCACCGGCAACTCCAAAAAGGGGAATTATAATAGGACTTACGCAAAATACCCAAATATAGTGTTTTGTAGGGGCAATCCCCCCGCTATCGCCCTGTCCATAGAGTTAATGCGTAAGTCCTATATAAAAAAACTCTTGCCCCCGGTCCCCATGTTCCCATGTCCCCTGCCCCCTGCCCCGAAAGCCCCCCTGCCCCCTGCCCCCTGCCCCCTGCTTCCTACTGCCCTGCCTCTTCACAAGTCCCTTCTTAAAAAAAATATAAGGAATGGGGACACAACTGGTATTCCTCGTTACAGTTATGGAATCGTGGCAGCGGATATACCTAGCGATTAGCGGTGCAGTCCGGCGAGATACAAGCCTCCTATGCTGCTGCGATCGCCGCACTGCCTCGCGAGAATCGCCCGGAAAGTTGAAAAAGCAAAACAGCAGATAGCGTGAAATTCGATACTTACGACCCAGGGGAATTCTACGACGAACTCTTCAGCGCCAAGGGTGCATCCCGCCCAGAGGCAGCCCTGCTGATAGAGCAAATTAATTCTCTGGACCCAGGAGAGCTAGAGCGGCGACAGCAGGTAGCCCAAAATGCCCTCTTGAAGTTGGGAGCAACCTTTAGCGTATATAGCGATAGTCAAGGAACCGAACGGATTATTCCTTTTGATATCGTCCCTAGAATAGTCTCCGCCGAAGAGTGGGAATGGCTAGAAAAAGGGCTAAAACAGCGCATCTATGCTCTGAATCTATTTATCGCCGATATTT
Organism: Oscillatoria sp. SIO1A7; assembly: GCA_010672965.1. Taxonomy (GTDB): domain Bacteria; phylum Cyanobacteriota; class Cyanobacteriia; order Cyanobacteriales; family Laspinemataceae; genus SIO1A7. Next base: position 408,911 of record JAAHFN010000007.1, read on the forward strand.
ACGGCGATCGCAAAATTATCAAAGATGGCGTTATCCCGCCAGACTTGCTGAAGTCCGCCAAGGGCTTTTTAGAACCATGTCTGGGACTCAAGCCACCAGCAGGAGTATGGTGTCACATCACCGGAACCGATTTAGTCCGCGACAAAGATGGTCGTTGGTACGTTCTCGAAGATAATCTCCGCTGTCCCTCCGGCATCTCCTATGTTTTAGAAAACCGGCGGGTAATGAAGTCTTCTTTCCCAGAACTATTTGGGAAAATGAGCATTAAACCAGTGGACGACTACCCCAGCCATCTCCTAGAAACTCTCCTAAACCTCGCACCGCCTAATTTACCAGACCCAACTGTAGTCGTCTTGACCCCGGGGATTTATAACTCGGCCTACTTCGAGCATTCTTTTCTAGCCCAACAGATGGGAGTGCAATTGGTAGAAGGTCGCGACTTGGTAGTGGTCGATGGTTACTTGCAAATGCGCACCACCAAAGGATTGCAAAGAGTGGATGTAGTTTATAGGCGCATCGACGATGACTTTATGGATCCGTTGGCTTTCCGCCCGGACTCCATGTTGGGAGTTCCTGGATTTATGGAAGTCTATAAATCTGGTAGAGTTGCGATCGCCAATGCTCTGGGAACCGGAGTCGCCGACGATAAGGTTATCTACGCCTACGTTCCCCAGATAATTCGCTACTATCTCGGCGAAGACCAAATCTTACCCAATGTCCCCACTTATTTATGTTGGGACGAAAAACAGCGCGATTATGTGCTGGGCAATCTGGATAAATTAGTAGTAAAATCAGCTAATGAATCCGGCGGCTACGGGATGTTAGTCGGCACCCACTCAACTAGCGAAGAAAGAGCAGAATTTGCCGAACGAATTCAAGCCAGTCCGCGCAACTATATCGCCCAGCCTACCCTGTGCCTATCGAGGGTTCCTACTATCTTGGAAAATGAGTTTGAGGGCTGCCATGTCGATTTGCGGCCTTATGTCCTCTATGGCGAGGATATCTACGTCCATCCCGGGGGCTTGACCCGCGTGGCGCTGAAACGAGGATCTTTAGTAGTTAACTCTTCCCAAGGGGGCGGGAGTAAAGATACCTGGGTAGTAGCCGGGTAGCAAGCGTGAGTTTGTTTTATTCCTCTGATGGGTTATATTTTAAAGTATCCATACAAAAAACGCTCGATACAATAAACGCTCGATACAATAAACGCAATAAGTAAAAAATAAATGCTAAGTCGCGTTGCCGATTCAATTTACTGGCTAAACCGCTATGTCGAACGAGCGGAAAATGTTGCCCGATTTGTGGAAACAAATATTAATCTAATTCTCGACTCCCCTAGCGGATTACAGCAGCAGTGGGAACCATTGGTTTTAACCACTGGCGATGGGCCGATATTTGAGGAACGCTATGGAGAAGCAACAGCGGATTGCGTGATTAAGTTTCTCAGCTTCGATCGCGAATATCCCAATTCTATTCTATCCTGCTTGTGTTCTGCTAGGGAAAATGCGCGCTCTGTCCGAGAAATAATTTCCTCGGAAATGTGGGAGCAAATCAATGCTTTTTATATGATGGTAAAAGAAGCAACCGAAAGACAGTCTCTGTCGCAAATGCACGAATTTTTCACGGAAGTGAAAATGGCTTCCCATCTTTTTGCTGGAGTGATGGATGCTACGATGAGCCACAATGAAGGCTGGCATTTCGGTCAAATTGGCAGGTTGCTAGAGCGAGCAGACAAAACAAGTCGCATTCTGGATGTGAAGTATTATATTTTGCTACCTTCGGTGGAGGATGTGGGGACTACCCTGGATGAATTGCAATGGATAGCCCTGCTGAAGTCTGCGAGTGCTTACGAGATGTATCGCAAGCGGAGCCAACATAGAATTACTCCAGAAGGAGTGGCAGATTTTTTGATTCTAGATAGAGAGTTTTCTCGTTCGATTCAGTTTTGTCTGCTAGAGGCAGAGCGATCGCTCCATCAAATTACCGGCACCCCGCCAGGAACTTGGCAAAATCCCGTGGAGCGCGCTTTAGGCCGCTTGCGATCGGAGTTAGGCTATCTAACCATCGAAGAAATTATGCAAAAGGGCTTGCATGAATTTCTCAATGACCTGCAAGAACAGATCAATGGTGTTGGTAATAATATTTTTGAAAACTTCTTTGCACTAAAACCTATTCAAGAGCCATACTCATTTATGACCCAGACATTAGGAACGAGCGTTCAAACTTCAGCAATTTAATATAAAATAGGTTATTTGTAGGGGCGGTGCCCCCGTGCCCGCCCCGTGCCCGCTAAAAGCTGACTGCCGATCTCTGACCGCTGACCGCTGATAGCTTACTGCTAAAAGCTAATATTAATCTATAAAAATATCCTCTTGAGCTTCTTCCTGGTAATACTCCCACTCAATATCGGGCATGCGATTGAAGGCTTGCTTTACGGAAACTTCCCACAATTTGCGAATCTTGGCCAGATAGGGGTCTCCCAGCCGCAGGCGCAATTGATGGCGAAGCATAAAAGAATCTTTCTCGTACATTACCAAATCAATCGGCGGTCCTACTGAAATGTTAGACTTCATAGTTGAGTCTATAGAAAGCAGGGCGCATTTTGCCGCAGCCTCCAAGGAAGTATCGAAAGTTAGGGTACGGTCTAAAATTGGCTTTCCGTATTTGGTTTCCCCAATTTGCAAGAAAGTTGTATCCTGGGAAGCTTGAATGCAATTACCTTGGTTGTAAATAAGATAAAGTCCCGGTTGTTCCCCTTTAATTTGGCCTCCTAAAAGAATAGAGCATTGAAAATCAATAGAATCCCGCTCTAACCACTTGCGATCCTCTTCCTGAATCTGCCGTATTTTACTGCCGATATAGCGAGCAACTTCATAGAGAGTGGGAAGCTGGTGGAGATTGAGATCCTCTTTATTTTTAATCTCTTTTTCCAGCCAGGTAGTAACGGCTTGGGTCATAGATAGATTGCCTGAAGAACACAGCAGCAATACCCTATCTCCCGGCAAGGAAAAGTCAAACAGTTTTTGGTAGGTAGAAATATAGTCAACTCCTGCATTGGTGCGAGAGTCTGAGGCCAAAACTAAACCGGAACGGGTGATAATCCCAAGACAATACGTCATAAAAGCGAGATCGCATCCAAACTATTAAAAAGATCGTGAGGCAAGGACTTCCCCCTTTGCTGGCCAGGGGTTTTGCCATGCCAATGCAAGCATACATTCTTTTATATATAATTTGTCAATCGTATTACCTATCCTTACCGGATTTGGTCTGAGTTGCAAAACATAAAAATACATACGGATTGGAGCTGTGCGATCGCGCTCCTATTGCTTAAAGATTCAGATTGGACCTCGTTCCAAGATTGCCTATACCTGATAAGGGCCAACTGATTGAGGGGAAACAACCCCTAGCGGAAAACTTATATAGCATCGATAATAGATAAGAGTGAAAGTGTTTTAGATTTTTTCACCCTTATCCCTCCTTGCATCCCGTGGAGGGATTTTTTTCGTCCTCAATTCTTTTTACTCCCAACCCTTCACCTCTACCGAACAGTCCCTATTACTTGAGGACTTATGCAAAGACTCTGTATGTAGGGTGCCGCACCGCGTACCAAGCGCTAAATATACTTTGAAATCTGGAAAGAAAGCGTAAGTCCTATACTTAATCATGTTGTTTGCCATCGGGCATAATCGCTCCGGCGAGCTTAGCCTGTTTGTCCCCTTCCCCCAGATATGCACCATTAAGATTAGCGCCGTTGAGGTTAGCGCGGCTTAAATTGGCCCCTTCTAAATTTGCCCCATTAAAATCAGCGGCGGTCAAATTGGCTCCACTCAACTGCGCCAAGGATAGGTCTGTGGAACAGAGATTGGCACCTTCGAGGTTGGCACCAGCAAGATTGAGGGCGGCAAAATTCACTCCACTGAGATTTAATCCTGCTAGATTGGCTCCCCGCAAGTTGACATTGCGAAGGAAAGCAGTTCTCAAATTCACTTGGTTGAGATAAGCTCCTTCTAGATTGGCCGCTTCCAGATTAACTCGATCCAAATTAGCTCCAGTTAAATTGGCCATTCTTAAGTCTGCCCCGCTTAAGTCAGCTCCACTTAAATCAGTGCCGCTCAGATTGGCTCCAGCAAGAGCGGCTCCAGATAAATCTGCTTCAGTGAGACTGACCCCCATAAGATTCGCTCTAGTAAAGTCTAATTGTGGAGCGAGTTCGGAAATATTATTTCTTACCAGATTAACCCCAGTAAAATTACCCAATCCTTGTTGATATTGCCCGATCGCCTCTCCACCCTGCAACAGTAAAGGTTGATTTTCTGCTGGACTTTCAGAAATAGCTTTCTCGCTTCCTAAGTTTGTCGAGAGATCCTCTGCTATATCCGAGAGGCTTTCTAGATATGACTCCCCAGAAGTTGCTAGCGAATATTCCGAAGACAATGTTTCTTGCCGATCTGTCTGTTCGGTCTGTTCGGAAACTGGTTCGGTAACTCGTTTGCCAGGTTCGACAACTGGTTTGGCAACTGGTTTGGCAACTGGTTCGGTAATCTGTTCGGCAGTCTGTTCTGGATTATCCTCAGCAATATTTTCGGTCTGCTGCGAGGCAAGATTTTGGATTTGCTGTTTGATGTCGAGGAGCCAGTTAGCTAATTCCAGGCGCAGATTGACTACTTCCGCCAATGCTTCGGGGGGGAGCGATCGCTCGTCTATCTGTCGCATCACCTCCCCTAGAGCCTGATACAAACTTTCCAATTGTCTTAGACAAAGCGATTGGTTGTTAACTTCATATCTAAGGGCATCGAGCTGCTCTTTCAATGGCGCTACCGATCGATCCAAAGCGCTCAGGTGACCTTGCAGCTTCTCCATTGCTAGGACGAGACCCTCCATATATTGCTGGGTTTGGTTATTTTCGGCATTCTCATTTAGCCTCGCAATTCCCGCTGTCAAATTCTCGAATTGATTGGCGATCGCACTTTGGATTTCTCCAAGACGACTATCAATACCAGCAATAGCGCTAACAATCCGTTCTTGATTCAGCTCGTGCAACCGTTGCCGGTTAATCAAGTTGAGCCAGACAGAGAGAAACAGCAGCACTCCAGCATAGACGAGCTGACTAAATGCTAGGGCGGCGACGGTGCCAGCTACTGCCCCAGCAAGGGATATATATTCGACAATTTTGAGCCAATCGCGATTTTTTTTCATGGGGGCCTCTAGTCCTTGCTTGGACTTTTTAAGCGATCGTATCGCACTCTCGGCCAAAAGAAATTAGGGTGTAGGGTGTAGGGTGTAGGGTGTGGGCGGGAGAAAGGGGAGGGACAAGGCAGACTTGGCAGACAAGACCAAGAAACCGGGTTTTTTAAAAAACCCGGTTTCTAAAAGTTTTCCCCTACACCCTACACCCTATGCCCTACACCCTTCTCGATTATTATTTCCCCTTCTGTACGTTCTTGGCTTGTTCTGTCGCGATATCTTTCATAGCATTAAAAGCTTTCTCATTGGAAGCACCTTCGATCGCCTTGACAGCCAGATCTTGAACCTGTTTCAGAGCAGAGTCTAGTTGTTTCGACAAACTTTGGATTCGATCTTCCTGGGTTTGAATCGTTTCGTCGAGGGATTGGATGCGGAGTTCGTAGTTACGCTTTTGTCCCTCTAATTCTTTAGCACGCAAATCGCCCTTGACTTTCGCTTGATAATTGCCGATATTGCGGCCATTATCCTTGCCATTCTTAGTATTATTTTCCAGCTCTTGCGGGAAAGCTTCTACCTTGGCTTTTGCTTGCGCATATTCTTGTTCTCGGTCTGCGATCGCCTTTTCTCGTTCCTCCCACTCCTTCTCCTGTTCTTGGCGAGTTTCCTCTAGCTCCTTATAAAGATTGCTCTTGTTTTGCTCGTACTGCTCAGTATCCAAGTTACGCTCTAGTTCCAAGCTATAGCTATATTCTTCCCCATCGCGATCGCTCGTCTTGTTACTGGTCTCGTTCCGCTCCTTAATTTCGCGATCGTGATTCTCTCGTTCCTTCTGCCAACTCTTCTTTAGCTCCTGGATTTCCTGCTCCAAAACCTCTTGACGCCGCTCGGTTTCTTCCTGGAAAGACTTGGCACTTTCTTCGTAAGACTCAATCAGCGTATCCAAAGTCTCTTCTGCAACCTCAATCTCGTGCAGCTCTTGCAGTTCCTCGATTTCCTTAGTCACGGACTCCTGCAGTTCCTTCAGAGAAGTAGCCTCTGCAGTCAGTTGTTCCGACAAATCGCTCGCCGCCGTACCAAAGCCCATTTGTAGTTGAGCTAAACTATCTATCGTCCGAGCAATTTTGCGTTGAGCTGTTGGGGTTGCATTCATAGTTTCCTTTTCCTTCGCTACAGGCTGTTTTTCTTGGGCGGGTTTTTGCTTCGGTGGGGAGGGAGGTACTGCTTCTTGTCCCTTGCTAAGCTGCTTGACTTGTGACTCCAGAGCCTTTTTTTCCTTCTCTAATTCTTTAAAAGCCTCTACAATTTCGGCCTTGGTACTTTTAGAAGTAATTTTTTTTGCTGCTGCCATCGATTCGCTCCTCGCTGACTGTAAATTTTCTGAGAAACCCGGTTTTTTGGAAAAACCGGGTTTCTGGCTCCGGTTGGTATATGAGAAACTTAGAAACCCGGTTTTTTGGAAAAACCGGGTTTCTGGCTCCGGTTGGTATATGAGAAACTTAGAAACCCGGTTTTTTGGAAAAACCGGGTTTCTGGCTCCGGTTGGGTTTCTGGCTCCGGTTATTAGTTGCTGGCACGACCGTTGCCAGAACTTTGAAATGCCCTCATCGCTAAATCTTGTGCTTGCCTCATAGCCTCTTGGAGCTGAGCATTCAATCCGGCTATCTGTTGGTTTTGTCGTTCTATCTTTGACTCCAGAGCTTGAACTTGCAAATCGTAACCCTGTTGGGTCGATTCCCACTCTTTTTCCAACAAATCTGATTTTACTTTAGCTTCCCGTTCCGCTTCTTTAATTGCTTCGTCCTTAGCCTTCATATAGGCTTGTTTTATTTCGTCCTCGAAGCCAGCGATTTTTTGCTGGTACTGTTCCAGCTCTGCTTGGCGATCGCTTAGGAATTTTTCCCGAACTGCCCAATCCTTTTCCTTTTCCTTTTTCAGCTCTTGCAGTTCTCGCTCTTGTTGTCGCTTCGCTTCTTCATACTCATCCGTTTCCACCTGGCGCAGGCGTTGGAGTTCATAATCGTAGTCCGCAGATTCCCCTTGGCGTTCTTTCGCGAGCAATGCACTTGCCTCTTGGGCTGCTTCCTCAAAGTCCCGATCCTCTTTTTGCCAAATCTTGCGGTTTTGGGCTATTTCCTTTTCTATCGCCTCTCGCTGGCCAGAAGCATTATTTTCTAGAGATTGTAGCTTTTCTTGGTGTTCTTGAGTTAAAATATCTAGGGCGTCGGCCACTAGGCGAATTTGCCGCAATTCTTGCAAGCTATCACCTTCAATTGCGATCGCCCGCTTCAGCTCGTCTAGTTTAGAAGATTCTGTAGCCAACCTTTCCGACAAGCTATTGATAATACTGCCAAAATCCAACTGCAGGTCTGCCATACCCTTGACGATACTATCTATCGTATAGGTAGAAGCCACCTCTACTAGCTGTTTATTCTTAGCCTTCTCTGCTTCCTCCTCCTTAGTCGCTACCTTAGAGTCGCTCTTTTTCTTCTCCGCAAGAAGTTTGGCAAAAGCCGCCATAATTTGCTCTTTATTGTCTTTTGGCACCGCTTGGCTCATGGTTGTCTCCTTTATTTATTATTTAATTTATTTTAGGAGCGAGCTTTTGCCCGCCCCCACCTCTCCCTAGAAGGATCGGCAATTGCTATCGGCGAGAACTTGAAGAATACGGGCGCAGCGATCGCATCGATTTCCCTGCCAGCAATAGCATTCATCCACCATCCCAATCAGCAGGTCTCTCATCTGCTGGTTTTGTTCCAACAGTGCTTGATAGTTCCGTTCTACAGAAGCCACAACTACCCCCAGATGGCGAAAGTCTGCACCCATAATTTCTAAATCGTTCAAGCTGTCCGTGCGAATTTCCGCGATCGCAGCGAGATTCCCCCTCAAGCGCTTTTCCCAAACTGCCTCGGGGCAGCATTTGGCGAGTTTATTCATTTTAGCTTCTTTTTTAGTTAGGGTGTAGGGTGTGGGGTGTAGGGTGTGGGGTTTAAGGGAAAGTGAATAGTGAATAGTGAATAGTGCCATCCACGCCATCCACCTGTCTTCACTTATTATTCCCTACACCCCACACCCCACACCCTACACCCTAAAATCAATCCACCCGTCTTCACTTATGATTTCCTACACCCCACACCCCACACCCCACACCCTAAAATCACACCGCCTCTGGCATCCGAGCCAGATCGTTCTCATCCCCAGGTAGCGCTAACTCCCCATTAGATTCGAGCCCATTAGCATAAGCTGCCATCACGCTTGCAATTTCATGGGGCGGTAGATTATCCAAACAAATCATCTGCCGCGTGCCATCGAGATCCATCATTCGACTCAAATTACTAGGATCTGCCAACACTGCTGCTGCCTGTTCCACCATTCCCCAATCATCTCGCTCTACCCAATCCCATTCCAGACTGTAATAATTAATGGGTTTAAGGACGCCATTCTCATCAGTTTTTTGACCGGAATGCTTCGCGAACTCGGGGATAAAAATACCCTCCGCCGGCTCGATGCCTCGCGACTGCACCGAAGCAACCAAACGGTTAAAATCTCGCAAGCTGCGACCCTTGACATAAGTAACCATCACCACGTTTTGGGGCAAATCCCCGGCTTCGGCTACAAACCACAACTGGCCCCAAAGAGTATTTTGAGTTTGGCCGAGACTCCCGAAAAACTTGCTAAATTTCAGAATAGTCATAGCCAATTTCGAGCCATATTCCTTATCCCCTATAGTCCACTTTCCCGACTGACAGTTATTCCTGGCTGCCAAAGGTAATTCCGGAACTACAATCGCGTTTTTGGGTTTGCTGCCAAATACAGAAATTGTTGCCTTCTTAGACATTTTTAGGACTCCTTGCTATTTGTAAGTTTGGTAAAATTTCAAAATTAGCGAACGAGAGCATTTCACTTTTGTCACAGCCCAGAGGGCTTTGGTTGTGTAGCCGCGCCTTTAGGCGTTAGGCGGCTGGATGCGAAATTGAAATGCTCCCTTAGCGGATTAGCGAACTAAATGCCGGTTGGTTTTCTGCATCGGTTCTGGATATTTGTAGTCCTTGCCCCGAGCTGGGTTTTGTTGGCCATTCTCCCCAGGCTTTTCCCAGACGTAGATTTCAACTGGCTTCGAGGTCTCCTTTTTTGACTGCACCGAGACATTTTTTGCCACTTCTTGGCTTGCGACTTCTCGACTGCTGCGCAGGGCTGACAGCAGATGTTCTAAAATTTCCAAGTGGGTGGGGGTAAAATGGATGCTGAAGCCTTGCCCGTCGCGAGCATAACCCGGGCAAACTAAGGAGGCCCCACCTCGGTCGTCTTTGGCCACATAAAGCCAGTCCTCGTCTTCTACCTTGTAGTGAGTGTCAGTCCAAGTCTTCAGCATGGTCCCTCCCATTACCTTTGGTTGACTTTTTATTCAACTAAACTCATCATAGCAAGGGTTGAAATTTTCGTCAACCCTTTTGTTGACTTTTTTTTCAAACACAGCTACAATGCAGACATAGTGGGAGAAACAGACAATGGAGCTGACATTTGGAACGGTAATAAGACAGGCCCGCAAGGATAAGGGGTACAGCCAGCGGCAGCTTGCCAAGCTGCTTAATGTGGACTTCACCTACCTGTCGAAACTAGAAAACGACCGGGCCGACTATGCCCCCAAGGAGGACGTGATTCGTTCCTTGGCCCGGGAACTGGACTTAGACGAAGAAGAGTCGATCGTGCTGGCAGGACGCCTCCCCCAACAGTACGAAGCTTTTCTGAAACAAAACTATAAGGAGGTGCCGGCCCTGTTCCGGCGCTTGCAGGAGAATCCCGATTTTGCCCAAAAAGTCTTTGAGTCGCTAAGCGAGGGGGAGTAATGGCGAGGGTCTTCAAGGAGTATCGCTACTATACCAAGGAGGAAATAGAATATCGGGCCAATAATATTCTCAGGCGGATGCATCGGCGCGGTTCTCAATTTGCACCAAGCTGGCCTTTTGATGCCAGCTTGGTGGCTGACTTTTTAGATTTGGGTGTGGTGTGGGACTATATTCCCCCAGACGAGTACGGGCATATTGCCGCCCGAATTCTGCCCCTCCAGCAGCAAATCGAGATTAATGAGGCAATTTTGGACAAGCCTCAAGGATTTCAAGAATCGACTTTAGCCCATGAAATCGGCCATTGGGTGCTTCATGTTAACCAAGAAGTGGCGGAAGGTTCTGCCGAAGCTTCCGAGGAAGATTTGTTTGTTTGTCGAGGCAAGACAAATCTGCCTCAATTAGAATCAATTGAATGGCAAGCTCAGTATTTTGCGAGCTGTCTGCTAATGCCCCGGCACGTTCTGGAAGAGAAAAGTCAAGAGCGGGATTTGACGCGGTGGCGGCATTTATATGAAATCCGAGAAGAGCTGGGAGTGAGTATCTCGAATCTGGTGAATCGCCTGCAAGATTTGAAGTGGATTATAATTCCCCAAGGCACTCGGCAAATTTATCCCGGCGAAGCGGTAGTTAATGGTGAGATGCGATTGTTTGGCTAATTGATTTTGGATTTTGGATTGCCTAAAGCACTATCCCTAACTGGGCGATCGCTCTTTTATCCCAGGCGATCGCCTCTACGCGATCGCTACTGCCCCGTTGCCAAAATCAAGAGGTATGCTAGGGAAAAGCACTCCCGGTTGCAAAAAATAAAAATACATGAAAACTAAAACCTTTACAGCGATCGTTTACCAAGAAGACGATATGTATGTAGCTGAATGCACCGAAGTCGGCACGGTTGACCAAGGTGCAACTATAGAAGAGGCAGTGGCAAATCTTAAGGAAGCGACAAGACTCTATCTCGAAGAATGTCCCTTAGCCGACGAGATAACTCCAAGATTTGTCACCAATATAGAGGTTAGTTATGCCTAAATTACCACTAATCTCAAGCAAAAAGGCAATTCGCAGCCTAGAGCGTTTGGGTTTTTATCAAGCAAGGCAAACAGGCAGCCACGTTATTCTCAAAAAAACCTTGCCCGATGGAGAAATTGTTTGCGTTGTACCCATGCACGATGAATTAAAAATTGGTACTCTTAGCGGTGTGATTAAACAAGCTAAGGTTACCCAGGACGAGTTTATAGCCAATTTATAATGGCTATGCTTTAGCTGTTTAAGCAGAGCGATCGCTTCTAGTGTTATTAATTGGAGCGATCGCTTTTTGGGTAATAGGGGTTAGCCCCGGACTTTCTTCCAAATTGTCGAGCCCAATGAATGAGGCATAGAATTATGAGTTTGCTTCCACAAGACACGAACCTGGGAAAATTAGAAATACTAGAAGTTTACGAATATTACGACGTGCCTTATCTATTTGCCTGTCAAAATAAATCGGGACAGATTTTTCTGGCATCTTGGGCAAACCAAACCAGGGAATTCGGCACTTGGCTTTACGTTCCCATGTCTGCCAGTCGATTTGCAGGGCTTAGAGCCGGTCGGGTAGATTTGCGAGATGCTTATCTGACTTCCGAAGATGGTTTTGTTTATGAAGTGACTATACCCTGCGACGATAGCGGAGATACCACGGTAACGATTTCTTGCGACAAGCTAAACGAAAATTGGCTGCCGATGCCTGGGGAGTTTCTAGATTTGAGCGAGGTGGAAGCAGTCATATCGAGCTTCTGAATCTTGCCGATTGTAGCGTGCGATCGCTCTTAAGTAGTCCTAATTTTAATTCACTTCCTTAGTTCTACTATTGCTTCATAGAGCTTTTGAGACTTTTTCGCTTTGCCTACCCGAACGTCAGAGCGAATAATGCTATTGCCAACGCGGGTCGCACGGGGGATCTCGATTCTGACTAATTCGAGACCCACAGATTCAGCTATTTTGCCAAAATATTGGTCGGTGGGTATCGAGACTCCTTGCAGGATGCTGTTGCCCACTACTACTAAGGCAGTGCCACCGGGCTTTAGCAGATTGACTATGCCCTTAGCTAATCTGTAGCAATCGTTAAAATAGGAAGCTGCATAGTTTGCCCAGCCACTACCGCCATAGATACCCTTTTCGGGATTAAGCCCTCGTATAGTTTCTAAGCGATCGCCTAGATCCGTGTTTGGCAAAGCAAATTCTAAGTCGATGCGCTCTTGTCCTCGAACTGTTTGCCAAAATTTGCCAAAATTTGCTGTTTCTAAGTGTTTGAGATCTTGAGGCTTCTGCGCAAATCCCAGCCAGTACAATTGCGGTCTGGTATTGCGATTGTAATGATAATTATTCAAGTAGGGGGGTGAGGTCACGATAGAATCTACCGATTCGGGCTCTAAATAAGACGAGTAACGGAAAAAAGAATCCTGGATTATCTTGTGTTTTTGCCAAGAATCTCGATCGCAATCTAATCTAGGCTGGCGATCGCCATTCATACCCACCTCGCTCAACTGCTCCCGATACCAGGCAATGTCTTCTGCCATTTCCCTGAGTTTTCCTATAATTGCTTCTTCTACAGGGAAGTCGAGTATTTCTGCTTTGCCAGCCGTTACCCGCCTGCTCAAACTGGGTTCGTAAGAGTAATTCGAGTAGAGTACCATTGTCGAGGCAAAGGCGAGTCTAAATAGGTCTTTCAAGCGCGGATTGTCAATAGTTTGGATAAAATCCAGAGCGATCGCGACTTTGTGGAGTACCCGAGGGCTGTAAAATTCGGAGCGGGTTTTGAATCCTTTGGGGGATTGACTCTTGGGGAGATAGTTCGATGATATTTTATCGGCGTAGAATCTCTGGAAGTTGGCAATCTCGCCTTGCAAAGCTTCCAGAGGAATTTGATAAGCGCTGACTTTGACCCGAGAAGCCAGGGCAGCATAAGGGTTGATTTCAAAACCAATGGCATTATCGCCATGCAGAACTGTTTCTACCAGAGCAGTCCCCACCCCACAAAAGGGATCTAAAATGGTATGGCGATTCTCGCCCCCACTTAGATTCAAAGCATCTCTAACAAAACTGCTGGCAAAACCGGCAATCCAAGGCACCCAGCGGTGAATGGGTAGAGTTTTGTTGCTGGCAAAGGCTGGGTCGTCGAACGCCGAACCCCGCTTTTCCAGTAATAATTTTTGCCCAGGGTTTGGTTGAGGTTTCATTTTTCTGCACTTATGATGTTTGCGGGAAAGGCGGGAGTAGATCGCCCAAAACAGCCTCCCGACTTCTTGATCAAGAGTAGCATCCAAAAGTTATTCTAATCCTTCCCTAACTGAGCGATCGCTCTTTTATCCCAGGCTACGCGATCGCTTAGTATCCCCGAGGCGATCGCCTTGCCAATTCATTCGTCAACCTCGAACAAAGAGCGAGGTAAACCAGACTGACGAATTATAGATTGCAAAGTACCAATTTTTAATTCTTTGTAGTTAGGAACTGGAATAGTTACAGTTGAGTCCTCGGTACGCAATTGCATCATAATGTGACTGCCGCGCACCCTCACTTCAACAAAACCATGTTGCTCCAAAATTTTACAAACCTCCTTGGCAGAGAAAACCCTTAACTTACCCAACTTTTATCTCCAATGGCTCTACAAAAACTTCATTATTTAACCGACGCTCAATTTCTGAAGTATCGGCTGTCTCAAAAAAAAGTTCTAGCGCTTCAATTAAATTAGATCGCGCTTCTTCCAGCGTGTCGCCTTGACTGGCCAGATCGAGTTCGGGACATAAAGACCAATATCCGTCACCTTCTCGTTGAATAATTGCAGTAATTTTTTTAATGTGTTTCATGTTGTGTAAGCTAAAAATATATATTGTCGTTTTTCTCAGTAAATATTGCCATAACTTAAAAGCTACCATAGCATTATATGACTTGTTCCCATTGCTGTAGTTCCTCTTATGGTAGGGTTTCAAAGAATGCGTAACCGAGTTTTCCGCTGAGAATTACGGGGGTACGAGGTTGTTTTTTGTCTTTGCTATTTTCCTTAGTTAAGCCCAAACGGAAGTAGTGAATTAAGTCATAAATTTCTGCTAGCTTATCTTCTGGTATCTCTTCTAGTTCTTGTACGATCTTCTGGATTAACATAAATCCTCCAGTGTTGAATGCCTCAATACCATTGTTAATTTTGGATATTGGATTTTTAATTCTATGTCCTTGCTAGGTATAAGGCGCTTGGCGATCGCCCGTTTTTTCACGGTCGATGAAAGTCTGAATCGCTTTCCTTACCCAGCAATTTTAAAAACGGTATAATTCGATTTTAGCATTAAAGCGAGAAACGGAGCGCTACTCCTACTTAGAAAGCCGTTAGGGTAGTCTGCCGCAGGCGATCGCCTAGCTAGATAGGGTAGTGTTGACGAAAAGGCCAACTTAGTTATATACTATCGGAGAAGCGATCGAGGTAAAGTCCAGGAAAAATTGATGACTGCAAGCGATAGCAAACCGACTGTATCGGATAGCGAGCTGACTCTACACCTGATTGCCACAGGTGTCGTTAAACTCTACGAAGCTGTTAAAAATGGCAAAGCCCCAAGCCTTCCTTACCCAGTCGAACTCCAGCGAGGACTAGATCGATTGGTCTTGGTCTGCTTGGGTCGCAAGGAAAAACCACCCCAGGGCGTTCCAGATTTGCTTTCTTGGTGTCGCCGACCTTTAGCCGAATGGCCTTTGGAACTGCCAGAAGATGCAGGAACGGGAGACAAGTTGCTGGACGGTCAGAGTCCTACTGGCATTTGCGATGAATGGGCGATCGCCAGTTCTGACGTTGAAGCGGAACTCACCCAGAACAAGCTGTTAATAAATGTTATGGAAGTCTGTAGGCCAGCAAAAGCCCCCGACTCCTACGTCGCATTCCGGCGTTTGCTTATTAGCGAACCCGTACTCACCGCATTTGATTTACTAAAACGCTGTAACGATCCGCTCTTAGAACGGCTCGACAAACAAATCCATGATGCCTACGAGCTTGCTCCTCAATCTTGTGCTTTGGAGGGTCAGTTTCACTGCTGCTCCCCCTGCGGCAATATCATGCTCCGTACTGTCAAAGGAGAATTGATTTGCGCGGAAGAGCGCTGTCGCGTCAAAGGTGTGGCAAAAGCAGGGCGTCAGATTGCCCAAAAAGAAGAGGTTTTCTGGCTAAAGCGAGGATTGCGACGCTTTATTGCCGCACCGGGTCTAGCCGAGCTAAGGTTAGAAGAGAAACTGAAAAAATTAGGATTGGAAGTGGAACTATGGCCTAATTTTGATAGCTACGACTTGCGGATTGTGTTTGCGGACGGAGAGGCTTGGGCGATTGATGTCAAAGATTGGGCAAATCCATTTTTGCTGGCGCGGAAGCTGTCACAGAAGGTAAGCCAGCAAGAGCCTCTGATTCCATCTAATCCACCCTGGAGCAAAGCTTACTTTGTTTTTCCCGACGATCGCCGCCAGCAGCGTACCGATTATCTAAGAGCCTTTAAGCATAATTGTAATCTGCCCAAGGTTATTAAGGCAAAGTTTGAGAAAGACTTCATTAAAGATGTCAAAAGAAAGCTGTAGAGAGAAAAGTAGATGCGCGATACAAGTTCTTGGCGAGAACGGCTAAGCAATGCTCTGTGGAAAGTATGGCCGTCAGAAACAGATTTAAACAAAACAACATTTTGCGATGTCGAGCTGGGTCTTTATCTTTTATCTCAGCTAGCACCAGAAGCACCGGCAAAATCTCTGTGGGTGCTGTTGACCGGCTACCAGTTTCCGGTGACAGAAGCACAGAACTGGAGCGAAGAGCAGCGACATATGCTGGGTAATGCCCGCCATATTCTGACCCAGTTTAGAAGCGAATACAGTTGGGAGAAAGCGATTCGGCGCTATAGACAAATCAACGAGCTGGAGGTGCTTCGAGGCTACGATATAGATGAGAAACTAGAACATTTTTCTGCCCGGGAAGTTAGCATCTGCTCGGAACGGGAGGAGATTTACGCAGATACTCTGAGCAAACCCCTAAAACATAGAAGAAAGACGATAAAATGGGCTGAGGCGGGAAGCTATGAATGCCCAGACGGCAAATATCGAAGAACCGTTCGCATTCCTGAAGAACTGGTACTCCCGCTGCCAAAGGGTCACAATCTGGAGGGGAAAACTCAGAGAGAGGCGATCGCCGTTAGCTGGGAAGATCTAATGGAAACCGCACGCTGGATGGACAGTTTATCCGGCGATCGCTGGGAGCAGCGCCTATCCAGAGTGCGCCTAGAGCTGTTTGACCCAGATAATGACAGCCTCGCCCCTGCGGAGACCCTGACCTTGGATGGATTAATGCACCTAATCGGCATGGTTTCTTCTGGGAAATCGACTTTGATGGACATTTTGGCAGTTTGGGCAGCAAAGCAAAAACTCCATGTAACCATAGTTGTTGGAGATGTCGTCGGAGCGCTCAACAGAGCTAAATTATTTGCGCGATTGGGTATCTCCGTCGCTCCTATTTTAGGTGCTTCAAATCGGGAGCGCCACACCAATCGCCTGCATAGAACCCTGACTGCCGAGGAACCTTTGGCTCAACTAGAGCAGGAACACATTGGCTTCCAGTGGTTGAGTACCGCCTGTCCCCTCAGCGAACTGCGTAGCGATGTCAGCGTACCCTTTAAGATGGGCAAGCAGCCCTGCCTGAATCTGACGGCGATCGCCGATTCAGATGAGGAAAATAGCGATGGAGCAAATAAAAGCAAAACCCCCAAAACTTATGCCTGTCCTATTTATAGTGCTTGCCCATTTCACCAGGCACAGCGGGATTTAGTGGATGCTTCTATTTGGATTGCCACCCCAGCCAGTTTGGTTTATCCCCGCGTGGCACCGCAAATAAATTCCGAATACATCCGTTTTGCGGAGTTGGTTTATCGTCACAGCAATTTGGTAATTGTCGATGAAACCGACCAAGTACAGGTGCAGCTTGATAGCCTCTTCTGTCCCAGTCAGAAGTTATTCGGGAGTGGAGGGGATAGCTGGTTGGGTCAAATCCAGCAACAAGTGGTGCAGCAGCTCAATCAACAGGGACGCGGCCAACTTGCCGATACCGATGTTAATAGCTGGTGCCAAGCCCACGGTATGCTTCAAATGGCGATGAACCGTATCTATGCTCTTATCTTCAAACAAGAGCCAGCACTGGATCCTTGGATTAAGCAAGAGCAATACTTTACCGATTGGCTCATTCTGTCCAAGCTGGCTATAAAACTCAGCGGCGCTCCTAAAGATAGTCGCGACAACCATTCGGGCTATCGCAAGCTAATGGGATTGTTTGAAAGCTATATAGACGATCCCCTGGGCAATAGAAGTAAATCTCGTCTGAGCGAACTAACTCAGCAAGCAATTCTCAAAGATACTAATGATAATTTGTTAGGCGAGGATCTCAAGCAATGGATTGTAGAAAATAAGCAGGCAGATGTAAGTCTGACGGAAGAACAGCTAAAAGAGGTAATATTACAGTTAGCATTTGCTTTGCTAGTGGCAGTTTTACAAAGCCTCATCAACCAATTGTTGCGCGACTGGAAATACGTCGAGTCTCCTCTTAGGCTGGAAGGCCAGAGTTCCATGCTGTTCCATAGCCCGCCAAGGGACTATGAGGCCATTATTCCAGCAGCACCAATGGGCAACGTGCTGGGCTTCCAGTATCTAAAATCTAGCGACAGCAAAGGAGGAGACTTGCGCTTTTTCAAGTGTATGGGTGTCGGTCGCTGGCTGTTGTTGCACCTGCACGAACTATTTGCTGCCGAAGGAATTGTTGGACCTCATGTTTTGTTGCTTTCCGGTACTAGCTGGGCGGGTACGTCGCCAGGGTATCACGTCCAAGTGCCAGTGGCGGGAGTGCTGCGTTCTCCCGAGGAAGAATTAAAGGCCATCGAGGATAGCACTTTTGAATTTAATCCTTTCTACGACAAAGAGGGACGGCCGATTAGCGTTTC
The DNA here is from genome assembly GCA_010672965.1 of Oscillatoria sp. SIO1A7. Classification (GTDB taxonomy): domain Bacteria; phylum Cyanobacteriota; class Cyanobacteriia; order Cyanobacteriales; family Laspinemataceae; genus SIO1A7. The sequence goes on from JAAHFN010000007.1 coordinate 426,909, forward strand.
TGGTGCGGGACAAAGGCGCGTTGCGGCGCTCAAGGAAATACTCGATAAATTGGCAAAACCGGGCGGTTTAGGAGGAGATAGTAGGTTGGAACGGGAGCGAGACGAGCTTCCCGAGAGTCGCCAGCGTATCTTGTTGCTGGTCGGCAGTTACGACCAAGCAAAGGTGGCTCAAGAACACCTAGAAAACTTGCGCCCCGACTGGCGAGGCCAGACTGTCCGTCTGGTTCCAGACGATGACGAGTTTGAAAGTCAATGGCTGGGCAACGAGTCAAGCCTACAACGGGGAATCGTACATAAATTTGCCAGCACGGGAGCTTGGATTCTGATTGCCCCGTTGATGGCTATCGAGCGGGGGCATAATATTCTCAACGAGGAGAATAAGGCGGCAATTGGCGCGGCTTATTTTCTGGTTCGCCCTCATCCGCGACCCGATGACATCAGCTATGCGATTCATTCTATCGCTCGCTGGGCGATCGCCAATTACGCCAATACGGCATTGCTGGCCAGCAAGTGCGAAGCCGGGTTGCCAACAATTGACGGAGCTGGGAATTCTTTCCGGGATCGGGCTTACCGACGCTGGCGCTATCTTCTCAGCCTGCCCATGATTTATAGTACCCTACCCAACAAAGATACCAACAGCGATCTGAAGGCAGTAAGCTGGAATCAGCTCGTTTCTATCTGGCAGGTCATCGGGCGATTGATACGCGGAGGAAGCCCAGCTAATGTAGTATTCTGCGACGCTGCTTTTGCACGCCGTACTGCCTTCCAAGAAGATCGGGGCGACGAGCCACAAACCAGTCTTTTGGTTAGTATCAAACAACTGTTAAGTCCTTATTTCGCGACCGACTCTGAGAGTTGTATTACCGAGCGAGAAAGGGAATTAGTTAGGGCGCTTTATGGCCCGTTTTACTCTGCGATTAAAGATATAGGAGGCATTGATGAGGAGGTATGACCAATTGCGCACTCTGTCTTTCCGGCTGGTTTCCGGTAAGGAGATGGAGGAAAAAACTTTCTACGTTCTCAAGTTTCCAGAGCAATGGAAGTCAGAACTAAGAAACCTACAGGCCAAGCTAAACGGGCGAAACCCCGAGAAAACTAGCGTGCCCATCGGCTCCTTGAACAAGGCCATGCGGGCGCTAGTTCCAGACCTAATTTACATTGCTCCCAATGCTGCTCGAAGTGGCGATTGCCCTTGGCTCTACAGCGATACGCCTGTCAATCCAGAGGCGCTGCATTTGATTATTTGCGCTTGGGCAAAAGTTCAGTTCTCCAAAGCTTCCGAGCAAAAGCGAAGCGAACTCCTGGGGGAACTGAAGGTTGAGGACTTGTGTTGGCAGCCAACTAAGCTGAATTTGTCGCAATGGACTACAGCCGCTAATGGCACGGCCAAACTAGGGGGCGACGGTTACAACAATAGTTTTATTTTGGTTCCCCATATTTTGGCGGCCAAGTTCTCTCAAGATAATCAAGATAATACGCCCCTCGAATTTGGCTCAGAACCCCCCCTGCGCTTTCGCCGCGCGCCGCTCTCGATTGGAACCCACGGAGCAGAGTTAGTTTCTTGGGTTCCAATCAAACATGAGGACTGGTATTGGTCGGTGGTGATTACCTTCACCCTTCAAACCGTGCCTTTCCAAGACTTTCCGGTGCTGCACTGCGACCTCAGCGTCCGACGGTGGGCAAGCAAGCCAATTCGTTTTCTGCCCGGGGACAGAGAAACCAGCGTCTATCTGCTGACAAGCGTACCGTGGTTGGAGGAGCTGCACAACTCAAATAGCTTTCAGGTAGCGCCTATAACATCGGAGCGAGTGCCAGCATCAGAGCGAAAAGATGGAGAACCAGATTACCGTGCGATCTGGGGTAGTAATTTAGCAGCGTTACTGGATTGCCTCCAGCCTAAAAATCCGTTTCCTACTCCAGAGGAAATAAAGGAAAATCCACTATCGGCGCTTAACTTCAGCGACAGTCCTAATGCAGGGCTCGTTTACCGAAATGGTATCAAGCCAGAGCATGGTGTCGGTCCGGGTCTTGGCCCTCAAGATCGTCGCAATCTGGTAGAACAGATTGCGAAAGTGTTGGCACCGGATTGGCAATTTGTGGAAATGCCAGAAAGGGTTGACTTCGATAAATATTTGCCAACAACAATAGATTTGCCAAAACCAAAAAACGATTGGAAGCCAAACGCCGATCGGCAAGAGAAACTCGAAGAGATGCAGTTGGTACTCCGCCGAGGCGTTAAAAATGCTATTGGCGATCGCCTGAAGGTAGAAGTCTGGTATCAAAGCGAATCAGCCCGAGATAATTTGATTGCAGCAGTTCGGTATTGTCTGGGAGTCCCGGAAGCGGCAGAGTTTCCCTACAAGTTTGACGACTTGGATCTAGCCCTAAACGTAAGCGCTAATCGCTTGGGGGCTCTTGGCGATGAGTTGAAACTAGATTCCGGAATTAAACAAAAAAAGGAACAACGGCGTCAGGCCATTGTCCGGCGCGGGGACGAAGTGAGAGAAAAGGCCGGCTTGGCATCAGTGGCGACAGTAGCCTTTGTTGAACTGCATGGTGCCGAACATTTTGGCCGTAATAAGGATCCAAAGCAAGCTCTGCGACGAGGATTCGCCCAGGTCGGACGCCTAACGCAATTTATTACTGTGGATAATAAGAAACTCGTCCACAGGGGTATCAACGGATTCCTAGATTTGTTGCGTCAGTTGGGCGTGCAAGCGGAACCGCTGAAGATAGCCATCCAACCTCCCGATGATAAACAAAAGAGCAAGCTGAATTTGGTAGAAAATAAAAAACAGAGTTTGCCCGAGAAGATCAACTATGTTGGCCTCTGGTTGATTAAGTTTAATTCGTCCACCAGTGCTGATGGTAGCACTCAGCGGGTGCCGGTAATGGTACATATGGCATCGGATACAACTGAAATTAAGGCGATCGCTCTTGGTTTTGATAGCTGGCTACCCTACAGAGAAGCGCTGCTCCGTATTGCTGGAGAAGAAGTTCGGGGAGTTGCCAAGCTAGAAAAGGCTATGCCCTTTATCAAGGAACGACTGAGACGTTTTCCTAAAGATACGCTTCTACTCTGCCATGCTCAGAATCTGCGAAGGGCTTGGCCTTGGCTGCAAAATGGGCTTATTTCACCAGACGAAATCCGTTTCGGTAAAGAAAGCCCGTTGTCTGCGAAAAAGTTCAAGGGACTTCGAATTGTGCGCGTTCGCGATAGTCAGAGCAAGGAAACACCGGAGTGGTATGCTCAACAAGAGGAAAAACATGGGTTTACCGATGGAATTTTCCAAATGGGCGAACGAGTTTTTGCTAGTACCTACAATACGCCCAAGCAGTTTAAAAAGCAAAGTGTCAATCAATCTAAAGCAGCACCTTGGACAACAAATAGAGGCAAGACTTACGACGCATCGCCGGAAGTACCTTACTGGAATCCGGGTATAGTAGAACTCACTGTAGCCTATACCCAGCCAGAGGATGAAATCTGGCCTTGGGCGGCACTGACACATGAGTTGCGGCATATTGCGCTCCAGTATGACGAACCGCTTAAGTTACCTCTAGTGCTTCATCTCGCAAAGGAAATGCAGGAGTATGTATCGCTTCTGGAGGTAGAGGAAGAATAAATCATCTATTTAGGATCTAATCTTCCTCAGAAGAGCGATCGCTCTTTTACTCCCATAAAGCGATCGCTATTGTATTTTTCGATAGGCGATCGCTCTTTTATTCCCAGAAAGCGATCGCTCTTTTATTCCCAGAAAGCGATCGCTCTTTTATTCCCAGAAAGCGATCGCTCTTTTATTCCCAGAAAGCGATCGCTCTTTTATTCCCAGAAAGCGATCGCTCCTTTATCCCAGAAAGGCGAAAGGCGATCGCTGTTTTATTTTCCGACAGGCGATCGCTGTTTTATTTTCCGACAGGCGATCGCTCTTTTCCTCACCAGAAGGCGATCGCTCTTTTCCTCACCAGAAGGCGATCGCTATTGTATTTTTCGATAGGCGATCGCTTTTTTCTTCCCAGAAAGCGATCTCCCTTTTTGCCTAGAAGCCCCTGCTGCTGTTGCCACACTAGCACCCTACTTGCCAAGCAACGAAAAAAACGCTAACATGATTTATGTCAAAAGGCCCTTGAGGTAACAAGATGCTAGATCTAGCCAAAGATGTCGAATCCCTCACTAACTTCAAGCGCAATACCGCCTCCTACTTAGAGCGAATTAAGGAAAGCAGGCGTCCGCTCGTTCTTACAGTTGACGGTAAAGCCGAAGTCGTAGTCCAGGATGCCGAGTCATACCAAAAATTACTGGAATTAGTCGATAGCATAGAGGCGATAGAGGGCATTCAGGCCGGTTTAAATGCAGTGCGAGAAGGACGCATTTTTCCAGCCAAGCAATCATTAAAAGAACTGAAACAAAAGCATGGAATATCGAGTTGAAATTACCGATGTGGCTTTGGCAGAAGTCGAAGATGCTTATCTGTGGATAATTGAGCAAGTTTCCGCTGAAAGTGCCGAAAAGTGGATTGATGGTCTCACGGAGGCGATTGAATCCCTCAACAAAAGCCCAAGTCGATGTTCCTTCGCGCCAGAAAACGAGGTTTTCCCCGAAGAAATACGACAACTATTATATGGAAAGGGGCGTGGAACGTATCGCATAATTTTTACGGTTTCAGAACCAATTGTTCGCATTTTGCACGTTCGTCATGCTCTTCGTCAGTCCCTAGAGCCATAACAATACGGAAAAAGGCGATCGCCCTCCCAATCCCCCAAACAGCGATCGCTCTTTTCCTCACCAGAAAGCGATCGCATTTTATGGCTGATTTCTTTTACTACCCCATCCCACGAATCCCTAGCCTAGACCCCTCAATCTTTATCCAAGCCGATTGGGAAGCTGCCACTCTGCCATTTTAGGGACCGCTTTAATCTGGTGGAGCGAGCTAAAATCTTCATAAATGCCATGACATTGGTCTGGGAGAAAGAAAATAATGTTGAAAAAGTCTTGGTTGGTAACGGTAAGCTTGGCTGTTTTGGTGGGGGCGATCGCGGCGAACGCAAAAACAGTCTTGGCATTCTGCGGTTTTTTCGTCGCTAAAGTAGATGCCGAGATGTTTAACAATCGCTCGGAAGTAGCGATCGCCCACCACAACAACCGCACCACTTACAGCCTCGCTTTCGACTACAAAGGCGAGCCCAAAGACTTTGCCCTAGTTTTGCCCGTCCCCGTAGTCCTAAAAAAAGAAAACGTGCGGACAATCGAAGCCAATCTTTTTGAGCGGCTCGAAGATTTCACCGCTCCTCGTCTAGTACGCTACCAATCGGTATCCTTAAGGGGCTCGGTCAATCAAATTCCGGAAACAGCACAAGCGCCGGTCCCATCTTCAGCCCCAGTACAAGTTTTGGAGCGCTTCACCGTCGGCGAGTACGACGTAGTTATTCTTAGCGCCAGCGAGTCTAATGCCTTGGAAACCTGGCTGCGCCAAAATGAATATAAAATTCCGAGAGGTGCTGCCGGCTATTTTCGCCCTTATATCGAGCGGGAACTTTACTTTTTTGTAGTGCGGGTTAATTTAGAAGAACGAGAAAAGCTCGGTTTCCAGGATTTGCGACCGATTCAGTTTGCAGTTAGCGATTCTGCTGTCGAGAGGCGATGCGCTGCGGGCGGGCTCCCCCAAGGCGAATGCTCGGAGATTATGCTGCCCTTTCAACTCGGCAAGATTAACTCCGAAGGCGAGCAAAGCGTTATTGTCTATTTTCTGAGCGATCGCGGTCGCACGGAAGCCAAAAATTATACTAATGTAATGATTCCCAGCAACTTCAACGTCCCTGCAGAGATTGAATCTCAATTTGGGCAATTCTATAAAGGCTTGCTCCAGGCGACCATCAAAGCTACGGGTCGAGAAACTGTTGTAACCGAATATGCCTGGGATACCGCTTCTTGCGATCCTTGCAGCACAACTCCTTTGAATCCACAAGAGCTAAAAGAGTTGGGCATGAACCGCAATACGGCATTTATTACTCGAATGTATATGCAATATACTAAAGAAACCTATAATAAGGATTTAATTTTTCGCTTAACAGAGGACAAGCGGACTTATCAAGGGCGCTATATACTGACGCCGAAGGAAGCTCTATATTCCAAAGACATTAGCGGGGCTGAGGTAAGAGCGCCCTACGGCAAGTTGCTATCTAATTTTTCTCTGACTGCTTTGTTTGAAGAAAACCAGCAATAGGAATTAGGCATTGGGCATTGGGCAGGGTGTAGGGTGTAGGGTAGGGTGTTAACTCTGGGGGTCTTCCCATAGTTTTTGTGAGTGACGGGGATAGTCACGGCTACAACCCGAAACCTTATAAATGTAGGACTTTCCGGCTCCCGAGAGCGACCGGGAAAATTGCAGCAATTTTCCCGACACCCCACACCCGACACCCCACACCCGCTTGTGTAGGACTTAGGGTGTGGAAAGGGTGGTTACTGCGCTTTAAATACTTCCTTTTTGAACCATTCGACGATTTTTCTAAAACTTTCGTTAGAAACGACTCCGGTTAATACCCAATGGCGGACTACAAAACCTAAATAAATTCCCCCGCCGAGTACAATCCAAAAGAGAAGGGGGGAACTTTTCTCTAATCCGCTGGGCAAGTTCATGCCAAAAGCGCAGGCGATCGCAGTCAAGGGAAAGAATATAGCAGCCAGGATATTAAGCCGATAGCTGAGATTGGCTTGCTCTTCAGATTTTTTGGCAATCTTGAAGTCCAGAGCATTCTTGGCAGTTAGATAAGTTAAGTCTAAAGTGCGATCTATCTCGTAAGCCCAATCCCGCAAATCGATAATATCCTGGTCGTTAGGAATTCCTTCTCTAGCGGATTGCAAAGCCGCGTGTAAGTTTCTAGTGGCTACTTGTAGGGGAGCCATTTGCTCGATAATTTCAAAAATATCCCGAGCTGTTTCGGCGCTTTGGTACAATGATCCCAACTTCTCTTCGGCAACTTGGTATTCTTTGAGATGCCTGTTGATAGGGTCTAAGCCAACTCCGCCTAGAGAGCATTTCCAACTACCGTTGGGGTTGCGCCAAAACAATACCCCCTCTCGCTGGCGATCGCCTGTTTTTGGCGCACGATGCAGCACCAACAGCAGGTGCCCCTCCGCCACCATTGCCCGCTGTTTGCCGAAACTTTTCTGCCCCAATCTATTTTCGATAGGTTTTGGCAAAGTCCAGGTATAAGGTATTTTTAGCATAGGCGTTTTAATTATATAAAATTACCCTCTAATTGGGGTAAGCTATTGCGTGGGGAGAGGGGGGAGAGGGGGGGCTTACAAGGGTATGTTTTTAATAATCTTCCTGGCAGGAGCGCGGTCGGTGGGCTGCATAGGTTTATGGGGCCCGCGCATTCCAATACAATCATCTTCTTTAGAAGCATAAGCTATCTCGGGAATGCTGTCGCCCCTACGCCCCGGGTCGATACACAATAATGTCAAATCTAAAAAACATACCCTTGAAAGGGAGAGGGGGGAGAGTGGGGAGAGGGGGAGAGTTTTGCTTAGTTCCCACACTTCCCACACTTCCCACACTTCCCACACTTCTCTCTCTTTGCCGACACCGCCCCAAGCGTTACGCCCCAGTTGATTTAAAATCTAATCCCTATCCCTCCTTGCAAAGAGACTGCAGTTTTATCTTCATCGCGATAAGCATCAAAAGCAATAATGGCGTTTCCAAATACTACTAATTCGCTATTGGGGATGGAGTAGTCCAGACCGGGCTGAATCGCAAAACTGCTGCGATCGCCCACCGGCGTATTGTCCCCCGTCACAAAAGATCCGCCAGCACCCAGATAAACATCCGCATCCCAAGTAATGGGGATATCGTAGGAAACTGTGGGCACAAAAGCGCTGCCGTCTCCCCCAATTAAACCTTGAGCGCGAAGAGATACGGGCAATCTCAGGAATTTGTACCGCGCCGCCAATAGCACGCTATTTTCGCTATCTTGCAGATTGGTTTCCGTCAGGCCGAAGGAGCCGCCAATACCAATATAAGATCCGTAGGCGGCTTGTGCCTTTGCTGGGCTTCCGGTTAGAGCAATAGCACCGGCAACAACCACGCTACCCAGTGCTATAGCCCTAAGTCCCGACCATAAATTGTTCGAGTGTTGCATTCCCCTGCTCCTATTTAAGACATAACCTTTCAGGCTTCTTCTCAGGTTAGCGCGAACCCGAACAAAACCTCTTGCAGGGAAACATGGGGCCATCCCATTAATTTGACTCGGCTCGCAACTCAGAAATAAGCTCTGCCAGTTGCTCCGAGTTGGCTTGATAAACCTCCGAGCAGAATTGACAAATAGCCTCAGCCCCATTATCGGTTTCGATCATATCTTCGAGTTCTTCTTCGCCTAGTATTTTCAAAGCTCCCAGCATTCGCTCCCAGGAACAATCGCAATTAAAGCGCAGCATAAGTCTCTCTGGGAAAATGCTCAAGCCCATGTCTCCCATAAGGTCTTCAAAAATATCCGACAAAGTTTTGCCCGATCGCAGCAAAGTCGTAAAGCTTTCCAGAGCGCTAGTACGAGATTCTAAAGTCTCTACCAAAGCATCGTCCCTAGCGGCTTTAGGCATAACTTGCAAAAGCAAACCCCCGGCTGCCTCTACTCCCTGCTCCCCGACAAAAACCCCCACAACCAAGGCTGAGGGCGTCTGTTCCGAGCTAGCCAGATAATATGCAATGTCTTCGCCAATTTCCCCAGAAACGAGTTCGACGGTACTGGAGTATGGGTAGCCGTAGCCAACATCCCGAACTACATAAAGATAGCCTTCCTTACCTATAGCTTTTCCCACATCCAGCTTGCCTTGGGGATTGGGAAGAAGTTCTACATGTGGATTTTCTACATATCCTCGTACCGTCCCGTCCAAACCGGCATCTACCAGAAGTCCTCCCAGAGCCCCATTCCCTTTAACCCGAATGTTCGTTCGCGACCCGGGTCGCTTCATGCTAGATGCCAGGAGAAGCCCCGATGACATAGCACGTCCCAAAGCTGCGGTAGCCACATTGGAAAGCTTGTGCCGCTCTCTTGCTTCTTCCGTTAGGCGAGTAGTAATAGCTCCCACTGCCCGAATGCCGCCGTCAGCAGCCGTTGCTCTTATTAACCTATCCGCCATACCAAAACCATTACATTTCTTAATCTTGCAGCTTAGCATAATTGAGGACAAACTGCGATAATCCACATATAGCGCTTTTGGCAGAGGCGATCGCCTATATATGGCAGTAAAGTTAGATCCAGCTTGTCTTTCCTTAGTATGTGGTGCGCGGTGCGGCACCCTACAAAAGCATCGCCCCGGGCTTGGGAGCCAAAAAGCACCATTTATATAGCATTACATAGTAAGGTTAGGACGGTTACAAAATGCCACAGCTTAAGAAAGGCAAGGCTTTGGCCGATAGCTGAGAGCTGATAGCTGACCGCTTACTGCTATACCAAGCGATCGCCTTCCAGTTGTTGGAAGCGAGACTGCAACCAGGCCAAAATTGCTTGAATCTTAGAATTAATCTGGGATAGCGTAGCCATATTCGGGATAGAGCTAAGGGATTTCCAAATAAATATTTCTCCCTTCCCCGTAGGACGGGCGTCCCGCCCGTCCTACGAATTGGATAATTTATTTCTTGGAATTCCCTAAAGTATTTGCAAATTTAGAATTTTCTAGCAGGCCGCCATTTTTTGTATCGCTCAATACATATTCGGGGATCGATATCTGCTCTACCTAGGTTAGAGCAAATCCGGAAATTCCGGTGCATCTCTATAGAGCTAGGCTCCGAACTGCAAATGTCCAATGCCCAAATCCATAAGTCAGGGACGACTAACCTAACCTTTCCAGCCATCTACTCGACCCTCGCCTGCGATGCCTTAGCATCCAGACTGTTGCCGCACTACGAGATAGAGGTAGTAGCGGGCTGTCAATTTTGGCACCGAGGTCTCAGCGATATTTATCTGGTGGAAACCCAAGCAAAACCTTATATTTTGAGAGTGTCCCACCACCATTGGCGCTCTAAATCAGAAATAGATTTTGAACTAGAACTGCTAGATTTTTTGCGCCAGAATCAGATTCCCGTTGCCTATCCCCTGCCAACAAAAGCCGGTGAATTGTCGGTGGAAATCAACGCTCCAGAGGGAAAGCGTTATGCGGCTTTGTTTCCCTACGCCCCAGGAGAAGTTCCCTTGGGAGATTTGAACGCCAGCCAAAGCCACAAGCTGGGGAAAACCCTGGCCAAACTTCATCAAGTCGCTCAAGATTTTCGCTCTAGCTCCGATCGCCAAGCGCTAACTTTGGAATACTTGCTGGATGATTCTTGGCATCAAATTGCTCCCTGGTTGCAACAGAAAGAAAGCGATCGCATTTATTTGGCAGAAACAATAGCCCTAATTAAAGATAGCCTTCGCGACCTCCCCTGCGAACCTCCCTACTGGGGCATTTGTTGGGGCGACCCGCACAGCGGTAATACCCATTTCACCGCCGATAACCAAATCACTTTATTCGACTTCGACCAATGCGGCTACGGTTGGCGAATCTTCGATATTGCAAAGTTTTGGCAAGTCTCCCTGCGCACGGGTATGCCTCGCCAAGTTAGAGAAACCTTTCTGGCTGGATATCAAGAGTTAGCAAAAATTAAGGATTTTGAATTACAAGCATTACAAGCTTTAACCCAAGCAGCTCATATCTGGATGTGGGCGATTAGTCTCAATAGTGCTATGATCTACGATCGCAGCCGTTTAGACGATTATTTTTTTAGAAGGCGAATCGAGCATTTAAGACTATTAAATACCCAGGATTGGCAATTATTTTAGTTAGACAAAACCTTCGCCAAAAGAGCAAAGGTTTAAAAGTCGTATTCCTTGCGAATACGATCTGAGACAATCTACGATTCTGATAGGTTAAAACCAAAAAAAAATTAGTGAGGTTCCCAGTCAAAGTTTAGGTAAGTGCCGCTTGGCGGAATTCAAAATGCAAAGGGCAAAAGTATTTTGCCTCAAAGCTTCTTGGGAATGCGCGAATTTTTAATGAAAGAATTTTGAATTTTGAAGGCATTAGGGACCTATCGCCCTCCGTCGGCCAGGAGAGCGAGCGCATACAAAGTCAAGCAAGTCGTTGTAGAATGTACAAAAAGCAAGGAGGTGCTACACCCAGTTTCCTCCCTGGTGCAAATAGCCGCGTTGGCGCGATCGCTCCTCAGCGACGCGCATTCGTTGCGGAGCGATTGCCCGCGATCGCCCGCGAGCGTGCGCGGAAGCTCGGGCTCTGAGCGACAGGGCTAGTTCGTCGCCCCCGCTCCCCGACTTCCAGGCTAATTATGGCCAGTGGTGAAAACTAAGGTGAATTTCTCCCAAGGGAACCCACCCACTCCCGCGAAACGTTGCCCAGTCAGCGGTTTCTGGAGTGGGCTTCCCCCAGGCGCTGCTATTGGAGTAAGCCAAAGGACTACTTGCCCAGAGTCCAAAGCTTACCCCTAACAGCCTGGTTTTTGAGGGAGAAATTTTTTGAGTGCAAACACCTCCTTGCTAAGGTTTGCTTTTGTTTTTTGTAAAAGGGTCGCGGTGAGCCGTGGCCCTCTTTTATGCCCCTCTAGAGAGGCACAATGCCATCTTAGCACTGTTTTGCTGGAATTTCAACATTTGAGGCAGAAATTTTTTGGAATTGCCGCACTTTTTGCAGTTTCTGCACTGTTGTATTGCTAAAAGTATCGTCTTAGGTGAGTTCTGGCAAAGAATTTCCCGCTCCCCCGGCCTGTCGGAAAGGCACAGGGGGTGGGGTGTGGGGTGTGGGGCCGCCAAGGGACCTTGCGCAGAAATAAAGTGCCAGTCATGCAGTCGGATTCTGCAACCACCGTTCGGGCGATCGCGGAGTCGTTGGCGTAGGCGTTGGCGTAGCCTGCCCTCTGGGGCATAGCCTGCGCGCACTCCCTTGAGCCCACCTCGCCGGAACTGGTGGGCTCAAGGGAGTGCGGGAGGTGGATGCCCGTCTGCTGGCAAAACGCAGCAAAATGCAACGGCGATCGCATTCTTCAGCGCGATCGCCGTTGGTTGATTTGGGGAACGAAGTGGTGTTGCGAGAGTTCAGGCGCGGAAGAGTTGGGAAAGAGGGAACATAGTGCTTTGGCAAAGCTAAAATTGCGTGTAGGTTTAGTAAATGTAGGGAGCGGTTGAACGGAGTGAAACAAGGACGAAACGATTGGCATAGTTGGGTTTCACTCCGTTCAACCGCTCCCTACGATTTTAAGGCAGACAGTCCAACAGCGTCGGGAGCGATCGCTATCCAAAAAAAAATGTCGATTGCCTCGCCAAGACTGTAGGGGCGCTCCCGGGGGCACCGCCCCTACGGGACTTGATATAGCACTACGGATTAGGGTTAGGACAGTTAAAAAACGCTCTCTTCCTATATTGGCAAGACTTTGACGCTCTAGCTGACTGCTGACTGCTGAAAGCTGACTGCTATATTATTCTTTTTCTGGATGGCATCGATAAAGCTGATAGGGAATGCCAACCCGGTAATGCTCGCTCGGGTCGAGCCTGCAAGGGGTTTCGCCGGAAAGCAGTAGTTCCTTGGCATAGTCTCGCTGCCTCAAGCCGGGAGCAACTACCCATAAATAAAGTGGCGTTACGGGCATTGGGGACATTTGCGCCAAATTTGCCCAGATTTCTTGATAGCCGAGCGATCGCTCCCAAAAAACCCAAGCCGTCTCCGGTCTAGACTCTTCTTCCGAACGCAGCGATCGCATTTCTAGGGCAAAGCTCAATCCCAAAGCCACTTCCTGAAAAGAATCGTATCCCACCACCACCATCAACGGTGCCCCGGGCTCTATATTCATATTCCGCGCTACCCGCCCTGGATAATACGGTTTTTGAAAAACTAAGCCAGATAGGACAAAAACACAACTGGTCAATCCCGTCAAGAGAACGATAGACAAAGAACGATTAACTCGATTAAGGGACTTGCGCAGAAATAAAGTACCAGTCCAAGAGCCTTCTTTGACCGCCACCGTTCGGGCTGAGCGGAGTCGAAGCCTGTCCCGAGCTGAGTCGAAGAAGCCAATAAAAGGTACATTATTAACTTGCAAGTCCCTAACTCGAACAAATCCCGGGCGATAGAGATTTTGCCCAATGCCCTGGCTGCCCCGACTCCTGGCCAACCTATCGGCTAAAAGAACGCAAATACTGGGATAATATATAAAGTGATAGCGCACCGCCGAGGTAATGTCCTTGCCCAGAACATAAACAATAGCCAAAAATTCTAGCAAGACGACTATAGTAAAGATTGTCAGAATTACCCTTGCCCGGTTTGCGCGATTTGTTGCTGGATTTGCTGCGGGATTTGCTTGTTCGTTTCCCAAAGGCGTTACTTTTTCTGCCTCTGGCAAATCGCGACCGAGCTGCCAGACTAACCAAGCTGCAAATACCAGCATCAACAGCACCAGTGGCACGGCTATCCAGGAAGGCTGATTTTCCACGGGCAAAGCTACAACCATCAGCAGCCAGCCTATTGCCGTTTGGTAGATGGGCACAATATTATCCGCCCAAGTCGGTTCAAAAGGTTTAAACCACTCGGTCTCGGGACGGCTGAAGTGCTGGAGCAGCACCGGCATCCAAGGCAGAAATAAAATAAATGGCAACAAAAGCCAAAGGGTTATATAGGGTGTGGGGTGTAGGGTGTGGAGTGTAGGGTGTGGGGTGTAGGGTGTGGGGTGTAGGGTGTGGGGTGTGGGGTGTAGGGTGTGGGGTGTAGGGTGTGGGGTGTAGGGTGTGGGGTGTAGGGTGTGGGGTGGAGGGTGTGGGGTTTGGGGTGTAGGGTTTGGGGTGTAGGGTGTGGGGGGTAGGGTGTGTGTAGGAGCG
>JAAHFN010000070.1 GCA_010672965.1 Oscillatoria sp. SIO1A7
GAACTCTTGAAATATCTCGACTCTTTAAAAAAGAGCGTACTTTTCCAATATTCTGGTCCTGGCATTTTTTCAGGCAAGCCCGGATCGCAAAGCGACTGGCTGAATTTCCACCAAAAGTTTGCGGATCTCCCAGCAACGCTTGCAAACTTAGCAAAAGATTTGCGGGAACAGTTTGGCGTTCGAGTGGAAGTTTTCGAGCAGACCCCAGTCGAATCTTCAAATTTTTCTGGGTTGGGGGGTTAGGGGTGGGTTGAAACTGGGTAATATAGATGCTTATGCCACCGACCGATACTGGCAGTTAGAGCATGATTGACAGCGATATTTTTATTTGCGAAGCTTTCCGGCAAATCTTAGTCTCTCCTGCCGCCGAAGTGGAGGAAAAACTTACCGGCGCAAGGCGTATGGCCATTGCCAACTATTTAATGGAAATACCCCAAGGCGACAAGCTCGACCCAGAGGAAATGGCAGACCATATTGCCGCCTTTTGCGAACTTCCGGGAAATGAGGATTTAGAGAGATGGTTGGGAGAGAATTACGATCGCCTAGACCCAGAGGGAATAAATCAAATAGTCAAGAAAACTGGCGACCCCGGGGATGAAGCAGACGCTCCGCCAAAACAAAACCGACCAATTTTGAGCAACGAAGGACGGGATATTTGCGAGGAATTGCAGCGCTGGGCGCGGGAAGAACGGGACAAGCAAAGCAAGGGAGGAAGTCAAAATGTCTCCAACTCAAACTAGCGCTCAAACTAGCGGCCAAACTAGCGCGCCAATCAAACTGCTGTCTCCTACCCTGCACCTCTATCATTATGTGCTGCGCAAGAGCATCAACGATCGCCCGGAAAAGCTGGAAGAACGGCGCAAGTTTTTTAGGGATAATCTGCATCGACTCGCGGAACACCTGACGAGCAGCAGCGGCCAAAAAGCGGCGGATTTTATCCAATTAGTTCCGCTCGCCCCAGACCTGCCACCGTTCGACAGCGTTTTAGACCTTAGCTCCGTTCCCGCCGAGTGCAAAAAACCGGGGAGCGATCGCCTCTATTTGGAAACCGGCACGATTAGGAGTCGCCTTGCCGCCCGTCACTTGCACGATACTTATCTGCTGCGCTTGACCAGGTACGTTCCCGCCATCCACCAGGAGCAGTCGCTGCTGTTTTTTGCCAATCTCGGCGAACATATTTCCAAATTAGATCTCGAACTGGGACAAACTGTTATCCTCGCCGGCGTTGTCTCTTCTGCTCCTTCTGACCCGGACGAGATAGCCGCCGACTGTTTGACAAGCTACTTTGGACAAGCGATCGCACCCGATAGACTCACCCGTAACGAATTTCTGGGCAGCCTCTTCTATATATACGACGAAACCGCCAGAGCGAAGAATTCTTCTGACGAGTATCCTGTGGAATCGCTCCATTTAGCTTGTGTCTTTCTCTATCAAGACCAGCAAACCGAGCAGCGAGCCGATGCCGCTTATCGAATTTTCCAAGAACTGCTGCTGGCCTATCACAAAATTAACTATTTTTATTCTCAGAGCCTCGCCCTCAAAAAGCTCCTGGGCAAGCATTACGAAGCGATCGAGCGTCTGAGCGAGGAATACGCCGGACAAAAATGGGATAGAGAAGCTCTCAAAAAGCTACCCCAAGATTCCCTGGAATATTACAAGAAACTTTCTTTCCTGGAAGACCAAGCCAAGTCCATTGACGTCAACTTGAAGAATTACCAGAGCTTGCTAGCAGAAATCGAGGCGGAAACCGGAGAGGCAGCGCCGCAATTTTTGACCGACTTCCAGAAGACGAGCCGCTTTTATGTGGAGCAGATAGAATCGAGCATTGGCTTTCTGAGCCCGGGGCTGCAACTGTTTGACAAGCTGATGCTGAGCGTCCAAACCCAAGCGAGCCTGGATGAAGCGGCTCTTGAAAAAGACCGAGAGCGGCGAGAGGCAAAGCTAGGACAGTTACTGACTTTTACGGGTGCGGCGATCGCAGTCGGTCAAATCGCCAACCAACCGATCGCCAGTACGGTGGAGGTAGTTGCTGGACATATATATAAGGAGAAGCCGGAACCATCATCTCTGTCTTCTCTCTCTATTTTATGGTTTGGAGCCCTGCTGACGATCGCCGTTAGTCTGGGACTGGGTATTGCCAGCGGTCTCCTAATATATAGATGGTTTGTGAAAAGGAAATAGGGAATGGGCATTGGGCATTGGGCATTGGGCATTGGGAATAGCTGCTAATCCGGCGGAGAGTTTTGAACTCCCGCCTATCGGTCTAAAGAGATGCAGACATGCTGGACCAAGCTATGCAAGAGCTGAGACGGCTAGGATGGTCTGCGACATGGGGGCGTTTATTTTTGAAGGCTCGTTAAGTAGTTAAGCAAAATTAATTGTATATTCTCCTTGCCCAAAGTTTATAAGAATGTTTTCTACAGCCTCTTCCAAATGAGATAAACTTTCATACGCATCTATAGGCAACCATTTATATTTTATAAATCGCCATAATATCTCTATAATATTTAGTTGGGGAGAATATGTAGGCAAAAAGAAAATGTCTAGTCCCTTCTTACTCCATTCCTCTTCTTTATCCCAAAGTAAGTTATTTTGATGAACGGAAGAATTATCCATTACCAATACCGTGTTTTTCGTAATTTTTTCGCAAAAATTATCGAGGGAAAAACGGGGTTTTGGAAGGTGGCGATGGAACTGTGTTGCTTTAGGCCAAGGACGCAGAATTAGAGCAATTTGCCGTGCGATCGCTTACCATAGCTTAAAGTAAAAAGTGACTGTGCAGCCAAATTTAAACATTTACTCGCTGCTATATGAAAATATGAAATTTAGAAAATATAGTCTATTTTCAATTATACTTTATAAATTGGGCAAGTCACTCTTAATGCGAGGCTCTTACCCTAAAGCAATTCAAATTTTAGAAAAATGCCGTATTTTGCTGCAAGGTAATGGCAATTCAACTTTGCTGGCGCTAACTTTTTTTGATCTTGCTGGTCTTTATCATAAAATTCATCGATTGGAAAAGTCTAGGCTATTTTATAAAGACGCTTTACGGCTTTTTCGTCGCTTAGGACATCTAGACTCTGTAGCAGACGCTGCGATCGCATTAGGAAATGTAGAACTTCAACTCGGGCAGCTTCAGCAAGCGAAAAGGCGCTTAGAGGAAGTTAGAGAGTATTATGCGAACAATCAAAATAGACTAAAAGAGATTAATAAGCTGCTAAAAGTCGCTGAGCGACTTACTCAATAAGCTTGAAATTAACAAGTCAAAGTAAAATTTATGTTAGTACCAGCACGGGATGAATTACCAAAAAGCATATGGGAAATAAAGCAAATAAGCTAGAAGGTTTAAGCCTGAAGTTAGAAGGTCTAAGTCTAACTAGAAAAGCTCGCATTTTGCTTAACATAAGAGATTCGTGCTATAAGTTAGGGGGCTCTTATCGCGACTGGGCTGGCCATAATTGGTGCCTTGAAGACGTTCTGCAAGAGTTGAAGCAATTGCCTCATATTTCTAGTAAATTAGAGGCTAGACGGCAGAGGCAGCAGTGCTTGCGACGCAAATCAAAACGAAGAAAAAAACGTCAAAGACATCGCCATAGATCTTTTTGACTTTAAAACAATCGAATTAGACCAATCAGCAAAAATGATAGAAATGATAATGCAAAATGAGCATTTTTAATTTTTTTGTGAGCAAAATTACATTTAATAGTTAAGTTTAAAAACGTTTTTTCGATTAAATTTGTATTTATTTAGCTTTTTAAAACTTGCGCTCAAGCCATACTTAATTGCTAAATTTTGTACTGGCCTAAAAAATACTGCATAATGCTCGATCGACGCGATTGCTTTAGACAAAAAAAGGCTGCTTTCGGAGGCTTTGCAAATCCTCAGCGATTTATTGACCGCCGCCATTATCTCTCCCACCCGAGGATATGGATCGCCGATTCCAGTGCGTAATGGCGTATAGAATAGCTGTAGGATATAGTTTTTGCAGGTCAACTTTGCTACGCTTTTTATTTATTATTTAAAATAGCAAAAATAACTTTAGTGCAATTTAACTTTTTGTGCTTAATCCTGATAAGGCATAAAAGACTAAACTATTGCGGTAGCCACCTAATTTTGTAGGTGTAATTGGAGTGACTCTATGCAAGTTTCTATAAGCAGGGTAAACAATGGCTGAATTGTTGGCACAATCAAAAGTTAGACCATAATCTGGTACTGTCAAATTTCCCCCTGTTGAATTTTTTCTTGTAGTAAAAATTATGTTAACGCAGGGCAAATTTGCTGCGTCCCTGTGATATGGAGCAGCAATATTGAAATTTGAAATCGATGAAGTAAACAATTTTGAAAATCGAAAGCGATCGGCAACTTTGGCATTTAGTGTTTTTATCTGATTGTCATATATATTTGGGGCAATGTTTTTAATAAGTTCTTCACCTTTTCTAGCAAGCAGCAACATGGCTTTAATGAAATTTTGCGCTGACTGTTCTCTGTGTACGGCGCTGATATTTGGCATTGGCCGTCGCAGGTGAGCTTTTGCAGGAATGGCTCCAAGAATGCAAGAATGCTGCTCGACATTAAAATATTCCCATGCTCCAGCTTCGTTTTTTGTGCCTAATGGCGTGCGGCGAACCATTGTTGTTTTAGGAACGCGCTCTGACAAAAGCTCTGAGTTAGCGTATTTTAACACCTTAGCAACATCTTGGCTAACGCAATGCACGAAAAAACCTAACACTTCTCCATTGTGCGTAAATATTGTCGATTCTGTTACGTTAGGAGCAATGTTGTTTGCAATGTCTCCAGTTTTTATTTGATGAGCTACTGGAACTAATTCAACCGATTTCATTTTTTAATGCCTCTACGAAAATAAGTCCGATGTAAACTCCTTGTTTTTTGGCAGAAGATATTAATTTTAACGCCTCTTCGTAGTCTTCTAATTTAAAATCAATCATAATAGATTTTCTAGAACCTTCTTGCATTTTATCAGCCGCTTCGCTAACGGAGTCTAAATCCGGCATTTCTACAGCAAAGTCTTCGTGTTCTAAGCTTATAAGGTCTTCTACTTCATCTATGCTCCATCCTAAAGCGGGCAGCAACTCATCGTTAATTTCTTCTAATTCTAAGCTTAACAACTTTTCGTCCCATTCTGCCAGTTCTGCCATGCGGTTGACGCTGAGGCGAAAAGCTTTAACTTGCTGTTCCGTCAAGTCGTCTGCCAGCACAACTGGAACTTTTGGTAATTTAAGCAGATTGGCAGCTTTTATTCTCAGATGCCCGTCCACAACTTCGCCGTCAGAACGTACTATTATCGGCACTTTAAATCCAAATTCTTTAATTGCAGATGCAATTTTAGGGACTGCATCATCGTTGACTCTTGGATTGCGAGCATAAGGAATTAATTTTTGAAGAGGCCAATATTGGATTTCAAGTTCTTCTTTCATTTTGTGTTTTGTTACCTAAAAAGAACCAGCAGAATTGTCGCGATCGCATATTGATGATGATAATGAGAATAGTTTATATGCCTAAGTATTGAGCCGATTAAAAATTTAGCCTGTTGACACCTGGCAATTCGGGCAATTGGCCGATTTCTGTGTTTCGCCTAATAAACTGCCGCGCAATTTCACCTGTTAGATTCCTGTCGTTGCTAGATTGACGCCTTGTTTTGAATTGTAATTTTGACGGTATTATAGCACCCACTTCTAATTTTGTGCCTGACTCTACAATTACAGGTGAATTGTTGACGCTCCCTAAAAATTGAATTGCAAAGCTAATGTTTTTAATAACTCGCTGCCGCCTTTCTCCAGAAACAAAATAGACGAGTCTATCTCCAGGACGCCAATTAAATCTGGCACCTCGCACGGTCAAATTTTCTTGTAAAGCGGAAGTGTTATCTATCGATAAGTCTGTAAGGAGACCTCTTTCTACCTCTCTTAACGTTTTTGCGCCTTCATAGTTTACTGTGCCTTCTACAAAATCTTCCCCGCCTTCAACTTTCACCGACGGCTTATTAGCTGTTTTTACAATGACAATAGTTGTTTCCTCAATGTCTTTGTCTGAGCTGCCATTAAAGTCTTCTTTAGAAGTTTTCCATAAAGGGGGCATTTGAGGTATTGGGTTTGGGCGTCCCGAAGAAAGTGAAAAATTAGTTTCCTTAAATCGATCTTGAAAGTCATTTGGTCCTTTAGAGACTTGCCGTGTCTCTTGCCGCACGAATCTGTCTGGGGCATTTGACTGTTCGTATCTAGACTGACTTTGTAAATATTGAGAATTATAAGTGTTTTTAGAAGGTAAAATATTAATTTTTGACCAACTCCAAGATTCTTCTCCAGCAGTAAGGAACGGTTGCGCTGGGTCTGCATCTTCGTTTCCTGGCAAATAATCTGGATTGGGTGCAAAAATTAATCCCTGCATTCTTGTAGCTTCCTGAGAAACAAAATAAGGTTCTGAAAATTTTAATTGAGAATTGGACGCATCAAAATATTCTACACTTCCATCAGGCAAGCATCGTTTTTCTATTTCCCAAGGAGGAAGATAGCGATCGCCTGTGCCTTCAGAACCTGTATAGTATCGAAAATAAGGCTCCGCTTTAACTCCATGCTGCTTAATAAAGGAAACTTTTTTCCAAAAATAGGCTTGCAATTTTTGCTCTAGCCTGGTTTTTTCTTCTCCGCCAGCATTAGCTATTTCTTTAGTTAGCCTGACCGTTTCTAATTGTTGGCTTTCTCGCAGCAAAGGGAGCATTTCATAGCCGTTTTCGGAATATCCTATTTGCCGACCTTCTCCGTCGTAAATATAAGCTTTAGTAGATTTTTTTTTAATTCCCCACCAATCTGATATTGAAGGGGCGGTCCATTTGTTTTCGCTGTCAGTAGCATTGATTCCTAATAACCCGACAATGCCATAAGTGACAGCTTCTTCTTCTACGGGCAATCCGTCTAAAAAAGTTCTGATTGTTTTGTGGCGATCGTAAGCATTAGAAGATGAAACTGTTACGTCTCTAATTTTGCCTTCAGGCGGCTGCTTTGGATCGTTATAACCTTCAAAAACAATAGTTTTTTCTCTTTGTCTTTGTGCGTCTTCAGCATCTTCTTGTTGAAAATTATTTTCTGATTTTTCTGTCAAAAAATCTCCTACTACTTTTTTATAAGGCCATATAATTGAAGAAGGTATGATGTTGCTGGTGTTTTCGTCTCGCAGATCTAAATTAACTGGCATGAATGAGATTGACGCATCGCTATCTCTTTTTCTATATCCAGCATATGTAGATTCAATATTGGATATAATTTCCCATTCTAACACGGTTCTTATTGGAGTTCCGAGCCATTTTTTTGCTTTTACTCCATTTATTTGACAATAATCTAAAAAATAACCATATTTAGTATTACCAGCATAGCGAATTTTTTGATTTGATTCAGACAAAAAATCAGTCGTTTCGCTTGCATTAGCGCTATCGTCAATCTCGACCGACACAGGCGGACCTAAGTAATTTCCCCCTGCTTTTTTGGCTATTTTAGTCAAATAAATTTTAGATTTACGCGCGATCGCTTCAGTTGAAGACCCTTCTTTTGGGCAGGTTTCTGACAACGAACGATCGCGATCGCTGTCTAGCAAAGGTACTTTTTGAGAAATCCAAGCCTCATGTTTACCTTGCAATTCTAAAGTCACCTCTATGCTTGGACTTAATAAATCTGATAGTTTTATTTCTACAATTTTTAAGCTAGAAACTCTAAAGCCAACTTCAAACAATCTTATTTCTATCCCTGGGGATAAGTTTTTGACTACTTCTGCACGGCAGCCTGCTGGCGCTTTAAAAACTACCGCGCTTTTAGGATGACTTTCAAAAGAAAAAGAAACGGCAAGTTCTCCTTCTACTGACAGTTTTTTCAGATCGGACAGTTCATTTAAAAAAGAGAATAAATTAGCACTAATGTTAAGGTCGTTACTTTTGCCAATAATTTTGAACGAGCCATTAGGATTGCTTTTGTTTGACAAAGAGCTTGGTATCATGTATAAAGCTTAATAAATATTTTTTGCTGATAAGGGTCGTGCAAAAATTCGCCTGGTTGAACTTTTTCGAGTTCCAGGTAAGCAGACGGACAATAAACTCGTCCTTCTTCGTCTTCAATTCTATCTGCAATTTCAATTTTAGATGCGTCTAAAACAATTGTATTGTTTGGTAAATTTTCACTGTTTAAACGGGGGGCTGTTTTTGCCGAGCTATTTTTATATACAATGCCAATAACGATTGGTATTGAGTTAAAGCTTTGCGTAAGCCCTAAAAGAGTTTTTTTGCTTGAATTGCTTGAAGGATAGTTGTCATTGCAAATTCCAATTAAAGCCATTATTATACTTGACTATTAAGATATTATCCAAACTAGATTCCAAATTTTTCCTACAGCAGACTTAGGATTAATGGACGATGGTACTCTTAAGCGATCGCCAGAAAATGCCTCTGCTGAAATATTGTCCCAAAAATCTAAGTCTTCAAATTTTTTTAAGTTAAGACCCTTAAAAGTCACAACAATCGGTTCTTTTTGAATTACATTTTCATTTTCTAATTTCCACAAATTTACTAGCGCAAAGCAAGTTTTGTCTGAAAGTAAAAAATTAAGAGTGCCAGAATCCTCAAAGAAAAAAGTATAAAATGTCCTATAAGCGTCTAAAAGAGTATAGTCGTAAAGATTAGTAGCAGACCACCAATTACTTCTGTTGAATGGGGAAAACTTAAAAAGTATTCTGTCTGCTTCTGTTAAGCCTTCTGGTATTATTTCTTGAGGCGTTTTTTTAATTGTTGTATCTAAAAAAGCCATAACGTTGCTTTTAAACGAACCAACTCTATAAACCCAAGATACTACATCTAAAATATTGTATGTTGGGGAGTACCAGCTTGGAATTACAGACCGTATTGATATACTTTCATCATGCTCTTTAATTGCCCAAGGAGAGTTATTTATTAAGTTTTGGGAAGGTCTGACTACTTCTCCAGAATATCCAGTACTAGGATGTACTACACTAAAGTTTTTGTGCGGCATTTCAACATAAATTAAGTCAATAGATGTACTCCATTGATTTTTTATTTTTGCTACTGAGCCGTATCTAAAAGTTTTGTTTGGGACAATAAAATTGTACTGTGTTGCGCCACTCCAAGTAGGCGGAAGCGCTTGAGCTTTTGTTTCTAATAGTTTAAAAATAGCGCCATAAATTAATTGCTCTATTTCTGTCCAATCTGATGTTGGCAATATATGATCTTTTTGAAAATAATTTCCATAAAAAGCTGCCCATTTTAATAAAATAGGTATGCCACATTCCCAAGCAGCAATATAATTTAAGTTTTCTATCTGCGATTTTGAATAAGTATAATTAAAATAATTAGATCTAGATAAGTTTGGATCGAAATCTATGTCTGCGCCAAAATCATAAAAGCTGTGAAATGCTTTGCCAGATAGGTAGGTAGGATAAGGTGCATACAAACAAAGAGTAGAAGCACTTCTCATCCATAAGTTTGATGGTAATTGATTGGCTTTAGATCGAGATTTTATAATTGTTTCAACTAAGCGAAAAGAAGAAAGATCTATTTTAAATGCAGCTATTTTTCTATAAACAATTGCATATTGTTCGCCAGTTTCATATTTAAAGAATCCGTTAGATGTAAGCACCCAATTTGAATCAGCTTTGTCTAAGAAATTGCCATCAAGAATAGCGGCTAGTTGAAAGTCTATTCCAAAGCAAATATCTACATACAAATATTTCTCGTCAGTACATGAATAACAAAAATAAGATTCTTGAAGGTTGTATTCTTCTGATTTGTTGCGAAATAAGTTGTAATCATTGAACACGTTAACATCATAGCGCTTTTGAAGTCCTTTTTGTATTACCTTTAATAAAGGACTGTATGCTCCTGGCTTTTTATTAATAAAAACATGAGTCCCATAAAAAGAGCCGTTTATCACTTCATCGTAAGACAAGCTATTGTCAAAAGCGCGAAATTTAATAGGTAGTTCTAATTCGCGATCTCCAGAAGCATCTCTAACAAAAATAGATTCATAGCGGCCTTTAAATTTCAACTCACTTCTTGGCTTTTGTCGGTTATTTCGGTCGTTTGGGTCATCTATACCTGAAATACCACTTTCGTCAAAGATGCAGCCATTAATATTGCTCCCTCCTACAAAAGACAAAGTCGTCCATCCATCTTGCAAAAACAATTCGCTAAATTTAGAAACGAACTCTTGTATTTCACTAAAATATCTAGAGTCTCCTTGTATTTTCATTAAGTAAAAACGATAATTAAAGCCTCCTGCTCCAATAGTTTGAGCGCTTGCATGGTAATTTTCGCGAGAATAAAACCAATCTTGATTTATCGATCCCTCTATCAAAGGATTTTTGCCAGCTTCTATAAAGCTAGCAGTCGTGACATAAACTTGACCTAAAAATAGTCCTTTTCTTTCGGCTGTTAAAATAGAGTTTGATTTAAATTCTAAAGTAAACCCAGGAGTGATTTGTGGCGAAGAACCATCAGCAATTGCTGTTAATTTATATGAATAATTGCCATCTGAACCTGAAAGAAAATTTACAACATAAACTGCTGGAACGTATTGCACGCCAGATACTCGCGGCGTAGGCACGCCATTTCGATCCCAAGCTGGCCCCATGAAAGAGATGGCACTTCCATTTTCTAACGTCTTTGAGCTTGTCCAATGCCCACCATTAAATTGAAGTCGTCCTCCCGCCCATTCTACAAACCAAGTTCTTTCGATGGCACCAGGGGCACGATCTTCGTGGAGCCCTCGCCATGCGATCGCGCCCATTCCAGCAATTTTTAAATTACTGGGATTTGCATTTTTAGCAGCGGTAGCAGTCTTGGCCGCTAAAGTTTGACCTAAGCCAAGATAAAAGCCACCTTCTTTTATCCAAGGGCCATAAAAACAGTTTTCGTCGGGCCAAATGATTTCGGGCGAGAATCCTGGAGCTGAAGCTAAATAATATAAAGTGACTGCATAGGCGCTGCCAGCAGGAGGGGGTGGTCTGTTTGGATCTTTAAAATCATCTTTGATTTTGTTGGCTAAGCAATCTTCAAGCGTAGCGTATTCTCCTGCTTCGTGGGGCAATTGATAACAAAATTTATTGCTTTCAGTTTCTATCAAAGTATAAGAAGATACGTCTGAGTTAATTGGAACTTCGACATCTTTTTCTGAAATTTTACTGTAAACTACAATCCCTTTTAATTTAGTTGTTGCCTTTTTTGGAACGCGAATCGAAGAACCTCGCGCAGTTTCTACTGTACGTTCTGAAAATGTTATCTTAGGCAAAGAGCCAGAAACAACAATCCATTTATTTTCTGCTTTGCAAGCAAGGACTGCTCCTGGAGGCAAGTTAGTGCCCGCTACTCCCGCGATCGTCGAGCCATTTTGCAAGCGAACTTTAACTGACTGCCCTGCAATGGCAGAAGTTTGTAAATATCCTTGAGATAAATTAAAACTATCTTGTATTAAATGCTTAATATTCATATTGCAGTTTAACCCAAAGCAACTAAAAACTAAAAGACAACAGATTCAATAACAGATGGCTAAAGAAGATAGGGCAGCTAAATTATTAGAGCAAATAATCAAAACAAACTCTTACAGCATTAAGCTTAAAGAGCCTAATTTATTGACATTTTTAAAAAAATCGCAAAAATTTGAAATAGCTATTTTTAGCAGTGCCAATCAATTTCAAGATAGGAGTAATTTTTAATGTTAAGCCATGCTGGTAATATTAATGTATTGCCCGCACCTACTACCAGCATTGTACCCGACCCGTCGGGCGATTTGCCTGCAATTAAAATGAAATTATGGATTCAGGGATGGAATCCATCAGGCGTTACTTTGCCAGGAATTAATGTTGTTGAGATTGACCTGAAGCCAAAAATTAGTTTAAAAGTCAATTTGCCCTTAGAATGCAGGGATTATTTTTTCCCGTATTATGCATTGGTTGGAGTTGTTAGCGATCGCCCTACTAAAGAAGGTGTAATTTTAGCATTATGGAAAACGTTTGAAAAAGATGGATATTCTAAAAAAAGATTTGTTGAAGTTGAAATTAACAACAACTTTTTACTAAATTATCAGCAAGAAATATTGTCAAAAAATTTAATTGATTGTCTGGCGATTCCGGGTACGGTCAAATATTCACCTGACAAAAATAGCTATTATTTTTATGTTCCCGACGTTTGGGAATTGAACTTGATTCCCGACGGGCGAAAAATTTTACCTGGGACGGGTGGCAAGTGGCTGGCTAATTCTAATCCTTTTTTAGGCGGTTTTCCTTCTGGGGATTCGGTACAGGGCGTATATGGTTGGCTTCAGCCGACTGAAACTGCTAATGCAATTGGGAATCAAGGGGCTATTGACTTGCAAGCTTTAGAGTCTCTCCTTCCTATATTTTCAGTTCCATCTATTGGCAGCTATCGAGACGATCCGCCATCTTGGAGCAATTTTTGCTGGCACTCTCCGCAAACAGTGCCCCAAGGTTCTAGACTTACGCTACAGGTTTTCAGGGGCGATTTGCCAGATACAGCCTCTTTTGATGGGGCTATACAAATTGTTGTTCGAGGTATAGTTAATTTTGATAGCGGGGCTTTAAGGGATGATTTTGATTTGGCAGGCGTAGAACTGTACTCTATTGCTGGAGATGGCTTCTTTACGCTTTTGGAAGATTTAACGCCAGGCAATGGTATTATGTTGTCAATTAGAGCTTATTTTGATGCCAACAATTTTCCTTACGGGTTCTTGCAATCGCAAACGCCAATTTCTATAAGTGTAACAGTTCGACGTAATTCTAGCGTCAGAGTGCCAGGGGCTTTATTGTGGCTTCCAGAGCAAGGTGGCGTTATTTATCCGAAAAGCGTCGAATATGATGACTTTAGAGTAGTCCCTGGCAACGGCTTGTCAATAATAGCATTGTCGGGCAAAGCCCTAGTAAAAGGTTATGAAACTTTCAACAAAGGAAGGCAACATATTTATGCTCTTAATCCAGAAGTTGTTAGGCAGAAAATAACTATTTCTCAGCATGGTAGCGTTAATTTAAGAGGGGCTCAAGAAAATTTAAGCTCTACTGAAGCATTGCTTGGATTGGTTTCTTGTGGGATTGGGAAGTCTGCGGCAGGATTTTGGAGCGAAACAATTGAGATTATTTCTGGGCAAGGCATTCAAGTATTATTCAACTTGCCTTCAGACAGCGAAGGCAACGGAACAATTTCTAAAAAATATAAATATATTTCAAATAAAACAGGAAGATTTAATCCGCCTTATTTAATTGTTTTTATTCGAGCTTCCTCTGGAATTGTGTATCAGATTCCACCAGTTCCTTGCAATGGCGATCCAACGCAAGAAATAATAATTACTTCTTTGCAGGGCTCCCAGCAGGTAACAACAATTCCATCGGATCCGTCGAATGATTTTTCGCTTTTTGACCCTCCAAGCGTTTTTGATGCGATGCCCGTTGGCTCGGGCTCTTTAGAACCAGGCAATTACAAGGTTTGTGCTTGTTATCAGTACGACGGTCTTCAAGTAACTAAAATAGAGCTAGACCCCGATCTAGGTTGCGTTCCTTTACTAGAAATTCCTTTAATAGAAGCGGTCAGCAATGCGGCATATTGGAAAAAGCCACAATCAATGGAATCCGTGCTTCTCTGGAATCCAGAAGAGATTTTAGCCTGGTCTCAAATTAAAATAATTTCGCCAGAAGGAGTTGCTAAAAATTATATTTGGAACCCATACATCGAGTCTCCAAGTGATGGCACTACTTCGATCGCGATAGAGCCGAGCAAACCGGGACGATTTATTTTGCTAGAAGGTTCTGAAAATTTATATTGGAAAGAGCCTACTACAATAGAAGGATTAAAAGCTATAAATCCTAGTTTAATTGCAATCGGAGAAAGTCGAAAAGTTTATGATGGTAAAAAGTATGTTACTTTCTGCTGGAATCCAAATTCTACACAGCCACCAAACAACACAACGATTGTTGCACCTAACGACTGGGTTGCACCGGGTAGATGGGAGTCAGAATCTAACGGAGCCAGTTTGGCGCTCGTAATTGCTTTGGCTGCTGCTTTTTCCTGACCTGTAACTTCGATCGCGATCGCAGCCAATTGTAATAACTTAATAGAAGCGATGCCACAGTTTAATTCCGTTGGTGCCGAACTTACGATGGTTTCGAGAGAAATTTATCGAGTGCCTTTGGGTAAAGTCGCATTAATTCTCAATATAACTGCGAATATAATTGACGACGCTGAAGATAAAAATCTTTCTATCTATGCAAGAAGTCTGTCTGGGAATGCTAAAATATTAGTTTATAAAACAAGACTCGATTCCCTGAATAAAGTCCCTCGAACTTTTGGAAAGACTCAAATTTTAACGTCTCAAGAATCTTTGTTTGGCATTGCTAGTCCGACAGATGATTCTCCAGGGGAGGCGCGTAGCTTGCCGAGTCTTTCTACTGGAAAGCCTTGGATGGCCGAAAGTTGGACAATATTCCCAGAGGCTCAAAAGAAAACAATAGCTTTAACGATGTCATTTTTAGAGCTTGGTTTAGAGGAAATTTAATGCCTTATATAAAACGATACGGCATGGCAACGGATGCAACTGGCGTTGCCGAACCAGTCGCGCAAACAGCATATCTGGTAGCAGATGGAGCTACCAGCTACACACTGGCTGGAAGCACTAGACAGTGCGTGGTAGAAGTTTCAGGCATAGCGCAATCCAATTACTTAAAGGGCGATGCGATCGGCACGTCTTTTTCGTTTGACGCTAGCCGAGGAACTGAGATGGGTGGCACTTTAATGTCGGCAATGCTACAAGTTTACCCAAAGTTGCCAGACAGCGCCTCGCCTTCACTTGCAGTAAAACTTTACAATAAATCAATAATAGTTGCAGATGGCCAACCTCCAAATTTAAGTTTTACCGATGATGGCAGCAAAGCTTCTGGAGAAATACATTTCTCCCCTTGGCACGACTCAGATGGCGATTACATCCAATATTTTTTGTCGAATTTTGCGTTAAATTTTAACGCTATTGATATGAAGCTTTATGGTTTCGTAAAAATCTTTGAAAATTTTGATTTTGTAACTGCGCCATCAATTAGGCTGTTTTTCGGAGTAAGCTTAGATTAATGCCAAGCAAACATTCCAATTTATTTATTGCCCAACAAGTTTTAGGCATTTATCCACCCAGCCATTCGTACCGAGTTTTATCTAGCTTTGCCGAGCTTAAAGCTTTAAATATATCTAGTCTAAATAGCGGATATTTAGCATTAATTGCTAGTTCTAACCCTCTAGAGTCTGGATTGTACGTTTATTCTAGCGAGCCCGCAAAAGGAATTGATGGCGTAGAGGTCGTGCCAGATAGTGGCCTAGGAGTTTGGATTAGGCAATCTCATCTAATCGAATGTTCTGTGCCAATCGGCTCTCCTGGGGTATCTGGCCTATTAATTCCTTCGGCGATCGATTCACCAGATAGGGTCGTAGTCTCTGTTTCTACTAAATCAGGTTGGAGCAGCTTTGGATCTGCGATCGTTGAAGCTAAAAAGCCAGATATTGTACCAGAGTATGCCGGACAGGAATGGATCGCTAGCCTTGAAGACCCAGACAGAAAAGTTTTTTATAAAGCTTTTGGGAATTCTGAAATTACAGATTGGCAAGGGATTAATACTTGTTACAAGACCTTGCCTACTGGCCCGCCAGTTCACGAGCCTGATTATCAAGGCCAGCAATACTATAATGACGATCGAGAACTTTGGGTGGCTAGCTGGATTGGAGAGCCGCCCACCGTATCTGATTGGGCTTTGATCAATAATGGTATCGGCGGTGGAGGGACATAAAATTATGCAGATATATTTAAGGCTCGATTAAAATTAACCCAACATTGTTTTGGACGATTTTCTAAGTCAAAAGGGTGCGGTCTGTATTCTGGGTGCCTCCAAACACTGCGATCGGAATAACCCCAAAAAATAATGGTTTTAATATTTGCATTTAAAGCTAATTTTGCCAGCTTTTCATAAGCCATGACTTGAATTGGCTTAAAGCCGGTCTTATTCCAAAGCGTGACTTCTGAAATATCTACTTCTAGGCCCATAAATTGAATTCTTGAAATAAAATTGGCAATTCGATCTGCAACCAGCAAAAATCTCTCAGCGGTATAATGAATTTGAAGAGAAAAGCCATGCAAGCCGTGTTTTTTTAAACTCATTAAAAGTTCTAATATTCCTTCTTGCTTTGACTTAATATGTACTCGATAGTCACAATAATAAGTTTTAATATTGTATTTATTAGCTGTTTTAATTGCTTCAAAAATAATATTGTATTCGTGCCAAATGCTTCTTAAGAAACCATTGTCGGCGATCGCTTCATTTAAAATATCCCATTTATTTAAATTGTTTTGATTAGAAAATTCAAACAAACTTTCAAGCCAAGAATAAAATTTTTTTGAGTTATTTAACGAAAATACAGGCAAGTTTCTGTGCCACAAAATGCAGCTACCTCTAATATTTTTCGTGTATTTGTTTATTTGCGCTATCGCTTCTTGCGCTGACTGATATTCCCCCAAAGAAGTCAAATTAGGCTTTAATTGATTCATTAATGCAAACGCATTAAAGTTTTGGCTTAAGAAATTTAGTTTCTTAAGATCCTTGTTATTAACGGCACAACCAATTAGCATGAATTTTTGTTTTTTAGGCGACAGTTTTGCAGTTCCTTTGACTGAAAAAGAAAAAGATTATTGCGTTGGAATGCCCGCGCTTCCAATTTGCGATATTAAAACCAATCAAATGCTTAAATTTTATTGCAAGCAACAAGACAAAAAAGTGTTTTGGTCTTGCGGCAATCATTATTTTGGATATCCTCAAATTGAAAAAATTAAACAGGCACTAAAAAAACCTTTGCACGAACGCTTTCTTACTTTTTATAGTCACCAACGGATTAACCAAACAGTTCTTCAGCTTTTAAAAGATAAACAAATCCCTTTAGAAGATTTGGAAATTTTAGAAAATTTGGCCATTGAATTAATTAAATATCAATTGAATTTATATCCAAATTTGTTTTTAGTTCCATTGCTTGCTTGGCTACAACTTCAAAGGAAAAAACATTCATTTTATGAAACTATTAAAAATCAAATACCTTCGGATCGCATTGTGAATATAGAAAGCATGACAGACGATCCTAAAATATACAATTTTACGGAAAGAGGACATTTAACTGCATTAGGTAGGAAAATGCTAATGGAAAAATTAAACAATATTGCGATTAAATAATTGATTTCGTGATTTTTAAAAATAATACGATAGGTTGCTATTTCGGCAACCTATCGTATTGTAATTTATGTTTAAAATTTTAATTAAACATATCGGAATTGACGGTTTCTGACTTAGGCTTTTCAGCTATTACGATACACTCAGTCGTTAGAATCATTCCGGCGATCGAAGCTGCATTTTGTAGCGCGCAACGAGTCACCTTAGCGGGGTCAACAATACCGGAATCAAACATATTAACAAATTTATTTTTAGCGGCATCATAGCCGACCTCAAGTGCTTTTGTTTTAATCTGTTCGGCAATGATTGCACCATTTTCACCAGCATTTTCGGCAATCCGCTTTAACGGCGAGTTTAAAGCGCGGGCAACAATTAAAGCGCCAGTCAAGTTTTCTCCGGTAAGATTGGTATTTGCCCATTCTTCTAGTTGAGGGGCTAAACGCGCTAAAGTTGCGCCACCACCAGGGACTATACCTTCTTCTGTAGCAGCCTTGGTGGCATTAATGGCGTCTTCTAGGCGCAGCTTGCGGTCTTTCATTTCCGTTTCTGTAGCCGCACCTACTTTAATCACCGCAACGCCACCAGCCAGTTTTGCCAAGCGCTCTTGCAGCTTTTCCTTGTCATAAGAAGAATCGCTTTCGTCCATCTGACGGCGGATTTGCTCGCAACGATCTTTGACTGCATCTTCGTTACCTTCAGCAACAATAGTAGTGTTGTCTTTGGTGATATTTATGTGGCGAGCTTGGCCGAGCATATCTAACTTAGTGTTTTCCAGCTTCAAGCCAGCATCTTCGGTGATAACTTGACCTCCGGTGAGCGCGGCAATATCTTCAAGCATGGCTTTGCGGCGATCGCCAAAACTAGGAGCCTTAACCGCTACTACGTTTAGTGTGCCCCGCATTTGGTTCATTATTAAAGTTGCCAAAACTTCTTTTTCAATGTCTTCGGCAATAATTGCTAAAGACTTGCCAGATCGAGCTACTTCCTCCAAAATTGGGATTAAGTCTTGTACGAAAGCGATCTTTTTGTCCACAATCAAAACATAAGGGGATTCCATCTCCGCTTTCATCCGCTCGGAGTCGGTGACAAAATAAGAAGATATGTATCCTTTATCGAAGCACATTCCTTCGGCAATTTCCATTTCGGTAGTCATAGACTTTCCTTCTTCCAGAGAAATCACCCCTTCTTTGCCCACCTTATTCATTGCTTCGGCAATCATCCTACCCACGCCTTCGTCGTTGCCAGCGGAGATAGTACCGACTTGGGTAATAAAGGTAGAGTCTTCTACCTGGCGAGCCCGTTCTGCAATTTTCTCTACTAGAAAGTTGGTGGCTTTGTCAATACCGCGCTTGAGGGCAATAGCATTAGCTCCAGCCGCCACGTTTCGCAGCCCTTCTTTGACCATTGCATGAGCAAGAACGATAGCAGTAGTCGTACCGTCGCCAGCAGCATCATTGGTCTTGGAGGCAGCTTGGCGAATTAGAGAAACTCCAGTATTTTCGGCATTATCCTCTAATTCAATTTCTTTGGCGATGGTAACGCCATCATTAACAATTTCGGGAGCGCCAAATTTCTTTTCCAAGACCACATTCCGCCCTTTTGGACCGAGGGTCACGGCCACGGATTCCGCCAGGATATTTATGCCTTTCTCCAAAGCACGACGAGCATTTTCGTTGTAGATAATACGCTTAGCCATAAGTGTCGATCGCAGTTGAATATTAAGATTAGTTTTTAGCGCAGGGGGTTTTTGCTCTAGATGCGCGCATTCGCTTTTTGCTTGGCTTCAAGTTTCTAATAACGATCGTATGCGTGCGATCGCCTCACCAAACTGAACCAAGAGGGAGAACCCCCCGCAATCGGTCGAAGCGCTCCTAACACTCCACTCAGGAGCTTCTTTTTCCAAAGCTTGCCGACTGGCGAGAGTGCGAGCCATCTTTTGGGCTAAAGCTGCTTTTTTGCAATTTTCCTCTTATGTTGAGGCTTTAGCAATTAGCCAATGGAGCGATCGCTCTCGGACAAAAAAGCTAGTAAACCACAGCTAGGATGTCCTTTTCTGTCAGCAGCACATACGCATCACTGCTCAATTTGATTTCGGTACCGGCGTACTTAGAGTAGAGAACTTTGTCTCCAATCTTGACTTCTATTTCAGTTCGGGAGCCATCATCATTGCGCTTGCCAGGACCTGTTTGCACGACTTCGCCAATTTGAGGCTTTTCTTTAGCCGTTTCGGGCAGCAGAATGCCTCCAGCAGTTGTTTCTTCGCAAGGATTGACCTTGACAAAAATGCGATCGCTTAAAGGCTTAACAGTCGAAGCGTTCAATTCTAATAAATTAGTCGTCATTTTTTTGAGAATGCAATACTTTCAAATGTTATATTTAAAGATGCCCCTATATGGTTTTTGTTTTGATTTTAGATCGTTTCAATGCGTTCATCTATTGAATTAAAAAATTTTAGAATATCGTCAATAATTTCATTAGAACTTTCTTTTTCTTTGAGCCTGTCAGTTATGTTTTTAAGAGTTCTGTGACAAAGATTGCAGTCTTCAAGAAGTTTAAACTTTTTAGAAGTCTCTTCAGTTCTAGAGGCAATTTGTTCTTCTCTTTTTCTTAGCACTTGCGAAGCATTTTTAGGACTTAAATAATTACCGTCAACTTTAACTAATTTTACGCACCGTGACGCTTCGTTTATGCGTTCGCGTTTGTCAACTAAAGTTGTTATTTTATGAATTTTAGTCGCTATAGCAACTGACAATCCATCCACTAATGCTTCTTGAATAGGTTCGGCATAAGAAAGCATAACGGATTGGTTGCTAAGACTATTCAGCTTCCAAATATTCAAATCTTCATTGGCATTGCATATAATTTCGATTTTCTTGTTTTCCTTGAACATTTCTTCTATGCGCTTGTTTTTAGACTCACGCCTTATTTTAAATACAAGTTGTTGTATTTCTTGAAAACTGAGATCGATCTCGTTTTCTTTTAAGCGAGCTTGAATGTAACGATAAGAAATTATTAATTTTTCATAAGCATCAAGCTTTTCTCGTCGCTGATTTTCTAAAAAAGAAAAAAATAAAGCCTCGGCATCAGATTTTATCTGTTTAACTATCGATGGAATTGTTTTTAAGCCTAGCTTGTTACTGCATTCGTACCTGTGCTGTCCCGATACAAGCCAGTATTCATTTTCTTGTTTCTCCCAAACCCAAATAGGAGTTTGAACTCCTTCCTTCTCAATGCTTTTTTTTAGCTCTGAAAGTGCCTTAATATCTAGGCGTACCGGCCCTGCCCAGTCTGTTTTTATTAATTCTAATGGTATATTTTTGACGGTCGCGTTCATCGATTTTGCAGTTATATTGTGTGATGTTTGTATTATTATAGCACATCTTCTCCCCAATTAAGCTTGCAAGCACAATTTTACTCACTACTTGTGAGTAAACCTGCGAATTTCAAGCAAAGCTTTTATTGTTTGCTCACTATTTGTGAGTAAAATTGCGGATTTCAAGCAAAACACAATTTTGCTCACAAATAGTGAGCAAACAATAAAAGCTTTATAATGCTTTAGATTTATAGCAGCAAAGCGATCTATGCAAAATATAGCGTTTCTCAAATAAGTATAATAAAAGAAAAGTAGGGGCGACAGCATCACGAGCGACTATCTCGGCTGTAGAACGGTAATTCCCGTATTGGGATGCTTCGCCCCAGACATCTTACATCAATTTGAGAACCGCTATAAACAAGAGTTTAACAGTCTAGTCTCAATTATTTGATATTTTATAACTTTTTTACTTTAGACTCATGGAAACCAGCTTTTTAGTAACTTTTTAACTTTTAAAGCAGTTTTGTTTATAATTTAAAAAATTGATTTATAATGTGAAAATGTATGATTGTTGAAGGCCAAGAAATTCAAGAATTAGATAGAATAATTGAGACTAAACTTATGGGCGACTCCATCGAAAAAGCACTCGAATCAAACAATGACAATTTTTCTGTAGATGTTTTGTCTAAAGAAGTAGAGCGCGATAGGCAATTAGTAGAATTTGGCAAAAAGCAAGCAATATCTGAAGTAGAAGCCCAAATTGCAGAGCTTAAAACTCAAACTGATAATTATATACAAGAAATTCAAGAACTAAGGACGGCTTTAGAGCAAGAAACAACGGCTCATAAAGACGATCTAGAATCTGCTCAAAAGAATTATGAAAAGCACATCAGAGCGATGCTTGCGCCTAGTAGCTTTGATGCGGATTTTATTGCGAGTTCTTTTCCACCAGGTCATTTTCAAGAAAGCGTTCAAAACAAAACTTCTTTGCCGGCAAAAGCTCATCCTTGGGCACAAGACAGTATTAGTGCGGCTTACAATAAACTTGTTTCTTTGATAGAGAATGCGTCATCGGTAAATGTTTGTTCAAACAACGGAGTTTATGCCAGAAAACATTACAACACTGAAATGTCCGATAGTTATGCCCGCGAAAATTTAGATTTAGTGAAAGAAGGGTTTGAAAAATATCTTGCAAAAAAACACAGTTTTTTTCAAGCAGCATTTAGCGATTCTTTTACTTCTCCAGGCAGCGCTCCAATTCTAGGAATGGTCGAATTAGCCGCCTTAAGCTCTTTAGTCCGCGAGTCTTATTATGCTGAGATTACAGCGCCGTATTACACTATTGCTTCTCTGGACAGAGCGGTAGATATTTCTTTGGCTCCAGGGGCACTCTGCGAATTTGAAAATTTTGAGAATTTATCAGCAAGCGAGCCGCGAAATCGCAATTCTTGGCAAATAGATGATTTAACGCTTGCTACAGATAAACGAAAGCCATTTCCAAGTGCTTCTATTTCATATCGAATACATCAACAAGGAAGATATACCGAAGACAAGCGTCCAATAAGAATTGCTAATTTTTATAAAGCTCCAACATTAGAAAATATAATAAGACAAATTGGTGAAAGCTATTTCCAAGATTGGATTTTGTGCCAAAACACAATTATTGAATCTGAGCTTTTTAAAAGCCAAAAAATAGTTTATAACAACGGCGGCAACGTAACCGAAAATCCCTTGGATTTAGTCGCTGGTTCGGGAGGGCAGATAACCGAGGAATTCCTTCTAAGCCTCGATGGATATGCTTCTGCTAACAAAATTACTAAAGTGAGTGGCAAGTATTTTTTAGTATTAGCTCAAAAACCTAAAGTCCAACTAAATAAAGCCCTTAATGCTAAGATGGTTTACACAACATCAAACAGCATTTCGGATTTATCTAAAGCTTTTTCTGTACCTTCTAGATTTGATGCCGCTGCACAATTAAATTACTTAGGGTCTTGGGGTAGTTTTATCATTTTTGACCAAATTATGAGCGGCACTGACGATCCAGCAATTGATATTGGTACTAATGATATTGCAATCGGTACTGGTTCCACAGAACGCTTCCGAACGAGTCTTTTGATAGGGGCTCGTGCAATCGCAAGCACGCTATCTAAAAACTTTAGCCTTAATATTATTGAAGAAAAAGAAACCCAGATGGGTCGTACTTCATTTATGTTTTGGGACGCTGTGTGGAATGCTGTTGCGGCTAATGTTGACAACAATATAAATCCGGCTCAAAAAACCCGCGTACTTAAAATTTATTCTTCAGATGTGTCGATTTAAGATCTAAACAAATATTGCGATGGCAAGAAGAAGTAAAGCAACTTTAAGCGCCGAACCTGCACAAGCAGAGGAAAACTCTGGGATTAAGGCCGAACCTGCACAAGCAGAGGAAAACTCTGGGATTAAGGCCGAACCTGCACAAGCAGAGCAAAACTCTGGGATTAAGGCCGAGCCTGCACAAGCAGAGCAAAACTCGGGGATTAAGGCCGAGCCTGCACAAGCAGAGCAAAACTCGGGGATTAAGGCCGAGCCTGCACAAGCAGAGCAAAACTCGGGGATTAAGGCCGAGCAAAACTCGGGAATTAAGGTTGAGCCTGCACAAGCAGAGCAAAACTCGGGTTCTACACAACCCAAAGTTTTCGCGACAGAACCATTAACGGAAAACAACGAAAAAACTAAGGTCGTGCAAACTCTAAAAGAGCCAAATGCTTTATACAAAATGGCTTTAAAAGATGGTACTGCTTGCGAATTATGTCATCAAAAAAAACAAACTTCGCTTGCTAACAATAAAATTATTTGTTCTGAAAGCAATTGTCCTTACAAATAAATGGGCTCGATTTTCATAGTCAACCAAATCCAACAGAACCTTTGGCTATTGGCGAAATAGAAATTTTACGTCAAGTCTTGGCGGACAACAATTTTGATCTGAATTCTTTGAAAGAAAAAGTCCGCAAAAAAGAATCTGAAACAACAGTTTCTTCTCAAACATTTCGTCAGATCTTAGCTGATTGGCACCAACTAGATTTAGCAGCTCAAAGAAGGGCTACAGGCTTGATTAAAGCTGAAAGCGTTGCTTGGAAACACGAACCATGCGCTATTTCTAACGAAAAAACTCGCATTCAATCAAGACTAAGAGTGGCACTAGAACTACCTGCGGCTTCTTTTGATACTCCTTTTTCAACAAGGCGATGGGATTAAGTTATTACGCCGAAAATCAAATATTAGATCATTTGTTTGGCAATCAAAATTTGCCTAACATTCCGCGTTATTTAGGGTTCTCTCTTTCATCTGCGGATCGCGCTCAACCCGGAACGGAGCCTTTAGGAGGAGGGTACGCAAGAATCCCCGTTGACTCAAGTCATTGGAATGTAAGTAGCTCGCCATCTCCAAAAGCTAAAAATGTTAAAGACATTAGTTCTTCGAGAGCGACAAACTATTGGGGGACAGTTGTTTCGGCTTCTTTGTTTGACTCTTCAGTCGGAGGGCACTACTGGGTTGGCTTTACTGTTTCCCCTGGTGGACTTCAAGTAAACTCTGGAGATATAGCAACGTTATTGACTGAAGAAATGTCGCATGGGTTTGATAGCGGTAATCTGTCGGCAAGAACTTGTGTAAAAATTTTAGAATTTTTATACAAAGACGTACCTTTGCCGTCTGTCCCGACATTGTTTTTAGCTGCTATGACTGGCGGGTGCAATGCTTTATCTCCCGGCATTGAAATATCAGGAGGTAACTATGCAAGGGTTGCGATCGCAAATTCCTTGGCCAATTTTTCTCCAGCATCTGGGGGTAAAAAGCTTTCTGTAGAAGCGCGATTCCCCCAAGCAACTGCTGATTGGGGTACTGTCACTCAAATAGCTTTTTTTTCAGACCTCACCGGCGGCGATTATATCGCCTGGTGCGACATACCGCCTACAGAAATACGTTCCGTATCGAGCGATGTGTTGCTATTTCTGCCTTCGTCTATAACATTTAAATTAAGTGCTTAATGCTTAAGTCTGTTATCGCCAATCTTAGCAACAAAGAAAATGCTTCTATAAATAAATTGCTTAGGAGTCGATCGCGACTTGCTTCGCTCAAAAATAAAAATTGGTCAAAAAAAATAAATTTTGTTAGAAATCGCACTTTAAGATTAGATTTTTCTTCAGACAAATCAGCGATCGCGGCTATTCCTAGCAGAACTAGAAGCCCTAATTCTCAAATAGCAAACAATGACTTTTCTATTGTTAAAAGCGCAGTATTTTTCCCTCCAGTAGCGCAACCTTACGGCCAATGCTTGTATGCCAAAAAGCCTTTAAATAATGCTTTTTTAGCCAAAGGATTTTCTGCTGATATTTATTGTGAAATCACAGGACAAAAACTAAAAAATGCTCGGATATCTTTTTTAGTTTTTGACTTAAGCAAGCAAAATATTATCTTAGAAAAAAACAGCCAGCAAAACGCATTTTCTTTTGTTGGGCATGGGGATGCGTTAATAAATATTGCAAGCTATGATAAAGGCTTGGATTTTTTGACGGGATATATTTACATTCAGCCGCATGATTTGAATTCGATTGTTTTAGAAGAATTAAGGTATCAACTAAAGATCTGCTTAAGTCACGGGCAGGAATTTGAAATAGAATCTGGTGTTTTTAATTTAAAATGAATGTTTCGAGTAGTTTGACCTTATTAGAGGCTAATAAACCTTTGTCAGGCTCTCAAATTAAACTTGGAGAAGAAAATGAAATTTGTTTATTGATTTCAACTAACCCTCCAGAAGATATATCTGATTGGTTGCTTTATTATCAAATAGGAGACTGGGCGACTAAAACTTCTAAAGCAATAGGAGTAGATCGAGATTTCATTAAAAACGTTTCATGGGGCAACACTAAAGCTACATTAAAACTCAACTCAAATATACTGTCAAGATTGCCAGCCCCGAAAGATAGCGCTGTAAAATGTTTTTTCGTTTTTGGAGCTTTTGTGCGATTAAAAAATCAAGATAAAATTTTAGCTAACGGATTTTTTGATTTATTACCTGTAATTGCATGAGTATTTCATTTGATTTTAATTACGATAGCGCAACAAGCAAAGATAATATATCTTTAAAAGTACCCAGTTTTAAAAGAGGCGATACCGTCGTTGTTAGAGGAAAAGTATCTAACGCAAAATTAATTGATAGCGTCAAGTCAACCGGACGAGCAATAACTTTAGATCGAAATCAATACGACTTGTTTTCTAAAAGCTCTTCGGCAGGAGGCATAACAATAACGCCTATAAATTCAGTAGCATCAAAAATAGAGTTAGTCATCGAGGGAAATCTGACTAAAGGGATGGATGACTCGACAAAAATTGAATTTGATATTGAAATTAATGCTCAAGTTGCTGGCGATAGCGGCGACATTGCTGTCACGGAAACTGCCATGGGTTCTTTTGTCGTCTTGGAAGACATCACGCCATGATGAGACTGGGATTTAAAAGTAAAGGTAGAAATAGCTGGTGGGAAAATATTTACCGAAAGCTCAATTCATTTTGGGATCAAAAAGCCACTGGCCGAGAATCTGGATATTCAAGGCTTTCTCAGATGCATGGAGTGCCTTACGAAAAGCATGGGCTCCCTTTGATAGATCCTTTTAGAGATTATGATTTAGAGTCTGAAGACTTTTATGCAAGAACCAATTTAAGCGAAAATAACAAAAATAAATTATTAAATGAAATTTTTAGCACCGCACCAGAAGCTTGGCTTACTAGAACGAGGCTTTTGTCTTCTTGGAATGCTTCTAGCGATGGAAGCGAACGCGGATACATTGTCGTTTCTGAAGACGAAGAAGTTTCTCAAATTGCGAATGATTTTGTTCTTAAAGTAGTTGGAGGCGATAGGTTAGATTCTATTGTTTCCGATTTGATAATTACTGGCAATGCTTTTGCCGCGCCAGTATTTGGAATTAGAAACGGATTTATAGAGATAATTCGCTTAAAAAGATTGCAGCCGTCAAGCATATTTAGAGTAGAAGACCCGCGCAGCGGGCGGTTAGTCGGATTTAAGCAACAATTATCTAATTTTGAAATTGTAGATATTTTCAGCCCTTTGCAATGCGTGCATTGGCGCATTTTTGCTAGAGGGCTTTACGGCAAGAGCGTTTTCGATCCAGCAACTAAATTTTGGAAATATTATCTTCCAGCTTTAAATGCCATTGACGAAGGTGCTAGAGAAAGAGCGGCACCTGCTTGGCTGCATGTTTTTCCTGAATATTGTACGCCAGAATATAGGGAAGCATATAAAGCACAAATAAAATCAGCTAGAGACCAAAAATTAAGAATCACAGATTATTATTTAAATGAAGGAGAATCCATAAGTTTGTCAGAAGCTCCCAGCGATTTAAAAGGCAATATTGAAGCTTGGCAAGTTATATGTGATATTTTTTCAAAACTTTCTCCATTAGCACCTTGGGAATTGAAGCGAGAT
This sequence comes from Oscillatoria sp. SIO1A7, assembly GCA_010672965.1. Taxonomy (GTDB): domain Bacteria; phylum Cyanobacteriota; class Cyanobacteriia; order Cyanobacteriales; family Laspinemataceae; genus SIO1A7. The sequence continues at coordinate 27,066 of JAAHFN010000070.1, forward strand.
TTAGTCGGGGCTCAAAAAATATCGGGAGCCCCCGGACTTCGCTGGGCTAAATTTGTTAATAAGGTAAGAAGTATTATTTCTGGTGGCGGTGGCGCAGGCATAGAAGAGACCGGAGGAGGGTTAAATTTACTAATCAAATTGCAGCTAGCACTTAAAGGAATTCCAGAAGAACGGCATCAGTTTGAAATTGTTTTTCCAAAAATTATGGCTACTGCAGTTGAAGCGGATAGAAACAAAGATCCTCAAACCGTTAGAGATTTAGAAAAGCAAGAAAAAAATAGTAACGATCGTTTAAGCCATGTCAATTGTTAGAGAAAAAATATCTGGGGCTACCACCAGACTAGAGATTGCCCCTATAAATGATTGTCGATACGTTTGGCCGGAAAATTTTGAAATTGAGTTAGCCGCAGACGCGGCGGCTGGCGATACGAATTTATTGCTAGTAGCAACAACTAACACTAGAGCTTTAAAAAGTCCCTTTTGGATCGAATTTGAAGACGCGGACGGCGTCCCATATGCTGTACGAGTCAATAGCGACTTGGCTCCAGGAGCGACCTCCGTAAATGTAGATCCCTTGCCAGCCGCTTATGCGGCACCTAACGTTATTTCTACAGGTTCGCGAGCTAAATGGCCTTTATTGGTGCCTGGGATCGAAACCATAAACGTCCCAAAGCAAATAGAAACGGTAGAAACGTCGGATATGGACGATGAAGGCTACAAATCAAACGAGGTGACCAAGCAAGGTGCTGAAATTTCGGCAGACGGATTCTCTGTTTTCTATTCTGCAGGCAGACACCAATTGATGGAAGCTCGGCAAACAGGGAACAAACTAGCCGTGATAGTAACGTACCCTTTGCCAAAATGCAATACAGGCTTCACAATAGGCGATAGATTTAGATGCTTTGCTATTGTCTCCGACTCTAGCAAAGAGTCCAGTCATTCTGAGTATGTAAAAGAAAATTATACTTTTCTTTCAAGCGGAAAAATAGAAGAAATGTTACCAAAATAATGCTATGCTACTACCTTTTTTGACCGGACCTGCAGAAAAATATCAGAGGATAGAAGTCGAAGGCTTAAATAAAGAAAAGTTTGAAATTCAAATTGCTCTTTTGTTTGGTGGCGGGCTGACTGTCGAAGAAAGCCTTGCTTCTGAAAATCGAGATAATTCGACCCAAATGGAGTTTTTTGGGTTGCGTCAAAAAATAATAGCCAGACACAAAATATCCGAAGAAAGTGGAGAACGCGATCTGACAGATGAAGAAATAACAAAAATATTAAGCATAGGAGAAGAGCTGAGCAACGCAAATTTAAAAGAAATAAGAACGAATCACCTTGTTGAAATTGTAGATATTTACAATAAACTAGGAAAAGAAGAACGAGAAAAATCAATTGATAAAGTGACGGCGATCGTGCCGCGCTTAATACCAGCGCTAAAAAAAGAAAAGAAAAAGGTTGAAAAAAGCTATGATTCTGACTCTGATTTGCTTGGCTCTACAGAAGGTCTCAAATTAAAGGCATTAAAAGATCAAATAAACGAGCTAGAAAACTGGTCTAGAGAAAAAACTTTAAAAATTCCTAGTTTGTTTTTTGAAGCTTTACTTCAATTTTATGAAGATCAAAATAAGTTAAAGAACGCGAACGAAGCAGATATTGCAGGCGAATCAGAAGCAGAAGAAAAAAAGAATTTAGCATCCAATGGCTTTTCAAAAACGACCGAGCCAGTTACCGAAAAGGCTGGGTAGAAGCCTATTGGAAAATACAATACTTTTGGCCAAACGATACTAGATTTTCTTGGGATAATTTCTCTAAGCAGCCTTGCTGGTTGATTCGGCAAGCTCTTTACCAAGGCGAAAAGCTGTTTAGAGAAAAATTATATTTTTTAGAGCAGCCAACAGCAAATTTGATTGCTATATATGCTAGCAGTCAAAGTACAAAGCATAGTTTTACTAGAAACGACTTTTCAATATTTAAAGCGGAAGAAGAAGATTTAGGTGAAATTTTTAAAAGTGTTTTGTCTTCTTTACTAAAAGATCGCTTGCTCCCTGTTTGGGCAGCGCCGTTAATTCCAAGCTCGGAGTTTGATAAAATAGAAACAATTAAAAAAGCACCGCCTAAGTTAAGAGCTTTTATAAATAAAAACGCAATAATAATTTTCCCAAAATTAAAAGCAAAAGAAATTTGGTTGGGTCTTTTGCTTGTCAGGGACACGGAGCTTTTGAAAGCAACTACTAAGCTTAGCAATATAGACAATAGAAAACACAAAATAGAAGTTGCAATTCCGCCCATTCAATTTGGAGCCTCAATTTCCTTGCCATTAATAAGCGATTAAATTTAATGTAAACGCCTAAGCTTAGACTCCATAAATTTAACTTTAAACCCTTTAATAACAAAAACTGATGGATTTTGATAATTTAAATCGCTGGTTTTGTCGCAAGGTCTATTGCCTTTGCGATTCGTGCCGTTATTGTCAATGACAGATACTTCTTCTATTGCTCCGGTTCTAGCAGTGCAAAAAGTTTTATTTTTATAGTCTTCTGTTTCAAATCTAACTGCATCGTGGCAAGTAAGTAGTTTAAATTCGCCAGTTTTTGTTAATTCTAATCTTTGAAAATTCAACAAATCCTCCATTAGCAAAAACAGAGGAAAGCGCTTGTCTATAATGGTTATTTCAAACCCAATTCTAACAGGAGAAGCTTCGCGATAAACGCTTTTTGAGGTTGAAGGCAAATAAGAAAATGTGTCTTTAAATTTAGCCGTGCGATCGCTAGAATGTTCTTCTATTCGAGAATAGTTACGTCCATCTATATAAAACTTGATATTGCCATTGGCGTCAAATATAGGACGATTGACTGGCACATAACCTCTTTCCGTGCTAAAACCTTGATAAAGATCGCTGTAAGTGCCAGGACTGCGATCGTTGCCCTCTTGGCCTAAATCTGCAACGTAACTTGCCATTAAATCTGCAGGACAATCAAAAATAATGGAACCGGGAAGATTGGCCACAAGTTTTAGCTCTCCTTTTGTAGAAGCTGGGCTGCCTATTTCTGAATTGTATCTTGATGTTTTGCAAGATAAACTGACAACAGACAAGCACGGCAATCAAATCCCCGGTCAAAAACAAATTAAATTTTTGATATATTTGAAAATAATAGGGCGTGCTACAGAAGCTGAATCAGTTGGCGCTAATTTTAAATCTATAAGAGTTTCGGGCTATTTAGTTTTGCCAGCCTTTTTCCCTAAAGAAGTCGTGCTTCCAGTTACGGGAGAGGCAACTTTAGGCGAACGTAAAGGCTCGTTAAAAATAGAAGGAGATCTTCCCGAGCTTAGGATAAATGCTGCTAGAGAAGTCTTAGGCGATCGCGTTGTTGGTTTTTTTTATTATACTTAATTATGAATGTACTTGTTTACCAAGCAAAAAAAATACCTGGCATATACGGATGGGAAGCTCGTATTTTGTCGTCAAATAGCACTTTTTTAGAAGCTAACCGTTCTTATTGCAATCCTAGTCTAGTTAGAGGGGACATTCAATCCAAGGAAAAAGCGGCAGCAAATAGCCCAAACGCTGACGCTAGCAACGCTCTAGAGATGCGAAACAAATTTTGGATTTACTTGGCTGGCAAAGCACAAAAAAAAGAAATAGAATCTGTTTTTGCTTTAGATACAACAGATCTTAATTTAATTTGCGAGTGCTTGATAGATTACTCTAACAGAACTGCACCAGTACCTTTTTTGGATTTGCGAAGCTACTACTATGGCAAATTTAATAAATTATTAGAAAGCTTGAATTTAGAAAAATTAGAGCCTATTTTTTTGAGCGAAACAATTTTTGCTCCAATTAAAGTCGAGTCAAATGGGACTAAAAATAAAAAAAGGAATGCTGGAGAAAGCAGTTCTAAATCCGGCGAGAAAATCGTTTAAAAATGTCGTCTATCGTCTTTACGAAGAGAATAAAGCGGTCATAGAAGATCCTTATGAATTTGCCGACATAGGATTGACAAATCACGACATAGTTTGGACTGGAAGATTGCGAGATTCCCAGACAATGACAATCCGACACGATTCAGATAGTAGCCTGGCAAGCATAAAATGGGATCCGGTTTCTCCCGAAACGGGCGAGCGTTATGCCATGAAAGTATTTGTAGGTTTCTTTGGATGGAGCGGACGATATTATCCCGGGCGCGATTGGCCGGATAGAGCCGTTCGACGCTCCGACCCAGAAAATGTATTTGAAAGTTATTTTTAAATGATAGGCGGGGCTGGTGCGGAAGAAGTCAAAAATTTGCTCTTGTCAAACAAGGCGCTGTCTGAATTAGTTGGGACTTACCAGTTTGCTTCAATGGAAACTAAAATTCCAGCAATTTGCGTAATTCCTTCTGCTGGATACAATTATCCGCCGTCAGGTACGGAGGTGTCCGGGCTAGAAATTGCTATTGTGCCAAATCCTATATACGAACGAGTATTAAACGGATACTCAATTGACTATCGCTGCGATCTGCATCTTAAACAGCACGATCCTAGCGATAATTGTCTGCAAGCTATTGATGCAATTGTTAGGATCAAATCTTTGAACGCTCAAAAAATTTTTCGCAACTATTCAGTGCCAGAAGTAACAAAAATAGAAATATTGGTATGTGGCTACTTTTTAGAATTTAGCCGTTAATTTTGCTTTGCTTGTCTGCAAATAATTAAAAAATAGCGAGTATAGCAATTGCTTTAGCAAAAACAGCTTTTTTTCAAATAATTGCTAAAAACCCTTCATTTCGTCTAGCAAAAGAACAAAATGAAGGGCTTATTAATTTGGGCGTTTTTTGGAAAAATTAAGAGCTGGGCTCGGGTTCGTCAGCTATGGGCTTATAAGAAATGCGGTGGACGCGCATCTCTGAGGTTCCGTACTCGGTCTCTTTATCAAAAGCTAGTAACGAAAATTCTCCCGACTCCCCTACGTCGAAAGTGGAAACGATCGGGCTCGAAATCACCGTCTGGCTTGTTTCGTATTTGTAAGTTGCATCGGGATCGCGATCGCCGAGCAAAGTCAAGTTTCCATCAATAGTTAAGTACAGCCCATCTTGTTCGGACCGCTCATTAAGAGAAACTAGCTGCCAAAAAACTTCGACTGTAGAGTTAGGTGGGACGGTAAAAGTTGCAGCAGAGCCTTCGGTTGCACCAGCGTTTTTCATCTGCTCCCCAGTCTCAAAATATTCTTCCAAAACTTCGACAGGGATATCTCCAGTCCCGGTGTCGATCGATAGATAAGGACGCTTTTCGTCGGGAAGAGATACAGCACCTTTCGTGTCGGAAGTATTTAAAGGAAGCAAAGTAAATGGATTTGGAATGTCTCCGATCTTCTCTATGTTGTACTCTATCTCAGACCAACCGTCCTTGTCTTGCGTGTCTGCCAGTATTATTGCAAACTCGCCGTAAATAGCTTCGATTTCTGCTGTTTTTTCTTCCGTATAAGGATAAAATTGTCGTTGCAGATCTTTTCCTTCGATTGTTTCAAAAGCTCTTGTCAAAGTGCCGTTCCAAAGTAAAGCGATATCGGGGCTTCCTCCCTTCGTTCGCATTCGGTAGTTGACTGCATAAATTCCCGGCTCTTTTTTGTAATAAGCAAGACTTCCTTCTGTTACGCTTTCGGGAACTTGGTCATCTGCAAAAGCTAAAGGCAAAGCTTTTCTTAAAGCTCTTTTAACGCGATCGCCGCCACCAGATGAGAGCTGAGTGCCGTACAAAGTCTTTGCATTGCCTACAAACTTGTCGGGCGTAATTGCATTTTCAGGAGCAAAATCTAAATTTTGAACGTTCATTTTTTTAAGCAAAGCTCAAATTGAGAGGTTGTTACTATGATAACAAAAAATAGACCTAGTGTCAATCAGTTTGTTGGCATTAAAGATTAATAAAGCTACAATTTGGTCAATATGCTTGAAATACTTAAATGAAAGTTTTGTGGCGGGTGCTTTTGCATCTTGCCAAGCGCCAGTTTCTCGCTTTAATTACGGCGCTAGTATCGGGTAGCAGACTCGCTTTGCTCGACCCGCACAACCGGCGCACACTTTTTGCTATAATAAAAGTAGATTTTATCAAAACTTACTCAAATCGTCTCATGTAACCTAAATGTAGCGGCGAACGACCATTCCGCTTTTACCAGATGTAGCGGTAATGCGTAAATCTTGTTTATAAGTCAATCTCTCTGGTCGTTGGCATTTTATTGCTGGCTAATTTACTTGTCAAAATTAATATTTATGGTATATTAAAATTTTTAAAGCACTCACAGTTTATGAGTAGTTGTTATTAAACAAAAGCGATCGCGCTAATAAAAGAAAGATTATGACATCATTTTTAGTTTTTTTGGGTGAGATTATTACAAAACTTATCTGACAATAAATAAAGCCATAAAAAAAGCCGAAGGCAAGAATAGAAATATTTGATAATACAACTCGGACAAGCAGCGAATGACCGTAGTTGGCAGTGTCGAGTTTGAAGCAAGACTCGACTTTAAAAAACTTTTTAAAGACATTGAAAGGGCGCAACAGCAGTTGAAAGATCTGTGCGTCCCTGTTGATATTTGTGACGATTCGCTCAAAGCAGCAGCAGAAAAAGTCAGGAAGAACTTGCAAGGTCTCGAAGCTAAAGTCGATCTAGATACAACGGCGATCGACGAGGCCGCACGCAAAAGTGCCAGCTTGGGAAAAAACTTGTCTGGGTTAGAGGGTGCTGTAAATCTCGATTCATCCGAGATCGACGAGGCCGCACGCAAAAGTGCCAGCTTGGGAAAAAACTTGTCTGGGTTAGAGGGTGCTGTAAATCTCGATTCATCCGAGATCGACGAGGCCGCACGCAAAAGTGCCAGCTTGGGAAAAAACTTGTCTGGGTTAGAGGGCGCTGTAAATCTCGATTCATCCGAGATCGACGATGCGATTCGTAAAAGTGCGACGCTGGAAAAGCAAATGGCGGGCATGTCGAATACTCGCACTTTACAAGTAGATAATGTCGCAATTGACGAAAGCATCAAGAAGAGTGCAGACTTGGAAAAACAACTATCTGGAATGTCAGGTGCTTCCGTGCAAGTTGACGACAAGGCGATCGACAATGCGGTTCGTAAAAGCGCGATTTTAGACAGTCAGCTATCCGAGATGTCGGGAGCTTCTGTGCGAGTTAATGATAAAGCGATCGACAATGCGGTTCGTAAAAGCGCAATTTTAGACAGTCAGCTATCTGAGATGTCGGGAGCTTCTGTGCGAGTTGATGATAAGGCCATCGAGAATGCGGTTCGCAAAAGCGCGACCTTAGACAGGCAGCTATCCGGGATACCAAAAGCTTCTGTTCGAGTTGACGATAAGGCGATCGACAATGCAAAGTCAAAAACTAAAAAATTAAACAAGGAAATAAGCTCTGGTTCAGATTTAGGGCGGATAAGAAAAAACGTGCGTGAATTTAGGCTATGGGGAAAAGAGGCCAGTTTAGCATCCCGGCAAATTAATTCTGAAATTAGACGTTCTCAATCTGCAAGTCTGGGCGGGTCTAAACCAAAAGCGCAACAGCCAAGTCGTCTTGACCTAAAGCCAGTGCAAATTCTTGTAAGTCCAAGCACTGAGGAGCAGTACGCAGACCTTATTGAAAAGCAAGCAAATTTAGAAAGCGGTCTTAATCGCCTTTCAAGAACAACTTTTTCAGTTAACCTAGACGGCTCCAATATCGATCTTGCCAACAAAAAACTAGAACGTTTTACGCAATCTTTGCAAGAAATTTCTAAAGCGCAACTAAATGAATATCGCCATTCGAGCAAAACTCAAAATACATCAGACGAACTTTTAAAAGCGCAGCAAAAATTAGCCGAAGCGCGGGCTAAAGAGTTAAAATTTTCGCAGCAAATGCAAGCAGAGTCTCGCTCTTTGTATTTAGGATATGCCGACGAAGCCAGAAATTTAAGAAAAAGTAGCTTAAAAGAAGCAACCAAACAAGTTGACAGTCAAATGCTTTCTGTTGAAACGCCGCAAGTAAATAAAGATGCAGAACAAATAGTTTTAACTTATACTGGATACACTGAAGACACTAAAAAAGGCAGTG
>JAAHFN010000071.1 GCA_010672965.1 Oscillatoria sp. SIO1A7
TCTTTTGACCTTTTACCTTGAGACTTTTAACTTGCGCGTAGTGCTATATCATTAAAGATACATCAGTATCTCTCAAATCGCCCTCAAAAAGATAGAACAATATAGGCTCTATGTCATAATTGAGGAAGCGACCGTTTAGCCAACTGACGAACAAGACTTAGCCTGGTTGCTATTATGCGATCGCTCGTATAACTTATACTTAAGTTATACGAGAACATTCACTTATTCCGTTTTGATGCTGAAAGCCGAGATGATTGCATTTTGGCAAGAGAGGGGGACGAACAAGAAATTATTATTGTCTCTTTTAATGGAAGAGATTAAAGAAATAAATGCCAGAGCTATATAGCCTTGATAGCTAACAAGCGATCGTAGATACCACCCTAATTACCCTTGGAGGTTTAGCTAATGGAACCAAATTTTAAAGAGATGGGCGTAGCCGATTTAAGAGAATATGTGCTAAACAATCGGCAAAATAAACAAGCAATACAAGCGCTGTTTACTCATCCGAGTATAGACTGGAAATCTTTGCCGCCGATGTTTGCCGAAGATGGGACGCCAATCGAAGAAAATATCCGCATAGTAGAGGCAGCGATTCTGGAGCAAGCCACGCAGGAGAGAAAGCAAGAAGCAGCGAAAAAAATAGAACCCAATTTTAAAGAGATGGGGGTAGCCGATTTAAGAGAATATGTGCTAAACAATCTGCAAAATAAACAAGCAGTAAAAGCGCTGTTTAGTCATCCCAGTATAGACTGGAAATCTTTGCCGCCGATGTTTGCTGAAGATGGGACGCCAATCGCAGAAAATATCCGCATAGTAGAGGCAGCGATTATGGAGCAAGCCACACAAGAGAGAAAACAAGAAGCAAAGAAAAAAATAGAACCCAATTTTAAAGAGATGGGGGTAGCCGATTTAAGAGAATATGTGCTAAACAATCCGCAAAATAAACAAGCAGTAAAAGCGCTGTTTAGTCATCCCAGTATAGACTGGAAATCTTTGCCGCCGATGTTTGCTGAAGATGGGACGCCAATCGCAGAAAATATCCGCATAGTAGAGGCAGCGATTATGGAGCAAGCCACACAAGAGAGAAAACAAGAAGCAGCGAAAAAAATAGAACCCAATTTTAAAGAGATGGGGGTAGCCGATTTAAGAGAATATGTGCTAAACAATCCGCAAAATAAACAAGCAATAGAAGCGCTGTTTAGTCATCCCAGTATAGACTGGAAATCTTTGCCGCCGATGTTTGCTGAAAATGGGACGCCAATCGCAGAAAATATCCGCATAGTAGAGGAAGCGATTCTGGAGCAGGCGACGCAGGAGAGAAGACAAGAAGCAAAGAAAAAAATAGAACCCAATTTTAAACAAATGGGGGTAGCCGATTTAAGAGAATATGTGCTAAAGAATCTGCAAAATAAACAAGCAGTAAAAGCGCTGTTTAGTCATCCGAGTATAGACTGGAAATCTTTGCCGCCGATGTTTGCTGAAGATGGGACGCCAATCGCAGAAAATATCCGCATAGTAGAGGGAGCGATTCGGGAGCAAGCCACGCAAGAGAAAAAACAAGAAGCTGAGAAAAAAATAGCACAGCAGAAAAAGGTAAAAGCTCAGCTTCGGGCAGAAATAGCAGAGCAACTAGAAGCAAAGCTGCGATCGCGGCTAGAAAAAGAACTACAAAATCAGCTAAATCAGCTCGAAAAAAAGCTCAGAGCAAAACTGGGAAATAAGTTAATTCAGGTCGGCAAGCGATAGTCGATATGTTTAGGCGCTGCTTTCACAAAGTTTTCTGTCCGGCTCGCTCGGTATCTCGGGAAGCGACCAAGAAATTATCTTGGAAGGTTATAGGGGTGGGGCAAGACTTGCGATCGCACTCTTAAGCCTTCTCAAGAGTTCTAAGAGTGCGATCTCTCGGGAGGCAAAATTACGGGAAAAACTATATAGAAAAGGAAATGGAGGCCAAGCTCCGGGCGGAGATTAAGCAAGAAGGAAAGGGCGGGTAGCGGCCAGTTTGCTACTGATATCAAATCCGGTTAATTACTCATAAATACCGTAGGGGCGTTGCCCCCGGGAGCGCCCCGGTTGGTCTCGCGGGCGGGGGCGCCCCCGGGGGCACCGCCCCTACAAGTATAGCAGTAAGCAATCAGCAAGAGAGCAGTCATGCGATCGGCACAAGCCTTGCCGTTACTAGCCAGGAGCGAGATTTGAACTGTCCTAACTTTAATGCGTAGTGCTATATTGTAACTGTTTAACCGGATTTGATATGACTGCCAAAAGCTGACTGCTTATAGCTGACCGCTGACCGCTCAAAGCTTCTTTTTAAGCCAAAATTCCGACAATCATTCCGGCGAGTAAGGTAAAACCTATGCCAACGTTTTGGCCGAATATTTTACCGTAAGGTTTCGGTATATCTTGGGGAGCATCTGGAGAGGGACGCTCTACAGCTCGCAGTTGAAGATATTGCCCAGCCCAGACAATAGTCCCTAGAGCCAGAGCGATCCAAAAAGCGAGGTGCAGGTGCATGGTAGTGCCGAGCCATGCGAGTAAAATAACAGTGCCGAGAAAGAAAATGGCCACGGCTTCGCAAGCATAGTTGCCGAAGAAAATGGCGCTAGATTTTACTCCAAGGCGGCGATCGTCTTCGCGGTCTGCCATTGCATAAACAGTATCGAATCCCAAAGTCCAAAGAACTGTAGCACCCCAGAGAATCCAAGTTGGCGTTTCTAGTTGGGAGACTGCGGCAGTCCAACAGATAAGGACGGCAAAGCCCCAAGCAATAGAAAGAACTAATTGAGGTACGGGAAAGACCCGCTTGGCTAGGGGGTAGCAGACGATAACGGGAACCGCTGCTACGCAAAGCCAGAAACTGAGGGTATTGAGATAGAGGGCGAGGATGGCGGCACAGCAGAGGGCGACAAAGGCCACAATAATGCCAGTGCGGACAGTTAAGGCCCGGGAAGCGAGGGGGCGATCGCTCGTTCTTTCTACCTGCGGGTCGATATCCCGATCCCAGAGGTCGTTGATGACGCAACCTGCAGCACTGGTGGCAAAAGTACCCAGAACGATAACCCCTACGAGGGGCAAGGGTGGCGTGCCTTTAGCAGCTAAAAATACAGCCCAGAGCGCGGGAACCATTAAGATAAAGCGCCCTGCTGGCTTGTTCCACCTCAATAGGCGAATCACGGTCCGCCAGGTGGGTTCCGATTGGGGTTCTAGTAAGGTCTGCATTGTATTTCCAGGTTGGCGCTAGTTTTCCCTTTAATAAGATATCTTTAGTTTTGTGGTCAAAAGGATTGTAGGCCGAGATACAGAATGGTCAAGTCAGTTCCTCTAGTTAAGCTTCCCTCCCCAGCAATGGATAGAGAGCGGATTATCGCCGCGATCGATATGGGGACGAACTCCCTGCATATGGTAGTGGTGCGAATCAACCCAACTCTGCCAGCTTTTACGATTATCGACCGGGAAAAAGATACGGTCAGGTTGGGAGAGCGCGACTCGGCGACCGGCAAGTTAAAGTCAGAGGTGATGGCGCGGGCGATCGCCACCATGCGGCGCTTCCAGGAAATTGCCAAGAGTCTCAAAGCTGAAGAAATTATCGCCGTTGCCACCTCTGCAGTGCGCGAGTCTTCTAATGGGCGAGCTTTTTTGCAGCAAGTGGCCGATGAGTTGGGCATTCAGGTCGATTTAATCTCTGGCCCAGAGGAAGCCCGCCGCATCTATTTAGGGGTGCTGTCGGGGATGGAGTTTAACAAGGAACCCCACATTATTATTGATATTGGCGGCGGTTCCACGGAACTGATTCTGGGAAATGGGGACGAACCCCTCGCCCTGACTAGCACGAAAGTCGGCGCTGTCCGTCTCACGGAAGATTTTGTCACGACCGACCCCATTAGCGATGAGGAGTTTCAATACTTACAAGCCTATATTCGCGGAATGCTAGAGCGAGCCGTTGACGAGTTGCGCTCTCAGCTCCCGCCTGGGGAATCCCCCCATTTAGTGGGAACTTCTGGGACTATCGAGACTTTGGCAATGATTGATGCCCAAGAGCGCTTGGGAGAGGTGCCTTCCCCATTAACGGGCTACGAGCTGAGTTTCCAAAATTTAAAAGAACTGCTCGATCGCCTGCGCAAGCTTTCTTATCAGGAGCGCTTGCAGATTACCGGAATGCCCGACCGGCGAGCAGAAATTCTTCTGGCCGGGGCGCTGATTATCCAGGAAGCAATGACGATGCTGGGCATGAAGTCAGTCACAATTTGCGAGCGGGCGCTCCGGGAAGGCATTATCGTCAATTGGATGCTCGCACATGGTTTAATTGAAGATAAGCTGCGCTATCAAAGTGCAGTACGCGAGCGCAGCGTTCTGAAAATTGCACATAAATATCAGGCAAATCTAGACTCTAGCGAGATAATTGCCTGTTTTGCCCTGAGACTGTTCGACCAAACTCAGGGAATTCTGCACCAGTGGGGTTCCGAGGAAAGGGAATTGCTCTGGGCGGCGGCAATTTTGCATAACTGCGGGGTTTATATAAGTCATTCTTCTCACCACAAACATTCTTACTATTTGATTCGCCACGCAGAATTCCTAGGCTTTACGGAAACGGATATTGAAATTATTGCGAATTTGGCTCGCTACCACCGGAAAAGTCAGCCTAAAAAAAAGCACGACAATTATGCCAATCTGCCCAGCAAAGAACACCGGCAAATGGTGCGGGAGCTGAGCGCTCTGCTGCGTTTGGCAGTGGCTCTCGACCGGCGACAAATTGGCGCGATCGCCGATATCCAGTGCGACTATAGCTCAAAAAGTCGAGTCTTACACCTGAAACTAAGACCAACGGATATAACCGACGACTGTTCTTTAGAACTCTGGAGCTTGGAGCGCAAAAAAGAAGTCTTTGAAGAGGAATATGCTGTGGAATTGGTGCCCGCTTTAGAGCAAGTCGTTCCTGTAGCAGGATAAAAAGTGTGGGGAGTGTGGGGAGTGTGGGGAGTGTGGGTGGCAGCGGATTGGTAGCGGATGTAGCGGATGTAGCGGATGATTGGCAGCGGATTTTTAACGGATGTAGCGGATGGTGGGAGTGTGGGGAGTGTGGGAGCCGCCAAGCCCCTGGGAGCATTTCAATGAAAGTACGCTGCCGCCTCGCCCCTTGGGCGTAAGCCCCGCCTCCCAGGCGGCTGGCGCGGCTACACAAACGTTGGCGTTGGCGTAGGCTAAGCGCAGCCTGCGCTAAGAGCGCTTAGCCTGCCCTCTGGGGCAAGGCTATGCGCTCTTAGCGCATAGCCTTGCCCGTTGCGGTAGCCCTTTCGGGAAGGCTTCGCAAAAGTGAAATGCTCCCAAGCCCCGAAAGGGCGACTACGCCTACGGAATTTTCTCCCACCCTTCCCACCCTTCCCACACCTACCACCCTTCCCACACTCCCCACACTCCCCAATGCCCAATTCCCAATTCCCCCATTCCCCCTACCATGATGACTTCACCATTTATTCGACGTTACTCGATCGCTTTGAGTCGATACAAGTGGCTGGCCTTAACCAGTTTTGTTCTCTGCGTAGCAGGATCGACAGCGATCGCTTGGCAAACAGAACCTTTACCTAAATATTTTGCTTTAGGCGGCTTGACCGCTAACCGGGCTCCAGAAAATTTTACCAATACTGCTAAAGCTATCCTGGAGCAGGGCAAGCAATTCAAGCAGGAAGATTTGCTAGGCAACGATGTAATCAATGCTGTGGCCAATGCGGTGAATGAAAATCCGCTAAAAATCCGGCAGAATATGGAGATGAGAATAGAGCCTTCTGCCGGAGAGGAAAATAGAACGGTTCTGGAGGTTGTCTATCGAGATGACGACCCGGAGCGAGCCAAGGCAACTGCGATAGGGCTGATGGAAGCGATGCTCCAGAAGAGTAGCTTAATCAATGCCGCTCGCTTGAAAGCGCATTTGGGTGCCCTAGAGCCACAAGTGACAAAGGCCAAGGAGGAATTGAAGGCCGCAGAGCAAGAGCTGGCCGAATATTATGACTACGACGAGAAAGAGATAGAGCGTCTGGAAAAGCAGGTAGAGAATAAAAAGACTGCTGTCAATCGCCTGCAAGCTTCGTTGAAGGATGCCAACACTGCTCGCAACCAAATTGCCAGTAGTTTGGCGATCGCGGCGGTTCCCGAAGTTTTACCGGAACCAAAGGCTAATTTATTTTTCATTATCTTAGGATTGGGTCTGCTTGCTGGCACCGTGGTGAGCGGCGGCTTAATTTTAATTTTGAGTCTTTTGGCTAAACCCTCAGAAAAAGCTCGGTTTTGGCAGCAGTTGCTCGCCGCTTACCAAGGGCGATGCTCGATTAGCGATTGCGATGTGGAAGCGGCATTGGAACCTGCCTATCTCCAGAAATCTAAATCCCAAAATCCGACTCATGCTATAGTCCTGCGCGCCGACCTACGCAAGCTTTTTGATGAAAAACTGCTAGCGATCGATCCTAAAACTCTGAAGGTGGTTTTGGCTCCCGAACTACAAGCTAGCAGCTACAGTAATTTGGCCGATCGGGGGCTGAAGCTGCCGACAAAAGAAGAGTATAGACCGAACATAGAGTCTCTAGAATCCCATTATCGCCGTTGTAGCTGGAGCAGTTCTCTATCTAATTCAGAGGAAAAAATACCATAAAAAATTAGTCAGCGGTCAGCAGGAGCGCGGTCGATGCGTCAGCTAATAAGCTGTATTGTAATACTAAGACGGTTTAGGACACTGTTGTTCTTAGGGGCTCCTGCGTTGCCTGACCTCGCAAGCCCTTTGTTCGGGCCTAATTTATGGTCCCAAAGTCAAATTGGACAAACGTCGCTAAAATCGTTTATACTATACCGTCGATTTTAGTCATAAACAGCTAGGAGGGCGTTATTGCCGAGCCATTGACCCTGACCGTCAGCCTCAGAGGCTCTCGCGAAGTCAGGGGTAATTACCAACTGTTCCGCCTCACCGGCTTATTAGATGCCTTTTCCGAAACTATTTTTCGGAAAGCGCTCGGTAAGTGCATAGATGAGGGGCCAACTAACTTGATATTGGATTTATCCAAGATAGATTTCGTGGACAGCTCCGGCTTAGGCGCTCTGGTGCAGTTAGTCAAGAAAGCCCAAAGCAAGGAAGGGTCTTTACAGATAGTGACCAATGCCCGCGTTACTCAAACCGTCAAGCTAGTTCGCTTAGAGAAGTTTCTCTCCTTACAGCCTTCCGTTCAGGAGGCGATTGATAAGATTGACAAGGTTTGATTTTAGAAAGCATTATTCGAGCTATCCAGCCATGTAACCTGGATAGCTTGTTTTTGTCGATGGAGATAGAGATAAGGGACCTTCCGCTGCAGCCAATACGAGGAAATATTGAATGGCACAGTTGCGCCCGGTCGGCGGTAGGGGCGTAGGCAACGCAGAAGCCCAAGGAGGGCATATATAGCACTACGCAAAGTACGCGCTTGACATTTATAAATGCTCGTTCCTTCGTCAGATTATACTTTTGACTTATTACCTTGAGACTTTTGACTTGCGCGTAGCGCTATAGAATTGGCCCCTTGCGTTTGATGTCCCCGGGGCGGTAGGGCATATAACATTGGCCCCTACCGCTATAAAGGGAGCCCCTTA
Source organism: Oscillatoria sp. SIO1A7 (assembly GCA_010672965.1). Lineage (GTDB taxonomy): Bacteria > Cyanobacteriota > Cyanobacteriia > Cyanobacteriales > Laspinemataceae > SIO1A7. The sequence goes on from JAAHFN010000071.1 coordinate 7,606, forward strand.
TCGCTAAGATATGGAGCAGCTATCGGCTGTAAAACCTAGAAACGCGCATTGTGTCAGCAACAGAAGCAGAAGATTCCAAGGGCAACGACCAAGATAGAGCAAAGCTAGAGCTATATCCGTCGCTATTGAAATTGTCCGCGCTAGAAATTAAACAGTTGAGTCCGGCCGCATTGGCCTATGTAGGAGATGCGGTGTACGAACTGTACGTTCGCCAGACTTATCTGCTACCCCCCAAGCGGCAGAACACTTATCATAAGCAAGTGGTCGCCCAAGTGCGAGCAGAAACTCAGGCTCGTCATTTGCAATCTCTCCAACCCTATCTGACCGAGACGGAATTAGATATTATCCGGCGAGGGCGCAATGCTGCCATCGGACGACCCAAGCGAGTTACTCTAGCTATTTATCAACAAGCCACCAGCTTGGAGGCATTAATTGGCTATTTGTATCTGAGCGATCGCGATCGCTTGAACGAACTATTGGCACAGTTGGACTTGGAAATATAGCTATTGGGCATGGGGTATGGGGCGCATTGGGGAGAGTTTTGAATTTTAAGTTTTGAATTTTGAGTTAATATTTAATTTAAAATTTAAAATTTAGTTTTAGTACAAACTAAATTTGAGCTTACTACAATGCAGAAAGTAATCTTGGGCCGGAGTTTATTTATGCCCAATTCCGCTCTTCCGCTCTTCCGCTCTTCCGCTCTTCCCAATATAGCGGTTCTCAAATTGATATTTCTCGGGCGAAGCGGACCCGCGCATCCCATTACGGAAATTTCCGTTAAACAGCCGAGATGGTTGCTCTGATGCTGTCGCCCCTACGTTTTTCTTCGTTACACTAATTTAAGAAACGCTATATGTATATATAAGGAAATGATGATATGGCTGAAAAAAAACGTTTTTCTAAGGCTCCAGGGGGAAAACCGAGTCCTAGAAAGGGCAAACCGACTGGCTATCGCAAAGGCCAAAGAGCTGATGAAGGGGAAAGCGATCGCGGGGATCTTATCTACGGCCGTCATTCTGTTTTGGCAGCTCTAGAAAATCAACATACCCTACACAAAATCTGGATAACACCGCAACTGCGCTACGATCCCCGCTTTCATACCAAGCTCGAGGAAGCAAAAAGTATGGGGGCGGCGATCGATGAAGTGGATTATCACCGTTTAGATAGGATTACCAATAGAGGAAACCACCAGGGAGTGGTCGCTCAAGTTTCTCCTTATACATATTGGGATTTGGACGAGTTGGTAAATATGGCCCTATCTGCATCGGACCAGCCAGTTTTGTTGGCAGCCGATAGCATCACCGACCCGCATAATTTAGGCGCTATCGTTCGCACTGCAGAAGCTTTGGGTGCCCAAGGGCTGGTGATTCCCCAACGAAGAGCTGTAGGAATAACTTCAACGGTCCTCAAAGTAGCGGCGGGATCTTTAGAAAGTTTTCCAGTGGCTAGGGTTGTCAATCTCAATCAATGTTTGGAACAATTAAAAGACGCTGGCTTCCTCGTTTATGGCGCTGCAGCAGAGGCTAGCGAGCCCTTACATGCAGTTGAGTTTTCTGGCCCTATAGTTTTAGTGGTGGGTTCCGAGGGCAAAGGTTTAAGTTTGTTGACACAGCGACGCTGCGATCGTTTGGTTTCTATTCCTCTCTCCGGTCGTACTCCGAGCCTGAATGTCTCTGTGGCAACGGGAATGGTGCTTTACGAGATATATCGTCAGCGCTGGGAAAGAACCCGCCATATAGAAATATTGAAGGAAAAGGACGTTGAAAAAAGAAATGTAACAGAGTATAAAGAAATATAAAGGCACGCCCTCGGTCTGAAATTGCGCATCTCCAAAAAGAGCGATCGCGATTGTCACAAAAGCCATATAAACCAGCCCCGATTGTGGGGGGCGAAGGGGCGAGCTTGCGCTACAAGGGCAGTTCTGGCAAGCCCAAAGGCCCTTGAAGATAATCCCAATAACATTTTTAGGGGCAAGCGCAAAAATAATTTGCGATAAACGTACATTTTTTGTAGGATATTAAGATATGAAGGCACTTAAAGAACTATGGGTTAACTTGCTCAACTTTTTCGGACTGAGCTGGTGGGTGGAGATTGTTACCGAAACTCCCCGGTGTACCTACTACTTTGGGCCCTTTGGATCGAAGAAAGAGGCCGAAGCGGCTAGGGTTGGATACATCGAAGACCTCGAACAAGAAGGCGCTCAGGGCTTGGTGTATAACGTCAAACGCTGCAAGCCGGTCAATCTGACGGTTTCCGACGATCCAGAGGATCGCATGGGCTTTTCTACCTCTCCGGTATTCAGCGGTCAATTTTAAATAAGGAAATAACTATGTTTAGCGGGGATGATGTTTAGTCTGCTTTGAGACAGGCTAAACATCATCCCCGCTTATAGCTTAAAGCCGATCGGCAAGTAGGGGCGAGAGCGCGAAATCGCCCCTACAGCTTAGATTCGATCCATTTTTCAATATCTTCGAGAACTTGCTCTGGTATTTCCCAAGGAAACAAATGGGCGGTATTAGCGTAGCATTTCCACCCTGCATCGGGAATATATCTAGCAGTTTCTAGGCTGGATTCGGCAGTAATATGCCGATCGCCTTCCGCAGCTAATACCAAGCAAGGAAGTTGGAGTTGCGGCAAATCGGCAAGCCGGTTGTAGCGAGATTTTAAAGCAGCGGCCAGCGCCCGTCGGGCATAGCCGCTAGTTTGTAAATAGGCGCTGGCTCCTTCTCTTGCTAGATGCTGATAAGCAACGGCGGTATGTTGTTGGAGGAGGTAGCGGTAGAGCGATCGCTTCCCAAATGTCTCTATATTCCAGCGCCACCCGGGGACAATCTGGTTAACCATAGAAGACAAACCCGTAAACAATAAATCTTGCCATGTAGTTTTCGGATGATTTCCTCTCGGTCGAGCAGCAGTCGCAATTAAAATTAAACCCGTAAATCGCTCTGGGTTTTTAATTGCCAACTCCAAAGCCAGAATTCCTCCCAGAGACCAACCTAAAAGCAAGCTTTGCTTTAGCTCAAATTTTTCTAAAAGCGCTTCTAGATCTTGCAGGTGATCGCTCATTTCAAAATCTCGGCTAGTGCGGCTGTTTCCATAGCCTCGCAAATCTGGAGCGATGGTTTGGAATTTTTGGGATAGGCGATCGGTAAATACAGACATGGATTCTGCCGAACCAGGATGCCCGTGCAAGCAGAGAATGGGAAATCCTTTTCCTCGTACTTGCACGTTTAATGAGATCGCTTTAGATTGAGTTGGACTGGAATTTATCATAGTATTCTGTCAGGAATTGGGCATCGGGCATCGGGCATGGGGCATGTTCGCATTGGGCATTGGGCATCAGTTCTAGTCCTTCCCACCCTTCCCACCCTTCCCCATCTCTCCCAATGCCCAATGCCCCCATGCCCTATGCCCGAAAAGTATTGGGATTGCTAAATATGCCCGTTGCGGAAAATATATTCGGCAATTTCTTCAATAAAATGGCGGATGCTGGGCTCGCTATAAAAGCCATCGTCTATCACCGTAATCACATAGGTTTCGCCAAAGAGATTCATGGCCAAGGTAGTGCCCAGAACCCTAGAGGTTTGACCGGTTTTTTCGCCGAGCCATTTGCCCTGTGCCCCTTCCAGGCCAGCAAACCCTAGAGCGCGATCGTATTGACGCTCTAGGGCTCGAATCAAGACTTCATCTCCGAGATGCTCTCGATTATAGATTGCGAGCATCATGTCCGTCAGTTCGTCAGCGGTCGAGGTATTGGCACGGAAACCGGGATTGCGCGGCCAGATTTTGTCTCCAATAACTTTGTATTGAATTCTAGTATTTTGGAATCCTCTTTCTTGCAAAATGCGGTTAATATAATTCCAACCCAAGTAGTCGATGAGCTGATTGGTTGCAATGTTACTACTCAGAGCAATCATCTCGGTTAACAGCCGTTCTAGGGAATAGGTTTGACCGACGCGAATATGGGAGGCATCCTCGGTGAAGTTTCCGCGATCGACATAAAGAGGAGTATCGAATCTGATTTTATCGGTAGTGAGCTTGTGCATTAGGGCAATAGCTACCGGAACTTTCATTAAACTGGCGACCGATCGCGGCCTTTCGTTGCCCCGAAGGCGACGACATCTGCGGCTATGCAGGTGACAAATGGTTATTTTGACCTTGGAAGATAAGCCGCTCCGTTGGGCAATAGGCTGCAAAAAGTCCGATTGTGCAGTTTCTAGGCGATACTCGATACTCGCTAAATTACCTTTGTATTGTTCTATTTTTGTTGCGCTCTTTTTACCTAAATCCGCATCTTTAGGAATTTGGCGCAAAAGCTCGATCGCCTCTTCCCAAAGAGATTGAGCTTTTGCCAAAGTTTCCGCGCTGGCATTGGTATCTTTCCCAAGTTCTACAGCTAGAGTCGCTTTCTCTAGGGCGCTATCCCATTTATTTGATAAAGCCAGTTGCTCTGAGGCTTTTTTGGGGGCTTTTTGAAGGGCAAGCCCTTGCTGGGAGACAGCCGTATCTGCCTGCAGGCCGCTGGGGTTTGCAGAGAAATTAGCGATCGCCACGCGCATAACATTTGAGCTTTTCCCTCCAGGGGAAGTTTCTGGAAGCCCCTGAACTTTGGCAACTTTCCCTTCTGGGCTCTCTTTGGGCTCGTTTGGACAGGGGAAACATTTGCTTTTGAGGGTTTTAGCCGTTGGGAAGTTTGTCCCAATTCCAACCATCACCGCTACTATTGTCAAGAGCGCGATCGTAAATTTTTCCTGCCTATCCACACTCTACCTCTCATTACTTAAGCAATCTGGCATGGTCATTGTACTCAATCTCGCCACGAATTTCTTGGCTGTGCCCTACCTGTAGGGGAAATGTTACATAAGATACAATTGAGTGCCGGGACTTGGGAACTTGGGGAAATTTGCTCCCTGCCCCCCTGCTCCCTGCCCCCCTGCCCTCCTGCCTCCCTGCCCCCTGCCTTTCAAGGGTATGTTTTTTATAATCTCTTTTTTGACGAGATCGGTGGGCTGCATGGGCTTCTTGGGCGAAGCATTCCAATACGCTAATTTTTTGTTAGAGCAAAAGCTATCTCGGGAATGCTGTCGCCCCTACGCCGTCAATCGATACCGAGCAATGAAATGCCAAATCTAAAAAACATACCCTTGAAAGCTGCCCCCCTGCCCCCCTGCTCCCTGCTCTTCCGATGCCTCTTTTAATTATTGGCCCATCACTAGAAACGCCCTACAGCAATTTTTCTTAACAAAAATTCACATTGCGATCGTCAAAAAATTAATAAATATGCATTGGACAAATCTCTCAGGATGGTTAATAATTAAACAAATTGGCGTGCAGATTCCTCTGAAGGCATGGTCAATTATTTAGAATAAATTGGAAATTCTTATGGTATCGACTGCTCCTGATTCTCAGAAAAAACATCCTACTCTAAGCAAACTGGAGGAAGAATTAGAATTTCTCTTTACCCGCGCCATAGAGTTTCGCAAAGAAACAATTTACTTCATAGTGGTAGATCGCTTCCATGATGGAGATGCCAATAATGATGCTGGTCCCAACCCAAAACTCTACGACCCGACGCGGACAGTATGGACGAAATACTGGGGCGGAGATTTACAAGGGGTCATTGATAAACTCGACTACTTACAGGGAATGGGAGTAACGGCAATTTGGTTGACTCCCTTGTTCGAGCAGATAGAGGAAGAACTGTTTGAACTCACTGCAATGGCGGGATACTGGACAAAAGATTTCAAGAAACTCAATCCTCGTTTAGTAGCCAGTGGAGAAGAAACTTCCCTTGTAAAAAGTAAGAATACCTGTTTCGATAGGCTGATTGCCGAATTAGACAAACGAGGAATGAAAATGATCCTCGATATTATCTGCAACCACAGCAGTCCAGATGCAGGGGGCAAGAAAGGACAGCTCTTCGATGATGGGGTTTTAATTGCCGATTTCCATAACGATGAAAAAGGCTGGTATCACCATTACGGCGAAGTGGAAGACTGGAGTTCGCAATGGCAGGTACAAAATGAAGAATTAGCAGGGTTAGCCGATTTTAATGAAAATAACCCGGAATACCGCGACTATATCAAATCAGCTATTAAACTATGGATAGATAGAGGAGTTGATGCTTTGCGGGTGGATACTGTCAAGCATATGCCCTTGTGGTTTTGGCAAGAGTTTACCAGCGATATTACCAACCATAAACCTTCTATATTTATATTCGGGGAATGGATCTATAGCGGACCGAACGACCCCGAATCAATTGAATTTGTCAATAAGTCGGGAATGTCTATTCTCGACTATAACTTGGCGGTGGCTATCCGGCGGGGTATTGGTTACAATGATGGAGGATTTTATACCGTCCAGTCAGCCTTCGACCAAGATTATCTCTACAAATCTGTAACAGAGCTGGTCACCTTTTTAGATAACCACGATATCTCTCGCTTCCAGAGCGTCAATGGCGATGGGGATATTCTGCGACTGGCAGTCAATCTAATTATGACGGCTCGCGGTATTCCCTGTATTTATTATGGCACCGAGCAGTACCTCCATAACGATACCGATGGAGGCGGGGAACCTTACAATCGCCCGATGATGGAAAAGTGGGATACCAATAGTATTATCTATAAGGATATGAAGGTTCTCTCGAATTTGCGCCGGGAAAACCCAGCAGTAGCTTTAGGCTCTCACCAGCAAAGGTATGTGAGCCAGGATATCTACTGCTATGTAAGGCGTTACCGAGACGATCGCTGTTTTGTTGGGATCAATAAGGCTTACGTTCCGGCTTTGATTGCCGAGGTATCTACAGATTTTCCCGATGGCACTTATACTTGCCTTTTAACGGGGCGCAAGTTCAATATCCAAAATGGCTTGCTGCGTAATTTGCAATTAGAAGCTAAGGATATGATTGTCCTCAGCTATGTAGGGGAACCAGTTAAGGGTCAAACCATTGTGATGGCTCGGGTTAATGGCATTACCACTGAGTACGGCGAAACAGTGGCAGTGACTGGCGACTGTCCCGAGCTGGGCAATTGGGAAATCGAAAAAGCTTATAAATTGGAATATATCAACCAGAATGAGTGGTTTGGAGAAATTCCTTTTAATGAAAGTGCCGGGGAACCTATAGCCTATAAGTATGTTGTCTTGCGCGATAACGACGCACCCTTGCGAGAAAATATCACTTGTCGTCGCTGGATTATAGGTTATGAAGGTACTGTCAGATGGGAAGATGATTGGAATAAGTAAGACTTGAAGAGTAAAGAATGACCTATCTAGCTCTTTGTCGATAGGTCATTCTTCGGCTCTATCTTGGCAGCTATCATAAGCAAATCTGTAATATAAGCAATACCTTCGCTAAAATGCACCCAACACTTTATTTGTAGGGAGCGTCTCGGGAACGAAACCCAATAAATGCCCGCTCGGAGGCCAACGCTCGCACCGCAGGGAGCGCGAAGCTCTCCCCCCAACCCCCCTTAAAAAGGCTTAAAAAGGGGGCTTGAGAGAGATTCAGAGGGAGCATTTCAATTTCGTATCTAGCCGCCTAACGCCTATAGGCGTAAGCCCCGCCTCCCAGGTGGCTGGCGCGGCTACACAAACTCTCGCCCTCCGGGCTGTCCCGTTACAAAAGTGAAATGCTCCCGATTCAGAGCTTAGCCCCCCTTTTTAAGCTTTTTAAGGGGGGTTGGGGGGATCGTTCCCTGGAGCAAAATGGCGAAGGTATTGATAAGGCGATCGCTTTTTTATTTTAGACAACAAGCGATCGCCTTTTTGCTGCGCTCTTTTAGCTCTTGCGAAGCAGTCAGAGGTCAGCGGTCAGCAGTCAGCTAAGAGTTGAGAAACTGTTGGGCTAAGTCCTTGCCACAGGCTAGGCTCAGAAGCTTTTATCTGAGAGCTTTTTGTCCAGCCAGATCGACCCGGAACTTAGAGAACTGCTACTGAATCATTTAATTGTAAAGCTATGATACGATCGTTTTAGTTTAGAAAATCTATCTAGCGAATAGATCGCCCTGGCCTATTGCAGAAAGCCGGGATGCTGGCGATATAATATCTCTTTAGGAAAAAAATAACCCATATTGCCTTAGCTAATTGAAATTCTTCAAAGGGAGCATTTCACTTTTGCACTCATAGCCCGTAAGGGCTTTGTTTGTGTAGCCGCGCCAGCCGCGAGCGGAGGCGGGGCTTACGCCTATAGGCGTCAGGCGGCTCCGTTGCAAAATTGAAATGCTCCCTCTTCAAACCATCAGAGGCAAAAACCATGAAACAAAAACTATTAGCTCTAGCCGCAATTTTGCTTCCACTCTCCCTGGTCTCCCTATCCCTGACCTCCTCAGCCCGAGCCGAAAACTCCCGTCACAAACAGCAATTGCTCAATACCAATAAATGCGTCAATTGCGATTTGGTTCTGACCTGGCTGGCATCCGCCGACCTGCGTTATGCCGACTTGCGTGGGGCCAACCTTACCGAAGGCGGTCTTACAGTTGCCGACCTTAGAGGAGCAGACTTGAGAGGTGCCAACCTGCAATGGGCCGACCTCAGCGGTGCTGACTTGCGAGGAGCTAATTTAACTGGAGCTAACTTGAGCGAAGCGAATCTAAGTGGCGCTCTAATCGAAGGCGCTAAGCTAACGGGCGCTAATCTTTGTCTTGCCAATATGCCCGATGGAAGTCAATCTCGACAGGGTTGCCAAAACTAGAGACAAGGGGACTGGGGGACAGGGAGTGTGGGGAGTGTGGGGAGTGTGGGACCGTAATAGTGAAAAGTGAATAGTGAATAGTGAATAATTGGTTTTCTTAACTTTTCACTCTTCATCTGTTCGCCTATTCACTCCTCCCAATGCTTGTGGGCCCAATGCCCAATGCCCAATTCCCTAATTCCTTCCCATAAATTCATCCCAAAAAGAGTCGCTATCTCCGGCGGAAGTTAGCGACTCTGCCGATACTATCTGCGAATCTTTTAATAGAAAGATATTTTCTTTCTTGATATGGGTGGCGATTTGTGGCGAATGGGTACTGACTATAAACTGACAGTTAGGAAAGGTGCCTAATAATCCTGGAATTACCACTTTTTGCCACTGGGGATGCAAATGGAGTTCTATTTCATCAATTAAAACAACCCCTTTACCTCGCAGTGCATTTTTCAAACTCGGATTTGCAATTGCCAGTCTCCTAGCAATATCGGCAACTAACATCAATAACATTTGTTCGCCATCGGAGAGATAGTCTATGGTTATGTCTCGATGGTCTTTTGTAATGGTCAATGACGGAGGTAGAGAGCGCCGCCGGAAAAAGTTTCGGTTCATTCCCGAACGAACTATTTGCAAATTAGATAACTTACAGTCTAAAAATTCCGAGCCAAAAAAGGTTTGGATTGCTTTTCTGACAATATCTAAATTGGGATTGATATAATTCCGATCTTTTCGGAGCTGGATTTCATTTTCATAGTCTTCTTCTTCTCTAAACCAATCGAAGAAATCTTGAAAGTTATGAATCTCTGTAGAAAATGAATTTTCATAAGCGTTAAATTGATGGTTGATTCCAAAAGCAGTCATCCTGCCGCTCAAGGGCACAGAGGTATTCAAGAGCATTTTCTTGGTCTGGTAATAGACCATGATTGGCAAGTTTAGCTTGGAATTTTGGGCTAATTTTTCTTCAATAATTTTTACATAGACGTTCATGTCCTTATAATTGCTTTTCTTTTCTTTGCCCTGACTCTTGACGATTGTCCAAGCTAAGATATCTTCGTAGCAATCGGTTTTGACTTTTATTGTATTTATCGTTTCTTCGGCATCAAAATTAATATCATTTTCCTTTAATACAAAGTCAGACGATCGCGCATTTGCATCCGCTAGCTTATTTTGCAGTACGGAGAAAAGCATAGCCAGACAATCTAATATAGATGACTTGCCAGACCCATTGACTCCCATCAATATGGCTAAATTATGCGGGGTAAACTTTATGTTTATTTCCTTGAAGCTTCTAAAATTTTGGATGTTTAACTCTTCAACGTGCATGGTTGCAATTTAAAATTTAACAAATAACTGTCAAGCAAGAATTGGGCATGGGGCATAGGGCATGGGGCATGGGGCATGGGGCATTGGTGATATAGTGGCTGCGTCGATCTGACTTATTTGATTAAGCAAGCCCTAATATCAAATCCGGTTAATCGCCCTAAAAAAAGCCTTTCCGTAGGACGGGCGTCCCGCCTGTCCATACCAGGCGCTTCGGACAGGCGGGACGCCCGTCCTACGGGAGACTACAAATTTTTTTGTGGGTATTTTACCGGATTTGATATAACTAGAGCGATCGCATCCCATAAAGCTTGGCTATCGTCAGACTCCCTATTGCTGGTATTTTGACAGAGTGAACCTGCAGATGCCAACAAACCTTGACATCCTCAGATTAACATAGGGGGAATTGGGCATTGGGCATTGGGAATTGGGCATCGGGGACTGAGGGCCGGGAGATACGGGGACTTGGGGACATGGGGACATGGGGACATGGGGACTTGGGGGACATGGGGACATGGGGACTTGGGGACACGGGGACATGGGGACATGGGGACAACACCCAATGCCCAATGCCCAATGCCCTAGGCCCTATCCCCTATGCCCCATGCCCTAGGGCCTATGCCCGTCGCAAGTCTAGGGTCGTGGGGTATTCGTCAGAAAATGGCACTGAAGGAACTTCAATCTTACCGGGGGTATTGCTTTCGGGAATAAAACGAGCGGCCAGACGGGAGGCGGCTTCGCGTCGATTGACTGGTATGACCGTCCATTCGGGACCGTTTGGGTTTTGGGAGTGCAACTGGCAACCGCCAAGAGAAAGGTTAGTCCGGGTATCGACAATCTCCAGAACTAGCGGGCTATGGGGAGCGATCGCCGGATGCAAAGATGCTGCGGTATTTCTGGCCCGATAGCGGACCCCTGCCACATATTCCCCCTCTACCTCAGTTAATTGCAAAGGTACTGGGTAGCCGTTACAAATTACAATATGCCGTCCCCGAGTCGCTCCGCTCAGCCGCACCTGAATTCGCTCCATCGAAGAGTCCACATAGCGAGCCGTGCCACCATTGCTAATCTGTTCTCCGAGAACATGCCAAGGTTCTAGGGCGTGACGCAATTCCAAGGTTATTCCTTCTCGGGTTATCTGCCCGTAGCGCGGAAAGCGGAATTCAAAAAAGGGTCGAAACCACTCGATTTCAAAGGGATAACCCACCTGCTGCAAAGGAGCGATCGCGCTTTTTAGATCTTGCTCTATATAGTAGGGCAGCATGAAGCGATCGTGGAGAGTCGTGCCCCAGCGTAGCGGCGGTTTTTCATAAGGCTCCTGCCAAAACCAAGCCACCAATGCTCTTAAGAGCAATCCCAGCAATAAGCTCATTCGAGGATGGGGCGACATGGCACAACTGCGAAGCTCTAGCAAACCCAATTGGTTGCCGGGATTTTCTACGGGATGTAACTTGTCGATGCAGAAAGCAGTCCGATGAGTATTGCCGCTGGCGTCAACGAGCAAATTGCGCAGCAGCCGGTCAATTAGCCAAGGCTCTGGATTTTTGTTTTTGTTTAGTTGCGCAAAAGCTATCTCTAATTCATATAAAGTCTCGTGACGAGCTTCATCGACTCGGGGAGATTGGCTGCTCGGCCCGACAAATTCCCCGGCAAATAAGTAGGACAAACTCGGGTGATGCTGCCAGTAAGTTATCAAGCTTTGTAATAAATCCGGTCGCCGGAGCAAAGGACTATCTGTAGGGGTTGCACCGCCAATGGTGATATGAGAACCGCCTCCGGTAGCGATTGTTCGTCCGTCCAGGGTATATTTTTCCGTTGCCAATTTGCTGCGGCTGGCTTCCTCGTAAAGAGTAGTCATAATTTCAACCAGTTCTGGCCAGTCGATCGCCGGGTGAATGTTCGCTTCTATTACACCAGGATCGGGAGTTATCTGAAATCCTTGCAAGCGGCGATCGCGCGGGGGAATATATCCTTCAATCCGCACTGGATAGTCCAGTTCTGCTGCTGTATTTTCAATGCAAGCAATAAGGTCTAGATAAGCTTCGGCCACACCAATGGGCGGAATAAAAATATGCAGTCTGCCCTCTCTGGCCTCCACGCACAGCGCCACTTTAATGCTATTGGCCGCAACTTCCCTGACGTCATAACTGTTGTCGCCAGAGGCGAGAGAATCCGATTTTTCTAACTGAGGCTCGGCTTTTAGCTCGGCCATCTTTTTGCGATCGGCAACTTTAGCAAAAATATCCCCCAAAGGTTGCTGGTAGGAGTTTGGATCTGCTTCTTCTTCCCATTGCAAATCCTCTTCTTTTGCCCAAGCAATCCTGTCTAGAGGCAAGCGGAATCCGGCTGGAGAATCGCCGCCGATTAAAGTTAGCATTTTTTCGCTTACTATTTCCTCGGGCAGCTTCCATTGGCAGCTAGTCCAGGGAAAATCGGGATTTTTGTTAGTCCATAATAAAGGCAATATCCAAGCTACGAGCTGCTTATCTTGTTCGCAAGCCGGTAAGATGCGATCGCGGCTCGTTGCCAGATGACCGATTAATTTTTCTATAAAAATCTCCGCCTCTTTATGGCCGAAACCATAATCTCGGTTGTCCTCGGCTATTAAATTAGGATTGCGCCAAATAGGGATTTGGTCTTGACGCCAATAACATCCCAATGCCCAGCGGGGCAATGCCTCGCCGGGATACCACTTGCCCGTACCGTAATGGAGCAAACCGCTAGGGGCAAAGCGATCGCGCAGTCGCTTGAGAAGTATTCCTGCTATGCGGCGCTTGTCTTTTCCCAATGCCTCTACGCGCCACTCTGGCGAATAAAAATCATCTATCGAGACAAAAGTTGGCTCCCCACCCATCGTCAGTCTTATCTTACCTGCAGCCAGTCCCTCGTCAACTGCCTTGCCCAAAGCGTCAATAGCCGACCATTGTTCCTCGGTATAAGGCTCCAAATAGGAAGGGCTGCCCTCGTTCACTTCAGTTTCCTCATTTCGACCTGCTATCTCCCCCTTCATATTTATAGTCTTACTTATATTCGTATTTCTAACGCCTTCTTCTAGGCGCGACAAAGTAAAGATAAAATCTAGCTTACTTTGGCAAGGTTCCGTACTGCCGGAAACTGGTGCCGCTATTTTCGGAGATGCAGCACTGGCCAAGGGAATATGTCCTTCTGTCGTTAAGCTTGCGGAAGTCGGATCTAAGCCGACCCAACCGGCTCCGGGTAAATAGACTTCTACCCAAGCGTGCAAATCCACCGTATCTTTTTCTACTCTTGCTTGCTCCTGGGGGGATTCTGGGTCTAATTCTTCTGGGGATTCTTCTGGCGATTCTTCTGGGGATTCTTCTGCTACTAATTGAATTAAATACCCAGAGACAAAGCGAGCGGCCAGACCCAGATGACGGCAAATTTGGATTAACAGCCAGCTCGTATCCCGACAAGAACCTATTTTACTAGCCAGGGTTTCTTCGCAAGACTGAATTCCTTCCTCCCAGCGCGGGGAATAGGCGATATCTTCGCGCAAGCAGGAGAGCAGATTGGTCAGAAAGTTAGTAGTGTAGGTTGGAGAGCGATCGAGTTTGCCCACCCATTCTTTTAATAACGAACCCGATTCGACTATTTCTAGAAACGGCGCTAGTTCCCGGCCTAGGGTTTGCTCGTAAGTAAAGGGATATTCTGCTGCGTAATTTTCGAGCAAGAATGCAAACGGGTTAATCGGCTCCATTTCGGCAATTAGCTCGACTTCCACCCTTAGCTCCTCGGTTGGCTTCGGAAAGTTGACGCGGGTCATGTAATTTCCCGCTACGTCTTGTCCCCAATATATACTGTGTTCCTGGGGATAAAGATTGAGCTGATAACTGTGGATGGGAGTGCGACAATTAGGTGCAGGACGCAAACGCACGACATGAGGCCCTAATTTAACCGGGCGATCGTACTTGTAGATTGTCCTATGATGCAAAGCTATTTTAATTGCCATTGTTTTTTTAGCAGTTAGCGGTCAGCAGTCAGCGGTCAGTAATTAGCGGTCAGCGGTCAGCGGTCAGCGGTCAGCGATTTTACCATTTCAGGACTTACGCAAAGACTCTATTTGTAGGGTGTCGCACCGCGCACCAGACTAGCTTTTGTGTTTTTTTTAGCGGGAGCATTTCAATTTTGTAATCCGATTTTTTTGGTTGCGTAGGTTGGGCCCGGGAACGAAACCCAACAAGGGTCTATCGTTGGGTTTTGTTCCCGGGCCCAACCTACTACTTGCAAAAGTGAAATGCTCCCTTTTTAGCTTATGTAGGGTGCCGCACCGCGCACCAGACCAATCTTTGAGTCAGCGGTCAGCGATCGGCAGTCAGCGGTCAGCAATTTTACCATTTCAGGACTAAATAAAATAGCGTATGGTGCGCGGTGCGACACCCTACGCTTGGAGCTGACCGCTGACCGCTGAAAGCTAATTTAATTGGTAGCCGCAATTGGAGCAAAAGCTATCGCTCGGTTGCACGGGAGAGCCGCATTTAGGACAGAAATTTCTACCGCCTTGTTGCTGCCCGGATCCCATTGGCGTTCCCATATTCATCTGCATGTTTCCCATACGCATTTGCATCGGATTCATACTCATTTCCATATCACCCATTTTCATGGGTTTCATCGGCTGCATCGGCTGCATCGGCTGCATCGGCTGCATCGGCTGCATCGGCTGCATCGGTTGCATCGGTTGCATTGGTTGCTGACCGGGTATGGAACTCGATGTCTGCTGTACCTGTATGGTCTCGGCACTATTTGCGGAGGGGCGGCTGCTCGTTACGCTGGCACTATTACCTTGGATTTGGATAAAGTGCTGACCCGTTTCCGACTCGATCTGCACAGTACAGCCATTTCCAGTTCGGAATACGGTCGGTTGAGCGGTCCAGCGCCCCGTGGAAAAGCTGCTACTACTTTGTTGCTGCTGGCCTGGGCCGCTAGTGACGATCGCGATCGTGGTCTGCGTTCCATTATTGTCTAGATAAACTTGCTGGCCAGTTTCCAGGCTGAATGTATAAGCCATAATAATAAAACCTCAAGGCAAATCAACTTTTAAAGGACTAAGGCTAGGACAACATCTTGGGGCAAGGGAGAGGGCGAATGCCATGTGTCCTCTTGGACAGGCGGAGCCTAAGCCCCTACGAACAAGAACGTCCGTTCGCCGTCTTGGTAGTGCAATAAGAGGATATTATAATATATAAGTATTTAGGGGTGGGCGATCGTGGAAGATACTCAATTGCAAAGTCTTCTCAATGACTTGGAATCGAATGCTACTATTATTGCCTTTTTCAATCATAAGGGAGACGTTGGCAAAACTTCCTTGGTCTATCACTTAGCATGGATGTACGCAGATATGGGGTATCGGGTAGTTGCTGCAGATCTAGATCCCCAAGCTAATCTAACTTCGGCTTTTCTGGAAGACGATCGCTTGGAAGAAGTTTGGTTGCAAAAAGATTATCGTACTATTTATCGGTGCGTGCTGCCTCTGATTAGAGATATCGGCGATATTGCTGACGAGCCGACCTTAGAACATATTGACGACCCATCCTTATATAGTTATCTAGCACTTCTGGCCGGCGATCTATATCTGTCAAGTTTTGAAGACCAGCTCTCGGAAGTCTGGCCAAAATGTATGGATGGGGACGAGCGTGCTTTTCTGATTACCTCTGCGTTCTGGAGAATTATGCAGAAAACAGCTACTATCCACCAAGCCGATTGCAGAAAACAGCTACTATCCACCAAGCCGATGTTATTTTAATGGACTTAGGACCAAACTTAGGATCAATTAACCGTGCCGCGTTAATTGCAGCAGACTATGTAATAGTTCCTCTAATGACAGATTTACTTTCTTTGCAAAGCTTGCGGAGCGTAGGTTCGACTTTACGACGCTGGCGAAAAGACTGGCAAGAAAGATTGGCGACAAAACCGGCGCTAGATTTCCCACTGCCTCAAGGTCGGATGCAACCTATTGGTTATGTCTGCTTGCATCATTTACTGAAACTCAATCGCCCGGTGAAAGCATTCGATCGCTGGATTGCCCGCATTCCCAAGGTTTACAGAGATGAAGTATTGAAGGAACCGGGAGATGGCGAAATTTCTATGGCAGACGATCCTCATTGTCTGGCTTTGCTAAAGAATTACCAAAGTTTAATGCCTATGGCGCAGGAAGCTCGCAAGCCGATGTTTTTTTTGAAACCTGCGGATGGAGCGATCGGGGCTCATAGTTCTGCAGCCAAAGGGGTCTATAAAGACTTTAAAGCCTTAGCTCGGAAAATTGCCGACAAGACAAAACTAAGAATATAAGAATAGGGAAGGGAATTGGGCATTGGGCATTGGGCATTGGGCATTGGGAGTGTGGGAAGGGTGGGAGGAATGGGAGAAGTCCGTAGGCGTAGCCGCCCCGAAGGGCTTGGCTCCCTACTCTCCCCACATTCCCCACGTTCCCCACACTCCCCACACTCCCCACACTCCCCACACTCCCCCCAGGTCCCGAAGCCAGCGATCGCCTGCCAGCCGCATAAAACCAGATTTCAAATATAAAAAGCTAGTAGAGAAAGCACTAGATACCGTGAAGATTCGGTAAAAAATCATCGTTACTTCCAGTTCGGGAAACCTCTAAGCAAAAAGTGAGGTTACAAAGGAAATAAGTAAATTTCGAGAATTTCCCAGATATCTTCAGATTTACAGAGGTCCCTATAGGTTTCTTGCTTTACCGAGTTTGGGGTCTGTCGTGGGTTGCGTTGAAGGGTATAGCCGATGAAATTGAACAATAGTAGAGAAAGCATCCCAGAGACTCCAGCAAGACTGGGGATATTGAGGGAACGCAAGGGGCGCTTTTCTACAGTCAGAAAATTAGCTCGTTTCATTCCTAGCCTATTGGTTTGGGCAGGAACCAGCTTGGGAGATTTCAATCCAGTATTGGCTCAAATCTCTCCAGCCAGTGACGGTACTGGAACTACTGTTACCCCTAACGGCCAGAGGTTTGATATTGAGGGGGGACAGCTATCCTCGGATGGAGCAAATCTGTTTCACTCGTTCGAGCAATTGAACCTGGAGGCGGGTCAAATCGCCAATTTCCTCTCCAATCCAGCAATCCAAAATATTTTAGGTCGGGTGACGGGGGGGGATGCGTCTGTTATCAACGGCTTGCTGCAAATTACCGGGGGCAATTCCAATCTATTGTTAATGAATCCGGCAGGAATTATTTTTGGCCCGAATGCCCGGCTCGACGTTCCGGGGAGCTTTTTGGCCACCACCGCTACGGGGATTGGTCTTGAGGATAGCACCTTGCACTGGTTTGCAGCCACGGGTAGTAACAATTACTCGGCGCTGGTGGGAACTCCTAGCGCTTTTGATTTTGCCAGTGCAACCGGGACAATTCTCAATTCTGGCGAGTTGGCAGTAAGCTCGGGACAGAATTTAAGCTTGCTGGGCGGTACGGTAGTTAATGAAGGGAATTTGTCTGCCCCGGGCGGGCGGATTACAATCTTCGGTGTTGGTCAGAAAAATATACTGCGCATCTCGCAACCCGGTCATCTTCTTAGCTTGCAAGTATCCTCTAGTTCTCCGATTGAGATTTCGCCTCAAACTCTGCCTCAATTGCTGACTGGCGGCAGCATTAGCCATGCTACTAATTTAGAAATAAACAGCGCTGGAAATGTAGAGCTAAAGGGTTCGGGAATAGAGATTAACCAGGGAGATGTGGCGATCGCTGCTTCTTCTATAGATGCAGGCAGGGCTATAGTGCGTACTTTGCATAACATCTCTATCCTAGGCAGCCGTTTGGAGACCGACGGCAATCTAACTCTGGGAGCTAGGAATGCTGTAAGGCTTTGGGAAAAAGCCAATGAGCCATTGGTAGCGATCGCTGGCGGCAATCTGGAAATCAAAGGCCATACGGACATTGATATCTTTGCCGTGCAACATCCGTCTAGCCTGCTGGAAGCTGGTGGCGACATGACTTTAATTAGCGACGGACTGATAGTGGCAGATGCGCGCTTTAGTACGACGGGCAATTTCTCGGTTCGTACTCTTGCAAATAGCTCTGCCGATCTAGAGACTTTCCTTGACTCTAGCATTAGCTCCGACGGCGACATTACTTTTGGTAACTACAGCGGTTCGGCTCTGAGCGCGACTGCACTTGGGGCGATAGAAATCGGAGATGTTGAGATTAATACTAGCAGTTCTTCTCTGAATACTTTAGAACTGGAAGCAGCAAGTATTTTTATAGGCAATGCCAATATTGCTTTTTCGGGAAAAGCAGTCAGCTTGTCGGCAAGCGGCAATATTGAAACCGGAGATATTACCTCCAATGGTACTTCGATTAAACTCAATAGCAGCATGGGGATGTTAACGACGGGTATCCTCGATGCTTCTGAGCCGGTTGCTGGGGGAGGGATAGAACTCCGCGCCACTGAAATTGGCACCGGAGATCTTATTACTAATGACAATACGATTGTCATTGACGGATCTTATGTTATTAAGAATGATGTTTGGATCGATACGGACAGCGGTTCGGGAAATATTGCGATCGCCCATACAGTTGATGGCGATGCCGCATTGTCTCTGAACGCAGGCAGCGGAGATGTAAAACTTGATGGTGCAATCGGCGGAACAACCCCTTTGCAGGAGTTGGAAATTGTAGCTGGCAATGTGGAAGTAGCTTCAACAATAAGCGTGGCAGAGCCTTATGGCAACGGCGTATATATAGAAGGGAGCGGCACGGTTACTCTACAAGATGACATAACTACTAATGGCAGTCCGGCGGAAATCTTGGCTGGAGCAGAATTGCTGGCGCGAGGAATCGACACCAGTGGCGAGGAATTTGGAGGCAGCATTTTTCTCCATAGCTACTCTAACCTGACAACTGACTATCTCAATTCATCGGCAACCAACCCAGTAGCTAGTCAGTTTATCCCCGGGGTGGAAACTGCCGGCAATATTGACCTGACGAGCAATACAGGCAATATTATCACCGGAGATGTGAATGCTTCAGTTTATGGAGATGGCAATGGGGGCTATCTCTTTTTTACCGCCGATCGCAGTATTACTACCGGAAATCTGAATACTTCTGCGATGGGAGTTATGGGCGATGGGGGGGATATTGATTTCTTAGCTGGAGAAAATATTGCGATTGGCGACGTTAATGCGATCGCTTCTTCCGGCAATGATGGAGCAATCTTTTTGACAGCGACCGACACCGTTACTGCGGGCAATCTTCCTACAGATGCTGTTATTACTGGCGACTTTTCCAGCAACAATAGCTCCGAGTCCAATTCCGAAGAACCAACTAGCTCCGAGTCCAGCTCCGAATCCAACTCCGAAGAACCAACTAGCTCCGAATCCAATTCCGAAGAACCAACTAGCTCCGAATCCAGCTCCGAGTCCAATTCCGAAGAACCAACTAGCTCCGAGTCCAACTCCGAAGAACCAACTAGCTCCGAGTCCAGCTCCGAGTCCAGCTCCGAAGAACCGACTAGCTCCGAGTCCAGCTCCGAGTCCAGCTCCGAAGAACCGACTAGCTCCGAAGAACCGACTAGCTCCGAGTCCAGCTCCGAGTCCAGCTCCGAGTCTAGCTCCGAAGAACCGACTAGCTCCGAGTCCAGCTCCGAGGAAGAAACCGCAGCATTACTAACTGTCGCCGAGACTGTCCCCGAAGAGAAGATTCAGGAGGATGTAGAAAATCTGTCAATTGTGGCTGCTGAAAACGCGACGGATACGGTGGTGACAAAAAATGGAAACGACTATGAAATTACTGGCGGCATCGCTTCTGAGGACGGGGAAAATTTGTTTCACAATTTCGCCCGGTTTTCGGTGGGAGAAGGGGAAATTGCTAATTTTTTAACTGCCGATAATATCGCTAATATTCTGGTAGAGGTCAGCGGCGGCGAGGTTTCGGCTATTGAGGGACAGATTGGGGTTAAGGGCTCCGGCAATGCCAGTCTTTTCCTGCAAAATCCTTCGGGAATCATGTTCGGAAATAATGCGAGCCTGAATGTACCGGCTGATTTTGTGGCTACTACGGCTAATGCGATCGGGAACGAAGAGCGGTGGTTCCAGCGAGGAAGTCTTGCTGGCAATACCTCTGGGTTGCAGGGAAGACCCGATCGCATTGCCTTTACTACCGAGCAACAAGGAGCAATTGTCAATCTGGGCAATTTAGAAGTTGCGCGGGGTCGTTCCCTGATTTTGTTGGGTGGGACTGTCGCAAGTCTGGGCACCCTGACAGCGCCGGGAGGAAATATTTTTATCGCAGCCGTATCCGGCAGTAGCTCCAGTAATGTTTCTAGCAATAATACTTCTGGCAATAGCCCGACCCCAATCCAGATTGACTGGAACGAGTCGGGAAATCTAAATGTAACAGAGCTTGACGAAGCTACGGCACCAAGTATGTCTAATTCTTTACAATTACCCGTTGCCTCTCTATCGGAATTCTCCACTAATAGTATTATTCTGGAAACTGGGGATGCAATTGTCAGGGGGGTGGCGGATACTTCTTTAGATGGAAGCAATGCTGGAAGTGCGTTTATCTTGGGCAACAGACAAAATATAGCCGGAGATATCAGGGCTGAAAGTAGGTTTTCTGGGAATTTGGCTGAGGCGATCGCCGCTAATAACCAGGAAAATAGCGCCTCCCAAGATACTGCCCAAGATACTGCCCAAGATACTGCCCAAGAAACTTCCCAAGATACTGCCCAAGATACTGCCAACGAAGTCGCTGCGCCACAAAATCTAGTTTCCAATCCGACCTTGGTGATTCCCGATCGCAATACTCCTAATATGCCAGCTTCGAGTCTGGAGCAGAACTCTCAAGATACTTCGGGGCAAGCTTCCTCCCCAGCGCCGACAAACAATTCGACGGATACTATAGAAACTTCTGCTGCTAGTCAGGACGAGACTGTATCTGAGAATACCGTTATGGAATTACCGTCTGCGCCCATAACCCCAGAGCCAGAAACTTCGGCTAGCAGCACTATGAATGAAACTACTATTAATGAAACTATAGAGCCCAATCTGGAGAAAATAGCCCAGAGCGATATGCCCGAGATGCCCGGAGTCGAGGCAGTAGGAGATAGCATGGAGAATATGCCAAATCCGAGCAACCAGCATCCGGGCTTAAATACAAAGATTGAGGGAACTTCAGTTGTGGCGGAGCAGCTTCAATCGCGTCGCAAGATAGAGCAAGAAGAATTAGAGGCTCTAATTGCAAATGGCCGGGGTCGCTCCGAGGTCGCTATTGCCGTGGAAAATCTGGCGACGCCGAATAGCAGCGTCCTTGCTCCTCCTCAGATTGTCCCTGGCAATACCAATCCTCTGCTTTTAGTTAACCCCGCGCAAGTCGCCCCGAATATCGAGCAAAGTCGCTTACTAGAGTTTAGTCAGTATTTGGGGGATACTATTAATGGCTATCATATTAATGATTCGGCGATCGCCAGCCAAGAAGGAATGCGCGCCACTCTCTCCCAGGTAGCCGCAGAAACTGGCAGCAACCCAGCCATAATTTATACTGTGGTTACGCCGGCGGGTTTAGACATAGTAGCTATAGGCTCCGATGGTTTGTCGGTTCAGAAAATGATTCCCGCCGCCAAACCGGAAGCAATAAAAGAAATGGTGGCGAAATTTCGGGAGGCGATCGGCAATCCCAGGCAGAGACTGGGAAATAGCTACATCGCACCGGCGAGGCAGCTCTATGATTGGCTGATTGCTCCGATTGAAAGCGAGCTGGAATCCCGAGGTATCGATATGCTCCTCTTTTCGATGGATGGAGGATTGCGCTCTTTACCTTTGGCCGCTTTACATGATGGCGAGCAGTTTTTGGTTGAAAAATACAGTCTCAGTCTGGTTCCCAGCCTCAACCTGATGGATACGAGCTATCAAAGTCTTGAGGATGCCAAACTTTTGGCTATGGGCGCTTCGCAATTTGCCGAGGATTTCCCCGCTTTGCCTGCGGTGCCTTTGGAATTGTCGGCTATTGCTGGCAGTCTCTGGCCGGGTGAGCTGCTGTTGAATGAGGCGTTTACTTTAGAAAATCTGAAATCGGAACGAGCCAAGGGCGGGCATAAGATAATTCACTTGGCTACCCACAGCGAGTTTAATTCTGGGGCTCTGGACAACTCTTATATTATGTTTTCCGATAGTGCCCTAAAATTCGATCGCCTGCGAGATTTGGGTTGGGGCAATCCTCCGGTGGAATTGTTGGTACTGTCTGCTTGTCGCACGGCGATCGGCGACGAGTCCGCCGAGTTGGGATTTGCCGGTTTGGCAGTGCGAGCGGGGGTGAAATCTGTTTTGGCGAGCTTGTGGTATGTGAGCGATGCCGGAACTTTGGGACTGATGACGGAGTTTTATCGACAACTCGCGATCGCTGCAAAACAAGGTCGTCCCACAATTAAGGCAGAGGCATTGCGTCAGGCTCAGATTGCCATGATTCGCGGAAAAGTTCGCATTGAAGGCGATCGCTTGCTTGGTTCCCCCGCCCTCAGCGACATTATCCCGGAAGGTATTTCTCTTCCCCCGGAGACGAGCGATCGGCAAAATACCAATCTTTCACATCCTTATTATTGGGCGGGATTTAGTGTTATTGGAAGTCCTTGGTAGGAATTAGGGTGTGGGGTGTGGGGTGTGGGGTGTGGGGAATTGGGAATTGGGAGGTGGGAATTGGGAGGTGCGATCGGTATAATATACCAAATCCGGCTAATCGCTATCAAAAAATCTTTCCCGTAGGACGGGCGTCCCGCCTGTCCGAAGCGCCTGGTATGGACAGGCGGGACGCCCGTCCTACGGGAGATTACAAATTTTTTCTGTGGGTATTCTACCGGATTTGATATTACCTGGAATTGTTATTGTGGGTAGGGGCGAACGGCCGTATGCCCGGAGGGCAGGCTCCGCCAACGCCCCTACGTTGGTAGAAAAGTGCCGCTAGTTTGCTTTGGGGCAATGCTAGGTGCGATCGCTGGTTTGCTAATATGTGTTTTCTGCCTGGTACTTTATTTTTCTGCTAGTCCCTACCTAGACTACGCAGAGGACTGTAAAGTGGTGCATCTTCAACTTGCAAGTCCCCGATTAAATAATCTTCAAGCGTGTCAACCATCTTCTGCAGTTCGGTGCTAATGGGTAGCTCTACTTGTGACTGCCATACTTCCAACTGATTTATAATAACCTCTATGATTGGGGGTGATGCCATTTTTTGGTAAGAGGCAGATGCTGGATTTACCTCACTTATGTCTTCTGTGGATGACGGCAAGCCTACTGTCCCTTCGCAGCGTGCGTTAGTTAAATTAGTATTGAATATTCTTGCACCAGAAAGATTACTTTCTTCTAAGTTTGCACTGTAAAGGTTGGCATTGTCTAGTTTGGCATTTTGCAGGCTAGCGCGACTTAGGTTAGCACAGCTCAAATTAGCTCTTGTCAAGTTTGCAAAAGCCAAGTTTGCACGACTCATGTCAATAGCGATTAGGTCAATCTCCGTCAGATTGGCATTGCTCAAATTGGCATTGCTCAAATTGGCTCCTTGAAAGTTAACCTCCTTCAAGTTAGCGTCTGTTAAATCTGCTCCTCTCAGGTCTGCCTTTTGAAAGCTGGCATCTTTAAAGTTGGCGTATTGGAAATGAGCCCCTCTTAAGTCTGCTTTTTGAAGGTCGGTGCCTTGAAAGTTAGCACCGTTCAAGTCCGCGATCCTTAAATCCGTTCCTTGAAGGTTGGCTTGATTAAAATTAGCGCCGGCTAAATTAGCGCGCCTCAAGTCGGCACCGCTTAAGTTAGTTCCTTCAAAATTAGCGCCGTTCAGGTCGGCACCGCTTAAGTTAGTTCCGCTCAAGTCGGCACCGGCAAAGTCTTGACGAAGGTCTAGCCCTGCCAACCCAGACAGCTCGGCCATATCGTCGGTGTCGGCTTCGATTACCTGCTGAATCAATTTTTCCATCTCTTCGCGGTAAGTTTGCTCAGTCATATTTCAGCTCCTGTCTGCTTAAATAAGGTTCTAACTTCGGCTCCAAGAAATGGCGAACTATCCATCTTTCCATTACAGCCATTTTGTTACGACTGATTTCCCCAGGCCAGAGTCCCTCTATGCCCTCAATATGTAATTCCCGCAACGAAGCCGTAAAAGTCGCTTCGATTTTACAGGGAACGTCATCCACCGTAAGGATTGCTAGCACTTCCTTTGGTATGGTGCCCTTAAGACAGGGTTCTCCAGTTTTGACCTGAAAATCCCAGATGGGGTTAGCTTCCGAGCCCTTGGTCGAAACTTGGTGCGTATCGAACTTTATCTTGTCCGTTCGCTCCAGGGCTTTTTCTAGTTCCGAATCTATTTTAGCACTTATCTTATTTGGAGAAATCGAGAACCCCGAAGATCGCTTTTCCTCGTTGCTGGACCTTTTATACCTTTCTAGCAGCAAGTTATGTTGCAGGATGTCATTTAAACCCCGGTTTTCATAGGGGCTTCTACAGTTGGTTAAAGCAAGGCTTAGGGTGCCTCGCTTAATTCCGAACCTAATTGCACCTCCTAAAATCTTTTCTTCTTGCTCGTTGAAGGAGACCGTTAAAAATAGCTCGATCGCCTTTGTTTGTCTGTCCCATAGCCATCCCTCTTTTATTCGAGAGCTTTCCAGCTTGATGAAAACGCAGCTAGGGCACTTGTTCTCCGGCTCCCCATTGCTGCTTTGGTCTTGCTGCATAGACTAATCCTGTTTTTATCTTATCTATAGTCTGATTATAGCATTTCTCAAATTGATGGGATATGAGATTGTCTGGGGGAAGCAACGAGAGTACGGGGGTTCTACGGCCGAGATTGTCTCGGGGATGCGATTCTTTCAAGGGTATGTTTTTTATAATCCTCTTTTTTGATGTTGTCGGTGGGCTTCATAGCTTTCTGGGGCGAAGCATTCCAATGCAAAGGTTTTATTTTATAGCAATAGGTTATCTCTGGAATGCTGTCGCCCCTACGTCGTCGATTCGCCTAAAAAATATCAAATCTAAAAAACATACCCTTGTAAGGATCGGGAGCCCCACACCTCCCACACCTCCCACACTCCCACACCTCCCACACTCCCCACACCTCCCACACTCCCCACACTCCCCACACCTCCCACACCTCCCACACCTCCCGCTGACCTATACAATAAAAATTAGCGTGATTTCGGCTGAGTCCAAATGACTTCAACTCTTTTATCCTCTCGGCGATCGCGGCAATCTTTGCAAAGCTGCATCCCCTTGGTAGGGGTAAGCTGGCGGACGTATAAATCCTTAATGGCCGAAGTGGGAGATGGCCGCCCCTGGAGAATCGCTTACGATCGCGGAGTGCTAGAAATTCGGATGCCTTTAGAAGAACATGAAGAGCCCAAGGAATTGTTGGGAGACATTATTACAGCGATCGCCGACGAGCTAGAAATCGAAATTCGCAAGCTTGGCTCTCTCACCCTAGAACGCGAAGATTTATCCCGTGCCGTCGAGCCCGATGCCTGCTTCTATATTCAAAACGAGGAGCGAGTCAGAGGTAGAAAAATAGACTTACAAACAGACCCGCCCCCGGATATAGCGATAGAGTCGGACTATACGAATTCATCTCTTAACAAGCATGGAATCTATGCAGCCTTGGGCGTTCCCGAAATTTGGCGCTATCGCCGGAATACCTTGGAGATTTATCTTTTAGCTGGCTCCGAATACAGTCGCTCCTCACAAAGCTTGGCCTTTCCCTTTCTGCCAGTTCTGGAAGTTCCAAGCTTCCTCGTCCAGAGCCAGAAAATCGGCCAACGGGCGGCGGTGCGTCAGTTTCGAGCTAGAATTCAGGAAATTTTGAGCGGTGAGACCCTCTAATGTCTGGCGTAGGGGCGACAGCATTCCCGAGATATCCTTTGCTTTCGACTATACTTATAAACTGGAATGCTTCGCCCAGGCATTTATGCCACTCGCCGGCAACTCCAAAAAAAGGAATAGCGCGAAACGCCCCTACTACAAACAGTACAGCGATCTAGCTGACCGCTGAGAGCTGACCGCTGACTGCTATAATATAGTCACCACAAAAAACCGGCTCTCAGGGGAGCCGGGATAAAAGATAACTATGGTCCGCTTATCTTACGCGGATGAGGTCTAGTTCCAGCAAACCTTGCAGGGCCGCGTGGCACTCCTCTGGGGTCACCTTACATTCGCGCAACAGATCCCTGTATTTGCGGTTCTCCGTGTAAAATATCAACCAAGCTAAGACAAGTATTTCGTGGCGGCTTAGAATGCGACGGTTTTCGTGATTGGCTTCAGTATTGATTGTTAAGTCATCGAGGACCCAAACTATTCCGTTCATAGAGTTTAATTTTTTTAAGGTGAACTGAGGGGCGAAAGTCCCTCTTTTTTTTGTGGACATCCTCATTATAGCAACAATTTTTAGATTGTCAACCCTTTTTTTGAAAAATTTATAAATTTTTTGACTTTTTTTGAGACAAGTTTGGTTTAACTCGGCCTTGCTATAGATATAAATTACTGTTTTTGTCCGGCCCAATTTACTTTAAATACACTATGCAGCCTTTGTCCTGCAAGATTGCCAGTTATTTATCGTAACAACATTGATATCAAAGCCATGTCGTCTCAGCTTGGACAAACAGACTCATTAAAATAGAGATAGGCGAACCAATAGCCAACACCTAGCTAGGGCGATCGCTCAGTATTCTTGGAATATTAAAAAAAAATTTTACCTCTAGTGGACTGTCTGCCTTAAAGTTGTAGGTTGGGTTGAACGAAGTGAAACAAGGGCGAAACGATTGGTGTAGTTGGGTTTCACTCCGTTCAACCCAACCTACATTTACTACAAGGTAGAAGGTCCCCCCCTTGTCCCCCCTTGTCCCCCCTTGTCCCCCCTTGTCCCCCCTTGTCCCTTGTCCCCCCTTGTCCCCCCTTGTCCCCCCTTGTCCCCCCTTGTCCCCACACTCCCCACACTCCCCGCCCCCT
>JAAHFN010000072.1 GCA_010672965.1 Oscillatoria sp. SIO1A7
AAAACAAGCAATGGAGAAGATTCGCAATTGTGACGTTGACGATTGGGCTAATAAAGTTCTTGGTCCATCCATGCTTTCTAAAAGGAGAGCTATAACTAACTAAAAGTTAAGGGTGACAGAAAAACTGCATGAAAATAAGAAGGCAAAAATTCCACAGAGTCAACACCCTAGGTGTAGGGTGTGGGGTGTGGGGGTTTGGGGTTTGGGGTGTAGGGTTTGGGGTGTAGGGTGTAGGGTTTGGGGTTTGGGGTGTGGGGTGTGGGGTGTGGGGTGTGGGGTGTGGGGTGTGGGACCAATTTTTGATGAAGCTGCAATAAATTTGCCGTTCGCCCGCTCGCGGAGTCGAAGGGCTAGCGGGCAAGCGGGCGAGCGGATATGCCGTTGCGTAAGTCCTATAGCGTTTCTCAAATAAGTGTAATAAACGATCGGACCCTAGAAACGTAGGGGCGACAGCATCCCCGCTACTATCTCGCGCGCTCCGAACGGCAATCTCTGTATTGGGATGCAACGCCGGTGGCATCTCACATCAAGAGCGAGAAACGCTATGTATGAGAGATTAACCGGATTTGATGTTATAGCATTACCGATTAAGGTGTTTGACAGTTACAAATGTCTCTATTGCGAAGAATCGCAGGACTTTAGCTGACTGCTGAAAGCTGAAAGCTGACTGCTTACTGCTATATTACCTTGAGACATGGAGCGCAGCGGCACTAGGCATTGGCTCCACCGCCCCATCGGAGATTTGTGGAACGGCGGAAGCGGATTTGATATGAGACAATCTACAAACTCTGATAAGTTAAAACCCAAAAAAAAATTGGTCAGTTTCCACTCGAAGTTTGGGTAAGTGCCGCTTCGCGGAATTTTGAATCAGGGCTTACGCATTCCCTCTACATTTAGGGTTTGATTTCCATGCTCTGCGTAAGTCCTTTTAATTTTGAGTCTTGAGTTTTGAATTGCGTCAATTTTGAATTCCACGCAGGGGGCCTTTCTCCCTCCGTCGGGCAAAATAAGGCAAGTCGCTGTAGAAACCACGAAAAGCAAGGAGGTGCTACGCTAGGGTGTTGACTCTGTGGAGAAAAGGCAATAGGGATTTTGCAAGGAATTTTTCTCCCTTATTTGGAGGAAGCGGAAATCCTTACTGGAAGGAGGGTTTCGGGATGCGATCGCCGGCAGGATTCGAGCGATGTCACCAAGTGAAAAAGCCTCAGAATCAACACCCTAGTGCTACCCCCCCCCAGTTTCTTCCCTGGTGCAAATAGCCGCGTTGGCGCGTGGGCGCGATCGTTTGCGACAGCGCCAATAAGGGAGCGATCGCCCGGACAGCGATCGCGATCGAGCGAGTGTGGAAGCTCGGGTTCTGTGCGACGATGGCTAGCTTGTCGCACAGAAGAACCGGACTTCCAGGCTAACTAAGGGTGGTGAAAATTAGGGTGAATTTCTCGCATGGGAAGCCAACCCGCTGTCGCTAGACGTTACCCCGTTAGCGTTGGCTGGGTTGTCTTCCACCAGGCCAGCTATTGGAGCAAGCCAATCGACTACTTGCCCAGAGTCGTTGGCTTGCTCGATACAGCCTCGGTTTTTGAGGGAGAAATTTTTAGAGTGAAAACACCTCCTTTCTTAGTCTTGTGTTTTTCCTTTGCACCGGGTCGCGGTTAGCGGCCCTTATTTTTGCCTCCTCTAGAGAGGCATAATGCCATATTAGCACAGCTTTGCTCGAAAAACAACATTGGATGCAAAAATTTTTTAAAATTTCTGGACTCTTTGCTCCTTCTGCAGTTTCTGCACTTTTATAGAGCGTTTCTCAAATAAGTGTAATGAGCGATCGGGTAGGGGCGAGAGCATCAGAGCAACTATCTCTTAGCTCCAAACGGGAATTCCCCTGCTGGGGTCCTTTGCCGGTGGCAACCTCACGTCAATTTGAGAACTACTATATATAAGGTAACAGCGAAGGCCGATGCGATCGCATTAGTGCCTTCTAGCTCTCATTCAAAATTCCTTCATTCAAAATTGAGAATGCCTTTGTACCCTGGCTTTGGGTCACAAGAGAGCTGGTGAATTATTTCTGCCGCGATCGCTTTTACCGTAGGAGACTTGCGCAGAAAATTTAGTGCCAGTCCCTTTGGCCACCACCGTTCGGGCGATCGCCCTTCGTCAAGCTCAGGACAGGCTACGTCGTAGGCGTTGGCGTCGGATCCCCCCAACCCCCCGATAAATTGGGGGGCTATTGACATAGCGTGCCCGGAGGGCGATCGCTCCTGGGAGCGGCTTCGGGACAAATACCTGTTTGTTTCCCAACGTCGGATCCCCCCAACCCCCCGATAAATTGGGGGGCTATTGACATAGCGTGCCCGGAGGGCGATCGCTCCTGGGGGCGGCTTCGGGACAAATACCTGTTTGTTTCCCAACGTCGGATCCCCCCAACCCCCCGATAAATTGGGGGGCAATCGTCTTGAGCGTCTTGAGCCCCCCTTTTTAAGGGGGGTTGGGGGGATCGAACCTGTGAGAAAATGGCGAAAGTATTGTCCAAAAAACCGGGTTTCTTTCGTCTTAACTCAAAACTCAAAACTCTCAAGCTATAGCATTTCTCAAATAAGTGTAATAGACCTCTTGCATAATTACGGTAAGATACCCCCAACCCCCCTTGGAAAGGGGGGCTTTTTGGATTTATGCAAGAAGTCTAATAAACGATCTGGTAGGGGCGACAGCATCCCCGAGACTGTCTGGGCAATAGATACGAGAGTTTTTGTATTGGGATGCTTCGCCCAGGTATTATCTCACATCAATTTGAGAAACGCTATAAGAACTATTTCCAATTATCCCGCAGACGCTGCAGATTGCTCGCCGCTTTCTTGGTATTGGGATGCTCTTCTCCCAGCACCTTGCGAAGAATAGATAGCGCCTGTTCGTAGAGTAGTTCTGCCTCTGCGTAGCGTCCCTGTTTATTGTACAGCTCTGCCAAATTATTGAGACTGCTGGCGGTATCGGGATGCTCTTTTCCCAGCACCTTGCGAAGAATAGATAGCGCCTGCTTGTAGAGAGGCTCTGCCTCGGGGTAGCGTCCCTGTATATGGTACAGCGATGCCAAGTTATTGAGACTGCTGGCGGTATCGGGATGCTCTTCTCCCAGCACCTTGCGATAGATAGATAGCGCGCGATCGTACAGTGGCTCTGCCTCTGCGTAGCGTCCCTGTTTTTCGTACAGCGCTGCCAAGTTATTGAGACTGCTGGCGGTATCGGGATGCTCTTCTCCCAGCACCTTGCGACGGATAGATAGCGCCTGCTTGTAGAGAGGTTCTGCCTCTGCGTAGCGTCCCTGTGTATCGTACAAAGCTGCCAAATTATTGAGACTGGTGGCGGTATCGGGATGCTCCTCTCCCAGCACCTTGCGACGGATAGATAGCGCCTGCTTGTAGAGAGGTTCTGCCTCTGCGTAGCGTCCCTGTGTATCGTACAGCAGTGCCAAGTTGTTGAGACTTTGGGCGGTATCGGGATGCTCTTTTCCCAGCACCTTGCGATAGATAGAGAGCGCCTGTTGTAAGAGAAGTTCTGCCTCTTCGTAGCGTCCCTGATAAACGTACAAAGCTGCCAAGTTATTAAGACTGCTGGCGGTATCGGGATGCTCTTCTCCCAGCACCTTGCGATGGACAGATAGCGCCCGTTCGTACAGTAGTTCTGCCTCTGCGTAGCGTCCCTGTCCTTTATACAGCCCTGCCAAGTTATTGAGACTTTGGGCGGTATCGGGATGCTCTTCTCCCAGCACCTTGCGACGGATAGAGAGCGCCCGTTCGTACAGTGGTTCTGCCTCTTCGTAACGTCCCTGTTTTTCGTACAGCCCTGCCAAGTTATTGAGACTGGTGGCGGTATCGGGATGCTCTTCTCCCAGGACTTTGCGACTGATAGAGAGCGCCTGTTGTAAGAGAAGTTCTGCCTCTTCGTAGCGTCCCTGATAAACGTACAAAGCTGCCAAGTTATTAAGACTGCTGGCGGTATCGGGATGCTCTTCTCCCAGTAACTTTAGATAGATTCGCGATGCCCGTTTCAGCAGAGGCTCGGCTTTGCCATACTCGCCCTTATATAAAAGCGACATACCAAGATTGTTGAGCCTCTTGGCAGCACCGATGGTTTCTTGAAAGTCGCCGATTTGTTTGTTAGCCCGCAGTCGCTCGGCGAACTCCTCCGCTGCGTCGTCCTGTCCCACTTTGATGCAAAGATCGATTAGCGCCTCAAGGATGTTCAGGGTGTCGGGATGGCTCGGGCCGAAGACCGTTTCGGCGGCTGCTAATGCTTCCTGGTAATCGGCAAAGGCTTGTTGGTATCGATGCTTGCCCATGTTTGAGCGGATGTATCCTAATAGCGCTTGGCTGTATATGGCTAGGGGATGGTCGCTGCCCCTGGCGCTTTTTGCCAATTCCATTGCTTCTTGACAGAGTTTGGCCGCTGCATCGAGCCGGTTGTCGCAGTAGCTCAGGAAAGCAGCGGTTTTCTTTAGTTCTGCCAATTGTAGGGGTTGGCTGTCGCTGCTGGCTTCGAGAATTTTTAAAGCCCGATCGCTGGCAATAATTGCTTCTCGATATTGTCTCTGTCTGGTGGCAATGTCGGCTTTTCGGTTCAGCACTTCAGCTACTAAGGGGGAGTCTTCCCCGCATTCGGCAGTGCGAATTTTTAGACAACGCTGGGCGGCATTGCTGGCATCAAAAACGCGCTCCAGTTTCAGATAAGCGCGAGCCAAGTCGTATTCTACTTTGGCGCAAAGGAGACTTTCCCCCAACTGCCCTGCAGCGTATTCGGCTTTAGCAGTTTCTAGAGCCGCGATCGCTTCCTTGTCTTCTGCCAAAGCAATCAGAGAAAAGCCAAGCAAACCCCAGGCGAGAGCTATTTGTTTTGGTTTTGCTTCTTCCCCTGGGGGGAGTATTTCACTTGTGCCAGCGTTAGCCCTATTGGGCTTCGTTTGTGTAGCCGCGCCTTTAGGCGTTAGGCGGCTCGGAGCCAGAGCTATTTGTTGTGGTTTTGCTTCTTCCCCGGAGTCGGGAGAACTGGGGATAATTTTTGGCCAATTTTCGAGCAAGAACCGCAGCATCTCAACTATGGCTTCATGTTGGTTGGCTTGCTGCATTGTTGGCACTTGCTCTAAGAACCAATCGATCGCGGCTAAAGGGCGATCGCTATTCAAGCCGTGATAGAGAGCTGCTTCTAATGCTGGAAGAGAGCGATCGGCGGTTGGGGCGTTGGCAGATTCCCGGGCGTATTCCTCCTGATATCTCTGGCACAACCAACTGGCAACGGAACGGCGTTGGGCTTCTGGCTGAGTTTCTTGCAAATGTTGCCGCACTTCCGGGTGAAAGCGACAGCGGCTTTTGTTTAATGCATCCGCTCTCAGGCTTCGACTCCGCTCAGCCCGAACGGCGATCGGGCTGAGCCCTCCGGGCAGGCTACGCCAACGACTCCGCTCAGCCCGAACGGTGGGGGTCAATAATGGGCTTGGACGGCTATGCCCTCCGGGCAGGCTACGCCAACGACTCCGCTCAGCCCGAACGGTGGGGGTCAATAATGGGCTTGGACGGCTATGCCCTCCGGGCAGGCTTCGCCTACGACTCCGCTCAGCCCGAACGGCGATCGCAGAATCCGACTCTGTGGGGGGTACATTATTAACTTGTAAGTCCATTAGTGCCGACTCGACGTAGGGGGAGGCAGCAACTTCCCCGAAGCGCCCGCGCCAGCTCCCCAAACCATAGACCTCGATTAGATTCTCGAATAGGGTCTCGTCCCAGGTGCGAGGAACCGAGAGAATTTGCAGCATCCGCCGCTCCTCTGGATTCCAGGCTTCGTCCTCTTTGCTCATAAACTCTTCTGGGTTTTCGGCAAAGTCTTCTACTCGCGGCGATCGCTTCTTTTCGTTTTGGATTTTCTGCCACCGCTGGGCGCAAGCATTCAGATAAAAAGGAACTCCTTGGGCAATGTCGGCGATCGCTTGGCAAACCTGGTAACTCTGGTAGTTCTTCCTCGTATTGTCAGCGATACCGGCTGCCCCTAGAAACTCTATAGTCTCCGATTCGGTTAAAGGCAGAACCGGCAAGCTATGGCTGGCTTCCAGGGATTCCAGGGGGCGATCGGCAGAAATCAGCCACAAAACATTAGGATTGTCCTCTTTTATCATTTCTTCTAGCCAGAAGTGTTTCCCCGTCTCCTCAAAAGCTTGCCAATCATCCACAAAAACAATTGCTTGCTTTTCGTGCCGAGCCAGGTATTCCCGCAAATCCCGAGTGAAAAATTTTGGTAATAGTTCGAGAACTTGATAGGGACTGACGCATTTTTGCAGCTCTTGCAACTCTTCCCTGCGTCCTACACACCACTGCTGCACCCTTTCAGAGCCTTTAACAAAAACCCAATTTAACTTGGCTAGGAAAGTAACGTAGGGCAATCCCTCCTTAGCAAAATCTATCAATTCCGACAACAGAAAAGAGGCCAGCTCCAGAGTAATGCTGCTCGGCTCGGGCAACCCCAAATCTCCAAAAAGCCCTAGAGCAGCAGATGCTAAATCCACTCCAGTGCTAGCCATGTCTGCCCGTTCCATTTTCCTGGCATGCTGGGGACGCGCCAGACTTTGGAAGCAATTATCGCGACCTGCATAGTATAAGTAAGTCCAGTCGAAAAGACTAAAGTCATCTCCACTATCTTGACTGGTGGGAAAGCCACCGCGCAGATGGCGAACTGCTTTTTCCAGGGAGGGCAAGGAATGTTCCTTCATCTTCCTACCGTCCACATAGGCGCAGAGGAATTCTTCCTGCAAAGACGCGGCCAAGAAGCGGCATAACTGGGCTCTAATCTTGGTCGGACCGTACAATACAATCTGGTTTTGCTTCTTGCGACCGAGGCCGGCGATCGCCTGTCTCGCTTCCTCTTCATAACGCTTGGGGAAAAACGACTCGGCTCGAACTTTCATAACTTGACGCTGCCCCTAACGAATTTATTCAATTCTTTTTATTATAGCGAGACTGCCTGGGCTGTAGAACGAGACTCTCTTATTGGGATGCTTCGCCCATATATAGCATTACATAGTAAGGTTAGGACGGTTACAAAATGCCACAGCTTACGAAAGGCAAGGCTTTGGCCGATAGCTGAGAGCTGATATAGCGTTTCTCAAATTGCTGTAAGGTGTCTGGGGCAAAGCATCCCAATACGGTAATTACCGTTACACAGCCGAGATTGTCGCTCGCGATGCTGTCGCCCCTACGTTTATTTTATTACACTTATTTGAGAAAGGCTATAGCTGACCGCTTACTGCTATAGCGTTTCTCTCTCTTGATGTGAAGTACCTGGGCGAAGCATCCCAATACGATCTTATATCAAATCCGGTTAATTACTCATAAATATAGCATTTCTCAAATAAGTGTAATAAGCGATCGGGTAGGAGCGACAGCATCCCCCTTGACCATCTCTGCTATAAAACCGGGATTTTGATCTTGGGATGCTTCGCCCAGACACTTTCCATCAAGAGAGAGAACCGCTATAAATCCCGTAGGGGCACCGCCCCTACAGATACTGTGACTGTTTAAACGGATTTGATATTACCCGTTTTACAGCAGAGATAGTCAAGGGAGATGCTGTCGCCCCTACATTTACCACCCCAATCGTTTATTACACTTATTTGAGAACCGCTATATATCTTACATCAAGAGCGAGAAACCCTTTAAAAAGACAAGTGGATCGCCCAAGAGCCAGCTAAGAGGATGAGATAGGTTACAACTCCAGCGAGAAACCAAGGAAAGCTGGTTTTATCCGGTTCGGGGAGTTCTTCTTGAAAAATATTGAACAAAAGAGAACCGGCGAGAATCGCAAGGAGTATATCCGAGACCAATTCGTTGGCAGGTTCGGCAAATATGTCTGCGGCCAAAGCGGCGGCTACAGTAGCAATTAAGGCATAGCGACCCCAATTCTGGAAGTGACGGGAATGCTTCTCTACAAGGGCGCGATCGACCGAGAGCAAATGAAGCCCCATTGCCAGTACATAGAGAAAGACAAAAGGAAGCCCGCTCTCAAATTGCTCTGGCATCGCATAAATGAGGAGAAAATTGTAGATGCAGGTAAACCCTAGCTGGATGAAGAAAATCAAGCTCTCATAGGAGTTATTTTCTCGTTTGGCTTTCCAAGCTAGACGCTGCAACCCGTAGAAAACTAGGAAGCCGATTAAGGCAAGCAGATGAATCGGCGCTCCTAGGACTTCGGCTCCTTCTTCTAGTTCTGGCAATAAATGCATGAACACATAAGCGATCGCCATTCCCCCGCTCATAGATGCGGCAATTTTTTCCGAGCGATACAGAAAGCGATGGAGGCGATCGTGCCAGATATGAATGGCAATAAAGCCCAGGGCCACCAAGAAGGTAAGCTCGATAATCTGGGTTTTATTTAATTCCTCTGCACTGCCCTCAACTGCTGTAGCGATCGTTGCTAGCGATATCTCTGCAAACATGTCTCCTTCTTAGTTCGAGTCTAGTTCGAGGTTTTTTCTGTGAGCCTTGGCGCGATCGCCCAAGGGAAGTGTGGGAAGGGTCGGAAGTGTCGGAACTGTCGGAACTGTGGGAAGGGTGGGAAGGGTGGGAAGGGTGGGAACTGTGGGAAGGGTGGGAACTGTGGGAAGGGTGGGAAGGGTGGGAACTGTGGGAAGGGTGGGAGGAACCAAGGCATAAATTTTCTTCCCTCTCTCCCCTCTCTCCCCTCTCTCCCCCTTTCAAGGGTATGTTTTTTAGATTTGGCACTTTTGAGGGGTACCCTTGAGGGTGTAGGGGCGATAGCATTCCCGAGACAGTTTTTTTATTAAATAAAATTACTGCATTGGAATGCGCGGGCCCCAGAAACGTATGCCGCCTACCGATCTCTTCAAAAAAGAGGATTATAAAACAATATAGGACTTACGCATTAACGCTATTGACGGGGCGATAGCAACGCTCTCCTTGGCGGTGCGCGGGGGGATTGCCCCTACAAAGCACCACACCTGGATATTTTGCGTAAGTCCTACAATACCTTCGCCAAAAGACAAAAACCCCTTATTTGTAAAGAGCGGCTCGGGAGCGAAACCCAAAAATGCCTGTTCGTCGGCCGACGCAAGATCCCCCCAACCCCCCTTTTGAATGGGGGCTAAGCTCTAAATCTCTCTCTTGCCCCCCTTAAGAAGCCTTAAGAAGGGGGGGTTGGGGGGATCTTGCGTTGGTAAAAATAGGCGAAGGTATTGTAAAAAACATACCCTTGAAAGCTCTCCCCCCCTACCGCGACACCCTAAATCAGGGAAGCTTACCACAATATACAGCGATCGTCAATGACTGCTACCCTTCGGCTAGCTTTACAAGCACTGACAGCGGAGGCATCGAAAATCAACCCGTTTCATTAAGATTTATAACTAGCGCACCCGGTCAGAAATAAAGCTAATATGCGTGACGCTACTGCTTCGGCAAGCATTCTGGCAAGAACTCTTATATATATGTATAAACCTCGGTTCAGCCTCGACTCTCTTGGCGATGAGGGAGCGATCGCGGGCGCTCAAATGCTCTCGTTAAGTTATTTAACTGGCCTGCTAACTTGCCCGAGGGAGCGATCGTACTGCATCCAAAGCACTCAGCACTCAGCACTCAGCACTCGGCAGCACTCTCGCCTATTTGCTAAAAGCTGGCAAAGCACTCAGCACTCTCGCCTAAAAATATTTCACTGGCTGCCCGCCCTTGTAAGCTATGAATGCCCGATGCTCGATCTGTAGGGTGTAGGGTGTAGGCAAGGAGACCGCAACGATCGGGCTCAGGAGAGGGAGGGTGGGGAGAGGGGAGAGAAAATTTTGCCTGCGTTCTTCCCAGACAAGCGACCCTTCCGACACTTCCCCCTCTGTGCCCTAAACCCTACACCCTACACCCTACACCCTAATTTTTAGCGTCTTCCCACCCTTCCGACACTTCCCCCTCTGTGCCCTAAACCCTACACCCTAAACCCTACACCCTAATTTTTAGCGTCTTCCCACACTTCCCACACTTCCCGCCCTTCCCCCTCTGTGCCCTACACCCTACACCCTAATTTTTAGCCCGATGCCCGATGCCCAATCCCTCAGATTCTTATAAAAAAAAATAATAAGCTCTCGATCGTGGGTTGATAATATAGTAGAAATGGTAGAAGATAAGGCAATAACGAGGTGTCCTGCCCGGTTGCTCAACTCCACTTCGAGAAGAAGGGAGCGAGGGTTCCAAGGGAGCCTCTCGTTCTGAGATAGGCTCGCCGCTATGTCGTTAACTAC
The DNA here is from genome assembly GCA_010672965.1 of Oscillatoria sp. SIO1A7. GTDB lineage: Bacteria > Cyanobacteriota > Cyanobacteriia > Cyanobacteriales > Laspinemataceae > SIO1A7. The sequence goes on from JAAHFN010000072.1 coordinate 10,271, forward strand.
GCTTGGAGGAGGATAGGATACCGCTAATCGGAGTGGCCTTAAGAATACAGAGTCAGCAAGTTACTATAATGAGGCTGACTAGGAGCGATCGCTTCGGGCATCGATTGGGAGTACAATTGAATCTCATATCTTGTATCCAATCTCACAGTTGGGCAGCTCTTATGCCCCTACAGTGAGTTTGGCGTGGCTCTACTCAAGAGGAGATGTCCCGGAGACCTTCCAACCGCGCCCAAATGCGCCCAAATGCGCCCAACTGCGCGGCGTCGATCGCATATCAATTTCGATTCGAGCCACAACTTCAACAGGGAAGCGGTGGCAATAGGGCAAAATGCTACTAAATGCAAATTTCCCTACTGCCAGTGTAAGGAGCCCCAGTGCAAGGAGCAGCCCTAGAGATGCTTTCCTGGCCGAGCGCGATCGCTACCGCTAAAAAAGCGATAGGAGAGTAGCGGCATTGTTGTAAATTGCTTTGACAGGTATATTAGCTATGGCAAAAAATTCCAAGACTCCCCTTAAAGGAAATGCTCTACTTAAGAAAATAGATAAACTAAAACAAAAAGACAAGACCAGGCGAGAAATTGCCAAAGAATGTGGCTATTTCACAGACAACGACAACGAGGACGAGACTCGGGTTAATCTGACCGATTTCTACGAAGCAGTGCTGGCAGCACGGGGCATTGACCTAAACAATGACAACTCTGATGGACGAGGCCGAGACCTAGAATATCGGGTCACCACCCATAAAAACGGTCAAATCGTCATTGGGGCGAGCTACACGGAAAAAATGGGCTTGAAGCCCGGCGATGAATTTGAAATTAAGCTAGGCTCCAAGCACATACACCTTAAAATCATCGACAAAGACGATAAGGTGTAGGCGACTAAAAAAAAGCCTTCTTGATTTATCGCCTCTTTGGGACAGGACTTACGCAAATTTTAGTTTGGAAAACTATATAGAGTCTGGTGGGCGTTGCTCGTCCTAGGAATAGATTCTGCGCGTAAGTCCAGTGGGAAAATGACAGAGACTAAGAATCCGTTTCTGTCAGCTTTCAAGAGCCAAGAGCGTTTTTTCCGTCGCAGGACTTATATCAAGTCCAGTCAAATACCCACAAAAAAAACTTGAAATCTCCCGTAGGACGGGCGTCCAGCTTAAAATTGTGGCAAACTACCTCAATAGCCCCCCAATTTATCGGGGGGTTCGGGGGATAGGTGCGCTGTCGCGGATCGAACCCACAATTTTAACCGTCGCCAAGCCAGTAGGACGGGCGTCCCGCCTGTCCCAAGGAGCGGGAGGGACTTTTCGCTGGTCCCGTCCTACGCAGAAGCTTTTTTTGGGCATTCAAACCGACATAATATTACGCTTTCTTAAAGGGATCGTATGGCTGTGTCGGCTCAAAGCGCAAAAAATATATGTATGTAGCGAAGAACTGCGCGGTCCGCCTGTTATGAATAGCTTCTTTGCATAAGTCCTCAATCGTTCGGATTGGAATCGGCAAAGCACCGATGCAATGAGAGCGAATATTTAAGACAATCGCCTCCCCAAGAAAGGTTGGAGAGGCGATCGCTTCTTTGCGCGTAAAAAAGCGTAAAGGACTTGGGGGCAATACCGATAAAGAGACGATCGCCCCCAACTAAAAATACAAGTCTAAAAATAAAAAGCGCGATCGCCCCTACGCTCTCTAGTTGCGATCGCTTATTTCCGCGTCAAAAGATATAAATCCTAACTGGATTTGCTGATCAGGCTGAAATGTCCCCAGAAGTCCACATACCGAACCTTGGAATTTCCCGGCAATCTCAACTGGCCCAGCCCCACAGACTTTTGAGCTACTACTTTCAGTTCTTGTGGATATCGCGGCTGTGGATCGTTCGCTAGCCAAATCGGCGGCACCATAGTGGAGTCATATTCGGAGATTGTATCGAAAACCCCGGGGCGCTCCTTCAGTTCCACTTTCTGTCCGGCTCGGTATTCAATTGCTTCTTCTAGGTCTAAATCCTTATGAAATCTTATTTTCACCCCCACTGAACGTCCTCCTTTACTGTTTTTGCCCTTATAATTCCAGCTTACCCCCTATGTCACAATTTGGGCATAATTGATAAAAAAAGTTACAAAAATGACATAAATCTTGAATAAAATCAGTATATATTCCTATCCCTAGAAGCCCCCCTCGATCCCATAGACCAAAAAGCGATGCCCTCCAGACAGGGACGACTCGATCTGGAGGGCATTGCCTTCTCGTTGCTTGACTTGCGCGATCGCAGCTCTAGAGAACTGGCAAACAAATTTTTATGAATAGCGATTTTCCCCTAGTTCTGCGATCCCCGTTCTGCGATCCCCGTTCTGCGATCCCCGTTCTGCGATCCCTAATTAAACTCCTAAATTAGTCCCAGATACGACCGTAGGCAATTATACTTACTATCTAGACTTATAAATGAGCCTAATAGATCTGCCTCTTGCGGTTTAATTTTCCCGCCTTATTTTATTGGCCTTGTGTTCTCGATACAGATGAAGCAGAGATGTGGTACAAGAGGTGGCAACGATCGACAAAATGATTGGTAATAAATACTTATCGATATCCTCGCCAATAACATTACCTAGGGAGTATCCCAGTAGGGGAACGCCAAACCCCCAAATCAAAGCGCCCATAACGTTGTAGGCCAGGAATTGGCGGTAATTCATAGTGGCGATCCCGGCGACAATAGAGCCAAATGTCCGAATGATGGGCAGGAAGCGGGCCATTAAGATAGTTTCTTTTCCATGTCTTTCATAAAAATTATGGGCAGTTAGCAAATGTTTTTTGTGAAAGAGCCACGAATCTTCCTTTGTAAATAATTTGCGACCGAATCGGGCTCCGGTAGTATAGCCTAAATTGTTGCCCAGCACGGCGCAGACAAATACGCCCATTGTCAGCAACCCTATATTAAAGAAGCCTTGGGAGGCGAAAACTCCAGCAGTAAACAGCATGCTGTTTCCCGGCAAGAAAACCCCTAAAAACAATCCAGTTTCGACAAAAACAATAATCCACACCCCAAAATAGCCAAAGGTTTTGATGACTGCTGGCAAGTCGCTCAACAGGCGAATTAACTCTGGAATATCCGGCATCGAGCAAACTCCTGGGTACTCATAGCTAGCGCTATTTAAATTGTACCCTCACAATTTTGGCCGCTGCGAATGGACTCATCGACCGAGCCACTGCTTAATCAGGTCAAGGAGGCTAGAGCCGCCAAACCAAACGGCAATCAAAATCGAGCTGGATAGGGCCAAGGCTGCCAAGCAAATAACCAAACCGACGACGCTGATGGCCCCATCATCATCTAGGAGGCCAAAGCCGGTAACAAAAATACCGATCGCCGGTAAGGTATTCGTGCCGGGAATGGGAATCATCATTGAAATAGACATTAGAGCGATCGCCACTCCAATAATGACGCGACCGGCGAAACTGGTACAGACAAAACTCAGCCTGGGTTTGCAGATTGTCTCCAGGCGCTGCAACCAGGGAATCCCCTTAGTCAAAAAACCTTGTATAGTTTTCAACTCCAGAGGACGCTTTGCCAGTCTTTGCGGCAGCAAAGGAGTTTTGGCACCCATCGCCAGTTGCACCGCCAAGACAAACATGACGATCCCAAAAGGAATCGAGTAACCTGGCGCTGGTACTGGCAGAGCTGAAGGCAAAGACAGCAGCACTAACAAAAAACCAAAAGTCCGCTCCCCAGAGAGTTCGAGAATATCGCTAAGAGTTACTTTGCTGGGGCGTTCTTCTTCAAAAAAATAATGCTGTAATTCAGTGGATAGTTTATTCACGGCAATAAAAAAAGCGGAGCGGTCAGCTCGATGGCGGTCAGCAGTCAGCTCTCAGCGGTTAGCCAAGCCAGAAAAGGGAGCATTTCAATTTCGTAAACTGCCGCCTGACGCCGCAGCAGCGCCTGTAGGCGTAAGCCCCGCCTCCGAAAAGCGGCTGGCGCGGCTACACAAACTCTCGCCCGGAGCGGGCAACAAGAATGCAAAAGTGAAATGCTCCCCCAGAAAAGCGATCGCGGGTTCCAGTGGATTGGCAAGCCTAAAATGGTTCGTAACTGTAGGGTTGGGCTCTATCGACAATATGCAAAAGAGCTACGCTTGCGATCCATGCATAAGCTGACCGCTGACAGCTAACCGCTTACTGCTATCTATATCGCTCAAAAGCCGATCGCTGCTTGCAAGGGCAGCGGTCGGCTCGGCAGAATTAGCTTTTAGCTGTAAGGCGTTACCTATGGTTTAGGGTTTGGGTTATAGGGTAGGGTCTTGACCAAGGGGCTTTTTAGTAACATTGACTTTCCCTAGATCTTTCCCAATTTGAAATCCGCCTGCTTTTCCAAGCGAATTCAAGAGAGTACAAAAAGAGCTAGACGTCTCTCTACGCCCTACACCCTACACCCTACACCTAGATTAGGTGCCAGAAGTCCAGGAATTCATGTACTGAACTTGTTCTTCCGTCAAAGTATCCATCTCAATAGCTGTTGCCTTGAGCTTCAGGCTAGCGATGTTTTGGTCAATTTCGGTGGGAATGGAGTACAAGCCCGGTTCGAGGGTGCCTTTGTTCTTGACCAAATATTCGCAAGCCAGAGCTTGGTTGGCAAAGCTCATATCCATCACTGCGCTAGGGTGTCCTTCTGCTGCGGCCAGGTTAATCAAGCGTCCTTCGCCCAGTACCACAACAGATTTACCGGACTTCATGCGATACTCTTCGGTGAAAGGCCGCACCGTCCGTACTTCATCAGAGAGAGTACCAAGGGTTTTCAGGTCAATTTCAATATCAAAGTGACCGGAGTTGCAGACAATAGCACCGTCTTTCATCGCTTCAAAATGTTCGCCGCGAATAACGTGCTTGTTGCCGGTAACTGTAATAAACAAGTCTCCTAGGGGAGCGGCCTCGGACATGGGCATAACCCGGAAGCCATCCATCGTAGCTTCCAGAGCCCGCACCGGGTTGATTTCCGTAACGATGACATTAGCGCCCATGCCGTTTGCCCGCATAGCCGTGCCTTTCCCGCACCAGCCATAACCGGCAACTACAACTGTTTTGCCTGCCAGCAGAATATTGGTGGAGCGGATAATGCCATCGAGAGTCGATTGACCCGTGCCATAGCGATTGTCAAAGAAATGCTTGGTTTCGGCATCGTTGACGTTCATGGCCGGAAAAGAGAGAGCGCCATCATTGAACATGGCCAGGAGCCGGACGATGCCAGTGGTGGTTTCTTCGGTAGTGCCGATGATGTCTGGAAGCTGGTCTTTCCGTTCCTGTACTAGGGTGGCGGTCACATCGCTACCGTCATCAATAATAATGTTGGGTTTGTGGTCTAGGGCAATTTGGACGTGACGGTGATAAGTTTCATTGTCTTCCCCTTTGATGGCAAAGACGGGGATGCCATAATCTACTACTAAGCTAGCAGCCACGTCATCTTGGGTGCTGAGGGGATTGCTGGCAATTAGTATTGCATCCGCACCAGCGGCTTTAAGGGCAATAGCGAGATGAGCCGTTTCTGTCGTGACATGACAGCAAGCCACCAAGCGGATGCCAGCAAGGGGCTTTTCTGCCTCAAAGCGATCGCGGATTTGCTTTAGTACCGGCATTTCCCGTCCGGCCCATTCAATCCGCTGCTTTCCTAGGGGAGCAAGGGATAGGTCTTTAACTTCGTTTTCTAACTTTGTCAGAGTGGCTGTCATCTAATTTTGTCCTATATGCTTAGATCTTTTTAGCACAATATTTGCAAATCGTCAGCGAGTTGGGGATCGAGTTTTTAGTTTTGAGTTGTTATTTTTAAGTTGACAATTTTAATATTGCAACTTAAAAATAACCCATTTCCCCAGATTCCCCTCTCTCCCCACAGTCCCTTGGTCTCCCCAGACTCCCCCATTTCCCCACATTCCCCCATCTCTTATTGGGGAGCTTGGGGGCGATATCCATTTTGAAACCGCTGCCAAGCCGCTTTAACAGATGAGGGAGCGGGATGGGCAGCATCGTAGGCTAAAATAACATTTGTCAAATTGCGCTCGGGAGGAAGTATAATCTCGCCATTGCTAGCCAGGGCAATGGATGCGCCGCCATCGAGATTCATCGCTTCGTGACAGCCGAGGGCTTTCATCACTTCTGCCTCTTGTTGCAAAGTCAGAATAGAGAGAAAAGTTATTATAAAAAGCTTTTGGCCGTCGGCGGTAAATCCGGTAGCACTGCGATAGCTAGCTCCCAATACATTCGGATCTTTGAAACCCTCTACTTCCGGGTCGAGCCAAATTTCTCCTCCTTTCATCAGGCGAGGACCGCAGGTTAGAGAAAACCAATGTTCTCTCCATTCTGGCTTGCCATCAACGCGAGCAGTAATCATTTCCGGTCGATTGCCCGATCGCAGCCCCAGAGTGGTGCCAAAATTTTCCCATTGGCTGTATTTGAGGAAGCGACCCTCGGAAACCATGTTGCCCATCACCCGCTTCTGAGCATCTTTGCTAAAAAAAGTGCCGTTGGCTATGACCGCAGCCGGATAGCGAGCAACCATGCTATCGAAGGGTTCGTCCCCATTTTGCACTCGGTTGCTGTTGGCCTGACTGGCATTGTTGGCCAGACCGATCGCCATCAAGGTTTCCGAATCTGCAAGATCGATGGTGGTTTGATAGAAGTTGGCACCGGCAGCTTGAGTTTTCTTTATTTGTACGGGTGCGGCACTGGCTCTTTTGGCGATCGCCAATCCCTTCGCTGCAACAGTACCAGCCAAAAATAAAAAGGAACGCCGCCCTAGTTTTTGGTTGCTCGGGAATTTTGATGAAGTCTGCATGGCACGGAGCGTGAAATTTGTTCTTGGTTAGCTTGCGCTTGCAGATAATGACTCTTTGCCATTATGGGAAGTGCCATTATGCGATCGCCTTTGCCTTCATTTTCGCGCTCTGTTACGTTTTGCTAAAAAACATTTCAAAACAGCAACAACCTCTAATTTTCCATTGAATGCAAGGCAAGATATACCTAAGCAAAAGTAAATAAACCCTACTTATTTCAAAAACGAAGACAATGGAAAAGGCTGAGGTGATTTTTGGGAAAAAGTACCAGAATATCGGAGCGCTTCGGCCCCCTCCCCTCCTGCGGGCGGTGTGGGTGGGTGGAGGGGGAGCGGTATTTTCTTTCCCAGAAGTCTCCTTACATATATGCAGCCCAAGCCTACAGTTTCATTGGGGATAGTATCCCTTCCCTAGATGGGGGGAGGGATAACTTATAATAAAAGCTTTATATAGCATTTCTCAAATGAATGTACCGAAGGAAACGTAGGGGCGACAGCATCCCCGAGATAGTCTCGGCCGTAGAACAGTAACCTCCGTAATGGGATGCTTCGCCCAGACACCTCACATACATTTGAGAAACGCTATATATGGCATTCATTGCGCAAACTACTCCATATATAGAGCCCTAGGGGTAAATTCGCGCCACTGGCATTGGGAAGTTTTTGGCGGGACTGAAACAAAGTCGGCTTTCCGCGCAAGTCAAAAGTCTCAAGGTAATAAGTAAAAAGTAGCCTCTGACTAAGGAACGAGCATTTATAAACGTCAAGCGCTTATTTGTGTAGCGCTATACAAGGCACAAGGGTACTAAAGTACGAGCTAATTCTTTCCGCAAGAAAATGGGAGTTGATATGAGCTATTGCCTCAATCCCGATTGTCTCCACAGAAATCCGCCGCAAGCTAAGTTCTGCCAGCGCTGTCGTTCGTTGCTGCTGTTGGGCGATCGCTATCGCGCTATAAGATGTCTGGGTCAGGGGGGTATGGGTCGCACTTGGGAAGCCATAGACCAGCACCGCCTGGATAGCCCCTGCGTTATCAAGCAATTTCTCCCTTTGCAGCAGGGAAAAGCGGCCATCCAAAAAGCGACGGAACTTTTCCGACAGGAAGCGATCCGTTTGCGCGATTTGGGCAAACACCCTCAAATTCCCGATTTACTGGCTTTTGTGGAACAAGAGGATAAGCTCTATCTGGTGCAGGAGTTTATCGAGGGAAAAACCTTGCTCCAAGAGATGCACCAGAACGGCCGGTTTAGCGAGGAGCGAGTCAGAGCAGTTTTGACTGAGTTATTGCCGGTGTTGGAGTTCGTCCACCAGCGGCAAGTTATCCACCGCGATATTAAACCGGATAATATTATGCGATCGCTCTCTGGTTCCTTAGTCTTGATTGATTTTGGCGTCTCCAAGCAAACCAGCAGCAGCCTTCTCTCTCGGGTAGGAACGGTTGCCGGCACTCCGGGCTACGCTCCTATGGAACAAACTCGGGGTTTTTGTTATCCCGCCAGCGACCTCTATAGTTTGGGGGTGACTTGCGTTCGCTTGCTGACCGGATGCTTGCCAACGGATAAAAATGGTTCTTTGGCCGACGAGCTATTCGATTCCAGAAAATTGCGCTGGCTCTGGCGCGAGCAATTGGAAAAGCAGGGTCAAACTATTAGCCCGACTTTGGATGGGGTTCTGGATAAGCTGCTCCAAGATTTACCGGACGCTCGCTACCAAACTGCGGCGGAAGCAATGGCAGCCCTGGAGTTCGAGGAAAGAGAGGCGCAACGGCTGGAGGAGGAGAAGCGCTCTCGGGAAGAAGCGGCCAGAGCTGCAGCGGAGCAACAGTTGCGCGAGGAAACCAGACGGCTGCAATGGGAATTGAAAGAAAGTCAAGGCGATCGCGCCAAGTTGGCACGGCAGCTAGAAAAGGAAAAGAGCGATCGCGCCGATTTAGGACGGCTGCTAAAAGGTTTGCAAATCCGTTTTGACAAACAAAGCTCGCAGCTAGAAGCGGAAAGGCTTCAGCGCCAGTATTTAGAATTCGGCTTGGTCAACCAACACTATACCCTCCTGCGCGACCTCTTAGCCGCTGGAAAGTGGAAGGAAGCGGATCTTGAAACGTCGAAGCAGATGTTGAGAGTAATGAAAAAAGAGGAACTGTGGCATGTGAAAGCGAAGGACATGGACAATTTTCCTTGTGAGGACTTGGGAACGCTCGATCGCTTGTGGGTACATTATTCTAAGGGGCGCTTTGGCTTCTCTGTCCAAAGGCGAATCTACCAGAGCCTGGGCGGCACCCGTGAGTACGATAGGAAGATTTGGCAAGCCTTTGGCGATCGTGTCGGCTGGAGAAAAAGAGGAGGTTGGTTATCTTACTACTCGGATACTACGTTTGATTTAACCGCACCACCAGCCCATCTACCGCTTAATATTGTGCATATGCATATAGATTTATTGCATCGTATAAATAGTCGTATAAGTAGTGATATAGATTTGATATCTAGTTTATTAAATCCCTTTAATAAGGGATATATCGATTTTGATTTATTTCCCGGAAAAAATCTTGTATCGCTAATTCATCGCATAAAGGCTTGTCGCTTGTAGAATAGTGTAGTTTAACTTAATTTAAGACCACTGTCAATATTTTATTCTCATTGATTGCTTAGTATTGCACTACCAAGGCGGGACTTGTTTGTAAGGTGCCCTTCTAGCACCTTACCATTATTTTTGGTAGCCGGTCGAGAGCGCCAAAGGAGCGATGCACATGAATAGGACTTACGCATAGACTCTAAATGTAGGGTGCGCACTGCCAGCCCTGTCAAGGTGGCAAATTTTGGAACGAGAAAACGTCGTTTCCGACTATCCGAAAACCAGATTTGGTCCCGCCTCGCCGGGGAGCGATCGCAGAATTGTGGGAGTTACGAGAGCTGAAAACCAGCAACCTCGTTGCCCACCTTGACAGGGCTGGGTGCGCACTGCGCACCAGACCCTATTTACAGAGTTCGACCCGACAATTTGCGTAAGTCCTGATGAACTTACTCAAGCGAAACATTCTTGGTCTGAACTAATCTAATCTCAGCAAAAACAATGAATAGATCGTCAAAAGAAAAATTTCTCCAAGCCTTAGAAATTTGTACATCTCTGGTCGCAGTAACGCGCCAACCCTCCAATCTTCCCTGCGAAGCGATACAGATTTTCTGCGAAATTGCAGAAGAGCCTTTTGTCTTGCTGGATTTGTGCGAAAGACATAGAGTGGAAATAGAACCAGCGCTGAGAGCTATTGCTGACTACGCGGCTAGTGCAGATAACTGGAAGTACGGCGATTGCCCGTTTGGAGTAAAAGACCATTGCAACATCTTGCACTTTTTCCTCAACGTCCATACCAAGCAATTTGATTTTTTTCGGGGTAAAGACTTGACTCCTGAAGTTATTTGTGAATTTCTCAAAGATTGGAAGGGAATAGACATCACGCCATTGCTGGGAGCGTCTCCAACGGAAAATCGCGATCGCGTCTCCGTTGGAGAATTGGCTGCCGCTAGCCAAACCGCTGGCAATTAAGGTGGCATTGGGCATTGGGCATTGGGCATTGGGCATCGTGAAAAATAGATCTATGGAAACGTTAAATCCTATTATCCTCCAAAAAATAATCACCCAAGATGGAGACTTAGATAAACTCAGAAAAATAGCCAGCGGAATTATGGGAGAATCCTGCTGGCAAGCCGGCCTTAGCTATGGAGACGAACTGAGTCTCGATATCGGAGCGAGAATTCCTGCGTCGCACGGTACGGCCGCCGGTAGGGAAAAAGGGGCGTGGATACTGGGCACGCGGGGCTCGGACTGGAGCCTGGAATACCTCGGTAAAAAGATGGCGAGTTCCGAGGAGGACTCAGAAATTGTCAAGCAGACAATCAAAGCAATTGAGGGTGGAGCGATCGCCGCCTTTAAAATTCGCTACCCGGATTTGGTGCTGGCCGTAGAATTTAGCAACGGCTACAAATTAACGGTTTTCCCAGACCTTGAGGGCGACTCAGACCTGTCCTATTGGGAATTGTTTGCGCCTTATAATATGCTCCTCGAACTAAAGCCAGGACCGCTTTGGTCTTATTATCCATCTGATTTGCCAGCGAATGCTGCGCGCCAACCGCTTGCCGGAAAAGTGCTGCTTCAAAAAATGCAAGAACTCTCGCGATCGCCTAGACCCTTGTCCAAAGAACAGACTGCTTTATGCTGCGGCTACTATCGCCTAAGCGAAAAAAACGAGCTACGGGCAAATTTGACAGCGTTTAATACCGCGCTATTGGCAGCGAAGCGATCGGCCTAAAGGTAGGGTGTGGGGTGTGGGGTCTGGGGAAAATTACTGCTGTTTTCCGTAAGCTTTCGGGAGCCTCAAACAACTTCATATCAATTTGAAAAATTCTATCAGGACTTACGCATTACCCCTATGTCTGGTAGGGGTAATGCGCGAAATCGCCCCTACATTTAGGTTTGCATTTCTAGAATTTGCGTAAGTCCTATCTATAAGTTATCGCTTTCCCAAATTTGCTATTACTAGCTCTTTCCTTAAGAACTAGCAAACCCAACCAACCAAGAAATTAATCGCTCCATCACGGGTTGCTGGCTTAGCAGCTCCAATCTAGCAAAGCCGCCGACATTGCCAGCATTAATTTCGCTGATTCGCCAGGTTCCCCCTTCGTCCATAAGAAAGTCATATCCCAAAGTCAACAAACCCCGACTGCGGTAATGCTCGACAGTTCCTTCAATAGCCTCTCTTTCTTCCGGCGCAATCTCCGCCAGAAAACTTTCGCCATCGCCGCTGACATTATTGACCCAATGTCCGCTTTTCGATCGCCTAATGTAAGCGCCGTAGATTTCCCCATCTACGACCACGATTCTTTTATCCCCTTCATTGACTCGCTTCAGATAGCGTATAAACTGCACGGGTTTGTTGCTTCCCCCCTGGAGGTAAGGCATAGCTGCCGAAAAATTGGCAAACTCCCGAGTGCCTGCCAAAAGGTTATCAATCTGGAAGCATCCGTTTTGATACCAAATTTTGAAAACTCCTCTGCCGCCGCAGCTATTATACTGTTTGGCCACTATCGTGCCATGAGCTTCAAAAAAAGATTGCGCTTTCTGCCAATCGCTGGTAACAATAGTTTCCGGCAGGAAAGGGGCGGCAACTTTCAACAAAAAATCAGGCTCGATTTGCTCTTTTTTGTTGGTGGGACTATTGACAAACTTAATCTGCGGCTCCCAGGAAGAGAGCCGGTCTAGATAGCCCTGGGGGAAAGGCTTCAGGGTTCGGCAAAAGACTAAATCGAATTGGTCTAGTCTCCGCTCGGGTTTCGCTAATTCGTTTAAATCTAGAAAAGCCTCATAGGTTAGCTCTCCTCGGACGGGAGCCACGGGAATTTTATCTTCTGGCTTTCTCGGGTCTAAGACGCGGTCTGTGGGAAGATGAAAAAAATCGACTCGGGGATGAGCCGCCAAGCGCTGATAGAAGATAGGAATATCCAACAGAGGCTTGTCGTAGCTTCGAGGATTGCAAATAGTCAGGAGTTTCATTAGGATGAAGTACCATTTTCTGAGATGCTGGCGATTTCTTTTGGCTGTGGCTTGGTGAAACTGGCGATCGCCACCCCAGCCATAATCACGACAAAGGCCATAGCTTGGGTTAGCGAGGGTCGCTCGCCATTAAGAATAAACGCATAAGTAACCCCAAACACCGGAGATAGCACCGTCCATTTGCCTACAGTTCTGGAATCCAGTTTGCTCAGAGCTGCATACCATAAAAACTGAGCTATTACGATCAGAATTAGCGCGTAAATCGCCATTACAATCCAGAGCTGACCGGCAAACGTTTCGGTAAAATGATCCGGGCCAAACAAAACGAAGACTATTATAGCGAAGACAATCGACGAGACTAAATTGCGAGTAAATACCACGGTTCGCAACTTGGTTTCTTTGGAGAGGATAAACTTGCCTATAATAGCCGAGGAAGCATAAACCACGGTGGAACAGAGAATTAAAATATCCCCGAAGTTAATTTCAAAGTTATTGGTTTTCAGAACTATAGCCACAACTCCCACCACAATCAGAGAGAAGCCCATCCATTCCCATTTGAGTATGGGCTTGCGGAAAATTAGCGCGCCGGCGATCGCGTATAACACCGGACCAAGCCTCGCCAGCAGTACGGCATTGGTAACCATCGTCACCTCCAGACCTCTAAAAATTAGGGCAGATAGGAGTGCGGCGAAGCAACCATCAATAAACAGTCCTAAAAGCAAGCGCCAATTTAAAGCGCGCAAATCGTTGAAAATCTCTGTAGCGCCGAACCAAGCCAGCACTGTTATGGAAGCACATAAGTTTCCCACAAACAGAACGTTGCAGAAAGAGATGGGCACCTGAATGCCGCCGCTGAGCTGCATGGCATTAACCACTAGGAACGAAATCAATGCCGGTCGCAAGGCCGCCAGCGCCCGAGAAAGAACCAGTGCAAATTTAGGATTTAGGTTGCTAATGGAAAGTGAGGTCATGGTTTAGGGTGTGGGGTGTGGGGTGTAGGGTGTAGGGCGTGGGGTGTAGGGTGTAGGGCGTGGGGTGTGGGGTGTAGGGTGTGGGGCGTGGGGTGTGGGGTATAGGGTATTAATAATTTTTCCCTTGTTTTCCTCTTCTCCCTTGTCTTCCCTCTTTATTCCCCTACACCCCACACCCTAAACCCTACACCCTAACTTACAAATTGATATGTTTTAGGGTCTGCTTGGAGGACGAACAAATCGCCGTACTGAATCACTTCTCCAGTAATGCGAATGGGATCGGCGATTTTATCCAGAATCCGGTTATTTACTCCTTTGCCTTGACTGTCGGCCAGAAGAAAATACATGACATCCTGGTTGGAGTTCTCGACTATGAAGGCGGCTGGCACTCCACCAGCGATACAGCGAATCGCACAGCCTCGATGGGTTTTGGTGCGACCGGGTTTCATCACCCCGGGATAGCATTTGGCATCGACGATTTCGCCAACTAGAGAAAACTCGCCGAGAGACTTGCCGGCTTCCGGTTGCCTGGGGGCTCCTTCTGGGGGTGCGATCGCCTCCGCCCCCTTTGCCGCTATTACAGTCATATTATTGCGACTGACTACAGTGCCATTGAGCTTGACCCACTGACCTAAAAGATCGAGAATAGGTTGCTTTGGAGCTGTTTTTCCAGGACCAGATAAGAGATAGCTAGAAAACTTGCTTCCCCCAGCAGTATTCCCAGGGCGAGGAACCAGCAGATGCGGAACGGGTTCTGCTACCAGCAAGCCTTCTAACTCCTGTTTCCCTTTGATACCTCCTCGATTGAATTGGTCGTGGACGATAGGAACGATTACGGCAAAAGCGATAATCCCGAGCATCAGCAGGGGAATAAACTGCAGCAAGAATTTCTTGTATCCGGGAGGGATTTTGGCATAGCCAATATAAAATTCGTCGGTATTTTGAGAGTTATTATCTGCGGTCATTGCACTGTCTCCTCATATAGCAGTCAGCGGTCAGCAGTCAGCAGTCAGCTCGATCGCAGCTGTAGGGGCAGAGGGGAGCGTGGCTGCCCTACAGAATTTGGGTGGCAGCTAGGCGGATTCGATCTCACCAATGACTGCCGGTTCTGTCCGAGTGCCGGGGAGGTTGGGAATGGCTTTGACTAGGATTCTGTCCCCAATCAGTTTCACGTCAAAGGTAGGAACTTTCTCGGTAAAAGGGGGAGGCGAAGCGCCAGTCTCGGGTACATAGTTGTAGCCGTGCCAAGGACAGGTGATGCAGCCATTAATAATTTTTCCTTCTCCCAAAGGTCCGTTTTGATGCATGCAAACATTGGAAACTGCTGCTATTTTACCGTCGTATTTAAAAACGGCAACTCGCTCTCCAGAGATAGTTACCACCTTGCCCCGCTTCTCGGCAATTTCCGTAACGCTGCAAGCATCCACAAATCCTTCTTCGTTAGCCTTTATGGTTTGGCGATCGCTTTTGTATTCCCTGCTCCCTGCTATCAGGTGAATCGTCACTATCCAGAGCAATCCGGCTCCCACTGCCACTGTTAGGAAGGGATGTTTATTGGTCTGCACTGCGCCGAGAACCACATGACCGACGAGCAATCCATAAGCCAGATACACCCCCTGATGCAAGGCTTTCCAGACTGGAGCCGTCAGGTTAGCCAGCCAAAAGTCATGGCTGGTCGCAGCCATTAGAAATAGAATAGTCAAAGCCAGCAATCCGAGAATCTCGAAGGGGAAGCGAATAAAATCCCCATAATGGGCATTACCGACTAACAGACTTACTAAGGGGTCGAGACTGCCATAGTCGTGATACCAAGTTAGAGCCTCCCGGGCGTGGTAGAGCCCCAGACAAAACATGGTTACTCCCATGTGTCGTCGATTGTAGAGCAGTGGCAGGAAACGGCGGTTGAGGCGGCTCAGCGGACCAATAGAAAGGATGACGTGGAGCAGGATGAAGGCAGCAGAACCATAGGCTCGAATCCGCAATCCTCTCAGCTCGATGTTGCTGCTGAATGCTTGGGCAACTGTCATAAAAATCAGCAGATAAAGAACCACTGACGCCAAAAGTATTATGTCATAGACGATTTTGTGGCGGTTCCAACCCACCGCCTTATACGCATGACTCACGGTTTTTTTTCCTTATAGGATAGGTTTATGCGATCGGTTAGGAATTTCAAATAAATATTTTTCCCTGGCTTCCCCGTAGGACAGGCGTCCTCCTGAGCCCGCTCGCCCGCTCGCGGAGTCGAAGGGTCGAAGGGCTGTCTCTGGGCATCGGACAGGCGTCCTACGAACTGGGTAATTTATTTCTTGGAATTCCCTTAACACTAGGGAGCGGTCATTTCGGCTGGCAATAGAATTGCCGCCGCTAATTTTTTTTGTCCCTCGCTGTAGATAAGAATATGGCCTACTTTGCCGCTAATTCCTGGCGGCAGGGAGAATCTCCGGCGAGAGGTTCCTGCCAAACTTCCGAGTAGAATAGATGTATTGGCGATCGCCTTTGGCTTCTTGCTTCCCTCTTGCCAATACAGCAGCACATCGGCCAACTCTATGGCAGAGGTAGGTTCTATTTCGAGAACTACTTTGCCGTCTTTTTGCCGAAAAGAAGATGCTTTTAATTCGATCTTGTCTGCGCCAATAACTTGGGATGCGATCGCCTCTTCTTGTTGTTTCGGACTCGCCGCTGCAAATCCTGCTTTGGCAAATAGCTTGGCGGCTGCCTGGTCTTCCACCGCATCGTAGCTGGGTCGGAGAAATAATCCAGCTAGAAAACAGATAGGAAGGAGACAGCCCAGAGCGATAAAAGAAAAAAAATGGAATTTTCTGCGAGAGAGAATCACGCTATCCTCCTTGGATGGGATTATCTTCGGCAAGCGATCGGCTTATGCGCAGAGCGCAGGCGTAGCTCTTCTGCAGTCAGCATTCAGCCCTAGCAATAGCAATCGGCTTTCAGCAGTCAGCATTCAGCCTTAGCAAAAGGCGCGTCTTGTAACTGTCAAACACCTTAATCCCTAGTGCTATATACAATACCAACGCCTATTTGCCCCAACGTCAGATCCCCCCAACCCCCCGATAAATTGGGGGGCTAAGCTCTAAATCTCTCTCTTGCCCCCCAATTTATCGGGGGGTTGGGGGGATCTGACGTTGGTATTAGACCTCGCATTGTGTTTCGTTCCCGGGAGAAACCTAAAAATAAGGTGTTTTTGCGTTTTGGCGAAGGTATTGATATAGCAATCGGCTTTCAGCAGTCAGCATTCAGCTAAAGTCCTGCCATTTTAGCAAAAGGCGCGTTTTGTAACTGTCAAACACCTTAATCCCTAGTGCTATAGCAGCAAGCGCTCGGGTTAGGACAATAGCGATCGGCTTTCAGCAGTCAGCATTCAGCTACAGCCCTGCCTTTTGTAACTGTCCTAACTTTAATCCGTAGTAAGCTAATTGCTGACTGCTGAAAGCTAATTGCTCAAAGCTGAAAGCTAATTGCTCAAAGCTGAAAGCTAATTGCTGACTGCTATATCTTCGGGATTAGCTTCGATATGATACTTGGCAGCTAGGTCGCGATGCGCCGTCCGTTCGATGGGTTTGGTCTTGCCCCGTAGGAGCCGAATCGCTAACAAGGGCCAGAATGCGGCTACTCCAGGAATGACGACGATACGAAATCCCAGACCACTCCCTTTGGCGTTATGGTCGAGTCGCTTAGCCCAGAATATAACGAAGGGAACGGCAAAAACAAGACCTGCTATTGCATAGGCGCGAACGACATTAATCGCCCATGTAATGATGGAAACAACATTTGAGTTTTCCATAGGGTCCAATAATCAGTTATAATATAATTTTCTATTTTATTAGGACTTACGCAAATTGTAGTGCTTTGGCAAGGCTAAAATTGTGTGTGAATGTAGGGAGCGGTTGAGGAACGAAACCCAACTATACCAATCGCTACGTTGGGTTTCGTTCCTCAACCGCTCCCTACAATTTTAATGCGGACAGTCCAGTATAGAGTTAAATACCCACAGAATTTGGAACCGATCGCCCCACCACCTCACACCCCACAGCGACACCAGGCGGTGCGATCGCCGTATTTTGGTCTTCGCTAGTCTTAGCTGTCATCGCCAAAACTCGCCCCCTCTAGCTTTGCCCCTTTCAAGTTTGCTCCCTCCAGATTTGCATTGTCCAGATTCGCCCCAACCAGATTGGCTCCGGCAAGATTAGCATTGGCCAAATTCGCTCCCTCCAAATTGGCATTTTCCAGATTCGCTTTCCACAGGTCGGCATCTTGGAGATTGGCATTTTGGAGATTAGCGCCCTTGAGGTTAGCATCCTGGAGCTGGGATAAAGTCGCTCTCTCCAGATTGGCATTTTCCAAGTCGGCTCCTTTCATCTGCACGCTCTGGAGATCGACCCCATTGAGTTTCGCATTTTTCAGCTCGGTATTTTCTAGAGATGCGCCGGCTAAATTGGTATTTTCTAGATTTGCCCCTTCGAGGTTGGCTTCATATAAATTACTGCCCCTTAGATTCGCCCGGTGGAAGCGAGCGCCAAGGAGCGAAACTCGGGAGAGAGTAGCATCTTCGAGATTGGCACTATCTAAATTAACGCGCAACAACTCGGCTCCCTCAAGGTCGGCTCCTTCCAGATTGGCATCTATTAAAGAAGCATCTGCCAAAGCCACTTCCCTGAGATCGGCATTTTCCAGATTGGCACTGTTAAGTTCGCTTTGCTTGAGGTTTGCTCCTTTGAGGTTTGCACCCCACAACTTCGCTTCCGCTAACTTAGCTCCCTGTAGGTTGGCTTCTTGTAGGTTGACTCCTCCAAGATTGGCTCCTTCCAGATTGACATTTTCGAGATTGCAGCGAGGACATTTTCTTTTAGATAGCAATTGCCCAGAAGGACGATTCAGCCAGAAAGCGATCGCCATTGCACCCGTAGCCGCGACAAAACCGAAAGCAATTAGTTGGCGCAGAATTGCCGATTTTTTCTGGAAAATATCTCTCATTTTACTCTGCCATCTCTGGCGAGTCACAGAGGGTATTGCTTCGAGTGCTGCGATCGCCTTCTTGGCATTAGCATAGCGATCCTTGGGATTCGGAGCGACCATTTTCCCCAGCCATGCCACAAAGCGGGGATGAAGTTCCCCTAACCCTTGGAGATTGAAGCGATAATCGTCATCGATGAAATTGCCAATCTCCACCGAAGGTATCCCGGCTAGCAAGCAAATCGTCGTCGCCCCCAAACTATATAAATCTGACTTTGCGCTCAGAGATCGATTGAATATTTCTTCTGGCGGCATAAAACCTGGAGTTCCAGCGGCCAAGCTCTCCACCGCCACTTCTCCTCCTTTTATCCGAGCCAAGCCAAAATCAACTAGATAAGCCTGTTTGCCAACATTTTGCCCGAACCCCCTATCCTCTACTAAAATATTTTCTGGTTTTAGATCCCGATGGACGATTGGAGGCGTGCGACTTTGCAGATAAGCTAAGATTTCTAAAACCGACAGGACTATTTGCCTTATTTCCTCGGGACTAAAACCTCGTACTTGGGCTAAAGCTGGGGCATTTTTATAGTCCTGAACTAGGCAAAAGCCCTCTGAAGTTTCAAAAGAATTTAGATACTTGGGTATGCGCGGATGGGAAAGCTGTCCCAAAACTTCTATTTCCCGCTCCCAAGCTTTCCATCCCGTCCAGCTCGATTCCACTCGGGCAAAGCGGAATTCTTTGATAACTACTTGCTGCTCCGACTCTAGGGCTGATGCCAAGTAAGTAACGCGCCCTCCTTCCCGGTTGCGCCCTAGTTCGCGCAGGATTTTATAGCCCTTTTTTTCAAAGTTTGGATAGTTTTTCATATATAGCAGTCAGCAGTCAGCAGTCAGCAGTCAGCAGTCAGCTTCTGAGTATTGCCAATTATAGCCTTGGCGGTATTGTAAATTGTCCTATATAATATCAAATCCGGTTAAACAGTCACAGTTTGTAGGGGCGGTGCCCCCGTGCCCGCCCCGGCCGCCCAACCCGCCCCTACGGGATTCATTTATGAGAGATTAACCGGATTTGATATAATTTGAATGGGTAGTGCTATAGCAATTATATCAAGTCCGGTTAAACAATACCTTCGCCAAAATCAAAAATTAGAGCGATCTCGTAGGGAGCAGCCCTGGGACAAATATCTGTTTGTTTCCAGCGCCAGATCCCCCCAACCCCCCTTTTTAAAGGGGGGCTCAAGAATATCAAGAATATAGCCCCCCTTTTTAAGCTTTTTAAGGGGGGTTGGGGGGATCTGGCGCTGCGGGAAATAGGCGTTGTTTCCAAATTACATCAAATCCGCTTGCCACTCAAGCTGAGAGCTGAAAGCTGAGAGCTGAAAGCTGTTGGCGCAGCCTGCGCGGAGCGCATAAGCTGAAAGCTTACTGGCTTGGCTCCGGTGGCGTCGTTTCTTCTGGGGGGGTTTCTATCTTAGCATCTTCTATCTTCGCGTCATCTAGATTGGCATCTTTGAGGTTAACCCCTTCGAGCTTAGCCCCTTTGAGGTTCGCATCTTTAAGATTGACATTCCCCAAATGTGCCCCTTCCAAATTAACATCCTCTAAATTCGCCCCTTCCAGATTCGCCCCTTCCAGCTTCGCTCTTTGTAAGTTGCCATTGCTCAAGTCGGCTCCCCGCAAGTAAGCATCCTCTAGATTCGCCCCCTCTAGATTCGCCCCTTCCAGATTGGCTTCTTCCAGATTGGCATCTTCGAGCTTCACGCCCTCCAGATTGGCATCTTCCAGATTGGCTTTTTCCAGAGTGGCATCTTCGAGCTTGGCATCCTTAAGATGCGATCGCATCAAGTTGGCCTCTCTCAGGTCGGCATCTTCGAGCTTGGCATCTTTTAAATTAGCGCTCTCCAACTTGGCCGACCTCAACTTGGCATTGCGCAGGTCAGCCCGCTCTAGGTTTATTCTTATTAGGATAGCGTTTTCCAGATTCACCCGCTCCAGAATAGCGCCCTCCAGATTGGCTCCTTCTAAATTCGCTCCTTCCAGATTCGCCCCTTTAAGATTGACTCCTTCGAGCTTGGCATTCTTGAGTTCTGCTCCTTGCAGATTAGCTCCTTCCAAATTAGCGCCTTGGAGATTAACTTCATCCAGATTAGCGCCATGCAAGTTTGTTCCCTGTAGCTTGCTGCCCTCCATATTGGCACCTTCGAGTTTGGCCTTCTCTAGATCGGCGCTGCGCAGATTTGCTCCTACCAGATTTGCCCCTTCCAGGTAGGCATTTTGTAGCTTGGCTTCCTCCAGGTCGGAGCCCTGCAGTTTCGCTCCTTCGAGATAGGCACTTTCCAACTGAGCCTCGCGCAGATGGCATTCGCTACATTCTTTAGTTGCCAGCAATCTTTTTACCGGACCGCCCTGACAGGAAGTGATAAAGTTCATGCTCAGGAATACGATCGCCCCCAAGGAGGCCAGCCGCAATGGAGCCGCCGGTATTCTCAGTCGAGCTATATTGTCTGAGTTGCCTGAATTGTTTGCCTTGGTGCTGGCGCGATCGCGATCGCTCTTGGCGCCTTGGCCAAGGCCAACCCCTGCTAAAATCCGCTCTAGAGCTGCCTTGGCCGCCGTCGCATTTTCATAGCGCTTTTTGACATTGGCCGATACCATTTTTTCGAGCCAAGGGATTAAAGCGGGCTCGATCTGACTCAATTGAGCTTGAAAATTTAACTGTAAATTGTCATCGATTAGGTTGCCAATCTCCGTCGAGGGGGTGCCGGTAAACAAGCAAATCAGGGTAGCGCCCAAACTATATAAGTCTGATGCTCTAGATAGGGGTTTCTGAAACAGAGCTTCTGGCGGTACAAAACCCGGAATGCCCGGAACTATACTGCTAGCGGATGTTTCTTCGCCAAAAGCTGGCAAACCAAAATCTACTAGGGTGACGCGAAAGTCGCGATCGCTCTGTTTTACTAAAATACTTTCCGGACAGATGTTGCGATGGACTATAGGAGGGCTGCTATTTTGCAGTTCCACCAAAGTTTCTAAGACGGATAGGGCTAGATGCGCGATCGCCTTTGGTTTCAGCTCCGGTAGTTCTGCTAGGGATGGTGCCTTAATGTACTCTCGCACCAAGCAAAAACCAGAAGCGGTTTCAAAAGCATCTAAGTATAGGGGTAACCCGGGGCTATCTATCCCTTGCAGCATTTCCAGAAGGCGTTGATAAGCTTTGAACGCCTCGCGGCTCGTCTCGGCCAAGGCAAAACGGTACTCTTCTATAGCAACTTCTTGGTCTAGATTTACCGTTCTGGCCTGGTAGATAACGCGCCCCCCTTCCTCATTGCGTCGCAGTTCTCGGAGCGCTTGATAACCTTGCTTCAAAAAATCTGGTATCTCGTTCATAACCTTTGCTGGCCTCTGACAAATTTTGGCAACTTTCCGACAGAGATAGCCTGCGCTCTCTGCTTTCCTGGCTTTCTGGCCTTCTTCCGTTCCCGTAGGGCTTTCCAGCTCCGGAAAGCGGTCGGGAATATGAAGTTTCCCTGGTTCCTGGATCCTACACCCTACACCACCCTACCATCCACATGGTCCCTGAGTTATTAACCTTTATTAGAGAAAGGTATTCGCGGGCTCTTGCACCTGCCGGGAGATTCTTATTATTAATGTTGACACAGGATTTAGATCCGGCTCCATAATATGTACTTTTATTAACGCTCTAGGCTTGTAGCTAGAAGCTCTCGGCCCAATTTCGCCCTACTAACGGCCGTTCGCCCTAAAAACCGCCGTTTGGGCTTTCCGGCCGTATGCCCTCCTTGGGCTATGCGTTGCCTTTCATGTCGAGACAGCGCGAAACGCCCCTACTGCTGACAACCGACTGCTTACTGCTATAGCAGTTCTCGCGCTTGATGTAAGGTGCCTGGGGGATGCAATATCCCAATATGAGAATCCCCGTTATACAGCAGAGATAGTCGCTCGCGATGCTGTCGCCCCTACGTTTTCGTTCATTACACCAATTTGAGAAACGCTATATATCGCTCTTTTTTTGTGTAAAATACTACTAATGAGTAGAACTTCGTCTTTTATTCTGCTAGTCTTTGCCTTTTTGCTAGGGTTATTTGTAGTCCGTTCGGAGCCAGAAAAAAAAGGAAGCTTTATCGTCACGACCGCTGTCGAAAAAGAACCCTGGCCAATTAAGCTGGGTATGCGCATGCTAATTCTCCGGTCTCGCATTCCCACCGTCGATCGCGTCGTCCTGGTTCCCGACGAGGCCACATTTCTCAAGGCAATACAACAATGGAGCTTGGACGGCCGTTGGCCGATTCTCATTGAAGACGATCGCTACACGCCCATTTTCTTGCGGCGCTTCGAGCCCAAGGAAACAATTCGCTTGCCTGCAGTTACCGAACCTTTGCCCGAGGGAGAGGAACGGCGCTCCGCTGCCCAAGCGGCGGTTGCCTCTACCTGGAATGCAGAGGATTTTGCTTCTTTGCAAGAAACTTGGGCGCAACTCGGCTGGAAACCTCCGGGAGTGGCGATCGCTTCGGCAAAAGATCCGGCATGGCCTGCGGCAGTTGCCTTAGCTGCTGCTTGGGGTCAACCTTTGGTCTTTTTGCCAGATTTTTTTGGCAAGCCGAACGATAGCCTCAGTCCCAAGCAATGGCAAAACCTGCAAAAAAAAGTGGAAGGAGCAGTTGCCAAGACGGGTTATTCCTATCGCCAGCTAGGGGATGAGATAGATACCGTGACGATTGTCCGCCAACTTGCTGTTAAATACGAGTCTCCTCAAAACCCCAAACAAGATTGGGCAGTCACCGATGGTTTGGGGCGGCACGAGAATGGGGAGCGCTGGGCGGCGATCGGCTGGATATATGGCTCTGCGGAGCGCAGTCTTTATCAGGCCATGTGTTCTATATTCCTCGACCCCGACAATGTATTGTTTTATGACAGCTATCCCCCGGAAGAACCCTGGAACGATTACGCTGTCGGCCTTGCCAAATACTATTTTAATAAAGTCGGGTTTAAAGTGAAAGTAGTGCAGCGACCTGAAGCGAGCCAGAAAACTTGGCGCGAGCTTGCAGCAGAGGGATTTAACTTTGATTTGATCTTTACTAACTCCAAAGGTATGCCAAACTCATTTGCTGTTGGCGGCGATCGCTATGGTTCCGTGCGAGACATTCCCAAACTCCTCACCCCCGCAGCGATTCACTTCATTCACAGTTGGTCGGCCACCACCCCCGACGACCCAAACACCATAGCCGGAAGATGGCTGGAAAAAGGCGCTTATGCTTATGTCGGCAGCGTCCACGAACCTTATTTATCTGCCTTTATCACGCCTACTTTAATGACCAGACGCCTGCTGCTCTCGGCTCCATTTCTAATTTCAGCCCGCCAGCTCAACTTCTCTCCCTGGAAAATCACCACCATTGGCGATCCGCTGATGATGCTGACCCAGACTAGGCGCAGGCTGCCACCCACGGCAGCGCCCTTGACGGGAGAGTTTTGACTTTTGACTTTTGACTTTTGACTTTTGACTTTTGACTTTTGACTTTTGACTTTTGACTTTTGACTTTTGACTTTTGACTGGAGTTTAGACTAACGAGAACTGACCCAGCATCCAAGGAGAAGCTGAGAAGGCACAAAAAACTATAAAAATTGATTTCAAGCAGACGACTGTCTTTGCTTTTTCGGGATTTTTTTCCCTTTTTT